>CAWJPL010000016.1:0-526324 GCA_963844695.1 uncultured Actinomycetes bacterium
GATCGATCGTGGTCCGATTCCAGGTCGGGCTCCAATGTACCTGATGGCGCGAATCGTCGATTGCCGGCCGTACGACATGCCGGCGACCAGGCTTCCGCGTGGGTTGCGAATTCACGGGGCGATTTGCCACGGAAGAGTCAGCCCGTCGGCGATCCCGAGCCGTTGCCGATGCGTCGCCGATGCTCGCCGGCTTGGACCCGCCGGCCGCGTCACTTGGGCCAGCACTCCAGCAGAACTGAAGTCTTCTCGGCGTCGGGCGACAGTTCCAAGGGAATTTCCCAGACGACATTGCCGGCTTTGCACAGCCCTTCGGCGCCGGACTGGCAATAGAAGTATTGAATCGCCAGCCGGATGCGGTCGGCGCCGCGGTCTTGCTTGATCGGCAGCTCGATGTCCCAGACATCCTGCGGCTTTTCCAGCCGCACGGATTTGCCCAAAGCGGACCGGTCGAGCGGGCCATTCTGGTCGAGCGACTTCAACCTTGTAGCGCTGCGGAGCCAACTCGTTGAGCTTGTAGTCGGACGGCAAGTGAAGTTGAACCTGGAGCCGGACCGGCCTGGCCGGACGGCTTGAGCCGATTGACCGAGAGCTTGATCGGGTCGCTGTCGGGCAACTCCGGCGATTCGACCGGATCCTTGGCCGGCGGGGGTTCGAGGCCGGCAATCGTCAGCGTCGAAACGCGGTTGCCGTTGTCCAGATCGACGATGCGGATCAAGTGGTTGTTCGTGTCGGCCACGTACAGCTTGCCGGCGGCGGCCGTAAGGCCGGCCGGCTCGTCGAACTGTGGCCGGCGTCGTCGCCGTCGCCCGGCTTGCCGTGCCGGCCAGCGTCGGCACGAAGCTCTTGTCCGGCGTCGATGACCTTGATCTTGTTGTTGTAGGTGTCGGCGACGTACAGCAGGCCGTTGTACCAGGCCACGCCCAGGCGGATGCTGCAAGCGCGGCGCGTAGCCTTCGCCGTCGACGTCGCCGAACGTGAACAGCCGGCCGTCGTCGAGGTGCGACGGTGCCGATGACCGTCTTCACCTTGCCGGTCGGCTCGAACGGCACGGCGCGGATCGAACTTCCTTCGCTGTCGGCCACGTACAGCCAGTTGCCGTCGGACGCCAGGCCGCTGGGCTGGGCGAAGCTAGGCGAAGCCTTCTTCGTAGGGCTCTGCGGCAGCAGCGGACCGTCGACGATGTCCTCGCGGCCGTTGCCGGCGTAGGGGCCGATCTCGGATTCGTCGAGCGGCATCTTCCAGATCTGGTGCGGGCCGGCCATGGCGATGTACAGGTCGTTGTCGTGGATCGCACAGGTCCCAAGGACTGTTCAGCGCGGTCTTGTCGCGGCTTGCCGACCCAAGCGATGCGGGCCGTGCACGTGCATGCGCGGCGTCGTGCGGTCGACGCCGGGCCAGCCGCTGCCTTGCTGGCCGGTGCCGGCGATGGTGGCGACGTGCTGCTTTCGAGATCGACCTTGCGCAGCAGGTGATTTTCGGTGTCGGCCACATACAGCGTGTCGCCGTCGCAGGGCCATGCCTTGCGGATGATTGAACGACGCGGCCTGCGAAGTCGCCGTCGGCGCGGCCCGATCGCGCCGCTGCCGATCGTCGTCGATGCAGCTTGCCGTCCAGGCCGGCGACGACGATCCGGTTGTGGTTGCTGTCGGCGATGAACAGCCGGCCGCCGGCCTCGTCGGCCAGGATCTTGCCGGGAAAACGCAGCGGCGTTTCGCCGGCCTGGTAGGCCGCCAGATCGAAGTGCAGCGGCGTTTCGTCGAGCACGCCCTTCTTGCGATAATAGGGAATCGCCTGCTTCGAAGCTTCTTGTCGATCGTGTCGGCCTTGAATTCGCCGGTCAGTGCCGACAGACCACGTAGCCTTCGGGATCGATCAGCAGCACGGTCGGCCAGGTGTTGACGCCGAAGCGCGTTCCAGATCGCATGCTGGGCGTCGTTGACCACCGGATGCTCGATCTCGTAGCGCAGGATCGGCATCGGTGATGTTCTTCGAATCTTGCTCGGTTTCGAACTTGGCCGAGTGCACGCCGATCACCACCAGCTCGTTGGGAAACGCCTGCTCGAGCTTCTTCAGCTCGGGCAGGATGTGCATGCAGTTGATGCAGCAGTAGGTCCAGAAATCGAGCAGCACGAACTTGCCGCGCAGCTTTTCCAGCTCGAGCGGCCCGGCCGTGTTGAGCCAACTGACGCCGCCCGTCAGATCGGGAGCCGGAATGCGACGCGGAAACGGATTGTGGAGCGGCTTGTCGACGATCTTGTGCGGAGTCGGACGGACGGTTCTTGTGCACGGCTTTCGGCTTTGACGCGGCGTGGTCTTGGGCTCGGCAGCTTGCCGGTCTCGTCGGCTCACGCGCCGACGAGCAGCGTCGCCGAAGGCAGAAACCAAGCCGCGCCGACCAGGCGGCCAGCGCAAACGCCGACCAGGAACCGACTCAGGCCCATTCGGGGCAAATCGAGAAACCGCAGGCGTGCGAGCATTACTAGCTCCTCGTGTGCAGCAAAGCGGGAGGAGAATCAAAGGCGGGACGAATCAGCAGTCACCAAGCGTGGTCGATGTCAATGGTACCGCAACCGCCAGGCCGAAGCCAGCCGAGTGTGCGCAGCCCCCCCGCTTGGATCCGTCGGCTGGTCGGATCGTGGCGACAGGAGGCTGGTGAGCGGCGACAGGGGCGATCCGGTTATCGGGCGTGTAGTTTCCTGCATGCGGATTCGCCGTTGTAAGCGCCTGCAAATAAGCTTGGTAGCGATTCGTGACTTCCGTTCGGTGCTTCCACTAGCCAGCGGTTATGACGATAAGGATTACCGGGACGCAGGCCGGAGAGTTTGCTCAATTTACGCGGCTCGCATCGACGAATATATCAAAGCCAGGGGTACCCCCCCAACGGCCTGCAAGGACAAGTTGACTCAAACTTTGGCTAGCCGTAGAGTTACGTTAGATTTATGGTCGCTGGTACCAAGCGATTTGGGTTGGCCGGGGGGATTTCCCCAGGGGAAATTCGGGCCCGAGCCTGGCGACTGCATGGTGGCAGGCGACCGTTTGGGAGAACGCTCGGTGATTCGCACCTTTAGTTGCTGCTGGTCTCGCTGGTCTTGGCGCAGCCCGGCGACGGCCCAGGAATGGGCCCGCAAGATGTTCGAGACCACCAGCCACGACTTCGGGGCGGTGGCCGCGGCGCCAAGGTCGAATATCGCTTCAAGCTCAACAACATCTACGAAGAAGACGTGCATATCGCCGGCGTCCGCAGCAGTTGCGGCTGCACCACGCCGACGATCGCCAAGGACAGCCTCAAGACCTACGAGGACGGCGCCATCGTCGCCGCCTTCAATACGCACAGCTTTCTCGGCCAACGCCATGCGACCGTCACGGTCACCTTCGACAAGCCGTTCTACGCCGAAGTGCAGTTGAACGTGTCGGGCTACATCCGTAGCGACATCGTGATGACGCCCGGCAGAGCCGAGTTCGGCAACGTCGATTTCGGCAGCCAAGGCCGAAAAGAAGATCTCGATCACCTATGCCGGCCGCGACGATTGGAAGATCCTCGAGGTCAAGCCGCAACAACCCGCACCTGCTGGCCTCGTTCAAGGAAACGTCGCGCGGCGGCGGCCAGGTGGTCTACGAACTGACCGTGCGATCTCAAAGCCGATGCGCCGCGCGGCTACTTCAAGGACCAGGTCATGCTGGTGACCAACGACCAGAACGCCGTCGCAGGTGCCGGTCGACGTCGAAGGCCCGCGTGGTGGCCGAAGTCACCATCAGCCCCGCGTCGCTGTTCCTGGGCGTGCTCAAGCCCGGCCAGAAGATCACCAAGCAACTGGTGGTGCAGGGCAAGAAGCCGTTCAAGATCACCGCCGTGAAGTGCGATGCCGAGGGCTTCGAGTTCAAGACTTCCGACGCCGCCAAGACCGTGCACGTGATTCCGGTGACATTCACGGCGGGCGAAAAGGCGGTCAAGTTCTCGCAAGCGAATCAAGATCGAGAGCGATCTCGGGCCGGGCGTGATCCCGGAGATCCTGGCCTATGTCCAGGTGCTGGCTCCCGAGCCGATCAAAGCGGCCGATAACCGCTAGGCAGCCGGCAGCGCATAGGCAGCGGTCTGCAACGCGCGGCGCGATTCGGCTAGCCGGACGCGGCCTGCCGGTTGCATGCCGCCGGCACATCCAAGCGTCTCGCCGTTACGCCGGCTGGACTGCGCGCCGCAGCGGCACGATCGCAGCGACACCAGCGGCCGGTCTTGCGGCCGAGGCTCGCTCGTGCATTGGCCGCAGCGAAGCGCCGCAACCGCCCGCTCGTTTGCGCACCAAGCACGCCACAGCTGCCGCACAGATAGGCCACCGCGGCCAGCACGATGGCCCGCGACGATGATCTCTTGCCAGATGCCGGTCATGGGTATGTCCACCTTGCCGGCAGTCACTCGTGCTACAGCCACAATCGGCCGACCTGGTACGTCACAGCGCCCCGACGTAGGCCAGCGCCGTCATATAGCCGAACGTGAACAGCGGCCAGCGCCAACTGTTGGTCTCGCGCTTGATCACCACCAGCGTCGACGCGCACTGCGCACAGAGCGCGAAAAACACCATGATCGACAGCGCCACCGGCACGTTGAACACCGGCCGATCGGTGCCGTCCCAGCGGGCTTGCCGCAAGCGCGGTTTGCAAGCGCGTGCGCGTCCGCTTCGTTGGCCAGGTCGACGTCTTCGCCCAGGTTGTAGATGACGCCCAGCGTGGCGATGACCACCTCGCGGGCCGGAAACGAGGCGATCGCGGCGCAGCCGATCCGCCAATCCCAGCCCAGCGGCTTGACGGCCGGCTCGATCCAATGCCCGGCCGGCCCAGGAAGCTTTGCCGCTGATACTCGCCGGCGATCTGAGTGTCGATGTCGGCCAGTTGCTCGGCAGCCTTGCCCGGCCGTGCTCGCTGTCGGCGGGCAAGCCTGGCGAGCTGCGACTTCGAGCGCCGGCGCGCTGGGCGGCGATACGGGGCCTCGACCTGCTCCGGATGCCGTGGGATAGTACAGCGCCGCCCAAACGACGATCGACACGGCGACGATCAGCGTGCCGGCCTGGCGGATGAAGGCCCAGCCGCGCTCGAACATGCGATGCAAGACCGTGCGGAGCGAAGGCCACTTGTAGGTCGGCAATTCGAGCACGAACGGCGGCGTCGGCCCGCGCAGCAGCGTCCGCTTCAAAATCAGCGCCACGACGCACGGCCGTGACCATGCCCACCAGGTACATGGCCATCATGCACCAAGGCCCGCAGGCTGACCAGCCCGCCAGGCGTACTCGCGGCCGGGAATGAAGGCCGCGATCAGCACCGTATAGACCGGCAGCCGTGCGCTGCAGCTCATCAGCGGGGCGACCAGGATCGTCGTCAGCCGGTCGCGGCGGTTCTCGATGACGCGCGTGGCCATGATGCCCGGAATCGCGCAGGCAAACGACGACAACAGCGGAATGAACGATTTGCCGCTCAGGCCCACGCGCGATCATCAGCCGGTCCATCAGATAGGCCGCCCGGGCCATGTAGCCGCAGTCTTCCAGCACGGCGATGAAGAAGAACAGGATCAGGATCTGCGGCAGAAAGACGAGCACGCCGCCTGCGCCGCCGATCACGCCGTCGACCAGCAAGCTGCGCAGCGCACCGTCGGGCAGTCGGCGCCGATCAAGCCGCCGACCGCTGCCCACGCCAGCGTCGATCAGATCCATCAGCGGCTGCGCGCCGAGGAAAACCGCCTGAAAGACCAACAGCATCATCAGCACGAAGACCAGCAGCCCGCCGACGCGGTGCGTGAGCACCCGGTCGATCCGATCGGTCGTGGCCAGGCCTGGCTCGTGCGTCGCGGCGGACGACCACGCCGTCCAGAACCCGGCCGACCCAGCCATAGCGGGCCATGGCTTCGACGGCCGGCACCGGGCAGCCGGCCGCCGCGCAATCGCTCGCGGGCCGCGTGCAGTTCGGCAGACCTGTCTCCGGCGGCGAGCAGGTGCGACTCTTGTTCCAGGTAGCCGCTGGTGTCCAGCAGCAACCGCTCGACCAGGTATCGCGGCCAGGCGCCGTCTCGAGCCCAGGCGCCGATGTCGCAACCGCGTCGACTTCCGTCGCGAAAGGCCTCGGGAAAGGGGCTCGCCGGCGTCGTGCCCGGCTCGTCGACGGCCGCGGCCAGCGCGTCTTTCAGCTCGGCCAGCCCATGCGGCGATTGGCCTGCACGGCGACGACCCGCGCTCCGAGCTGCGCTCGAGCCGGGCGACATCGATCTCGATGCCCCGCTCGGCGGCCACGTCCATCATGTTCAGCGCCACGACGGCCGGCAGCCCCAGCTCCAGACCTGGCTGACCAGGTACAGATTGCGCTCCAGGTTGCTGGCGTCGACGATGCACAGCACCGCGTCGGGACGCGGCACGTCGGCCAGCCGGCCCAGCAGCACGTCGACCGCCACCATCTCGTCGGGCGAGCGCGGCGCCAGGCTGTACGTGCCCGGCAGGTCGACCAGCGCGAATCGCCGTCGGCCGTGCGTCATCTGGCCGACCTTCTTTTCGACCGTCACGCCCGGATAGTTGCCCACCCGCTGATGCACGCCCGACAGCGCATTGAAGAGCGTCGACTTGCCGGTGTTGGGATTGCCGATCAGGGCAACGCAACACGTTCTTTCGGCGGCGGCGGTGGTCATGGCGGGCGAATCTGCGGGCAGGGCAAGCTGTTCAAGCGGAGTCTAGAGCAGCTCGATTTCCATGCGCGAGGCCTCGCGCTTGCGCACGCTCAAGCGATAGCCGCGGACTTCCAGTTCCAGCGGATCTCCCAGCGGCGCCACGCCCAGCAATCGCACGTCGGTTCCCGGCGTGAGCCCCATCTCCAACAATCGCAGACTGATTTCGTCGTCCCCCTCGATCGCGCGCACCCGAGCCCGCCAGCCCAACGCCAAATCCGTCAGGCGGCGGACCGTAGCACCGCTGCGCGGTCGCGGCGCTGTCACTCACAACATTCTCCCGGCCGGACCAGCACGCTCACCAATTCGTCGGCGCGGAAACAGAGCTTGTTGCCGGCCAACCGAATAATGCAGGGGCTGCCCGGCTGGATCATCTGCACGTTGGTGCCCCCGCGCAGCCCAATCTCTTCCAAGCGATGCACTTCCGCCGGCTGGCCCAGCACCATCCCCACTTCGCCATGCTGGCCGGCGAGCAGGCAATTCAGAGGAATCAGATCGTGCACGGGATATCAGACCGAGGCCGGAGGAATCGCGGGCTAATTGAGATTGAATCTCATTTGTATCTGGATTCTAAGGCCTCGGCAGCCCCAGAGCAACATGCTGAGCGAGCAGAAATCGTCCGGCCGGTTTCAGCCTCGAGCCGCGTCGCAGCTACGACCCGGCGTTGATGCTGGCCGGCGCGATATCCACCTGCGAAGTTGAGATGCGGCTTTCGCAGCCGGGGATGCACGCGCCGCGCCGACGCCGCGCGTGGCCAACGCATAGCCCACGGCTCCCACGGCGAGCGCCCGGCCGAAACGCTGAACGCGACGGTGAAACCCGGCAGCTCCAGATCGCGAAGCCACGTCCCAGACAGCGCCGAACAACGGCTGGCCGACAAGATTGCCCAGGTCGAACATGGCCAGCATCAGCGTCGTGCCCACGCCGCGGTAGCGATGCGGAAACTCGCCGCTGCCGCCGGCCACGACGGCCGGGAAAATGCAGGCGTGGGCCACGCCCATGAACACCGCCGGCAGGCAGAGCTGCCAGGCCGAGCGGACGACGACGAACAGCACCGTGCCGACGACCATGTTCGAGATGCCGATCAGCACCATCAGCCGGATGCCAATCAGCGCCGGCAACCGGCGGATGGCCAGCCGCGTGACGAAGGCCACCAGCATGTAGGGATAGAAAAACGTGCCCAACTCTTCGATGCCCAGTTCTCGCGCGTAGGGGCGCAAGAAAACCGTCGGTATTCCCAGTCCAAAGCCGGCCGCCACGCCCATCCAGACACCGGGCCGGGATGATATCGCCGCACGATCCAAATCAGCGGCAAGCGGCGCCGGCGGATCGGCCGCAATTCGCCGTCGGTCGCCAGCCAGCCGAACACGAAAGGCCAACGAGCCGATGGCCGCGGCCACGACGAACATCAGTTCATAACGCTGGCCGTCGCCCAGCACCAGGTCGCCGATCAAGGTGCCCAGCACGATGCCGATGAAGCCCGAGGTGCCCAGCGTGCCGATGACTTCGGCCATGTGGGTCGTCGATTTTCGACCCGCAATGTAGCTGATCGAAGCGCCGAAGAAGCCGGCCATGCTGGTTTGCATCAGTGCGCGGCAAAGAAAGATCAGCGGGCCGTGAGCCGTCGAGACCAGCAGGTGCGCCAGACAACTGGCCACGAACAGCGCGGCCGACCAGAGCCAGATGCGGCGGGCGCCATAATCGTCGATGCCGCGACCTTGAACGGTGCGCACCAACAGGCTGCCGACCATGCCCACGCCGATGATCCAGCCCAGCAGCAGTTCGCCGCCCCCCAGCGCTTCGACGAAGTCGTCGTAGCGATAAAACAGGCTGGAGGCCGCCGTCATCGACGTGTTGGCGGCGTAGGTGAACCAAAAGGCCGTGCCGAACGTTCGATCGTTGCTGCCGATGCCGCGAGGCGGCCGAGCTGCTCCCGCGGCGGCTGCCGAGCGGGTTGCGTTACGGGTGAGGCCATGAATACACGGGAGGGATGGCAAGGCCGGCAGGATTGAGTACGAATTATATCACTCGGGGCTGCATTGGACGAGGTCACGGTCGCTAGCGGCCTGCGAAATCGGCGTATTCCGGCCCGTCGACGCCCTAAAGACACGCAACTTGTCCCGTGGGTTCACCTGGCGAGCATCCGGCTTCCTTCCGCCGCCGTCCGGCGCGAGGATAAGATAGGCTCAGGGGGACGTTTGGCCTTGGAACGACTATGGCCGTGGATGGCAAAACACTGGTCACGATTGCGACCTACAACGAAATCGAGAACCTGCCGCTCTCTGGTCGAGCGAATTCTGGAATGTGCTCCGGACGTCGAGATCCTGGTCATCGACGACAATTCTCCCGATGGCACGGGCCGCTGGTGCGATGAGCGGCCGCCGTCGACCCGCGGCTGCATTGCCTGCACCGCACGGGCAAGCTGGGCTGGGCACGGCCATTCTGGCCGGCATGCAAGTACGCCATCGAACATGGCTACACGTTCGTCGTCAACATGGACGCCGACTTCAGCCACGATCCGTCGCTATCTGCCCGAATTGATCGCCGGCATGAACCGCAACGGCCAGGGCGAGGTCGACGTCATGATCGGCTCGCGCTACGTGCCGGGCGGGCGAATCGAAGGCTGGCCGATCAAGCGGCATTTCATGAGCCGGGCCATCAACGTCTACGCGCGGCGCTGCTGGGCCTGAAACCGAAGGATTGCAGCGGCGGTTACCGCTGTTACCGGACCTCGCGTCTGGCCCAGCTCGATTTCGGCGCGCTCAAGTCGCGGCGGCTATTCGTTTCAGGAAGAAATGCTCTGGCAATTGAAGCGCTTGGGCTGCCGGTTCGCCGAAACTCCGATTACGTTCGTCGATCGGCAGCGCGGCAACTCGAAGATCAATTCGCGCGAGGCGTGGAACGCGCTGGGCATCATCGCCGACCTGGGCCGGCGGAATCTTCTCGGCCGCTGAGGGCGGGAGAGTGGTTCGTCGTGCAAGATTAATTCGAATTACCTCACTGCGAGCGTCTACCGCCCACCAGCCGTCGATCAGTTGCGCAAGCGAGCCACCTCGTCGGGTTGCTCGGTAGCCAGGTTGTGCTTCTCGCCGGGGTCCGTGGCCAGATCGTAAAGTTCGACCACGGTTGAGGCTCGTTCGCGGGTTGCGGAACGATCAACTTCATGTTCCCGGCGATGCACCAGCGATACCGCAGGCTCGTCGCCGGCCGCTCGATGTCGACGGCGTTGTGCGTGAAAATCTCGCCGAAGATCGCCGGACGGTCGGCGATGGCTGCTGGATCGAGCAGGTTCACGCCGGTCATCTCGGCCGGAGGTTTCAAACCGACGATCGAAAGCATGGTCGGTGCCAGGTCGATACTGCTGGCGAGCGAATCGGTCATCCATGCTTCGATGTGGCCGGGCCAGCGCAGCATCAGCGGCGTCTGCAAGCCGCCATTGTATTGCGATTGCTTCGAACGCGGCGCATAGCGATCCTTCTGTCGGATCCTGGATCCAGCCGTTGTCGGTGATGTAGACCACGACGCGTGTTGTCCGCCAGATGCTGCTGGTCGAGATGCGCGAGCAATTCGCCGCAGGTTTCGTCGAACCACTCGACCATCGCCCAATATTTGGCAATCTCCGGCGGTCGGCGCCGGGTTGAGATAATGATCCAGCAATCGCTGCGGCGGATTGTGGGGACTGTGCGGCAGCATCGGCGCATACCACACGAAAAACGGTTTCTTCTCTTCCACGGCGCGATGGATGAAATCGTAGACCGGCTGCATCGTTTCCCGGCCGATCGCCAGGCCTTGGTCGCCGTGCCGCTCGCCCTGCGACATGCCGTCGGTGAATCCGCCGCGTTTGTAGTTCCCTTCCCACCATTTGCCGGTCTGAAAGCTGACGTAGCCCAAGCTTTGCAACAACCGCGGCACGCGTGGCCACGCGGTCGATGTTGTCGATCATTTTCTGCCGCTGGGCCAGGAACGTCGGATCGCGATTGGCCTCGCGGCCCGGTTTGCCTTTGGGCAGCGGCGGATCGTTGCTGGTGATGCGGTGCTGGTGCGGATACAGACCGGTAAGAATCGTCGCCAGGCTCGGCCGGCAGAGGCTGCTGGTGACATAGGCATGGCGAAACGTGAGGCTTTGCGAAGCCAGGCGGTCGAGATGCGGCGTGCGGATATGAGGATGTCCAAGAAATCCGTAATCGTCGCTCCCCTGATCATCCGAAACGATCATCACGATGTTCGGCGATCGTGAATTCGACGATTGTGACGGTGCAGTCGGCGGCCATCGATCGCAAGGTCCGGCAAGCGAATCGTGCACAAGCCAATAAAGAGACGATTCGAATTCGTTTGCCAATGTTCGAAGATCTGCGGAGCAAGTTCACTGGAGTCTCGTGCGGCCAAGGTCGCGGCTTGAGTGCGTGCGGAAGATCGGTCGGTGTGCAGCCTGCAGTTTGGCCTCGCGATAGAGCGGGGTCAATCGTTGGCATGGTCTGAATTTCATCGAACGTCGGAAAATTGATAGCTGGCATTGGCCTCATGGTCTCGCGCCCTTGCGGGGGTGTTCCAATCCCAAGGTTTCGGCGTACACTGGGAGGGCAACGTAGTGGGGCCGCTTCTTTTTGCATCTCGCCCCGGCCGCCGGGAAGTCTCGCTCGGCGTGCGGTTGCTTTCATGACGGAAGCACGTTTCTTTCGCAAGCCTCAGTCTGGGGAGCGTGTTGCTCATGTTTGGTTTTCTCGGTTCATTATTTGATACCTCCGACTTCATGCCCCGCTGGTACTGCGGCACGTGGACGTCCGCCGAGGGCTGGCTGCATATTTGCTCGGACCTGGCCATCTAGCGCAGGGCGACAGAAAAACTCTCGACGCCGATATGCGGCATTTTGCAGCCTATCGCGGTAAACGCTTCTTGCAGGATCAGGCTGTTCCAACTGTCGGGGGGCAGAATCCAGGGGGCGTTGGCCAATTCAGCGAGCTCGATCACGCGGCGACGAGCCCATTGGCTTTCCCGCCCTACGACGACAAGCAATTCGTCGTCGAACAGCTGTTCCACGTTAAGATCCTCCTCGAATTCGAACTCACCCATCGGCTTGACCAGGCGGACCATCACGATATCAAGCTTTCGCTCGCGAAGTTCTGGGAATTCCAATTGTGTGCTCAGGGTATTCACCTGGGTTATGCGAAAGACCATCCGCGGGTACTGGCGGGAGAGTTTCTCGATCACGGGCGGAAGGAGTCCGCCCGATATCGAATTCCGGACAACCTATTCGAACCTCGCCCGCGTCGGGATCGGCCAAGGATTCGATCTCTCGTATCCCTTGTCGCAGATCGTCGAACGCCGTTTCGCCGGCGCGAAGCAGGATGCGACCGTACAACGTCGGCTCGACGCCGCGGGAGTTGCGATCGAGAAGGCGCACCCCGATCGCTACTTCCAGGTCGGCAATCGCCTGCGACACGACAGGCTGTGAAACGCCGAGCAGCGCGGCCGCCTTGGCCATGCTGCCCGACTGAACGACAGCGAACAGGATATGGAGATCCCGCAGGCGGACGCGACGGCCGATGCGGCGCTCCCAGTCGATGCCTTTGGCCATAGCCGATCACCTATGGTGATAGAGGCAGATCAGATGTTCCCACCTATAGGAGAACCAAATAGCCTTCAATCGTGGATTGCCGATCAGCGATCCGGTCGGTGGCAGCCGAGCCGCCGGGAGGCACCCGAAAGGACGCGACATGAAGACGTGGAATTGCACCCGGGCTGGCATCGCGATCGTGTTGATGAGCTGTGGCGCTGCCGGCGCCCAGACCGTGAAGGTCGGCATCATCAACACCTATTCCGGTCCACTGGCCCCGCAGGGCGAGCAGATGGAGCGCGGCATCCAGCTTTACATGAAGCAGCATGAAAGCGACCTGCCGGCGGGCGTAACGATTGAGCTGATCAGGCGCGACGACACCGGGCCCAATCCGGAAGTGGCCAAGCGGCTGGCGCAGGAACTGATCACCCGCGACCACGTGCAGATTTTGGCCGGAGTGATCTGGACGCCCAACGCACTGGCGATCGCACCCCTGGCCACCGAGGCCAAAGTTCCGCTCATCATCATGAACGCCAGCACGTCGACCATTACAACCAAGTCGCCTTACATCGCCCGTGTGTCGCTGACGATGTGGCAGTCGTCCTATCCTCTGGGTCCTTGGGCGGTGAAGAACGGCATCAAGAAGGTTTATACCGTGGTGTCGGACTACGGACCTGGGATCGATGCGGAACAAGCGTTCACCAGGGGCTTCGTCGACAGCGGCGGGCAAATTGTCGGATCGGTACGCATGCCGGTGGCCAATCCCGACTTTGTGCCGTTCTTGCAGCGTGCGAAAGACGTTGCGCCAGATGCGGTGTTCGCTTTCGTCCCTGCCGGCAAGGAATCCACTGCCTTGATGCGCGCGTTCGGCGACCTTGGATTGACGCAGGCCGGGATCAAGCTGATCGGGCCGGGTGCCATCACGACAGATGAAGAATTGCAGAACATGGGTGACGTGGCGCTGGGAGTCGTTACGATGAACCACTACTCGTCGGCAGCACCGCGACCATTCAACCAGACGTTCGTCGCCGCATACCACGCAAAATACGGGCAGAACGAGGATCCAGGCTACACGGTCGTCGATGCCTATGACGGCATGGCAGCAATCTTCCATGTGGTTGATGCACAGCACGGCAAGATCGATCCCGACCAGACAATGGCGCTGCTGAAAGGCTGGAAGGATGATGCCAGCCCACGTGGGTCATTCATGATCGATCCGGATACCCGCGACATCGTGCAGAACGAATATGTGCGGCGTGTCGAGATGGTCAACGGCCGACTTGCGAACGTCGAACTGGAGACGATTCCGATGGTCAAGGATCCATGGAAGGAGATCAATCATCAGAAGTGACGATCCCGGTTGATACGAACCACGGTTGTCGGGGCTGCATTTTCTACCAGGATCAACACGATCCCTCTGCCGACAATAGCCGTCATAATGACAGAGGAGCTCATGGACAGCCGCTATCCCATGTCCTACGTTTTCGGCAGCACGCACATCGAGCAACAGCGACTTCTGGACCAGGCCAGAGAATTCCAACAGCAGGCCCACTGGCTACTCGACCGGATTGGGATACAACAGGGCTGGCGAGTGATCGATGTGGGCTGCGGGCCTCTCGGAATTCTTGACTCCCTATCCCAGCGCGTAGGGGCGGCGGGAGAAGTTGTGGGCCTAGAATATGTGCCGCGTTTCGCGAAAGTGGCTTCGGCGGAAATTGGTCGGCTCGGACTGAGCAACGTCAAGGTGATTTAAGCCGACGCTCTGACAAGCGGACTGGACCGAAATTCCTTTGACTTTGCGCACGAGCGCCTTGTGATGATCAACAGGCCGAATCCAGAAGCGATTCTCTCCGCAATGGTCGCGTTGGTTCGCGACGCCGGTATTGTCGCGGCAGAGGAAGTCGACGATGCATCATGGCTATGTTACCCCTCGCACCCTTCGTGGGATATTCTGGTTGGGATCTATCACAGCGCATTTGGTCGGCATGGCGGTAACGTCTTCTTTGGTCGCCGCCTTCCGGAAATGCTACGGTCCGTTGGCCTCGAAGACGTGCAGTGCAAAGTGCATGTGGACATCGTTCAGCCGCACGGATCCCGACGGAAGCACCTACTTTCACTTCTGGACTCGCTGCACGACAAGGTCATCTCGCTTGGGCTGTTGGCTGAGAATGAACTTGCTATGCACAAGGCCGCACTTGAGTTGCACCTGGACGATCCAAATACCCTTGTGATCGACAAGCTGCTTGTGCAGTCGTGGGGACGGAAGCCGTCCAGCCGAACTGCCATCTGACCGAAGCCTGGCGACACATCCTGTGCGTTGCGTCTGAGCGCCCGCTTCGGGTGGGCCATCTGCCGTCGACAACCGGCCTGGAGCGAGCGTCTTCTCATTGCCGTCATGCGCTCCAAACCGGTCGGACCCACTCTCGTCATTCGACAGTGCTCGGCCGAGCGTCCGACTTGGGTCGCAAGCGGCCGTTGCGCTATCATTCAAAGTAAAACCAGCGAACCTGTATTAAGCGTTGCCGCTAACAGTAAAAGAATCTTCAACCACAGATGCACACTGATGAACGCAAATCATTCGGCTCCAGGGAAGCCGGCTTGCCCGCTTTGAAACATTGCGTCTGGCACTATCCGCGTCCATCTGTGTGCATCCGTGGTAGAAACTCCTTGCTTGCCTCGCAGTCCGACTGCCAATGCGTCGTGCCGAATGTCATCGCCGGACCACGCCCCGAACATGCCAAGTGGCAAGATGAGTCGCGCTCTGTGAGTGTTGGTATAAGAAGAATGTCCCGACTGCGCCGGTTATCTTCACAAGCACAAGACCCCGCACTGCCCGGTGGACTGCGGCTCTGCGTCGCCTAACTGGGTCCAACCCGCGTACCGGGCCCTGTTTTCGAACGACAGCGGATGGCGTGGGTTTTTACTACAAGGTCAACCCCGACCCCAAGAAACCCGACACAGTATGGGCGATCCGGTCGATGCGACCGTCGGCAATCTCAAGCCGCTTCCAAGGGTCGTCATGAAAGGAACGTGACAATTCCCGCTGGGATCGCCATGTGCGGCGCTGAGAACGCCAGACGGGCGTTCGAGGGTTTTCCTCGGCGCACCATCTGGCTGCATAAATTTTGTGCGAGCAGCCGTTGGCTGTTCCGTCAGCGAACGAAAATCCGGCGGCATGCCCAAATGCAGGGCAGGGTTGAGCCGTCCGGCATGGCTCGTCATGTTGCAGTGCGGTATAAACCGCCCGACCCGACGAGCGAGACCCGCCCATGCCGACTGCCGAAGGCGATCCCTCGCCGCATTTTACCCACCAGCAGATCATGCGGGTGCTGAGCGGCATCCTGCTGTGCATCTTCCTGGCGGCGATCGACCAGACGGTGGTGATCCCGGCGGTGCCCGCCATTGCGGCGGATCTGCAACGGGTTCGACCATCTTGCCTGGATCGTGTCGGCGTACCTGCTGACCTCGACAGCGATGACGCCGATATACGGCAAGCTGTCGGATATCTATGGCCGGCGGATGCTGCTGCTGGTGGCGCTGGCGATATTTGCGGTGACGTCGGTGCTGTGTGCGTTGGCGGCGACCTTGGCGCAACTGGTTGCCGCGCGGGCGCTGCAAGGCATCGGTGGCGCCGGACTGATGGCGATGGCGCAGGCGGCGATCGCCGACGTGGTGAGCCCGCGGGAGCGTGGGCGCTATCAGGGCTATATGGCGTCGACCTGGGGATTGGCCTCGATTGCCGGGCCGATCATCGGCGGCTGGGTCACGGATGCGCTGTCGTGGCGCTGGATCTTCTGGATCAACCTGCCGATAGCGCTGGTGGCGATGCTGCTGTGCGATCGTGCGCTGCGTCTGCTGCGCGCGCAGGCGCGTCAGGCGCGGATCGACTGGGTGGGGGCGGGGCTGCTGACCGCCGCGGTCAGCGCGTGGCTGCTGGTGCTGAGCTGGGGTGGCGTGGAGATGCCGTGGACTCGCCGGCCATCCTTGGCCTGAGCGCGGGTGGGCTGGTGCTGCTGGTGTTGCTGGCGCGGCAGGAGCGGCGGTTTCCCGATCCGCTGCTGCCGCCACGGCTGTTCGCCAATGCGGTGTTCACGCGCGGGGTGACGATCGCGTTCTGCGGTGCTCTGGCGATGTTCGGCGGCAGCTTCCTGTTGCCGTTGTTCTTCCAGTTGGTGCGCGGAGCCGACGCGGCGATGTCCGGCGCGCTGGTGGTACCGTTCCTTGGCCGCGAACTGCGTCGGCGCGGTGTTCGCCGGGCGGCTGGCGCGGCGGCATGGCAAGATGAAGCGGATCATGGTGGTGGGGCTGGGCGGCTGCCTGGTTGGGTTCGGGCTGCTGGCGTTGGTTACCGCGACGACGCCGATCTGTGGTGGTGGTGCTTTCGAGGCTGGTGCTGGGGACCAGCCTCGGCATGGTGATGCCAAGCAGCCTGGTCTGCGTGCAGAACGCGGCGGAGCGGCGGGACATCGGTGCGGCGACCGGCTGCCTGCTGTTCCTGCGCTCGATGGGCGGCGCGTTCGGCAGCACGCTGGTGGGCGCGCTGCTGGCGAGCGGGTTTGCCACGCGGCTGGCCGAACTCGGCATCACCGCGCATATCGATTTCGGCGAGGTGCGGCAGGGCGGCGGCGCGCTGGAAGGCGTGCGGCCGGAGATGCTGCCGCAGGTGCACGCGGCGCTCGCCGGATCGTTTCACCTGGCGTTCCTGGCCTGCGCCATCGCGATGGTCGCAGCGCTGGTGGTGGCGCTGGGCATGCGCGACCTGCCGCTGCGCGCCGGTGTGGAGAGTGACACGCCGGATGGGGTCGCGGTCCAGCCGGCGTCGCTCGCGCACTGAGGCGATGGGCGGCTGGCGATCGGGCTGTTTGACACTCCCCAGTTTTGCTCAGTCCGCTGAGGCGTTACGCGGGTACGGCGGGCGAGGTCGTGGTCCTCCATACCTGGCAGCGCGAGCCAGGCCTGGAAATTGCCGAGCGAGGCCTCAGACCAACGCTCACTGAGCACGACTTGTCTTCCCACTTGTCATGTTCGGGGCGTGGTCCGGCAATGACATTCGGCACAACGCATTGGTCACTATTAAGATTTGGCAGCAACGCGGCCAACTTGTGTCGGACTGCGCATTGGCAGTCGGACTGCGTAGCAAGTAAGGACTTTCAACCACAGAGACACAGAGTCCACAGAGTAGTCACAGAGTCACTTTAATAATACTCTATGACTACTCTGTGGACTCTGTGCCTCTGTGGTTGAATATTCTTTTACTGTTTTCTCTGTTGCCGGCAACGCCGAGTACAGGCTCGCTGGTTTTGCAATGGGTCATCATCCATGAGCACTGGTATCAATGGTGAGAAACATGGTGGGGGCGAGGGCAGGGAGCTTCTCGGCCTTCAGCCCGTCGGCCTGGACGAGTTTGACCCCCGGCCCATACGGGCGCACGATCAGGTTGCGTTGCCGACGGATGGCGCCACCGAGGCTCTCGAGCAGGGAGCGCGTCAGTTCGGCCGGTGACACGCGTTGCGTCGAAACCGTTCCGTGTCCTCGGCGTCGGACCAGGTCACATCGAAATAGCCAGCGCCGACACTGACCGACACGTCCAGTATCGCCCGCGCATCGAGGTGTTCGGTATTGGCGCCCCGGGGCCATTTAGGCGTGGCCCAGACAACCCACAGCGTTATGGTGACCCAGCCCATGCACCTGCCGCGCGACAAACCCGCGGGCCGCTTCGGTCCCGCCCACCTGTTCCATCCGGATTCGGTCGCCGTGATCGGTGCCGGTACGGACATCGGCGCCCACGCGTTGGCGAACCTGCGGTTCGGCGGGTTCAAGGGCGGCATCACCGTAATCGACGCCGTGGCGAACGTCGCGACATTGGCCACCCCGCCGGACCTCGCGGTGTTCGCCGCGCAGCCGACGCTGGACATGCTCCATGCACTGGCAGCCAAGGGGACCTTCGCCGCGGTCGTCCTCTGCCCTGCCGACGCGCTGACCGAGCTGTCGCGCCAAAGCGGCGTCCGCATGCTCGGTCCGGACTCGTTCGGCGTCGTGGTGCCCGGCATCGGCCTGAACGCCTCGCGCGCGCATCTGCCACCGCCCGTCGGTCGCGTCGGGCTGGTGTCGCAGTCGTCCGCGCTGTGCCGCCTGGTGCTCGACTGGGCGCAACCCAACGGCGTCGGCTTCAGCCATATCGTCGGCATCGGCGGGCGCGCGGATATCGGCTTCGGAGCAGTGCTGGACTGGCTGTCGCGCGATCCCGGTACTGGCGCGATCCTGCTCGAGATCAAGGAATTGCGAAGCCGCCGTGCCTTCCTGTCCGCCGCCCGTGCCGCCTCCCGCCTGCGGCCGGTGGTGGCGCTGTGGCCCGGCATGCTGCACGCAGACCCGACCGGCGCGGCGGATCGTGCCTTCGAGGCGGCGTTGCGCCGTGCCGGTGTCCTGAGCGTCCACAGCCTGGACGATCTACTCGCCGCGGCCGAAACCCTGGCCCGCGCCAAGCCAGTGCGCACCGAAACGCTGAGCATCGTCACCAACGCCATCAGCGCCGGTCAGCTGGCTGCGGACGCTGTGTTGCGCGACGGGCTCCAACTGGCCGGCGACATCGTGCACGTGGCCCCCGACGCGGCCGAGCACCTGGCCGCGCACGCGACAACGGCGGCGGCTCAGCCCGACGTCGGCGGTGTGCTGGCGGTGCACGTGCCGGCGGACGCGGACGCTGATGCCGCGATGACGGCGCTGGCCGCCTGCCGCGCGGCCCTGCGGGTACCGCTGCTGGTTTGCGCGATGGGCGAGACCGCCGGCGCCGCGCACCGCCGCGCCCTGGCGCAGGCCGGTGTGGCGGTGTTTGCGACGCCGGAACAGGCGGTACGCGGCTTTCGCCACCTCGTGCAGGATCGCCGCAACCGTGCCGCCGCGCGCGAGCTGCCAACCAGTGCGGTGTTGACCGTCACCTCTGATCGCGATGCGGTGCGCCGCCTGTTGGAACGCATCCGCCAGGCCGGACGTCTTGCCGCAATGCAGGACGAGGCGTTGGACGTGCTGAATGCCTATGGCATCCCGGTGGTGCCAAATCGCGTCGTGACCTCGGCCCACGATGCCGCGGAGGCGGCAGCACTGCTGGGCTTCCCCGCGGTGGTCAAACTGCGCCAGAGCGTGCGGCCAGATCTCCGAACCTCCGGCGGTCTCGTACTCAATCTGCATAACGCGGCGGAGGTTGCAGCCGCTGCCGAGCGTCTCGCGCCCCCATCGCCCCCACCGCCCCTACCGTCATGGCTGGGCTTGGCCCAGCCATCCACGTCTTCAGTGACCCACCAGCACAATGAACACGTCCTGCTGGTCCAATGCCAAGCCAGCCGTTGGCGCGAACTGCGCGTGCGTGTGGCCGACGACGCGACCTTCGGCCCCATCATCAGCTTCGGCCAGGGCGGCACTACGGCGGACATCGTGGGCGACATCGCCGCCGATCTGCCGCCCCTGAACCTGCCGCTGGCGCACGCGCTGATCGCCCGCAGCCGCGCCGCCGCGACACTCGGCCGCTTCCGCGACAACCCGCCGGCCAATGAGGCCGCCGTGGCCGAGGCACTCGTCCGCATCAGCCAGCTCATCGTCGATTTCCCCGAGATAGCGGAGCTGGACCTCAATCCCCTCATCGTCGACACCGACGGTGTGCTGGCAGCCGACGCCTGGTTGCGCCTGCGCGAGCCCGGCGACACCAGCGGCGGCCTGGCGATCTCGCCTTACCCCGCCAATCTCGTCGAGCAGTGGACGCTGCGTGACGGCCAACGCCTGATCGTGCGCCCGGTCCGCCCCGAGGATGCGGAACAGCACGCTGCGTTCTTCGGCCGCCTGTCCCCGCAGGACATTCGCTACCGCTTCTTCACGGCGATGCGCGAGCTGTCGGCGGAGCTGACTGCGCGACTGACGCAAATCGATTACGACCGGGAAATGGCCTTCGTCGCCGTACGGGAGGCTACCGGCGAAACGGTGGGCGTCGCGAGGCTGGTCAGCGAGAACGAGCACGAAGGCGAATTCGCGGTGATCGTGCAGGCCGACATAAAGGGCAAAGGCGTCGCCGGGCATCTGATGCGACGCCTGATCGATTGGGCACGCGGCCGCGGCATGGGCGCCATTGTCGGCCAGGTGCTGGCGGACAACGCGCCGATGCTGGCCTTCGTTCGCGGCTTAGGATTCACGGTCAAACGCATGGCCGGAGAGCCCGATGTCATGGACGTGCGGCTCGTGTTGGACTGAATGCTCGATGCGACGCTCGCCGCGTAACGTTTGATGCGCTACACTCAGGCATGGCAAAGCCATCCGACGACGATCCAGATGGATCATCCCGCATAGAGCACTTCCTGCATCTTCTGGGGGAGCTCGAACGGACCGTCGAGCATGACCTGATCGAATGGAACGCGGAGTCGGCGATCGCCGCCCAACAGCGCGTGGACAGGCTCGGTGCCATGTTGCGTAGGATCGCAGCGGCCCTAAGGCACCACTGATAGTTGTGTCCCTCAACTCCCTCTCCCGCGCAGCGGGGGAGGGTGGGGAGGGGGGCGCGTGCAGACAGCGGTCACATGTGGTGGACCGGCTCTCGATCACGAACCCGTGCGCGTACAATATCGATCGATTGACTTTATCAATCGATAGGTTTATCGCGCCGCCCCTTACACCGGGGTCGCTCGATGTCCGCCACCGTGAACCGCTTCCGACCAGCCTCGCAGCAGCGTGGTGAGGAAACCCGCACCCGCATCCTGGAAGCCGCGCTCGAGCTGTTCGCGGCGAGCGGCTTCGAAGGCGCCAGCACCCGTACCATTGCTGAGCAGGCCGGCGTCAATCTCCCTGCCATTCAGTATTACTTCGGAAGTAAGGAAGGCCTTTACCGCGCCGTTGTCGAACAATTCAGCCAGGAGATGCAGGCCGGTGTCTCGCCGATCGCGGAGCGCATTCGCACCGAGCTTGCCAGCGGTCAAGCCTCGCGACGCAAACTTGTAGCCCTCCTGTGCGAAATGCTCGAAATTGTGATCGCACTGATCCTCGATGACAGTGTCCCCAACCGCGAATCGCGCCAGCGTTTCTTCGCCCGTATGGAGGTCGAACCGAACGCCGCCGTCGACGCGCTACAGGATGACATGATCCGTCACGTCTGCACGCCATGCTGCGAGATCATCAGCCGCCTCATCGACCGCCCGGCCAACGACGAACGCGTGTTGCTGCACGCGATGACCATCATCGGACAGGCCAAAATGTTCTGTGGATGGGGGACCAATCGCATTCTGCATTGGGAGACCATCAGCGAAGAGCGCATACGTGCCGCCCAACTGATTGTTCGACAACACGTCCAGGCGATTTTTCGCGACCCTCGGAGCAGATGATTGTGAATCGAGCAGCAAGCCTGAGCGCGTTAAGCATCGCGCTCGCCATGGCCGGTTGCGCGGTTGGTCCGGATTTCCACCGTCCCGCGCCACCGACAGACAGTGGCTACACGCCTGAGCCGCTGCGCCCGCAGACCGCGTCCGCCAACACGCGCAGCGGCGAGGCGCAGAACGCACCGACCGCGTCGCGGATCGCCAGGGGGGCGCCGAGCCGGCCGAGCGCCGCGTCGGCCGCGGCGAAGCACTCCCGGCTGGCCGCGGCCAGTTGCGGGTCGTCCTGGCCGAGCCGGGCCGCGCGCAGCAGCAGGTCGCCGGGACGGCCGTCCTTCTGCAGCGGCTCCACCGCGGCCATCGCGGCCTGCGCGGCGACCGGGTCGTCGAGCAGGGCGGACACCACCGCGGTCGGCACGATCCAGCCGTCGCCCGGCTGGGCGTCGATCACCCGGAGCTCCAGGTGCCCGCGCGGCCGGACCGGCGGGAACAGGGTGGACAGGTGATAGTCGAGGTCGTCAGCGGTCGGCGGCGGCCCGACGGCGCCGCGCACCCAGTCGCGGAACGTGAGGCCAGACGGCGCGGTCCAGCGCAGGGATCCGGGATCACGCAGCACCATGACCTGGGCGTCGAGCACGTAGCTCACCCACGCGGCCCGCGGATCGGTGTCCTCCGGCCAGTCCGGCCCCCGGTCCGCTGACCCTGGCTCTGCTTCCTCAGGAGCCCGGGTCCGGCTGGGGTCGAGCCGGGACCACACCGCCTGCCGGGTCGACTTCCAGCCCGACATCCGCCCGTCCTGGAACGGGGAGTTCGCGAACGAGGCCACCAGCACCGGGACCAGCCCGTGCAGGAGATGCCAGCGCCACCGGAAGCCCGAGGGGCCGCCCTGCTCCTGCCCGGCGTCTACGCAGACCTGGACGGAGGCGGTGCTGCACATCATGACCCGGCCCCAGGGGCCGGTGCGGTCGAAGAACTCTTCCATCGCCGCGTAGCGCGGAAGGTCGAGGACGCGGCGCGGGGGTCTGAGGGGATCGAGGCCGTGCCCGGCGAGGCTGAGGCCCGCCGGCGCGATGGCCTGGCGAACGGCCGTAAGGTCGCTGCGGGCCGCCGCCACGCAGCCGCCCAGGCCGGAGGCGGGCGCGGAGCTCAGCTCGACCTGGCCGCCGGGCTCGGTGGTGAGCCGGCCCCGGCCAGGGAGCGCCCCGGGCTCGTCCAGGCGGGCGAGGGCGGCGGCCACTCGCCGCTGGTCCACGGGGAGAGCGGGGTCACGGCCGTCGCAGACCAGCCATTCCAGCTCTACCCCGACCCGTCCGGGAGGGCCGGTCTTGAAGGCGATCCCGTGCGCCTGCGCCTCCGCGTCTTCTTCGGTAAGCGGTGGGCCAGACGAGCGGTCAGCACAGCCACGCTCAGAAGTCATCGATTACCCCGTCCGTGTCGGTGGTGCCAGGCACGTAGTAGGAAACCCCGTCTTCCTCGCTGCAATTCCACCCTGCCATACCCGCAGACCCCGGGCCGATGCACCCGGAGGTGAGGCGGGAGTGACCCCGCACGAGGTGGATGTCGTGGTCCTGGGCCTGGGCCCGGGGCCAAGGACGCCGCGGAGCGGCTGGCCGCCGCCGGTCCCTCAACACCGGCACTTACCCGTTCGTGCGGCCCATCGAGGGTCTGCCGGGCACCCGTACTGGGCCAGCCGGGAGGCCATCGAGGCCACTGAGTTCCGGCGGTCGCTGGTCGTCTTCGGCGGCGGGCCGCCGGCGCGGAACTTTCCCAAGTCTTTGCCCGATTCGGGGCCCGGGTTACCCGTAATCGAGGGCTCCGGCCGGCTGCCGCACCCTGAGCGGCGGCGGCGAGGCTGGCCCGGTTGCTGTACCGGGTGAACCCGGGCAGGGCGAGGCAGACGAGACCGACCGCGCCGACGCACGCCAGCCCGCCCGACCAGGCCGCGACGCGGGGGCTGGTCAGGCTGGCCACCCCGCCGGCCCGCAACTGCCCCGCCGATGGGCCGACGCTGTAGCTGAGCATCTCCACGCCGGCCAGCCGGCCACGCAGCTCGTCCGGGATGGTCTGGTTCCACAGCGTGCTGCGGAAGATCGCGCTGATCTCGTCTGCGGCCCCGGCGGCGAGCAGGCAGGCCAGTGCGGCGGCCACGTCCGGGGCGAACCCGAACGCGGCGATGGCGGCCCCCCACCCGGCCGCGGCCAGGGCGATCGCCACCCCGTGCCGGTGCACCCGGCTGGTCCACCCGCTCACCGCCGACGCGCCCAGCGCACCCGCGGAGGGAGCGGCGAACATCAGCCCCACCGACCACGGCGCGTGCAGCGTGACGGCCAGGAACGGGAACAGGGCGACGGGGTAAGCCAGGGTCATCGCGGCCAGGTCGGCGAGGTAGGAGCCGAGCAGTTCCGGGCGCCGCCGCGCGTAGTCCAGCCCGGCCAGCACGCTGCGCACACCCGGGCGTGCCTCCCGCGGCCCCGGTCCTGCGGGCCTGTCCGGCCCGGCCGCTGGCGGGGGCAGCCGTCTCAGCCTGCTCAGCAGGACGAAGGACACGGCGAAGCTGGCGGTGTCGAGCCCATAGACCAGCTGCGGGCCCACGGCGGCGGCGAGCGCCCCGCCCAGCGCGGTCCCTAGCAGGACACTGGCGTTGGTGCTCACGCCGAGCAGCCCGGCCGCGGCGGCGAGCTGATCACGGGGCACGGTCCGGGGCACCGCCGCGTCGAAGGAGGGCCGTTGCAGCGCGCTCAGCGCGGTCATCGCCGCGGCCAGCAGGTACAGCGGCCACACCGCAGGCCGGGCCAGCAGCGCGTTGAGCAGCAGCAGCGCGGCCAGCACGCCGAGGCCGGCCTCGCCCCAGCGCAGCAGCACGCCGCGGTCGAGCCGGTCCGCCAGCACCCCGCCGTACAGCCCGAACGCCATCAGCGGGACGAGCTCGGCCACCCCGAGCAGGCCCACGGCCAGCGTGGACCCGGTGAGCTGCCTGGCCTGGACCAGCAGCGCGACGGCGCTGGCCTCAGTCCCCAGCAGCGTGACGGTGCGGCTGCACAGCAGCCAGCGGAAGTCCGCGGCCCCGCGCAGCGGCGAAAGATCCATCCGCAGCATGCCGCGGTCACGCTAGCAGCGGGACCGTCCAGGGAGCATCCCGGTTTCCGCTGGGCCGGCCCCGGCAGTCCGGGCGGCCCGGCCGGTGGTCCGGCGGCACCCGCCGCCGGACCACCGGCCTGAGTGGTCAGCCGCCCATTCCTCGCATACGCCCGACCGCGCTCAGCCGCCCGCCTCGCTCATCCACCGACGACACACGGGACGTCCCACGGGTCATAGCTCTGGCACACGGCGGCCGGGTTCTGGAAGATCCCGGCCGACGGAAGGGCCACGCCCTGGGAGTTGAACAGGGTGAGGTTGGCGTTCGGGGTGCCGACGCCCGTCCCGGGCTCCCACGGCACGCCGGGGATCCAGTCCGGCGCCCAGTAGAACAGCCCCGCGCCCAGCCCGTCGGGCACCTGGGCCAGGATCGACAGCTCGTCCGTCACGAAGGACAGCTGGCCGCCGGGGCTGGCCGGATATCCGGGCGAGAGCTGGCTGGGCTCCCACACGAAGTTGCCGGTGCTGTCGCCGATCGGGCTGTTGCCGTTGGCCAGCGTCCACGGGTACTGGGTCTCCGCGATGACGATCTTCTTGTGGAACTGGGTGGCCAGCGCGTCCACGTTCTGCCGCATGGCCGAGATCGCGCCGTGGAAGAACGGGTAGTAGGACAGGCCGATCACGTCGAACGGCACGCCCTCGGCCACCAGGTTGCCGAAGAAGGCCTGGCTGAGGCTGTTGTTGCCGCCCTGGTCGTAATGCATCATGATCAGCAGCTGGTGACCTGGCGGGTTGGCGGCCCGGGCGCCGGCCACGCCCGCCTTGAGCAGGGTGGCCAGGTTGTCGTAGTCCGCGGGCACCGACGGGTCGTTCACCTCGCCGACCGGCCACAGGATGCCGTTGCGGATCTCGTTCCCGATCGACACCATGTCCACCGGCGTGCCCTGCTTCGCGAACGCGCTGATCACCTGCTGGGTGTAGGACTGCACGGTCGCGGTGAGCTGGGCCAGGTCCTGGCCCTGCCACGCGGCGGGGATGTTCTGCTTGGTCGGGTCGGCCCAGAAGTCGGAGTACATCACGTCCAGGTAGATCTTCATCCCGGCCGCGTGCACCTGACGGGCCAGGGCCAGGTCGGTGGCCAGGTCGCTGTAGCCCGCGGGCGGGTTCACCCACAGCCGCATCCGGACGTAGTTGGCGCCGTTCTCCTTCATGATCGTGACCGGGCTCTGCCGCTGGCCGTGATAGGTGAACTGGGCCCCGGCCGCGAGTTCCTGCGGGGTGAAGGACAGGTCAGCACCGAGGTCCATGCCCGCTGCCGCGGGGTCGGGCCCGTAAGCCCGGAACTCCCCCACGCACACGTCCGCGCCGGTGTCGCTGTACACGGTGAGCTGGGCGTACCGGGCCTGGGTGCCGTGGGGCAGCGGCACGTACATCGGGTTCCCGGGGTCCAGCGCCACGTTACGGGCGGCAGGCACGGCCTGCCAGTCACCCGCCTGGGTGGCGATCTTGATGGTCGCGCTGGCTGACGGGCTGCTGGCGTCCAGCGTGATGCCGAGGTCGCTGAGGCTGCGAACCTGGCCCAGGTCGACCACCAGGTTCCCGGTCCACGCCCCGGTGCACCAGTCGGTGCCGGCGTCGCCGTCGATCGCGTTCGAGGCCGGGTTCCCCGACTCGGTGGAGTCGGCACTGGCCTGCCCGGACAGCGCCCAGTTGACGGTCGGGACGTGCTGCGGGCCCGGAGCGCCGGCCTGCGGGGACACCGCCGAGCCGGACAGGCTGGCCATCAGCGGCAGGACCAGCAGGGCCGGAGCCGCGGTGAGCGCACGGCGCCTGGTCAGCCCGGGGCGCCTTAACCCGCCCCGCAGCCAGACGGCCAGGCGGGAGGCGGCCCGGCGGGACACGTCGTCCATGATGATCTCCGTTCTGTGCAGGGTGGCGGGGCGCGTGCCCGGCCCCGCCGGGATGGGTCCGCAGGCCAGCGGCCTGCCGTGGTGCGCACGACCAGACGCGATCGCACACAGTTCTCCGCAAACCAACAACTGAACTCACCCGAACAGTAGATCCGGGGGTGCGGCGCGGCAATGGGCCCCGCGGCCGGTGGCCAGCGATAGGTGGCCAGCGGCGAAGCGGTAGCTTGGTGCGCGAACAGGAGGCGTACCGATGAGTGGCGGGATCGAGCACCTGGTCCAGACCGGACCGCTGATCCTGGCCGCCCCGATCGCGGCCGCCGCCGGTGCGCTGACGTTCCTGTCGCCCTGTGTGCTGCCGCTGGTCCCCGGCTACCTGTCCTACGTGACCGGCATGTCCGGGACCGACGCGCAGCGGGCCGAGGCGGCTGCGGCCGAGCGGGTGGCCGTGGCGCCCGATGGGACCGCCGTGACTTCGGACGATCCGGGCGACGGCGCCGGGGCGGCTCCGGGTTCGGCCAGCATGAGTCCAGGCGCGGCCAGCGGGACTCCGGCCGCGGTCGGCCACTCCGCCCGGCCGGCCGGCGCCGTGACGGCGGGCCGTCCCGCCCGAGGACGGACCTTGCTGGGCACGACGCTGTTCGTCATCGGGTTCTCTCTGGTGTTCGCCACCGAAGGCCTGGCCTTCGGCGGCCTGGGGCTAGTGCTGCAGCGACATGAGGCCGGCGTGACCCAGGTGCTGGGCGGGGTCACGATCGTGCTGGGCCTGCTGTTCGCGGGCGTTTTCGACCGCTTTACTATCGCCGGGCGGATCGTCCGGCCGTCGATCCGGCCCCGGGCCGGCCTGATCGGCGCCCCGCTGCTCGGCGTGCTGTTCGCGGTGAGCTGGACCCCGTGCATCGGCCCCACCCTGTCCGTCGTGATGTCACTGGCCCTGACCTCGGGGACCGCAGTGCGCGGCGCCGTGCTCGCCTTCATCTACGGCCTGGGCCTGGGCATCCCGTTCATCATCGTGGCCCTGGCCTTCCAGCGCGGGATGACCGCGTTCCAGTTCGCCCGGCGGCACGCCCAGCTCATCGCCCGGGTCGGCGGCGGCCTGCTGGTCCTGGTGGGCATCCTCGAGGTGAGCGGCGCCTGGACCACCGCCATCGACTGGCTCAAGATCCACTGGCTAGCCAGCTACCAGTCACCCCTCTAGTCCCCGGGACGACGAGGTAAGCCCGGGGACGCACTCCGTCCGCGGGCGGAGTGTCCTACAGTCGGGTCCGTGACGGCCTGGCGGGTACGTGCCACCTTGCTCCCGGACGGAGACCTGGTGGACGCGGGGATCAGCGACCAGGGCCAGTGGACCTGGCGGCCCGCGTCCGGAGCGGAGGACCTCCCCGGGCGGTTCGTCCTCCCTGGCCTGGTCAACGCCCACTGCCACCTCAGTGTCGGGCTGACCGGGAGCGGCGCGCCGGTCGCCCTGGAGCCGGAGGCCATGGCGGCCAACCTGAGGAACGCGCACGGCGCCGGGATCACCGCGATCCGGGACACGGGCAGCCCGGGCAGCCTCACGTTGCGCGTCCTCGCGACCGGGGCCGGCACCGGACTCCAGGCGTGCGGGCGGTTCCTGGCCCCGGAGGGCCGGTACTACCCCGGCCTGCACGTGCCCGTCCCGCCGGAACAGCTGGTGGCCGCGGCCCTGGCCGAGATACAGAACGGCGCGGCCTGGATCAAGGTCATCGCCGACTTCCGGTCCCTCGGTCCTGGTGAGGAGTCCCCGGCGCCGTCGCCCACCTATCCGCTGGACGACATCCGGCGCCTGGTCGAGGCGGTTCACGGCGCGGGCGCCCGCGTCGCGGCGCACTCCACGACCGGCTACGTCACGGAACTGATCGCCGCGGGGGTCGACTCGGTCGAGCATGGCACGGCCCTGGACGAGGCCGGCGTCAAGTCGCTGGCGGCCCGCGGCGGGGCGTGGACGCCGACGCTGTGCGCCACGACCGGCCCTCCCGGCAGTGACGACACACCAGCGCGCCTCGAGCTCCGGGAGCGGCTGCGTTACCTGCTGCCGAAGGCAGCAGAACGCGGTCTGACGATCATGACCGGAACCGACGTGGTCGGCAGCATCCCCCGCGAGGTCGCGCTGCTGGCCGAACTCGGGCTGGCGCCCCAGGCGGCGCTCGCGGCCGCCAGCACGTCCGCGCGCCAGTACCTGGGCTTCACCAGCCTGGGCGAAGGCGAACCCGCTGACCTGGTCACCTACGGCGGCGACCCACGCGGTGATCCGGCGGTGCTCGGCCAGCCGGAGGCGATATTCGTGGCCGGCACCCGCATCAGATAGCGGCGGTCCCGTGCGCTACGCCTACGCCCACGGTTACGCCGACCCCGTGCCACCCGCGTGACGTGCGTCGTCCATAGCGGTGCGGAGGGCCGAGGTGGTCGTGGCCACGGCTATGGCGCCCCCGCCGAGGACGAGAGCGACCAGGCAGGCGAAGGCGAGCACCGAGGCCAGGTTGATCGCGGGCGCGGTGGCCAGCAGCCAGGCCGCCAGGGCGAGCACGGCGACCAGGACGGAGAGCGTCGCCAGCAGGGCCAGGACCTTGCCGCCCAGGGAGAATGTGGGCCGGCAGTTTCCGTCGGCCCAGTGCAGCGTGCGCGGGGCGCCGCACCGCCGGCAGCGGTCCAGGTTGGCCGGGTACTCGGCGGTCAGCTGGAACTGTGCGTCAGTGGGCATGAGGCTCAGCTTCTTTCGGCAGGCCAGCGCCAGGCGGAGGCGGAAGCCAGCACCCTGCGCCGTCACCTTCCATGATGCGACGGGCGGGCCGTGATGGCTAGCCTCGCGGCCGGGGCGGCAGCGGCGGGCGCTGCTTGTCAGGACGGGTAGAGACGTCCGGCGGGGTGGCGGCCGGGCGGGATTCGAGGGCCTCCATGGCCAGCCGCACGGCGGTCTCCAGCTGGACGTCCCGGCCCTGCGCCCAGTCCTCGGGGGAGATAAGCACCTCGACGTCGGGGTCCACGCCGTGGTTCTCGACGCCCCAGCCGAAGCCCTCCAGCCAGATGGCGTACCTGGGCACCGTCATCGCGGTCCCGTCCACCAGGACGAACGGCGTGTCGATCCCGATGACCCCGCCCCAGGTGCGGGCGCCCACCACCGGGCCGAGGCCGAGGATGCGGATGGCGGCGGTCACGATGTCGCCGTCCGACCCGGCGTTCTCGTCGGCCAGCGCCACTATCGGCCCGCGCGGCGCGTCCCGGGGGTAGGGGGACGAGCTCATCCAGCGTGGGATGTCCCAGCCGGCGATGCGGCGGGCCAGCTTCTCGATCACCAGCTCGGACACGTGGCCGCCCCGGTTGGACCGGACGTCAACGATCAGTGCCGCCTGGGCCATCTCCACCCGGAGGTCGCGGTGGAAGTGAGCCCAGCCCTCCCCCATCATGTCCGGGATGTGCAGGTACCCGGCCCGGCCGCCGGTCAGCTCCCGGACCCGTTGCCGCTTCTCGGTCACCCAGTCCTGGTAGCGAAGCCTGCGGTCGCTGCTGAGCGGGGTCACCGCGAACCGCCGGGACGGCTCGCCGTCGCCTGCCACCGTGAGCTCCACCGGCCGGCCCGCGGTGCCGACCAGCAGCGGCCCGGGGCCGACGGCCGGGTCCACCGGCCGCCCGTCCACGGCCACCAGCACGTCGCCGGGCCGGACCGTCACCCCCGGCGCGGCCAGCGGAGCCCGCGCCCGCGGGTCGGAGGACTCGCCGGGCAGCACCCGGTCGATGCGCCAGCGGCCGTCCGGCGCCGGGGACAGGTCCGCGCCGAGCAGGCCCACCTGTCCCTTGCCGCCGCCCGGGGTGCCCCGGGGCCGGATGTAGGCGTGGGAGGTACCCAGCTCGCCGACGACCTCCCACATCAGGTCGGTGAACTCCGAGGCAGCGCCGATCCGGTCCAGCACCGGCCGGTAGGACTCCAGGACGCCGGGCCAGTCCACCCCGGCCATGTCGGGAACCCAGAAGTCGTGCTGCATGAACCGGCCGGCCTCGGAGAACGCGTGTCCCCAGAGGGCGACCGGGTCGGCCATGAACCGGGCCCGGGACAGGTCGACCTGCACGCTGTCCGCCCCGTCCGGGTCCGCCTTCCGCGCCGACGGGACGACCCGCAGCTCGCCGCCGTCGCGGACCACCAGCCACTCGCCGTCGCCGCTGGCCTCGAACCAGTCCAGCCCGGAGACCAGCTCCGCCGCCTTCCGGCGGCCCAGGTCGAAGCGTTCCAGCACGGACCGGGGCCGCTTGGCGTCCGGCACCGCGGCGCCCTCGCCGAGCACTCCGATGACCGGCTCCTTGAGCCAGGCGAAACCGCCGGTCACCGCGCGCAGCGACGCGTAGCGCGACTCGGCCACCGGCAGGCTGACCACCCGGGTGGCCAGGCCGTCCGCGTCAACCTGCACGGGCGGTGGCCCGTCGTCCTCGTCATCGGCCTGGTCGTCATGCTCACCGTCATGGTCTCCCGGCGCACCGCCGGCCTGCCCGCCGCCTCTGGTCTCGCCCGCCGCGCCGTTCTTGTCGGCCCCGTTCTTGTCTGGGCCGTTCCCCACCGGCCGCCCCTGGGGCAGCGGCGCGAACGGGGACGGCGTGTCCGCGGCCAGCGGCACCAGGTACGGGCGCGACCCGAACGGGAACGAGAGGTCGAAGAAATGCGCGTCGTATACAGGGTCGAAGATGCGCGCCGACAGGAACGCCAGGTACTTGCCGTCGGCGGTGAAGACCGGCTCGGAGTCAACGAACCGGCCGTCGGTCACGTCCACTATCTCGTCGCCGGCTGTCTCGTCGTCAGCCAGCCGGGCGAGCCGGATCCGGCTGAGCGGCTCCGGGCCCGGGTGAGCCCAGGCCAGCCAGGCCGAGTCCGGTGAGTAGGACAGCCCGGACATGGCCCCGCCCGGGGACTGGGCCAGCTCGCGCACCGCGCCGGAGCCGGCGTCCACCACCAGCAGCCGGCCGTCCCGGGAGGCCACTGCGACCGTGGACCCGTCGGGCGCGGCGGCCAGCTCATTGACCAGGCCCAGCTCCCCCGCGGCGAGCCGCCGCGGACCGGCGGCCGGCTCGACCTCGACGGCGCCCTCTTCCGTGGCCACCTCGATGGCGGGCCCGACGGCAGGCTCGCCGCCCTCGGCCGCGGCGACCACGAGACCGTCCACGCCACCGGCGTCGCTGACCCACACGACCTGGCCGTCGCGGCCCAGTACCCGGGGCATCCGGGCGCGCACGTCCGCGTCCACCGCCAGGGCCCGGGCCGGGCCGTCGCGGTGGGTGAGCCAGTGCACCGTGCCCCGGACCTCAACGACGCTGGCCAGGCCGGTGTAGTCGCAGGACAGGTCGCCCAGGTGGTCCGCGGCCGACGTCAGGCGGGGGGCCAGCGCGGTGGACGCAGACCCGAGGCTGACGCTGAGCGGCCGGGGGGTGCTGTCCGCGGTGAGGTCGTCCAGCAGCCACAGCTCGCCGCGGCACTGGTAGATCACCCGGGTGCCGTCGGTGCTGGCCTGCCGGGCGTAGCCGCCGTCATGGTCGGTGTGCCGGAGCAGGTCCGATCCGTCCAGCCGGCAGGAGTACACGTTCCCCGTGCCCTCGTGGTCGGACAGGAACGCCAGCCGGTCACCGACCAGCATGGGGCTGGCGAACTGCCCGGTGAGCTCGGCCAGGACGCGCCGGAAGGGAGCACCCTGCGCCGAGGTCCACAACCGGCCAGCGGTGCCGCCCCGGTAGCGCTTCCAGTAGGCCGGGTCGCGTCCCCAGCTGCCGTTCAGCAGGGCCCGGCTGGTTTCCTCCAGGGCCAGGTCGGCGACCGGGCCGAGCGGGAGCCGCTGCGGCGCGCCGCCAGCCACCGGGACCTCGTACGCCCACCCCTGCCGCTCGAAGGCCTGACCGCTCGCACTGAGCGCGAGCACCCCGCCGCCCGGGGTCCAGCCGCACACCTTGGCCAGCTGATCACTCCAGTAGGTGAGCCGCCGGGCCCGCTCGCCGTCCACCCCGGCCAGGTAGACCTCGGCCGGCCCATCCCGCCAGCTGGTCCAGGCCACCCAGCTCCCGTCGCGGGAAAACCGCGGGTTGGCCGCCTCCGCCCGGTCCGCGGACAGCCGCCACGCCCGGCCGCCAGCCAGCGGTGCCAGCCACACGTCGTCCTCGGCTACGAAGGTGAGCAGGTCACCGTGGAGGCTGGGAAAGCGGAGGTACCCGGCTGAGGTCATCGCATCATCGTAGGACCGGCGCCCTCCCGCCCCGACGCCCGGCCGCCCGGTTTCCGGCGCGCTGACGACGGCGGATTATTCTCCGGTTGTGCCGTCTATCACTTCCCGTGCGACGTCCAGGTGCCCGGCGTGGCGGGCGTACTCCTGCAGCACGTAAGTGAGGATCCACGCCAGCGTCGGCAGCGGCCGGGGGTCGCTGTCGCGGAACCGGCCGCCGGGAGCGCTGATGTCGGTCAGCTCGGCTGCGGAGGCAATGGCCCGTGTTTGCTCGCCGGCGGCGAGGAGCGCGGCGATGAGGCTGGCGGCGGTGTCGCCTGGCCCGGCGTGCCAGCGCCCGGCCTGGTCTTCGTCGCCGTGCGGATCGGGGAGCTGCTCGGCGCGGAATCCCCAGCACAGCCACCGCCGCTCCATGTAGGCCAGGTGCTTGAGCAGCTCTAGCGGAGTCCAGCCGGACGGCAGGCGGCTGGCCCGGAGTTCCGCGTCCGCAGGCCCGGCGACCTTGCGGATGACGACCGACCGGTAGTAGTCCAGGAAGCCCAGCAGCAGTTCTTTCGGGTCGCCGAGATCACGCCCGGGCTTGTGCACGACGGTGCTCACGCTGGTCTCCTACTGCGGGGTCTGGATCGCTGCGGACGTCCCTGGTGCCTGAGTCAGCGGAACCGGTCAACGCCCTCGCCATCCTCCCGTTCCCAGCCGTAGGCCGCCAGGTAGCCCCAGCAGTCCGGCTTACTGCCGTCGGTGTCGGTGACGCCATAGGCGTCGGCGAGCTGGCGGGCGCTGACGATCGTGCCCGCCCAGCGCTCAGCGTCGCCCGCCGTGGCCAGCGCGGCGATGCCCCGGGCGACGTAAGCCGGCGACTCGGAGATCGCGAAACCTGGAGTCGTCACGCAGGCGTCACGCCAGCTGGCCTCGGTGACACCGAAGTTCTCCAGCATTTTCTCCGAGCGGAGCCAGCCCGGGGTCACGCCGGCCGCCGTCACCGGCAGGTTCTCAAGTTCGGCGGCCAGCCCGGTCACGATCCGCCCGACGCTGGCTTTCACCAGGTCGTAGTAGAAACCGACGTTGCGGCGGAACTCGGCGTTGGCCTCCGAGGTCCCGTCGGTCATCTCGACCACCAGGCCGCGGGTGCCCTGTGAGGCGGCCGTACGCAGCATCAGCGGGATGGCCGCCTGGCAGGTGATCAGATGGGTATGCACGCCCATCTGCAGCATCCGCAGCCCGCCCGGCACGTCGTGCTCCCACAACGGCTTGTCCCACTGCATGTACCGGTCGCCGCCGAAGATGTCGTTGACCAGCACGTCAAGGCGGCCGCGCTCGCCATCGATGGCTGCCACCAGCGCGGCCACCTGGCCAGGGTCCTCGTGATCAACCACTCGTGCGGCGCCCGCCCCGCCAGCCGCACGGATCAGGTCACCGGTTTCTTCGATCGTCTCCGGCCTGCCGAGCTCGGAGGGGCCAGCGGCCCGGCCGCTGCGGCCTGTCGCGTAGACGAAGAATCCGGCCCGCGCCAGCTCGACGGCGATCGCCCGCCCCGCGCCCCGGGTGGCGCCCGCCACCAGGGCGACCGGCACCTGCTCGGCCTCGTCAGCCACCAGATCAGTAAACACCCCCGGACGGCGGCAACGCCTCCTCTCGTCGCGGCGCCCAGGGGCCAACGGCCACCAGCTTGACCATGACGTTGCCGGAAGCCTGGGCCTGACCCGTGCCCCAGCCTCCTTATTAACTACGTTGTTTAGTAGTTGGCTACGCCAAATTAACGGGCGGCGGAAGACCGATCCGGGCTTACCGGAATGACTTGTCGATAGCATGCGCGGATGCCACAATCCAGGGCGTGGCGATTACATCAGGAGGGGACATTCCAGAAGAGAAATCAGCGCAAGATCGCGCCACAGGCATAACCGGGATACGCCGCGGTGCCCGGGCGGGGACGAACCCGGTCCCGCCCGCCGCCCCATCTCCAGGCAAAGCTCCTGTTCAGCCCCAGATCACCCCTCCTGCCCGGCCCCAGGTCGCCGGACGTCAGACCACGACTCCGGGTCTCCCAGCCGCGACCTCAGCGCGTCACACCGGAAACGAGACCCCCGAATTCGGGGGCCGGCCGGACATGCCCGATTACACAATACTGAAACAAACTCTGACTGACGCCGGCCCCGCCGCCGATAGGGAGATGGCCTATTTCTATAGCCTTCTCTTTACCGCCAACCCGGAACTGCGCGCCATGTTCCCGCTGGCCATGGATGAGCAGCGGAGGGCGCTCAGCGCGGCGCTGGCCCGGTGTGTGTGGAGCATGGACAACCCGCAGTCGCTGCACGAGTACCTGGCCCAGCTGGGCCGCGACCACCGGAAGTACGGCGTCCAGGAAAAGCACTACCAGGTCTTCGGGCAGACGCTGTCCACCGCGCTGCGGCTGCTCAACGGGGCGTCGTGGAGTCACGAGACCGCGGCCGCCTGGAACACCGCCATCAGCCACATCTGCACGGTGATGGCCGCGGCCGCCCAGGACGCGGCGGCCGAGCCGCCCTGGTGGGTCGCGGAGGTGATCCGGCACGAGCGGCGCTCCCCCGATCTGGCCGTGCTGACCGTCCGGCCCAGCCAGCCATTTGCCTTCCAGCCGGGCCAATACCTGAGCGTGCAGGTCCTGCGGTGGCCACGGGTCTGGCGGAAGTACTCCATCGCCAACGCCCCCCGGGCCGACGGCACGCTGGACCTGCACGTCCGCGCCATTCCGGGCGGGCAGGTCAGCACGGCCCTGGTGCACGACACGCAGGTGGGTGACGCCGTGCTTCTCGGGCCGGCCCGGGGCGGCATGGTCGTCGACCACAGCTCGGCCCGCGACATCCTGTGCGTCGCCGGCGGCACCGGCTTCGCGCCCATGAAGGCGATCATCGAGGGGCTGGCCACCCAGCCCGGGGGTCAGCCCGCCCGGCGGATCCGGCTGTTCGCCGGGGCCCGGCGCCGGCCGGACCTGTACCACCTGCCTGACCTGGCCCGGCTGGAGGCGGCGTGCGCACAGCTGGAGGTGGTCACCGCGCTGTCCGATGATCCAGGGGCCGAAGGCGTGCACGGCCCGGTGCACGCCGTGGTCCGGCGTCAGGCCAGCTGGCAGGACTGCGACGTGTTCGTCAGCGGGCCGCCCGGCATGGTCCGGGCCACCCTGCGGGTGCTGGCCCACCGGGCGTCAGGCGAGCACCTGTACTGCGACCCGCCCGACGACACCGAGACCCGGTAGCGGGCCTGAGCGGGCCAGACCTTCCGCTAACCCGCCGCTAGCCCGGCTTTCCGCTAACTCAGACCTTCCGCCATTTCGGCACCCAGGCTCCGTCCTGGACCTCGTAGTCAGCGAACAGGGCGGGCGCCTCGGCCCGCATGATCTCGGCGATCTTGCCGAACACGAGGCGGATCTCCTCCTCGGCCCCCGGGTCGGTCCGGGCCTCGATGGTGTGCCGCAGGGTCCGGATGTTCGCCGTCCAGACGATGCCGGTGGCCACCCCGTCCGGCGCGAACCGCCGCATGAACGAGGTCTTCTCCTTCTTCTCGTGGAACGGCACGCCCTCCTCGTCCAGCCCGAAGTGCTCCGCCATCCAGCGCTGGAACTCCTCCATCTGGCCGAGCAGCGCGGTGGCCCGCTTCATCAGTTCCGGGTCCTCCCGGGCCCAGTCCGGGAACCAGAACGGGATCTCGTCCAGCCGGACGAACCGCAGCGACTCCTGCGACACCGCCGTCCCGGGCCGGTGCCGCACAAGTTCATGAGTATTCCGGAGACACGGGTTTTCCGTTACGCCTGACGAACAGCAGGCCATTGGGAACCCGGACACAATGAATACGGCCCTCGTAGTGCTCGATTTCGTCGTTATAGCCTTCCTCGTTCGAGTAGCGGCTGCTCACGGCGTGCCTGCGGTTGTGATTGACCAGTGGCGTGAGGCGGCGTGAAATGAGGGAAACCACGTAACATGGGCGCAGGTTACGGAAGCGCTGGCCATTCGGCATGGTGCGCTGCAGGCCCGTACGGTCGTCGATCCGCACGTTCGCCGACCAGCCCGCTTTGATCGCCAGCACCTGCAGATCGTCCGCCATCTCACGGGACGACGTATAGATAACTCGATGGTTGAACGTGCGATGTGTCGTGCCGTCGCCTTGAATCATCGCTTCGAGGAAGATTCTGATGAGGCCCGGCGTCCACTCGCCCACCATGGCAGGTACGCGCTTGTCGTAGGAATGACCGAGTCCGGCGAGAAAATCGCGGAGTGGCAGGCACTGCGTGCGAACGCAGCCAGGACCGCTCACGGGCAGATAGGCAGGGAGCCCCATGGCGCGTATCGTGTCGGCCATCTCGTCCAGGACCTGACCGCGATTCTGAGACAAGGTGATCACGTGACGGTTGGTAGAGCCCTCCGCAAGGTAATAACCAAGGAACTTGGCAAAGGGCTCAATGGGGAATGAGACACCTGGATAAGAGCGTGTCGCCGGCTTGTCCCGATCACGGCGTTGGTAAGTCCGTTGCGTAGCCGGGATCGTCACGTTATCAGGCGAGCAGCCTATCCAGCGCGCGTGCTTCTGATATTGAACCCTCTTATGCAGGATGTCCGCGGCCGTCTCCACCGCGAACTCCTGCTCTCCCCGCTTCGCCCGTTGCGTGTCATGTCTCCGGATCCACATCCGGTGATTGGGCGTCACCAGCAGATCGACCTGCTCGGACTGGACCCGGTACATCGGTCCGGCGTAGTCGGCGTGGAAGACCTCAGTCGCCCTCTGATATTCCAGGTCGCGACTGACCGGGTTCAGCGTCCCGAAGACCTCTGTTCCGTCACCTTCGGCCACGGTTTCCAGCCTCAGAGGTCAGTACCTCAGTCTCGTCGTCATAACAGAACACGGCTTACGTTGTGCAGCACGAACGTGAAGCTGGCGTGCTCCAGCACCGACCCGTGCTGCTGCTTGAGGATGTTCTGCAGGTAGGCCTCGTGGTCGTTGCGGACCCGGCGGACGTTCGGGTTCAGCCCTGGCTCCCAGGCCCGGTAGCACATCTTGCCCGCGAACTCGGCCAGGTTCTGCGCGTCGCTGGCTTGGCCGCCGTCGGCCAGGTCGCCCCGGTCGAGCCGCTCCAGCCACTGCTCACCGCCCACCTCACGCAGATACGCGGCAAGCTGGTCGTAGTCGATGGCGGGCTGCGCGACGAGGAAGACCTCAGGCTCGACACTTCTCATGGCTCCGCACCCTAGCGGTGCCTGCCGACACCGGGGCAGCCCCCCACCAGGATGGGAAAGATGAGGACGACGATGTAGAGGACACGACGGCGGCTCCGACTGACCGATGAGAGCGCGCCAGCGGGGTGCGCGGACCGGAAGGACGTCCACGATGAAATACCTGATGCTGATCTACGGGAACCAGGAGAAGTGGGACTCGATCCTCGCCGAGGAATGGCCGGAGGCCATCGCCAAGCAGGAGGCGTTCAACCGCAAGTACTCCGGCACCGGCGAGCTGATCGGCGCCTACGGCCTGGCCGACGCGGTGAACGCCCGGCTGGTCCGGCGGCAGGACGGCGCGCCCGCGGTGACCGACGGGCCGTACCTGGAGACCAAGGAGTACATCGCGAGCTTCTACCTGGTGGACTGCGAGAACGCCGAGCGGGCCGAGCAGATCGCGGCGGACATGCCCTGGGCCGACCAGGAGCCGGTCGAGGTCTGGCCGATCCTGCACGAGTCGCCCACGAACCCCTGACCGCGCTCAGCCCGGAGCCCTGATGCCGGCGCCCGGAATGACCGCGGACCAAGACCCCGGGGACCTGCTGCGCGAACTGGCGCCGCAGGTCCTCGGCGCGCTGCTGCGCCGGTTCGGGCACTTCGACCTCTGCGAGGACGCGACCCAGGAGGCCCTGCTGGCCGCCGCCCTGCAGTGGCCCCGGGACGGGACCCCGGACAACCCGCGGGGCTGGCTGATCACCGTGGCGGCCCGGCGGCTGATGGACGCCGCGCGCAGCGAGCAGTCCCGGCGCCGTCGGGAGGACCAGGTCGCGGTGGCGACCCCCCAGTCCGAGCTGCTCAGCCCGGCCGCCGACGCGGATCCGGGGCAGGACCGGGACGACTCGCTGGCGCTGCTGTTCGGCTGCTGTCACCCGGCGCTGTCCGCGCCCAGCCAGATCGCGCTGACCCTGCGCGCGGTCGGCGGGCTGAGCACCGCGCAGATCGCGGCGGCGTTCCTGGTCCCCGAGGCGACCATGGCCCAGCGGATCAGCCGGGCCAAGCAGGCCATCAAGGCCAGCGACGTGCCGCTCTCCGGGGCGGCCGGCGAGGCGGAGCGCGGCGACCGGCTCCGCGCGGTGCTGCATGTGCTGTACCTGATCTTCAACGAGGGGTACGCGGCAAGCCAGGGTGATCAGCTGACCCGCCCGGACCTGTCCGGTGAGGCCATCCGGCTGGCCCGCTGGCTGCGCCGGCTGCTGCCCGACGATCCCGAGGTGGCCGGGCTGCTCGCGCTGATGCTGCTGACCGAGGCCCGGCGTCCCGCGCGCACCAGCCCCGGCGGGGAACTGGTCCCCCTCGCCGAGCAGGATCGCGGCCGCTGGGACCAGGCCCTCGTCGCCGAAGGAGTGGCGCTGGTCACCGGGGCGCTGGCCGCCGGCGGGAGCGCCGTCGGGCCATACCAGCTGCAGGCCGCCATCGCCGCGGTGCACGACGAGGCGAAAGACGTGGACGCGACCGACTGGCCGCAGATCCTCGCCCTGTACGACCTGCTGGACCGGGTCGCGCCGAACCCGGTGAGCAGCCTGAGCCGGGTGGTCGCGGTAGCCCGGGTCCACGGCCCGGCCGCCGGGCTCGACGCGCTGGCTGAGCTGGAGTCCGACCGCCGGGTGGCGGGCTACCACCGGCTGCTCGCCACCCGCGGGCACCTGCTCGGCCTGGCCGGCCAGCATGGCCCGGCCTCGTCGGCCTACCGGGAGGCGGCGCGGCGGGCCACCAGCGTCCCTGAGCGCCGGTACCTCAGCCGGATGGCCGCGCAGCAGGCCGCCCAGGCTGCGGGTTAGCCGGGAACCCCAGCCGCCGCGCGGGTGGCCGCGCCGCCGGCTGCCTCGCGGCGGGCCTGGCAGAGCCGGAGCAGGTTGCCGATGACCTGATGGCCCGCGCGACCCGAGGCCGACAGGATCGACTCGGGATGGAACTGCACTCCCCACCGGGCCGCCTGCTCGTCCTCGATGGCCATGACCACGCCGTCCGGGGTGACGGCGGTGACCTCGAAGCCGCCCTTGACCTGCCCGGGGACCGCGTGCAGGGAGTGGTAGCGGCCCGCGGTGAACTCGTCCGGAAGCCCGGCGAGCAGTCCCGCCCCACCTGGTCCGGTCCGCCGGACCTGGCCCGGCTTGCCGTGCGCGGGCTCGGCGAGCAGGCCCAGCTCTCCCCCGGCGTGCTCCACCATGGCCTGCAGCCCGAGGCAGACACCGAACGCGGGGAGTCCCCGCGCGTCAAGCTCGCTGAGCAGGGCGTCGCAGCCGAAGTCGCTGGGCTGCCCCGGGCCAGGTGACAGCACCACCAGATCAGGCTGGTAGTCATCGAGCATGGACGGCGGGAAACCGGCCCGCAGCGTGACCACCTCGGCGCCTTCCTGGCGGAAATAGCTGGCCAGCGTGTGCACGAACGAGTCCTGGTGGTCCACCAGCAGGACCCGCAGGCCCTGGCCGGGCCCGGTCAGGGCCTGCTCAGCCTGCTGGTCGCCGGGCCGGCCCGGCTCCGCCGGCGCCGTGTCCCCGGCCCGGACCGCCGCCTGGGCCTGGGCGAGCGTCTCCAGCAGCGCCCGCGACTTCAGCTCGGTCTCCCGCTCCTCCGCCTCCGGGTCGCACTCGAACAGCAGGGTCGCGCCCGCCCGGACCGCCGCCACGCCGTCACGGATGTGGGCGGTGCGCAGGGTGAGCCCGGTGTTCATGCTGCCGTCGAAGCCGATCACCCCCACCGCGCCGCCGTACCAGCAGCGCGGGGCGTCTTCGTGGTCCTCGATGAACTGCATGGCCCAGGTCTTGGGCGCCCCGGTCACGGTGACCGCCCACATGTGCGACAAGAACGCGTCCAGCGCGTCCAGCCCGGGCCGCAGCCGCCCCTCGATGTGGTCCACGGTATGGATCAGGCGGCTGTACATCTCGATCTGGCGGCGGCCGATCACCCTGACGCTGCCGGGCACGGACACCCGCGACTTGTCGTTGCGGTCCACGTCGGTGCACATGGTCAGCTCGGACTCTTCCTTGGCCGAGTTGAGCAGGGTGCGGATGTTCTCGGCGTCGCCCAGGGGGTCGGCGCCACGCCGGATCGTGCCGGAGATCGGGCACGTCTCGACCCGGTCCCCGCTGACCCGCACATACATCTCCGGCGAGGCGCCGACCAGGCTCTCCCCTTCCCCCAGGTTGAAGAAGAACTCATACGGCGCGGGATTTACCCGCCGGAGGGTCTCGTAGAAGGCGGCCGGGGAGTCGCACTCGCCACGGAACACGTGGCTGGGCACCACCTCGAACAGGTCACCGCGCGCGAAGCGCTCCTTGGCCTGGGCCACCACCTGCGCGAACGCGCCCGGCTGCGGCTTGGCCCGGAAATTCTTTTCCGCAACGAAACCCGGCGCCGGGCTGGTCACCCGGACCGGGGACGGAGCCGTCTGGCGGGGCAGCCCCTCGGTGCTGACCCCCCCGGCCGAGAACTCGTAGCGGTAGACCATCGCCGACTCACGCTTGCGGTCCAGCGCGTACAACTCGTCCGGGAGGTGCAGGACCAGGTCCCGCTGGGCCGCGGGCCGGTCCCGGCGGAACCGGACCGGCTCGAACTGGAAGGCCAGGTCGTAGCCGAACGCCCCGTACAGGCCAAGATGGGGATCGTCGCCAGCGAACGCGGCGACCACCTCACGCAGCGCCGTGAACACGGTCGGGCGGCGGCTCCGGTCCTCCTCGGCGACCAGCCCGGCGGGTTCGGGGACGACCACCTCGATCTCCCGGGCGTCCCGGGCCGCGGCGCCCGGGACCGGCTGGCCCGCCCGGCGCAGCGCGTCGCCGAGCACCGGGAGAAGCACCTCACCGCGGGCGTTCAGGGCCCGGACCGAGATCCGGCGGCCCCGGGCCACGATCTCCGCGCACGGGTCCACGTAGGCCAGGTGCCAGCGGCTGTACCGGCCCGGGTACTCCATGCCCGAACTCAGCACCCCGCCGCGCCGCTGGTCGACGCTGCCGGTCAGGCCGGCGAGGACGTCCGGGTCGAACGGCTCGGCGGTGCGGGTGACGTGGACGCCGCCCGCGGTGACGAATTCAGTCCGCTGGGCTCGCTGCGGATCCACCTGGGTCGCCTGCTTTCTCGTGGGTCTTCGGCCGGCACCAGGCGAACGCACGAAGCGACCGCCGTTACCGGACGGTCGCTTCTGGGTCTCTGAACGCGCGAACCAGCAACCGCCTACCGGCGGCGCCACCACTGGTGGGGTGCGTTGCTGGATCGCATGACCGAGACTCTAGCGGGCCGGCCGGCCACGCGCCAGCGCTCACCCCGCCAGGTTCCCGGCGGGGGCTGGTCAGGCGGAGCGGCCGGCCGGGCGCTGTTGGGCGCCGCGCTCGCGCTGTGTGTCCCGGCGCTGTGCGCCTCCGCGCCTTGTGTCCCGGCGCCTGTGTCCCGGCGCTGTGCGTGGCATGGTGACCCGAGCGAACTGGACGTGCTGACGCTGGACGCGGCGGCGGGCACCGCAGCGGCCGCGGCCGCCCGGCCCGGGGCGATCTGCCTGCCTTCCGGCTGGTGTTCCGGCACGGAGAGGCCGAGCAGCCGGTACACCTCCGCGCCGTCCACCGTCTCCTTCTCCACCAGCAGGTCGGCCAGCCGGTCCAGGTCCCGCTGGTGGGTGCGGATCAGCGTGACCGCGGTCTGCTCCGCCTCCCGGACCAGCCGCGAGACCTCGCTGTCGATGACGGCCTGGGTGGCTTCGGAGAACGGCCGGCTGGACAGCCCGTTGCCGCCGCCTCCGCCGAGGAAGACCGATCCTCCCTCGGGGTAGCCCACCGGCCCGAGCTTGCTGGACAACCCGAACTCCCGGACCATCTTGATCGCGAGCTCAGTGGCCGAGGCCAGGTCGTTAGAGGCTCCGGTGGAGCCCTGGCCCAGGACGACCAGCTCGGCGGCGCGCCCGCCCAGCCGGACGGCCAGCGACTCGGTCAGGTAGTCCTCCCCGTACAGGTGGTGCTCGACCAGCGGCAGCTGCTCGGTGACGCCCAGCGCCTGCCCGGAAGGCAGGATGGTGACCTTGGCCACGGGATCCGCGTGCGGGGACAGCGCCGCGACCATGGCGTGCCCGGACTCATGGATGGCCACCGCCCGCTTCTCTTCGGGCAGCAGCAGGTTGGAGTCACCCCGGCTGCCCAGGATGATCCGGTCGCGGGCGTCGCTGAAGTTGGCCATGGTGATGGAGTTCCGGCCGGCCCGGACCGCGTTGATGGCCGCCTCGTTGACCAGGTTGGCCAGGTCGGCGCCGGAGAAGCCGGGGGTGCCCCGGGCCACCACGTCCAGGTCGACGTCGGGGTCCAGGTGCTTGCCCCGGCAGTGCACGGCCAGGATGGCCGCGCGCTCGGCGAGGTTGGGCAGCGGGATGGTGATCTGCCGGTCGAACCGGCCCGGCCGCAGCAGCGCCGGGTCCAGGACCTCGGGGCGGTTGGTGGCGCCGAGCACCACGATGCCCTGGGCCTCGTCGAAGCCGTCCATCTCCGACAGCAGCTGGTTGAGCGTCTGCTCCCGCTCGTCGTTGGAGACCACGGCGCCGGAGCCCGCCCGGCGCTGGCCGATCGCGTCGATCTCGTCGATGAAGATGATGCAGGGGGCGCGTTTGCGGGCTTCGGCGAACAGGTCGCGGACCCGGGCCGCGCCGACCCCGACGAACAGCTCCACGAAGCTGGACCCGGTCACCGAGATGAACGGGACCTCGGCCTCGCCGGCCACCGCCCGGGCCATCAGCGTCTTGCCCGTTCCGGGCGGGCCGACCATCAGCACGCCGCGGGGTGTGACCGCACCCAGGCGGCGGTACCGCTCCGGGTGCTTCAGGAAGTCGACGACCTCGCTGATCTCGCGTTTCGCGGACTCGTAGCCCGCCACGTCGGAGAACTTGGTCTGCGGGCGCTCGGCGTCGAAGACTTTGGCCCGGGCCCGGCCCACGCCCATGATCCCGCCCAGCGGGCCAGCCGCCGCTCCGGCCCGGGACATCCGCCGGATCAGCCAGAACACGACGATGAACGGGGCCAGCAGGATGATCCAGTAGAGCAGCTCAGTGCCCAGCCCGCTGCTCGGCGCGGCCGCGTTGATCTCCACCTTCGCGGTCTGCAGCGTGGTCTCCAGCGGCGTGCCGGCGAACGGCAGCGGGATGACCGTGGTGTAGTTCTTGCCGTTCTTCAGCGTGCCGGTGGCCGGGGCGGTGGACCCGGTGCTGTTGTCCAGCGTGAACGTCTTGACCTGGTGCGCCTGGACGTCGCTGATGAACGTGGAGTAGCTCAGGTTGACCGTGGTGATCCCGCCGAACCGGGGCAGGAACAAGAACAGCACCAGGGCCGCGAGCAGAGCCAGCGGCCAGAGCCAGTGCCGCCAGCCTGGCGGCGACGGGGGCGCCGTGGGAGTTGGCTTGGACCCGGGGGGCGCCGGCTTCGACTGCTTGGTCATGAGTCATTCTTACGCGGCGCGGGTGGGTATGCGGTAATCAGTCCCCCTCGAGCGCCGCGGCGCCCATCTGGGCCAGCGCGCGGTCCCGGCCGCCCGCGGTCTCGGCGGCCACGATCGACGAGCGGCTGAGCATGGCGATGCCGGCCACCGCGACCGCGCCGCCAGCCAGCTGCACGCCGAGCTGCCAGGCGGAAGAGGCGAGCTTCTCGTCGAACACCGTGGCCGCGATGACCACGGCGACGATCGGCGCCAGGGTGTCCAGCACCGGCAGGCTGAGGGACAGCGCCCCGGAGCTGTAGGCGCTCTGCCCGAGCAGGGCGCCGAGGATCCCGCACAGCAGCAGCGCCCACGGTTCCCAGGTCAGCAGGACCCCCACTCCGCGGACGGCCACCACGTCCACGGTGGCCTTGGTCAGCGCGGCCAGCACCCCGTAGACCGATCCCGCGGCCAGGGCCAGCCAGATGACCCGGGCCTTCCCGGTGACCCGCAGCCCGGCCAGCGCCGTCACCGCGCTGAGCGCCCCGGCCGCCACGAACACCGGGGCCCAGGCGGTCAGGCCCGGTGCCTTGATCCCGCCGGTGGGCGGGGCCACCGCCAGGAAGATCACGATCCCGCCCGCCACGGTGACCGCGCCGATCCCGTCCCCCAGGGTGAGCCGGCGGCCCTGCAGGCGGGCGATGAGCGGCAGCGCGAACAGCACGTCCAGCGAGGCCAGCGGCTGAACCAGGGCCAGCGGCCCGAACGCCAGGGCCAGGGCCAGGATGAGGAACGACAGCGCGTCCAGGCCGATGCCGGCCAGCCAGCGGGGCCGCCGCGCCAGGTCCAGCAGCAGCCGGGGGTGCATGGCCTCGTCCGCCCCGGTCGCCCGGGCCACGGTCTGCTGGACGAGGGCGGCCACGGCGAAGCAGAACGCCGCCAGCAAGGCGGCGACCACCGCGATCACCGTTGTCACCAGGCGTCCCCCATTCAGCTGGCCTGCCAGGCTTAGGACGAAGCCGAGCGCAGCGACTCATCGCTCCGCAGCTTGCCTCCCCGTGTGGGCGGGCAAGGCCCTGAGCGCCCCGCTGCGCTCAGAAGTCCACCCAGGTCCCGGCCCCGGCCCGGGCCGCGTTCCGGTACACCCCCTGGGCCGCCGCCAGGTCCTCGGCCGCCAGTCCCAGCGACTCGAACACGGTGATCTCCCGGTCGCTGGCCCGGCCAGGTGCCGTCCCGGACAGCAATTCCCCGATTTCTGCCCGGATATGCACAGGTGGGACGGCCTGCTCCGCGACGGCCAGCCGTACGTCACCCGATTCTGCCAGCGCTGATTCCCGGCTGTCGGCGAACACGGCGGCGGCGGCCATGGTGGCGGAGTCGAGTTCCCGGTGCTGCGGCAGGCACGCGCCCACCGCGTTAATGTGCGTACCCTCCGCCAGCCAGGCGCGCTCCAGCACGGGGGTGGCCGACGAGGTGGCGGTCACCACGAGGCCGGCGCCGGCCACGGCCTCGGCCGCCGAGCCGCAGGCCGTCACGGGTACCCCGGCCGCGGCGGTGAGCTCTCCCGCCATCCGGGCCGCGCGGCCCGGGGTACGGCCCGCGATCCGGATCCCGGCCAGCGGACGGCCCCGGGCCGCGTAGTCCTGGGCCAGGGCGATCGCGTGGGCGCGGGCCTGCACTCCGGTGCCGATGACGGCCAGCTCGCTGGCGTCCGCCCGGGCCAGCAGCCGGGTGGCGACCACGGAGGCCGCCGCGGTGCGGATCTCGGTCAGCGCGGACGCGTTGATCACCGCCTGCGGCTCCCCGGTGTCCGGGCTGGACAGCAGGACGACCCCCTGGTGAGCGTCCTTGCCGAGGGCCGGGTTGCCGGGGAAGATGCAGATCGCCTTGAGGCTGTACGCCGCGTCCTGGCCGGATCGCATCGGGCCGGACTGGACTGGGCCGGACGGGATCGGGCCGGACCGGATCGACGGCATCAGCGCCATCAGCCCCGGCGCCGGCGACCCTTCCGGCGCAGGCGGCGAGATCACGGTCCGCAGCGGCTGGTAGACCTCGCCGCGGGCCAGGGCGGCCAGCGCGCCGGCGACCAGGTCGGCGCACTCCCCGTAGGGCAGCAGCTCGCGCACGTCACGGGCGCTGAGGACCAGGAGCTTCAGGTCGGGCACGCCTGCAGACTAGTGGCCGGGCCGGAACCAGCGCCCGGCAGCGTCGTCGCCGGGGCCTTCGGCCGGGGGGCCGGTCCGGTGGGCTCCCGCGGGCGGGGCCGCCAGCCGGGCGGCCAGGCTGGCCATCAGGGCCGTGTCCTCCTGCATCTCCGCCTCGGTCGGCGACAGCGAGATGATCACGGTGAGGGCGAACGCGAGCAGGCTGATCCCGACGATCAGCGGGATCAGGAAGGCCTGCGCGCTCACCCCGCCCGGCATCGAAGCCAGCATCCCGGGGCTCCTGCTGCCGTAGACGTGCATAGCCGCGATGCCGGTGTAATGCATCCCGCTCACCGCCACGCCCATGATCAGCGACGCCACCAGAGTCGACCACACGGCGGCCAGCCGGAGCGCGGCCCAGAGCGCGGCGGTCCCGGCCACCACCGCGATGACCACCGAGACCACGACCAGGGCGCCGCTGTAGCGGACCGTGTCCGGCATCTTCATCGCGGCCATCCCGATGTAGTGCATGCTGGCCACGCCGAACCCGATGATCACCCCGCCGAGCAGCAGCGTCCACCAGGCTGAGCTGCCCAGGCCGACGATGAACAGCCCGGCGCCCACCACGACCACCGCGATGAGCATGGACACCGCCGTGACCGGCACGCTGTAGGTGATGGTCTGGCCGGGAATGGTGAACCCGAGCATGGCCACGAAATGCATGACCCAGATACCGGTGGTCGCGATCGACACCGTGGCCAGCAGCAGCCACCGGACGCGCGGCGCGCCCTGCGAGGCCCGGGCCCGGGTGGTACAGCGCAGTCCGAGGAAACAGCCCAGGCTGGACATCACGAAGCCGAGCACCGGCGTCACCGGGCCGTAGGTGAAGTTGTTGACGTGCACCACTGTGTCTGGCCCCTCCCCCTGCACCAGAGCTGACTAAGGAGGCATACAGCCATTCACCCTGCCATAGCCGCGCACTCTTAGTAACGCAATAATCCCTATTAGTCACGAACACTGAACGTGATTCATGTCATACGAATCGTCACTTAGTAGATTCGGAGGCCAGGACGCGGCTGGGCCGCCCCGGGACCGGGACGGCTAGAGGCGGTACACGCGGCGGGCGTTGCCCGCGCCGACCATCTCCGCGACCCGCAGCGCGTCGGCCTGGCTCCAGTCGCCGTCGGCCACCCATTCCCCGAGCACCCGCGCGGTGGCCCGGCGCCACAGCAACGCGCCCAGGTAGTGCAGCTCCGCCGGTCCCCAGGCGTCGGAGGAGAACAGCAGCTTGCCGAACGGGGCCAGCTCCAGCGACTCGGCGACCACGGCCGCCGCCCGGGCGCCCGTGTAGTTGATGGCCAGCCCGACATCCAGGTAGACGTGCGGGTACGCCTGGGCCAGGTAGCCGGCCCCGCGGTGGTACGGGTAGCAGTGCAGCAGCATGACCGGCACCCCGGCGGGCTCGGTGCGCTGCAGGAAGCCGCGCAGCAGCAGTGGGTCGCAGCGGCGCAGGTCGGCGTCCGGGTCGCCGAACCCGGTGTGCAGCTGGAGGGGCAGCCGCAGGTCCAGCCCGGCCCACAGCAGGTGGCGCAGCAGCACCGGGTCCTGCACCCGGACCCGGCCGGTCGCCTCGATCTGACGCAGCCAGCGGCCCGCGGCCGCGGTCACCTCGCCGGCGGCGGGCGGCTCCGGGTCGAAGTCCAGGCCGTAGCGGTAGCCGACGATGCTCTTCAGGCCAGCGGCCGCGGCGGCCTGGCGGGCCAGGACCTCCGCGAAGCGGTCCGCGAACCCGGCCGCGCTGCCGTCGCCCGCCAGCACGGCCTGCTCGGCCACGGACTCCAGGCGGACGACCTCGCCGGCCGGGACGCCAGCCGCCTCGGCCATCCCGGCCACGTCCAGCAGGCCCGGCCGCACGTAGCCGGTGTCGAGCAGGAAATGCCCGGTCCCGCTGGCCCGCAGCAGCCGCCGGGTGACCTCGGCCGGGCCCAGCCCGGCCCGCCGGGCCAGGTAGTCGCCGGGCGACGCGAACGGCTCGAGGTCCAGGACCGGCGCGCACCAGCGGCGGACCGCCACGCCCAGCTGGGAGTCGAACTGGGTCAGCCCCGGCGGCAGCGGCCGGTCTGACTCGGTGAGCAGCGCCTCGAACTCCGCCGGGCCTGTCTCGGCTTCCAGTGCCGGGTGCACGTGATGGTCGACCAGGGCGAGCGCGCCGATCCCGGCCTCCAGCAGGTCCGGCCCGGCGAGGTCGGGGTCAGCCACCGCCGCTCAGATCTTCGTGAAGTGCTCGAAGCACTCCCAGGCCACGCTGGCGTCGGCGAACGCGGCGGCCTCGGAGCGCTTCACCGCCAGGTACGCGGTGCGGCGCAGCGGTCCCATCGCCTCCATCAGCAACTCGTCCGCGGCCAGCGCGTTCAGCGCCGAGTCCAGCGAGTCCGGCAGCCGGTGCGCGCCCGCGGCCTGCAGCTCAGCCTGGCTGAGGGTGGCCGGGTCCACGTTCACGGCCTCGCCGGGCTCGAGCTTGCGCCGGATTCCGTCCAGCCCCGCGTGGATCACGGCGCCCAGGGCCAGGTACGGGTTGGCACTGGAGTCCGACGGCTTGAGCTCCAGGTTCACCGAGCCACCCGGGTCGCCGAGCATCGGCGAGCAGATGCGCACCGCGGCCTCGCGGTTGTCCATGCCCCAGACCGTGTAGGCGCTGGCCCACATCTGGGGGGCCAGGCGGCGGTAGGAGTTGACGCTGGCACAGGTCAGCGCCACCAGGGCGGGCAGGTGGGCGAGCAGGCCGGCGATGAAGTGATAGCCGGTGGCGGACAGCAGGTACCGGTCTTCCGGGTCGTAGAACACCGGGTGCTCCCCCGGCTGGCCGTCCGGCCCGATGTCAGTCAGCGACACGTGCAGGTGGGTGCCGTTGCCGGCCTGGTCAGGCACGGGCTTGGGGGCCAGGCTGGCCCACAGCCCGCGGCGGAACGCGACCCCGCGAACGGTCTCCCGGTACAGGACGTGGTTGTCGGCCGCGCGGAGCGCGGGAGCGTGCCGGATCGTCATCTCCTGCTGCCCATGGCCGAGTTCCGGGTAGTAGCTCTCGACCTGCAGGCCCTGCTCCTGCAGGGCGGCCAGCAGGTCGATGGTGAAGTCGTGGGCCAGCGCGAACCCGGTCGAGGAGTAGCAGAGGCTGTCGTCTACCGGGACGAGCCGGTCCGGGCCCCCGGCCGGGTCGGGTTCCCGGCGGCCCAGGGTGAACTCGGGCTCGAACGAGGCCTGCACCGCGTAGCCCTCGGTGGCCAGTTCCGCGATGGCCTGCTTGAGGAAGGTGCGCGCGCAGCCGTCCCAGGGCTCACCGCCGGGCTGGACCAGGTCGGCCAGCATCGCCCCGGCCCCGGGCGCGTACGGGAGGGTCACGTAGGTGGACGGGTCGGGCATGATGCGGACCTCCCCGACCGGGCCCATCCCGTCCACCGGCTGCAGGGAATCCAGCATGGACATGGCCATCATCGCGACCGTGTGCCCGATCCCGGTCCGCAGCCGGGCGGGCAGCAGGCCCGCCGACGCGGCCTTGCCGCGGATGATCCCGCCATGATCGGCGTACAGGAATCGGACGAGGGAAACCTGGTCGGAGTGGGCGCGCTCGACGACCGCGGTGACCGCGTCGTCGTCCGCCACGCCCGCCGCCTCTGCTGGCCCGTAGTCGCTCATGGGACAGAGGTAGCATGCGCGGCCATCTTCGTACAGCTCAACGCGCGAGCTGGCCCCGCCAGCGGCGCGTTGACACTGAGATGCGCCATCCCCTAGATTCGCAATGTTCGACGATAGAACTGCTGTTCGTAAAGCGCACACTCATCCCACCGGGCGGATCCTGCCCTGCTGGCCACTCCCGTCATCGGCGATCAAGGAGTTTCCGTGACATTTCTCGACGAGGCCACGTGGCGCGGCAAGGCCTTCAGCGGCGGCTGGAAGGCGGTCTCCGGCGGCGAGGCCCCGGTCACTGAGCCGGCCACCGGCGCCGAACTCGGCCGGGTCGGCGTCGCCTCGCCCGCCGACGTCGCCGCCGCCGCCACGGCCGCGGCGGCGGCCCAGCCGGCCTGGGCCGCGCTCCCGCACACGGAGCGGTCCGCCATCTTGCGGCGGGCGGGTGACATCTGGAAGGCGCACGCCGAGGAGATCGAGGGCTGGAGTATCCGCGAGGGCGGCAAGATCGGGCCCGCGGCGCAGTTCGAGACGCACGTGGCCACCGAGGAGATCTACGAGGCCGCCACCCTGCCCTCGCGTCCCTACGGTGAGCTGCTGCCCACCGAGTCACCGCACCTCAGCTGGGCCGAGCGGGTCCCGGTCGGGGTGGTCGGGGTCATCTCCCCGTTCAACTTCCCGCAGATCCTGGCTATCCGCTCGGTGGCCCCGGCCCTCGCGCTCGGCAACGCGGTGGTGCTGAAGCCAGACCCGCGCACCGCGGTGTGCGGCGGCGTGGTGCTGGCCCGGGTCTTCGAGGAGGCCGGGCTGCCCGAGGGCGTGCTGCACGTGCTGCCGGGCGGCGCGGACGCCGGGGAGGCGCTGATCACCGACCCGCAGGTACGGGTGATCTCGTTCACCGGATCCACCTCGGTAGGCCGCCACGTGGGGGCACTGGCCGGCCAGCATCTCAAGCGGGTGCACCTCGAACTGGGCGGCAACTCGGCCCTGATCGTGCTGGACGACGCCGACCTGGACGCGGCCGCCGCGGCCGGCGCGTGGGGCTCGTTCCTGCACCAGGGCCAGATCTGCATGACCACCGGCCGTCACCTGGTCCAGGACGCCGTCTACGACGACTACGTCGCGGCGCTGGCGGGCAAGGCCAGCCACCTGCCGGTGGGCGATCCGGCCAGCGGCCAGGTCGCGCTGGGCCCCATCATCGACGAGCGGCAGCGGGACAAGGTCCACGGCCTGGTGACCGCCAGCGTGGACGCGGGCGCCCGGCTGGCCGCGGGCGGAACCTACGAAGGCCTGTTCTACCAGCCCACCGTGCTGGCCGACGTCGCGCCCGCCATGCCTGCCTACGCCAGCGAGGTGTTCGGCCCGGTGGCCCCGGTCATCCGCTTCTCCACCGCCGACGAAGCGGCCAAGCTCGCCGCGGACACCGAGTACGGGCTGTCCCTGGGCATCCTCACCAAGGACGTGCTGCGCGGCCTGGACCTGGCCCGGAAGATCCCGACCGGCATCGTGCACATCAACGACCAGACCGTGGACGACGCACCGAACACCCCGTTCGGCGGCGTCGGCGCCTCCGGCACCGGCGCCCGGTTCGGCGGTACCGCCAACCTCGACGCGTTCACCGATACCCGCTGGGTCACGATGCGCAGCGAGATCGCGCCCTACCCGTTCTAGATGCCGTCCGCACCCGCGCGCACGCGCACCCAGATCGGAATCGTCGGGGCGGGACCGGCCGGCCTGCTGCTCTCCCATCTGCTGGCGCTGCGCGGCATCGACTCGGTGCTGGTCGAAATCCGGAGCCGGGCCTACTGCGAGGCCCGCCAGCGGGCCGGCGTGCTGGAGGACGGCAGCGTCACGCTGCTCCGCGAGGCCGGGCTGGCCGGCCGCCTGGACCGCGAGGGCCTGGAGCACGGGGGGATCTACCTCCAGTTCGCCGGCCAGCGGCACCACATCGACTTCCGCGACCTGACCGGGCGGACCGTCACCGTGTACGCGCAGACCGAGGTGGTGAAGGACCTCATCGAGGCCCGGATGGCGGCGGGCGGCCACGTGGAGTTCGACGTGACCGGCACCGAGGTGGACGACCTGGACACCGACCGGCCGGTACTGCGGTACACCAGCGCGGACGGGACGAGGCACGAGGTCAGCTGTGACGCGATCGCCGGCTGCGACGGTTTCCACGGGATCTGCCGGCCGGCCGTCCCGGCAGGGCTGCTGACCGTCTGGGAACGCGAGTACCCCTACGCCTGGCTGGGCATCCTCGCCGACGTCCCGCCCTCCACCGACGAGCTGATCTACGCCCATCACCCGGGCGGGTTCGCGCTGCACAGCCTGCGCAGCCCGCTGGTCAGCCGGCTCTACCTGCAGGTCGCCCCGGATGAGGAGATCAGCGCCTGGCCGGACGACCGGATCTGGGCCGAGCTGCAGCGGCGCTTCGCGGTGCCCGGCTGGGAACTCAAGGAAGGCCCGGTCCTGGACAAGGGCATCACCCCGATGCGCAGCTTCGTCAGCGCCCCGATGCGGCACGGGCGGCTCTTCCTGGCCGGGGACGCCGCGCACATCGTGCCGCCCACCGGCGCCAAGGGGCTCAACCTGGCCCTCGGCGACGTCGCGGTGCTGGCTGGCGCCCTGGAGGAGTTGCTGCGCGGCGACCCCCGCCGGGCCGACTCCTACACCGGCGACTGCCTGGACCGGGTCTGGCGGCGCACGCACTTCTCCTGGTGGATGACCACGATGCTGCACGCCGCACCCGGCGCGGACCCGATGGACGCCGAGCTCCAGCTGGCCCAGCTCCGCTACGTCACCACGTCACGGGCGGCTGCGGCCTCGCTGGCTGAGAACTACACCGGCTACCCGCCGCAGCACTGACCCAGCGGCCCTGGACCGCAGGGATCGGCGCCGGTCCTGGCCGGCCGGTGCAGGGTCAGCCGGTGCGGGTGCCCTTGCGGGCCCACAGCGTGTCGTGCCAGGCGTGCTTGTAGACCGGCACGAAGTTGGCCTTGAAGTAGGCCCTCAGCTGCGGGTACCAGGCGACCCGGCGGGACTGGTTGTAGGACAGCCAGACGAACTGGGCCCGGGTGAACTCGTCCCACCACATGGCCCGCACGGCCGCCACCTGGCCCGCGCCGGTGGACGGCTTGAGCCCGTTGGAGAAGCCGAGATCGCTGCCGAGCCCGTCCAGCATGTGCGGGCAGTTCGCCTGGTCGGGGCTGAACCGGTTGGCCATCAGCAGGTAGGACGTCTGGTCGGTGGCGACGCACGCGCCCTTCGGGATGATCTGTTCGATCTGCGCGGCCACCGGGGCCAGGCGCAGCCGGAGATGGGATTCGGAGCTGGCCTGGTCCAGGGCCAGCACCACGACCGCCAGGCTGGCCAGCGCCGTGGCGGGTATCCACAGGCGCCGCCCATCGGTGGCGGGCAGCCAGCTGTTGCCCTGGCTGAGCGCGTCCAGCAGCCGGGACAGCGGCAGCGCGACGGACATGGCGAAGAACGGCGCCAGGAACGCGGCGAAATGGTAGTGGAATTGGTCCGGCCACATGAACATGACCGTGATCACCGCGGTGGAGGCCAGCGCGAACCAGTCCAGCGCGGGCGGCGCCTGGCGCAGCAGCCACCACGCCACGATGACCATCGCGAGCACCGCGACGACGACGACCGCCGTGACGGTCAGGATGAGCACGCGCGGGTGGGAGGGGAGAGGGAGGTTGACGATCCCGAGGATGTGGCTCAGCCGGGCGGGCAGCGGGACCCGGGTTGACCCGGCCCGCGGGGCGACCTGGGCCACGTACAGGCTCTGGTAGAACCGCTCGGGCGCCAGCGCCGCGAACGGCAGGGTGGGGACCAGGAAGCCGACCGCCAGCCCGCCCACGTACACGGCCAGCCGCCTGACCTGCGGCAGGAGCATGACCAGGACCACGAGGACGGGGAAGATCGCCCAGACCTCGATGCAGCCCGCGAAACCGAACGCGACGCCGCTCCAGAACAGCCGCCTCCGGCTGCTGGTCAGGCGATTCCCGTCGAACAGGGCGAGGGCCCCGAGCAGGCAGAACAGCACCAGCCAGGGCTCGACCAGCACGGTGCGGGCGGTGGACACGCTGTCCGGGTAGACCGCGACGATCCCGCAGCCCACGACCACGGCGAGCAGGCCGCGGTGGCGGACCAGCAGCCCCACCAGGACCACGCCCGCCGAGCTGGCCAGGGTGGTCAGGATCCGGCCGGTCGCCATCGCGTGGGCCGTCCCGATGACCTCGGACAGCAACGCGGACGGCACCATCAGCAGGGTGATCCCGGGCGGCTGCACCAGGAGGAACGAGCGGTAGGGCAGGTAGCCGTGGATCAGGTTGACCGCGCTGCCGAAGTACGGGCCGTCGTCATACTCGGTCACCCCCAGCAGATAGCCGGGCCGGGACAGCAGCAGCAACCGGAGCGCCAGGGCCAGCAGGGTGCAGACGCCGATGGCCACGCTGATCGGGGTCAGCCAGCCTTTCCGGGCCTGGTCCTGGCCTGCCGCCGCTTCACTGCGCGACTCTCCGGGCGGCCCGCCTGCGGCCGGCCTCGCCATCGTTCCGCTCACTGCTGGTTTGCTCCTTCAGCCCTACGTGCCTGAACCCCACAGCAACCTGCGTGCAGCGCCGCCCCGATGACCACACTGCGAAAGTGATGAATCGCACTGGAATTGTGAACTGCGCTGAGCAGTGTTCTGGGCAGGGCCAGGATCGTTGTTCCCCGGCGGGCTCAGCGTGCGCGAAGCGGCCGCTCGCGACCGCCACCAGATGTTACCGGATGAACATCCCGGTCAATAGCGGATGTAAATACTCCATAAGGCCCGCATCTCGCCAATCTGAGCACTCGCGACAACCTTCGCACCGCGACCCACCATGGCCGGGCCCTCCGGGCTGCGCCGTGGGCCACTACGAACTTACTGGTCAGCCAGGGCTTCGCGGGCTATTTCCGGGCAGCCCGGCGTGTCCAGGCGGCCAGGAGCGGGACCAGCCCGGGGACGTTCGCGGGTCACCCTGTGACGTTTGCGTAACATCCAGCCCGGCCGGCGCGCGCCGGCGCCGGCCGGGCTGCGGGCCTGGTGGCCACCATCCCGGTGCTCATCCTGTTTGCGCTGATCGGGCCGCGTGTGGTGGGCGGGCTGACGGCGGGCCCGGTCCGGTAGCGGGCGCCCTCTTCTCCACGGCCAGGTAAGGAATGATCAGCAGGCAGCCCCATACGCCCGCCAGCGCCCACCCGCCCAGCACATCGGTCATCCAGTGCGCGGCGAGGTACAGCCGGGACAGCCCGACGACGAGGGCGATCAGAAGCGCGCCGGTCATGAGCAGCGTGCGGGCCCGGAAGGACCGGCCGACCATCACCATCAGCGCGAGCATGCCCCAGACGGCGAGGGCCTGGGCCGAATGCTGGGAGGGATAGGACCAGCCGTGGACCGTGGACAGCCGGTCCACCGCCGGCGGCCGGGGCCGCGCGACCAGGGTCTTCGTCAGCAGCGCCCAGCCCCACGCGCCTGCGAGGGCCAGCGCGGGGAGCACCGCGGGCAGCCACTGCCGGCGCCACCGCCACAGTGCCAGCCCGGCGCCGATCACGACGGGCCAGAGAACGAAGCCCGAGCCGAGCCAGGTGAGCGTCTTGGCCAGGCCGGTGAGCCACGGCGCGCGGTGGCCGACAAAGAACGCCAGGACCTGCGGATCGAACCGGGCACTGTTGATGTGGTGCAGCACGCTGTTGGTCAGCGAGCCGAAAGCCCAGCCGCACGCGCCGAGGGTGAGCACGGCCACGGTCAGCGAGAACCCGGTGGGGACGCCCGGCTGGAAGCGCACGGCGAGCCAGGCGAGCTGCCTCGGGAAGCGCCGCTCCAGCCAGCGGGCCAGGCGGCTGCGGGAGACCCGGCTGACCTGCCGCCCCGCCCAGCTGTCCGGTTCACGTGCCGACCGCAGCAGGTGCCCGAGGACGAGCGCGAGCACCACGACCGCGAACAGGGCGATGCCCACCTGGGTGGCGTAGTGCGCGACCCGCTTCCAGCTGGCCCCGGCCAGGTAGCCGAGCAGCACCATCCCGGTGCCCCAGATCGCGCCGCCGGCCACGTTGAACGGCAGGAAGACGCGGTAGGGCATGCGCGCCATGCCCGCCAGGCCGGGGACCAGGACCCGCAGCGCGGCGGTGAAGCGCCCGAAGAACACCGCCCGGCCGCCCCGCCTGGCCAGGTACTCCTGGCCACGGTCGATGCGCCCGGGCTTCAGGACGCGGCGCAGCGGCCTGGTCTCCAGCACCCGCCGGCCGTATTCGCGGCCCACCAGGTACCCGACCGAGTCGCCGACGATCGCCCCGGAGATCCCCGCGACCAGGACCGCCCACAGGCTCACCCGGCCGTAGGAGGCGAGCACCCCGCCGAGGATGAGCGCGGTCTCGCCCGGGAAGACGAAGCCCAGGAACACCGAGGACTCGAGGGCCGGGACCGCAAAGACGATCAGCAGGGCCAGCCATCCGCTGAGGCTGAGTATGTGCTCGATCAGGCCGCTCATCGTGTAACCAGGGTAAGGCGCCCCGGCGGTCCGGCCCATGATCGTCTCGGCCAGCGCAGGCGGCGGCTGACGCGGTACCAAGAGCCTCCGCCACCCGCCGGCCCGGAGGCACCCAGCCGAGCTCGCCTTACCGGACGTCCAGTCCGCTCTGCTCGCCTTACCGGACGTCCAGTCCGGTAAGTGCGCGTCCGATGATCATGCGCTGGATCTCGGAGGTGCCCTCGAAGATAGTGAAGATCTTTGCGTCCCGGTGCCAGCGTTCCACCGGGAAGTCACGGGTGTAGCCGTTCCCGCCCAGGATCTGGATGGCCTGCTCGGTCACCCGGACCGCGGTCTCCCCCGCGACCAGCTTGGACATCGACCCCTCGGCCCCGTCCAGGGCCAGGCCCTGCCGGGCCATCCACGCCGCCCGCCAGGTCAGCAGCCGGGCCGCGTCCACCCCGGCCTGCATGTCGGCCAGCATGAACCCGACCGCCTGGTTCTGCCCGATCGGGCGGCCGAACGCGACCCGCTGGGTGGCGTAGTCCCGGGCGAATTCCACCGCGGCCCGGCCGACGCCCACCGCCATGGCCGCCACGCTCGGCCTCGAGGCCTCGAAGGTCTTCATCGCGGCCTGCTCGCCGCTGCGCCCGCCGGACCGGACCCGGTCCAGCCGCGCGTCCAGCCGGTCCTTGCCGCCGACCAGGCACCGGCCCGGCACCCGTACGCCGTCCAGCACCACCTCGGCGGTGTGCGAGGCCCGGACCCCGTGCTTGCGGAACTTCTGGCCCTGGCTGAGTCCCGGGGTGCCCGGCGGGATCACGAAGCTGGCCTGGCCCCGGGCCCCGAGCGAGGGGTCCACCGAGGCCACCACCACGTGGACGTCGGCGATCCCGCCGTTGGTGGCCCACGACTTGGTCCCGTTGAGGACCCATTCGTCGCTCGCCTCGTGATACTCCGCGCGGGTGCGGATCGCGCCCACGTCGCTGCCCGCCTCCGGTTCCGAGGCGCAGAACGCGCCCAGCTTCACCGAGCCGGGGCCGCCGAACATCTCCGGGAGCCACTCCCCGATCTGCTCGGGGGTGCCGTTGCTGGCCACCGCGACCGCGGCCAGGGTGCTGCCGACCAGGGACAGCCCGATGCCCGCGTCGCCCCAGAACAGCTCCTCGAAGGCGATGGGGATGCCCAGCCCGCTCGCCTCGAGCCACTGCGCGGAGAAGAAGTCGAGCGAGTAGAGGCCGATCTTGGCCGCCTCTTCCAGGATGGGCCAGGGCGTCTCTTCCCGCTCGTCCCACTCGGCCCCGGCCGGCCTGATCACGTCGGCGGCGAACCCGTGCACCCAGTCACGCATGTCGCGCAGGTCCGGCCCGGGCTCGAGGGAGAATCCGCCGGGGGCGTCAGGTCCAGTGGTCATCATGCTCCTCGGGGTCCTGCGCGAGCCGTATGTTACTGAAGAGTAGCACGGCTAAGTTACCAGCGAGTAGATAGCTGGCCAACTCCCTGAGCCGGCCTGGGCCGGACTCTGGCGGGGTCAGATTACTCGGCGTCGTGGCGGTCCAGGAACTCGTACACGTCGGACTCGTCCACCCCCGGGAAGCTCCCGGTCGGCAGGGCCGACAGGATGTGCGAGTGGGCCCGCGCCGACGGCCAGGCCATCCCTTCCCAGCGGGAGGCCAGCCCGGCCGGCGGCCGCTGGCAGCAGTCCCCGTCCGGGCAGCGTGACACCGTCCGCTTGGTGGTGTCCCGGCCGCGGAACCACCGCGAGTTCTCGTAGCCGGTGCCCAGGGTGATGGCGAAGCCGCGCTCCGCGCCCGGGTCCACGTGGGCCATGCACCAGAAGGTCCCGGCCGGGGTGTCTGAGTACTGGTAGTACGGCGAGTACCGGTCGGCCGACCCGAACACCTGGCGCCCGGACCACTGGCGGCACATCCGCTGTCCCTCGATCGCCCCGGTGGCGTCGGCGGGCAGGACCAGCCCGTCGTTCTCGTACGCCTTGTAGATGATGCCGCTCTCGTCGTTCTTGACGAAGTGGCAGGTCAGATCGAGATGGTGGGTCACGAGGTTGGTGAACCGGTGCGCCGCCATCTCATACGACACCGAGAACACGTCCCTGAGGTCCTCGACGGACAGGTCCCGGGCCTCCTTGGCCTCGCGCAGGAACCGCGAGGCCGAACGTTCCGGGACGAGCACGGCCGCCGCGTAGTAGTTCGCCTCCACCCGCTGGCGCAGGAAGTCCGCGAAGTCACGCGGCGCCGCGTGCCCGAGCACGAAGTGGCCGAGGGTCTGCAGCAGGATCGTGCGGGGCGTGTGCATGCCCATCGACTCCTGCTTCAGGTAGATCCGGCGGTGCCGCAGGTCGGTGACGGACCGGACGGAGCGCGGGAGGTCCTGGGCGTACCTGACCGAGAAGCCGTGATGGCCGACGATCGCCAGCAGCGCGCCCTGGGACAGCGCGCCGCCCCGGTAGCTGACGGACTCCAGCGCGTCCGCCGCCGCGTGCTCGATCTGGGCGAAGTAGTTGCCCCGCTCCCGCATCGCGCCACGCAGCCCCGCGTTGGCCACCCGCGCCTCTTCCGGGGTCGCGGTCGGCCGGGTGTGCTGCCTGCGGAGCTCCGCGTACAGCGCGACCAGGTGCTCGAGCACGTCGTTGGGCACCCGGGCGCCGACCTTCAGGTGCGGCAGTCCCAGGTCGGCGTAGAGCGGGTCGCGCTGCGCCTCCTCCACCGCGATCTCGAGCTGGGCCCGGCGGCTCGGCGGCTGGTGCCGCAGCAGTTCCTCGGCCGGCACGGACAGGGCCGTGGCCAGCGACTCGATCAGGGACAGCTTGGGCTCCCGGCGGCCGTTCTCCAGCAGGGACAGGGCTGACGGCGCCCGGCCCACCCGGGTGCCCAGCTCGGCCAGCGTGTAGCCGCGGGCCCGGCGGAGATGCCGGAGCCGCTGCCCGAACGTTGTCAGGTCCAGACCACTTGATGGGAATCCTGACGGTTCTTTCTCCAAGAACTCTGTCACATCTTCATGTTAGAGGAAATTTAGACATTCTTCAGGCGGATGTCCCTAGCTTTACCCCGGCCCGGCCCGCAGGCTCGGGACTAACCACCCAGGGGACGGCAGAACGTCAGGAGGACCAGTGAGCGAGAGTCGCCTCGAGGGCACCGCGAACGGCAGCAGCAACGGCCATCAACCGAAGAGCCCGGTCAGCGGGCCGCAGCAGCAGGCCGCGGGCCTGGCCCAGCAGTGGGCCACCGATCCGCGCTGGCGCGGCACCCAGCGGACCTACTCGGCGGACGACGTGATCCGGTTGCGCGGATCCGTCCAGGAGGAGCGCACCCTGGCCCGGCTCGGAGCCCAGCGGCTGTGGGCCCTGCTGCATGAGGAGGACTACATCGCGGCCCTCGGTGCGGTCACCGGGAATCAGGCGGTCCAGCAGGTCAGGGCCGGCCTTCAGGCCATCTACCTGTCCGGCTGGCAGGTCGCGGCGGACGCGAACCTGGCCGCCGAGACCTACCCGGACCAGAGCCTGTACCCGGTCAACTCGGTCCCCCAGGCGGTTCGCCGGATCAATAACGCCCTGCTCCGCGCGGACCAGATCACCTGGGCCGAGTCGGACGGCACCGACAGCCAGTACTGGCTCGCGCCGATCGTGGCCGACGCGGAAGCGGGCTTCGGCGGCGTGCTGAACGCGTTCGAGCTGATGAAGTCGATGATCGCGGCAGGCGCGTCGGGCGTGCACTGGGAGGACCAGCTGGCCTCCGAGAAGAAGTGCGGCCACCTGGGCGGCAAGGTGCTCATCCCGACCTCGCAGCACGTCCGCACGCTCAACGCCGCCCGGCTGGCGGCTGACGTCGCCGGGGTGAGCACCCTGGTCATCGCGCGCACCGACGCGCACGCCGCCACCCTGATCACCAGCGACGTGGACGAGCGGGACCGGCCGTTCATCACCGGCGACCGGACCGCGGAGGGCTTCTACCGGCTCCGCAACGGGATGGCCGCGTGCGTGGCCCGCGGCCTGGCCTACGCCCCGTACGCGGACCTGCTGTGGATGGAGACCTCCACCCCGGACCTGGACGAGGCCCGGGAGTTCGCCGAGGCGATCAAGGCCAGGTACCCGGACCAGATGCTGGCCTACAACTGCTCGCCGTCGTTCAACTGGCACCGGCATCTCGATGACGGCACGATCGAGAAGTTCCAGCGCGAGCTGGGCCAGATGGGCTACAAGTTCCAGTTCATCACGCTGGCCGGCTTCCACGCCCTGAACTACTCGATGTTCGACCTCGCGCAGGGTTACGCGGCCGAGGGCATGCCGGCCTACGTCCGGGTGCAGGACGCGGAGTTCGCCGCGGAAGCGCGCGGGTACACGGCCACCCGGCACCAGCGGGAAGTCGGCACCGGGTACTTCGACCTGGTCACGTCGGCCATCAGCCCGCAGGCGTCCACCACCGCGCTGACCGGGTCGACCGAGAGCGAGCAGTTCACCGCGTCGCGCTGACCTCAGTGGCGCCGGAGTCCGTGCGGGCCAGGCAGTGCCGCCTGGCCCGCCACTGGCCTGGAGCAGCTAGGAGAGCAGGCGGGTCTGGGCCGGGCGGCCCGGGATCTCGTCCTCACCGTCGGCGCTCTCGGCGTCGTCACCGCCGCGCCGCCGCCACCGGGACGGGACGAACACCGGGCAGATCATCAGCGCGCCCAGCACGACCAGCACGCCGCTGACCAGCATGGTGTGGAATCCCACCCCGTACCCTTCGCCGCGCAGCGGGATGATCCTGGTCGCGAGCTGGGCGTTCAGCCCGAGCAGCCCGGTCCAGGCCAGCAGCACCAGTCCCGGCAGCGCCGTGGCGAGCGGCGAGACCGGCGCCACCATGAGGATGCCGAGGAACAGCCCGACGAGCAGCAGGACCCCGAGGGCACTGAGGCCGCTGATACTGGTCAGGCTGATGTTCTGGGCCGCCAGCCGGGTCATGTGCGCCACTCCCCAGCCGCCGCCGGCAAAGATCGCCGCGGCCAGCGCGACCGCGAACACGACGCCAATCCAATGCCTGAGCACGTGATCACCACCTCTCGGCCACCGGTTTGAATGCGCATCCCGGCGCAAAACTCTACTTGAACGGCCCCTGACCAGCGGCCCGGACCGCTATTCCCACTGGCCACATCGCCCCCACGACCCGGGCCCGCGGGCCGGAACCCGCACCGGATATGGGCGCCGCGGACGGCGGCTCGACAAGAAAAACCGCCCGGATCATAAGACGCGGCCGCCGCGAGGCACGCCTGCCGGAAGGCACAGCCCGCCGAATCGCTGGCGCTGAACCGGCGTAGCGGAAATGGCGGCCTGGTTAATTCCGTACGGGCCGGCCTGCCGCCGACGTCCATGAGTACGTCTAGGCCAGTGAGGTCTCGCCGTCCAGGGAAGCCTCGTCCGGCAGGGGGTCAGTGACCGACGGCTCATCGGCCAGCGCGTCAACCGCGCCGGCCAGGTCGGAGAGCGCGGGGAGCGCGTCGACCAGGGTGACGCGGCTGTCTGGCGGGAGTTTCCGGAGCGCCAGGCTGAGCAGCCGCTCGTTCACGCTCTTCCAGCGCAGCACCGCCGCCTCACCGGCCGGCGTGAGATCCAGGCTGGCGGTACGCCGGTCGCCCTCACCACCGGTCCGGGTCACCAGTCCGGCCTGGCGCAGCGAGTTCGACAGCGTGGCCACCGAACTGGGCGCCAGCCGGAGCAGCCGGGCCAGCTGTCCCGGCCGCGACCCGGGGTTCTCCGCCATGCAGGACAGCATCTCCAGCTGGGCCACGGATAGTCCGGACCCTGGGTCAGCCGCACGTGCGGCGCGGCGCATGGCCCGGCGGAGCCGGGAGACCGCGTCGGCGAGGTCTGCTGAGTGCACCTGAGTTCCCAGTAGCGAGGACATGAAAACGAGTATACCGACTGGCAAACTAGAGATACAGGTTCCTGCTCTTCTGTCACGGTAGCCCTGCCCGCCGGGACCGCGCATTACGCCCAGTGCGGACTATCGGCGTTCGGGCCACCCATCCGCCTGGCCGCGAATAGTGTGCGGTGATCTGCGGGACATGCCGGCCCGGTACTGGCCAGGAGGGCTTGCGACAGACAGACTCGTCCCCGGGGGAAGTCCGAGCTACGCCCTCGCGCGGCATCACGCTCGCCGGCCTCGCTGGCGGGTGCAGAAGGGACGCCGATGCAGGAACTGCGCATCGTCGCGGTCAGCGAGGACGGCAGCTATGCCGTGCTCGCGGTACCGGGGCGCGGCGGGCGCTTTTCGCTGCCGATCGACGACCGGCTGCGGATCGTCGCGCGCGGGCAGTTCTCCCGGCTCGCTCAGTACGAGATCGAAGTGGAGAGTCCCTTGCGACCCAAGGAGATCCAGGACCGGATCCGTGCCGGAGAGACCGCGGAGGAGATCGCTGACGCCGCAGGCGTGCCCATCGAGCGGGTTCGCCGCTTCGAGGGCCCGGTGCTGGCTGAACGGGCGTACCGGGCGCAGGAGGCGCAGGGCGCGTCCATCCGGCAGCCCGGGGACTCCGGTCCCGGGCCCCGGCTCGGCGACATCGTCGTCGAGCGCCTCGCCGAGCTTGGCGTGCCCGCCGAGGAGGCCCAGTGGGACTCGCGCAAGCGAGGCGACAACAGCTGGCAGGTCCAGCTGATGTTCACGATCGGCGGCCGGCCGCTCATGGCGGAGTGGGTGTTCGACCCACGGCGCCGGCACGTCACACCGGCCGACGACGACGCCGCCCGCCTCTCGCTGCCCGAGGCTGACCTGGCTGCGCTGGCGCCCGTCTCCCGGACCCCGGGCCGGGCTACGGTCACTCCGATCGGCAGCCGGCTCGCGGCCGCGTCGCCACCTGCCCCGGCGCCCGCCCCCGCGGAGCGGCGGCCCGAACCCGAGCCCGTGGTGAGCCAGGCCCGCGCCGCCGAAGCCCGCACCGCAGAAGCCCACCAGGCCCGCACCGCGGACACGCGCCAGGCCCGCACGGCGGAAGCGCAGGAGCCGCGGGCTGCTGAGTCACGCTCACCACGCGTCGCCGAGGCTCACTCACCGCGCGCTGCGGAAGCCCCGGCCCGCACCGTAGAGGCCCGCCCGGCGGCCGAGGTCGCGGAGACAGAGCCCGAGGCAGCGAGCCAGGAGCCGCCGGTGCCGCAGCGGGGCCGGGCCCGCAAGGCCGCCGGGGGCCGGTCCCGCCGCGCGTCCGTGCCGTCCTGGGATGAAATCATGTTCGGCACGTCACGCCAGCCCGAGTAACGCGACCGGCCGGGATTTATCCAGGCCGGCCCGGCCGTTCCGGTTACTATCCTGGCCTGAACCCGGCGGTTAACCGTCCTGCCGCCCAATTTCCCGGGTTTATCCCGCCGTGATTCGCGTGAGCAGCTAGCCGGGCTAGCCAGGGTCCGCGGCGGGACATCGCGGACGGCGATTATTCATCGTCTGGTAATACGCGAAGTTACCGAGGGTAATCATTTGCGCCGGGTGCTCACGGGCCGCGACACCCGTCCGCGGCCGGTGCCGATTCGGCCACTGTTCACCATCCGCACGTAGGAGTCCGCCCGACCGCTCCGGGAACGCCGGCCCAGTCCGCCGGCCGCGAGCCTTTGTGGGCGAATCCGGAGGGGCGAATCAGTTCCCGATCCGGACCTGGCCTCCTCGTCCCCGGATACCGATGGCCCGGTCCCCGGGGATGGGGTTACGCGCCCGGCAGGCGTTATCACCGCCCATAGGCCGGCGGCTGCCGTCCACGGGCGCCCGGCGCAACACCCCGGCCATCCGGGTGGCGTCTGGCCCGCGCGGGGGCCGGGACCGCGTACCATCGGCCAACGTGAGCCGTGCACCGCTAAGACATGGGTACTGGGGAGCGGGACGCCGGGCGTGGCGGCACGTCTGGGCTGGTGCCGCCGTGCTGGCCGCGCTTGCCCTGGTCAGCGGGTGCGGCCTGGTCGGCGGCGCGACGACCATCTCGGCGGACGTCCCGAACCAGATGACCGTGACCAGCCAGGCGTTCACCACGCACCGGTTCCCGCCCGCCTACACCTGTCACGGCCCCGGGCACCATCCGTCGCTGCACTGGTCCGGTGCGCCGCAGGGCACCAAATCACTCGCCCTTCTCGTCGACGACGCCTCAGCCCCGATCCGGCCCTATATCTACTGGATCGTGTTTGATATCGGCCCGCAGACAACAGGCATCCAGGCTGGCCAGGTTCCGCCGGGCGCACGGCAGGCCGACAACAGCAAAGGAACGGACCGATATAACGCCCCCTGTCCCGTGAATGGGCGGCACACGTACCGGTTTACTGTCTACGCCCTTAGTAGGACACTCTCGCTGCCGAACGGCGTGGCCATGAAAACCGCGTGGAACGACATCGCACAAGCGGCTATCGCCCGCGGCAGGCTCCAGACAACCGCCAGTCCGTAATCACCCGATGACAATGGGTAAACGGACTTGGCAAAAAAATCCCTAAACGCATGACACCGACCAAACCGTCCGCCAGACTGACTGACCAGTAGCTCAGCCTTGGATGGATTCGAGGCGCTAGCGATACAGGGGAAGGCCCGCGTGATGGCCGCGTTGGTCTCGCTGGCGCCGCCCATACGGCCATGGCTTGTTGGGTGGTGCAATGCTTTTGCTCGTGATCGGCCTGGTCGCCCTTATCATCGCGGTCCTGGTCGGGCTTTTCCTGACCAGACGTCGCCGCGATGATGATGACGACGAGGCAGACGGGCGGCAAACCGTCCGGGACCGGCTCGGCAGCCGGGGCCGCGACGGCCGTTTGCGCACTGACCCGCGGATGGCCCACAAGCCCGCTGCGCGCGGGCCTGCGCCGACCCGGCGGCCCGCAGGCGAGCCGCGGGGTTATGGCGGCCCTGACCGGGGCTATGAGCCAGCCGGCTTCGACCAGTCGCGGGGCTACGAGCCGTCACCGCGTGGCTATGGCGAGCGGGCCCCCCGGAGCCGCGACGACCAGCGCACCGAGCGCATCCCGGCGGCCCGCCGCGGCGGGTCCTACCAGGACGCGCCCGAGCCCGCCACGCCGGTCGGCGCCCGGGCGCCGCGTGGCCGCCGCGGCGCCGCGCCGCGGCGCGGTAGGAACGGATACCGGGCCCGGGAGCGCGCTCTACGACACCGGGCCCTCCGCTGCGGACCTCACGGCCACGCGCGTCAGCGCCGACCCGGACCTCGCGGACTCTGACGTGTTCCCCCGGGTACGCGCGGAGATCCCGGAGACCGAGGCCAAGCCGCGGGCGAAGAGCCAGGCCAAGGGGCGCGGACGGCCGTCGCGCGGCCGGCACGACGACGATGACGACGACTGGCCGAGCACGGAGTGGGACAAGCTCTCCGACGAGCAGTACTGGGCGGAACTGTCCGCCGACAAGCCGCTCGCGACGACGGCCCGCAGCGCCCAGCCCAGTACCGCCCCGGCGGCCACGCCTGCGAAGCCACCCCGGGCCGACCGCCCCGTCTCCGGCGTCCGGGCGCGCCGCGTCCCGGCCCCAGCCAGCGCCGGACGCCGGGCCGCAGGGCCCGGGCCGCCGCCAGCCGCCGACCGCCCCGGGCGGACGGGCGTCCGTCAGGGCACGCCCCGGCGGACGGATGGCGCGGACACCGACCCTGGACGTCCTGTCCCGGCCGAGCGGCCCGCGGCCGCGGCGACCACCGAGCGGTTGGCGGCCCGCCGGCGGCCAGCCGCCGAGCCGGCCCCGCCGCCGTACCTGCCCGCAGCCCCGGTCCCAGTCCAGGACCGGGATGACGACGACCCGCTGACCAGCCCGCACTTCGCGCGGGGCGCAGGCGGGGCGGACGACAGCCGTTCCTACCGGACCCCCAGGCGCAACCCCGGCCCGCGGCAGGACCGTTCCGGCGGCCAGGCCTACCCGAGCACGCCGAACGACTACCCGAGCACGCCGAACGGCTACCCCAGCACGCCGAACGGCTACCCCAGCACGCCGAACGGCTACCCCAGCACGGCCGAGGCGTACCCCGCCGGTTACCCGGCCTCCTCCGGCGGCTACCCGGCCTCCTCCGGCGGCTACCCGGCTACCGGACGGAACGCCACCGGACCCGTCACCAACCCTGGTGGGCCAGCCCGCAGCAGCGGGCCCGCTCGCGGCCGGGACAGCTACCCTGGCCAGGCCCGCGACGGCCTGGCCGGGGCCGATAACGGCGACCGGCGGTACACCGACTCGTCCGGCGGCTATGAGTCCTATCCAGCGACGCCCGACGGCGGCCGGGGCTATCCCGCGTCCAGCGGCAGGCACGGCTATCCGGCTGGCCAGGCTGACCGCACCGATCCGGGCGCATCCCGCCCCGACCTGGGCGTGCCCCGCACCGACCCCGGCTCGCCACGGACCGATCCGGGCCCGCGGACCAGCCCGGGCCGGCGGCGCAGCACCGCTGCCCGTCAGGCCCCCGCCCGCCAGGCTCCGGCCAGCCCGCCGCCGGGCCAGGCCCCCAGCCCGGGCTACCGCGGCCAGCCCGGCCGCCTCGGCCCCCGGCTGGGGCAGTGACCGCAGCGCCGCCGCTGAGGCACCCTCGGCGCAGGCCGGTCTGGGGAACCCATACGGCAGCTACGTGGACACGACCTCGCCGGCCGCGGCGCCCACTCCGGCCCCGGCGGCGCGCACGGCGCGCCAGCGCCCACGCCCGCGTCCCCGTATCCGCCTGGCCAGGCGGCCGACGGCAGCAGCTACCCGGGATACACGACCGGCCCGACAGCGGCCTACTCAGACCCGTACGGTCCCGGTCACGGCAGCGGACCCGGCACCGGGCCTGTCGGCTACCCGGCCAACGGCCAGCCGCCGGCCGCCGACGGCCGGGCCGAGCAGGGTACGACGTGGTACTCAGCCCCGCCTGCGGCGGCACCGCAGGCCCCGGCGGGCGCCTACCCGTACCAGGATCCCGCCTACCCGGCCGCCGCCGGCTACCCGGACCGGAATGGCTATCCCGCCACCCCGGGAACCAGGGATGACACCCGCCACCGGAGCGGGCAGACTGAGGACCCATACCACCCCGACGGGTATAGCGGCTATCACTCTCGTCAGGGTTGACAAACCCACCCCGCGCGCCGCGACAATGTGCCGACCGACGCTAGGCAGGGGAGATGCTGGACGGAACCCGGGATCACGCACGCAGTTACCATTTGCACCGGCTGGCGACGGCCCTGGATACCCAGGGCCTGCATGCGTCGGTGAAGACCACGTACCCTGCCGCGTTGCACATCTTCATCCCGGGCGCGACCATGCTCGCGGAGAGCATCGACTGCACTCCCGGCACCGACGGTAAAGGCCGCCTCCGCTGGTACTACCGCTGGTCCTGGGGGGAACTGCTGCACGACGCGGAGGACCCTTCCGCAGCCGCCGCGAAGATCGCCGAGGTGCTGTCCTCACGGTGAGCACCGGTCACGGTTCACCGCGCGCCGCCGTACTCCAGCTCGATCGCGTGCCGGAAGGTGATCTCACCGCCGGGCGGCCCGGGTAGCCAGGGCTTGACCTTTCTCACCTCATCGGCGAAATCGCGGTGCAGGGCCACCATGTCCATGCCGCGGCGCTGGTAGAAGCCGATCGCGCGGACGTTGTCGTTCCCGGTGGTCAGCCAGAGGCGCAGCCCGCCCTGCCGGGCCCGCTGCCGCGCCCCGGCCAGCAGGGCGGTGCCGATCCCCCGGCCCTCGGCCAGGCTGTTCAGGGTCACTACCTCCAGGCCCCGCTCGTCCGCCCGGTAGGTCAGCACGCCGAGCCGGGCGCCGCCCGGCTCCTCCTGCGCCACCAGGCCGGGCAGCGCCGTCACGTCGTGCGCCCCGGACAGGCTGACGACCGGCAGCCCCCAGGCCGCGGTCACCACCCCGGCCAGCCAGTCCCGGTCGGAGTCGGCGAGGTCGCGGACCAGCGGCCCGGCCGGGCGCGGCCACAGGCCAGTGAGGGCCACCCCGGCCGCGGCGAGCATCCGGCGCAGCAACGGCAGGGACAGGCCCACCACCGTGCCCCAGTCACCGTCGATGCTCTCGACGAACGGGGCACCCAGGCCATCGATGCTGAACGCGCCGGCCATCCGGCCCGGCTCGCCGGTGGCCACGTAGTCTGCGATCTCCTGCTCCCCCAGCGTCCCGAAGCGCACCAGGGTGCTGGCGGCCGCGACGGTGCGCTGCCCCGACCGCATGTCGATCAGGCAGTGCCCGGTGTGCAGCGTGCCGTGCCGTCCGGACATCCGCCGCCATAGCGCCGCGGCGGCCTGCGGTGAGGCGGGCTTGCCCAGCGCAGCGCCGTCCAGGTCGAGCAGGGAGTCGCAGCCCAGCACGAGCGCCCCCGGATGCCGCCCGGCCACGGCCGACGCCTTCCGCTCCGCCAGCGCGCATACGGCGCTGGCCGTGTCGAGGGCGGCGTCGAAGCTCTCGTCCACGCCGCTCACGTCAACTACCGGGGCGAATCCGGCGTCGCGGAGCAGCCGGCGCCGGGCCGGCGAACTGGACGCCAGCACCAAGCTGGGAGTTCTCGTCGTCATGAGGCCAGGATTGCGCAAAGACCCCATCAATGTCCTGGCCATGACCGCTCGGCCGACCTTACGGTGCTTACCGTGGGTGAGCCTCTGACTACAGCTTTACCGCTGCCCCTGGTCGGCACGCCCGCGGCCGCCGCCCCGCCCCGGCCGGCCCTCCGGCCGTGGTGGACTCCGGCCTGCGCGGCGCTGGTCACCCTGGCGGTCACCTTGTGGAAGATCCAGGTCCCGTCTCTCTGGCGGGACGAGGCCGCGACCCAGTCCGCCACCCAGCGCTCCTTCACCGGCCTGATCGCCATGCTCGGCCACGTGGACGTGGTCCACGGCACCTACTACGTGCTGATGTGGCTGCAGGTGCGGCTGGCCGGCCACAGTGAGCTGGCCCTGCGGCTGCCCTCCGCGCTGGCCATGGCCGCGGCGGCGGCCCTGGTCGCCGTGACCGGCCGGCGCCTGGTGTCCGGCCGGGCCGGGCTGGCCGCCGGGCTCACCTTCGCCGCGCTGCCCGCTGTGAGCTGGTTCGCCCAGGACGCGCGGCCGTTCGCGCTGGAGACCGCGGCGGGCGCCGCGGCCAGTTACTTCCTGGTCCGGCTGGCCGGGGACGACGGGCGCGGGCGCTGGGCCCGCTGCTACGCGGCCAGCCTGGTGGTCCTGGGCCTCACGAACCTGTTCGGCCTGCTGCTCATCCCGGCCCACGCCGTGACCGTGGCCGCCTGGCGGGGCCGGTACCCGCGGCCGGCCGTGGCCCGCCGGTGGTGGCGCGCGGCCGCCGTCGCCTGCGTGGCGCTCGTTCCGCTGATGGCGGCGGCCTGGGGCCAACGGGCCCAGGTGGGGTGGCTGCGGCCGCCCGGGGCAGCCGCCGTCCTGGCCACCGGGCGCCTGGTCGGCTCGGCCGGGCTGCTCCTCGCCGCGGTGGTGCTGACCGGGATGGGGCTGGCCTACGCGGCCCTGGGCCACCGGATCGGAGCCGACTGGCCGGTGCGGCTGCCCGCCCTGTGCCTCCCCTGGCTCGTCGTGCCCCCGCTGATGCTGTTCGTGATGTCCCAGATCCAGCCGGCCTACACGTTCCGCTACGTCGTGTTCTGCACGCCCGCGGCAGCCCTGCTGATCGGCACCGGCCTGGCCGCGGCGGGGCGGGTGGCCGGGGCCGCCGGGCTGGTCCTGATCATGCTGCTCGCCCTGCCGGCCCAGCTCGGTGAGCGGGGGCCGGCCGGTCACACCGACGACATCCGCCGCCTGGACCAGATCGTCGCCCGGTACGAGCGGCCCGGTGATGCCGTGCTCTACCCGCAGAGCGGGTCGCGCGCGTTCGCGGCCGCCTACCCCTACGGCCTGATCCGGCTGCACGACGTCATGCTGGGCGAGTCACCCGCCCGGTCGGGCACGATCGCCGGCACTGACGCGCGGGCCCCGGTCGTGCAGTCCAGGCTGGGCGGCGTCACCCGGGTGTGGGTCGTCCAGAGCAACCTGCCGTCGCCAGGACGGCCCGCCGAGCTGCAGGATCTGCCGTTCCGGCTGGTCCGCACCTGGCAGGTGACCGTCTCCTGGCTGTGCCTGTACACCTACCAGGCCTGATCTCAGCCTGGGGCCTGAGCCGGCCCCGGGGCCGGCGCGTCCGGGGACGACTCGGCCAGCCGGGCGTGCAGCCGCTCCCTGACCTCCTCGGGCGTGTAGGCCCGGCGCCGCCGCTCGGCCCGGGCGATCACCACCCCGGTGGCGGCCACGCCCGCCAGCCCCGCCATTCCTGCTACTTTCCACCAGCGCACCTGCCTAGGCTACGACCGTGGCGACCACCGCGTGCATCACCCTGGACAAAGCGCTGGAGCAGACCAGGACCGGCGACATCTGGCTGTTCCGCGGCCACACCCTGGCCGACCGGGCGATCAGGGTGGGCACGAACAGCCCGGTCAACCACGTCGGCATGTCCGTCGTGGTCGAGGACCTGCCGCCGCTGATGTGGCACGCCGAGCTGGGCCGCTCGCTGGAAGACCTCTGGTCGGGCAACCGGCACCGCGGCGTCCAGCTGCACGACCTGCGGGCCGCGGTCCTGGTCTGGACCCGCCGCTACGGCCAGCGTGCGTGGCTGCGCCAGCTGGAGCATCCGCCGCTGCCCGGGATGGAGGACGCGCTGCTGCGCACCATCGCGCGGCTGGACGGCACCCCGTTCCCCAGTACTGCCCGCCTGGCCAGCCGGTGGCTGCTCGGCCGGCTGCCCACCCCGCGCCGCCCGGGCCGCGGCCCGGGCGGCGCTCCCGCTGACGACCCGGCCAGCGGCTCCGGTGACGGGCCAGCCGCCGGCCCCGCTGGCGGGCCCGAGGGTCCCGGCCGGGCCCTGGAGACCGCGTACTGCGCGGAGGTCGTGGCGGCTACCTACCAGTCCATGGGACTGCTCTCCGGCGAGCGCCAGCCCCAGTGGTATGACCCGGGCCGGTTCTGGAGCGGCGACGAGCTGGAACTGCTGGCCGGGGCGCGGCTGGGCGGCGAGATCGCCGTCCAGGTACCGGACAGCACGGGCCGCGGCTAGGAGCCGCCGCTCAGGCTGGTGGACCGGGGCTGCGCAGCACGGTGACCGAGCGCGGGCCCACCGTCAGCTTGTCCCCGGCCCGGCCGGCCACGTCGGGGCCGGCCAGGGTGCCCGGGTCCGGGGACCCGGGCCCGAACGTGTCCACCTCGACGTGCCACCCGGCCCCGGGCCGGGTTTCCGCGAGCACGAAGTCGAGCGGTTCCCACCAGGCGTTCACCAGGACCAGGAAGTCGTCGTCAGCCAGCAGCGTCCCGTCCGCCGCCCGGTCCGGCGCGTCCGAGCCGTCCAGGTAGAGCGCGACGGCCAGGGAGCTGTCGTCGGTCCACTCGGCGGGGCTCATCGCGCCGCCCGCCGGGGTGAACCAGCGCAGGTCGGCCGCTTCGGTCCCGGCCAGGAAGCGCCGCCGCCGGAACACCGGGTGCGCCTTGCGCAGCGCGATGACCCGCCGGGTGAACTCGAGCAGCTCGCGGTCGGCCCGGGCCCAGTCGAACCAGGTCAGCTCGTTGTCCTGGCAGTAGGCGTTGTTGTTGCCGAGCTGGGTCCGGCCCATCTCGTCGCCGCCGAGCAGCAAGGGGACCCCGAAGGACAGCAGCAGGGTGGTGAGCAGGGCCCGGGACTGCCGGGCCCGCAGGGCCTGGATGCCCGCGTCCGCGGTCTGGCCCTCCACGCCGCAGTTCCACGACCGGTTGTCGCTGGTCCCGTCGCGGTTGGACTCCCCGTTGGCCTCGTTGTGCTTGTCGTTATAGGAAACCAGGTCGCGCAGGGTGAAGCCGTCATGGACGGTGATCAGGTTCACCGACGCCGTGGGCCGCCGGCGCGCGCCCGCGTACAGGTCAGCGGACCCGCAGAAGCGGGTCGCGAACTCCTGCAGGCCGACCGGGTGGCTGCGCCAGAAGTCCCGCATGCTGTCCCGGTACCGGCCGTTCCACTCCCGCCACAGCGCGCGGGAACCGGCCCAGGTCGTAACTGTCCGCCTGCCCCACGTCCCACGGCTCGGCGACGAGCTTGACCTGGGACACCACCGGGTCCTGCGCGACCAGGTCGAAGAAGGCCGACACCTGGGCGAACCCGCCCTCCTGCCGGCCGAGCGTGGGAGCCAGGTCGAAGCGGAACCCGTCCACGTGCATCTGGGTGACCCAGTAGCGCAGCGAGTCCATGATCAGCCTGAGGGTGACCGGGTCCCCGGCGTTGAGCGAGTTCCCGGTGCCGGTGGTGTCGTAGTAGTGCCGCGGGTCGCCATCGTCCAGGCGGTAGTAGGCCTGGTTGTCCAGGCCGCGGAAGCACAGGGTGGGGCCGAACTCGTTGCCCTCCGCGGTGTGGTTGAACACCACGTCGAGGAGCACCTCGAGGCCCGCCCGGTGCAGCGCGTTCACCATCGTCTTGAACTCGGCGACCTGCCCGCCGGGCTGGCCGGCCCGGACCGCCGCCGAATACGCCTGGTGCGGGGCGAAGTAGCCGATCGTGTTGTAGCCCCAGTAGTTGGTCAGGCCCCGTTCGACCAGGAACGACTCGGGCACGCTCTCGTGCACCGGCAGCAGTTCGACGGTGGTCACGCCCAGGTCGAGCAGATGGCCGATGACCGCCTCGCAGGCCAGCCCGGCGTAGCTGCCGCGCAGCGGCGGGGGCACGTCCGGGTGCCGCATGGTGAGGCCTTTGACGTGCGCCTCGTAGATGATCGTGTCCTGGTAGGGGTAGGCCGGCCGGCCGTCGTCGGTCCAGGCGAACTCCTCACTGGTGACCAGGCTGCGCGGCACCTTGGCGGCGGAGTCCGCGGCTGAGGGCGCGTCGCTGTCCGGGGCGGCGTAGGCCAGGATCTCCGGCCCGGGCGTGACCGTCCCGGCCAGCGCCTTCGCGTACGGGTCGAGGAGCAGTTTCGCCGGGTTGCAGCGCAGCCCGCGGGCCGGGTCGTAGGGGCCGGTGACCCGGTAGCCGTACCGCTGGCCTGCCTCGATACCGGGCACGAAGCCGTGCCAGACGCCCGCGTCAAAGTCACGCAACGAAACCCGGTCCTCGGCGCCCGTCTCGTCGAACAGGCAGAGGTCGACGCGGTCGGCCACGCTGGAGGCCACGGCGAAGTTGGTGCCGCCCCGCCCGGCGGTCGCGCCCAGCGGGAACGGGGTGCCGGGCCGCGGCATCCCGTCCTCAAGGCGCCCGAAACCGGCCACCCGCTCCCGCTCGGCGCCCACGCTGTCCCCTTCCGCTCGGCCCGTTGCTGCCAACCTGCGGCCGTCACGGAGTACACCATCACCTGGCGCGAGTGAGGGTAAACAACGGCTCCGGCCACCCCGATGGGTGGCTGGAGCCGTGTGCGTTGCGGCCAGATCGGTCGCGTGGCCCGGCGTCGCCGTCAACTGCCGGGCCCGCTCCCGTGGCGCCGCGCCATGCGGCGCGGTGGCGGGGTAGGCAGCGCAGCTACCAGTAGTGGCGGCGGCCGCCCACCGCGTGGCCGATCGAGCCGAGCAGCAGCAGGATGAGGCCTACCACCAGCACGATGATGCCGAGGGTCCACAGGATCGCGACCTTGAGCAGGAAGCCGAGCAGGAGCAGGACGATGCCGACAACAATCATGAGAGATCTCCTAAGAGGTGTTGTCCGAGTGGCTAAGGATGCCGTTAGAAGTAATGGCGGCGGCCGCCCACGGCGTGGCCGATCGAGCCGAGCAGCAGCAGGATGAGGCCGATGACCAGGACGATGATCCCGATGGTCCACAGGATCGCGATCTTGGCGATGAAGCCGATGATGAGCAGGATGATGCCGAGAATGATCATGAGATCTCCTGAGAGGTGTTATCCGATGAGCTGAGGGCTCTGAGATTTCGGCCGGCCGCGGCCAGGAGGAGCGACTCCGACGCAATAACGGAGCCGGTCAGTGGCAAGCGGCGGCGTTCCGGACAACCGCGGGAGTCTCGGCGGTTCCGTGACGGCAATGCCATTATGCCGCACATAGGACAGGTTGCAAATCTTCATCGTCGGCCTGCCGCGTTCTGGACCACGTCCGCAGAGACGGCCGCGAGTTTGCGGCGTTGTGACCGGGCTTGCGCACGGAGCTGCTCGTATGCCTCGTGCGCGGACAGGCCCTGCTGGCCGATCAGCACGCCTTTCGCCTGCTCGATAATGGCCCGCGAATTCAGCGCCGTCTGCAGCTGGGCGGCCAGCTCGGACTGCTCCTGGCCCTGCATCATGCTGGCGATCATCAGCGCGGCCAGGTCGGTGAAAGCCAGCAGGGCCAGCTCACCCTCGGGGGACCAGGGGTGCCGGTCCTCCGACAGCACGGCCACCACCCCCACCGCGTCCTGGTTGTAGGGCAGCGGGCTGGCCAGCACCGCACGGACGCCCCGCTGCACGGCCGCGGCGCTGAACAGGGGCCAGCGCGGCTCCTCGGTCAGGTCCTCCGCCCCGATGAGCTGCTTGTCCTCGAAGGCCGAGATACACGGTCCCTCGCGGTGGCGGATCTGGAGCTCCTCCAGGTGCGCCAGCCGGTCGTCGGACACCGCCACGTTGTGCAGGTGGTGGTCGGCGTCGGCGAGCATCAGGCCGGCCCCGTCCACGTCGAAGATGGCGTGGGTGGAGCGGACGATCTCGTGCATCGCGTCCTCCACCTTCATCTCGCCGAACCGCAGCCGGCCGAGCTCGGCCAGGGCCGAGCTGACGTCCTGCATGTCCACTGCCATGGGCTGTCCTCCTGCCGCCTAGACCTCGGCCGGCCAGGAGCCCCAGCGCAGGGCGGGCTCCGGGAGCTCGGGAGGCTCGGCGAAGGCGGGCGGGCTGGTCAGGTCGAGGGCGTCGAGCGGGGAGTGCGCGGCGGCGTCCCGCGCGGTCAGCGGGGGCAGGTTCCACTTCTGCTCGATCAGCTTGAGCACCGAGGTGTGGTCGAAGGTCTGTGAGGTCACGTAGCCGGGCCGGGCGTACGGCGAGACCAGGACCGCGGGGACCCGGAAGCCGTACCGGTCGTAGTGCTTCGGCCCGGCGTCCAGCTTCTGGGCGTTCTTCACGTAGCCCGGTGCCAGCACCCGCGCCACCGCATGCTGCCAGGTGTTGCGGCTGAACACGCTGCGGGCCAGCACCTCGTCCGGTTCCACTGCGGGCGGCGGCGGAACGTGGTCGTAGTAGCCGCCGTGCTCGTCGTAGAGCCAGATCAGCAGGGTGTCAGCCCAGCCCCGGCCGTGCATGACCCGCTTGATGACCTCTGAGGCGAAGCTCTCGCCCTTCCGGATGTCTTGGGGGTTCTCCTCGGAGTAGTCCTTGAAGTCGGGGTCCACGACGCTGAGCGCGGGCAGCGTCCCCTGGTCGGCATCGGTGAAGAACTGCTCCGTGCCGCGCACGTGCAGCATGTACCGGGCCAGGCCCAGCGGGTAGATGTCCCCGGTGAACTGCATGTCCTTGCCCAGCTGGGCGAGCGAGGACGGGTTGAGCGCGCGCAGCGACCGGAGGCGGCGCTGGAACATCCGGCGCCGGTGCCGCAGCGCCGACCGGAGCCCGGTCTTGCCCCCGGCCAGCGGGTGGTAGTTCACCCATGAGATGCCGTGCGTGCTGAGCTGGTCGAAGATCGTCCCGTGCGCCGGGTAGTCGGCCAGGTTCATCGGCAGGTCGTCGACGAGCCCGTTGGCGGTCCCGGAGATGAGGAACCGGCGGTTGGGGAAGGTCGGGCCCAGGCAGGAGGAGAACCACCGGTCGGCCAGCGGGAACGTCCGGGCCAGCCCGTAGTAGAAGGGCAGGTCGTGCTCGGTCCAGTAGCCCATGGCCCGGGTGGGGTCCTTGTCGGGCGTCAGCTGCTGGGTCGCGGTCACGAACCCGTCGAGCTTGCCGTCCGCCCACTGCAGGTGAGTGGCGTGCCAGCTCTGCGAGGGGGTCTCCGCCTCCTGGACCGTGCTGTCCAGGTGGTGGGCGGGGACCGACTCACCCTGGGCCCCGGTGTTGGACACCTCCGGCTCGCCGTCCGGGCCGAGCGGCAGGCCCTCACCCCGGCCCCCCAGCATGCCCAGGTAGTTGTCGTAGGAGTGGTTCTCCATCATCAGCACGACGATGTGCTTGATCTGCGGCAGCAGGTCAGTGCCGGCGGGCTGGTCCGGCGCCGGGAGCCGCCCGGGCCCGTAGCCGGAAATGCGGCGGGAGACCCGCTTCAGCTCCCGCTGCTCGAGCCGGTTCCACACGTTCGCCACCTCTGGTCGGATGACCGCATTGCCTGCGGTACTGCTGGCTGGCGCGTGTCTCAGCACGGCAGCCCGCCCCCACCTACCCAGGCGATGGCCGCCCATTCACGAGGGGCAGTGCCGTATCCCAATAGATGGCAAAGCCTGGCGCCTTCCTTCGGGAAGGTACGCAGGGCAGGCCCGTCGCCCCGCGGGCCCAGCAAGCCGGGCGGAGCACGCGGAACGGGGCAGGTGGACGCTAGCGGGGTACCCGGACCAGGAGCTGACCCGGCTGCACCACGACCACCAGCTGGCGGGTCATGCCCATGACCTCGCCGTCGAGTTCCCACAACTGGGGCCGGTTCAGCTGGACCCGCAGTTCGCGGAACTCGCTGCGGACCACCCGGCTGGTCCGGGTCCGCCGCAGCGTCACGTCGACCGCGAGGGCCAGCCATCCGGACCAGCCCCGGGCGGTCAGCACCATGAGGTCGAGCACCCCGTCGTCTGGCTCTGCCCCGGGCAGCAGGGCCAGCCCGCCCTGCAGCGCCCCGACGTTGCCGACGATGATGCCGCTGGCCCGGCGGCGCAGTGCCCGGCCGCCGTCGGCGCGCAGCGTGGCGCGCACCGGGCGGGCCCGCAGATGGCGGAGCGCGGACACCGCGTAGGCCACCCAGCCCAGCCGCTTCTTGAGCGGCTCGCCGGTGCTGTCCAGCAGCTTCGCGTCAAAGCCGATCCCGGCCATGGCCACGAACAGGTGCCCGTTGGCGCGGCCCACGTCCAGGCCCCGGTCCCGGCCGGCCAGCGCGACGGCCAGGGCCTGGTCCAGGGCGAGCGGCAGGCCGAGGTTGCGGGCCAGCAGGTTGCCAGTCCCGGCCGGCAGCACGCCCAGCGGGACACCGCTGCCGGCGACGCCCTCGGCGCACGCCGTGACGGTCCCGTCGCCGCCGCTGGCCAGGACGACATCGACCCGCTCGGCCACCGCGGCCGCGGCCAGCCCCCGGCCGGTCTCGTCCGGGGTGGTCTCCAGCCACAGCGGATCGCTCCAGCCGTGTCCGGCCATGGCCTCGGTGACCTCGGCCCGGAATTTGGCCCCATCGGCGTGTTTGGTGGGATTGACCACCACGGCCGCACGCATTCTTTACCTCACCTCAGGGCGCATGCGGCGCAAGCGTACTAGCCAGGGCGCGTCCCGGTAGATCTTCCGCTGTGACTGATGCAGATCAGGTCAACGTCTTATCTGCTTTTCACCTCGAATGCGGCAGGTCCGATGCGCCAGGCGGACACTATACGCGCTCCTCGCGATACTGGACCGGTGCCGGAAATGAAAGCTATCCCGGAAACAGCGCCAGCGCCGGCATCAGGGGCACCTCGCTGGCGCCGTTTCCTGACGCCGTGGCGCTCACCCGCGGATCAGCCCGCCTGGGCCCGGCCGGCGCTGCTCACCATCGCTGCCGTAGCGGCGGTCGCGTACGTCTGGGGAATGGCCGGTGCCAGCGTCGAGCCGTTCTACGGCGCGGCGGCCCGCAGCATGTCGGAAAGCTGGCACGACTTCATCTTCGGGGCGTTCGACCCCGCCGGGACCGTCACTGTCGACAAGCTGCCTGGCGAGCTCTGGCTGCAGGCCCTGTCGCTGCGGGTCTTCGGCTTTCACATCTGGGCGCTGGTCCTGCCGCAGGTGGTCGAGGGCGTGCTCACCATCCTGGTGCTGTACCGGGCGGTCCGCCGGCTGGCCGGGCCCGCGGCAGGCCTGATCGCCGCGGCGGTGCTCGCCGTCACGCCCATCACCGTGCTGCTGAGCCGCGGCAACGTGTCGGACTCGCTGCTGATCCTGCTGCTGGTGCTCGCCGCCGACGCCACGTCCGCCGCGCTGCTCACCGGGTCGCTGCTGCAGCTGCTGCTGGCCGGCCTCTGGGTCGGCCTGGCGTTCCAGGCGAAGATGATCCAGGCCTGGCTGGCCCTGCCCGCGCTGGCCGCCGCCTACCTGCTCGCCGCGCCCGCGGCGAAACTGCGTACCCGGTGCGCGCACGTCGCGCTGGCCGGGCTGGTCACCGCCGTGGTCTCGCTCTCCTGGATGACCGCGGTCTCGCTGGTCCCGTCCCAGGACCGGCCTTACGTGGACGGCAGTCCGGACGACTCGGTGTACACGCAGGTCTTCGACTACAACGGCCTGGGCCAGGCTCACCGGGAACTGGGCGACCATCGCCGGGCCGCCCTCGCCGCTGGTGGTCGCGGCCAAAGAGAGCGGGCGGTTGCTCACCGCCGAGACCATGGGCATCAAGCCGAGCTGGCACCGGCTGCTGGCCGGCCCGTTCGCCGCCGACAGCGGCTGGCTGCTGCCGGCGGCCGTGATCGGCGCGCTGGGCGTACTGATCTCCCGGCGCCGCCAGGGCAGGCGCGACCCGCTGCGCGCCGCTGTCGTGCTGTGGGGCGGCTGGTGGCTGGTCCTCGCGGTCTTCTTCAGCGTCGGCACCTACCTGAACTCGTACTACGTCGCGGCGCTCATCCCCGCGGTCGCCGCGCTGTGCGGCACCGGCGTCGCCGCGTGCGGACCTCGCCCCTGGCCGGCCAGGGTGTGCCTGATCGTCGCCGCGACGGTACTCGGCTGCGTCGGCTACGGCGCCTACCTGATGTCCGGGACGGCGTCCGGCCCGGTCGTGCTCACCCTGGTGGCGCTGGTCGTGGCGGTGGGCGCCGCCGGCCAGCTGCTGCTGCCCGCGTCAGGCCGGGCCGGGCACCTGACCGCGGTCGCGTTCGCCGGTGCCGCCGTGCTCCTGCTGCCCGCGGCGGCGTCCGTGAGCAGCGTCATCCGGGGGCTAGGCCCGTTTGACACCCCGTTCGAGTCGGCGAAGACCGTGCACAACAACCAGGTCCTGGCCGCCAACGCGCCCATCCTCACCAGGGCAGTCCAGCGGCTCGAACTCCGGACGCCACCCGCTGACGCCCTGTTCGGCACCGACACGTCCGGGCTCGCGGAGAACTACATCCTGTACAGCGGCAGGGAGGTGCTGCCTATCGGCGGCTTCCTCGGCAACGTGCCCGCCCCGACGCTGGCCACGCTGCAGGCCGACATCCGCCGCGGCTACGTGCGGGGATTCGTGCTGCCGGTGTCACCGCCAGGCCCGGACCCGCGGGTGCGGTGGATCGAGTCGCATTGCATCAGGCAGCCCCCGCCGCCGAACCACCCTCCAGTCCCGTACGCGAACTTCTCCTGCGGACTCGACCGGCCAGCCGGCCAGCCCACGCCATCGACCGGACCACCGATACCACGGACAGGTCCTTCTCGTTGACCGCCCGCGCTGACGCGGGCGGCAGCCTGGCGGGTGGTCAGGCGTCGCGGGTGGCCATCCGCCAGGCGCCGATCACCGACCAGCCGACGATCCAGCCCACGATCACGGTGATCATCGCCCAGGTGGGCATCGGTGGTATGCCGAGCGCGCCGCGCCCGCCGAACAGTACGTGGCCCGGGCCGCCCGCTCCGCCGTTGGCCCCGCCCCCCGCCAGGCCGGCGGGCCGGAGCTGGTCCAGGGCAATGCCCACCACGACGCGCTGGCCGTTGATGAAGTACGGGATCACGTGGGCCGCGAGGATGGGGGTCACGATGATCTGCAGCACGATCATCAGCACCGTGGACACGGTGCGCTGGCCGACGAGGGAGCCGACGCCGAGACCGACCAGGAACCCGACGCCGATGTCGAGCTCGAGCCACAGCCCGATCTTGGCCATCTCGTTGACCGGCGGGTTGAGCTGGCCCGCCTCGTCTGAGGTGTACTCGCCATAGACGGTGGTGATGTTCCGGCTGATCGCGGGCGGGGGCGCGGGACGCGAGACCGGGATGCGGCCGCTGGCCGGGACGAGCTGAGGGACTACGGCGACGAAGGCCTGCTCGTACTGCCGTGGATGCCGCAGGATCCAGCTCTTGAGCTGCGTCTCGCTGAGCTGGGCCGGGACGGGGATCCCGTTACGCGGAAACCGACGCCGGCTGCGGGATACCCGCGTAACTGGTCACCAGGCACAGCAGGGTGAAGGCCACGGCGACCAGCGGCAGGACGATCGCCAGGCCGGCCGGGATCCGGGCCAGGTAGAGCGCGACGCGCGAGCGGCCGGTGATCACCAGGTGCCGGAACATCCCGTCGGACAGGTCCGTGGTTCCCGCTGTGGCCCCGAGGGTCGCGGCCATGATGAACCCGAACTCGGACATCGGCTGGCACAGGAACTGGAACGCCGACGGGCTGCCGGCCGGCCCGTAGCTCTTCGCGTTGGCCAGGTGGAACACCAGCCGGATGCCCAGGACCAGGACGGGCAGGCCGACGATCAGCAGCGCGGTGACTACCATGAGGGCGCGCCGTTTCCGCAGCTCAAGGTGCTTGGTGGTGATCGAGCCCCCAGCTCGGGACCCACGACCGGTACCGGCCGGGGACGGCGGCACGATCCGGCCGGGTTCCGCCCGCCATGACGGCAGTGGGCATCGCCGGGCCGGCCGGCGCGGCCGACGTGTCCTCGGTCATGGCTGCTCTCCCAGGCGGCTGGTCACCGACAAGAACCAGTCCTCCAGGGTGGCGTGAACCTCCTGGAGGCCGTACACGGAGATCGCCGCCCTCGACGAGCCGGCGGTTGACCTCCGCCACCGTCTCGCGCGAGGCGCCGGACGGAAGCGTCACGGTCAGCTCCAGCTCGCCGGGCGCAACGCCGGTGGCGATTCCGGACTGCTCGAGGAGACGGCCCGCCGCGGCGGGGTCGGAGCAGTCCAGCCGGACGGTGCGGGTGCCCGCGGTGCGGACGAGCTCACCGATCGGACCCTGCCGGATGACTCGCCCGCGGTCGACGATCGCGACCGCGTCGCAGGTGCGCTCGACCTCGTCGAGCAGGTGGGAGGAGAGCATCACCGTGCGTCCCTCGTCGACCAGCGAGCGGATCATCGCGCGCATCTGGTGCATCCCCGCCGGGTCGAGCCCGTTCATCGGCTCGTCCAGGATCAGCAGGTCGGGGTCACCCAGCAAGCACGCCGCCACCCCCAGGCGCTGGCGCATGCCCATCGAGTACGAGGCGACCTTGTCGTCGGCGCGCTCGCCGAGGCCGACCCGGGCCAGCGACCCCGGGATCCGCCCCTCCGCGCCGCCGCCTCGCGCGGCGCCCAGCAGGCGCAGGTTCTCCCGGCCTGTCAGGTGGTGGTGGAAGCGGGGCTCGTCGACGATCGCGCCGACCCGGGCCAGCGCCCGGCTGCGCTCGGCCGGGACCGCGGATCCCGAGCAGCGACATCGTGCCGGCGTCAGCCCGGGTCAGGCCAAGCAGGGTACGGATGAGCGTCGTCTTGCCGGCGCCGTTGGGACCGAGGTAGCCGAACGCGGACCCCCGGGGGACGAGCAGTTCGACGTGGTCAACAGCGGCGTTCGGGCCGAACCGCTTGGTCAGGCCGTGAGTCTCGACCGCCCATCCGCCGGCCGATCCGCCGGGGAGGCCAGCGGTGCAGCCGGCGCGCGGCCGGCGGCCTCCGCTGCCTCGCCGGGCTCCGGGGCGCTGGCGGCGCGCGGCCGGACAGGCGCCGCGGCCCCGGCCCGGTCCGCGGCGGGCGCGACGGCGCCTTCCCCGGCGGGCGCCCCGGAGCCCGCCGGGGAAGGCGCCTGCGGTTCGGGGCGCCAGGCCGAGTCCGCTACCTTGCGCTGACGCCGCCCGCGGCCGATGCGCGTGGCGCCGTAGGCCGCGGCGGCGATCAGCACGACCAGAAGCAGGAAGACGCCGGGCCCCAGGGCGGGGCCGTGGGGCCCGGCCGGCCGGGTGGCGGCCAGGTGGCGCAAGGCCGGAGCCCAGGAGATGTTCATGGCAAGCAATCGTGGGCGATCGGCCACGAGCTGTCATCGTGCCCGGGAAGCATCAGTGCGTCATTCCCGCGAACGACAGCTCCAGAGACTCACCGGACCGCTCAGGCCTGGGTGGCGAGTCCTGACTGGTAGGCCAGGATGACCAGCTGGGTCCGGTCCCGGGCACCGAGCTTGGTCAGGATCCGGCTCACGTGCGTCTTGGCCGTCGGGAGGCTCACATGCAGCGTCCGGGCGAGTTCCGCGTTGGACAGCCCTTCGGCGACCAGCGCCAGCACCTCACGCTCGCGCTCGGTGAGCTCCGCCAGGCCGGCGGCGTTCTGGACGGCGGTCTGGCCTGGCCCGCGTAGTGCGCGATGAGCCGGCGGGTCACGCTCGGAGCCAGGAGCGCCTCGCCTGCGGCGACGATGCGGATCGCGTTCAGCAGCTCATCGAGCGGACGGCTCTTGAGCGCGAAGCCGCTCGCTCCCGCTCGCAGCGCCTCGAAGACGTACTCGTCGAGGTCGAAGGTGGTGAGGATGAGCACCCGCGCCCCGCCGGGCCCGCGGGCTGAGGTGATCTGCCGGGTGGCCTCGATCCCGTCCATCACCGGCATCCGGACGTCCATCACGACGACGTCGGGCGCGAGGCTCGCCGCGAGGTCGACCGCCTGCCTGCCGTCGGCGGCCTCGCCGACGACCTGGAGGTCGTTCTCGGCGTCGATCAGCGAGGAGAACGCGGTGCGCAGCAAGCGCCTGGTCGTCGACAACGAGGACGCCGGTCATCACGGTGCCGCCTGGTCCTGCCGCGCTGCGCGTGCGCGTCACCTCGGGTCCTCGATCGGGACCTCGGCGAGCACGTGGAAGCCGCCGCCGAGCGGTTCGGCCACCAGCCAGCCGCCGAAGGCGCCGATCCGCTCCCGCATCCCGACGATCCCGTGGCCTGGGCCCGGAATGCCGGGTCGTTCCTGACCGGCCGCCGTACCGCCCGTGCATCGCCCGCCTGCCCGGCTGATCCTCCGTCGTCGGTCACCTCGAGCCGGACGTGGGCGGCCGAGACCGTGAGGTCGACCGTGACCCGGGCTTGCGGCGCATGCCGGACGACGTTGGTGAGCGCCTCCTGGACAACGCGGTAGAGCGTGAGCTCAAGCGCCGGGGAGAGCTGACGATCGGTGCCGGACGTTCGCAGCTCGACGGGTGTCCCGGATGCCCGCACGGTGTCCGCAAGCTCTTTGAGGTCGGCGAGCCTCGGCGCGGGCGTGAGCGCGGCGGCTCCGGCTTCCTCGTCGCGCAGCAGCCCGAGCACGACACGCAGCTCGTCCTGGGCGGTCCGCCCGATCATCTCGATCGATTCGAGCGCGGCGCCCGCCTCCTCGGGGCGCTTCGCCATCAGGCGCCTGCCCACCCCGGCCTGGACGGTGATCACCGTGAGCGTGTGGGCGACGACGTCGTGCAGCTCGCGGGCGATGCGTACCCGCTCCTCGCGGACCTCCTGCCGGGCGCGCTCGGCCTCGGCGGCTCGCTCGCGCTCGGCCTGCTCGGCCAGCCCGGCCATGTAACGCCGGCGCGCCGCCACGCTATCTCCGATGAACCACCCGGCCGCGAGCGGCAGGAAGCCCAGGATGGCCCCGGCCGCGAGCGGGGCGGGCCCTTTCGCTGTCCGGCATACAGGAGCGCCGCGCCGAAAATCGCCGCCGCGGCCAGCGCGGCGCGGATCGACAGCCGCCGCGGGACGCCAGCGGCCACGGTGTACCCAGACACGCCGAGCACCAGGCTCACCAGCAGCGACGATGCTACCCGTCGCCATCTGCGCGGCGCGCGGCGGCGCTGGCCAGGGCGAGAACAGGAAGCGGCCATCGGCGGCCGAACGCGATCACCGGGACGCACATCAGGATGGCCAGAGCGGGCCCCGGTCCGTGCGCGTGCCTCAGCTGAACGATCACCAGGGCAATCGCGGCCACGCCGGCCAGCGCCGTCAGGGCCGTGGCGAGCCCGAGTCGCTGCCGCTCGGTGATGGCCGACAGCAGCGGCGGCCGCGGTGGCCGCGTGACTGAAGAATTGGGCGGCACTTAACCGACGGTAGCCACCGCGCCCCGCTACCGCATCATTCCCGAGGATGACAGCGGCGAGCGGGGTCCAGGGGGTAGCGGCGCGCGGGCGCCGGGGAGGCGGGGCCCCGCCGCAGGCGGGTGCTCGCCGACCCGGCGTTCGGCGCGAAGCGGCGAGCGGGGGTCCAGGGGGTCGTCCCCCCGGACCAATACAGCAGGAGTCCAGGGGGGTCGTCCCCCCGGACTAGTATTGCCGCGTGGTGACAGCGCCGACATCGGCCACGGCCGGCCTCCGCCGGCAGGGAAGCCTGGACGTGCTGGCCTGGCCGTCGCTCGACGCCCTGGGCGTGGACGCGTTCGTGACCACGCGCCACGGCGGCGTCTCGGCCGGCCCCTACGGCACCCTCAACCTGGGGCTGCACGTCGGCGACGAGCCAGCCGACGTGCTGGTGAACCGGCGCCGGGTGGCGGCCGCGCTCGGCACGGACCTGGACGACTTCGTGTTCTGCCAGCAGGCGCACGGCCGGCGGGTGGCGGTCGTGTCCGCGGCCGACCAGGGACGTGGCGCGTTCGCCGTAGCCGACGCCATCGCGTCCACCGACGCCCTGGTCACGACCGACCTGGACACGGTACTGGTCATCCTCGTCGCGGACTGCGTGCCGATCATCCTGATCGACCCGCAGGCCCAGGTGCTGGCCTGCGTGCACGCGGGCTGGCGCGGCACGGTGGCCGGGGTGACCGGGGCCGCGCTGCACGCGATGCAGGGGCTGGGCGCGCAGCCTGACCGTATGCGGGTAGCGATTGGACCCGCCGTCGCGGCGGATCGCTATCAGGTGGGCCCGGAGGTCGCGGCGGCCGCGGAGCGGTTCTTCGGCGGGAACACGAGCGGAGTCCTGCGGCCGGACGGATCGGGACGGTGGCTGATGGACCTGCCCGCCGCAAACCGGCGGGTGATCCGCGAGTCCGGCGTGCCGGACGGCCAGATCTACGACAGCGGTGTGAGCACGGCCACCCGGGCCGGCAGCGGCCCGGGCATGACCGGCCCGGGCCCGGAGTTGTTCTTCAGCGACCGGGCCGCCCGCCCGTGCGGCCGGTTCGCCGCCGTCGCCCGCCTCAGGCCCAAGGAGGACACGTGACCACCCCGCCGTTCCGGTACGAGGGGTATCAGATCGATCCCGCCCGCGGGCTCCTGACCTGCCGGTATTCCGTCGGTGACTACCGGTTCAGCGAGCGGGTCACGGTGCCCGGCGCCGCCCCGGAACGGTGGGGCCGTGCGGACGTCGCCGAGGCCGCGCGGCTGGTGTTCCTGCTGGCCGGCGTGTCCTACTACAAGACCGCCGCTCCGCCGGTCATCGACCTGGGCGAGACCGCGGTCACCGACACCGAGCGCGCGTTCCTGCGCTCCTTCTACACCGATGGGCTGGCCGAGTTCGGCTACCGCAACGGCCTGGACCTGTCCGGGCTGCAGATCCAGGGCCCGTCCCGGCCCAGCCCGGCCCGCGCCCCGGCGCGCACCCAGGTCCCCGGCGCCCAGGGCCAGGCGGCCTCTGGTGCCGTTCGGCGGCGGTATCGACTCGATCGTCACCGTCGAGACGATCCGGGCCCAGGCCGACCCCGCGCTGTTCGTCGTGAGCCGCCCGGGTGACCGGTTCGAGGCGATCGAGCGGCCCGCCGCGGTCACCGGACTGCCGGTCATCCGCGCCGAGCGTGAGATCGACCCGCAGTTGCTGCGCTCCCGCGACCTGGGGTTCCGCAACGGCCACGTCCCGGTGACCGGGATCATCTCGGCCATCGCCGTGCTGGCCGCGGTCCTCGACGACCGGGACGCCGTGGTCATGTCGAACGAATGGTCCGCGTCGATCCCGACCCTGGAAGTGGACGGGTCGCCGGTGAATCACCAGTACTCCAAGAGTGAGGCGTTCGAGGAGGCCTTCCGCGAGGTGCTGGCCGGGGCGCTCGGCCCGGACTTCGCCTACTTCTCCGCGCTGCGCCCGTTCAGCGAACTGTGGGTGGCCCGGCGGTTCGCCGCGCTGACCCAGTACCACGACACGTTCCGCAGCTGTAACCGCGCCTTTCATATCGACAAATCGCTCCGGCTCGACCATTGGTGCGGCCGCTGCGACAAGTGCTGCTTCATCGACCTGATCCTGGCGCCGTTCATGCCCGCCGCGGAACTGGAAGCGATCTTCGGCGGGCACGAGCCGCTGGACGGCGACGACAGTACTGGCCCGGACGCCGGCGCCGGGCTGGCCGACAAGTTCCGTTCCCTGCTCGGCACCTCCCCCACCAGCAAGCCGTTCGAGTGCGTGGGCGAGGTCGGCGAGTGCCGGGCCGCGGCGCTGCTCGCCGCGCAGCGGCCCGACCGGGCCGGCACCAAGCTGCTCCAGGTGCTGGCCGCGGAACTGGACGGCCTGCCCCAGCTATCTACCCCGGCCGAGTTGCTCCGCCCGCTCGGCCGCCACTTCGTCCCGGATGCCTATGCGCCCGACGATCTCCTGGTCTGACCTGCGCGCCGGGCCGGCCGGCCAGGACCGCGGCGGGCTGGCCGCCGGCCAGGTCGGCCTCTGGGGTCTCGGCGTGGAGGGCCTGGCCAACCTCGCCGCGCTCATCTCGCTGGGCCGCCAGCCCGTGCTGGTCGACGACCACCCGCCGGCCGGCGGGGTGGACGGGCGACCGGTACTCGCCACCTCCGGCGACGGCCTGGCCGCCCTGGCCAGCTGCGACGTGGTGATCAAGTCCCCGGGCATCAGCCGGTACCGGGACGACCTGCGGCAGCTGGAAGCGCGCGGCATCCCGGTGGTGGGCGGCCTGGGCCTGTGGCTCCAGGAGGCGCCCCGGGACCGGGTGCTGTGCATCACCGGGACCAAGGGCAAGAGCAGCACCACCGCCGTCGCGGGCCACCTGCTCAGCCAGTGGGGCTACCGGTGCATGGTCGGCGGGAACATCGGGCAGCCGCCGTGGGACCCCGCGCAGGCGGGCCTGGCCTACGACTACTGGGTGATCGAGACCTCCAGCTACCAGGCCACCGACCTGGGCTGCTCGCCCCCGGTGGTCGCGGTGACCTCGCTGCACCCCGACCACCTCCCCTGGCATCAGGGGGTGCAGAACTACTACCGGGACAAGCTGTCCGTCTGCTCCCAGCCGGGCGCGGACCTGACCGTGGCCAACGGCGACAGCGACCTGCTCCGGGAGCGGGTGGCGCTGCTCGGCCCCCGGGTGGAGTGGGTGCACGCCGACGACGACCCGGACGCGGACTGGATGGCCCCGCTCGGCCTGCTGGGCGCGCACAGCCGGCGCAACGCCCTGATCGCCCGGGCCTGCCTGCGGGCCCTGGGCGTGCCGCAGGCCGGTGACGACGCCGCGCTGCGCGCGGCCGCCGCCGGGTTCGCGCCGCTCAGCAGCCGGCTGCAGGCCATCGGCACCGTGGCCGGCGTCACCTTCGTGGACGACAGCCTGTCCACCAACGTGCTGCCCACGCTGGCCGCGCTGGACGCGTTCCCGGGGCGCCGGGTGGCCCTGATCGCGGGCGGCCAGGACCGCGGGATCGACTACGCGCCGCTGGCCGCCGGGCTCGCCGACCGCCCGGCGCCCACGCTGGTGCTGACCGTGCCGGACAGCGGTCCGCGCATCGCGGCCGCGATCGAGGCCGCTCACCCCGGCAAGGCCGAGGTGATGTCCTGCCCGGACCTGGACACCGCCGTGCAGCGCGGCTTCGCCTGGGCCCGCCCGGACGGCGTGCTGCTGCTCTCCCCCGCCGCGCCGAGCTTCGGCCAGTTCCGCGACTACCGGGACCGGGGCGACGCGTTCGCCCGGGCCATGCGCGCCTGCTCCGCGGGGTAGCGCCGGTGCCGCGCATCCTCCTGCCGCCGGCCCTGCTCCGCGACCTCACCGCGGTGGTGGGCCCGCGGCACGTACTGACCGGCGACGCCGCGGCGGGCTACGCGGTGGACTGGACCGGCCGCTTCCGCGGTGACCCGCCCGCCGTCCTGCGGCCGCGGGACACTGAGCAGGTCGCGGCGCTGCTGCGGCTGTGCTCCGGCGCGGGGGTCCCCGTGGTCCCCCAGGGCGGCAACACCGGCCTGGTCGGCGGGAGCGTCCCGGTCCACGGGGAGGTCGTGCTCAGCCTGTCCCGGCTGGACCGGCTCGGCCCCGCTGACCTGGAGGCGGCCCAGGTCACCGCCGGGGCCGGGGTAACGCTCAGCCGCGCTGCGGCGGCCGCGCCCGGCCTGGACCTCGGTGTCCTCATCGCCAGCCGCGACAGCGCCACCGTGGGCGGCGCGGTGGCCACCAACGCGGGCGGGCTGCGGGTGCTGCGTTACGGGCCGATGCGCGCCCAGCTGCGCGGCATCGAGGCCGTGCTGGCCGACGGCAGCGTCCTGTCCCACCTGTCCGGCCTGGTCAAGGACAACACCGGATACGACTACCCCGCGCTGCTGGCCGGCTCCGAAGGCACCCTGGCCGTCATCACCGCGGCCCGGCTGCGGCTGGTCCCCCGCGCCCGGGACCTCGTCACCGTGCTGTGCGGGCTGCCGGGCCTGGGCGAGCTGCACGCACTGGCCCGGCTGGCCGGCGACCGGGTCCCCGGCTTGCTCTCGGCCGAGTTCTTCACCCCCGCGGGGCTGGACGTCCTGGCCGCCCACGCTGGCCTGGCGCCACCGCTGGCCGTCCCGGCCCAGGCGTATCTCCTGCTGGAGGCGGACGGCCCGGGCGCCCTGGACGATCTGGCCCCGGTGGCCGGCGACTATCCCGTGGCCGTGGCGCAGGCGGCGGCGGACCGGGCCCGGCTATGGGCCTACCGGGAACGCCAGCCCGAAGCGGCGGGCTTCCTCGGCGTCCCCCTCAAGCTGGACGTCTCCGTCCCCGCGGCGCACTGGGCCGAACTGGCGGCCGGGGTGGCCGGCGTCGTGGCCGGGGCGGACCCGGACGCCACGGTCATCACCTTCGGTCACGTCGCGGACGGGAACGTGCACGTCAACATCGTCCCGGCGGCCCCCGCAGACGGCCGCCACGAGGACGCGGTGTTCTCGTTCGTGGCGTCGCTGGGCGGCTCGATCTCCGCCGAGCACGGCATCGGCACGCTGAAAGCCCGCTGGCTTCCGCTGGTGCGCTCCGCCGCCGAGCGGGACCTGTTCGCCCGGATCCGCCGCGCGCTCGACCCGGCCGGCATCCTGAACCCGTATGTGCTCCCCCGCTGAGCCGCTCAGTGGACTGCGGCATCCAGCCGCTGACCTGCGCAGACCTGTCTCCACTGGGACCGGGCCGGGGCTGCCGGGCGGGACAGCCCGGGTAGCCGGGCGTTTTGGCCGCTGAGCCCCGGGTAGCCAAGGGCCGGTTCAGCCGCCCGGCTGGGCGCGCAATACCAACTGAGAGGAACCACTCCGGTGTATATCGGCATAGGCACCATCGTGGTGATCGTGATCATCGTGCTCGTCGTCCTGCTGCTGCGGCGCGGCTAAGTCTTCGCGGCCCGGTCCCGGCCCCCGGGACCGGGCCAGCCATCCGCCGGGGGCCGGTAAGGTGGCCGGCACTCATGCCTGCCGACGACATCCCCGCCGCTGACCCTCCTGGCGCTGACCCTCCGCCCGCCCGCCCCGCCGTGACCGCCCGGCTCCGCGCGGCGGGCTGTGTCTACGCTGAGGACGAGGCGGACCTGCTGATCTCGGCCGCCCGGAGTGAGGCCGAGCTGGCCACCCTGGTGGACCGGCGGGCCGCGGGCGAGCCGCTCGAGTACGTGCTGGGCTGGGCGGAGTTCTGCGGCCTGCGGATCGCGGTAGACCCGACCGTCTTCGTCCCGCGCCGCCGGACCGAGTTCCTGGCTGGCCAGGCCGTCACGCTGGCCCGGCCGGGAGCCGTGGTCGTGGACCTGTGCTGCGGCTCGGGTGCCCTGGCCGCCGCGCTGGCCGCCGCCGTCCCCGGAGCCGCTGTGCACGCCGCGGACATCGACCCGGCCGCGGTGCGCTGCGCCCGGCGCAACCTGGCCGCCGTGGGCGGGCAGGTGTATCAGGGCGACCTGTTCGGGCCGCTGCCGGCCGGGCTGCGCGGCCGGGTGGACATCCTGCTGGCCAACGTGCCTTACGTGCCCACCGGCGACGTCGGGCTGCTGCCACCGGAAGCCCGCGACCACGAGGCGCGGGTGGCCCTGGACGGCGGCGCGGACGGCCTGGAGGTACTGCGGCGGGTGGTCGCCGAGGCGCCGGGGTGGCTGGCACCCGGCGGGCGCCTGCTCTCTGAGATCAGCGAGCGCCAGGTGGCCGCGGCCACCGCGGCGGTCACGGCCGCCGGGCTGACCGCGTCGGTGGCCAGGTCTGCCGAGCACGGCGCCACGGTCCTGGTCGCCGTCCGCCCCGCTGAGCAGGATCTCCGGCCACGATGACCGGTATGGACCTGGACGCTCCTGCCCCCGGACGCCCTGCCCCGCCAGCTCGCCCGGACCCGCCGCTTCAGCCTCGGCCATCCGGCCGGGGCCGTCGTGTCGCCGGACGGCCGGACGGTCTTCTTCCTGCGCAGCCGGGCCGGGGATGACCCAGTCGGCTGCCTGTGGGCGGTCGACCGGGTAACCGGGGCGGAGCGGCTGCTCGCCGACCCGGCCAGCCTGCTGGGCGGGGCGGCCGAGCAGCTGACCGCGGCCGAGCGGACCCGCCGGGAGCGCACCCGGGAGATGTCCGCCGGCGTCGTCGGGTTCGCGGCGGACCGGGACTGCGGATTGCTGGCCTTCACGCTGTCCGGGCAGCTGTGGGTGGCCCGGCCGGCGGACGGGTCGGTGCGCCGGCTGCCCGCCCGGGAGCCGGCTGGCGATCCCCGCCCGGACCCCGCCGGCCGCGGTGTCGGCTACCTCAGCGGCGACGCGGTGCGCGTGGTCGACGCCGCCGGGCCGGGCGACCGGGTGATCGCCGCCCCCGATGGTCCCGCGGTGAGTTTCGGCCGCCCTGAGCACGTGGCGGCGGAGTCGATGGGCCGCCACCGCGGCTACTGGTGGAGCCCGGACGGCCGGCACATGCTGATCGCCCGCGTCAACGAGGCGGCGGTCCGGCTGTGGTACCGGGCGGACCCGGCGGAACCCGGCCAGCCGCCCACCGCGTTCCGCTACCCTCCCGCGGGCTCGGCGAACGCCGCGGTGAGCCTCTGGATCGCTGACGTGGCCGGCCCGGCAGGCGCGCCGCTCACCGCGGTGGACTGGGACACCGCGGGGTTTGAGTACCTGGTCGCCGCGGGCTGGGACGAGTCCGGGCCCTTCGCTGCCGTCCAGCGCCGTGACCAGCGGCACGTCCAGGTTCTCGGCATCGAGCCAGGCACCGGCGCGACCACGGTGCTGGCTGAGCAGCGGGACGACGCGTGGGTCCAGCTCGTGCCGGGGCTGCCCGCGCGGACTTCCTCAGGTGTCCTGCTGACTCACGCCGACACCGGCGACACCCGGCGGCTGGTTGCTGACGGCCGGGCGGTCACCCCGCCCGGCCTGCAGCTCGACGAGGTGCTCGCGGTGGACGGCGAGACCGTGCTGTTCACCGCGTCCGACGAGCCGACCCAGACGCACGTCTGGGCCCACCATCCGGAGGCCGGGCTGCGCCGGGTAAGCGCGGAACCGGGGGTGCACGGGGGCACGACGCGAGGCGGTACCGTCGTCCTGGTCTCGCGGACGCCGGGCCGTCCTGGTCCCCGGACCACGATCCTGCCGCACGCCGTGGGCGTCACCGCGACGGATCTGGCCGGCCGCGGCGCCGGCCTGGCGCAGCGGGACCCGGTAGTCATCACCTCGGTCGCGGAGGCACCCGTCGTGCGGCCGCGGGCTGAGCTCCTCTCGCTGGGGCCCCGGGAGCTGCGCGGCGCGCTGTTCCTGCCCTCCTGGTATGAGGCGGCCGACGGTCCGCTTCCGGTGCTGATGGACCCCTACGGGGGACCCGCGCTCCGCAAGGTGACCGCCGCGCAAGGGCGGACCACGTACGTCTCGCAGTGGTTCGCGGAGCAGGGCTTCGCGGTGCTCACGGTGGACGGGCGCGGCACCCCCGGCCGCGGGCCTGCCTGGGAACGCGAGATCTACACCGATATCGCCGGGCCGGTACTGGCCGACCAGGTGGACGGGCTGCAGCACGCCGCACGCCGGTACCCCGCGCTGGACCTGGGCCGGGTCGCGATCCGCGGCTGGTCCTTCGGCGGGTTCCTGGCCGTACTCGCGGTGCTGCGCCGGCCCGACGTGTTCGCCGCCGCGGTGGCCGGCGCCCCCGTCACCGACCAGCGGCTGTACGACACGCACTGGCGGGAACGTCACCTGGGCCACCCGGACGAGCACCCCGAGGCCTACGACCGGTGCTCGCCCGTGCTCGAGGCGGCCTCGCTGCGACGGCCGTTGCTGCTCATCCACGGCCTCGCGGACGACAACGTGGTCCCGGCGCACACCCTGCGCCTGTCCGCGGCCCTGCTCGCGGCGGGACGGCCGCACGAGGTGCTGCCGCTGCCCCGGGCGACCCATCTGCCCGTCAGCGAGGCGGCCACCGCGAACCTGCTGCTGCACGAGCTGGGATTCCTGCGCCGGGCCCTGCGGCTGCCGCAGCCGGTGGCGCGCTGAAGCCTGTCCGCGGAGCATCGCGCAGGGTGGACCTAGGTACACCCCCATTCTGGGGGCCCAGGCACACTGCCGACCGGCCGCCGGCCCGGCACACTGGCAGAGGAGCATCCGGCCAGCTGAGGGAGACCCGTGATGAGCAGCGGAACGCCACGCCTGTCCCGCCCGGGATCCCCCTCCTTCCGGCGCTGGCTCAGGGACGGCCTCACCGCCGCCTGGCGCGGCCTCGGGTTCTGCGTCCTGGCCGCGGCCGGAGCCGGGCTGCTGCTGGCTCTGGCCGCGCCGCTGTTTCTCCTGCTCCTCACCGCCGGGCGTGCTGGGCGGAGCTCCGAGAGTGTGGCAGCGGTGCCGAAGAGCGCTTCGGCCGCAGGCGGGGTCATCACCAGCCAAGGTGCCTTCCCGGGGCCAGGCCCGGGACCGTCACCGGGCCAGAATCTGATCCTCGCGGCAGTGGTCCTGCTGGTCCTGATGGCGGTGTGGCTGTTCCTGCTCCCCCGTCTCGTGCTGGCCATCAGGCTGCTGGCCCGGGTCACCCGGTGGCTGGTGGCCGACTGGTGCGGGATCCGCATCGCGGAGCCGTCCCTGCCCTCGCGCGCCGCCGGCGGCGGGGGCTATCTCCAGCGGCTCCGCTCGCTGCTCGCCGGTCCCGCGGCCGCACGTGAGCTGCTGTGGCTGGTCATCAGCGCCTGCGGTGGGTGGGTAGTGGCCGTCCTGCCTGCCGGCCTGATCACCGCGGGCCTGGCCGGGGTTCTGCGGGCTCTCACCCACCGGTCGGACGAGCCCTCGTTCCTGGGGCACTCGCCGCTGATGCTCATCGCGGCGAGCGGCGGGCTGATCGCCCTCGGGCTGGCCGTCGCCCCCTGGATGCTGGCTGCCTATGGGATGCTGGCCCGCTCGATGCTCGCCCCGGCCGGATCGGCGGAGCTGGTCCAGCGGGTCCGGCACCTGGCCGAGACCCGCTCGGAGGCCATCGACACCGGCGCCGCGGAGATGCGCCGGATCGAGCGGGACCTGCACGACGGGGCGCAGGCCCGCCTGGTCGCGATGGGCATGACCCTGGACGCCGCCGGGCAGCTGATCGACTCCAACCCGGCCGCCGCGCGGGCGCTGCTCCTGGAAGCCCGCGATACGTCGGCGAAGGCCCTGGCCGAGCTGCGGGACCTGGTCCGCGGTATCCACCCGCCGGTACTCGCCGACCGCGGCCTGGGGGACGCGGTCCATGCGCTGGCCCTCGACTCGCCGGTGCGCACCCGGCTGGCCAGTGACCTGCCCGGCCGCCTCCCCGCCCCGGTCGAGTCGGCGGCGTACTTCGCGGTCAGCGAGCTGCTGGCCAACGTGTCCAAGCATGCGGGCGCCACCCAGACATGGATCGACATCCGCTACGCCGACGGGATGCTGCGGGTCGGCGTCAGTGACAATGGCCGGGGCGGCGCCGACCCGCAGCGCGGCACCGGGCTGCGCGGCATCGAGCGCCGGGTCGCCGCGTTCGACGGGGTGCTCGCGGTGCACAGCCCGCCCGGTGGCCCCACCGCCGTCACCATGGAGATCTCGTGCGCATTGTCATCGCTGAAGACCTCTTCCTGCTGAGGGACGGGCTGACCCGGATGCTCGAGGCGCACGGCTTCGAGATCAGCGCGGCCGTCAACAACGGAACCGACCTGCTCACCGCCGTGACCTCCACCCGGCCGGATCTGGCCGTGGTCGATGTCCGGCTGCCACCGAGTTTCACCGACGAGGGCCTGCGGGCCGCGCTGGCCGCCCGGCGCGCCGTGCCCGGCCTGCCCGTTCTCGTGCTGTCCCAGTACGTCGAGCAGCTGTACGCCCGCGAGCTGCTGGCCGGCGGCAGCGGCGGCATCGGCTACCTGCTCAAGGACCGGGTGTTCGACAGCAGGCAGTTCGTGGACGCGGTCCGCCGGGTGGCCGCGGGCGGGACAGCGATGGACCCGGAGGTCATCGACCGCTTGCTGTTCCGCAACTCCGGCGACAACGCCATCGGCGCGCTCAGCCCGCGGGAACGCGAAGTGCTCGGCCTGATGGCCGAGGGCCGGACCAACGCCGCGATCGGCCAGCGGCTGGTGATCAGCGAGCGGGCCGTAGCCAAGCACACGGCGTCGATCTTCCTCCGGCTGGGCCTGCAGCCGTCCGACGACGACAACCGGCGCGTCCTGGCCGTACTCGCCTACCTGTCGGCCGACCAGCCCGCGGCCCAGCAGTAGCCGGCCGGCCGGGATCGGCCGCCGGCCCGGGCTGGGCCTGGCCCGGCTGAGTGTCGGACCTGGCTGAGAGCATGGCCAGCATGCAGCCTGGATCGTTCACCATCACCCCGAGCGGGCCGTTCTCACTCGCCGAGGCGGCCACGTTCGGATTCGGCCAGCGGGCGGGGGGCGGCTGGGACGGGGTCATGCGCCTGGCCTTCTGCCTCGACGGGTATGCGGACCAGGTAGGGGTGGAGGTCCGGCAGGACGAGGCGGGTACCGTGCGCTGCGTCGTCCACGGGGCCGCCGGCGCCGACCTGGACCGGGTGCGCGACCAGGTCGCGCGGGTGCTGTCCCTCGACCACGACGGCCGGGAGTTCACCCGCGTCGGAGAGCGCGACCCCGTCATCGGGCGTCTTCAGGCGGTGGCTCCCGGGCTGCGGCCCCCCTTGTTCTACTCTCCGTACGAGGCGGCGGCCTGGTGCGTGCTGAGCGCCCGGCGGCCGGCCCGGCAGATGATGCAGGCGCGGGACCGGCTGAGCCGCGCGCACGGGCGGGTCTTCGACCTGGCCGGTGAGCAGGTGGCCGCGCTGCCCACCCCCGGCCAGCTGCTGGCGGTCGACTCGTTCCCGGGTATCCCCGCCGACCGGATGCCACGGCTGCACGGGGTGGCCCGGGCGGCCCTCGACGGCCGGCTGGACGCCCTGCGCCTGCTGGACCAGGGTCCGGAGCGGGCCATGGCCGGCCTCCAGGCCCTCGACGGCATCGGCCCGTTCTACAGCTCGCTGATCGTGATCCGCGGCACCGGGTTCACCGACGTGCTGCCGGTCGGCGAGCCCCGTGCGCTGGACCTGGCCGGGCGGCTGTACCAGCTGGGCGCGCCGCCGTCAGAAGCGGAGTTCCGGAAGCTGGCCGAGCCGTGGAAGCCGCTGCGCACCTGGGCCGTCGTGCTCATCCGGGCCGCCGGGCCGCGGCTGCTGGGCGAGGCAGGTACCGGGCAGGCGGGGGCACCGGCCGGCGTTCGCTAACCTGTGGAGCGGTCCCGGCGGATCCGCCGATGAACCAGTGGCGCGGAGGGAGACCCCGTTGGCGATCGCGGCCCTGGTCTTGTGGGTACTGACTGCCGCGGCAGGCCTGGTCCTGTTCATCGCGGGAAGCGCGGCCAGGCGAGCCGGTGGCGAGCAAGCTCCCGGACACCAGCGCGAGCAGGCTCCCGGACAGGCTGTCCCGGCCCCGGCGTCCGCGGTGACGGTGCCCCCAGTGCAGACTCCGGCGGCACGGCCCATGGCACCACCGGGCCCGGGAGCCCGTCGCGCCGAGCCCCCGCCCATCCCCCGGGTCAAGGTCCACGCCAAGCCCGGCGAGCACCCGCTGCTCGAGTTCTGCCACCCCGCTCTCGGCCTCATCGGGATGGGCGTGTGGTTCGTGTACGTAGGCACCCGGCACGCCGCGCCGCTGGCCTGGGCCGCGTTCGGCATCCTGGTGGCCGCCATCGCCGCCGGGCTGAGCTGGCTGGCCCGTAACCGGCTGGCGGCCCGGCACGGCGGCCGGCCGGCCGGGCCGGCTTCCCGCCCAGGCTGATCCTCCTGCACGGGCTGGCCGCCACCGCCACGTTCGCGCTGGCGGTGCTCACCGCGCTGGCCGCCAGCCACGTCTGATCCCGCCTAGGGTCAGTTCCCTGCGGCTCAGGGGTGCAGGCCGGTGGTCTGCGGGCCGAACAGGGCCATCGCCAGGGCCACGGCCGACACCGCGGTGACCGCGAGAGCGATCACCAGCAGGCGGCCGCGGCGGCCGCTTGTGCCCGGCACTCCCGCCACCCGGCCCACACCCCAGACCAGGACACTGAGGCCCAGGACCACGAATCCGGCGGCCAGGTCGTGCTTCAGGAGGACCGCGCCGATCGCGGCGAACGAGAGCGCGGTACGGGTCCAGGCCAGCCGGGTCCGGGCCCGGGCCAGCCCGGGATCGCCGGCTCCGCCTTGCCCCGCCCGGCTCATCGCGTCACTCAGGCGGAAATCAACGCGAGCATGGCCGCGGCCAGCGCCACCAGCGCGATGATGACGGCCAGGAAGAGCGGCAGCCGGGAATGACGCGGTGGGTCGCCCCGGCGCAACGCCCGCTGGTTGGCGTCCCACTCGAGATAGCTGACCACGGCGACGACGGCGCCGAGCAGGATGAGCGGGATCCCGATGGCATGCCGGCCCCAGCGGATCCCGTGGAACGGCGGCAGCAGCTGGACGATGGCCAGTCCCGCCGCCACCAGGGCCAGGGCGGTGCGGATCCAGGCCAGGAAGGTCCGCTCGTTGGCAAAGGTGAACCGGGCGTCGGGCTCGACGCCCGGCGGGCCCGCCGCCGGGGGGACCGGCGAACCAGGCGCGGCGGGGTTCGCGGGGCTGCTGGCGTCCGTCGGCGTCTCCCTTCCGGCAGGAATGCGGGGCACGTTTCCCATATCATCCTCTGCGCGTGTGGCCAGGACATGGCCGGTGCCTGACTCCTGTGTCATGGACGGAGGTGTGCTAACTCGCGGGCGGGCCCCAGAAGTTGGAAAATAGCTGAATGGTAGCTCGTAGGGTTCTCCAGCAGATCCTGCTGGTAGGCGCGCTCGCCGCGGGCCTCGCCGCCTGCTCGAGTAGCAGCAATAGCTCCAGCTCAGGGGCCAGCTCGAGTCCGAGCTCGGCCCCGTCCTCGTCCGCACCAGCCGCCTCGGCCAGTCCCGCCAGCAGTTCCGGCGCCTCGGCCGCGATCGCGAAGAACTGGGAGGCGTTCTTCAGCGCGAAGACCCCAGTGGCCAAGCGGGTCAGCTTGCTCCAGGACGGGCAGACGTTCCAGTCCATCATCAAGTCCCAGGCCGGCTCCGGCCTGGCCGCCTCGGCCACCGCCAAGGTCACCAAGGTGACGATGGTCTCCTCGACACAGGCCAAGGTGACCTACTCGATCCTGATTGGCGGCCAGTCCGCGCTGGCCAACCAGGCCGGCGTCGCCGTCTTGCAGGACGGCACCTGGAAGGTCGGGCTGGCCAGCTTCTGCGGGCTGCTGGCCGTGGAAAACGGCGGCAAGACGTCGGGGCTCCCGGCGGCGTGCAAGTCCGCGGGCTGATCAGATGGTCCGCTCGGTAGGCGCGCCCGCCGAGCGGGCCGCTGCGCCACGCCACGGAAGCCGCGGGCTCGCCCTGGCCGTGCTCACCCTGGTGCTGTTCCTGACCTTCCTCGACAACACGATCGTCAGCGTGGCGCTCGGCAGCGTGCAGGCCGAACTGCACGCCGGCGTCAGCGCGCTGCAGTGGGTGGTCAGTGCGTACGCGCTGACGTTCGCCGGCGCCATGCTGGCCTTCGGCATGGTCGGCGACGAGTTCGGGCGCAAGCGGGTCATGCTGATCGGGGTGGGCATCTTCTGCGCCGGATCGGTCCTGGCCGCGCTGGCCCCGAACATCGGCCTGGTCATCGCCGGGCGGGCGGTCATGGGCTTCGGCGCGGCGGCCAGCGAGCCCGGCACCTTGTCCATGCTGCGGCACCTGTACACCGAGGAGCGCAGCCGGACCAGGGCGGTGGCGGTCTGGGCGGCGGTGTCCGGGCTGGCCCTCGCGCTCGGCCCGGTCATCGGCGGGGCCCTGGTCGGCGTGTGGAGCTGGCGCGGGATCTTCTGGTTCAACGTGGCCTTCGGGCTGGTCGCCCTGGTGGCCGGGCTGATCGTGCTCCCGGAGAACTCCGACCCGGACGCGCACCGGGTAGACATCCCCGGGACGGTGCTGGGCGCCGCGGCCCTGACCGCGCTGATCTTCGGGGTGATCCGGGGGGAGAACGCCGGCTTCACCTCCGCCAGCGTGCTCACCCTGCTGGGCCTGAGCGCGCTGGCCGCGGTGGCGTTCTTCTGGTGGGAGAGCCGGGCCGCTCATCCCCTGCTGGACCTGCGCTTCCTGCGGGTGCCCCAGTTCCTGTCGGCCAACGTGGTCGCGTTCTGCACGTACTTCGCGACGTTCGCGGTCTTCTTCTTCACCGCCCTCTACCTCGAAGAGGTGGTCGGCGACACCGGCTACCAGATCGCGCTGCTCTTCCTGCCGATGACCGCGTTGATGATCGTCGCGTCCCTGCTCGCCGGGCGGTGGACCGACCCGGCCGCACCGCGCTGGTCGATCTTCTTCGGGTGCCTGCTGTTCGGGGCCGGGCTGCTGCTCACCACGGTCACCCTGAACCCGCATCCCGCGTACCTGCCGCTGGCTGCGGCCCTCGCCCTGACCGGCCTGGGCATCGGCGCCACCGTGGTCCCGATCACCTCCGAGGCCCTGTCCGCGGTCCCGCCGGCCCGGTCCGGCATGGCCGCCTCGGCTACCAACACCAGCCGGGAGATCGGCGCCGTGATCGGCGTGGCCGTCCTGGGCGCGCTGGTCAACGCGCAGTTGCGGTCCAGCCTGACCGGCAGGCTGAAGCACCTCGGCATCCCGGCGAACTTCCAGTCGATCGTCATCCACGCGGTCGAGACCGGCGGCGTGCCCTCCAGCGGGAACACCAAGGGCGCGGGTGGCGCAGCCGGGGCAGGCCAGGGCACGCTGGTCCAGGAGGTCATTCACGCGGCGTACAGCGCGTTCTACGCGGGACTGCACGCCGCACTCCTGCTCTCGGCCTGCCTGGTGCTCGCCGCCGGGCTCTTCTCGTTCGTGATCCTGGGCCGCCGGGCCCGCCAGCCCTGAGCGGGCGGGACCGGGCCGGAGCCCAGGGCAGATTGGCAGGTGGCGACCGTGGTTACTGCGGCTCCTGCGGCACACAGCGGGGCATTGGGTCTCGCCACCCTGCTGAGCTGGATCTTCACCGCGAGCATCGGGGCGTACATGCTCCGGTCCCTGGTCCGCCACGGTGCCCTGAGACGGCAGCACTCGGTCCGGGACGGCCTGTCCCCCCGGGTCCTGTACGGGCACTTCAGCCTGGCCCTGTCCGGCCTGGTGGTCTGGGCCGTCTTCCTGGCCACCGGCTGGGGCCCGCTGACCTGGGTGGCGGTAGCCCTGCTGACCCCCGCGATCGGGCTGGGCATCTGCACGGTGACGTTGTGGACCCCGTATCCCCGCCCGCCCGGCGAGTCGGCCCAGACCGCGGGAACCGGCCAGGCCCCGGCGGGTAGTCAGCGCGCGGGCCTGTTCGCCTCGCCCGCCCAGGACGCGGCAGCGGGCCGGCTCACGGACGCGACCCTGGCCCGCGCGCTCACCGACGAGGCCCTGGCCGCCCGGCTCATCGACGAGGTGATCGCCAGCCTGCCCGAAGGCACGCCGCGGCGGCCCCGCAAGCCGCGGGTGTACCCGGCGGCCGTCATCCCGTTCGGGCACGGGCTCGCGGCCCTGGCCACGTTCACGCTGGCCGTGGTCACCGCCGTCGGCACCCGCTGAGCCCGCCGCGGGCCAGCGGGAGACGTTCCGGGCACGGCTGGCCACGCTGCTGCGTTCGCGCAGGGGCACGGCGGGGAAGCAGTTCCTCATGAACCTGTCCGAAATCCGCGAACTCGTCCACGTCGGGCGCCCCGACGCTCCGTACGGCGCGCGGGCGCTGGCCCGCTGCCTCAGCATCAGCGACCTGCGCCGCCTGGCCCGGCGGCGGCTGCCCGCCGCCGCGCTCGGCTATCTCGAAGGCGGCGGCGAGGACGAGTGGACGATGCGCCGCAACCGCGAGGCGTTCGGGCAGGTGGAACTGGTCCCCCGGGTGCTGCGGGCCGTGACCCAGCCGGCCACGGCCACGACGGTCCTGGGCACGCCGATGCCGCTGCCGTTCGCGCTGTCCCCCATCGGCGCGCCGCGGATGTTCCACCACGAAGGCGAGCTCGCGGTCGTCCGTGCGGCCCGGCGTGCGGGGCTGCCGTATGGGATCTCGACCCTCGCGACCCAGCCGCTCGAGGCGATCGCCGACGAGGCCCAGGGCAGCCCGCTGTGGTTCCAGCTTTATCTCTGGGGCGACCGGTCCGCGGCCAGGAAGCTGCTCGCGCAGGCCCGGGCGGCCGGCTACCGGGCCCTGCTGCTCACCGTCGACACCTCGGTACGGTCGAACCGGGAACGCGAACTGCGCAACGGCATCGTGCTGCCGAACCCGGAACTGACGCTGCGCACGGTCGTCAACGGCGCCCGCCACCCGGCCTGGGCCTGGCACTTCCTGTCGTCACCGGCCCTGGGTTTCCCGAACCTGTCCACCAGCGGGCTCACCTCGCGGCAGCGGCTGGCCGAGATGTTCGACGGCACGGTGGGCTGGCCGGACCTGGACTGGATCCGCGAGGAGTGGGATGGTCCCATCGCCCTGAAGGGCGTGCTGAGCGAGGACGACGCCCGCCGGGCCGCCGACGAGGGAGTGGACGCGGTCATCGTCTCCAACCACGGCGGCCGGCAGCAGGACCATGTGCCCGCGGCCCTGGAGGTCCTCCCGGGCATCGCGGACGCCGTCGGGGGCCGGGTCGAGGTGCTCTTCGACTCAGGGATCCGGCGGGGCAGCGACATCGCCACCGCCCTGGCGCTCGGCGCGCGGGCCGTCCTGGTCGGCCGGGCTCACCTCTACGGTCTCGCGGCGGCCGGGGAGGCCGGCGTCCGGCACGCCATCGACATCCTCGCGGGCGAACTCCGCACCACCATGGCCCTGTGCGGCGCCGCCACGCTCGCGGACCTCGACCGCTCCCTGGTCCGGTCCGCCCGCCCAGCCCGGCTCCCGGAGCCGCCCCAGTAGCCAGATCCCAGCGCCCGGCACCTCCATCTATGTGTACGATACGGTACCGTACACACAGGCGACTTTCCGGAGGGCTGAGTGGCCAGGGGCGAGGCCCGTGAGCAGGCGATCTTGTCCGCCGTGATCGCCCTGCTGGGCGAGGCCGGCTACGAGGCAATGACCATGGATGCGGTAGCCGCCCGGGCGCACGCCAGCAAGACCACCATCTACCGGCGCTGGCCAGGCAAGCCTGAACTGGTGCGGGCCGCGGTCCACGCGCACATCGCCGGAAGGGTGCTCAGCGCGCCCGACCACGGCAGCCTGCGCGGCGACCTGCTGGCCGTGATGCGGGCCATGCGCAGCCACCTCACTCCCGAATTCATGGCCATGATGAGCGGCCTCGTCCACGCGATGCGCGCCGATCGCGACCTGGCAGGCAGCCTGCGGTCCCTCTTTGCCGAGGACTCGGTGTCGGAGCAGGTCATCGGCCGCGCGGTAGCGCGGGGGGAACTGCCCGGCCACGCCGCCGCGGCACTGGCACACCTGGCTCACGAAGTGATCGAGGCCCAGATCTTCCGCCAGATGATGACCGGAGCCGTCCTCGACGACACCTTCGCCCGCCATGTCGTCGACGACATCGTCCTCCCCCTGCTCGTCGGGCAGCATCGCCGCGCCCGGCCCGGCGCGCTGAAGGACAGGAGCAGCGACCATGACCCTCGCATCCTTCGAGCCAGCCGAACTGGGGCGCTTCACCCGCGCCTTCGAGGACTTGTTCTACCAGGACGACCCGGAGTCGATGACCTCCTACTACACCGAGGACGCCCAGCTCATGGCCGACGGCATCCAGCCGGTCCACGGTCACGCGGCGATCGGCCGGTTCTGGCGCGAGGCCATAGCCCGCGCTTCAGCGGCCGGCGCCCGCCGCACCATCGCTCTGCACGAATCCCACTCCTCGGGCGAGTTGGGGTACGCGCTGTGCACGGTGACGGTCCGGATGCCGCCGGGCCCGGACGTCACGGTGTGGGACGCCACCATCTGGCAGCGCGATCCCGGGGGCGGGTGGCGCATCGCGGTCAACATCTCTACCCCGCTCCCTCCGGCTTCCTAGCTGTCAGGGATCCCCTTATCTCTCGCTCCCGGCTCGCTCGCTCCCGGGCTTTACCGATACAGTCTTTATCGGTAAAGTGAGGCTGTGAGCGTTACAGGGCAGGGACGGGCGCGGGTGACGCTGGCGGAGGTGGCATCCCGTTGCGGGGTGAGCCGGATGACGGTGTCCAACGCCTACAACCGTCCCGACCAGCTCTCGGCGGACCTGCGCCAGCGGGTGCTGGCGACGGCGGAGGAACTCGGCTACGGCGGCCCCAGCGCGGCCGGGCGGGCCCTGAAGAGGGGCCGCAGTGACGTGCTCGGGGTGCTGCTCACCGAGGCGCTCCCGTACGCGTTCGGGGATCCGGGCACGGTCTCGTTCCTGCACGGGGTGACCGCCGAGACGGCCGCGGCCGGGCTCGCGCTCCAGCTCATCCCCGCCCCAGCCGGGACCGCGGAACGGCTGGTCCGGGACGCTGCGGTCGACGGGCTCATCGCCCACACCCCGGCAGACGGCGACCCGGCCCTGGCCGCCGCCCTGCGGCGCAGGCTGCCCACCGTGATCAACGGCGGGCCCAGCACGGCGGGAGTGGACTGCGTGACCATCGACAACGAGTCCGCCGCCGCGAGCGCCGCCCGCCACCTCATCGAACTCGGCCATCGCCGCCTGGGCGTCGTGACCTGGCGGCTGCATCCTGACGGCTACCGCGGGTGGGTCAGCCCGGCCCGGCTGGCCAGCGCCCGGTACGAGGTGTTCCGGCGGCGGCTCCAGGGCTATCTGCAGGCCGCGGCGGAGGCGGGGCTGCCCGCCACCGCCGTACGGGTGTGGGAGCAGCCCGGCCACAGCGTCGCCGACGGCCGCGCGGCGGGGCACGCCCTGCTCACCCTCCCTGCCGCCGAGCGTCCCACCGCGGTCCTGGCCAGCACCGACGTGCTGGCGCTGGGAGTACTGCAAGCGGCCCGCGAACGCGACCTGAGCGTCCCCCGCGACCTGTCGGTGACCGGCTTCGACGACATCGAGGAGTCCAGCCGGGTCCTCCCCCCGCTCACCACGGTCCACCAGGACCTCTACCAGCAAGGCCAGGACTGCGCCCGGCGGCTGATCAGCCCCGGCGCCGTCACCACCCTGCTGCACCCGACCCGCCTGATCGTCCGGGCCAGTACTGCCCGGTCCCCGGAGCCGCCGTGATCATCACGCTGGGGCTGCTGTCCGGCCTCCTCACGACCTGTGCCTGGCTCCCCCAGCTACTGCGCACCTGGCGCCGCGGGCGCGCCGACGACATCTCCTACACCTACCTGGCGGTCTTCGCGGCCGGGGTCCTCGGCTGGCTGGCCTACGGGCTGCTCGCCGCGCAGCCCGCCTTGCTCGCCGCCAACATCGTCACGTTCTCCCTCATCGCCGCGCTCACCCTGCTCAAGATCCGCCCTCGGCGGCCCCCGGGCAGATCACGCCGCTGACCCGGCCCGGGCACCGGGTCCACGAGAACCCGGGCCAGTTTCCGATAAGTCATCCCGCTTCCAGTTTTCTGGAAAAGCGCGGCTACCGGCCCATAACCGGCTCAGCATCGCCATACCTGGGTAGGCTTCGACGCACGGCCAGAGTGAATGATCCGCCCATTTATAACTGGCCGTCTCCTTGCTTTAAAGGCTTGCTTAAAGGCAGATCAGGCTGAGGGAGGCGACATGCACCTCGGATCGGTGCTTCTTATCGTCTGGCTGGTCGTCGGCGGCTTCGCCGCCGGGCAGCGCGGCGATTATCACGCGGCCGCCGGCAACTGCAGTAAGGCCAGTACAGCCGCGGTGACGATCCTGGCCGGCCCGCTCAACTACCTGGGCGTCAATCCGCACATCCACTGCACCGCGCCGCAGCCCAGCAGCTGAAAAACGACCACCGGCTATAGTGTTGCGGTCGTCCCTATAGCCCCTCCAGCCTCTCCCCCGGGTAGGCGCGAGGCCGCCCGAAGGCTGAACTCATGAGCAATCCGGCCCCGGCGTGATACGCGCCAGCGAACTTCGCCCCATCAGCCTGTTCGACGGCCTGACTGACAGCCAGCTCACGGAACTGGCCGACGGCGGCGCCGAGGTGCGGATCGAGCCCGGCGTCGAGCTATTTCGTGAGGGCGAGCGCGCGGACTTCTGGTGGGTGCTCGTCGACGGGGCTATCGACCTCGTGCGCCATATCGGATCTGAGGACACCGTCGTGGGGCGGATGGACGTGCCGGGCCGCTGGGCCGGCGGATTCCGCGCCTGGGACGAGCAGGGCGTCTACCTCGCGACGGGCCGGGGAGCGGCTCGGCGGGCGGGTCCTGCGGGTGCCCGCGGCCGTGCTGCGCGAGACGGTCAACGCCTGGTTCCCGTTCGGCAGGCACCTCATCCAGGGGCTGTACAGCACCGCGCGGTCCATCGAGGCCACCGCCCGGCAGCGCGAGTCCCTGGTCACTCTGGGCACGCTCGCGGCTGGTTTCGCGCACGAGGTCAACAACCCGGCCGCGGCCGCCTCCCGGGCCGTCGACGCGCTCGGTGACGCCTCCCAGACCCTGCTCTCCTGCCTGGCCCGGCTGGCTGGTGACGACATCTCCGCCCAGCAGTTCACCGCCCTCGACGCGCTGCGCCGCGAGATCGAGCCGGACGCGCTGGCCCACAGCCCGCTGGCCCTGGCCGACCAGGAGGATGCCCTGTCCGGGTGGCTCAGCCAGCATGGCGTCGCCCGTGAGTGGACGATCGCGGAGCCGCTCGCCGCCGCCGGGGTCGATCTCGACTGGTGCGAGCGGGCGGCGGCCACGCTGGCCGGACCAGCGCTGGAGCCGGGCCTGGAGTGGGTGGCGGGCACCTTGTCCGTCGCGGCCCTGCTGGCCGAGGTGAAGGAGTCCACCCGGCGGATCTCCGAACTGGTCACGGCGATCAAGTCCTACTCGCAGATGGACCGCGCCTCGACGCAGCAGATCGACGTGACCGACGGCATCGAAAGCGCCCTGGTAATGGTCGGGCATAAGCTCGCCGGCGTCACCGTGGTGCGGGACTACAGCGCCAGCGTCCCCCAGATCGGGGCTTACCCCGGCGAGCTCAACCAGGTGTGGACCAATCTCATCGACAACGCGCTCGACGCGATGAACGGCTCCGGAACGCTCCGGCTGGTGACCCGGGCCGGGCCCGACGACGTCGTCGTCGAGGTCGGCGACACCGGCCCGGGCATGACACCACAGGTAGCCGCCCGGGCGTTCGACGCCTTCTACACGACCAAGGACACAGGCAAAGGCACCGGCCTGGGCCTCGACATCGCCCGCCGCACCGTCGTGGAGCGCCACGGCGGCACGATCACGATCGAGTCCCAGCCCGGTGGCACGGTACTGCGGGTCCGTCTCCCGGTCCGTGCGCCCGGCCGGGTAGAACAGGGCGGGTGAACTACGGCAGACTCCCGCTCGACGAGCAACTGGACGCCTTCCGGGACGTCCTGCTGCGCAACCAGACGCTGGCCGAGGTCCTCACCCGCGCGGCTGTCCTGGCTCTTCCGGGGTGGTATCTGGTGGCGGGATGCCTCTACCAGACGGTCTGGAACGTCGTCACTGACCGGCCTGCGCAGGCAGGCATCCTCGACTACGACCTGGCTTACTACGACGCCTCCGATCTGTCCTGGGCAGGCGAGGACGCCGTCATCCAGGCGGGGAGCAGGCTCTTCGGTGACCTGCCCGCCCCGGTCCAGATCCGCAACCAGGCCCGCGTGCACCTGTGGTACGCGCAGAAATTCGGGGCCCCCTGCCCGCCACACGACTCCACCGAGTCGGCAATCGACACCTTCGAGGCGACCACCGCCTGCCTCGGCGTGCGCCTTGAGCCCGGCGACCGGTGGCGGGTCTACGCTCCGCACGGTCTCGGTGACGTGTTCAACCTGGTCGTGCGACCCAACCCGGTGCTGGCTCCCCGTCACGTCTACCAGGCCAAGACCACCCGGTGGCAGCGGGAATGGCCTTCCCTCAGCGTGCTGCCCTGGCCCGTCCCAGCCGGCCCTGGCGGTGACCACTGACCCTGGCCAGGACAGGCGTGGCACCGCGCTCCCGCGGTCGGTTAGGTTCGCCCTATGACGGCAGACGGTGAGACGGAGGAGCCATGGCGGAGCCAGTGACCTTGATCAATTCGTTCGAGGTCCCCGGCCCGGACGCGGAGGACTTCATCGTCGCCTGGGAGAAGACCCGTGACTACCTCGAGTCGCAGCCCGGGTACATCAGTACCGCCTTGCACCAGGCCGTCGCGCCTAACGCCGAATTCCAGTTCGTGAACATCGCCCGCTGGCAGACCGCCGCGGACTTCATGACGGCCATCCAGAGCCCTGGGTTCCGCGAGGTCGCCACGGGCCTGGCTGGCTACCCGGCGCACCCAGCGCTGTACGGGGTCGTCCGCAGCTGAGGGACCCAGCGCCTGAACGACTCAGCACCTGGACTACTCAGCACCTGAGGACTCTGTACTAAAGGACCGGGAGACCATGCAGACCTGGGACGCGATCACCTCACGGCGCAACGTGCGCTCGTTTGACGGCCGGCCGATCGCGGCCACCGACCTGGACCGGATCCTTGAGGCGGGGCGCCGGGCGCCGTCCTCACAGAACTGGCAGCCGTGGGACTTCATCCTCGTCACCCAGCGGGAGACACTCCGCGAGCTGGCGAAGGTCTGGCGCGGCGCGGGCCACGTGGCCGAGTCGGCGGCGACGATCGTGGTCGTAGGGCCGACGGCCGACAACGAGTTCCACCGCGCGCAGTTCGATCTCGGCCAGGCGACGATGGCGATGACGCTGGCCGCGGCAGACCTCGGCATCGGCAGCTGTCACGCGGGCGTGGCCGACATCCAGCTCGCCCGCGAGTTGCTGGGCTTCCCTAGGGACCGTGACTGGGCCTTCCTTATCTCGCTCGGCTACCCGGCCGGCGGCCCGCTGGCCCCCATCCAGACTCCCAAGCGCCGCCCGTTCGACGAGGTCGTCCACCGCGAACACTGGGCCGCCCCGTAACCAGCCCTTCCAGTAGTTCCCGGCTCGCACCACCCCCCAGGCCGACCTGGGGCCCGCAATCGACTATGTATTCGGAGTCCCGCTCACGCGATCGACCCGCTGGATCGTGATCAGATCGCCCTCGACGACGTACATGATTCGGGGGACCATTCGGCTCTCACCTGTCTTCCCCGAGCAGGAGCCCGCGGGCCTGCTCATGGGAGATCGCTCCTGGCTGCGCGGTCATGCTGACCACGCTAGGGCGCCTTGCCCTCAAACCCGCGGTGATACGCGCGTGGACTACCGCTGTCCAAGGGCCGCGCCGGGGCCGGTGGATTCCGGACTCCAGCGGGTCAGTGGGGGGCGTGGGCGCCGGTCATCATGGCCGCGAGGTCGCGCCGGCAGGATTGGTTCCGACTTTGCGGTCGAGCCATTGGTGCAGCGGCGCCGCGGTGCGCAGGACGCCTGCCACCCTGCCGCTGGCCCCGGCCGTGTGCAACCAGGGCTCCACCGGCCAATGGTGCCAGCAGATCAGCCCCTTATAGCGGAGCAGTTCAATCCGGGGATGATCGGCAGAGTACCCACGGGGAGCGGTCTTGAGGGCCTGGCCGCCGCCGACCTCAAGCCCTTCTGCTCTGAGCTGCCCCACGATCTCGGCCAGGCGCACGCCGTCAGCATCGTCGTGCACTGCGCGGCGGTACCGTTCCAGCTGAGTGGCCGTCATCATGAAGTAACCGTGCGCGGCCGTCAGCCCGTCCGCGCTGAAGTTCACGTACCCCCCGCGGTCAAAGGTCGCGTAGATCTCGGTCTTGTACGGCGACTTGTCGGCCCGGAATCGCACGTCCCGGTAGGGCCTGGCGATCCGCGAGGGACCGAACTCGCCACTCAGCCCGGTGAGCAGCTCGGCCATGGGTTCGCGTACCGACGCCTCGTAGAGTGCCTTGTACACGTTCCAGTACGTCTTGGTGTTGTCGGCCTGCAGGCCCCTGAAGAACTCCACGGCCTCCAGGGGCCAGCCAGAGAACCCCATGCCGACACCCTAACGGCGAGCCTCAGCAGATCCGGGCATTGGCACGCTCGAGGTAGGGATCTTGCGTGACGCCCGGGCGCGGTCGATCATGACGGCCGTAACGGCAGTGACCAGGGCGGCGGCCAGCGCGATCAGGGTGATCTGCCAGCCAGGCATGCCGCCCTCGGCGATGACGCGCACTGGCGGGGGTGGAGGTGCGATGCCGCTGCCTTCGCCGGGCGGCGGCACGTTTTCCGCGAAAGCGGCGGGGGTGGCGGCCAGGGCCAGCACAGCCCCGGCCACCGTGGCCATAGCGGTGAAGATACGGCGTAGGTGATTCATGGTGCGCTCCTTATGAACGGTGATGACGAGACAAGAGCAGCGTGAAGTGAGTGGAATCGCCTTGGGCTCCGCTTGGACGGTGGCTTGGAATAGCAGTGGACCTGCGACGGACCTGGTGGTGCAATGGTCGGAGCCGCTGGCCCGGCGGCTGGGGAGGGGACCGGGCGGGATGAGTGATGGTTGCTGACGGAGTGGTCAGCCAGACAGAACCCGCGGACTTCGGCATTCTCGGACCATTGGAAGTCTCCAGGTCCGGGCGTGTAGTGCCGCTGGGTGGCCCGCGGCAGCGGGCCGTGCTCGCGCTGCTCCTGCTGGAGGCCAACCGGGTGGTCTCGATGGACCGGCTGGCCGAAGACGTCTGGGGTGGTGACCCACCCGAAGGCTGGGTCACCACCTTGCAGACCTACGTGTTTCACCTTCGCCAGGCGCTCGAACCGAACCGGGCCCGGGGCGTTGCCGCCAGCGTCCTGGTGACCAGGAACCACGGTTACCTGCTGTTCGTGAACCGTGAGCACCTGGACGCGACCCTGTTCCAGGATGGGTTCACGGCCGGGCGGGCCGCGCTGGACGCAGGCCGGTACGCCGAAGCCGCCGAGACATTACGTCAGGCGCTGGATCTGTGGCGCAGCCCCGTCCTGGCCGATCTGGCGGGCTACGCGTTCGTCGGGCCCGAGGCAGCCCGCCTGGAGGAGCTCCGGCTCGCCGCGCTGGAGGCGCGAATCGATGCTGACCTGGCGCTTGGCCGGCACGACGCGCTCACCGGCGAGTTGGAGCACCTGGTCGCCGAGCATCCCCTGCGGGAGCGGCTGCACGGCCAGCTCATGCTGGCGCTATACCGCTGCGGGCGGCAAGCGGAGGCGCTCGCCGCCTACCGGCGTGCCCGTGACCTGCTCGCCGGTGAGCTCGGCATCGATCCCGGGGAACCGCTGCGGCGCCTGCACAGGTCCGTCCTCGCCCACGACCCGGCGCTCGACTGGAGCGATGCCCGCGAGACGGCGGCCGAAGTCCACCCCGCCGGCGCCGGCTCCCCAGCCCCTTCTCCGGCTCCGCAACGCCGTCGCCCGAGGCCGGCCCCGGTTGGCCATGTGCTGGGCTGGGGAAGGCGGCGCGGCCACCGCCTGCTGGTGGCTGGCTTGGCGCTCGCCGTCATCGCCACGGCGGCCATTGTCGTGGTGGCCCGGCCGCAGGCGGGCGGGGCGGTGGGCCTGCCAGGCAACTCGGTGGGCCTGGTCGATGCCAGCGGGGGGCGGGTCGGCGCCGCGGTGAGCGTGGGCAGCCCGGCTGGCCTGGCCTATGGCGACGGCTCGGTGTGGGTCGTGAACGGCACCGAAGGCACGGTGTCCCGGATCAACCCGGCGACTCATGCCGTGATCGAGCAGATCCCGGTCGGTTCCGCGCCGAGTGCGGTGGCTGTCACCAGTGAGAACGTGTGGGTGACCAACAGCGGCGACGGAACCGTGACCCGGATCAACGCCGCCGCCGACCGCGTCGTCGAGACGATTCCGGTGGGCAACGTGCCCGTCGCCATCGCCAGCGGGCCGAGCGGCGTGTGGGTCGCCAACGAAGGCGACGACACCGTGAACCGGATAGATCCCGCGACCGGCAAGGTAACGAGAAAGGTCCAGGTAGGCGGGCACCCAGACGGCATCGCCGTCGGGCCCGATGCCGTCTGGGTTGCGAACGGTGAGGACGGCACCGTGACCCAGATCGACCCGGCGACCGGCCAGCCGCGCGGCCCACTGCCAGTCGGTTCCGGCCCTGCGGGCATTGCGGTCACCCCGGCAGCGGTCTGGGTCGCTAACTCGCTGGACCTCACCGTCTCGAAGATCAACCCGGCCACGGACACAGTCACCGACACCGTCCGTGTCGGTGATGGACCAGGGGCCATCGTCGCAACCGGGGGCGCACTCTGGGTCAGCGACGAGTTCGATGCGACCCTCGACCGCATCGACCTGCGATCCGGCCTGGTCACCAGGAACGTCTTCGTCGGCAGCTCGCCACGAGGCCTGGTCGCCACCCCCTCCGGCGTGTGGGTCGCGGCACGGGCCTTCGCGGCGGCCGGCCACCGCGGCGGCACCCTGACCGTCGTGGACGACTATCTGCCTGACCGTGACCCGGTGCTGGCATACGATCCCCTAGGGATTCCGGCACTCGGCACCGTCTACGACGGCCTGGTCGCCCTGCGCCGATCCGGCGGCGCGGCCGGGCTCACGCTGGTCCCCGACCTGGCCTGGACGCTGCCGCGCCCGGCCGGCGGCGGCACGACCTACACGTTCACGCTCCGCCGCGGAATCCGTTACTCCAACGGCACGCTCGTCCGGGCGTCTGACTTCCGCCGCGGCATCATGCGCCAGCTCCGCTTCGGCGCGTACCCCGAGTACTACGAAGGCATCCTCGGCGGGCAAACGTGCCAGCAGCCGCCGCGGCGCTGCGACCTGTCCGCCGGGATCATCACCAACGACGCGGCAGGCACGGTCACCTTTCACCTAGGTCACGCCGACCCCGACTTCCTCTACAAACTCGCGCTGCTCATCGCCGCGCCGGCCCCGCCCGGCGCCCCAGACCACCGCATCTACCGGGCACCGTTCCTGCCCGGCACCGGCCCCTACAAGATCTCGCAATACCGACCCCACGCGTCGGTGACCCTGGTCCGCAACCCATACTTCCGCCAATGGTCATACGCCGCCCAGCCAGCTGGTTACCCGAATGTCATCCGCTTCGACCACGTGGCCGGTCCAGCCAGGCAGGAATCGGCGGTTATCGCCGGACAGGCCGACGTGACCAACGTCTACAGCAACAACGATCAGTCTCTCGCGACCCGTTACCCGGCCCGCGTGTACACCTCCTTGAAGTTGGCGACTGAATATTTGTTCCTCAACACCCGACAGCCGCCGTTCACCAGCCTCAAGGCCCGCCAGGCCGTCAGCTACGCCATCGACCGCGGCCGGATCCTCCAGCTCAGCCACCTCGCCCCCGGCCAGGCCGCGGTGACCTGCCAGATTCTCCCAGCCGACTTCCCCGGCCACCAGAGTTACTGCCCCTACACCACCGGCACCAGAGACGGGATCTGGCACAGCCCGGACATGGCCAAAGCCCGGCGGCTGGCCAGAGATTCCCACACCACGAACGTGCCGGTGACCGTGTGGATCCTCAAGGACTTTGCGAACCGGGCTCTGGCCTCCTACCTCGTCCGGCTGCTCAAAGACCTCGGATACCCGGCACACGAGCGGACAGTGCCCGGTTACCGTTTCTTCCCCGCGGTCAACAACCTCCACAGCAAGGTTCAGGCGGGGCTCAACGGATGGGGCGCCGACTTCCCCACGGCATCGGAATTCTTCTTCCCAGTCCTGAGCTGCCGCTCGTATTACCAAGATCACAACGCTTCTGACACGTCCAACTATGCCGGGTTCTGCGACCCGCACGCCGACCAGCTGGCCAGCCAGGCGCAGGCGGCACAGCTCACCGACCCCGCCACCGCCCGAAGCCTGTGGGCCCAGGTGGATCGCATCGTCACCGACCAGGCACCATGGGTCCCGATCCTCAGCTTTGGATCCACCACATTCGTCTCCGCCCGGATTGGGAACTTCCAGGAATCCCCCATTTCTGGGCCTCTGTACGACCAGATGTGGGTCCGGTAAGCCTTTCACCCGGCGGCGATGCGCCCGCGGCTCTTTCAGTGCGGTGCGTGGGCGCCGGTCATCATGGCCGCGAGGTCCTCAGGGTGCAGGAACGAGGCGGGCGGCGGCGGTCCCCAGGCGAACAGGCCGCGCGCACCTTCGAGGTCTTCCGGGGTCCACAACTGGTCGTCCACGATGCAGTCCATGTCCGCGTAGTACTCGGAGAAGTTGCCCGCCGGGTCCTTGAGGTACCAGAAGAAGTTGGACCCGGCGTAGTGCCGCCCGAGCCCCCAGACGTGCCGTTCCGGCCGCCCTTCGAGCATCGCGAACGCGCCCCGGCCCACCTCGTTGACGTCGTCCACCTGCCAGGACGTGTGGTGCAGGAAGTTGACCGGCGCGGCCAGCACGAGGACGTTGTGGTGGTCGGTGGAGCAGCGCATGAACGCGCCCACCCCGGCGATCCGGTCGCTGATCTTGAAACCGAGGCCGTCGGTGAAGAACGACGTCGAGCGGCGGTGGTCGGTGCTGCCCAGCACGGCGTGGCCGAGCTTGCGGGGGCGCACCGGGCCCGGCCGGGAGAAACCCGGAGCGCGGGTGTCCGGGCGGTCGGTGCGGCCAGGCCCGTTGTATGCCTCCGGGACCACGAGCGGCTGCTGGATCCGGGCCGAGACGTCCAGGAAGACCTGGGTGCCGGTGACCGGCTCGGCGGTCTCCAGGCTCGTCCCGGCGACGGCCGCGGGGACGCCGAGGCGCTCCAGGCTGGCGGCGGCGCGCGCGAGGTCGTCCTGGTCATCCACGCCGACCCGCATCTCGACCAGCCGCCGGGTGGGCGCGGGCACGATCCGCAGCTGGCGGCCCGCGTCGGTGGTGCTGAACCAGCCGCCGCTGTCCGGGACCAGGCCGAAATCGGTGTAGTAGGCGGCGGTCTGGTTGACGTTCGGCACGCCGATCGTGACCGACATCAGTCCGTGCAGGCTCATCGGGCCCTCCTCATCGTCCAGTCAGCCAGCCCAGCTCAGCCAGGTCAAGGTCAGCCCGCCCAGTCAGTCAGCTGCCCGGTTCAGCGGGCAGATGCTCGATCCCGCCGCACCAGACCAGGCGCAGCGACCGGGTGGCCCGGATGTCGCGGAGCGGGTCCCCGTCGATGAGCACCAGGTCGGCCCGGCGCCCCGGCTCGACCACGCCCCGGTCCGCCAGGCCGAAGTAGCGCGCGGGCAGCACCGTCGCGGCCCGCAACGCGTCGAGGCTGGTCAGCCCGGCGTCCACGAGGAGCTCCAGCTCGTGGTGCAGGCTGTCGCCGTGGCTGACCGCCGCGGGACTGCCCGCGTCGGCGTTGGCGTCGGTACCGGCCAGGATCGGGACGCCGGCCCGGTAGGCGGCGGCCACGCTGGCCCGCGCGGCGGCGTAGCTGGCGTCCGGCAGGCCCAGCCGGCTGACCAGGGTCTGCATCATGGTCAGGGTGGGGATGAGGATCCGGCCGCCGGTGGCCATCCTCGTGACCGAGTCCTCGTCCAGAGGCTGGTCCAGCGGCACGTGGGTGAGCACGTCCACCCCGGCCTGCTGCGCCTTGGCCACCGCCGCGTAGGACGACGCGTGGGCCACGGCCTGCTTCCCGTGCTCATGGGCGGCGGCCACGAGCGCGTCCACGGTGGCCTGGTCGTGGTCGGCGCCGGGGCTGCCTATGACGATCTTGATGTAGTCCGAGCCTTCGGCGACCCGGTCGGCCACGAACTGCCCGGCCTGGTCCGCGCCCTTGATCTGCGCCCGCTGGTCGGTGACGAGCATGCGGGCGTGCAGACTGCCGGGCGCGAGGGCCGGCAGGCCCGCGCTGCGCAACCTGGTGAGCCCGGGCACGCCGCGCAGCGAGTCCACCTGGGCCGGCGAGGGGCTGGCCATGTCGAGAACGGTGGTCACCCCGAAGCTCGCCAGCCGCTCCAGCGTGCCTCGGTCGCGCACGTGCACGTGGGCGTCGATCAGCCCGGGCAGCAGCACGCCGCCGTTCCCGTCAATGACCGCAGCGCCCGCAGGGTCGGCCCCGATCCGGTCGCCCTCGATGACCACCGTCGCCGGCGCCCGCAGCTGCTGCCCGTCGAACACGCGCACGTTGGTCAGGGCGGTCTTCCCCGGCCCGCCCGCCCGGGGCGCGCCTGGTGACGTGCTGCTCATACCGTCTCCTCCGTTCGGTTCCGGCCGGGCCGGGCCGGGTCGCCGGCGCCGCCGAGGTGGCCAGCGCTCAGCTGGCCGGTGACGACGTCGAGGTCGATCTGCGCGGCGTCGCGCGCCCGCCAGGCGATGTGCTGATCTGGCCTGACCAGCAGGAACTCCTGGCGCCACGGGTAGCCGGGCGGTGCCCGGAGCACCTCCAGCGGGATACCCCGGCCGCGGGCCCGGCCCTCCAGGACCGCCGCCGCGGGGTCGCCGGGACCGGCGGGCCCGAGCAGGGTGAACGCGGCGCCCAGCCGGTCATACAGCGAGGCCCCGTCCGGCAGCCACATGTGCGGCAGCCGCGCGCCCGGCGCGGCGTCCGGGACGTAGGTGCTCACGTCGCGGACGGCATTACCGCCAGGGTCGGCCTCACTGGGTCCGGCGCCGGGCTGGATCACCGGCGACCCGGCGTAGGAGTACCCCAGCACCAGCCCGAGGCTGTGGAACTCCGACCGTTTCGCGGCCTGGATGGCCCGCTCGTCAGCTGGCAGGTCCCGGGCCAGGCTGCGCATGTTGGCCGCCGCGCTCGCCACGGTCTGCTCGACGACGCCGCGGCGCTCCGGCTCGTAGCTGGCCAGCAGCGAAGCCGGCGCCCAGCCCTGCTCGACGGCGGCGATCTTCCACGCCACGTTGACCGCGTCGCCCACCGAGGTGTTGAACCCGTGACCACCCCACGGCGGGTTCACGTGGGCGCTCTCCCCGGCCAGGAACACCTGGCCGGCCGCGAACCGGTCCGCGACCAGCATCCGGGCGGCCCAGGGGTCGCTGGCCAGCAGCTCAAGTTCCACCGGGCCGCCGGCCAGGCCGGTGATCAGTTCCGCGGCGTGCGCCGCACCGTATGTGGCGTCGATTCCGGGCAGGATGGCCCACCACGTCCCGTGCAGGTCCAGCCGGCCGAGCAGTCCCGGGACAGCCGCGCCGAGCACCCAGTACTGCACGGCCGGGCCGAGGTGCGTGTCCAGCTCCGGGGCCCGGAACACCACGTTGAAGTTGGGCCGCGGGTCGGCGTGCCCGGCGTAGCGGGCGCCGATCTGCTCCCGGACCACCCCGGCGGCGCCGTCGCAGCCGATCAGGTAGCGGGCCGTAATCAGGTATCTGGAGCCATTGCCGTCCCGCACGGTCACCGTGACGGTGCCGTCTCGCTGGGCCAGGCCGGTGACGGCGTGCCCGAGCCGCAGGTTGACCCCGGGCTGGCCGCGGACGTGCGCGCGCAGCAGTTCCTCGACGACGGGCTGGGGGACCTGCTGGCCGGCCTCGGCGAACCGCTCGTCCCGCTCCGTGGTCAGCCCGAACGCGCCCTCGAAGTCGGTGATGCGGCGCCCGGACAGCGATTCGCAGAACGTGACCCGCTGCGACCAGGCGACCGGGAGCGGTGCGGCGGCGCGCAGTGCGTCCGCGAGTCCCCAGCGGCGCAGGTGCTCCATGGTCCGCACACTGGTGGTCTTGGCCCGTGGCCGGCGGTGCGAGACGTGAGGCCCGTGGCTCGATGATCACGCAGGCCACGCCGCGGCTGGCCAGTTCCGCGGCGGCGGCGAGCCCCGCCGGGCCACCGCCGGCCACCAGGACCGGCGTGTCCTGGGCGCGCGTCCTGCCCGGCGTCGTCACGACATGCATGGTCGGTCAGGACGGCCCGGCTGTACATCGGTGGTTTCATTGATTGGAACAAGGGAGGGGACCATGGCCGACGCCACCCGGCCGCGCGGGGGGCGGCCCGCCCAGGGCGAGCCCGTCCTCGACCGGGCCTTCCGGATGCTCGGGGCCTTCGGCCCCGCGCACCGCGCGCTGTCCCTGACGTCGCTGAGCGCCCGGGCCGGCCTGCCCAAGCCCACCGCCTTGCGCCTGGCCCGCAAACTCGTCGAATGGGGAGCCCTGGAACGCACCGCGGACGGCCGCTACGTGGTCGGGGTGCGGCTGCTGGAGGTGGCGTCGCTCGCGCCGCGCGGGCACGGGCTGCGGGCCACCGCCCTGCCGTACCTGGAGGACCTGCACCAGGCCACCGGCCAGCACGTGCTGCTGGCGGTGCGGGACGGGCTCGAGGCCATCCTGGTCGAGCGGCTGTCCGCGCACGGCGCGGGCCAGGTGCTGTACCGGGTCGGGGGCCGGATGCCGCTGCATTCCACCGGGGTCGGGCTGGTCCTGCTGGCCCACGCGCCCGCGCCGGTCCAGGACGAGATCCTGGCCGGCGAGCTGACCCTGGAGCCCGAGCACACCCAGCTGTCCGCGCCGCGACCTGCGGGCCCAGCTGGCGGCGGTCCGCCGGGACGGCGTGGCCGTGGCGTCCCGGCGGCATCCGGAGGCGATGACCTCGGTCGCCTGCCCGATCACCGGCCAGCGGCACCAGACCGTGGCCGCGCTGTCCGTGGTCACCCGGTCGGAGCGGCTGGAGCCGTCCGCCCTCCGCCCGGCGGTGGTCGCGGTGGCCCGCGCCATCTCCCGGGCGGTCTCCGCCGCGCCGGGCCCGCCGCCCGGGCCGGTAGCACGTGGCCGCACGCACCTGCCCGGCTGACCCGGACGTTGCGGGACTATAGACTTCCGCAACGAAAACCACGGGGTACCTCATGACCGAGTACCGGGCGTCCTTCGACGCCAGCGTGACGTTCGCCAACGGCGGCGGTCTCACCGCCACGGGTTTCCGGGTGGACGTGCCGTCCCCGGACGTGGACGAGGCCGCGATCGCCGCGCTGTTCGTGGCCTCACTCGGCCTGCTGATGACGCAGTCAGTCGAGCTGGGCAACGTCGAGGTCTTCGCTGAGCCGCATAAGGGAACCCGGGGCGGCCCGTCGGACCGCCCGGCCGGCCTGCCGTCCCGGGGCGGGACGCTGGTCGAGCTCAGCCACGTGATCCGGGCCGGGATGATCACCTATCCCGGGCTGCCCGGGCCGGAGATCACCACGCATCTGACCCGGGAAGCCTCACGCGCCCGGTACGCCCCGGGGACCGAGTTCACCATCGGCCGGATCAGCCTGGTCGGCAACACCGGGACCTACCTCGACGCGCCCTATCACCGCTACGCCGGCGGCGCCGACCTGGCCGCGATCGGGCTGGACCGGACCGCCGGCCTGCCCGCCGTGGTGGTCCGGGTCACCGGGGCGCAGCGGCGGGGCATCGACGTCGGCGCCCTGGCCGCGCTCGACGTCCGGGGTGCGGCCGTGCTGCTGCACACCGGCGACGACGCCCGGTTCGGCTCGCCGGCCTACGAGCAGGACGCGCACTTCCTCACCGAGGCCGGGGCCGCGTGGCTGGCCGGGCAGGACCCGGCCCTGGTGGGTATCGACGCGGTCAACATCGACGACGCCGCAGACGGGCGGCGGCCTGCGCATTCGCTGCTGCTCGCGGCCGGGATTCCCGTGGTCGAGCACCTGACCGGCCTCGGGCAGCTGCCCCCGGCCGGGGCGTTCTTCACCGCTGCGCCGCTGCGTATCGAGGGGTTCGGCACCGTCCCGGTGCGCGCGTTCGCCCGGCTGCCGGGCTAGCGCACCCGGCCGGGCCGGTCAGCCCGGGGACAGATAGTGGGCGACGGCGTCCTCGTCCCAGTCCAGCCCGTTGCCGGGGACGTCAGGCACCAGCAGGGTCCCGTCGCGGACCTGGAAGGGGCGGGCCAGGACCGGATCAGCCCAGTCCTGCCACTCCAGCCACTGCCGCGTCGGGGTGACCCGCATCAGGTGCCCGCTGACCTCCGGGTAGAGGTGGGAGGACATCGGCAGCCCGGCCACGTCCGCGACGGCGGCGGCCTGCAGCCAGCCGGTGACCCCGCCGATCCGCATCAGGTCCGGCATGACCAGATCGCAGGCCTGGGCCCGGATGGCCTCGTGCATGGCCCGCGGGCCGTAGAAGTTCTCCCCCAGCATGACCGGGGTCGCGATGTCGCGGGCGATCCGGGCGTGGCCGTCCAGGTCGTCATAGCGCAGCGGCTCCTCGATCCAGGTCAGTCCCTCCCCGTCGAGCGCGCGGCAGCGCTCCAGCGCGTCGCCCAGGGCCAGGCCCTGGTTGTAGTCCGCGACCAGGGTGACCTCGTCTCCGACCGCGGCCCGGACCCGGCGGACCGCCTCGAGGTCGTCGGCGGCCCGGTCCCGGCCCACCCGGACCTTCAGCGCGGTGAACCCGCCCTCGGCCAGCAGTTCCAGCGCCTCGTCGGCGACCGCGGCGGGCGGGATGAGGCCCAGGCCGTTGCTGTTGTAGGCGGGGACCGGCTCCAGGGTGCCGCCCAGCAGCCGGGCCAGCGGCAGCCCGGCCGCCTGGGCCAGGGCGTCCCACAGGGCGATGTCCAGGCCGGCCACCGCGGCCAGGGCCAGGCCCTGGTAGCCGGCCAGCGCGAACCACCCCCGGGCCTGCGCGAACGCCTGGCCAGGCGCGGCCGGCCGGCCCCGCAGCCCCGCACCCAGCTCACCCAGGACGGTGCGCAGCCCCGCCGCCGCGCTGGCCAGGTAGGGCGCGAGGTAGCCGTGGCCGGTGATGCCCTGCTCCGTGGTGACGTCGATGAGCAGCAACGGCCACTGCGCGAAGTGCCCCACCTTGGTGGCCAGCGGCCTGCGGAACGGCACGACCACCGTCCGGACGACCACGTCCCGCACGACAAGCTCCGGGTCCGGTCCGCTCATCTGGCCCCCTCGCCAGCCCGGCCCCGGCCAGGGCCTCGTCGTCACATCCTGCCAACGAAACCCGGGCCTGCCCAGCCACCCGGCGACGCCGCCTTGACACATTCCTGTATCGGAATACGATTTCTGGCTACGGCACTGACGGGCGAGGAGGCTGACCGTGGCCAGGCTTATCTACATGACGATCACGTCGCTCGACGGCTACGTGGCCGACGAGGACGGCAAGTACGGCTGGGCCATGCCGGACGACGAGGTGTTCGGCTTCGTCAACGACTTCGAGCGGCCGATCGGCACGTACCTCTACGGGCGGCGGCTGTATGAGGAAATGACCGGCTGGGAGACCCTGCCCCAGGCCGGGCAGTCGCCGCTGACGCTCGACTTCGCCCAGATCTGGCGGGCGGCCGACAAGGTGGTGTTCTCCCGCTCGCTGGAGGCGGTCAGTACCCCCAGGACCCGGATCGAGCGGGACTTCGACCCCGCGGCGGTCCGGCAGCTGAAAGCGAGCGCGGACCGGGACATCACGGTAGGCGGCCCGGTCCTGGCGGCCGAGGCGCTCCGGGCCGGCCTGGTCGACGAGTGCCACCTGATCGTCTGCCCCGTCGTGGTGGGTGGCGGCAAGAGGTCCCTCCCCAGCGGGGTGCGCCTGCCGCTCGAACTGCTGGCGGAGCGGCGTTTCGCCAACGGTGCGGTGTACCTGCGCTACGCCACCGGACTGTGACCACGGGGCCTGAGCACGGGGCCTGAGCACCGATTCCTCTGCTGCCAGCAGATTGCCTTGGCCGGGCCTGCCCGGGCGAACCATTGTTGATGGTGAGCCCGGATCCGGGGCCCAGACCGAGAGCAGGGAGATCATGAAGCTTGCCGTTGCTGCACCCCCGACCGCCGCGGGCCTCGATGAACAGCTCATCAGCCGGCTGATGTTCCAGCGCATCGTCCTCCTCGGCACCGAGGTGGACGACGCGGTGGCCAACCGGCTCTGCGCCCAGCTGCTGCTGCTGTCCGCGGAGGATCCGCGCGGCGACATCAGCCTGTACATCAACTCCCCGGGCGGCTCGGTCAGCGCGGGCCTCGCGATCTACGACACGATGCGGCTGATCCCCAACGACGTCAGCACGCTGGCGCTGGGGCTGGCCGGCAGCATGGCCCAGTTCCTGCTCTGCGCCGGGACCGCGGGCAAGAGGTTCAGCCTGCCGCACGCCCAGGTCCTGATGCACCAGGGCTCGGCCGGTTTCGGCGGCACCGCGGCCGACATCGAGATCTACGCCGAGCAGCTCGGGCGCACCGGGGCCACGATGATGAGGCTGATCTCGGAGCACACCGGGCAGCCGCTGGAGCGGGTCGAGCAGGACAGCATGCGCGACCGCTGGTTCAGCGCCGAGGAAGCCCGCGACTACGGGATCGTCGATCACATCGTGGAACGGCTCGACGACGTGCGCCCCGCCCTCGCGGGCCGGAAGGCAGGCCTGTGACCATGAGCCAGTACACGATCCCCACCGTGGTGGAGCGGACCGCGGCCGGCGAGCGGGCGTTCGACATCTACTCCCGGCTGCTGTCGGAACGCATCGTGTTCCTCGGCACCGAGATCGACGACGGGGTGGCCAACGTGATCATGGCCCAGCTGCTTCACCTCGAGGCGGCCAGCCCCGACCTCGAGATCAGCCTCTACATCAATTCTCCCGGCGGCTCCTACAGCGCCCTGACCGCGATCTACGACACGATGCAGTACATCCGTCCGGACGTGGCCACCATCTGCATGGGGCAGGCGTCCTCGGCAGCGGCGGTGCTGCTCGCCGCGGGGGCGGCGGGACGGCGGGCCGTGCTGCAGCACGCGAAGGTGCTGCTGCACCAGCCGTCGAGCCAGGCTCAGGGCGCGCTGCCCGATCTGGCTGTCCAGGCCAAGGAGGTAGCCAGGACCCGGCGTGAGGTCGAGGAGATCCTCAGCCGGCACACCGGCCACCCGCTGGACAAGATCAGGAGCGACACCGACCGGAACAAGACCTTCAGCGCCCGCGAGGCCGTCGCGTACGGCCTCGCCGACGAGGTCATCACGACCCGCCAGGCCGACCGGGCGGCTTAGCGGGGTAGCGGCACCGGCCGCGTGGTCACGCGGCCGGTGCCGCTGGCCGCGTGGTCAGCCTGGCCGTCACGCCGCCAGCAGGCACCGGGCCTCGCCCGGGGTGCGCGGCGGCGACGGCGCCTGGCCGCCGCCGGCCACACCCAGCCGGCCCGTGCCCATCTGGCCCTTGTTCATCTGGCCCGTGTTCAGCCGGATGACGGTGCCCAGGCGGCCCTGGTCGGCGGCCAGATCGCGGGCGACCCCGGCCAGCAGCTCGGACAGGTCGATCCACAGCGCGTCACAGATAGCGGCCAGGACTTCTGACGAGGCTTCCTTGCGCCCGCGCTCGACTTCGGACAGGTAGGGCACTGACACCCGGGACGCCCGGGATACGTCGGACAGGGTCCGGCCCTGTTCGCGCCGGGTCCGGCGCAGCCGCTCGCCGATCTTCGTCCGCAGCAGGGGCCTGGACCGCCGCTTGTGTTCTCCGCGGCTGGTGATGACCGGACCACCCATCGCCGTCGCCTCCGTGCCTGCGTTCGTGACCCCGGTTCGTGACCCGCCGGGCGGGTCCGGGCCCGCTCACCGTACCCACGAGGGCGGCGGCCCCGGAAGCGTTTTCGCGGCCGGCGTACAGCGGCCCGCGGTCAGCAGACCCGGCGGCTGGAAGATCCGGCGGTCAGGAGAGTTCGGTCTCGCGCTGGAGCTGGTCACGGCGCTGCAGCTGGGCGGTGCGGTCCGGATCGGGCGTCAGTTCCCCGACTGAGATACCTCCCGCGCCCGACTTCCTGGCGCCGGGCGGCAGCCGGGTCGCGGCCACCGCCACCGAGCCGTCCAGTTCGGTCTGCCACAGCCAGCCCTCGGCCTGGGTAATTCCGGGTCCCAGCACCACCGAGGACCCCTTCGCGAACAGGCCGGCCGCACCAGCCAGCCACGCGACGCTGCCGACCACGCGCACCAGGTCGGGAAGGCCATGCAGGTAGGAGCCCGCGTAGATCACGCCCGCGGTCAGGATCGCGGCCGCGGCGATGACCCACCAGAACCGCCTGATCATCTCGACCGCTCCTCTCCGGCCCGCCGCCAGGTAGTCGGAGAAGGGACAGGACGTCCCGGGCGGCCTTCTCACCGGTGAGCAGCTCGCGCCAGATCCGGCCCTGGACCCGGATCGCGGCCCGCGCCGCAGCCCAGTCCCCCACCTGCCGGTCTCCCGCGACCCAGCGCTGCCAGTCGTGCAGGCTGCGGCTCACCGCGTAGGCCGTGTGGTCGGGCAGGAGCGTCTTCAGGTCCGCCAGCCAGTCCTTGACCGTAATCAGCCGGCCCGCCTCGAACACGCCGCGGAATTGATCCGCCCGCTCTTCCTCCGTCATCGCGCCGGCCGGCCGCAGAGCCGTCTCGGCGATGGCCCGGCCGAGCCCATAGGCCTTGCCGAGCACGAAGTCCGCGACGGTCAGGGCTTCGAGGAGGCGGCAGTGCAGGGTGAAGATCGCGTCGAGGGTGGTGTCCCGGCGGCGGCCAGGGTCGGTCAGCGCAGCCAGCACGTCCGACATCGCCTCCATCAGCACGGGCGGCGGGTCAGCCAGCAACTGCTCCAGCTGGGACTGGATCTGCTCCCCCAGCCAGGTCGACTGGCTGGCGCCCGGAAACTCAGAACGTCCCGGCAGGTGACTGCCCCGGGGCGGGTCGGTCGCCGGGCCCTGGTGCACCGGGGAGTGGAACAGCTGGGCTACCTGCCAGCCCAGGGCCACGGCGCGGGAGATCCCGCGGTGGGCGAAGGGCAGCACCTGGCTGTTCACGCTGGGCGGCGTGCCGCCGTGCACTGCGATCTGACTCATCGCCGCCAAGCTCCCGCCCATGTGCAGGCCCTGCTACCGGCCACCCGGTAGTCACCGATTGCTGGGCAGGCTAGCAGCGCCGCGACCGCCGCATCCGCCGGCGGGCCAGCCTCCAGGACCGGCCCTTCCGGTCACGCTGGCCCCCCGCCCACGATCGAATGCGGCACCACGCGGTCCCGGTCCTGTTCGACCCGGATCGCCAGCGTCCATGAGAGGGTGGAAAGCGGCGCGCTGGGGCCGCGCGAACTCAGCATTTCACCGCCGGATGGGGCGGTTTTCTCGCCAGCTGGCGGCTTTTCCGGTAAGCACCCAGAAAAGCAGGTGCTTTCTTTGACGGTCCTTGGGAACGCTTTGAATCGATCCGTGCATCTCTTAGTTATGCGACTTTCCGGCCCGCCGCGCGAGCCAGCGACCATGACCGCGGGCCCGGCCCCGCTGAACGGACAAGGAGGGCCCGCGCGTTGACGACCGGAGATCTCAGGTCTGCCGACCGGGAATACTCGCACGCCAGAACGGGGGCGTGGCCGCCGCAACTGGGCCGGGCCGCCCGGCCGGTGACCGTGCACCTGGTCGTCCTGGCCGCCTATCTGGCCGCCGGTGTCGCGGTGAACTGGACCCGGGCCACTTACCTGGTTGACCACGTGGTGCCGACCGGCCGGGACAGCGGATTGTTCGTCTGGGACTACTGGTGGATGGCCCGCCTGGTGCTGCACCCCGGTAATCCCTGGTTCACCCACTACCTGGCCGCGCCAGTGGGGGCCCCGCTGGGGTTTCACGTGCTGATGCCGCTGCCCGGTGTGCTGATGGCCCCGGTCACGCTCATCTACGGCCCAAGTTTCAGCTACAACCTGCTGGCCGTGGCCGCGCCCGGGCTGATGTGCTACGCGATGTACCGGGCCGCCCGGCTGTGGGTGCCCTCACAGACCGGCGCGATCGCCGCGGGCGCGCTCTTCGGCTTGTCCACGATGATGACGTGGAACGCGTGGTATGAGATCCAGCTCGCGCTGGGCGCGATCTTCCTGCCCCTGTCGCTGGAGGCGGCGGTGCGGCTGACCCGGCGGCCGGGCTGGCGGCAGGCGGCCGTCCTGGGCGTGGTCCTCGGCGCGGCACTCCTGGTCGACCAGGAATCGACCATCCTGGCCTGGAGCCTGGCCGCCGCGGTCCTGCTGCTCTGGCTGGCCCGCCGCCCGGCCCGCGGCGGGGTGGCGCTCTGGGTCAAGCTGCGGATGGTCGCCCTGGCCGGGCTGGTGACGGCGGTAGTCGCGAGCCCGCAGATCTTCGCCATGGTTCAGCAGACGCTGGCCGGCCAGGCGACAGTGTCGCAGGGAGCCCTGGCGGACGACTACCGGAATTCCGGCGCCGCGCTGGGGCGGATATTCGCGCCCTCGCCGCGAGTCGGCTTCTTCGGGCTGAAGAGCCTGGCCTCGATCTACTACCACGCCGCCCCCTCCAGCTTCACGTTCACGGCGTATGGCGTGGTGCTGACCGCCCTGGGCCTGCTGGGCCTGGTCGTGGGCTGGCGGCGGCGCAACGTCCGGCTGCTCGCCCTGCTCTGGCTGGCCGGTACCTGGCTCGCCCTGGGAACCGGCATCGTCGTCGGCGGCCACCGGTATGTGCCATTCGCCCAGGTGTGGCACGGCGTACGGCTCTCAGACATCATGCCGTACACCTGGATGGTGCGGATCTCGCTGCTCTCCTCGTTCCGCGAGGCCGACCGGATCACCGAGATCGGGCTGGTGGCCGCCGCCCTGCTGGCCGGCGTCAGCGTGAACTGGCTGCGCTATCACGCCAGGCCGGCCCTGGTCGTGGTGGCCGCGCTGGCCGTCCTCGAAGCCGGCAGTGTCGGCGTCCAGCCCTTCCAGGCCACCATCCCCACGGCCCTGCCCGCCCTCGACCGCCCGATCGCGGCCGACCGTTCCGGATCGATCGTGGTGGACGTCCCGATGGGGGTGCGCAGCGCCGTCCCGCTCCCCGACGAGGGAGCGCCCTTCAACTCCGAAGCCGAGATGCAGGCCACCGCCGACGGCCACCCGCGCGCCATCGCCTACATATCCCGGCTGCCCGAATCCACCCTGGCCGCGGTGAAACGGCACCCGTTCTACGCTGACCTGCTCAACGCCCAGCGGGAACCGCACGCCTTCTACCTGAGCGTGCTCACTGGGCCCCGTGCGGCGGCCCGGCTCAACGCGGCCCGGCTCGACGCACGCCGCATCAACGTGGGCTGGGCTATCGTCTGGTCCCCCGCGCCGGTAGTCCTGAACTACCTGCAGGCGGTCGGCCTCCGGTTTGACTACCGGGCCGACGGCGCGGCCGTCTACCGCCTCCCGCCGCACGCGTAAGCCGGCCAGATCGGCTGCGTGGCCCGTCGCCGTAGCGGGCCACGCGGCCAACTCCGGCCGCCTGGTCAGCTGGTGGGGTCAGCCTTCCGCGAGCCGTTCAACGGTGCGGCCTGCGGGCTGGCCGCCTGGGTTCCCGCGGCGGGGACCGGGGCGGGCAGCGCGGCCGGGACCGGCGGGGCCAGCGGGGCGCTGGCCTCGTCTGTGTCCGTGGCGGCCAGGGAGGGAGTGCCGGCCGGACGAGCGCGGTCGAAGAAGCGCAGCAGTTCCACCGGGAACGGCATGACGAGCGTGCTGTTCTTCTCGGCTGCGACCTCGACCACGGTCTGCAGCAGCCGCAACTGCAAGGCAGCCGGGTCCGCCGCCATGACCGTGGCGGCCTGGGCCAGCTTCTTGGAGGCCTGGTACTCCCCGTCCGCGGCGATGATCCGCGCGCGGCGCTCGCGCTCGGCTTCGGCCTGCCGCGACATGGAGCGCTTCATGGATTCGGGCAGGGAGATGTCCTTGACCTCGACCCGCTCCACCCGGACGCCCCACGGTCCCTCAGTAGGGGCGTCGATGACGTCCTTGAGTTCGGCGTTGACCTGCTCCCGTTCGGACAGCAACTGGTCCATGTTGCTGCGCCCGGTGACCGACCGGAGCGAGGTCTGGGCGACCTGCGAAACGGCGAAATGGTAGTTCTGCACGTTGATGATGGCCTTGAGCGGGTCAATGACCCGGTAGTAGACCACCGCGTCCACTTTCAGCGTGACGTTGTCCCGGGTAATGGTCTCCTGCGCGGGCACGTTGACCACGGTGATCTGCATATTGACCTTGGTGAGCCGGCTGGTGAACGGGTTTATCCAGGTCAGGCCCGGCTTGCGGACGCCGGGCAGGGCCTGCCCAAAGCGGAACACGACACCTTGCTCGTACTGGCGGATGATCCTGAAGCCGAACATTTCGGCCATCCCATCCCTGGCGCCGGAGCGCCGGGTTTCCTGGGCCCGTGGACGGCGCCGGCGTGAATGCCAGCGTTCGGAATGCCCGCGGCCCTGCTTTCATCATAGGCACCCCCGACCGCGGTCGGGACTCCCGGTGGACGGGCCGGGACTGGCGGTCAGGCGACCCGGCGCCAGCCCAGCTCGGACGCCTTCCAGCGGGCGATAGCCCGGTGCTCGCTGACGACCTTTACTTCCCGCAGATGCAGGCCCGGGTCGTGCATGACCTGCTCGGCCTCGATCATCCCGTCGCCGGGGGACGACTGCGGGATCTCGTGCTTGGCTCCGGACTGCTCGACAAGGACCAGGTTGGCCGGGCGCGCGTCCTCGGCCACCTCGATGTACGTACTCACATAGTTAATGACGCCGCGCCGTTCCCTGGTGTTCCCCGGCCCGCTATGGCGTGCGGCACACCTGGGCGCGCCCCGTCGCCGGACCGGCCGATGAGGCGACTGTCCGGCGCTGGCGGCCCCGGGCTGGCCGCGCGGGCTGCCCGGACGGGAAGCTCCCTGGTAACCTCCGGCCCCGCCAGCCTGACCCGCCGGGGTCTGGCCCCGGGACGGCGCCGGCCGGACACTGCTCGGGGAGCCGCATCGGGAAGGTGGTACCACCATGGTCAGCACGCAGTCCCAGGCAGGTCAGGCACAGGCCGCTCCCCCGCGGGTCTCAGGCGGGCGGCCCGTGCTGGGCCATATCGCGGAGTTCATGCGCGTCCCGCTGGCGGTCATCGAGCGCGGCTACGCCGAGCACGGGCCGGTGTTTACGTTCAGCCTGGCCGGGCGGCAGGTCGTCACGATGCTGGGACCGGAGTACCACCGGTTCTTCTTCGCCCAGACCGACGGGCCGCTGTCGATCAAGAAGGCGTACCCGTTCTTCGTCCGCATGTTTGACCAGGAGTTCTACTTCTTCGGCGGCCCGGAGGAATATCAGCGGCAGCGGGCGCTGGTGCTGCCCCGGTTCCAGGGCCGGCAGCTCGACACCTACGTCCAGGTGATGGCAGCGCAGACGCAGCGGCTGATGGACCGCCTGGGCGACAGTGGCGAGTTCGACCTAGTCCACGAGCTCGGCCCGCTGGTCATGCACATCGCCGCGGACGCGTTCCTGGGCCCCGACATCAGCGAGCGGATCACCGGGTTCTTCGCCGAGTTCCGCCGTTTCTCGGCCGGCATGGACCCGGTACTCCCGGGCTGGCTCCCGCTGCCGCACCTGCTGCGCAGCAAGCGGTCCCGCAACCGCCTGCGTAACCGGCTGCAGGGCCTGATCGACGAGCGCCGCCGCGAGCCGGCCGACCCGCCGGACTTCCTGCAGACCATCTGCGACGCCCGCTACAGCGACGGCTCGCAAGTCCCTGACCTGGTGCGGATCAACCTGATCCTGATGATCATCTGGGCCGGGCACGAGACGACCACGGGCCATGTGAGCTGGGCGCTCATCGACCTGCTGCGTCATCCCCGGGAACTGGAGCGGGTCCGCGCGGAGCAGCGCGGGGTCCTCGGCGGCGCGCCCCCCGCGGGCATCAGGGATCTCAGCGAGCTGCGCCTGCTGGACCGGGCCGTGCACGAGACCGAACGCCTGCACCCGGTGGCGTTCATCCTGGCCCGGACCGCTGACCAGGCGTTCGACGTGGGCGGTTTCCGGGTCCGCGCAGGGTCGATGATCCTCCTGTCCCCCGCGGTCGCGCACCGGCTGCCCGGGCCCTACCCGGAACCGGACCAGTACCGCCCCGACCGGTTCCTGGAGGATCCGCGCGGCCTGCGCGACCTCATCGGCTTCGGCGGCGGGGTCCACCGCTGCCTGGGCGTGCACTTCGCCTACCTGGAGATGAAGGTCATCATCACCCTGCTGCTCCAGCGCTACCAGCTCGAGCTGATCGACCCGGACCCGCAGCCCATCCCCGGCCAGAAGACGAAATGGCCGCAGAGCCCCTGCCGGGTGCGCTATCAGGTTCAGCGGTCGGCGTCCCGGGCCGCCTGCTCCAGCCGGCCGCGGTAGGCCTCCCACCAGGACTGGCCGCCGGGCGCCATGTTGTCGTTCCCCCGCTGGCGCCCGGCCGCCCCGTCGATCAGCTCCCGGACGATATCGGCGTGCCCCGCGTGCCGGTGCGTCTCGGCGATCATGTGGGCCATGATCCGGTGCAGGGTCACCTCGTCCTGGTCCGGTGGCCACCAGGGCACGTGGCCGACCGCGTCAAGGGGCAGCGCGTCGATCGTGGTGTCCGAGTGCAGCCAGGCCCGGTGGTAGAGGGCAGTGATCTGGTCACGCGACTCCCCGGGGGTCGCCCACATGTCCGCGTTCGGTTCAGCGTCCTCGCCCAGCCAGGGCAGCGGCTCACCGGACGGCAGGCCGAAGGTCTCGCCGAAGTACCCCAGCTCGACGCTGGCCACGTGCTTGACCAGCCCCAGCAGGTTGGTGCCGGTGGGGGTGAGCGGGCGCCGGATGTCGTATTCGGAGAGCCCTTCGAGCTTCCACAGCAGGGCCTCGCGACCGGCCTGCAGGTATCCGAGGAGGTCTGCTTTCGGGTCCGGTCCGGTCATCCTGGCAGTCTGCCATCCGCCCCCGCCCACCTGTCCAGGCCAGTTCCGGCGGCGTCAGGGAGCGGCCGTTCCCGTTGACCGCCGGACTCGTCAGCTGCGATAGCGCGTCAGGAGGGCCGCTCACCGAGCAGGTCGGTGACCAGGAACCCGGCTTGCGGGGTGCCCAGCCCGGTGGCCATGTCGTAGCCGCGGGCGGCCTGGTAACAGGGCTGGTTCAGCTGCCCGCGGAGGCGGCACGTGTGCTGGGAGCGCCTGCCGTACCCGGCCAGGTAGTCGTTGTTCCCGGCGGTGACGTCGGTGAAGGCCCGCGGATCACTCCGCGCGACCCGGTACAGGCTCGGGGACAGCAGCCCCAGCCGGTGGCCGGGCGCCTGCCGGTCGGCCAGGGCGGTCAGCGCCGCCCACAGCGGGGTGGCCAGGCTGGTGCCGCCGACAGTCAGCCAGCCCTGGTCCTTGAACGCCCCGGCGGTGCCGTAGATGACATACCCGCGGGTGCCCTTGGTGCCGATCGCGGCCAGCGCCGATACGTCAGGCACCTCGCGGCAGCCGGTCCCGCGCGGGGCGCCGCAGCGGGGGCCGCTGGCGTGGCGGCCGCGCACGAAAGCGGCCTGCCAGGACGGCATCCACCACATCCGCGAGATGCCGCCGCTGCCGACCAGGTTGCCGGGGTACTTGCCGGGGCGCCCGTGCCGCCCGTCGAACGGGGCCGGGAACCCCATCCCGGCGGGTGTCTGGTTCCAGGCCGACTGGACGGGGGGCGAGCCGTACCGGGTGATGGCGGTGCCGCCGACCGCCGTGACGAAGGGCTGGCTCGCCGGGTTGCCGACCTGCAGGCTGTAGGCGAGGCGGGCAGGGATCTCCTTCACGTCAGGCAGGCAGCCCTCGGAGCCGGAGTCCCCGGCGGCGGCCATCATCGACTGGCCCTGCAGGGCCATCTCCTGGAACAGCTGGGCCTCGATGCGGACGACCGGGGCTCCGGCCAGCGGCTCGCAGCCGCCCCAGGAACTGCTGACCACCTGGGCGCGGTCCTGCTGGGCGATGGCGCCGTAGGTATCCACGATGGACTGGTCGCCGCCCGCCAGGGGTGCCTCATAGACCAGGACGCTGGCCCGCGGCGCCATGGCCGCGACGACCTCGACGTCCGCGGTGGCCTCCAGCGTGCCCGATCCCGAGGCTGCGACGGTGGTCCCGCCGTCGACCCGCACCCGGCGGACGGACGGACGCACCCGGTAGCAGCGGGTGTAAGCCCTGATGTCCCGGTTGGCGTAGTCGGCCAGCTCGAACAGGGCCACGGTGACGTGCTGCCCGAAGTCACCCTCCCGGTAGAGGGGGTTGAACTTGTAGGCCCGGGCCAGCCAGGCCGCCGTGTAGACGTGCCGGGTGGTCCGGGCCGCACGGCAGGCCCGCGGCCCGGGAACGGGTCCGGACGCGAGGCCGGACCCCGGCAGGTGCATGGTGCTGAGGCCGATGACGGCGGACACCTGGCGGCGCAGATCAGCGGGCACCCTCGGGGCCTGGCGGTTGAGCAGCGCGGTCCGCCCGTCAGGGAGCCGCACCCGGACGATCGTCGTGCGGAACGCCGCCTCGACGTCCGCCGCCGGCCCGGCGGCGGGCAGCAGCAGGCCATCTCCCAGGATCGGCCTGGTACTGAGGTGATGGCGGTTCAGCCAGGCCCGGACCGCGGCGGCGGCGCCCCGCCGCGGACCGAAGCGGGCCCGGACCTGGCGCGGGGTCAGGAAGTCGCGGAACCCGGCCGAGCCGGGGGTGGAGACCCGGGTGGCCAGGCGGCGGAGACGGCGGGGGTGAGCGGAGCGCAGCGCCACGGTGATGCGCAGGGTGGCCGAGCCGGCCTCCCGGCCGATGATCCTGGCCCCCGGGGGAATCCCGGGGGCCGTGCCGACGGGCACCATGACGCGGCCCGCCGCGGCGGCGGGGCGGTTCGCCGGGTCGGCGCTGGCGCCTGGCGCCCCGATCAGGGTCGCGCCCACCAGCACGGCCCCGGCCACGCTCGCCGTGCAAGCCGGCCACTTTCCCCGCTTCAGCATTCGGTGTCCCCCACGGCAGCCCAGGTTCCTGGCGGTAACCCAAGATCAACGGGATGCTAAAGGGGGCGGCAGCGGCGGCCGGTGACCCGACAATCCGCGCGAGTACCGGGCATGCTGCTCATAGCGACAGCTGGAGGTGCCAGACCATGACCGGCGACACGATGCGCGACCTGCTCACGCCCCTCATCGGGAAGTCAGGGTCGATGTCCATGCTGGTCGCCAGGATCGGGCCGGTCGCCTTTCCGACCTCCGAGAACAGGAAGCTGACCGGCGTGGAGCTGCGCGCCGACGGCCTGGTCCGCCTGGAGCGCGAGACCGGATGGACGGTGATCGACCCCGGCGAGGTCGTGGCCGTGGTGTGGCGCGGCGACGAGGCCAACGACTCACCCGGGCAATTCCTGTAGCCGGTGACCCGCTGCCCTCGGTGACCCGCTGTCCCTGCTGGCCCGGTAGCCCGGCGCCGCGCCCGTGACACGCTCGCTGAACTGCGGTTTCAGGATGAATCAGGGTAGGCGGACGAGACTGATGACGTGAAGACCGCACAGCTCGTGAACTGCGCGCATCTGCACAGCGCTTTCGGCCCGGGATGCCCGTACTGCTGGCGGCCCGCTACCCGCGGCGTCCGGCGCGACTGGACCCGGCGGAGCACCCGGCCGCCGGCCGCCGACGCGCCGGACCGGCCCGGTGAGGGCCGCGGGCCGCGCTGATCCCTGGCACCACCGCCCCCCGAACCACTGGCCCCGTACCGGGGTACAGCCGTTAGGTTCCTGGATATGGCGGCGTGGTACAGGTGGCACGGAGGCATGCGGTGAAGGTCGGGATCGTGTACAACACGGGCTCCTACGGCGTGGACCCCCGCACCGTGGTCGCGGTGGCCCGGCACGCGGAGCACTGCGGCTTCGAGTCCTTCTACGTCCCCGAGCACATCGTGCTGTATCCGGGGGCCAAGGTCGGGCCGTTCGAATTTCCGCCCACCCTGCCCATCGCCGCCCCGCTGGAGCTGCTGAGCTTCGTGGCAGCAGCGACTGAGCGGATCCTGCTTGGCACGGCTGTTCTGCTGCTGCCCTACTATCACCCCGTCCTGCTGGCCAAGCAGCTGGCCACCATCGACCTGCTCTCGGGGGGCCGGATGCGGCTGCTGACCGTCGGCCTGGGCAGCCTGCCCGGTGAAGCGGAAGCCGTGGGCGTCAACTTCCCGGCCCGCGGCCGCCGGGCCGACGAGGCCATCGACGTGTTGCGCCTGCTCTGGGCGGGCGACGAGAACGGGGTCAGCTTCGACGGAGAATTCTTCTCCTTTACGAACCTGTGCAGTTTCCCCAAGCCCTTCGGGGCCGGGACCCTCCCAATACACGTCGGGGGGGCGAGCCGGCCAGCCGCGCGCCGCGCCGGGCTGCGGGGCGACGGCTACTTCCCCGGGGGTCAGCTCCCCGCCGGGGAACGGGCCAGCCAGCTGGACCTGATGCGCAACGCCGCCACTCAGGCGGGCCGGGACCCGGCGGCGCTGGAGTACACCCGGTGGGTGCCGGCCAGCATTTCCGCCGCCGACGCCGACGCCCATGCGGCCCTGGGGGCTACCCGGCTGGTCGCCGCATTGAGCTCGCCCGGCCTGGACGGGCAGCGGGAAGAGATGTCAGCGCTGGCCGGCCGGCTGAGTCTCGGCTAACACACCGCGGACCAGCCGCACCGCGGCCTCTGCGGCCAGCCCGCCACCGCCAGGGCGCGGGCATCGCGGGCCGGATGCCGGTGGCTTATGCGGCCAGTTCGGCGTAGCGGCCCTGGCCGGCCAGGAGGCTGGTGTGGGTGCCGGATTCCACGACGTGGCCATGGTCCAGGACGGCGATCTGGTCGGCGTTGCGGACCGTCGAGAGCCGGTGGGCGATGGTGATGGTGGTGCGGCCGGCCGCGAGGTTGTCGAAGGCGTGCTGGACGGCACGCTCGGTCTCGGTGTCCAGGGCACTGGTGGCCTCGTCCAGCACGAGCACCCGCGGGTCGCGGAGCAGGGTCCGGGCGATGGCCAGGCGCTGCTTCTCTCCACCGGAGAAGCGGTGCCCGCGGGAGCCGACCATCGTGTCGTAGCCGTCGGGCAGGCTGGCGATCAGGTCGTGGATCCGCGCGGCCCGCGCCGCGTCCTCGATCTCGGCGTCGGTGGCGTCCGGCCTGGCGTAACGCAGGTTCTCGCGGACCGTGGTGTGCAGGAGGTAGGTCTCCTGGCTGACCACGCCGACGACGGCGGCGAGGTCGGTCAGCCTCATGTCACGGATGTCGATGCCGTCGATGCTCACCACGCCGCTGCCCGGGTCGTAGAGGCGGGCGACCAGGGAAGCCAGTGTGGTCTTGCCGGATCCAGTCTCGCCGACCAGGGCCAGCGTGGTGCCGGGCGGGACGTCCAGGTTGACGCCGGTGAGGGCCGGCCGGTCGGCGCCGGGGTAGGTGAAGCTGACGTCCTGGAGCCGGACGTGCCCGGTCATGACTTCGGGGACGATCTCCACCGGGTGGGCTGGGTCGTCCACCTCGACGGGCAGGTCCAGGTACTCGAAGATCCGCGCGAACAGGGCCAGCGAGCTGACCACGGACACCCCGGTGCTGAGCAGGCCGGTCAGCGGCCGGAAGAGGCTGTTCTGCAAGGTGGTGAAGGCGACCAGGGTGCCGATGGTCATCGCGCCCGCGGTGACCGGCAGGCCAGCGGCCAGGTAGATGACGGCGGGCACAGCCGCGAAGATGATGCTCATCGAGGCCATCCGCCAGCGCCCGGCCAGCTGGGAGCGCAGCTCCAGGTCGATGAGGCGGGCCGAGGAGGCGGTGAACCGCCGGACCAGGGACGGCCCGGTGCCCATCGTCTTGGCCAGCTGGACGCCGTTGATCGACAGTCCTTCCTCGATGGTGACGTTGAGGTTGGCCAGCTCACGCTGCTGCTCGGTGGTGATGGCCCGGCGCATCCGGGCGACCTTGCGGCTCAGGTAGACCGACGGCGGCATCACGACCAGCGAGATGAGGGACAGCTTCCAGGACAGCGCGACCATGGCCACCGCCGTGGCGACTGCGGTGGTGAGGTTGGCCGCGACGGACGTGGCGGTCGAGGTGACCACGGACTCCATGCCGCCGACGTCGTTGGTGATGCGGGACTGGACCTCGCCGGTGCGGGTCCGGGTGAAAAACGCGACCGACTGCCGCTGCAGGTGGCCGAAGACGCTGGTGCGCAGGCCGTGCATGACCTGCTGGCCGACCTTGGTGCTGATCCAGGTCTGGATCACGCCGAAGGCGGAGGTGACGGCGGCGATGCCGACCATGCCGGCGACCAGCAGGATCAGCAGCCGCAGGTTCCGGTCCGGGAGGGCGGTGTCGATCACCGCGCGGAGCAGGAACGGGGAGGCCACACCCACGATGGAGGAGGCCACGATGATGGCGGTGACAATGGTCAGCTGCCAGGTGTAGGGCTTGAAGAGCTGCCCGATGCGGCGCAGCGACACCTCGCGGGCCTGCGCCTTCTCGGCGGCCGTGACTGTCCGCGGGCCGCGGCCCCGGCCGGAGTCGCTGCCGCGGGTGTGCTCGGGACTGGCGGTCTGTGGACTTGTGTTCTGGGAGTTCATGGGTGGGGACGCCAAGTGCTTTGCTCGATTCTGTCGGGGGAGGCCCGCGTCGGGGCGGAACCTCGGGGCCAAGTATTGCTGAGGTTACCTCAATATGAGGGTACAACGGTAGTCGCTGGTAAGCTATTCCCGTGATCCAGGGCAGTGAGACCGCGGGCCGGCCTGGCACCCGCAGCGGCCAGACCGGCCCAGGCCATACTGGCCCAGCCCAGGCCGGCACTGAGCCAGACCGGCCCAGCCCCGACCGGCCCAGCCCCGACCGGCACTGACGAGACGCTGGCCGACGCTTTCCGGTCCGTCTCGCGCCAGCTCCGCGAGACATCCCAGGAGACCCTGGCGCCCTGGGACATCAACCCGTCTCAGTTCCGGGCCCTGCGCGTGCTCAGCCACCACGGGGCGATACGCCTGTCGGATCTCTCGGGACGCCTGCACATCGCGCCTCGCTCCGCCACCGAGGTCGTCGACGCCCTCGAGTCCCGCAGCCTGGTCGAACGGCGGCCCGACCCCAGCGACCGGCGGGCCACACTCGTCGAGCTGACCGCACACGGCACCGACGTGCTGGGTGCGATCCGCACGGCCCGCGGAACCGAGGCGGAACGGGTCTTCGACCGGCTCACCCCGGCCGACCGCGACCACCTGGCCCGCATTCTCCGCCAGCTGCAGAGCTGATCCGCCCGCCAGACGACGGGCCGGGCGCCCGCGGAGTAGGGCGCGCGTCAGGAGAGAGTCTGGCCCGTCCGGAGCATCTCGAGCGCCTGTTGCACCCGCCGGTCCCGGGTCTCTTCGCGCTTCGCGTCCGCGACCCAGCGGCAGTACTCCTTCCGGTGCGTGAAGGCCAGCCGCTCGAAGGCCGCCCCGGCGTCCGGGCTGGCTGCCAGGGCCACGGCCAGCGCCTCCGGCACCTCGACCTCCCGGGGCGCCGTGTCGAGCTCGACGGCCACCTCCACCTGGTCGCCGGCCTGCGCGCCTGCGCCGTCGCGTACCTACCGGTTCAGGCCCAGCAGGAATTCGCCCTTCATCCGGGTCACGCTGGTCCGCCAGGTGTAGCCGTTGACGGTCGCTACCACCGGGAATCGCCTGGCACCCTCACCGACCTCCGCGACCTGGGCGTCGTCGAGTATGACCGCCGCGGCCGGGCCACGGGGCTGGAGCTGGGCCTGGAACCGGATAACCCCCATGCGCTCATCCTGGCCGGCCGGCGCCGCCGCGGCCAGCAGCCGCGACGACCCTGGTAGCCCGCGAGCTTGAGTCAGGCGGCTGTGGCTACGTACCGCCAGAAGTCCCGCATCCAGTCGGGCGGGACAGGGCTGTCGGCAGCCACCTGGGTGAACAGGACGGCCACGGTTCCGGTGGACGGGGTGACGTGAGCCGAGGTTCCGGTGCCGCCCACCCAGCCGTAGCGTCCCGGGACGTTCCATGGGTCGACGGCTGCTATGTCGACCGAGCCGCCGAAACCCCAGCCCTGGCCCTCCAGGAACAACGCGCCGATCTCGCGCTGGGCTGGACTGGTGTGGTCGGTGGTCATCAGCCGGACCGAGTCGGCGGACAGCAGCCGGCGGCCGCTGGCGCTGACACCGCCGGACAGCAGCATCCGGCCGAAAGCGAGCCAGTCGTCTGCGGTGCCGACCAGCCCGCCGTTGCCCAGCGGGAACGGGGGCGGCGAGCTCCACTGCCCGTCCGGCCCGTCGGCCAGTTCCAGGTCACCGTCGGGGCCGGTCCGGTAGGAGCTGGTGAACCGGTGGCGCTGGCTGGCTGGCACGTCGAACCCGGAACCGGCCATGCCCAGCGGCTCGAACACCCGCTCAGCCATGAAGTCCGGCAGCGACTGACCGGACACCCTGGCGACCAGTACACCCTGCAGCGTGGAGCAGGTGTCATACAGCCAGCCCTCGCCCGGCTGGTAGATCAGCGGGATCTTGGCCAGCTCGGCCATCCACTCGTCGGGCGGGAGGAAGCTCTGCGGCTCGCGCCCGTCCTTCTGCACGGAAAACAGCCGCTGCACGGCCGGCAGGGTGAAGTCGGACGCAAAGCCGTACCCGGCAGTGGAGCTGAGCAGGTCGGACACGGTGATCGGCCGGGCGGCCGGGACCACGTCGTTGACCGCGCTGGCGGGTGTGCGGACGACGACTGGTTCCGCCAGTTCCGGCAGCCATTGGCGGACCGGGTCGTCGAGCGCGATCTGGCCGTCCTCGACCAGCATCATGACCGACGCGGCGGTGATGGGCTTGGTGACCGACGCGATGCGGAAGATCGAGTCCCGGGCCATCGGCGCACCGCCCAGGCTGGCCGAGCCGACGGCCGCCACCTCGGTCCGGTCCGGGCCGGCCACCAGGCCGACCGCTCCCGGCAGCGCTCCGTCGCTGACGTAATTCTCCAGCAGGCCATGCAGGTCGGTCATGAATCCACCTTCCCTCGCGGGTGCTCGAACAGTAGACCGCGGGAGCGGCCCAGACTCATCGGCCGCCCACCGGAGGGCCGGCCACCCAGCAGCGGAGGAATACGAGCGCCCGGGAAGCATCTCACCCTCGACCGCCCACTGGCACGGGGACGAGATCCCAGCAGGTCCGGCTGGCCCGGCTGCGGAGGCGGCTGGGTGTGCTGCGCACCGCGAATCACATGGATACCCTCACCGAACGCGAGCCGGCGGTCCTGCGGTTGCTCCCGGCACCCTGTCTCTTCGCGAGATCGCCGAAAGCTCTACGTGTCGGTGAACGCCGAAAGCTCTACGTGTCGGTGAACACAGTCAAGACGCACGCGCAGGCGATCTACCGCAAGCTCGGCGTGCCAATCAGGGACGAGGCTCCGGGGCTGTCTCAGGCCCCCAGAGCGGCGCGCGCCAGGTCACGGAACTCGTCGTCGGCGATGCCTTCCGCGTCTTTGGGCCGCAACCGGATGGTCCCCTTGCCGGTCCTCAGTCCCGGGTGACGGGAGGTGAAACCGGCGTCGCCGCCCTGCTGCCAGCCGTACAGCGAGACACCGTGTTTCCACGCACCAACATGCAGGCGGCGGCGGCCGACCCGGTAGGTGGGGATCTGGTAGGAGAGGACCACTGTGGCACCAGGCTGCGCTTGGAGAATCAGCTGGTGCACCCGGTCGAACAGGGGGCGGTACTCAGGAGTGATCGCGTCGATGTACTCCTGCACTGCCCGGCCGGCCTGCGCTTTGCGGTCATCCGGCGCGGGCGAGCGGCGGTCAGCGGTGCTGGGCATGGCATCCTCCCGTCATCACATGGTCTCCTATCCGGGAAGCTGGCGCCCGGCCGCCCCGTCGATCAGCTCCCGGACGATATCGGCGTGCCCCGCGTGCCGGTGCGTCTCGGCGATCATGTGGGCCATGATCCGGTGCAGGGTCACCTCGTCCTGGTCCGGTGGCCACCAGGGCACGTGGCCGACCGCGTCAAGGGGCAGCGCGTCGATCGTGGTGTCCGAGTGCAGCCAGGCCCGGTGGTAGAGGGCAGTGATCTGGTCACGCGACTCCCCGGGGGTCGCCCACATGTCCGCGTTCGGTTCGGCGTCCTCGCCCAGCCAGGGCAGCGGCTCACCGGACGGCAGGCCGAAGGTCTCGCCGAAGTACCCCAGCTCGACGCTGGCCACGTGCTTGACCAGCCCCAGCAGGTTGGTGCCGGTGGGGGTGAACGGGCGCCGGATGTCGTATCGGAGAGCCCTTCAAGCTTCCACAGCAGGGCCTCGCGGCCGGCCTGCAGGTATCCGAGGAGATCTGCTTTCGGGTCCGGTCCGGTCATCCTGGCAGTCTGCCATCCGCCCCCGCCCACCTGTCCAGGCCAGTTCCGGCGGCGCCAGGGAGCGGCCGTTCCCGTTGACCGCCGGACTCGTCAGCTGCGATAGCGCGTCAGGAGGGCCGCTCACCGAGCAGGTCGGTGACCAGGAACCCGGCTTGCGGGGTGCCCAGCCCGGTGGCCATGTCGTAGCCGCGGGCGGCCTGGTAACAGGGCTGGTTCGGCTGCCCGCGGAGGCGGCACGTGTGCTGGGAGCGCCTGCCGTACCCGGCCAGGTAGTCGTTGTTCCCGGCGGTGACGTCGGTGAAGGCCCGCGGATCACTCCGCGCGACCCGGTACAGGCTCGGGGACAGCAGCCCCAGCCGGTGGCCGGGCGCCTGCCGGTCGGCCAGGGCGGTCAGCGCCGCCCACAGCGGGGTGGCCAGGCTGGTGCCGCCGACAGTCAGCCAGCCCTGGTCCTTGAACGCCCCGGCGGTGCCGTAGATGACATACCCGCGGGTGCCCTTGGTGCCGATCGCGGCCAGCGCCGATACGTCAGGCACCTCGCGGCAGCCGGTCCCGCGCGGGGCGCCGCAGCGGGGGCCGCTGGCGTGGCGGCCGCGCACGAAAGCGGCCTGCCAGGACGGCATCCACCACATCCGCGAGATGCCGCCGCTGCCGACCAGGTTGCCGGGGTACTTGCCGGGGCGCCCGTGCCGCCCGTCGAACGGGGCCGGGAACCCCATCCCGGCGGGTGTCTGGTTCCAGGCCGACTGGACGGGGGGCGAGCCGTACCGGGTGATGGCGGTGCCGCCGACCGCCGTGACGAAGGGCTGGCTCGCCGGGTTGCCGACCTGCAGGCTGTAGGCGAGGCGGGCAGGGATCTCCTTCACGTCAGGCAGGCAGCCCTCGGAGCCGGAGTCCCCGGCGGCGGCCATCATCGACTGGCCCTGAAGGGCCATCTCCTGGAAGAGCTGGGCCTCGATGCGGACGACCGGGGCTCCGGCCAGCGGCTCGCAGCCGCCCCAGGAACTGCTGACCACCTGGGCGCGGTCCTGCTGGGCGATGGCGCCGTAGGTATCCACGATGGACTGGTCGCCGCCCGCCAGGGGTGCCTCATAGACCAGGACGCTGGCCCGCGGCGCCATGGCCGCGACGACCTCGACGTCCGCGGTGGCCTCCAGCGTGCCCGATCCCGAGGCTGCGACGGTGGTCCCGCCGTCGACCCGCACCCGGCGGACGGACGGATGCACCCGGTAGCACCGGGTGTAAGCCCTGATGTCCCGGTTGGCGTAGTCGGCCAGCTCGAACAGGGCCACGGTGACGTGCTGCCCGAAGTCACGCTCGCGGTAGAGGGGGTTGAACTTGTAGGCCCGGGCCAGCCAGGCCGCCGTGTAGACGTGCCGGGTGGTCCGGGCCGCACGGCAGGCCCGGGGCCCGGGAACGGGTCCGGACGCGAGGCCGGACCCCGGCAGGTGCACGGTGCTGAGGCCGATGACGGCGGACACCTGGCGGCGCAGGTCAGCGGGCACCCTCGGGGCCCGGCGGTTGAGCAGCGCGGTCCGCCCGTCAGGGAGCCGCACCCGGACGATCGTCGTGCGGAACGCCGCCTCGACGTCCGCCGCCGGCCCGGCGGCGGGCAGCAGCAGGCCATCTCCCAGGGTCGGCCTGGTACTGAGGTGATGGCGGTTCAGCCAGGCCCGGACCGCGGCGGCGGCGCCCCGCCGCGGACCGAAGCGGGCCTGGACCTGGCGCGGGGTCAGGAAGTCGCGGAATCCGGCCGAGCCGGGGGTGGAGACCCGGGTGGCCAGGCGGCGGAGACGGCGGGGGTGAGCGGAGCGCAGCGCCACGGTGATGCGCAGGGTGGCCGAGCTGGCCTCCCGGCCGATGATCCTGGCCCCCGGGGGAATCCCGGGGGCCGTGCCGACGGGCACCATGACGCGGCCCGCCGCCGCGGCGGGGCGGTTCGCCGGGGCGGCGCTGGCGCCTGGCGCCCCGATCAGGGTCGCGCCCATCAGCACGGCCCCGGCCAGGCTCGCCGTGCAGGCCGGCCACTTTCCCCGCTTCAGCATTCGGTGTCCCCCGCGGCAGCCCAGGTTCCTGGCGGTAACCCAAGATCAAAGGGATGCTAAAGGGGGCGGCAGCGGCGGCCGGTGACCCGACAATCCGCGCGAGTGCCGGGCATGCTGCTCATAGCGACAGCTGGAGGTGCCAGACCATGACCGGCGACACGATGCGCGACCTGCTCACGCCCCTCATCGGGAAGTCAGGGTCGATGTCCATGCTGGTCGCCAGGATCGGGCCGGTCGCCTTCCCGACCTCCGAGAACAGGAAGCTGACCGGCGTGGAGCTGCGCGCCGACGGCCTCGTCCGCCTGGAGCGCGAGACCGGATGGACGGTGATCGACCCCGGCGAGGTCGTGGCCGTGGTGTGGCGCGGCGACGAGGCCAACGACTCACCCGGGCAATTCCTGTAGCCCGGTGACCCGCTGCCCTCGGTGACCCGCTGTCCCTGCTGGCCCGGTAGCCCGGCGCCGCGCCCGTGACACGCTCGCTGAACTGCGGTTTCAGGATGAATCAGGGTAAGCGGACGAGACTGATGACGTGAAGACCGCACAGCTCGTGAACTGCGCGCATCTGCACAGCGCTTTCGGCCCGGGGTGCCCGTACTGCTGGCGGCCCGCTACCCGCGGCGTCCGGCGCGACTGGACCCGGCGGAGCACCCGGCCGCCGGCCGCCGACGCGCCGGACCGGCCCGGTGAGGGCCGCAGGCCGCGCTGATCCCTGAGCCACCAGCCCGAACCCGCCCGAACCACTGGCCCCGTACCGGGGTACAGCCGTTAGGTTCCTGGATATGGCGGCGTGGTACGGGTGGCACGGAGGCATGCGGTGAAGGTCGGGATCGTGTACAACACGGGCTCCTACGGCGTGGACCCCCGCACCGTGGTCGCGGTGGCCCGGCACGCGGAGCGCTGCGGCTTCGAGTCGTTCTACGTCCCCGAGCACATCGTGCTGTATCCGGGGGCCAAGGTCGGGCCGTTCGAATTTCCGCCCACCCTGCCCATCGCCGCCCCGCTGGAGCTGCTGAGCTTCGTGGCCGCGGCGACTGAGCGGATCCTGCTTGGCACGGCTGTTCTGCTGCTGCCCTACTATCACCCGGTCCTGCTGGCCAAGCAGCTGGCCACCATCGACCTGCTCTCGGGGGGCCGGATGCGGCTGCTGACCGTCGGCCTGGGCAGCCTGCCTGGTGAAGCGGAAGCCGTGGGCGTCAACTTCCCGGCCCGCGGCCGCCGGGCCGACGAGGCCATCGACGTGTTGCGCCTGCTCTGGGCGGGCGACGAGAACGGGGTCAGCTTCGACGGAGAGTTCTTCTCCTTTACGAACCTGTGCAGTTTCCCCAAGCCCTGCGGGGCCGGGACCCTCCCAATACACGTCGGGGGGGCGAGCCGGCCAGCCGCGCGCCGCGCCGGGCTGCGGGGCGACGGCTACTTCCCCGGGGGTCAGCTCACCGCCGGGGAACGGGCCAGCCAGCTGGACCTGATGCGCAGCGCCGCCACTCAGGCGGGCCGGGACCCGGCGGCGCTGGAGTACACCCGGTGGGTGCCGGCCAGCATTTCCGCCGCCGACGCCGACGCCCATGCGGCCCTGGGGGCTACCCGGCTGGTCGCCGCATTGAGCTCGCCCGACCTGGACGGGCAGCGGGAAGAGATGTCAGCGCTGGCCGGCCGGCTGAGTCTCGGCTAACACACCGCGGACCAGCCGCACCGCGGCCTCTGCGGCGGGCCCGCCACCGCCAGGGCGCGGGCATCGCGGGCCGGGTGCCGGTGGCTTATGCGGCCAGTTCGGCGTAGCGGCCCCGGCCGGCCAGGAGGCTGGTGTGGGTGCCGGATTCCACGACGTGGCCATGGTCCAGGACGGCGATCTGGTCGGCGTTGCGGACCGTCGAGAGCCGGTGGGCGATGGTGATGGTGGTGCGGCCTGCAGCGAGGTTGTCGAAGGCGTGCTGGACGGCACGCTCGGTCTCGGTGTCCAGGGCACTGGTGGCCTCGTCCAGCACGAGCACCCGCGGGTCGCGGAGCAGGGTCCGGGCGATGGCCAGGCGCTGCTTCTCACCACCGGAGAAGCGGTGCCCGCGGGAGCCGACCATCGTGTCGTAGCCGTCGGGCAGGCTGGCGATCAGGTCGTGGATCTGCGCGGCCCGCGCCGCGTCCTCGATCTCGGCGTCGGTGGCGTCCGGCCTGGCGTAACGCAGGTTCTCGCGGACCGTGGTGTGCAGGAGGTAGGTCTCCTGGCTGACCACGCCGACGACGGCGGCGAGGTCGGTCAGCTTCATGTCACGGATGTCGATGCCGTCGATGCTCACCACGCCACTGCCCGGGTCGTAGAGGCGGGCGACCAGGGAAGCCAGTGTGGTCTTGCCGGATCCAGTCTCGCCGACCAGGGCCAGCGTGGTGCCGGGCGGGACGTCCAGGTTGATGCCGGTGAGGGCCGGCCGGTCGGCGCCGGGGTAGGTGAAGCTGACGTCCTGGAGCCGGACGTGCCCGGTCATGACCTCCGGGACGATCTCCACCGGGTGGGCTGGGTCGTCCACCTCGACGGGCAGGTCCAGGTACTCGAAGATCCGCGCGAACAGGGCCAGCGAGCTGACCACGGACACCCCGGTGTTGAGCAGGCCGGTCAGCGGCCGGAAGAGGCTGTTCTGCAAGGTGGTGAAGGCGACCAGGGTGCCGATGGTCATCGCGCCCGCGGTGACCGGCAGGCCAGCGGCCAGGTAGATGACGGCCGGCACAGCCGCGAAGATGATGCTCATCGAGGCCATCCGCCAGCGCCCGGCCAGCTGGGAGCGCAGCTCCAGGTCGATGAGGCGGGCCGAGGAGGCGGTGAACCGCCGGACCAGGGACGGCCCGGTGCCCATCGTCTTGGCCAGCTGGACGCCGTTGATCGACAGTCCTTCCTCGATGGTGACGTTGAGGTTGGCCAGCTCACGCTGCTGCTCGGTGGTGATGGCCCGGCGCATCCGGGCGACCTTGCGGCTCAGGTAGACCGACGGCGGCATCACGACCAGCGAGATGAGGGACAGCTTCCAGGACAGCGCGACCATGGCCACCGCCGTGGCGACTGCGGTGGTGAGGTTGGCCGCGACGGACGTGGCGGTCGAGGTGACCACGGACTCCATGCCGCCGACGTCGTTGGTGATGCGGGACTGGACCTCGCCGGTGCGGGTCCGGGTGAAAAACGCGACCGACTGCCGCTGCAGGTGGCCGAAGACGCTGGTGCGCAGGCCGTGCATGACCTGCTGGCCGACCTTGGTGCTGATCCAGGTCTGGATCACGCCGAAGGCGGAGGTGACGGCGGCGATGCCGACCATGCCGGCGACCAGCAGGATCAGCAGCCGCAGGTTCCGGTCCGGGAGGGCGGTGTCGATCACCGCGCGGAGCAGGAACGGGGAGGCCACGCCCACGATGGAGGAGGCCACGATGATGGCGGTGACAATGGTCAGCTGCCAGGTGTAGGGCTTGAAGAGCTGCCCGATGCGGCGCAGCGACACCTCGCGGGCCTGCGCCTTCTCGGCGGCCGTGACTGTTCGCGGGCCGCGGCCCCGGCCGGAGTTGCTGCCGCGGGTGTTCTCGGGACTGGTGGTCTGTGGACTTGTGTTCTGGGAGTTCATGGGTGGGGACGCCAAGTGCTTTGCTCGATTCTGTCGGGGGGAGGCCCGCGTCGGGGCGGAGCCTCGGGGCCAAGTATTGCTGAGGTTACCTCAATATGAGGGTACAACGGTAGTCGCTGGTAAGCTATTCCCGTGATCCAGGGCAGTGAGACCGCGGGCCGGCCTGGCACCCGCAGCGGCCAGACCGGCCCAGGCCAGACTGGCCCAGCCCAGGCCGGCACTGAGCCAGACCGGCCCAGCCCCGACCGGCCCAGACCCGACCGGCACTGACGAGACGCTGGCCGACGCTTTCCGGTCCGTCTCGCGCCAGCTCCGCGAGACATCCCAGGAGACCCTGGCGCCCTGGGACATCAACCCGTCTCAGTTCCGGGCCCTGCGCGTGCTCAGCCACCACGGGGCGATACGCCTGTCGGATCTCTCGGGACGCCTGCACATCGCGCCGCGCTCCGCCACCGAGGTCGTCGACGCCCTCGAGTCCCGCAGCCTGGTCGAACGGCGGCCCGACCCCAGCGACCGGCGGGCCACACTGGTCGAGCTGACCGCACACGGCACCGACGTGCTCGGTGCGATCCGCACGGCCCGCGGAACCGAGGCGGAACGGGTCTTCGACCGGCTCACCCCGGCCGACCGCGACCACCTGGCCCGCATTCTCCGCCAGCTGCAGAGCTGATCCGCCCGCCAGACGACGGGCCGGGCGCCCGCGGAGTAGGGCGCGCGGTCAGGAGAGAGTCTGGCCCGTCCGGAGCATCTCGAGCGCCTGTTGCACCCGCCGGTCCCGGGTCTCTTCGCGTTTCGCGTCCGCGACCCAGCGGCAGTACTCCTTCCGGTGCGTGAAGGCCAGCCGCTCGAAGGCCGCCCCGGCGTCCGGGCTGGCCGCCAGGGCCACGGCCAGCGCCTCCGGCACCTCGACCTCCCGGGGCGCCGTGTCGAGCTCGACGGCCACCTCCACGTGGTCGCCGGCCTGCACGCCTGCGCCGTCGCGTACCTCCCGGTTCAGGCCCAGCAGGAATTCGCCCTTCATCCGGGTCACGCTGGTCCGCCAGGTGTAGCCGTTGACGGTCGCTACCACCGGGAATCGCTTGGCACCCTCACCGACCTCCGCGACCTGGGCGTCGTCGAGTATGACCGCCGCGGCCGGGCCACGGGGCTGGAGCTGGGCCTGGAACCGGATAACTCCCATGCGCTCATCCTGGCCGGCCAGCGCCGCCGCGGCCAGCAGCCGCGACGACCCTGGTAGCCCGCGAGCTTGAGTCAGGCGGCACTGGCCACGTACCGCCAGAAGTCCCGCATCCAGTCGGGCGGGACAGGGCTGTCGGCGGCCACCTGGGTGAACAGGACGGCCACGGTTCCGGTGGACGGGGTGATGTGAGCCGAGGTTCCGGTGCCGCCCACCCAGCCGTAGCGTCCCGGGACGTTCCATGGGTCGATGGCCGCGATGTCGACGGAGCCGCCGAAACCCCAGCCCTGGCCCTCCAGGAACAACGCGCCGATCTCGCGCTGGGCCGGAGTGGTGTGGTCGGTGGTCATCAGCCGGACCGAGTCGGCGGACAGCAGCCGGCGGCCGCTGGCGCTGACGCCGCCGGACAGCAGCATCCGGCCGAAAGCGAGCCAGTCGTCTGCGGTGCCGACCAGCCCGCCGTTGCCCAGCGGGAACGGGGGCGGCGAGCTCCACTGCCCGTCCGGCCCGTCGGCCAGTTCCAGGTCACCGTCGGGGCCGGTCCGGTAGGAGCTGGTGAACCGGTGGCGCTGGCTGGCTGGCACGTCGAACCCGGAACCGGCCATGCCCAGCGGCTCGAACACCCGCTCAGCCATGAAGTCCGGCAGCGACTGACCGGACACCCTGGCGACCAGTACACCCTGCAGCGTGGAGCAGGTGTCATACAGCCAGCCCTCGCCCGGCTGGTAGACCAGCGGGATCTTGGCCAGCTCGGCCATCCACTCGTCGGGCGGGAGGAAGCTCCGCGGCTCGCGCCCGTCCTTCTGCACGGAAAACAGCCGCTGCACGGCCGGCAGGGTGAAGTCGGACGCAAAGCCGTACCCGGCAGTGGAGCTGAGCAGGTCGGACACGGTGATCGGCCGGGCCGCCGGGACCACGTCGTCGACCGCGCTGGCGGGTGTGCGGACGACGACTGGTTCCGCCAGTTCCGGCAGCCACTGGCGGACCGGGTCGTCGAGCGCGATCTGGCCGTCCTCGACCAGCATCATGACCGAGGCGGCGGTGATGGGCTTGGTGACCGACGCGATGCGGAAGATCGAGTCCCGGGCCATCGGCGCACCGCCCAGGCTGGCCGAGCCGACGGCCGCTACCTCGGTCCGGTCCGGGCCGGCCACCAGGCCGACCGCTCCCGGCAGCGCTCCGTCGCTGACGTATTTCTCCAGCAGGCCATGCAGGTCGGTCATGAATCCACCTTCCCTCGCGGGTGCTCGAACGGTAGACCGCGGGAGCGGCCCAGACTCATCGGCCGCCCACCGGAGGGCCGGCCACCCAGCAGCGGAGGAATACAGCGCACCGCGAATCACATGGATACCCTCACCGAACGCGAGCTGGCGGTCCTGCGGTTGCTCCCGGCACCCTGTCTCTTCGCGAGATCGCCGAAAGGCTCTACGTGTCGGTGAACACAGTCAAGACGCACGCGCAGGCGATCTACCGCAAGCTCGGCGTGCCAATCAGGGACGAGGCTCCGGGGCTGTCTCAGGCCCCCAGAGCGGCGCGCGCCAGGTCACGGAACTCGTCGTCGGCGATGCCTTCCGCGTCTTCGGGCCGCAACCGGATGGTCCCCTTGCCGGTCCTCAGTCCCGGGTGACGGGAGGTGAAACCGGCGTCGCCGCCCTGCTGCCAGCCGTACAGCGAGACACCGTGTTTCCACGCACCAACATGCAGGCGGCGGCGGCCGACCCGGTAGGTGGGGATCTGGTAGGAGAGGACCACTGTGGCACCAGGCTGCGCTTGGAGAATCAGCTGGTGCAGCCGGTCGAACAGGGGGCGGTACTCAGGAGTGATCGCGTCGATGTACTCCTGCACGGCCCGGCCGGCCTGCGCTTTGCGGTCATCCGGCGCGGGCGAGCGGCGGTCAGCGGTGCTGGGCATGGCATCCTCCCGTCATCACATGGTCTCCTATCCGGGAAGTGACGATTGACCTGGCCGGAACTCATCGCCCGGGCCTGGCCAGTCACCTTCCGCCGAAAAGCTACCGAATTCCCTGGACGCCTCCCAGCTGGCTCCAGCCAGATTCCCAGGCGGCGGGGTTAGCGTGACCGGGTGGATGAGCTGGCGGACTCCCGCAGCCTGGCCGGTGACCCTGTGGCGCTGCGGGCGCGGCTCGCCGCGGACGGGTACGTGTTCCTGCGCGGCCTGCTGCCCGCGGATCGGGTTCGTGCCGCGGGCGAACTGATCGCCGCCACGCTGCACGCGGGTGGCTGGACGGCCGCGGGGTCGCCCCGCCTGAGCCCGGCGGCCGGGCCGCGTGAGGCGCTCGCTGACCCGGCGTACCGCGCGGCGGTGCTGAGCCTGGCGTTCAACGAGCTCCCGTACCTGGCGCCGCTGCGCGGGACAGTTCGCCGCATACTTGGCCCGGGTGCTTTCTCCTACCCGGTGAAGGTATTGCGCGCGGTGCCACCGGAGTCCCCCGTGCCACCGGAGTCCCCCGTGGTACCGGAGTCCCCGGTGCAGCGGACCCGCGGCCGGTACGTCCACTGCGACTACATGGGGTCTGGCGTCCAGGACATGCTGACTACCTGGATGCCGCTGGCGGAGGTGCCGTCTGCGCTCGGCGGCCTCGCCGTCCGGCCCGGCGGCCACCGGGACCGGCCCCGGCACCCACGCCTGCTGGGCGGCAGCGAACCTGGCTGGGCCAGTACCGACTACCGCCCCGGGGACGTGGTCGTCTTTCACTGCCTGACGCCGCACGCGGCTCTGCCCAACACCGCTCACCAGCTTCGGCTGTCCGCCGACTTCCGCTGGCAGGAGCCCGGCTGTCCCGCCCCGGCGGAGATGATTCTCGGGCCCGCGGGGCGCCCACCCGAGCTATTGCGCCGGCTGCTGTGCCGCGAAGCCTGGTGGGAACCAGTCCCGCCGGGCCTGACGCTCCGGCCGCGCGCGGAACTGGCTGCCCAGCCGCCGCGCCCGTCGCGGTTCTTCGCGGTCAACCGGCAATGGCGGCGGTGGCGTTCCCCGCCCGGGGCAGTTCATTAGAGCCAGGCCAGTATCTTGCTGCCGCCCCGGCCCCGGAAGATGGATCGTGCCTGACCACACTGCCACCGCTTCCCGAAGTTACCTGTACGTCCCCGGCGATCAGCGGGCCCGGCTGCAGCGGGCCGCCGAGCGCGGCGCTGACGCGCTGATCGTGAACCTTGAGGACTCGGTCGCGCCGTCGGCGAAAGACGACGCCCGCACGCATGCGGGCCGCTGGATCACTGCGGCGTCCCGGTCCAGCGGCCCGGTATGGGTCCGGGTGAACCCCGGACAGGCCGCCCTTGACATTGCCGCGACAGTATGGCCGGGAGTAACGGGGGTGGTCGTGCCGAAGGCCGAACCCGCACTCCTGGCCCAGGTGGGTGAACTCCTGGATCAGCGCGAGCCGGAGATCGGGCGGCAGGCAGGCTCGCTGGCGATGCTGCCACTCATCGAGACCGCCGCTGGGCTGCTGGCCGCGCCCGCCATCGCCGCTGCGGCCGGGTCGCGCGGCTGGGCATCGGCGAGGCCGACCTGGCGGCTGATCTGAATCTGCGGCCCGGGCCCGATCGCGAGGAGATGATGCCGCTGCGACTGCAGATCGTCCTGGCTTCGGCGGCAGCCGGGATCGCCGCGCCGGTCGCGCCCGTCGCCACGAACTTCCGCGATCTCAGCGCCCTGCGCGAATCCACGCGCGCCGCCCTCCGGCTCGGTTTCGGGCCCGGACGCTATCCACCCGGCCCAGCTGCCGGTGATCAACGAGGTGTTCACGCCGACCGCGGCGGAAGTCAGCCAGGCGGAGCAGATTGTCACGGCCTTCGAGGCGGCCGAGCGCGATGGGTCCGGCGTGATCACCGGCGGGGACGGCGAGATGGTTGATGTGGCGGTGATCCGTTCGTCCGCGAGGTGCTGGCCCGGGCCCGTCAGTAGGGGTATCGCCCGTTCCGCGGGCCGGGTCAGCGGATCACCCCCGCCTCGCGCAACCGGCCCACCTCGTCCCCGTCGTAGCCCAGTTCCGGTCAGCACCTCGTCGGTGTCGGCGCCCAGCGGCCGTCCGGTGTAGCGGATCTCGCCGGGCGTGGCCGACATCCGCCACAGCACATTGGACATCAGCAGCTGGCCCAGGTCCGCGTCCGGTACCTCAGTCAGCATCTGCGTCTGCCGGATGTGCGGATCGGCCACGATGTCTCCGCGCGCTGTACACGGGAGCCACCGCCGCGCCGGCGGCCTCGAAGGCGGCCAGGACCTCGGTCCGGCTGCGCGCCGCGATCCACTCTCCGACCAGCGCGTCCAGCAGGTCGGCATGCTCGGCCCGGCCGCGGCCGGTGGCGAACCATGGCTCGTCGATGACCTCTGGATGGCCGACGAGCGTCAGCACCCGCTCGGCGATCCGCTGCGCGCTGGTCGAACACGGCCACCCAGGAGCCCTCCGCCGTCTGGTAAGTGTTCCGGGGGGCATTGTTGGCCGACCTGTTCCCGTGCCGCGTTTCGGCCAGCCCGGTCTGGTGATAGACCGTCGGGCCGGGGCCGACCGCGGTCATGATCGGCTCCAGGATGTTGATATCGATGTCCTGACCCGGGCCGCCGCGGGCGTCCGGTACCACAGCGCGGTGAGCGCCGCCGCGGAGGCGGCCATCCCGCAGATGCTGTCGGCTAGCCCGAAGGCCGGCAGGGTGGGCGGGCGTCGGCCTCGCCGGTCAGATGGGCGAAGCCGCTCATCGCCTCGGCGAGGGTGCCGAACCCGGGCCGGGCGGCGTACGGGCCGGACTGGCCGAAGCCGGTCAGCCGGACAATCACCAGGCCGGGATGGCCTTCGCGCAGGACCTGCGGGGCCAGGCCCCAGCGCTCCAGCGTGCCCGGCCGGAAGTTCTCCACGATCACGTCCGCGGTCTGGGCGAGCCGCCGGAACACCGCGGCTCCCTCCGGCACGCTCAGGCTGAGGCCGACGGTGCGCTTGTTACGGCTGATCTGCTTCCACCACAACGGCACGCCGTCTTTCTGTGCGCCGTGCCCGCGCATGCTGTCGCCGGCGTCGGGATGCTCGACCTTGATCACATCCGCGCCGAAGTCGCCCAGGATCTGGCAGCACAAGGGCCCGGCGATGATGGTGGAAACGTCGATCACCCGAAGCCCGTGCAACGGCATCATGGTCTGGTTCCTATCCTCAATCGCGGCGCCGGTCCATCCGCTCACTGCAGGCCCAGTACGGTCGGGCCGGTCCCGCTGACGGCGAAGATGACGACCGCGACGGCCAGCGGCACCGGCAGGCACCCAGGGCGAAGCCGACGAACAGGCTATCGATACTGAGCGCCACCGCCGCCAGCCAGAGCCGGGCGATTCCGGGACCGGGCCCGCTGCCCGACGGAGACAGCGGGGAGGAAGACCGCCGTCATCCCGGGTCCGGCCGCGCGACAACGCGTCCGACGGTCACCCGCCGAGTCCGCCAGCTGTCAGACCGGCGACGAACCGGCGCTGCAGCAGCAGGAAGAACAGCACCATCGGCAGCAGCATGACCACCCCGGCCGCGCTGATCAGCGCGTAGTTCTGGGTGAACCCCTGCTGGAAGGAGTACAGCGCAATGGAGATCGGCTGCTTGTCGGTGGACTGCAGGAAGGTCACCGCGAGCAGGAACTCGTTCCACGCCGACAGGCCGGACACGAGCGCGATGGTGACGAAGCCCGGCGCGGCCAGCGGCAGGGTGACCCGGCGCAGCACCGACAGTTCGCCGGCGCCCGTCGAGCCGGGCCGCGTCCTCGTAGTCGCGGGGAATGGACAGCATGTAGGAGCGCAGCAGCAGGGTCGCGAACGGCGAGAAGATCGCCCAGTAGATGACGATGATGCCGAACAGGTTGTTGTACAGGCCGAGGTGACTCCACAGGAAGAAGAGCGGGACGAGGAAGAACTGGATCGGCAGCGCGGTCGTGCCGAGCAGGTAGACGATGAGCAGGCCCGACCCGGGCAGGTCCAGCCGGGCCATCGCGTGGGCGGCGCAGCCCGGCGATGACGCACACGCCGAGCACGGTGCCGAAAGTGATGATGGCGCTGTTCACCAGTCCGGTGCCCAGGTGCCCCTGGTCCCACGCCTGCTGGAAGTTGCTCCACGCCAGGTGGTGGGGGAACCCCAGCGGGTTCTGGGCCAGCTCGGTCTCGGACTTCAGCGACGTGAAGATGAAGATGACCAGCGGGCCCAGGGAGTAGATCGCCAGGACGCACAAGGCGGCGTAGATACAGGATCCGGGTGGTGCGCTGGACCGGGCGTCCCTTGCTGCCCGGCCCTTTCTTGCCCTCCGCCGGGCGCGCACGCGGCGGCCCGCCGTGAGCACGGTCATACGTTCCACCCCCTCTTGCGCAGCCGGGTGTAGACCACCACCACGCAGATGCTGATGAAGCCGAGGGTGAGGCCCATCGCCGAGGCGTAGCCCGCCGCCTGGTCCTGGAACGCCTCCTGGTACATCAGCGTCCCGACGACCTGCGTGGCGTCCGCGGGGCCACCCTGGGTCATGATGTAGATGTAGTCGAAGATCAGGAACGACCAGATGATCGTCATCAGGGACAGGAACATCAGGGTGGGCCTGATCGACGGGATGGTGATCCTGCGGAACTCCTGCCACGCTGATGCCCCGTCGATCCGGGCCGCCTCATACAGCGCAGGGTCGGTCCCGGTCATCGCGGCCAGGAACATGACGACCAGGAATCCCCACCACTGCCAGTTGTTCACGAACGCCACGGTGGGCAGGGCCAGTGAGGGATTGCCGAGGAAGTTCGTGTTGGCCAGGGCGTGGATCCCCAGCCCTTCGATCCCGATGCCGATACCGCTGGTTGGGGACAGGAGGTTCTCCCACACGACGGCGCTGATGATGGTGGCCAGGATGTAGGGGATGAAGTAGATGACCCGGAACAGAATCTGGAAGCGCTTGATCCGCGACAGCATGAACGCTCCGGCCAGGCCTAGGGCGATAGGCACGATGAGGAAGAACACCGTCCACAGGACGTTGTGCAGCATTGCGTTCCAGAATTGCCCGCTGGTGAACATGGTGCGGAAATTGCGGATGCCAATGAACTTGGCCCCGCCGATGCCGGTCCAGTTGGTGAACGAGTAGTACACGCTCTCCAGGGCGGGCGCGACAATCACCAGAAGGTTGACGGCCAGCAGTGGCACCATGAAGAGCCAGGCAATGAGCCCGCAGCGCCAGGCAGGTGGAGCCGACCGGCAGGCTGGAGCCGAGGACGTGCCCTGCGCGCCGGACGCTTTCGTGGCTACCTGCAGAGCCATGGAGCGAGAACCCTTTCGCGTTGGTGACGAAGGCGGGGCGGCCAGCGAGGCGCGGCCGCGCCGCCCGCTAGTACGTGGCCGGCTTGAACAACGGCGGGACCAGGCCCTGCTTGAACTCCTGCTCAAAGATCGTCTGCAAGCCCGCGCAGTAAGCGGCTGGGGTGGTCTTCTTGGTGATCACGTTCTCGAACTCGTTGATGATGTAGGTGTCCGATTTCGGCGGCCAGAACGTCCAGGTCGTGTAGCCGATCAGGTTCTTGGCACTGTAAACGGCGAGTTCCTCGTACACCCGCGAGTCGTTGGGGTTGGTGCCGGCGGGGAAGTCCGCGGACGTCAGGTGCACGGGCGGCGGCTCGCTCCGAACAGCTTCAGGCTCTTGGCGATGCCGTCCTTGTTCGCGAAGTACCAGGCCAGGTACTGGGCGACCGCGTCGGGGTTCTGGGACTTCGCGTTGATGGAGTATGTGCCGCCGATGGACAGCTCGTACAGGATCGGCGGGATGCCGCTGGCCAGCGGCGGGGTCGGGAACCACGACCAGGTCGCGTCGTTGCCCGCTTTCTTGCCGAAGTACGGGGGCAGGGCGGCCAGTTCCCAGGTGCCCGACCAGTACATGGCCGCCTGCTCTTTGGCCAGCATCGTGTAGCACTGGGGGAAGTGGTAGGTGAAATAGTCGTCGACGGACTTGCCGACCCAGCCTCGCTGAAACCAGTTGTTCAGCGTGGTGATCGCGTCCACGAAGACCGGGTCGGTCCACTTGATCTGGCCTGACAGCGCCTGGTAGAGCGCGTCCGGGCCCGCGAAGTGGTTCCACATCATGGTCACGAACCACTCGTTCGCGCCCTTCCAGTCCGCGTTTCCCGCGGTGATCGGCTGCATGCCGTGCCCGGCGGCGTCCTGCATCAGGGACTCGAGGTCGCTGAGGCTCTTGGGCTGGGTGCCAGCCGTACTTCTGGAACGTCGCCGGGTTGTTGTAGATGACCATCGTCTCGTAGACGTTGGGCAGCGACCACAGCTTGTTCTTGTACTTCGACGCTTCGAAGGCCCAGGGAATGATGAGCTTGTCCCAGCCGTACTTGGTCGAGTAGTGATCCAGGGGCAGGAGCTGCCCGGCCTTGACGAACGGGATGACCTGGGTCGAGCCGTCGGCCACGATGATGTCCGGCCCGCTGCCGGCGGCCAGGGCCGTGCTCTCCGCTGGGAACAGCGTCTGGATCTGCTTGAGGGTCAGTTCGACCTGGATGTCCTTGTGGCTGTTGTTGAACGGGGTCACGAAGTAGTCAGTGAAGAACTGGCTTTCGTTGGAGAACTGGAACGCCTCCCAGAACTGAATCGTGTACGTACTCCCGCTCCCGCTGCCGCTGCCGCAGCCGGCGAGTGATCCGGCGCCGAGCAGTCCTGCTCCGGCGAGGCCGGTCATCGCCAGGAAGCTTCGGCGGTTCATCGGTGTGACCATGGCCCGCGACTCCTTATCTGGTCTCGGCAGTGCTGGAAAACTGATGGGCGATCGTGGCTGTGCGGCCGGCCAGATCGGCGATGCTGGAGTTGTCGAAGCCGGAGATCGCTGAGTGCATCCGGTCGTTCAGCGGATCGGTCCAGTGCCCCGGCAAAGACGCGGTGCCGTGCAGGGCACCGAATACCAGCCGGCCGTCGCGCCGTCGCAGTCGGTGTCGAGGCAGGCCTCACCGCCAGCCCGATCGTGCGGCCGAAGTCGTCCTCACCCCAGAGCAAGGCGGCGACGACGGCCGCGGCGTTGTTGATCGTGTGCACCCAGTGGTAGTGGCCGAGGCGCTGGTCAATCTGATCGAAGGCCTGGTCCCAGGTGGCGCCGGTATCAAAGGATGCGAGGACATCCCGGATGGCCTCGGCGAGCCGTGCGCCGGCGGGGATGACCGCCATCGACGCGTCGATCGCCGCGCGGGCGGAGGAGACCGCCAGGCTGGCCGCGACCAGCGCGGCCGCCCACATCTCGCCGTAAATGCCGTTGGCGGTGTGTGACAGGGCGGCGTCCTGATAGGCGAGCCGGGCAGCGCGCCCCGGGTCACCCGGATAGGCGTAGCCGAACGCGTCGGCCCGGATCATCGCGCCGATCCACTCCCGGTAGGGGTTGAAGACCCGGGCGGTCTGCGGCGGCTCGTACCCCTGGATGAGGTTGCGGTAAGCGACGCGCTCGGCGGTATAGGTCTGCGCGAAGGGCATGTGGCGCAGCCACTCCCAGCCGACGTCAGCCGGGTCAGCCGGTCGCTGTAGGTCTCCAGCATGTGCAGGCCGAGGATGGTGTAGTCGGTGTCGTCGTCGCGGGCCATGGCGCTGATCCGGCCCCGCGAGGCATCCCGCCAGGACGGGTTCAGGGTCATGCCCTCAGGCATTGGGTCCAGCACCGGCAGGTAGTCACAGATCGGGTAAGAGCGGCCTGCTCGAGGTAGCTGCGCAGCCGGGCGCGGTTCCAGCCGTAACCCTCGACTGGTTTGCCCAGGTTGCAGCCAGGCGCACCGGCCCAGCCAGGCCGCGTGCAGCCGGTCGGCCAGTTCGCTGTCGCCGGGCGGCGCGATCGTGGCTGCCGCGGACGGGATGGCCAGGATTGCGGCCTCGTCCTGGGGCTCCTGGTAGGGCCAGTCCGGGCGGACCGGGGCCGTCTCCAGCAAGCGGTAGGCCTGCTCCAGTTCGGCGGACCAGCGCGGCCCATCGGACTGCAGAACCTTCTCGGCCTGGGGCAGCACCGTATCCAGGTCGTAACCGCTCTCTTGCCGCTGGATGACCTCGTCGCCGAGGAGTTCCCGTAGGTCCAGCGCGTCGTGCATGCGGTGCCTTTCTCTCAGCCCAACCGGGGGGCGGCGGGGGTGCCGGGCGTGCCAAGGCGCCGCCGAGCGCCGTCCTGGAGGCGTCCAGGACGGTCAGCTGCGGCGTTCATTTAAGAACGTTTTCAGGAGCTTGCGCTGACCTCATATGTCATGTCAAGGGGGTGGATCCAACGATTGAGTAGTGGTATCAAGAAAACGTCTTCATAACGCTGCCCGCGGCCCGTCAGGGTGGGCGCGACAGGGAAGGACGCATGGCAGCTTTGGGATCCCGGCCGACGCTCGTGACGGTGGCACGGCTGGCGGGCGTGTCGGTGGCGTCAGCGTCACGGGTCCTGCACGGCGGCCCGGCCACCCCGGCCATGGCGGCCAAGGTCCGCGCCGCTGCCGAGCAGCTCGGCTATGTGCCCAACGCCGCGGCCCGGTCGCTGCGGGCCCGGCGGACCTACCAGTTCGCCTTTGCCGTGGCTGATGTGGGCAACCCCGTGTACGTGGCGATGATCCGCGGCATCGAGTCAGTCATCAGCCCGATGGGGTACCGCCTGCTAGTGCACTCCACGGGATCCGACACCGCCGACGAGGTCAGCCTGATCGAGAGCCTGGGCAAGCGTTACGTGGACGGGCTGATCATCGCCCCGATCCGGGATAATTACCGGCTGTTGCGCGCCCTCACCGCGGCCGCGGCGCCGGTCGTGGTGATCGGGAACCTGCCCGCCGGGGCGCTCGTGGACAGCGTCCCCATCGACTCCGGAGCGGGGCTGCGCCTGGCCGCCGAGCATCTGGTGGCGAGCGGGAGGCAGGCGCTGGCCCTGGTGAACGGCCCGGACGACACGGTGCCCGGCGCGGAGCGGCTGGCCGCCTTCGAGTCCGTCGTCACCGCCGCCGGCCTGGCGGGCCGGTCCACCACGGAGCAGGCCTCGGACTTCACCTACGCGGCGGGCCTGGAGGCCGCACGGGCCCTGCTGCTCAGATTCCGCCCCGATGCCGTGATCGGCAGCAATGACCTGCTCGCCCTGGGCGCTATCCGGGCCCTCGCCGAGCGGGGCTGGACGGTCCCCGGCGACGTGGCGGTGGCCGGGGTCGACGACACCGACCTGGCCCGGATGCACGTGCCGTCCCTCACCAGCGTCTCCCTCGAGGCCGATGTCCGGGGCCAGATCAGCGGCCGGCATGATGCTGAGCCGGCTGGCCGAGCCTGACCTGCCACCACGCCGTCACGTCGCCCTCCCGTATCTGGTGGCCCGCGAGTCCAGCCAGCCACCTGGAGGCGGCATGGCCTCCGGTCCCGCCCCGGCGACAGTTCCCGCACCCGGGTCCGCTCATGCTGGCTGATCCGCCAGCCGGGGCCGCGCGCAGCGAGAATGAACTCATGGTCACCCCGCCCGCCCGGCCCACACTCGTCACCGTGGCCCGGCTGGCCGGGGTGTCCGTCGCTTCGGCCTCGCGGGTCCTGAGCGGCGGCTCGGCAACTCCGGCGATGCAGCAGCGGGTCCGCGTGGCGGCCGAGCAGCTTGGCTACGTGCCGGACGCCGCGGCGCGCTCGCTCCGCGCCGGGCGCACGTTCCAGCTCGGCCTGGCGGTCGCCGACATCGGCAACCCCACGTACGTCGCGATGATGCGCGGCGTCGAGTCGGTCATCAGCGCGGCCGGGTACCGGCTCTTGCTGCACTCCACCGGGGCCGAGACGCGGGACGAGATCGCCATGGTCGCCAGCCTGCGGAACGGGTTCGTTGACGGGCTGATCATCTGCCCGATCCGGGTCAGCCACCAGCTTCTGCGGGCTCTCGCCGATGCGCCCGCTCCCGTCGCCGTGATCGGCAACGTGCCGGAGGGCACGCTGGTGGACAACGTGCGCACCGACTCAGGACTGGGCGTCACGCTGGCCGCGCGGCACCTGCTCAAAACCGGCCGCCAGCGCCTGGCGCTGGTCAACGGGCAGGCCGACACTACACCGGGTGCGTCCCGGCTGGCCGGCTTCAAGACCGTGCTGGCCGAGGCCGGCCTGCCCGCCAAGAGCAGCGCGATCGAAAGCGCGGCTGACTTCACCTACGCCGACGGGCTGGAGGCGGCGCGTCGGCTCCTTGACCGGTTCGCACCCGACGCGGTTCTCTGCAGCAACGACCTGCTGGCGTTCGCGGTGATCAGGACACTAGCCGACCGGGGCCTGAGCGTCCCGGGTGATGTTGCCGTGACCGGCATGGACGATACAGAGCTGACGGAGATGCACCTGCCCTCGCTGACCAGCGTGTCACTGGAGGCGGAGGCGCGCGGGCGGTGGGCCGCGCGCATGCTGCTGGACCGGATCGACCACCCTGACCTGCCCCCGCGCCGGGAGCAGATGGGGCCCCGCCTGGTCATCCGGGAGTCCAGCCTCCCGGCGACCGCCTACCGGGGCCGCATGACACCGGTCGTGCCCGGCAACGGATCAGTTACGGAGGAGCAGGAATGACAGACGCCCCGGACGAGCTCGAGCGGCGCGCGATCGGCTGCCTGGCTGGCGCCGCCGTAGGCGATGCGCTCGGCGGCGCCACCGAGGGCTACTCCCCGGACGCCATCCGCAAGCGCTATGCCGGGCCGGTCACCGGCATCGTCGGCCCGTTCTACGACGACTGGAAAGACCGCCGCCCGGCGTCGCCGTATCACAAGGGTGACGGGCACGTGACCGACGACACACTGATGACGGGTCTGCTCACCCGCGTCTACGCGGCCAAGCGCGATCACCTCGACGCCTACGACGTGGCCAGCTCGCTTGTCCCCCTGATGATGAACGAGCGGATCTGGATCCCCGAACTGCACGAGGAGACCATCGCACTGAAGCGGGTGTTCCTGGCTGAGAAATGGCTGGTGACCCGGCTGCACTACGCCCACGCCGACCCACGCGAGGCCGGGGTCGGGAACATGGTCAACTGCGGTGCCGCCATGTACATGGCCCCCGTGGGCATCGTGAACGCCGGCAGCCCGGCTGGCGCCTACGCGGAAGCCGTCGAAATGGCTAGCGCACATCAGCTTAGTTACGGCCGGGAGGCGGCGGGCGTGTTCGCCGCGGCGGTCGCCTGCGCGATGGTGCCCGGCGCCACCGTGGCGTCGGTCGTGCAGGCCTGCCTGGACGTCGCCAGGGACGGTACCCGGGCGGCCATCGCCGCCGTCTGCGACGCGGCGGCCGGGCTGAGCGACCCTCTGGCGGCCGCGGCACCGTTGCGCGCGGCGATGAGCCCATTCGACACCGTGGGCGAGGACTATCGCGACCAGGGTCTGGGCGCCCGGCGGCCGAGCCGGTTGCATGCGATCGAGGAGTTGCCCGTGGCCCTGGGCATGCTGGTGGTGTCCGGGGGCGAGTTCCGGCAGGCGGTGCTGGGCGGCGTGAACTACGGCCGGGATGCCGACTCGATCGCGACGATGGCCGGCGCGATCAGCGGGGCACTGCACGGGATGGAGGCGATCCCGCCCGAGTGGGCCGCGGGCGTGGCCGAAGGAAGCCGCCTGGACCTTCAGGCCGGCGGGCGGACCATGGCCGCCGTCGCGCGGGAGGTGTTCACCCGCGACCAGGAGCGGTTCTGCGCCCGGGCGGCTGCTTTCACCGCGCTGACGGCTTCGACGGCCCGTCGCTGGGGCCGGTGACCGCGTCACCGGCCCCAGCGACGGGACAAGCGGTGGATCAGTAGCTGTTCTTCCAGAAGGCCTTGAAGGCGTTGCCGCCGGTCAGGCCCGATCCTGGGCGATGTCGTAACTACTCGTCGCGTCTATCGCCGTCATGTCCCAGTTGGTACCCGAATACCCGGAAATGGTGCTGGTCCGGCCGGCCGCCGTCTCGGAGGCGGCGCTGAACGGCACGGTGGCGAACTGTGCCTCCGGGGCGATCCCGATCGAGTACGCCGGGCGCTCGGCGATCCATTCCGCACTGGTGTCCAGGCAGGTGGTCGTGGCGCAGGTCGCGTGCTTGGTGAAGCTGTTGGCGCCGCGCGTCGAGTCGGTCAGGGCCAGGGTGTAGGCCGAGCCACTACGGGACACTGAGGCTTTGATCTTGTCGCCCGCTGCGACCGTCGTTCCCACCGCGATGGTGTCGGCCGGGTACATCTCGTACCAGGTGTAGTAGACGGCCTGGCCCTCGAAGCACTGGCTGACCGTGCCGTCCTGCTCCACGGTCGAGCTGGAAAACCCGTCCAGGCCGACCCAGTCCGAGGTGATCCGGTCCTCGGCGGTACAGGCCACCGAAGGCACCGTCCAGGCCCCGCTGACCCTGGTGAAGTGGCCGTGAGTGTTGGACACGTCGGCGTAGCCCGCCCAGTTGAAGCTGCTGGTCATGCCCGTGTTCGCCACGCGCGCCGTGTTGCCCGGCCGTCCGTGCACGAACCACGCGGTCCCGTGGTTGCGGTTCAGGTCCCTGACCAGTGCCGCCCGGGCCTCGGACCGGAAGCTGGCCGTGAGGTGCGCGCGCACCGTGGCCCCGTGCACCGCCGGAGCGGCAGTCGCCCCCGCCGTGACGGCGGAAACCGCCAGTCCGCCGCTGAGGGCAGCGGCTGATCCTATGAGAAATATGCTGCGCAATAGGCGCATAAGACCCCCCCGTGAGAAGTTTTGTGTCCGTACAACCTACGCCCCGGGAGCCTTCCTCGGTAGGGACCTTTTATCTGCCGAACGTACTTTTCTAACCGCCCGCTCCCGTCGAGGGCAGATTATTAATCGAGGTAGCATAAATTGACCCTCAGACGAAGGTGTCATCGTTATCAATAGCCACAAAGAACCCCGTCACGGGAATTACCTGCTCGAATCTGGCCCAAGACTGCAAGTCACGCGCCGGGTGCCGTCTGCCCTCACCGGCGCCGCCTGCCCTCATAGTTAAGATTCTTAACCGAGGCGCAGGCGACCCAAGCCGGGCAGTCCTGGAGTCTCAAACCTCCCAGTTTGTGTTAAAAGTACCGTCGGCGGGTAAGCCTGCTATGGCCTGAAGTGGCAATCAGCGAAAGGCCGGAGAGGCTCGCGCTGCCCAGACCCGGCAGGGCGTGACCGCTGGCCCGGGGGTGTCAATGAGCTGGAGTGATCCGCGCCTGATGACCAGGAGAGAGCCGGCAGCCCTGCCGGACGACCTCACTGAGCGCCAGGTCAGGGTGCTCCGCCTGCTGCGCGGGTCGATGACCCTCACCGAGATTGCCACCGAACTCAGCCTGTCGCCGAACACGGTGAAGACCCACACCCAGGCCATCTACCGAAAGCTGGGCGTCAGTACCCGCGAGGATGCCATCATCCGGGGACTTGACCGGGGCATCCTGACTGCCCCGATACGCAACCGCCCCGCGAACGGCCCCCGCACGCTAGGGGGATGACGCCCGGGGCGGGGTGCCACCACTGTTCGCCCCCGATATGGTCTGGCGGATCGAGGGACACTCGGCTGCATCGAAGGAGTACACCAGCAGGCAGCAGTTCGTCGACGAGGTTCTGGCGCCGTTCGGCGCCCGATTCACCGTGTCAGAGCCATTCCGCCCAGTCACGATCCGGGCCATTTACGCTGACGACGATACCGTGATCGTTGTCTGGGACGGCCGGGGGATCGCCAACGACGGGCAGCCCTATGAGAATAGCTACGTGGATTATGAAGCTCGCCGACGGCAAGGTGGTCGACGGCACCGCGTTCTACGACAGCATCTCGTTCAACGACCTCTGGGCGCGCGTCCGGCCCCGGTGAGGCAGCCGGTACAGTCGGCCCGTGCCGCCGCCTGATACCACGCCCGAGCCGCTCAGCCCTCGCCGCGCGAACGCCGCCGACCTGCCCGCGATCAAGGCGCTCATCGACGCCGCCTACGCCAGGTACCTCACCCGGATGGACAAGCCTCCCGCCCCCATGCTGCGCGACTACGGTCCGTCCGTCGAGGCCGGCACCACCTGGGTCACCGGCTCCCCCGTCACCGCCGTGCTCACCCTGTACCCTCGCGACGACCACCTGTTCATCGAGAACATCGCCGTGCACCCCGGTGCCCAGGGCCACGGGCTCGGCCGTGCCCTGATGAGCTTTGCCGAGAAGGAGGCCGCCCGCCTCGGGTTCACCCGGATGGCCCTGGTCACCCACGAGGCCATGACCGAGAACCAGGCCATCTACGCCCGGCTCGGCTACACCGAGGTCGGGCGTCTCGCCGAGGACGGCTACCGGCGCATCTACATGGAGAAACAACTACCCGGCTAGGGCCGCAGGCGGCGGGCGGCCTGGGGACGATTGTGCCCCTGGACCCGCGTTCCGTCTATCTGCCGGGATACTGGAGCATGATGATCGCTGGACGTCGGTTGCCGCCTTGGGCGGCGCCGCCCCTTCGCGGGGACGATGGCCGAAGAGACGGTGCGGGCCGACCGGGACTGGAGGACGCGTACCGCTGGTGCCGACGCACGGTACGTGAACGCGATCCGGCGATCTACGCATTGACGGCTCTGATGCCGCGCATGCTGTGGCCTGCTTGCTGGGCGCTGTGGGCGGCGCTTGCGGCGGTGGACGACATCGCTGACACCCGCACGAGGCAGCCGGCGGAGCGCGCCGTCGAGGTGCAGGCGTGGGTGAGTGCCCTCGACGCCGAGCTGGCCACAGGGACCAGCACCGACATGGTCCGTCGCGCCCTGGTGACACCATCGTGCGGTGGGGACTCGACGTGGCTGACCTGCGGGCCTCGTTCCAGGTTCTCGCCGGCGACGTGAATCCCGCGCCCCTCGTCACCTGGGACGACTGGCGGGCGAAGTCGCGAGGGACGGACAGCGCGTGGGCCAGGCAGATCCTGACCCTGCTTGAGCGGGCCGGCGTGGACATGTCGTTCGCCCTGCGGCACGGCGAGGCGATCTCACAGTTCCTCGACGGCGTCCAGCTGATCGACGATCTGGTCGACCTGCCCGAGGATCTCGGCCACCAGACACTCACGATCCCGGCCGAAGTCCTCGACCGCTTTCCCGGCGCCGCCGAGGACCTTCCCCAGCGACGGTGGACGACGCCCGTGCAAGGCGTACTGGCCTACTTGGTCAGCCTGGCCCGGCAATGGGTGGACCAGCCCAGCCTCGGTGTCGGATGGCACCCAGGGCCGGCCATCCTGCTCGCGACGACGAGTCGCGTGTTCCTGGCCCGGCTCGACGCGATCGCCGCAGCCGGGCCCGGCCTGCTGTACGCCTCACCCGAGCCTGGGCGGATCACTGAATGGCGGCTCCTCGCGCCTGCCCGGATCAGGATCGCCCTAGCCTGGAAGCTGACGACACTCAGCGGGCGACCTGCGGCCCGGCCCTTGCCAGCCCCGCCCGACCCGCCGGTCGCCGCGTGGCCAGGTCCTGCCCGCACGGCTGCGCGCGGACGGCGTCCGGGCCCCCAAGATCGCCGCCGACCGGATACCGCAGCACGTCGCGATCATCATGGACGGCAACGGCCGCTGGGCCGAACAGCGCGGCCTGCCTCGTCCCGAGGGACACCGCGCCGGTATCGAGGCCGTGCACGACGTTGTGCACGGCGCCCTGGAGATCGGGCTGTCCCACCTCACCCTGTACGCTTTCTCGACCGAGAACTGGAAGCGGGACGCCGGCGAGGTCACCCGGCTGTTCGCAATGCTCGACGAAGAACTGCGCTCGGCCCCCTACCTCGACCACGGCGTCCGGTTCCGCTGGCTGGGGTATCCTGACCGGCTGCCGTGGGAGCTTGTGCAGACCTTGCGGCGTAACGAAACCGACAGCCGGGACCAGCGCACCCTGACCCTCACCCTGTGCGTGAACTATGGCGGCCGCGCCGAGATCCTGCACGGGGCCGCCGCAGTCGCGCGCAGCGTCCTGGCGGGCGACCTCGACCCCGAACAGATCACAGAGGGCGAGTTCGCGCGCCGCCTCCCGCTGCCCGACCTGCCCGACGTGGACCTGCTGTGGCGGACCGGCGCCGAGCAGCGCACGTCCAACTTTCTCCCCTGGCACTCCACGTACGCCGAACTGTTCTTCACCACCAGCCTCTGGCCAGACGTTGACCGCCGCGACCTGTGGGACGCCCTCGCCGAATACGCGCGACGGCGGCGCCGTTACGGCACGGCCACCGGCTGACCCCAGGGCCAACGTCGGGATGCGGTCACCCGGGCATCGAGGAGCAGCACGGCACGGCGGCAGACGACCTGAACCGTTTCAGGACAGCACGACGAAGGGACCGAAGGCCGCCGGATCACGCGGGAACCGCGCAACACTACGCCACGGGACTTGACCGGCTGTGAGCCGGGCTACCTGCTCCCTGCGGGCAGCCCAGGGATTAAACTGCCCGGATAGTTTGTGCTGGTGATCATCTGGATCAACGGCGGGTTCGGCGCGGGCAAGACGACGCTCGCGGAGGAACTGCACCGGCGGCTTCCGGACGCGGTCATGTATGACCCGGAGGACGTCGGCCTCATGCTGTGGAAGTGGATGCGGCCCAACGGCGATTTCCAGCACCTGCCGAGCTGGCGGGAACTGGTCGTCGCGACGGCGCTGTCGTTGCGCAGATACCACGCGGAGACGCTCATCGTCCCGATGTCGCTGATCCGCGACGCCTACCGAACCGAGATCCTCGGCGGCCTGGCCGGCGCGGGCGAGGAGGTCTTGCACGTGTTCCTGGAGGTGGACGCTGGCGTGCTCCGGGAGCGGCTCAACGCCCGCGTGACTCACCCCGGCAACCCGGAGTGGGACCAGGCCGTCCGCGAGTCCGGCATGACCGGCGTAGCTGAGATGGTGGCTGCCGCTGCCCGCCAGCCGGATGGGACGCTCGTGCTGCGCTCGGACCGGCTCACCCCGGCCGAGCTAGCCGACAAAGTACTGGCCAGGGCCGGCCGATAACCGCTTGCTGACCCGGCCCGCGGAGACTTAACTGAGCGCCGTGTCTGCCCCTTCACCGATCTTCGTCGCGGGTACGGGTCGTTCGGGAACCACTGAGTAATTCGACGTCCCATGTGCGCCCAATGTGCGCCCGCCGCCTGAGGTCATCCTGGTCTGGCGGGCTGCGGCGGCGTCCACACGTAGGCGGTGGTGGTGGTCACCGCACGGAATCCCAGACGGCGCAAGATGGGGGCGCTGTCGTCGGAGGCGTCGGCCTGCAGGTACCTGACGCCGCGTGCAGCAGCGCACTGGGCGCGGGCAGCGACCAGCGCCCGGTAGATCCCGCGGCCGCGCCACTGCGGCAGCGTCAACCCGCCCAGCAGGCGGGCGAAGCTGTCCGCGCCTGGCTGGAAGAAAGCCAGCCACCCCGCGGAAACGACGTCACCGCCGGCTTCGGCGGCCAGGACCGCGATGCCCTGCGGGGCGGCGGCGATCCGGGCGATGAGGTTCTCGCCGAGCCAGTTCCAGTCCTGGCCCCAGACAGCGGACTGCAGCGCGGCGATCCGGCGCATGTCGTCGTCCGCGGTGACCTGGCGCAATACGACACCGCCGGGCAGGACGGGGGCGGTGGCCAGCTCCGCGGTGAGCCCGATCAGGACTGTCCGCTCCTCCCCGGGCACGAATCCCGCGGCGCGCAGGCGTGCGGTGAGGTCAGACGGCTCATCGTGAGCGCGGGTCTGCCACCCGACGGCTTCGCCGCGCCCGGCGAAGTAGTCCCGCTGCCGGGCGATCAGCCGGTCGAGTTCTGCACCTGTCACCCCGATGTCACGCGGGCCGCAGATGTAGCCACGGTGCCCGCCGACGGCTCGCAGCAGCGGCCCGTCCCGCTCGTACCTGACCCAAACGGGCGGCCGGGGCTCTACTCCTCGCATCTGCCGGTCATAGACGGCCAGCAAGGCATCGACGGTCGTCACCGGGACGACTTTACGGGCATGGAACTGGGTTTCTGCGCCGGCCGTGGCCAGTTCCCCGCCGCCGACGAGGCCGGGCGCGGTGTGCCCGAGGCTGCGTTTGCCCCGCGCGCACCGAGTTGCGCGCGATGTGCGCCCAAGCAAGTGATCGTCTACGTTCGTGCAGCTCAGAGCTAGGGCGGCGGGCGAGCTGGCCTGTAGGCCGGGTTCTGTGCACCCGCGCGAACGCGGGCCGACGGCCATCCATCTGGGACTGCCATTGCTGACAGCCTCCTGCGGTCTACCCGCGAGCATCGGGCGGGCCGCCCTCAATCGCTCGCGCAGTCTCCCCGCGGTGCGAACACCGCGCAGGATCCCTTCTGACCTTGCTCCGGGTGGGGTTTACCGAGCCGCCGCAGTCACCTGCGGCGCTGGTGGTCTCTTACACCACCGTTTCACCCTTACCTCAGGCCCGGGCCGAAGCCCTGCCCCGAGGCGGTCTGTTTTCTGTGGCACTTTCCCGCGAGTCACCCCGGGTCGGCGTTACCGACCACCTTGCCCTGCGGAGCCCGGACCTTCCTCACCGGGACGCAAGTCCCGGCGCGGCCGCCCGGCCGGCTCGCCCGCCGTGATCCACAGCATAGGCGCTCCTCCGGCACGCCCAACGGCTGATCCGCCAGACCTACCCGCGCGGCTGCAGATGCCCGGTGTCGTTGAGCGACCGGACCACCACCGGCCCGTCGGCGTACCAGTCGACCTCACACATGCAGGCCACGTCGAGATGCATCCGGCGCAGCGCCGCTGGCGGGGCCAGCAACGCGTGCCGCAGCACGGTCTTCATCGGGGTGACGTGGCTGACCACCACCACCCGGCCTGGCTCGCTGCGGTCCAGCAGGCGGTCGAGCGCGGCGAGCACCCGGCGGCCCGCCGCGGCGAAGCTCTCACCGCCCGGCGGCGCCACGGAGGTGTCGTTCATCCAGGCGGTTACCTCGGCGGGCCAGCGCTCCATGGCCTCGGCGTAGCTCAGCCCCTCCCACTCCCCGAAGTCCGCCTCGACCCAGCCCTCGTCCACCTGTACCGGGGCCCCGGTCGCGGCGGCCACCGCCTCCGCAGTCAGCCGGGCCCGCTGCAGCGGGGAGCTGACGATGAGCTGGACGCCCCCGCGCGCCGCGAGGCGCTGCGCCGCGGCCTTGGCCTGCAGCTTGCCGGTCTCGGTCAGCGGGATGTCACCGCGCCCGGCGAACCGGCGCTCGGCCGACAGCGGGGTCTCGCCGTGCCGCAGCAGCACGGTGGTGGTGGGATCGCCGTGCGCCGCGGTCCAGCCCGGGCCTGGCCGCGGCGCGGGGCGCGGGCCCTGGTCTTCAGGGGACGAACGCTCCGGGGACGAACGCTCAGGCTCTGAGATCCGCTCGCCGGACCGCCGCCGTTCTTCGCCTCGTCCATGGCCTGGTTGGCCAGCCGGTCCGCATGGGCGTTCTGGGCCCGCGGCACCCACTCGTAGCTGACCCGGCCCAGGCGGCGGGCGGCCGCGCTGGCCCGGGACGCCAGGGGCCGCATCGCCGGGTGCTTGATCTGCCAGCGCCCGGACATCTGCTCCACCACGAGCCTGGAGTCCATCCGGACCTGGACGTCAGCGCCGGGGGCCAGGTCGGCGGCGGTCTCCAGCCCGGCGATGAGCCCCCGGTACTCCGCGACGTTGTTGGTCGTGGCACCCAGGCTCTCGTAGCGCTCGGCCAGCACCTCCCCGGAGTTGGCGTCGCGGACCACGGCGCCGTATCCGGCCGGTCCCGGATTGCCGCGCGAGCCGCCGTCGGCCTCAACTATCAGCGAGCCTGCTGCCGGCCGGCCTGCCACCGGGCTGCCCGTCACAACCCGGATTCGGGGGTCCGGACCAGGATCCGCCGGCACTCCTCGCAGCGCAGCACCTCGTCCGGGGCCGCCGCGCGGATCCGGTTCAGGTCCACGGTGTTCAGCGAGAGGTGACAGCCCTGGCAGCGGCCGCCCTGCAGGGCCGCGGCACCCACGCCGTGCTGTTCACGCAACTTCTCATAAAGCGCCATCAGGTCGGCGGGCTCCCCCGCGGCGACCTCCTCCCGCTCACCGCGGGCCTTGCCGGCCTCCTCGGCGATCTCGGCCAGGGCCGCGTCCCGCCGGGCGACGACGTCCTCCAGCTGCCCGGCCAGCCCGGACCGCTCGGCGGCCAGGGCGTCCCGCCGGCGCTGCGCGCCTTCCCGGCGCTCCATCACGTCCAGCACGATCTCTTCGAGGTCAGACTGCCTGCGCACCAGCGAGGCGATCTCCGACTGGAGGTTCTCCAGCTCGCGGGCGGAGGAGACCTGGCCGCCGTCGAGCCGCTTGCGGTCCCGGTCTACCCGGGCCTGGACCTGCTCCACGTCCGCCTCGGCCTTGCCCTGCTCCCGGCCGAGATCCTTCTCCTCGGCGTCCAGCGCGACGATGTCGTCGTGCAGCTCGCGATCCCGGCCCTCGATCCGATCGGCTTCCTCGATCTCGGGGAGCGTGCGGCGCCGGTGATCCAGGCGGCTCAGCTCGGCGTCGAAATCGGCCAACTCAAGCAGCCGCAGCTGCGCCTCGGGAGATGCTTTCACGGGTCCCCACGTTAGCCTGCCGCTGACCCCAGCGGAAACGGTCCGCCGCTGCACCCCCGGCGGAAGCGATCATGAGGGGAGCGTGACCTTCATGATCATCGGCGAGGTGGGGTGCCGCGACCCGCTGGCGGGCTCGGCCGACACCGCGAACTCGTCCCCCGCCCGCAGCCCGGCCACGATGACCGGGGCCGTCATCCCGGCGCGGGGCGCGGGCAGCATGCCCGCCGCCCGGGGTCCTGAGCTGCCCATCAGCCAGAGCTCGTAGCGCTCCGACGACGGCAGCGACGGCAGCCGGGCCGCGGTGAAGACGAGCGCGTGAGCCCGGTGCGACATGACGATGGTGCCGGTCCCCCGGGTGGTGCTGGCCGCCACCGTCACCATGGCCGCGTCCGGCGCGTTCAGCACCGCGGCGATGGCCCGGTTGCGGGCCTGGTCCTGGTTGAGCTGCTGCTGCATATGAAACGCCAGGCCGCCGATGACGAGGGCGATGGCCAGCACCCCGCAGGCGACGGCCGTCGCCCACCGGCGCCCTGGCCACCGGGCAGCTCCCGTCCGGGCCGGCCGGGCCGCGGGCGGGTTCTGCCGGGTGCGGGCGGCGGCGGCCATCACCCGCTCGCGCATCCCCTCCGGCGGCTGGGTGGCCAGGGTGTCCGACAGCCGGGCCGTGGCCTCCTGCAGTCCGCGGGCTTCCTGGACGCACGCGGGACAGCCGCTGAGGTGCCGCTCGAAACGCGCCCGGTCGGACGCGCCCAGGGCGTCGAGAGCGTAGGCACCCGCCAGGGTGTGCAGATCGGTACGGCGGAACCGGAAGCTGCGCACTCAGTCCACCCCCAGGCAGTCGCGGAGCCGGATCAGGCCGTCGCGCATCCGCGTCTTCACCGTCCCGACCGGCACCTTCAGCAGCGCCGCCACCTGGCGGTAGGTGAAGCCCCGGTAGTAGGCGAGGGTGATCGACTCCTGCTGCAGGTCGGTGAGCGAACCGAGGCAACGGCGGACCCGTTCGGCGTCCAGCCGCGCGGCCACGGTCTCCGCCACCACGTCGTAGGAGATCTCCGGCTTGGCCGCGCGCTGATCACGGTCCGCCGCGGCCTGCTCGGACCGCACCCGGTCCACGGCCCGGCGGTGGGCCAGGGTCATCACCCAGGCCTTCGCGGTGCCCCGGGTGGCGTCGAAGCGGGCCGCGTCGCGCCACACCTCCAGCAGGACTTCCTGGGCGACCTCCTCGGCCTGGGCCGGATCCCGCAGCACGCTCCGCGCGACGCCGAACACGTGCCCCGCGAGCTGCCCGTAGACGACGCTGTAGGCTGCCTCGTCGCCCCGGGCCACCAGGCCCAGCAGCAGCCCCAGTTCGCGCCCGCCCAGGTCGCCGCCGGCCAGCCTGCCCGCCGGGGACCCGGGGCCGGGCTCGCCCGGGCCGGGCGCGTCAGCGCCCTGCTCCCGGCGCGCAGGCCAGGGCTGGCCGTCGGTCATCTGCATGTCCTTAATTCGTTGCCGCAGCGGGTCTGGCTTGGCCGTCAGGGGGCTATTGGCGCCAATCCCTCTCCGCGTCGGCTACGAATAGAGCCTGTGAGAGACCATTCTGACTCGCCCGCGCCCTGGCGCGGAGCAGTTGTCGGCCTGCTGATGGCCTGGGTCGCGCTCGGTGTCGGCCAGCTGATCGCCGGGATCGGCCGGCCGCAGGGGTCACCGGTCGCGGCCGTGGGCGGTGCGGCCATCGACGGCGCCCCGCCCGCCGTGAAGAACTTTGCCATCTCGGCGTTCGGCCCTCACGACAAGCTGGTCCTGGTCCTCGGCATCCTGGTCGTGCTGGCGGTGTTCTCCGCGGCCATCGGCATCGCCGCGACGCGCCGGCTCCGCAACGGCTACATCGGCCTGGCCATCTTCACCGTCGTCGGCCTGGCCGCCGCGCTGACCCGCCCCGACGCGGAACTGGTCGAACGCGCTGCCCACCCTGATCGGCGCGCTGGCCGGGGCGTACACGCTGTCGCGGCTGGTCCTGGTGGCCGGCCGCCGCTCACCGCGCCAGCTCACCCCCGGCGGGGCGGCCCCGTCGGCGCCGCCGCGCCTGGACCGGCCCCGGAACGCCCCGCAACCGGACGTCGCCCGGCCTGACTTCGTCGTGCCGGCCGACCCGGCCCTGGCCGACCAGCCGGAGGCCGGGCCCGCCACCCCGCCCCAGTCCCAGCCCGCACCGGCGCGACCCGGCCCGCGTTTCCGCAGCGGTCCGCCCTCGACCGAACCACGCCAGCCCCCCTGGCAGCCGGGCCGCCGCAGCTTCCTCACCGCGAGCGCGGTGGCGCTGGCCGCCGGCGGCGTCGGCGCCCTGGCCGGCCGGGCCCTCACCGAGCGCTCCAACGTGTCGACCGCTCTGTCCCACATCCGGTTTCCGCCGGCTGCGCACCCGGTGCCGCCGCTGCCACCCGGCACCGACCTCGACATCAAGGGCCTGAGTCCCTTCGTCACCCCGAACTCGGCCTTCTACCGGGTGGACACCGCGCTGATCCTCCCCCAGGTGGCGCCGCAGACCTGGCAGCTGCGCATCCACGGGATGGTGGAGCGCGAGATCACCCTCAGCTATCACGACCTGCTGAAGCGCCCGCTGATCGAGGACTGGATCACGCTGTGCTGCGTCTCCAACCCGGTGGCCGGTCCCTACATCGGGAACGCCAAGTGGCTCGGCGCCAGCCTGGCCAGCCTGCTGCGGGCGGCGCGCCCGCAGGCCGGCGCGGACCAGCTGCTGTGTACCTCCACCGACGGGTTCACCTCGGGCACCCCGCTGGCCACGGTCCTGGACGGCCGGGACGCGCTGCTGGCCGTGGCCATGAACGGCGCCCCGCTGCCGGTGGCGCACGGCTTCCCGGTGCGGATGGTAACCCCCGGGCTGTACGGCTACGTGTCCGCCACCAAATGGGTCACCGACATCAAAGTCACCACGTTCCGCGGCAACTACGCCTACTGGGCGCAGCGGGGCTGGTCGCAGCAGGCCCCGATCAAGACCGAGTCCCGCATCGACGTACCAGGCGGCGGCTCGGTGCCCGCGGGCCCGCGGCAGGTGGCCGGGGTGGCCTGGGCCCAGCACAAGGGCATCGACGCGGTGCACGTACGGGTGGACCGCGGGCCCTGGCACCAGGCCCGGCTGGCTACGGTGCCCGGGATCGACACCTGGCGCCAGTGGGCCTGGGACTGGGACGCCACCCGCGGCAACCACCTCATCGAGGCGCGGGCCACCGACGCGACCGGCTACACCCAGACGGCCCTGCAGGAACCACCCGAGCCCAACGGCGCGAGCGGCTATCCGAGCGTCTCGGTCTCCGTCAGCTGACCCTGCTTTTTCCGCAACGAAAACCGCCCGGCCGGCTCCCCCACTAGAGCAGCTGGTCGCGGATCTGGCCGGACAGGTAGGCACTCAGCCAGCGGGCCAGCTCGTCGAACACGAGCCTGCGGGCTGCGCCGCCGGGCAGCGCCTGGCCGGGCTGGGCCCCGTCGAGCCGCAGCCAGGTCACGTGGGCGCCGAGCCGGATCGTGGCCCTGGCCCCTGTCCCCGGCAGCGCGAGCCGCCCGCCGGTGCCGCCCGGCGCGTCCCAGTCCTCGGACGGGCACAGCACCAGGACGGGACAGCTGATGTCCAGGCCGCGCCGGACCCGGCGGCGGGCTACCGCGAGCAGCGGCGGGGTGCGGCGGCCCGGCACGGCGAACCGGCGGCCCACCGTCTGGGCCAGCCACGAGCCACCCCGCAGCGACGGGCTGGCCAGGACCAGCGCGTCGGCCGGCTGGCTGGCCAGCCGGGCGTGGCACCACAGCGCGGCGATGATCGCCCCGCTGGCGTGCGCGCACAGCACCACGGTCTCGACGCCGTCCGCCTCCCGCACGTGCCGTACGGCCGTGTCCAGGCAGGCCAGGTACTCCCCGAGTTCTTCCGCGTGACTCTCCGCGGCGGGGCGGCCCGGATCGTCCAGCCGGCGCAGGTCGGCGACGTAGAAGTGGAACCCCCGCTCGGTGTACCAGCTGGCCAGGTCGGGCGGCACGAAAGCGTCGTCCATGCAGTGCAGGTAGATCACCGCCCGCTTGGTCGGACGGGCGCTGCGCCGTCGGAGCACCGCCCCGTCCAGGCCGTGCGTTCCCGACGGCTCCCCCAGCAGCAGGGGAAGCGCCACCGCCTCATAACCCTCCGCCGCACCGTGAACGTCCATGACGAGACTCATCGCGCGTTCCCCCGTCCCCTGGCAGCCCGGTCCCCGGCTCCGGCCGGAACTGCCCCGCATACGAAACGTCACCTGCAGTTTGGCATCGTGATCACTCAATCACCCGGGGAACACGCGGCCCGGCCCGATCACTGGCTGCGCGTTTGCCGTCACACGGGAGAATTCGGCCGGGCGGCCCTCCGGTGCCCCCGCGGGTAGCCGGAGGCCGGGAGCCCCTCGTAGCCTCAGACCATGGCGACCGGTGAGCAGGAGCAGATCGAGACCGAGCGGAAGTACGACGTGGACGCCGGCTTCGTCCTGCCGGACCTGGCCGGGGCCGGCGGCTCGGCCAGCATGGCCCCGCCCGACGTCCAGCTGCTGGAAGCCACCTACTTCGACACCGACGACCTGCGGCTGATCGCCGCGCGCATCACGCTGCGCCGCCGGACCGGCGGCGACGACGCGGGCTGGCACATCAAGCTGCCGGTCGGCGGGGACACCCGGCGCGAAGTGCATTTCCCGCTGGGCCCGCCGGGCCGGGTCGTCCCCGGCGAGATCGCCGCCGAAGTCGCCCGCTGGTCGGGCGGGGCGCCGCTGCGCCCGGTCGCCCGGCTGGAGACCCACCGGACCGTGCGGCGCCTGGTCAGCGAGTCTGGCGAGGTACTCGCCGAGGTCGCCGACGACCAGGTCACCGGGTCACGGCCGGACCCGGCGGACCCGGAGACCTGGCGGCTGCAGGAAACCTGGCGGGAAGTGGAGGTCGAGCTGAAGTCCGGGACCCCGGACCTGCTCGACGCGGCGGCGGCCGGGCTGGCCGCGGCGGGCGCCACGCCTTCCCGGTCGGCCTCGAAACTGGCCCGGGTGCTGTACGGCGAACCGTCATGACCGGCCCCGGGCCGCAAACCCGGGCGCTGCCCCAGCTGCACGGCACCAAGTTCGTCACAGACGGCGGCATGGAGACCGACCTGATCTTCCACCACGGTGCCGACCTGCCGGACTTCGCCGCCTTCCCCCTGCTCGATACGGCCGAAGGACGGGCACTGCTCACGCACTACTACGACGGCTACGCCACCATCGCGCAGCAGGCCGGCGCCGGGCTGATGCTCGAGGCCCCGACCTGGCGGGCCAACCCCGACTGGGGCGCCCGGCTCGGCTACGGCGCCGCGGATCTGGCCCGGGTGAACACCGCGGCCATCGGCCTGCTCGCCGGGCTGCGCGAGCGGTACGCCACCACCCTTGGCCTCGGCACCGTCCTGGTCAGCGGCATGGTCGGGCCGCGCGGCGACGGCTACGGCGCGGGGGGCCCAGACCCGCAGGAGGCCGCCGGCTACCACAGTCCGCAGCTCGAGGCCTTCGCCGCCGCCGGCGCGGACCTGGCCACCGCCCTCACCCTCACTGACGTCCCGGAGGCCATCGGCGTCGTCCAGGCCGCCCGTACCGCCGGAGTGCCCGTCGCCATCTCCTTCACGGTCGAAACCGACGGCCGCCTGCCCAGCGGGCCCACCATCGCCGACGCCATCACCACCGTCAACGCCACCGCCGCGCCGGACTACTACCTGATCAACTGCGCCCACCCCACCCACATCCGCGCCGGGCTCAGCCCGCCCGGGCCCTGGATCGACCGGATCATCGGCACCCGGGCCAACGCCTCACTCAAGAGCCACGCGGAACTCGACGAGGCCGAGGACCTCGACGAAGGTGACATCGCCAGCCTCGCCGCGGCCCAGGCCGGCCTCACCGCTGCGCTGCCCGCCCTCACCATCCTCGGCGGCTGCTGCGGAACCGACCAGCGCCACGTCGCCGCCCTCTGGGGCACGACCGGCTAACGGATCACCAGGCGCTGGCCGAAGACGGCGCCACCCAGTCGATTCAAGAGCCGCCGCAGACGAAGCGGAAACCTCAGCCACAGGCCGTTGCGGAAATCTAAGGGTGTTAACTTCCGTGAAGGAGCAATGATGAACAGCAGCGACCCGCGCACCGTGTCGGCCGTGGTGCGCCGTGACCGGGCCCGTAAACGGCTCCGGGCCGTAACCGCCGGGACCGGGGCCCTGGGCCTGGCCGTCGCGGGCGGGCTCGCCTTTACCCTGCCCAGCTCCACGCACACCACTGCCAGCTCAGCGGGCACGTCCACCAAGACGAGCACCGGATCGTCGCATGCGACGTCGGGCGGGTCGTCCAGCACGAGTTCCTCGTCGGGCACCAACTCGTCGCCGGGCCAGGGCTCCTCGTCCGCCAGCGCGCCGTCGTCCAGTTCCGGATCGGCCAGCGTCACCTCCGGCGGCTCGTGATGGCCCCTCCGGGCACCGCGTCGCCCGGCGCGGCGTCTCCCGGCCATGCGTTTTCCGGTACCGGAGAGCCTGCGGCCGCGGACTGGCAGGCCCTGGGCACCCAGGTCTGGCTGCTGGTCACCGACCCGGGCCAGCTGGCCGAGGCCCGCCGCCTCCTCGAGGCCGACCTGGCCGCGGTGGACCAGGCCTGCAGCCGGTTCCGGCCCGACTCCGAGCTGATGCGGCTGGCACAGACGGCACGGGACTGGCCAGCACGGGACCCGCCAGCACCGGACCCGCCAGCACGGGACCCGCCAGCACCGTGGAGGTCAGCCCGCTGCTCGCGGAGGCGATCGCGGTGGCGCTGCACGCGGCCGCGATGACGGACGGGGACGTGGACCCGACCGTGGCCGACGCGATGTCCGATCTCGGGTACGACCGTGACTTCTCGCTGCTGCCCGCCGTGGGCCCGCCGGTCCGGCTCACCGTCCGGGCGGTACCCGGGTGGCGCCAGGTCGGGCTCGACGAGGAGGCGCGGCTGCTGACCCTGCCCCGCGGCGTGCACCTGGATCTCGGCGCGACGGCCAAGGCCTGGGCCGCGGACCGGGCCGCCTCCCGGCTAGCCGGGGCGCTGGGCTGCGGCGTGCTGGTCGGACTGGGCGGGGACATCTCGGTGGCCGGGCCGCCACCCCGGGGTGGCTGGCGGATCCGGGTGCAGGACATCACCGGACGCCCGGAGGACCCGCCTGAGGGCCCGGCGGCGGTCGTGGCGATCCGGGAAGGCGGGCTGGCCACGTCCAGCACCACGGCCCGGCGCTGGCGGCGCGGCGGTGACGTGCTGCACCACATCCTCGACCCGCGGACCGGCCTGCCCGCCTCCGTGCACTGGCGCACCGTGTCCGTGGCCGCCGCATCGTGCGTGGACGCCAACACGGCGAGCACCGCCGCGATCATCCGCGGCCCCCAGGCTCTGGATTGGCTCTCAAACCTCGGCTTGCCAGCCCGCCTGGTCGATACGGCCGGTACTGTCCGGACGGTCGGCGGATGGCCCGCCGAGACCCACTGACCCGTGCCGCGAGGACCTTCATGAACCACCGCCGGACCGACGTGCGCTCCGCCGTGTCCCAGCGGCAGCGGAGCCTGGGCCACCTGCGGGCGGTGACCGCCACGGCAGGCGTCGCCGGCGTGGTCACGGCGGGCGTCGTGGCCGCGGTCCTGCCCGGCTCGACCCATGCCTCGGCGAGTCCCCGCACCGCCAGCACCCCGGCCCCGGCCGCACCCGCGGCCGCCAGCAGCAGCCCGGCCGCCAGCGCGGCCACCGGCGGAGCGTCCGGGACCCCGGCCGCCAGGCATCACCGCCGTCACCACCGGCACGCCAGCGCGCCCGCCCCGGTGCCCACCCCGGCCGCGACTACCGCGCCGGCTGCCCCGGTGCCCGCCCCGGCCGCGACCACCGCGCCGCCGCAGAGCGTGTCCGGCGGCTCCTGACCCCGCCATGGCCGACCGGATCCGGCTCAGCCTGCTCCCCGGCACCAGGCCGGAGGCATGCCGGCACCGGCCAGGGCTCAGAGGAAACGCAGAGGCGCACCATAGGACAGCCTGTGCTCAGTCAGGGACGCTTAGGCCAGAGCGTGCAGACCACCCTGGCCGGGAGAGCATCCGCTGCGCACTCACGGCGCCGCCGGAAGGGTCACGATGAACGGAATCACCCAGAGCACCGCGCTCTGGTACGCGAGCAGGGCCACCGGAGTGGTGAGCCTGCTGCTGCTGACCGCGGTGGTGCTGCTGGGCGTGCTGGTCAACCGCCAGGGCAGGCTGCCTGGCCTGCCCCGGTTCGTGGTCACCGGGCTGCACCGCAACCTGTCCCTGCTGGGCGTGGCCTTCGTCGCCGTCCACGTCCTCACGGCCGTCCTCGACCCCTACGTGACCATCCGGATCGTCGCGATCGTGGTCCCGTTCACGTCGGCGTACAAGCCCCTGTGGCTCGGCCTGGGCGCGATCTCGCTCGACGTGGTGCTGGCCCTGATCCTGACCAGCCTGGCCCGGGCCCGGCTGAGCCGCCGCCTCTGGCGGTCGCTGCACTGGCTCAGCTACGCGGCCTGGGTCTCCGCCCTGGTGCACAGCCTGACCAGCAGCACCGACCTGCACAGCGGCGTCCTGCTCTACCTGGCGATCGCCTGCTCCCTGGCCGTGGTCGCCGCGGTGATCTGGCGGGTGGCCCACGCCGGGCGGGAGATACCGCGGGAGGAACGCGCCGCGGCCACCCTGGCCATGATGTCGCCTGGCCGCGCTCCCCAGACCCGCGGCACCCCGCGTGACAGCGCGGGCCGGCGTGATCACGAGAACGTCCGCTGACCGACTCACGAAAGCCGATACGCGATGACCTATGGCACCACCGTGCCGCACCCCGCCCCGTTCCCGGGCCCGCAGCAGGGCCACACAGGCCGCACCGGGCCGGCCGGGAGCGGTCCGCGGCCGCCCGGCGGGCTGCCCAGACTGCTGCCCGCGCGCGGCGTCGTGCCGGTTGACCTGCACACCCACCTGTCCCGCTTCGGGGCGCCGCCCTACTTGGGGGACCCCGGGACGCTCATCCCCGTGCTGAAGGCGGCCGGGCTCACCGGCCGCGGCGGCGCCGCCTTCCCGGTGTACCGCAAGCTCGAGGCCGTCGCCGAGGCGAGGACCCAGCCGGTGGTCGTCGGCAACGGCGCCGAGGGCGAGCCCGCGAGCGACAAAGACAAGTCACTGCTGTGGATCTCGCCGCACCTCGTCCTGGACGGCCTCCAGCTGGCCGCCGAGGCGGTCGGCTCACGGGCCGTCGCGCTGTACGTGCACCGGAACACGCGGCTGCAGGAGCGGCTGCGGGCCGCGGTCGCGGAACGCGCCGCCGCCCGCATCGACGTGGCCCCGGTGGAGATCATCGACGCGCCGCCGCGCTTCCTGGCCGGCGAGGAGTCCGCGCTGGCCAGCCGGCTCAGCGGGCAGCCCGCCATGCCCCGGTTCAAGCCGCCGCGCGTGTTCGAGCGGGGCGTGGCGGGCCGGCCGACGCTGGTGCACAACGTGGAGACCCTGGCGCACCTGGCCCTGATCGCCCGGTACGGGCCGGCCTGGTTCCGGGCCGCAGGCACGCCGGAGGAGCCGGGCAGCATGCTGTGCACGCTGCATCAGGCGGACGGCCGGCGGGACGTGGTCGAGACCGGGCTCGGCACCCCGCTCCGTGACCTGCTCCGGCTCGACGGCACCCAGGCGGTGCTCAGCGGCGGTTATCACGGCGCCTGGCTGCCGGTCGCGGATGCGGCCCGGATGACGCTCAGCAACGAGCATCTCCAGGCCGCCGGGGCGTTCGTGGGGGCCGGGGTCCTGGTAGGCCTGCCGGCCGGCCGCTGCGGGATCGCGGAGACCGCGCGGGTCGCCCGCTACCTGGCGCTGGAGTCGGCCGGGCAGTGCGGGCCATGCTTCAACGGCCTGCCCCGCATCGCCGCCGCAATGGACGAGGTAGCCAGTCCCCGGCCCGACCCCCGCGCGGTCACGGACATGATCCGCTGGGCGGGGCTGGTGGAGGGCCGGGGCGCCTGCCACCACCCGGACGGGACCACCCGGTTCGTCCGCAGTGCCCTGCACGTCTTCCGGGACGAGATCGCCAACCACGCGGAGGGGCGTTGCGTGGACCCGGTCCGGGAGCCGTTCCTGCCCCTGCCGGCGGAGAGCGCGCTCGACGCGGCCGACTGGAACTGAACCGGCGAAACGCTGAACCTGAGCCAGCACGGACTGAGCCAGCACAGAATCTGGGCCAGCACGGAAATGAGGAAGCGCAGATGAAAGAGGAACTGCGGGTTAACCCGACGGCCTGCTCCGGCCACGGCCTGTGCGCGGAACTGCTGCCGGAGCTGGTCACGCTGGACGAGTGGGGCTACCCGATCGTGACCCGCGGCGCGGTGCCACGCTCGCTGGACCGCCACGTCCGCCGGGCCGTGACCGACTGCCCCACGCTGGCCCTCAAGCTGCTGCCCATGTCCTGAGAGGTAACCCAGAGGAAACGCAGAAATACCCCGTAGCTACCCCACCCATACTGGACGGATGATGAGCGACACGCAGACCGCCCCGCCCGGCACCGTGGCCCAGCCGGGCCCTGCCGGCCAGCCGGGTGCTGCTGGCCAGGCAGCCCCGGTCAGGCGGCTGGACGGCAGCCCGATCCGGGTGCTGGTCGTGGACGACGAGCCGAGCCTGGCTGAGCTGCTGGCCAGCGTGCTGCGTTATGAGGGCTGGGAGATCATGACGGCCGGGGACGGCGCGTCGGCGGTCCGGGCCGCCCGCGACTTCCGGCCCGATGCCGTGGTCCTGGACATCATGCTGCCGGACTTCGACGGCCTGGAAGTGCTCCGCCGGATACGGCAGGAATCCCCGCACGTGTGCGTGCTGTTCCTCACGGCCAAGGACGCCGTGGATGACCGGGTGGCCGGGATCACCGCGGGCGGCGACGACTACGTCACCAAGCCGTTCAGCCTGGAGGAAGTGCTGGCCCGGTTGCGCGGGCTGCTCCGCCGGGCGGGCCTGGCCCGGTCCCGCGGCGAGATCCAGCTCGTAGTGGGCGACCTGACCATGGACGAAGACGCCCGCGAAGTGCGCCGGGGCGACGAGGTGATCGACCTGACCGCGACCGAGTTCGAGCTGCTGCGATTCCTGATGCGCAATCCGCGCCGGGTGCTGTCCAAGGCCCAGATCCTGGACCGGGTCTGGAACTATGACTTCGGCGGCCAGGCCCACGTCGTCGAGCTGTACATCAGCTACCTGCGCAAGAAGATCGACGCGAACCGCGAGCCGCTGATCCACACCGTCCGCGGCGTCGGGTACGTGCTCAAGCCCGCGAGTTGAGGATCTGTTGATGAGCAAGCCGGCCAGACGCCGGCTCCGGACCCGGCCCTCGGCCGGGTCCTTTCCAGCGCTGGCTGGGCCGCCGCACCCTGCGTGGCCGGCTGATCGCCGGGCTGCTCGCCCTGCTCGCCGTGGCCTGTGCCGCCATCGGCCTGGTGACCTATGTCGGGCTGCGGCACGGCTGATGAGCCAGCTCGACGAGCAGCTGGGGGCGGCCAGCGCCCGGTACACCACCTGCCTCGAGTCGGGCCCGCCCGGCAGCGACCAGGGCGGCGCGCTGGGCACGGGCCGCAGTTCCCTGATCCAGCCGGCCGGGGACGACGATCACGACACGGACAACATGCCAGGCGGCCCGCAGATGTGCGGGCAGGAACAGGGCGGCCAGACCTTCAGCGCCTGGATCGACGGCAGCAAGGTCGTCTCCCCGACCGTGGCCAACGGCCCCTGCCGCCTGACCCCGGCCGACCTGACTGCGCTCAAGACGCTCAAGGGGGCCCGGCAGCCGGAGAGCCTTTCCTTCACCGAACTCGGGCCCTACCAGCTGATGGCGTCCCCCGGGCAGGGCGGCAGCACCGTCATCACCGGCCTGCCGCTGGGCCCGGCGCAGAACATCCTGCAGGACGTGGAGCTGACCGAGGCCATCGTCTTCTCGGGGGTCCTGATCCTGACCGGCCTGCTCGGCACGGGGTTCGTCCGGCTGTCGCTGCGCCCGCTGCGCCGGGTCGCGGCCACCGCCACTGGGGTCACCCAGCTGCCCCTGGCCAGCGGCGAGGTCACGCTGCCCGACCGGGTCCCGGACGCCAACCCCCGCACCGAAGTCGGCCAGGTGGCCGTGGCGTTCAACCGGATGCTCGGCCACGTCGAGTCGGCCCTGGGCCGCCGCGCGGCCAGCGAAGCACGGCTGCGCCGCTTCGCCGCCGACGCCAGCCACGAGCTGCGCACCCCGCTGGCCGCCATCCGCGGCTATGCCGAGCTCGCCCTGCGCCACCCCGGCCCGGTGCCGGCCGACATCGAGCACGCCCTGCAGCGGGTCGAGTCCGAATCCGAGCGGATGAGCGTCCTGGTCGACGAGCTGCTGCTGCTCGCCCAGCTCGACGCGGGCCGCCCGCTCGCCCAGCAGCCGGTGGACCTGACCCGGCTGGCCATCGACGCGACCAGTGACGCCCGGGTCGCCGCAGGCGGCCACCGCTGGCTCCTCGAACTGCCGGACGAGCCGGTCCTGGTCCGCGGCGACGAGCACCGGCTGCACCAGGTGCTGGCCAACCTGATGAGCAACGCGGCCAAGCACACCCCCAAGGACACCGTGGTCACGCTGGCGCTGACGGCCGGCGAGGCGCCGGGCACGGTCGAGCTGAGCGTGACCGACGACGGGCCCGGCATCCCGCCCGAACTCCAGCCGACGCTGTTCGAGCGCTTCGTCCGCGGCGACTCCGCCCGGGCCCGCGGGACCGGCGGAACGGCCAGCACCGGCCTGGGCCTGGCCATCGTGGACGCGGTGACCACCGCGCACGGCGGCCAGGTGCGGCTGGAGAGCAAGCCCGGCCGGACCCGGTTCGTCATCACCCTCCCCCGGCTGGACGGCTAAGGCCCGGCCAGGTGCCTTCAGCCAGTCCAGCCCTGTCAGGCGGGTTCAGTCAGCCCGGCGGGTTCGGTCAGCCCGGCCGGTTCGGTCAGCCCGGCGCGCCGCACGGGTTCATAGCCGCGGCAGAGACCGGCTGCAGTCCCGGTCCAGCCGGGACCCCCACGGTAGGAGTATGACTTCCCCGCAGCGCTGGCACGCCCCCTGGGCCCCAGAAGACCCAGACGCCCCACGCGTCAAGATCGCCGGCCGCCGATGAGCGCCGTCACCACCGGCCCACGCCAGCCCGCCGCCGCGGGCCGCTCCAGGCCGGGCCGGCTATCCGGCCTGCTGCGGGGCCCGGCGGCCGACCCGCGCTGGGCCCGGCCGGCCCTGCTCACCCTGCTGGTGCTGACCGCCCTGCTGTACGGGGCCGGGCTGAGCCGCAACGGCTGGGCGAACGACTTCTACTCCGCCGCCGTGCAGGCGGGCACCAGGAGCTGGAAAGCGTTCTTCTTCGGCTCCTTCGACTCCTCGAGCTTCATCACCGTGGACAAGACCCCAGCTTCGTTGTGGGTCATGGAGCTGTCCGCCCGGGTGTTCGGCCTGAACTACTGGAGCGTCCTGCTGCCGCAAGCCGCGGAGGGCGTCGCGTCGGTGGCGATCCTCCATGCGGCGGTGCGGCGCTGGTCTGGGCCGGCGGCTGGGCTCATCGCCGCCGGCGCGCTGGCCGTGACCCCGGTGGCCACGCTGATGTTCCGGTTCAACAATCCCGACGCGCTGCTGGTGCTGCTGATGACGGCCGCCGCGTACGCGATGGTCCGGGCGACCGACTCCGGCCGGACCCGGTGGATCGTCCTCGCGGGCGCCCTGCTCGGGTTCGGCTTCCTGACCAAGATGCTCCAGGCCTTCCTGGTGCTTCCGGCGTTCGCCCTGGTCTACCTGGTGGCCGGGCCGCCGCGGCTGGGCCGGCGTCTGTGGCAGCTGCTGGCCGGCGGCGCGGCCCTCCTCGCCGCGGCGGGGTGGTGGGTGGCGATCGTGCAGTTCACCCCGGCGGCCGACCGGCCCTACGTGGGCGGCTCGACCAACGACAGCGTCCTGCAACTGGCCCTGGGCTACAACGGGCTAGGGCGCCTGGACGGCCACGAGACCGGGTCGGTGGGTTTCAACGGCGCCGCCGCCCCCGGTGGCGGCGGTGGCGGGGCCGCGTTCGGCGGGTCCACCGGCCTGAGCCGGCTGTTCGCCAGCGACATGGGCGCGCAGATCAGCTGGCTTCTGCCCGCCGCGCTGATCGCGCTGGGCGCCCTGGTGTGGCTGTCCTGGCGGCGGCCGCGGACCGACCGGGTCCGGGCCGCGGCTCTGCTGTGGGGCGGCTGGCTGGTCGTCACCGGGCTGGTGTTCAGCTACATGAGCGGCATCATCCACCCGTACTACACGGTGGCCCTGGCTCCCGCGATCGGTGCGCTGACCGGCATCGGTGTGGTCACCGCCTGGCGAGCCCGGCGCAGTGTGACCGCCGGGCGGGCGCTCGGCGCCCGCGCCGTCCTGGCCACCGCCGTGATCGTGACCGCGTGGTGGGCCTCTGCGCTGCTCGGCCGCTCGGCGGGGTGGCTGCCCTGGCTGCGGCCGGTGATCCTGGCCTGCGGCGTGGCCGCGGCGGCAGGCGTGATCGCCGAGCGCTGGCTCAGCGGCCGGGCCATGGTGTTGTCCGTGGCGCCGCTGGCCCTGGTGGCCGGGCTGGCTGGGCCGCTCGCCTACAGCCTCGACACGGCAGCCACCGCGCACACCGGCGCGCTCCCCAGCGCCGGGCCGTCCGTCGCCTCCCTGAGTGGCCCGGGTGGCGGGCCCGGCGGCGGTGGCGGGTTCGGTGGCGGCCGGCCCGGCGCCGGGTTCGGCAGCCCGGGCGGCATCACCCAGGGCGGCTCTACTCAGGGCGGGACCGCTCGCGGCGGGACTGGCCAGCCTGGTGCCGGAGCCCCGGGCGTGCCGCGCAACGGCCCGGGCGCCACGGGTGGCACCAGCGGGGTCCCGGGTGGCGCCGCCGGCCGGTCGTCCGGGAGCGCCGCCGGGCGTGTCCCGGGGAGCACGTCCGGACAACCTGGACACGTTGCGGCCGGTCAGGGCGGTGGCGTCGGCGGCGGCCTGGGCGGCAACACCCAGGTCTCCAGGGCCATCACGAACCTGCTGACCAGTGGCGCCGCGGGCTACCGCTGGGCGGCGGCCACCGTGGGCGCGGAAAGCGCGGCCCCGTTCCAGCTGGCCAGCGGCGAGCCGATCATGGCTATCGGCGGGTTCAACGGCACCGACCAGACGCCCACCCTGGCCCAGTTCAGGAAGATGGTGGCCGCGCACGAGGTGCACTACTTCCTCGGCGCGAACGGCCACACGTTCGGCGGCGGTTCAGGCGACGCGGCCCAGATCACCTCCTGGGTGCAGTCGCACTTCACCAAGCAGACCGTCGGCGGCGAGACCGTCTACGACCTCACCAGCCCCACCAGTTCCTAGCCCTCCGGTCCCCGGCACCGGCGCGCCCATCGCGCCGGGCCGGGGCGGGTCATCGGGCGGCACGGGCGTAAGCGGCGGGGGTAATGCCGTAGCAGCGGCGGAACCACCGGGTCAGGTGGGCCTGGTCGGCGAAGCCCGCGTCGGCTGCGGCCTGCCCGGGCGGCGTCCCCTGGGCCAGCTCCCGCCGGGCGGCCCGGAGCCGCAGCTGGCGCTGGTACTCCCCGGGGGCCAGCCCGGCCACGGACCGGAAGGCCCGGTAGGCGGCGTAGCGGCTGCACCCGGCGGCGCCAGCCAGGTCGGCGCCAGAGACCGGCCCGGCGTAGTCCGCGTCGAGCAGGTCCCGGACCCGCCGGGCGATACGCATGGTCTCGGCCGCGCTCACCCGGGCCGGGACGGCCGGCCGTCCCGCCCCCACCCGGGCCGCCCGGCCCAGCGCGATGGTCAGCCGCTCGCCGCACTCCAGCGGGGTGGCGGATCCGGTCAGCGCGCGGTGCAGCCGCCGCAGCGCCGCGGCGAACTCGGGGTCCGCCACGACCGGCGCGGCGAACAGCGGCCGCCCGGCTGGCCGGCCACCGATGTCGGCCAGGACGTCGGTCACCAGGCCGGGGCCGATGTGGATCATCCGGTAACTGAATCCCTGGCCGGTGGCGGCGTGGCCGTCGTGCGGATCGTCGGGGTTGAAGGCCATGACCATCCCGGCCGCGCTGGTATGTGCGCTCCCCCGGCAGGTGAAGGACTGCGCGCCGGACTCGGTGACGCCGAAGGAGTAGGTGTCGTGACTGTGCCGGTGATACACGTGCTCCCGGAAGTGAGCGTGCATGGCTTCCAGCGGCTCGTCCGCTGAGCGCCAGTACCGGGACCAGTCCCCGCCGCCCACCGGGGCGTGGCTGGCTGCCGGGCCGCTCATGGCCGCGCTTCCGGCAGCACGCCAGCGAGGACGGTGGCCACGAGCCTGCGGACGGCTCCAGGCCCGGGCGGGACACCTTCCCGGCCGGCGAAGAGCAGGTGCGCGGCCCCGACCAGGGTGGGCGCGAGCGTGTCAACGTCAGCATCCGCGGCGATACGGCCGAGGTCGCGCTCGACGGTGAGGTAGGAGGCGATCATGTCCGTGGCTTCCGTCAGCAGCGGGATACCGGCCGGCCCCGCCTGGCGCAGCCGGGCCCGCAGCTCGTCGCGGGAGATCACGAGGCTGACGATGCCCAGGGCGACGGAGCCGAAGAGGTCGGTCAGCGCCTCCGTGAGGTTGCCGGCGACGGTGCCAGTCCCGGCGGAGGCACGCAGGGCGGCGGCCTGGCTGTCCAGCCGGGCGATGCGGTCGGCCACGAGCTCGGCGAGGAAGGCGTCGAAGTCGGCGAAGTGCCGGTGCAGGACGCCCTTGGCGCAGCCCGCCTCGCTCGTGACCGCCCGGCTGGTCAGCGCGTTCGGCCCATCCCGGAGCAGGACGCGCTCGGCGGCGTCGAACAGCTGGTCACGCGCATCGCGGATGGCCACCCCCGTCGGCACCGCTCCTCACCTCCCCGGCCAGACCTCCCCGGCCAGACCTCCCGGCTGAGCCCGCCCGTTGCCGAGTGGGCACCCGCCCACTATGGTGGGCACGTGCCCACTATACCGCCGGGGCGAACGCCTCCTCCTCCTGAGCACGAAGGGCGTGAGCTTCACAGGCCCGGCAGGTGGCAGAGTCGTTCGGCTCGGACGCCGAACGCTATGACCGGGCCCGGCCCCGCTATCCCGACGCCATGGTGGAGGCGATCGCCACCGCCAGCCCCGGCCCGGACGTCGTGGACGTCGGCTGCGGGACCGGCATAGCGGCCCGGCAGTTCCAGGCGGCCGGGTGCCGGGTGCTCGGGGTCGAACCCGACGCGCGGATGGCCGACGTGGCGCGGCGGTTCGGGGTCGAGACCGAGGTGGCGAAGTTCGAAGCCTGGGACAGCGGCGGCCGGGCGTTCGACGCGGTCATCGCCGGGCAGGCCTGGCACTGGGTGGACCCGGTCGCAGGAGCGGTCAAGGCGGCGCAGGTACTGCGGCCGGGTGGACGGCTCGCGGTGTTCTGGAATTCGTTCCGCCCCCCGGCCGACGTGGGTGAGGCTCTCGCCATGGTGCACCGCCGGGTGCTGCCCGGCTCGCCGCTCAGCCGCGGGGTGATGCCCGGCCCGGACGCGTACTCGGCGCTGTGCACAAAGGCAGCCGACGGGATGCGGCAGGCGGGCGCGTTCACCGACTCCGGCGAGTGGCGATTCGACTGGGACCGGCCCTACACCCGCGACGAGTGGCTGGACGTGGTCCCTACCTTCGGCGGCTTCAGCCAGATCCGGCCAGCCACGCAGGAAGAGTTGCTGGCCGGCATCGGCGCCGTCATCGACGCGGTCGGGAGGCAGTTTCACGATGGGCTACACCGCTGTCGTGGCCACCGCAGCGCGCACCTGACCCGCCGGGTCCGGCCGGTGACCCGCCATGATCACGGTCAATAAGGGGTGCTGCGAGTCAGCGAAATTGACCGTGATTACGCGCGGGGCGCTCACACGTTCAAGACGGCGCGGCGCGAGGCGGGCAGGCTGGGGAGATGCGTTTCGATACCAAGATTGCCATCGCGGTCCGCGGGGACCTGGCGAACTGGCAGCAGCTGAACGTGACCGCGTTCCTGGCCAGCGGCGTGGCCGCCGTCTGCGACGAGACTATCGGGAAGCCTTACGAAGACGGGTCTGGCCACCGTTACCTGGAGATGTTCCGCCAGCCAGTGCTGGTCTACGTGGCGGACGGGCCGGGCCTCGGCGCGGTCCGCGAGCGCGCGGCCGCCCGGGAGATGCCCATCGCGATCTACACCGAAGACATGTTCGCCACCGGGCACGACGAGGCCAACCGGGCCGTGGTCCAGGCGGTGCCCGCCGACGGCCTGCGCCTGGCCGGGATCGCCGTGTACGGGCCGCGCAACGCGGTGGACAAGGTGGTCAAGGGCCTGGCGCTGCACCCCTGATCGCCGGCGGGCGGCCCGCCAGGTCGAGCAGGTCATCCAGCACGGTGCCGAACGAGCGCGCGGCGAGGGTCAGATGACCTTCGCCGGGGGCCAGGTGGGCCCGTGCTCCCGGGACGTGCCTGGCCAGCCAGGCGCCGTGGCTGAACGGGACCATCCGGTCCTCTTCTCCCTGCCAGATGGCGACCGGGACGCCGCCGGCCTGCTCCAGCGGGAAGCCCCAGCCGCTGACGAACGCGATGTCGTCGTCCCGCCAGCCGGCCACGCCCGCCCGCAGGGCGAGCCGGAACGACTCGGCCAGGTACTCCGCGAACTCCGCGGTGACCACGGCCCGGTCCGCGGCGGAGATCAGGCCGCCCATCTCCTGCGCCACCTGACGCCCGGTGACCTGGCCGAGACCGGCCGCGGCCTCCTCCAGGAACGTGGTGAGCGCGGCCTCCCCCTGCCCGGCCGCGGCGAACTCGGCGACGTTCTCCGGTCCCATCCCGGCCGTCCAGTCCAGGCCCCCGGCGTCGAGCGGGGCCACGCCGGCCAGCGAGGCGGCGGCCAGGCACCGGCCGGGCAGCAGCGCCGCGCACGCCAGTGCGTGCGGGCCGCCGCCGGACCAGCCGACGGTCACGAACTGCCGGGCGCCGAGCCCGTCCAGCACCGTCGCGGCGTCCGCCGCCGCGTCCGCGACGCGGCGGCCGGGCCGCGCGGTCGAGCCGCCGTAGCCGGGCCGGGCGTACATCACGGTGCGCAGCCCCCGCTCCGCGGCGGCCAGCGGCCATGTCCGGGGACGCGACCAGCCCGCCAGGGGTCCCGTTGTGGAAGAGCAGCACCAGGCCATCCTCCGGGCCGGTGCTCAGCACCTCGAGCTCCCGGCCGTCCGCGGTAGCCAGGACCCGGGTGACGTGCGGCGGTTCGTTGGTCATGCTGGTCACCTTAGTCACGGCGTCAGGGCAGGCGACTCAGGTCCACCGTCTGCACCTGGGCCGACTTGGAGTTGGTGACCAGCAGCGTGGTGCTGTGCGAGACGACCGCGAACTGCCGGGGTTGCAGGCCCGACCGGAGGTAGCCGACCAGGGCCGGTTTGCCGGCCAGAGCCTTGGCCGTGTCGACCACGGCCAGGTTGGCCTGGGCCCCCGGCCCCCCGTCGCGGTTGGAGTCGGCGACCACGATCCGGCTTCCGTTGCTGATGACCGCCAGCCCGAGCGGTGACTGGCCGACGGCGACGCGGGCGATCAGGGCATGCGCCGGATCGCTGACCAGCTTGGCGGCCGAGAAGCCCAGCAGCGCGTTGGAGCCGACCGCGGTGACCCACAACTGCTGGCCGTCGGGGGAGAACGCCACGCGGTTGGTCTGGCAGCCAGCCGGGATTGACTTCATCACCACCGCGGGGCCCGGTTGCTTCTCGGCCTGGGGCACGTCGATCACGTTCAGCACGCCGGCCCCGGAGGTGGTGGCATGGTCCTGGCCACTGGCCACGTAGGCGCGCTTCCCATCGGGGGCCATCGCGATCCCGATGGGCTGGGGACCCACCGGGATGGTCCCGGCCACCACTCCCGGGGACTGGAAGCCGGACTTGAGTGCGCGCTTCAGGTTGAACACGCCCACGTGGGCGCTGTCCTGGTAGGTGACGAACGCAAACTTCCCGTCGGGGGTGACCGCGACGTCTTCCGCGTGCTTCTGGCCCGGGATGCCCAGCGACCCGACCGACCCGGCCGCCGCGACCTGCTCCAGGGAGCTGACCCGGAAGACGGTGATCCCGGTACCCCCGGTGACCAGCAGGTAGCGTCCGTCCGGGGTCAGCGCCTCACCCTGCGCGTGCTGGAGCGGGCTGCTCCACATCACCGACGGAACCGGCTTGGACGTGTTCATCACGGCGAGGCCGGTGCCAGCGCCGGACACGAACGCGAACCCAGGGACGGTGACGACATCGAACGGGTTGCCGCCGGTCTGGACCAGGTGGCTCCCGACGTGCTTCAGCTGCGTCCCCTTCGCGGTCGCAGTCGTGCATCCGGGCGGCTTCAGCGTTTCGGCCTGGGCCGACCCGGTGGTCTTGGCCCCGGTCGAGAAGGAGTTCCGCGCGAAGTACCCCACCGCGGCCAGGACCACGACGACGGCCAGCGCCACGGCGGCCCAGAGCCCGCGGCGCCGCCGCGGCGGTTCGGGCCGGCTGGCTGCGGGCTGGCGGCTGAAGGCCGGCGGCCGGCCGGGCGGCCCGGGGCTATAGCCACCCGGGCCGACCGCGGGAACATCCCGCGTGGCGTCGGGTGGCAGCGGGGGCGGCGCCGTGGGCGGTCCGGCCTCCGGGGACCTGGATCTGTACCATTCGGCCTCCGGGAACCCGGGCGACGCAGACTCGGCTTCGGGGGCAGAACGGGCCGGCCCGGACAGCTCGGTGGCCGGGCCGGATTCCCCCTTCGCGGGCCCGGACAGCTCGGTGGCCGGGCCGGACTTCCCGCGGCCGGACCCAGGGTCGGCTGGGACCGGGCCCGGGTCCCCGGCCGCAGGGCCAGAATCCGCGGCGGCGGTGGCACCAGCCGGGACAGGACCGGGCTGGACGGCCCCCTGCTGGCCGCCCCCTTGCTGGCCGGTCTCCTGCTGGCCGGTCCGGGAGCCGGGCTCGGACGGCGATCCGGGACTCGTGGCCCCGGGCCCGTCCGGATCGGCTGGCACCACGGGCACGACCTGGGTGCTCTCCCGCAGCGGGACATCCGGAAAGTCGGCCGCGGGCTCCGGCACCAGTCCTGGTCCGGATTCGAGCCCGCAGGCCCGGCGCAGCGCGGCGGCGAACTCCGGGCAGGTGCCGTACCGGTCCGCGGGGACCTTGGCCAGCGCCTTGGCCATCACCTCGTCCACGGCCGCGGGCAGGTCGGGGCGGCTGCTGGTCAGCGCGGGCGGTGGGGCGGAGATCTGGGCCCACATGACCGCGACCGACTCGTCCCTGACGAAGGGCGGGTGGCCGGTGAGCATGGTGAACGCGGAGCAGGCTAGCGCGTACTCGTCCGCGCGCCCGGTCACCGCCCGGGCCTCGATCTGCTCGGGCGCGACGTAGTCCAGCGTGCCGAGGAACTGGCCGGTTGAGGTCAGCGCGCTGACCGACAGGGCCCGCTTGCTCAGGCCGAAGTCAGACAGGTAGGTGTGCCCGGGGTAGTCTCCCCCGCCCGCCATGTCGAGCAGCATGTTGCCCGGCTTGACGTCCCGGTGCACCAGGCCGTGCGAATGAGCCGCCTCCAGGCCGGCCGCGACCTGGGTGATGATGTGGCAGGCCCGGGCGGCCGAAAGCGGCCCCTCGGCGGCCACGAGTTCCTGCACGTTCGGTCCGTGCACGAAGCGCATCGCGATGAACAGCACCCCGTTGGCCTCGCCCGCCTCGAAGATCGGGATGATGTTGGGGTGGTCCACGGCGGCTGCGGTGCGCGATTCGCGGATGAACCGCTGCCGGAAAGCCTCGTCCCGGGCCAGCTCGGGCGACAGCACCTTGATCGCGACCGGGCGCTCCAGCCGGATGTCGTAGGCGCGGTAGACCACGGCCATGCCGCCCCGGCCGATCTGCTCGTCGAGCCGGTACCCGGCCAGGCGGGACCCGACGCCGAAGCCCCCGAACTCCGGGGTCTCGTCAGACACCGCGGCCCCCCTGCCCACCTGCGCGGAAGTCAGTAGTACTCAGAAATTTCACTGGACCCACTGGTTACCTGGGGTACTTTACTGTCCCTTGGTCCATAGTTCCCGCTCATCCCCCGAGCCGAACGGCTACTGGGCCTTCGATAGGCATTCGTTGCCTGACGGCCACGGGCCCCAGGACCGCCGCCCGCGCGCAGCGGGTGCCGTGGGATCCGTGCTTCCACCAGCCGGGCCGGGCGTGCGGTCACGGCTGCTGTCCGGGACGCCGTGATCCTGGCCGCAGGCCTGGCTGCCGAACACGCCGGGCATTAAGCGAGGCAGCCGCCCGGGAACAATCGTTATTTAATAGTAATGCCTATCCAAGCAACGCTTTCGGCGGTATGTCGTCACGGAAAACCGGTCGTTCCCTTTCCTGCCCGTCGGCAGTACCGTTTCCGGTGAATTGACTGAGCGTCCCGGCCAGAAACGGGACGGGGGAAACCGTGGAGGTGCTCATGAAACGGACTGGCTGGCAAGCGCGCTGGGCTGCGATAGCGGCGGCGAGCTTAGCGGCAGCTGCAGTATGCGCGCCGGTGGCCGCGGCCGGCGCCACCCCGGCCCCCGGGCCGAGAATAAAGATGGTCGCGGCGCAGAACAACATCACCGTGCCCAGGTACGGACGTCAGGTGTACCTGGATCCCGGCATCTGGGTGGCGTCGCTCGGGTCGGCGTTCCAGCTTGACCTGCAGCGGCCGGACTACTCGACGCCGATGACCGTCACGCAGGTCGTCGGCCTGCCCGGCGGCGGCACCCAGCAGATCCCCTGGCCGGCCAGCGTCGTCGGGACGGTACCGAGCGCCCTCAAGGACTTCGTCCGCATGACGGTCAGCAACTCCGCCGGCAAGGTGGTGGCATCGAGCCGGATGAATTTCTGCCCGAACACCTACGACCCGGAACGGGCCACCCCCAGCAGCCCCGCCACCTCGCCGTACCCGCAGGAATGCGTCGGCGATCCGTTCCCGAAGTCGCTGGTGTGGGGCATCGCGCGCGGCTGGGCCGTCGACCCGGCCGAGCAGACCTTCCGGCCTATGAAGCTCGCTCTCGGGCGTTACACGGTGACCGAGACCATCATGCCCACCTACGCGAAGCTGCTGAACGTCCCGGCCGCCGACGCGTCGGCGAGCGTCAAGCTGAAGGTGGTGAAGGGAACGTCGTGCTGCGCCGAGCCCGTCCCGCGCCGCGAATCGCCCCCAGGTCCGGCCGCTCCGGTCCAATCCGGCCGTCCCGGATCTGGCCAGCCCGCCGTCCAGCGCGCTGCCGGACCTGGTCCCGCTCCCGTCCTGGGGCATCAGGGTGGCCCATGTCAAGAAGACCAAGACGCAGCGCGCATCCGACCAGCTCAACTTCGGCGCCACCGTGTGGGTCGGCAACGCCCCGCTGGATGTCGAGGGCTTCCGGTCCCACGGATCGCCGATCATGAAGGCGTACCAGTACTTCTGGCAAGACGGCCACATCATCGGCCGGCTGCGCGCCGGGACCATGGGATTCGACTCGGAAAAAGGCCACAACCACTGGCACTTTGAGCAATTCGCCCAGTACCGGCTGCTCAATTCGGATAAGTCGCTGGCCGTGCGGAGTCACAAGGTGGGCTTCTGCATCGCCCCGACCGACCCGGTCGACCTGGCGGAGCCGACAGCGGTGTGGCAGCCGTCCTTCCTCGGGTTCGGCGGCCAGTGCGGCTCGCCGACCGCCCTGTGGGTGCAGGAAATGATGCCGGTCGGCTGGGGCGACACCTATTTCCAGTCAGTCGCCGGGCAGTCGTTCAACCTCACCGGCCTGCCGAACGGCACCTACTACATCGAGGTGATCGCCAACCCGGAGCGGGTCCTGCACGAGACGGACACCAGCAACGACGTCTCGCTCCGGAAGGTCATCCTGGGCGGCAAGCCTGGCCACCGGACGGTACGGGTGCCCGCCTACGACGGCATCGACCCGGAGGGCTGACCTGCAGTAACGGGGATCACGATCCCTGGTGTGCCGGACGGTCCGGGCCGGCTCAGGTCACCCCTGGGCCGGCCCGGGCCTGGCCAGTTCCGCGGTGAGCGCGGGCCAGACGTCCGGGTCGTGCCCGGGCACCAGACGGTAGCCACGCTCGGCACCGATCCGCTTGAGCTTGCGGATCTGGGCCACGCTCTGTTCTGGCGAGGCCCCGATCCGGCCGCCGACCGCGACCTCGCGCTCGATGTTCTCGGTCAGGTCGGCCGCGTCGAAGGCGAACACGAAGCCGCCGCCGCCGGCCGACGGGTCCAGGTCGACCACGAAGCTCTGGTGGCCGGGGGTGTGCCCGGCGGTCAGCACCGCGGTCACGCCCGGCGCGATCTCGGCGTCACCGTCCGCGGCCCGCCAGTCGATCCGCGGGTCGTCAAAGTCCACCCGGAAGATGCCGTTCTCCTCGGGCCCGGGCGGGGCGGACATCCCGTAGTCGAGCTCAGCCTGCTGGATGTGCACCGGCAGCCGCCCGGCGAAGTGCTTGAGGCCGCCGGCGTGGTCGTAGTGCAGGTGGCTGACGGCGACCGCGTGGATGTCGGCCAGGTCCACGCCCACCGCGTCGAGCGCCTCGGCCAGTGGCTCGCCCGGGCCGGGCAGCACCGGCTGGACCAGCGGGTCCCCGTGGAACCGGGCGCGCAGCGCCGGGTCGGTGATCAGCGCGGTGTTGAAGCCGGTGTCCAGCAGCAGCCAGCCTCCGTCGCACAGCAGCAGCAGCCCGGGCACCGGCTCGCGCAGCATCTGGTCGTCGGGCGCGCCCTCTACGGACACGGACTTGGGCAGGTCCTCCCAGCCGAGGGTGAGTGGGATGACGCGGCGTACACCGGCGCTCATGCCTTTCCTCCTTCGCTCCGGTCCGGACCTGCCCCTACCGTACGGGCCGGGCCGGCCCGCGCGCCGGGAATGGATCAGCCCCGGCAACGCCAGCGTTGCCGGGGCCGTTCCGGTCAGGCGGTCAGTTGCTTCTCAGCCAGGTGACCTTGAAGCTGTTTCCCCCGCTGAGCGAGGAGACCGAGTCCTCATCCCGGCCGGAGTTGTCCGCCATGATGATCTGCGTCGGGCTGAAGTTCCCGATCGCCGAGCCGTTCACCGAGGCGCTGGTGAAGGTGACCGGGCTGAAGTGGGCCAGGGGCAGGATGCCGCCGCTGGCCGTGCAGCACGGTGCTTCCGCGATCACCTCGGCGGAGGAGTTCGCCGCACCCGAGAGCGACTTGGTGACGGTGTGGCTCCAGCCCCGGGTGGTGTCACTCAGCTTCAGCGTGTAGCTGCTGCCGCTGGTGTGGGTGACCGAGCCGGTGAAGTGGTCGCCGGGCCGGACCGTGTTACTGAAGTTGACCGGGTAGGCCGGGTACATCTCGTACCACGAGTAGTACTCCGGGGTACTGCCGGAGCAGTCCACCTCGCTGCCGGTCTGCTCGACGGTGCTGCTGTTGTAGCCGTCGAGGCCGACCCAGAAGCTCGAGTACTTGGCCGAGCCGCTGCAGGTGCCGGTCGGCTCGGTCCAGCTGGCGGACACACTGGTGTAGGTGCCGCTGGCCGCGGCGTAACCGGACCAGTTCGTGCTCGTGGTCGCGTTCGCATGGCCGCCGCGCGCGATCAGGGGTCTGGTGCCGTGGCCACCTGGGCGGATGAGATGCACAGCGGGCCTGATCAGGTGGGTAGCGTGCTGTGCGGCGGGTGCTGCGGAGGCCGTTCCGGCCGCCGCCACCGACCCGAGCACGATGCCCAGGCCGGCGAGGGGGATGCACCATCTCCGTAACATGTAGCTCCTCCTGGGGGAGAGGGGCAGGGATGCTGGGCGGCAGGTCGTTACCGGGACTCAGCACCTCCGCTGGGGTTGCCGTGACGGTACGATGCGCGGCAGTAAACAAGAAACCATTGAATGGTAAAGCTCTAGTAATTAAAACGTCATCCAGTGGCCAAGCCAGGGCGCCCCACTGAGCCGGAGCGCAGGTCGGCGAGGTCAACGACCCGGTCGCAGCGCTGCGCGACTTCCGGGTCGTGAGTGGCCAGGACCAGCGAACTCCCCGCCTCCGCAAGACCCAGCATCCGGCTGAGGACCAGCTCCCGTGAGACGCTGTCCTGCTCGGCGGTGGGCTCGTCCGCGATCAGCACGGCGGGCTCCGTGGCCAGGGCCCGGGCGACCGCGACCCGCTGCTGCTGCCCGCCGGACAGCTCGTCGGCCAGCTGCCCGGCGTGCTCGGCCAGGCCCAGCGAAGCCAGCGCCTCCTGGGCCGCCGCCGCAGCCCGGCCCGGGGCCAGCCCGGCGGCGAAGAGCGCGACCTCGATGTTCTCCGCGGCGGTGAGCAGCGACACCAGGCCGTGGCCCTGCAGCACGGTCGCCACCCCGGCCGGAACCTGCCCCGGGACGACCGGGACCTGGTCCACCAGCACCTGCCCGGCGGCCGGTGCGGCCAGGCCGGCCAGCAGCGCGAGCAGGCTGGTCTTACCCGAGCCGGACGGCCCGACCACCGCCACCCGCTCGCCGGGACCGACGGTGAAGTCGAAGTCGTCGAGGATCACGCGGCCGCCGATCACGTAGCGGAGGCCCCGGGCCTCCAGCACGCTCACCGGCCCGCACCCGGCGCGGGCGGCCCGGCCGGGCCGGGGTGGCCGCCGGGGTCCGCCAGGTCAGGGGGATCGACCTGGTGCAGGAACACGCCGCGCTCGTGGCGTTCCGCCCGGGCCAGCGACCCGGGCGGAAAGAGGTCGGTGAGCTCGGCCGGCAGCTGCAGGGTCCCGTCCCGGCCCACCACCACGTACTCCTGCCCGGCCAGGCCCTCGGCACCGACCCGCCCGTCGCGGATGGTGACGGTGCGGCCGAGCGCGGCCGCGACGGCGGGGTCGTGGGTCACCGCGACCACCGTGGTGCCCAGGCCCGCGTTCGCGTCCCGGATCAGCTCGATCACCGCGGCCGCCGACACCGGATCGAGCTGCGTGGTCGGCTCGTCGGCGAGCAGCAGCCCGGGCTCGTTGGCCAGCGCGACCGCCAGGGCCAGCCGCTGCTGCTCACCTCCGGACAGCCGGCCCGCCCGGCGATGCGCCGCGTCGGCCAGGCCCACCCGGTCCAGCAGTTCCGCGGCCCGTCTGCGGCGGGCCGCCACGCTCCGCCGGGCCGGCGCCTGGGCGAACAGCAGGTTGCCCAGTGCGCTCTGATAGGGCAGCACGTTGCGGGACGGGTTCTGCAGCAGCAGGCCTACCTCGGTCAGCCGGAAGCGGGCCAGCGCACCGGTACCGAGGTCGGTGAGCCGCCGCCCGTTGATCTCCACCCGGCCTGCGGTAGGCCGCAGCAGGCCGGCCAGATGCCAGAGCAAGGTGGTCTTGCCGGCCCCGGACGGGCCGAGCAGCGCGACCATCTCCCTGGGCCGGACGGTCAGGTCCACCCCGCGCAGCGCGGCCACCTCGGAGCCGGGCGTTCCGTAGACATGCACCAGGTTGTCGCAGCGGACCGCGAGCGGCGCGGCCGCGGGCGGCGGGGCGCCTCCGGGCCCGGTCACGGCTCAGCCTCCCGCAGCAGGTCGGGCCGCACGGAACGGACCAGCAGCATGCTGGCCGCGACGGCCGCGACCACCAGCACCGCCAGCGCCGCTGCGAGCAGCAGGGCCAGGCCGCCGAGGGGCGGCAGGTAGCTGAGCGGCGGAGCCGGCGGCTGGGTGATGAACTCGGGAACACTGCGCACCGCGAGGACCGTGGCCGCGATCCCGGCGCCCAGCCCGATGACGACACCGAAGCCGAGCACGATGGCCTGCTCCGCGAGCAGGGACGCGCGGATCGAACGGCGCGGGACCCGGCTGGCCAGCAGCGCTGCGTACTCGTGCCGCCGCCGGCGGCCGGAGGCGTACAGGCCGGTGATGGCGGCTCCCGCGGCCAGCGCGGCGGCGGCGGCCGCGTCGGCCAGGAACAGCACGGTGGCCAGGGCGGGTCCCTGGCGGATCGACTGCGCGCGCAGGTTAGCCGCGCTGACCGTGCCCTGGATCCGGACCCCGGCCGCGCGCAGCGCGGGGGCGACCCGGGCCAGTGCCCCCGGAGCCAGCCACACCTGCTCGCTGGAGTATGCAGGCGTGCCGCCTGCGGCCCGCACCGCGTAGGTCCGGTCAACGACGACTCCGTTGGCGGGCGCGCCCGGGATGGCCGCCGCCTGGGCGGCCGGGGTGATGGACACCGGAGTGCCGTCCAGCCCGTCGACCTGCAGGACCCTGGCCGTCCCGGGTCTCAGGCCGCTGGCCACCAGGGCCGGCAGCGGGTACGGCCGGTCGACCAGGACCGCGCTGGGATTCACCCCGGGGTGGGTCTTGAAGGACCAGACCAGACCCGCGGAACCGGGCCGGAACGAGCTTCCGCCCCCGGCGCCGCCGGACCGCCATCGCCGGGGTGCGGTGAGCCCGGTGCCTGCCGGGGCCCACTGGCCGTGACCAGTCCGCACGTCGATGGCGGCCACCGTGACCGACCCGGTCACCGGCCGGGGGCTGATCACCGCGCCCGAGGGTGACGGGGCGGAGACGGTCAGGTCGGCCAGCAGGCACGGGCAGCCGGTCAGCTGGGCGGTGGCCGTCCGTGAGCCGCTCGCGGGGCCGAGGTATACCGGGGTCTGCCCGACCGCGCCCACCCCCTGCTCGTACACGTCGAGGACCAGGGTGCCGCCGGCCGGCCGGATCGCGGTGCCGGTGAACCGGACCCGCACCTGGCCTCCGCGGAGCACGACCGGCGGCGGGGCAGGCGGATCCAGCCCGGCGGTGAGCGAGCGGAGCGGGCGTCCCCCCGCCCAGTCCGGCCGCCAGGACGCGATCCGCGCGAAGCGCTGCGGGTCGACGGCCAGCAGGACCTGCCCGGCGCCGCTGCCGGAAGAGTTCGTGTACTCGTCCACCGCCATGGCCTGCCGGCCGCCCGGGTCGATCCGGTCCACGATCACGGCCAGGTCATGACCGGCGGGCGGGGTGACCGAGAGCACCGTGGCCGCGCCGGCCCGCGCGTCCGCCACGGCCCTGATGTTGGCCACCGTCACCGTCCAGATCCCGGCGGCGAATCCGGCCAGGGCGAACGCGGTGGCGAGCACGATCGTGGTGCGCATCCCGCCCGGCCTGCGGGCGACGTGCCGCAAGGCGAGGAACGGCCCGATCCGGCCGCGGCGGGCGGTGGACCGGAATCCGGCCCGGCAGGCCACGATCAGCAGCCGGGAGGCGACCACCGCGACCGCGACGCCGAGCAGCCCGGGCAGCAGCAGGCCGAGCACACCGCGCCGGGCCGAGCCGATCTGGCCGCTGACCCGCAGCTCGACGAGGCCGGCCACGGCGGCGGTGATGAGAATGGCGTCCAGGACCCAGCCCCGCTGCGCGGCCTGGCGCCCGGCCCGCTGCCACTGGTCGACCACCGACCGGCTCAGGGTCCGCCGCGCGGTGGCCGCCACGGCCGCGAGGCCGCCGACGGTAGCCACCGCGGCCGCCAGCCAGGACGTGGCGGGCAGCTCGACCGGCGTGCCCGGGCGCAGCAGGATGTGCGCGAGCCCGGCGGTGATCGCCCAGCCAGCCAGCACGCCCGCTGGCAACGCCACGGCGAGCAGGATCACCGGCTCGCCCAGGCTGAACGTGAGGCTCCGCCACCGGCCACGGCCGCGCATCTTGGCCAGCGCCACCTCGGGACCGCGGGCCTCGGCCGCGTCCGCGACGATCAGGAACAGGAGCAGCCAGGCCAGCAGCAGCAACTGCGCGGTGATCAGGACCACGGGCACCTCGATCGCCCGCCAGCTGGCCCGGATCGTGCCGAGGGTGGACGGCAGCGACGTGGTCGTGGCCGCCTGGTTCTGGGTCAGCGTCGGATCGAGAATCAGGCCGGTGACCGCGGCCTGCACCCGGGCCACGTCAGGCCCGGTGAGATGCGCGGGAATCAGCGAGTAGTCGGCGTAGTCGGTGCCCTGGAGCGCGCCGGGGACGACTTGCATCGTGGCCAGCGGGGTGAACATCGCGTCGTACGGGTGGCCGGACACGTTCGGGCCAGACGCAGTCTCGTACGGGAAGTAGCGGCTGCCCGCCTCGAACCAGTACCGGGCCGCGGCGCCGGACACCGTGACCTGGTACTGACCGGTGATGACCAGATGCCCCCAGGTCGGCACGGGGATGCTCTGGCCGGTATGCCAGTGCATCAGTCTCGCCGTGGAGGTGCTCACCGCGACCTGTCTGGCCGCGCTCGGGCAGTGGCCGGACGTGAACCGCAGATGACCGCACACGCCGGAGCGGTAGACCAGCGGAACCGTCTGGCTGTTCACCTGCGCTGTCGTCTCCGCGGCCGTGACGGGCGCCGCGAAGAGCCTGGTCAGGGTGGCCCGGCCGCCGAGGAAGTGGGCGAGCCGGGCCCCGGCCACGTTGACCAGCCCGTCCACCGCGTCGACCGGGCCAGACTGGCTGATCTCCACGCCGCGGCCGGGAGCGGCGGCCGCGCCCACCGTGTCCTGGACCACGGAGGACTGGGCCGCGGCGAAGTAGGCGGGCCCGATGGTGACTGCGGCCACTGCCACCACCGCGACCAGGAGGATATTCAGGGAGATCCCGGCGCGGTGCAGCAATCCGCGCAGTGCGGCGAGCAGCCCCGTCATGATGAGCGATCTTAGGGAAAGCACCCGGGACGCCGCCGCACCACCCGGCCCCGCCAGCGTCCGGCTAGAAGTCAGGCCAGGTCAGGTAGCCTCCGGTCCGGCCCGCCAGCGCAAGGAAGTCAGCCCCCATCCGCGGCCTGCAGGCCCGCCCCGGCCTCCAGGCCCGCCGTACCCTCCCCCGCCACCATCGAGTCCGCGAGCCGGGCCAGCAGCGACCGGACCGTCGCGGCCGCGGCCCGGTTGAGCAGGGCCGGGTCGAAAACCTCGCCCGGGCTGCCCAGCGGCGGGCGGTACGCCCCGGTCAGGGCCAGCGTGGCGGCGTCCTCACCGGCCGGGGTCAGCACCAGGTTGGCGTCCAGGACCGGGAACAGCCGCCCGGCCGCCCCGCTGGCCTCCCAGCGCAGCGGGAGCACCACCATGTCCTCCCGGGGGACTGGTTCCAGCAACTGCACCCGGACCAGCCTGGACGCGCCGGAGCACCGCGCCGGACGGCCCCACCCGGGTCAGCCCGGCCAGACCCTCCGCGTAGGCCTGCTCCGAGGGGCCGCTCAGCCATCCGGCGGCGTCGCACAGCACCGCCAGCCGGGCCCGGGCCCGGGCAAAGGTCAGGTCCAGCCTGACCTCGTGGCTCGCGAACATTCCCTAAGTGAGCCATCGGAAGCGGCCGGATACGAGGGACTAAGGTCACGTGAACGGCAGGCGAACGGCACCGGCTGGTCAAGAGGGCAAGCCGCAGGGCAGGCCGCGGCGGCTGGCGTCACAGAGCCTGGCGCCGGCGCAGGTAGCTGAAGGCGGCCGAGCCGAGCGGAACTGGCAGCCAGAACGTGAGCAGCCGGAACAGGAGCACGGCGCTGACCGCCGTGGCCGCCGCCATCCCCGTGGCGGTGAGGCCGGCCGCCAGGGCGGCCTCGACCGTGCCCAGGCCGCCGGGCGTCGGCACCAGCGATCCCAGCGCGCTCCCGGTCAGGTACACCACGGCGGCGCTGGTGAGTGCGAGGGACCCGCCGAACGCGCGCACGCAGGTCTCCAGGCACAGGATGTAGCAGAGGGTGAGCATGAGCGCGCCGCCGATGCCCTCGGCCAGTTTCCGCGGCTGCTGGATCACCTCGAGCAGCCGGGGCAGGACCTGCCCCAGCGCGGGCGCCAGCCGGGCCCGGAGCAGCCGGCGGCCCTGCGGGACCGCCGCCACCACCAGCGCCGCCACGACGAGCCCGGCTATCACGAAATAGGCCCAGGTAGGAGGGCGCAGCGAATGGCTCCGCGCGCCGGTGATGGCCACGAAGACGACCAGCAGCGATATGTGCAGGACGAACGCCACCACCTGGACGACGCCGACGCTGGCCGCCGCCACGACCGCGGGCACCTTGTTGCGCTGCAGGTAGCGGATGTTGAGCGCGGCGCCGCCCACCGCGGCCGGGGTCACCAGGGTGACGAACGAGCCGGCCAGCTGGGCCAGCATGGTCCGGACGAAGTTCAGCCGTCCCGGCACGAATCCGGACAGCGACAGCGCCGCGGCCACGTAGGTCAGCGCGGACAGGCCCAGGGCGACCAGGATCCAGAGCGGGTTGGCCTGGCGGAACAGGGTCGCGAAGTTGACCCGCCCGAGCTGAACGATCAGCAGGTAGCCCGCGAGGATGCTGGCCACCAGCGTGACCAGAGTGCGGACCCGGATACGCTCCAGCTGGACGGGCGGGACCTCGGTCCCGTCATCAGGGGCAGTGGCCAGGAGCTGCTTGCGGAGCGCGGGCAGCACCGCTTTGTCCCGGCGCAGCGCGGACCGCGTGGACCTGGCCAGCACCACCGGCTGCAGGAGCGGGACCAGCGCCACCAGCCCCGCCGGGCCGATCTTGCGCAGGGCCAGGTCCGCGGCCCGGTCCGGCCCGACCAGCGCGGCCAGCGCGGCGAGCAGCTGGGACAGGTCCAGCCGCAGCTGCAGATCACTGGCGGCGACGTCCCCGCTGCCCGGGTCGAGCAGGATGACCTGGCCAGCACTGTCGATGAGGATCCGGTCCGCAGTCAGTGACCGGTGCGCGACCCGGTGCGCGTGCAGCCGGTCTACCGCGGCCCACACCGACTCCAGCTGGGCGTCGGTCAGCGTCTCGGCGAGAACAGCCAGGGAGTTCCCGTGCGGCTCCTCGGTGGCCAGCACGAGGGCTTCCGGCCCGACCCGGAGCAGGGCCCGCAGCCGGGGAGTCGGTACCCCGGCGTCCTCCACGGCGTACGTGAGCAGCGCCGTCCGCTCCGCCGCCCGGTCGGTGGTCAGCGGAGCCCGCCGGGAGACCTGCCCGCGCAGCCGGACCAGCCGGTACACCCGGTAGAGCGCGCCCGCGGCCTGCTGGTCCCGGTCGAAGACCCGGACGTCGAGCCGCTCGCCAGCGCGGGTGACCGCCGCGTACCGCCGCGACGCCGCCCCGGTCGCGTCGGCCCGACTCAGTTCGGTCAGCGGCGCGCCCGCCGAGGCGAGTGCGGCCGAGATCGCCTCCCCGCTGGGCCGCTGCGACATGGAACCGGCCGCGTAGCGCACCGCCAGCCCGATCGCCCGGCCCAGCAGGAGCGTGACGAGCACCGAGAGCACGGTGGTGCGCAGGGTGGCCAGGCTCGCCACCGCGTACACCCCAAGGGTCAGCCACAGCGCGTTGCGCCAGCGGGGCCGTCCGCCCAGGTCGATGATCGTGGTGTAGGCCACCAGCCCGGCCAGGTACCCGTCCAGCACCGCGAAGTGGCTCGCGCCCGGCGAGGACATGGCGATGGCCCGGTAGAGCTGGTCGCCGACGCCGCTGCGCAGCACGACACCCGCGAGGCCGACCACGCCGGCCGTCGCCACGCCGGTGGCCACCGCCTCGCCCAGCCGCCGGGCCTGGCCGCGGACGACCTGGCGGACGGCCAGTGCCACCGGGAACAAGACGAGGACCAGGATGGCCAGGACCCGGAGCGTGGACACTATCTCGCCGGGAAGATGGCGGCTGGCCTGCACGACGTCGGTCTCCACGCCGCTCGTGGTGGCCTTGGCCACCAGGCCCGCCGCCACCAGGACGGCGATGCCGAGGCACGCGGCGGCGCTGCGCAGCAGGTCACCAGGGCGGCGGATCCGGCGCGCCAGCTCGTCCTCGACCACCACGGCGGAGGAGGCACCGGGCGCAGCACCGCCCGGCGCAGCCCCAGCCGACGCAGCACCAGCCGGGTCGCCCGGCCGCTCAGCGCCCGGGGGCGCAGCAGCCGGGGCCGGGGCCACGGCAGGCCTCGGGACCGGCCTGCCCGTCGGGAGCCGGCTGCCCCAGGCCGGGCTCGCCCGGGCCGGGCGGACCCGGCGGCCGCGGCGTCCGCTTGGGTGTGGTCACCTCACGATCGTTTCATCCGGACCGGGGGCCGCGGCGGCGCGGGATCTGATCAGCGCCGCTTGCGGCCCGGACTGAGGCCGACCAGGCGCCGCCAGGCGATCAGGGTGAACACCAGGGAAAGCAGCACCATCAGCCCCATGTCCATCAGCCAGATGGCAGGTTTGTGGTCCCAGACCGGATCGGGGAGCCCGCTGGCCGGGGGTGAGATCACGTTCAGCTTGACGGTGGAGGCGGTGGACGCGAACCCCCACCGGGACGGCGTGATCCAGGACAGCTGGTTCAGCCCGACCTTGCCGTTGAGCGGCAGCACGCCGCCGGACAGGATGACCTGCACGATGGCCAGCAGAACCAGCAGCGGCATGGCCTTCTCGGACGTGCTCACGATCGAGGAGACGAGCAGTCCCAGCGCCATCGAGGCCACCGACAGGAAGACGATGGCCAGCGCGATCTCCAGCAGCGGCGACGACTTGATCAGCGAGCCGTGGGCGGGCATCTGCCGGCCGGCCAGGCCCAGCACCACCAGAACCAGCGCCTGCAGCCCGCTGATGACCCCCAGGACGATGAGCTTGGAGAGGAGGTAGGTGCCGGACGACAGCCCGGCGGCTCGTTCTCGGGCGTAGATCGGACGTTCCTTGACGAGCTCGCGAACCGAGTTGGCCGCTCCGATGAAGCAGGCCCCGATGACCAGGACCAGGAGAACGGTGCTGGCGCCGGCGTTCGTCCCCGGCTTGCCCGCCAGGCCCTCCGGGGACGGGACCGCCCGCAGCAGAGCCCCGATCACCAGCGGCATGACCCCCAGCAGGATCAGGTAGCTGCGGTCCGAGGCGATGACGGACAGGTAACGCCGGCAGAGCGTGGAGACCTGGGCCAGCGCACCGCGGGGCGCGGGCGGGCGGCCGGGCGACTCGCGGGCCCCCTCGGGCACCTGCTGGGCCAGGCCGCCGGCCACGTTCTCGGCGTAGTACGGCGACCGCCTGAAGTCCCCGGCCCAGTCCCGGTCCGGCTCGGCTTCGAAGGACTGGAACACCTCGGCCCAGCCTGCCTTGCCGAAGTACCGCAGGCCGTCGGCGGGCGGGCCGTAGAACGCTACCCGGCCGCCCGGGACCAGCACGAGCAGGCGGTCACACACGTCCAGGTTGATCACGCTGTGCGTGACGATGATCACGGTCCGGCCGTCCTTGGCCAGCCCGCTCATCAGCTCCATCACGGACTTGTCCAGCCCGGGGTCCAGGCCGGAGGTGGGCTCGTCCAGGAACAGCAGGGACGGCTTGGTGAGCAGCTCGAGCGCCACGTTGACCCGCTTCTGCTGGCCGCCCGACATGGCCGCGGTCCGGGTGTTGCAGTGCGCGGTGAGCGAGAGCTCGTCGATCACCTCGTCCACCCGGCGGTCCCGTTCCGCACGGGAGGTGTCACCGGGAAACCGCAGCTCCGCTGCGTATCGGAGCGCCCGCTTCGGCTTGAGCTGTTCGTGCAGGATGTTGTCCTGCGGCACCAGGCCGATCCGGTGCCGCAGCTCGGCGTAGTGGGTGTACAGGTCGCGGTTGTCGTAGAGGACGGCGCCCTCGGTCGCGGGGCGCGTGCCGGTCAGCGCTCCGAGCAATGTTGACTTGCCGGCACCGCTCGGGCCGATGACCCCGACCAGGGATCTCTCGGGGATCGGGAAGCTGACGTGGTCGAGCAGGATCTTCCCGCCAGGCAGGCGGACAGTGAGGTCCTGGGCCACGAACGAGACGTCGCCCTCGTCGATGAACTCGCGGAGTTCGTCGCCGAACAGGCGGAAGGTGGCGCGGCCGATACCGATCAGGTCCTGCTCGCTCACCATGGTGGGCCGGTCGATCCGCTGGCCGTTCACGAACGTGCCGTTGTGGCTGCCCAGGTCGGCGATCTCGTACCGGCCGTCACCCAGGTTGCGCAGTTCGGCGTGCACGCGGGACACACTCAGGTCGGGGACGACCAGGTCGCTCTCCGGAGCCCGGCCGATGCGCAGCAGCCGGGCGGGCGCCCGCCTTACCGAGGTCGGGCGCCGGTCCACGCTGCTCATCCCGGTGTTCAGGACGGTGTTCCCGGCGCCGCCCCGGTTCACCGAGCACATCATCACCGGCCCGTCGTCGGGATGCCCGAGCCGGAGGATGCAGTTCTGGCTGATCTCGATCTTGCCGATGCGCCGGGTGCCGAGGAAGGTCCCGTTGGTGCTCCCGGCGTCCTCCAGGATCCACGCGTCGTGGTCGGCCCGGAGCACAGCGTGCTGCCATGAGACGCGGGAGTCGTCGATCACGATGTCGGACTGGGGATCACGCCCGACGCGGTACTGCGAGCCAGCGCGCAGCGTCTGGTCAGTTCCCTGTGTCTTCACCACAAGCACCGGGGCATCCGGCGGCGAGACGAGGCGCTCGTTCATTTGCCTAGTCTATGGCGATTCAACGCGCGGTAATATAGCTCTTCGTAGCATCCAGTGGGTGGGGATTTTTAGTAGATTTTGCCCGCTTCTGCACAGTTGCTTGTGTCCGAAATGCCCGATACTGCAGCTTTCAGCACACCCGCTCCGGTAACAGGCCGCGCACGCCGGGCCCGCCCGAATCTGTGGCTGGGCCTGGCCGGCCGCCCTCCCCGGTCCCGCCGCGGCCCGAATCCGGCCTCACCCCAACGGCAGGCCGCAAATGTATCCGAGCTGGGGTAATTCAATTTCCAGAAACCTGGATGGCCCACTCCCGAACAGGGAAGATACCGCCCATGACGGATCCCCGCCGGCCTGGCGCGGCGCCGCCAGCCCCTGCGTCCCGGCCGGTCATGTCATAACATTTGCGCAACCTTGCCCGGCATCCGGCCGGGACACGAGCACCTGGCGGCTTCCGTGAGCGAATACCCGACGCAGCGCCTGCCGATCCAGAACGGGAACGACGGCGGGTCGTACGGTGGCTCCTTCGAGGACGGCCGTTCCCGCGCCCCCCGGCGGCGGCGCCGCCGCTGGCCGGTCATCCTGCTCGTGACCATCGTGGCGCTGGCCGTCCTGTTCGTGATCGTCGACCGGGTGGCCGTCCGCATCGCGGACAACGAGTTCGCCACCCAGATCCAGAAGCAGGGCTTCAGCTCCAAGCCGGACGTGTCGATCCAGGGCTTCCCATTCCTCACCCAGCTGGCGGCCCGCGACTTCCAGGACGTTCACATCACCGCCACCGACGAGAAGGTCGGGCCGGTGACCATCGACGACATCAACGCGACCATGAAGAACATCAAGCTCACCTCCGGCTTTAGCAGCGGCACCGTGGCCAGCATCGACGGCACCGGGCTGATCACGTTCGGCAGCCTGGCCAAGGCCGGGTCCAGCGCGGCCGGGGTGGCCGACCTGAAGATCTCCCGGAAGAGCGACGACGAGGCGAAGATCACCGCCAACGTGGCCGGCATCTTCTCGGACAGCGGCGTAGCCCGGGTGACCCAGTCGGGCAACAAGATCCACGTCAAGCTCATCTCGGCCGGCGGGCTCCCGACCTCGCTGCTGGGCAGCCTGGGCAGCTTCACGATCCCGCTGCCCAAACTGCCGCTGGGCATGACGCTGCAGAGCATCACGCTCACGTCACAGGGTGCCCTGGTGCACATCACCGGGCACGACATCCCGTTCGGGAACTGACCTGGCCGGGGCCCGCGCACGGGCCTCAGCCACGGCCCCGCGCGGGCCTCAGCGGGCCCCGGCCGGCTTTCCGCCCGGTCCGCTGGCTAGCGCACACCCCAACGCCGGCTTACCATCGCGGTCGTGGCCATGATGTTCGGCGTCGTCAAGCGCCTGCTACTGGGACGCCCAGTACGCAGTGACCGACTCGGTCACACCCTGCTCCCCAAGCGGATCGCGCTGCCCGTGTTCGCCAGCGACGCGCTCTCCTCCGTCGCCTACGCGACCGAGGAGATCCTGATCGTGCTGTCGGTCGGGGGCATCGCGTTCTTCCACTACACCCCGTACATCGCGCTCGCGGTGGGCCTGCTCATGCTGGTCGTGGTCGCGTCCTACCGGCAGAACGTGCACGCCTACCCGTCTGGTGGCGGGGACTACGAGGTAGCGACCACCAACCTCGGCCCCCGGATAGGCCTGGTCGTGGCCAGCGCCCTGATGGTCAACTACACGCTGACCGTGGCGGTGTCGGTGTCCGCCGGGGTGGCCAACCTGGCCTCGGCCTTCCCCGCCCTGGACTCGCGGGTGACGCTCATCGCCGTGGTCGTGGTGGCGACCATCGCGCTGATCAACTTGCGCGGGGTGCGGGAGTCGGGCACCGCGTTCGCGATCCCCACCTACTGCTTCATCGCCGTGGTCACGCTGCTGATCATCTGGGGTGTCTTCCGGCTCGGGCTCGGCCATCACCTGGAGTCTGACAGCGCCAACTACCGGATCAAGACATCCCGCGAGTTCACCGGGGTCGCCCTGATCTTCCTGCTGCTGCGCGCGTTCTCCTCGGGCTGCACCGCCCTGACCGGGGTCGAGGCGATCAGCAACGGCGTCCCCGCGTTCCGCAAGCCCAAGAGCAAGAACGCAGCCACCACGCTGGCCCTGCTCGGCGTGATCGCGGTGTCGATGTTCGCCGGGGTCACGGCGCTGGCCCTGGCCAGCCACGTGCACTACGCCCCCGCGCAGGACCTGATCGGGATGCCCCCCGGCACCACCCAGCGCACCGTCATCGCCCAGGTCGGGCGGGCGGTGTTCGGCGACACCTCGCCGCTGTTCTACGTGCTGCAGCTGTTCACCGCGCTGATCCTGGTGCTCGCCGCGAACACCGCGTTCAACGGCTTCCCGGTGCTGGCCTCGATCCTGTCCCGGGACGGGAACATGCCCCGCCAGCTGCACAACCGCGGCGACCGGCTGGCCTACAGCAACGGCATCCTGCTGCTGGCCGGGTTCGCGATCCTGCTGATCGTGGTGTTCCAGGCCTCCCCCACCCGGCTGATCCAGCTCTACATCATCGGCGTGTTCGTGTCGTTCGTGTGCAGCCAGACCGGGATGATCCGGCACTGGAACCGGCTGCTGCGCGACCAGACCGACAAGGCCACCCGCCGGCACATGCTCCGGTCCCGGACGATCAACACGATCGGCGCCTGCGTCACCGCGGTCGTCCTGGTCATCGTCCTGATCAGCAAGTTCGCCAGCGGGGCCTGGATCGTCGTGGTGGCCATGCCGATCATCTGGCTGACCATGCGCGGCATCCATAAGCACTACGACAAGGTCGCGGTCGAGCTCACCCCGCCGCAGGAGCTCGAGGAGCTCGCCCTCACCCTGCCGGCCCGCAACCGCTCCATCGTCCTGGTCTCCAAGCTGCACCTGCCGACCCTGCGGGCGCTGGCCTACGCCCGGGCCACCCAGCCGAGCCACCTCGAGGCGGTCACGGTGGACGTGGACGAGGCGGACACGCTCCGGCTGAAGGAGGAGTGGGAGCGGGCGGGCATCCCGGTGCCGCTGACCGTGGTCGCCTCGCCGTACCGGGAGATCACCCGGCCGGTGATGGGCGTACGTCAAGCGGCTGCGCCGGGAAAGCCCCCGCGACATCGTCACCGTGTATATCCCGGAGTACGTGCTGGGGCACTGGTGGGAGCAGTTGCTGCACAACCAGAGCGCGCTGCGGCTGAAGTCCCGGCTGCTGCTGCTGCCCGGCGTGGTCGTGGCCAGCGTGCCCTACCAGCTGCGGTCCGCGGCGGACCGCTACCCGTCGGGGGTCCAGCTGCCGACGACGATCGCAGACCCGGCGCATGCGGGCGGGGCCGACGCCATGCCGCCGCTGCAGAAGCTGACCGCCGACCCGGACGCGCTGCACGCGGCCGACCTGCAGGCCGAGTGCCTCGACGAGGGAGCGACCCCGATCGCCGACACCGTCGCCCACGACTACGTGGACGTGGCGGGCACGCTGCGCACCGTCACCCTCCGCCCGCGGGGCACCAGCCTCACCATGGAGGCGGACCTGTGGGACGGGACCGGCAGCGTCACCCTGATCTGGCTGGGCCGCCGGGACATCCCGGGGATCCGGCCCGGACGGCGGATCACGGTGCACGGGCGGGTGGCCCAGGTCAAGGACGAGCGGACCATCTACAACCCCAGCTACCAGCTCCAGCCCGGCCCCGACTGAAGTTACAGCGCTCACTCGCCGGCGAGGCGGGGCCCGCCGAAGGCGGGTTCCCGCGGAGTCGGCGACTTACCCGGCACGTGCGGCACCCGGTCTGCCTACCGGGGCGGGCCGTTGGGGGTTCCGGGGGCTCGGGCCCCCGGGCTAAATCTATAGCCCATACCGGGCTCAGTCAGCAGGTAACGGGGCTGAGACGGGTCGGGCTCCAGCTTGCGCCGCAGGTGAGCGACGTGGACCCGGAGGTAGTTCGCCTCGGTCTGGTACTGCGGCCCCCACACCTCCCGGAGTAGCTGCTTCTGGGTGACGAGACGGTTTTCGTTGCGGACCAGGATTTCCAGCAGCGACCACTCGGTGGGGGTCAGCCGGACGTCACCGTCACCACGGATGACGCGCTTGGCCGCCAGGTCCACGGTGAAGTCCGGGGTCGCCAGCACCGGTTCGTCGGGGGCGGGCGTCGCCCGCCGGACCGCCGCGCGGAGCCGGGCGAGCAACTCGTTCATCCCGAACGGCTTGGTTACGTAGTCGTCCGCGCCGGCGTCCAGGGCGGCCACCTTCTGGACCTCCTGCCCCCACGCGGACAGGACGATGATCGGCGTGTTCGTCCAGCCGCGCACGCCCCTGATCACCTCGGTGCCGTCCATGTCGGGCAGGCCGAGGTCGAGGATCAGCACGTCCGGGTGGTCCCGGGCCATCGCGGCCAGCCCGGACGCGCCGTCCGCCGCGGTACTGACCTCGTACTTGCGGGCGGTGAGGTTGATCCGCAGGGCGCGCAGGATCGGTTCCTCGTCGTCGATGACGAGGACCCTGGTCATAGCCGGGTGGTCACTGCTCGGCGGGCGCGGCCGACGCGGCGGGGGCCGCCGCACCCGGCAGGCTCACCTGGACCGTCAGCCCCCCGCCCGGCGTGTCGGCGGCGTGGATCGTGCCGCCCATCGCCTCCAGGAAACCCTTGGCCACGGCGAGCCCCAGCCCGACGCCGTTTCCCGTGGCGCGCTCGCCGAGCCGCTCAAACGGCTCGAACATGCGCGCCTTGAACTCGTCCGGGACGCCCGGGCCGTGGTCGCACACCTCCAGCAGCACGCTGGGGCCGGCCGACCAGGCCCGCAGCTCGGGCGGCCGGCCTGCCGGGGAATGGGCCAGCGCGTTGGAGAACAGGTTGGCCAGTACCCGTTCCAGCAGCACCGGATCCGTGCGTACCAGGGCCAGGTCGTCCGGCACCGCGATCCGCACGCTGCTGGCCGGGGCCAGCCCGAGCAGGGCGGCCGGCGCGACTTCCTCGACGGACGTGGGCCGCAGGAACGGCTGCAGCGACCCGGTGGCCAGCCGGCTCATGTCCAGCAGGTTGCCGATCAGGGCGTCCAGCCGGTCCGCCCCGTCCTCGATGGTCGCGAGCAGCGCCGCCTCGTCGGCCGGGGTCCACTGCACGTCGGTCTGCCGCAGCGTGCTGACGCTGGCCTTGATCGAGGCCAGCGGGGTACGCAGGTCGTGGCTGACCGCGGCGAGCAGCGCGGTGCGCATCCGGTTCCCCTCGGCCAGCGCCTCGGCCTGGGCCGCCTGGGTGCGCAGCCGGTCCCGGTCCAGTGCCGCGCCGGCCTGGGCGGCGAACCCGTCCAGCAGCCGGGCCGTGATGGGCCGGGTCTGCCCCGCGACGATCAGGGCGACAGTGTCGCTGACTGGGACGTGGGTGGCCAGCGCCTCCGGCGAGGCGGACCCGCTGACCGCGACGCTCACCCACTGGTCCCGGACCCGCTCGGCCAGTTCGGCCCGGCCGCCCCAGGCGCTGGTCAGGTGATCGAGCACCGCGGTAGGCGTGTCGGCCCCGCCCAGCACGGTCTGGGCCAGCCCGAGCAGGGACGCGGCCTCGCCGGCGCTGCGGGCCGCCAGCACCTGCCGGCGCGCGGCCAGGTGGACCACGCTGCTGACGGTCACCGCCACGGTCACGAACAGCAGCAGCGCCAGCATGTTGCGGGGCTCGGCGATGGTCAGCGTGTGCAGGGGCTTGGTGAAGTACCAGTTGAGCAGCAGGCTCGCGGTGATAGCGGCGAGCACGGCGGGCCAGAAGCCGCCGACGATCGCCACCGCGACCACGGCCACCAGGTAGAGCAGCAGGTCGTTGGCGAGGTCCAGGTCCGGGCGCAGCGCCACCAGCAGCGCCGTGAGCAGCGGCAGCCCCGCTGCCACCAGGAGGATCCCGGCGAGCTGCCGCCGGCCCCGCAGGCCAGCCCGCACGGTACCGGCCGCCAGCCCGGTCAGCCCGGCCCAGCCCGCCTCGCCGCCCGCAGGCCGCTCGCCATGGACACGCACAACCCCTAGTCTGAACGACGATGCGAGCCAGCGCACCATCAGGCCGGCGCCGACCCCGGCCAGGACGCACCCGGCCATGACCACCGCGGCGCGCGCGGCCACCGGCCCGGTCATCCTCAGCTGGGCGTACGGCGGGCGGGAGAAGCCCACCACGGTCAGCCAGCCGATCACCCCGAGCACGGGCGCGACCAGCGGCTCGGACACGGCGGAGATGGACAGGACTACCACCGCGGCGATGACGAGCACCCCGGTGGCCGGGAGACGGCCGCCCAGCCCGGCGGCGAGCGCGCCGGTCACGAGCAGCGCGGTGAAGCCGGCGGGCAACGCGAAGTGCGCCGCCAGTCCACGGGGCGTCCGGTTACGGTCCATCGCAGCCAGCTTCGCCTGCGCGGGCTCACTCAGAGCTGATCTTCACATGGCCTTAACGCCCGGACACAAGACCTTAACGCCCCCCTAACGCCCGTGCGCGCTCAGCGACGCCTCTCGGTCCAGGGCCACTCCCCGTGTTCGCACCGCGGCTTCCAGTCCACGCTTCCAGCCCGCGCTTCAGGGCCAGGGACAGCGGGATCAATCGATCGTGCATCCAGCAACCTCAGTTGATCATCAGGCGATCGGGGGAGCTGACGGGATGGGTGGGGCTGGGGAGGCAGCTGAGGCCAGCGCGACTGGGGGTGAAGTGGCTGATGGGGCCGATGATGCAGTTGGGGGTGAGGCGGCTGGAATGGGAGGCGGGCGGCGGACGAAGGCGGCTGCGGTGGCGGCCAGGACGGCGGCCCCGGCCATGATCAGCCACAGGTGCCGGAACGCGGTCTCAGCGCCGGCTGCGGTGGCCGGGATCCCGATGATGGTGACCAGCACGGCCACGCCGAGCGCGGAGGCGACCTGGCGGGCCATGTTCACCAGGGCGGACCCGGTGCCGAACCGGGCGGCCGGCAGCGCCGTGGTGCTCGCGCTCATCAGCGTGGGCAGCGTGAGCCCGACGCCCATCCCGGTCAGCAGCATGCTGGGCAGCATGCCCACGGCGTAGTTGGGGACGACGCTGATCGAGAAGACCCGCCAGAGCAGCCCGGCCGCGAACAGCAGGTTCCCGGCCGCCGCGACCGGCGCGGAGCCGATCCGCCGGGCCAGCGGGCCCGGCCCCGACCGCGAGGGCCGGCACCATGGCCGGGCCGGGGGCGATGGCCAGGCCGGTGCGCAGCGCCGAGTAGTGCCAGACCGTCTGGCACCACAGCACGTTGGACAGCAGCATCGCGGCGAACCCGATGCTGAAGACGAAGAGCGCCGCGGTGGCCGACCGGAAGGCCGGGATGCGCAGCAGGTGCAACTCGACCAGCGGCCGCTCGTGGTGCGAGCAGCGCCACAGGAACCAGGCGATCACCACCGCCGCCCCGCCCAGCAGGGCGATGACCCCAGCCGAGGACCAGCCCCAGGTCGGGCCCTCCACCAGGCCGCCAGTCACCCCGCCGATCCCGGCGGTGAGCAGCACCACGCCGAGGAGGTCGGGAAGCCGCTCGTTGTCCCGGGCCGGCGGGTGCGGCAGCACCCGGACCCCGGCCAGCAGCGCGGCCGCCCCGATCGGCAGGTTGACCAGGAACACCCACCGCCAGTCCAGCTGGACCAGCAGCCCGCCGACCACCGGGCCCAGGGCCGCCGAGACACCGCCGACCGCGGCCCAGGCCCGGACCCGGCCGGGCCGCTTGTCTGGCGGGGTGGCCGCGAGCAGCAGCGCCAGCGAGGTCGGGATCAGCGCCGCCGCCCCCGCGGCCTGCACGACCCGCGCCGCGACCAGGACAGCGAGGTCCGGTGCGGCGGCGCAGGCCGCCGACGCGAGCGTGAAGATCGCGATCCCGGCCAGGAACACCCGCCGCTGCCCGGTCCGGTCCCCCAGCCAGCCCGCCGGCACCAGCAGGGCGGCGAACACGATGGCGTACGCGTTGAGAACCCAGGACAGCCCGGCCAGCGAGGCGCCACCGAAATCCCGCCCGATGCTGGGCAGCGCCACGTTCACGATGAACAGGTCCAGGTTGGACATGAAGATCGCGGCGACGACCACGGTGAACACGGCCCCGGGCCCCGCGCCGGGCCGGGCCGCCTGCTGGCCGCCGCTCCCCTGGGGGCTGCCCGCGGTTTGGGATTCCAACTGTCATGGCAGAAGGGTAGCGGGAGTAGGTTTGATATGGCAACCTAGGAGTATGTCTAGGACCACATCCGACCCCGGCTCCCCCAGCGCGGGACGTCTGGCCGACCCAGGGCGCCCGGGCGGGGACGGGCATCTGGCGCAGCCGGATCTGCCCGGCCGGCCTTGCTCAATCGCCCGGGCCCTCGATCTGGTCGGCGAGAAGTGGGCGCTGCTGGCGATCAGGGAGATCTCTTTCGGCAACCGCCGCTTCAACGAGATCGCGCGGAACACCGGGGCCCCCCGCGACCGGCTCGCGGCCCGGCTGCACAGCCTGGTCGAGGCCGGGATCCTGGAACGCCGGGAGTACCAGAGCACGCCGCCGCGCTCGGAGTACCGGCTGACGGCCGCGGGCCGGGATCTCACCCCGGTGCTCCGCTCCCTGGTGGCGTGGGGCGACCGCTGGGTCTCGGACGAGCCACCGGCCACGCTGATGCATGGCGATCACGAACTCGAGCAGGTGGTGGTCTGCCGCCACTGCGGCGCCGAGGCCCCCCACCAGGTCTCGGTCCAGGTGAACACCCCCGGCTGGGACGTGCGCGGACCTGCCGGGGCCGGCGCCCGGACCGGGCCGGGCAGCTGATCTTCGGTGATCTGGGCACGCTGCCCCCGGCGGCCCGGTATGACCTGGTCGTCGGCGTCCAGGTCTTCCAGCACGGCACCCGGGCCAGGCGCACCGGCACCTGGCCGCCGCGGCCGACCGGGTCAGGCCAGGCGGCCTGCTCTGCGTCCGGGTCAATGCTGCTGACACCGACATCGAACACGCGCACCGGCGATTCGAGGAGCATGACGACGGCAGCTTCTCGGTCCGCTACCGCAGCGGGCCCAAGGCCGGACTGGACATCCATTTCTTCGCCGCCGCCGAACTGACCGCGGTGGTGGGCGGCGCCTTCGACCCCGTGCTGCCACCCCGCCAGTACGTCACCTGGCGCACGCCACCCGGGCGGGGCCAGTGGTCGCAGTGGGAGGCCATCTGGCTGCGCCGCTGACGGCCCTGAAGCACGCCTGGGCCGCTGGGCTGGCGAGAGGGTCGCCAGAGCCTGCGGAACGACTGAGGCTTGCGGAACTACTCAGGGGCCTCAGGTTCGCTAGGACCTGCGGGACCGCTCAGGACTGCAGGAGTACGGGGCACTCCTCGTGGACCCACTGGCCGTCCGGGCGCCGGCGGGCGTCCTGCGTGGCGGAGATGATCTGCCCGCACCGCTCGCAGACGGAGCCGGGCGCGTGCGCCTCGTTGCTCTCCGCGTCGACGAAGTTGACCTCCTCCTCTTGCCGTTCGCGCTCGAAGAGGTCCCTCTCTTCCTCGGCCACATCGGGCTCGGGGGGGCCCTCCTCCTCTTCGAACCGCTTCCGCTCCTCGTCGCCGTAATCGGGCCCAAAGTCTGGCCGGACAGTCATATTTGCCCCCTGCCTGTGAGCGGACGTGACCGCGCTCCGGAGTGATCAACCCGACTCTATACGCCGTTGCCCCCGTCCTTCTGGCCACATTTCACGCCGGACGTTCACTCCGCCGGATGATTTGCCCGATTGAGGCGAACGTTCGGCGTGAAGTGTCGCGGAGGCCGGGCCGGTGCGGCTACGTGGAGCGGTCTGGCAGTGCGGCAGCGCCGGGCGTGCCTGGCGGGGCAGAACCTGGCGCTCCCGGCGGGGCAGCGCCGGACGGGGCGGCGCCCGGCGGGCCGCTGGCGAGGGCGCGGAGCCGGGCAAACTCCCCGGCCAGGGCGGCGGGAGTCCAGTGCGCGTTAAGGCCACTGGGATTGGGGAGCACCCACAGCCGGGTCGCGCCGATGACGGCCTGCTGAGGGCCGACGACCGCGCCCGGGTGACCGAACGCCGTCCGGTACACGGTCACGCCGAGCACGGCGAGCCAGTGCGGGCGTAGCCGGGCCATCTTCTCCTGCAGCTCCAGGGCGCCAGCCCGCAGCTCCGCCGGGGCCAGCTCGGCGGCCCTGGCTGTGGCGCGGGGGGCCACGTTGGTGATCCCCAGGCCCAGGGCCAGCAGCTGCTCCTGCTCGTCCGGCCGGAACTGGCGGGGGGTGAACCCAGACCGGTGCAAGGCTGGCCAGAAGCGATTGCCCGGCCGGGCAAAATGGTGACCGGTCGCGGCCGAGTACAAGCCGGGGTTAATGCCCGCGAATACGACCCGCAGGCCGGGGGCGAGAACATCGGGGATCGTGGCGTCGCGGGCGGCCTCGAGATCGGCCGGCGTCGGGCGCGGCCGGGGCGAGCCGGCTGTCGCAGAGGGAGCCTGAGCCACCCGACGACCCTACTGGGCACTCTCCAGCTCCCAAGGGAATACCTGCCCGGCGCCCGTCACCTCCCGGGCCCGCCACCGCCGCGCCCGCCCCTCTGGGAACGCCAGCCCGGGCCCACCGCCACGACTCCGCCGCCACGGGGGCCTGGGGTCATCGAGACCCGCCAGCACGGACGCTCGCTACCCCGCGGCCCGGCCAGCCAGGCGCCCCCGGCCCGGCCGGTAGACACCTGTTGAGGTCAATGGCCCGGTTCATAGCATTAAAGGTACTTTAATAGGCCTAATACTTGGCCAGATTCCTATGGGTGACGGTGACATAAGTAAGTGGCCCGTGTTTACTAGTTGCTTTAAATGGCTACTGATAAAGATCGAGAATACTTTGGGGGAAGTCGACGTACGGCAAGCCTCATTTTTATAGGCGCCGGCCAGCCTCCGGAGACTGTGAATACGCGCACAGGGGGTGACCGCGATATTCGCGATAAGGCTGGCCCGGCCAGCCTGGCCCATGGCTTGACAACTCTCACTCTGCCCGGGCACAAAGCCTTCCGGGTTCCCGGAGCCAGATATTCAAGCGCCCCGCGTGCGTGATGGTCGCCTCAGGCGACGCCGACGCCCTGAACCTGCGTCACATCCGCCGCCGCCGCGGCCACCTTTTCCTTCGTGGCCGTTATGCGCCCAGGGGCGGAAGACGAGCGCGCCGTGACGCGCCCGAACCGAAGGCGCAATTTGTCGTCGAAGAGAACTCTCAACCAGGTACCAGCCAAGACTGCCCTGGTGCTGACCGGCTCGGCTATCGCCCTGGCCGGCTATCTCGGGGCATCGTCCAGCGACGCCGGCCACGATGGCCGCGGAGCAGGGCACACCGGCCTGACGGCCGCGCTCACCGCCAGCCGTCAGGCCCGGACGACCGGCACTGTTGACGCCGGGACCAGCTCCTTCGGGACCGGCTACTTCGGGACCGGCCTGGAATCCGGCGGCACCGGCGCCGTCGGCAGCACCAGCGCCGGCGGCGCCAGCGGGACCAGCGGGGCCGGGCCCGTCGTCCTGGCGGCGTACGGGACCCCCCGCAGACACCCGCGGCCGCCGATCCGCTACCCAGAGCACCACCAAAAGCTCCATCCCACGCGCCGCCCAGGACACCACCAGAAGCACCTCACCAGGAAGCACCTCGCGAGGAAGCACCCGGCCCGCCGGCCCGGGGCCGGCTGCACGGCAACCCGTGGCAGATCGCCAGCTCGCTGATGCCCGCCTACCACTGGACCAGCTGGCAATTCCACTACCTGAACCTGCTGTGGATGCGCGAGAGCGGCTGGAACCGTTTTGCCTGCAATCACAGCTCGGGGGCGTACGGCATTCCGCAGGCCGTGCCCGGGGACAAGATGGCGGCCGCCGGGCCGGACTGGCGGACCAGTGCGCGCACCCAGATCATCTGGGGCATGGGGTACATCCAGTCACGTTACGGAAATCCGTGGAATGCGTGGCAGCACGAGTTGCGGTATGGCTGGTACTAACCGCGCTCCTCACGACCGCGCTCTTCAGAACCGCGACATCAGGGACAGCGCCATCCGCACCGGCCGGCGCTCAACCAGGTCCGCGAACGGCACTTGGCTGTGGCAGAACCCGGCAAAGGCGTGCCAGCCTTTCGGCGTCGCGAGGCCGGTGTGGAAGGCGCCCGGGTGCCGGGTGAACGCGGTCAGCAGGCGGCGCCCGGCGTCCATCTCGGGCACCAGCGCCTGCCCGACCGCGGCCGGGTAGCCGTCCAGCGCCCGGTCCAGGCGCCCGGGATCCGGGGCGGCCGCCGCCTTCGCGGCGGCCGCCCCGGCCAGCGTCCCGGAGCGGAGCGCGAAGCTGATCCCTTCCCGGGTCCAGGGCTCCAGCAGGCCCGCCGCGTCGCCCGCGACCAGCACGCGCCCCCGGCGCAGCGGCGAGTCGTCCGCCCGGCAGTGGGTGAGGTGCCCCGAGTCCCGCGCCGGGGGGTAGCCCGCCAGCCCCAGCCGGCCGGTGAAGTCCTGCAGGTAACGCCGGGTCTGCTCGCCCTGGCCCCGGGCGGCGATAACCCCGACAGTGAGCACGTCCCCCTTGGGGAAGACCCAGCCGTACGAGCCGGGCATCGGCCCCCAGTCCAGCATCACCCGCGCCTGCCACTTCGCCGCGACCGGCGGTGGCACCGGGATCTCCAGTTCCAGCCCGAGATCGACTTGCTGGAACCGGACCCCCACGTAGCGGGAGGAGACTCCCGACGAGCCGTCGGCGCCGACCAGCACCCGGGCCCGGATACTCGTCCCGTCCGCCAGCCGGGCCCAGGCCAGCCCGCCGTCCTCGCCGATCCCCCGCACCGTGGCCCGCTGGCGCATCGTGACGCCCGCGTCGGCAGCGGCTTTGCGCAGCGCGTCGTCGAAGTCTTCCCGGGACACCATGGACAGCAGCGGCGCGTCGGCATGCCGGGTGAACTCGCGCCGCCCGTTCAGGGCGGCGGTGATGGTGTGGATGCGGTCCCGGGCGGGCACCTGCATGTGCCGGGCCGCCACCGTGAGCGAGGCCCCGATCAGGCCGCCGCCGCAGGTCTTGTACCGGGGATGCTCGGCCCGCTCGATCACGACCGTCCGCGCCCCGGCTTCCGCCGCGGCCAGGGCGGCGGTCAGGCCGGCCGGCCCCGCGCCCACCACCGCGACGTCCCATTCCGCCAGTTCCGCCACCCTGGCAGGGTAACGGAGGGGACGAGGCCAGCTGTGATCGCGAGGCCGCTCGGGGGTGCGCGGCGGGGCGGAATCTCGTTGCGGCTGCTTTTGCGGGGTAGCAGGATGTTCCGGATGACATGGACCGCGCCTGAGGTGCCGCGCACCTATCCGCCCCTGGTCGCCGGCGAACGGGAGTCGCTGGACGGCTGGCTGGACTATCACCGCAGCACGCTGCTGGTGAAATGCCAGGGCCTGACCGGCGAGCAGCTCGCCCGCCGGGCCGTGCCGCCGTCCACGCTGTCCCTGCTCGGGCTGGTCCGGCACCTGACCGACGTGGAGCGCTCCTGGTTCCGGCGGCGCTTCGCGGGCGAGACCGGGCTGGGCTACCGGTACTCCAGCGACGAGTACCCGGACGGGGAGTTCGACCTGGCCGCAGCCGACGGCGCCGAGGCCGATTTCGCGGCGTTCACCCGGGAGTGCGAGCTGGCCCGGGCGGCCGCCGCCGGGCGGTCCCTGGACGAGACGTTCGTGCACGAGCGCGACGGCAACACCTACGACCTGCGCTGGGTCTACGTGCACATGATCGAGGAGTACGCCCGGCACAACGGGCACGCCGACCTGCTCCGCGAGCAGGTCGACGGGGTCACCGGGGAGTGAGGCCCCCGCTGGCCACGGCCCGCAGCGGCGGGGCGGGGAGGCTCCCGCCGGGTGCGGGGTCCCACTCCTGGTGGGTACGGCTCATCAGCGGCGAGGAGATCATGAAGTCCGCGGTCGCCCGGTTGCACGCGACCGGGATGTTGCACACGACCGCCACCCGGAGCAGCGCCTTGACGTCGGGGTCATGCGGGTGCGGCTCCAGCGGATCCCAGAGGAAGACGAGCAGGTCGATCTCGCCTTCGGCGATGCGCGCGCCGATCTGCTGGTCGCCGCCGAACGGCCCGCTGCGGAAGCAGGTGACCGGCAGGCCGAGCTCGTCCTGCAGCAGCCGCCCGGTGGTCGCGGTCGCGAAGAGCTGATGGTCGCCGAGCAGGGGCAGGTTGTACTCCGCCCACTCGAGCATGTCCTGCTTCTTGTTGTCGTGTGCGATGAGGGCGATCCGACGCCCGGTACGCGTGGGCGTGTCAGTAACCACAGAAGGTTCCTCTCGAAGTCTGGCCTGCGTCGTCAGCTGACTCGTGGCCGCTTCGTCGCGCCCGGCCGGTGGCCCGGGCAGGATCAGCCCCAGGCGCTGCGCGGCCCGGTGGCGCACATCATGGTGGCGCCCTCATCGCCGAGCGGGCCGCTCCGGCTGCCAGGTGTAACCCCGGCCGGACCGGATGTCATCCCGCGACGGGTCACGGACGTCGTCGCGGGGTGGCCCGCTAGCGGGACTCGTGGGCGGCGGGAGCGCCCACGTACGTGTCCAGCCAGCTGCTCAGCGGCCGGGTGGTGCGCAGGAAACCGGCCACCCGGTCCCGGGCTGTCCCGGTCTCCAGCCAGGACTCGACCGGCCACTGCTGCCAGGCGACGATCCCCTTGTAACGCAGCAGCCCGATCCGCGGGTGATCGACCGGGTAGCCCCGGGGGGCGGTCTTCAGCGTGCCGCGGGCCGAGACGCCGATGCCCTGCCGCTCGACGCCGGCGATCACCTGTTCCAGCTCGGGACCGGCCTGCTCGCTCAGGACCGCCTGGCGGTAGCGGCCGAGCTGGATGGGCGACATCGTGTACATGCCGTCCCCGGCGGCCAGCCCGGCCGCGGACAGCTGGACGTAGCCCGTGCCGACCAGGGCGCCGATATGCGTCTTGTACGGGGACTTGTCCGGGCTGAACCGGACGTCCCGGTAGGGGCGGAAGATCTTCCCCTCGCCGAACTCCGTGGCCAGCTCCTCGACCAGTTCGGTCATCGGGCGGAGCACCTTGTCCTCATAGACCGCCTTGTGCTCGGTCCAGTAGGCCTTGGAATTGTCGGCCTCGAGGCCCTCGTAGAATTCCAGGGCTTCTTCCGGCCACCCCTCGAACGGCATCCCCCGGCCCCTCCCCGTCCGCGCTCCGACAGGCCTGCCCACTCCCACGTACCCTTACGCCAGGCAGGCGCCGGCCCTCACGATAGCCGGGCGTGCCCCCGGGCCGCGGCACCATGACAGTTGTCATGGGCGTGAGGTGACAGCTAACGGTGGGAGGAACGCCGGACCACTGCCACGATGGGCCCATGACGGTAATGAACATGGCAGACGAACGGGGGCGCCGGCAGGCCCGGGGAAGCCAGCCGGCCGCGATCGCCTTGCGCGGGGTACATAAGAACTTCGGCACGGTCCAGGCGGTCAAGGACATCGACCTGGATATCTCGTCGGGGGAAATTGTCGCGTTCCTCGGGCCCAACGGCGCGGGGAAGACCTCGACCATCGACATCATCCTGGGGCTGTCTCAGCCCACCGCGGGCACGGCGGAAGTCTTCGGGATATCGCCGCGGCAGGCCATCACGCGCGGGCTCGTCTCCGCCGTGTTGCAGACCGGCGGCCTGCTGAAGGACTTCACCGTGCGGGAGACCGCGGAGTACACCGCGAGCTTGTTCGTCCGGCCGAGGCCGGTCGACGAGGCCCTGGACCGGGCCGGTATCACCGCCATCGGCGATCGCCGGGTGGGCAAGTGCTCCGGCGGTGAGCAGCAGCGGCTGCGCTTCGCCATGGCCCTGCTGTCCGACCCGGAACTGCTGATCCTGGACGAGCCGACCACCGGCATGGACGTCGAGGGACGGCGCGGCTTCTGGACGGCGATCCGGCAGGACACGGCCCGGGGCCGGACCGTGCTCTTCGCCACGCACTACCTGGAAGAAGCCGACGCCTACGCCGACCGGATCATCTTGCTGCGGCACGGCCAGATCGTCGCGGACGGCACCTCGTCCGAGGTCAAGGCGATGGCCGCCGGGCGGACGGTCCGGGCCACACTGGCCGACGCCGACCCGGTCGCGCTGAACGCGATCCCCGGCGCGGACAACGTCGAGGTGCGCGGCGACACCGTGCTGATCCACTCGACCGACAGTGACGCGGTGGCCCGCTACCTGCTGACCAACACCCCGGCCCGGGACCTGGAGATCAACACCCGCGGCCTTGAGGACGCATTCATCGCCCTGACCAGCGACGACAGCAACACTTCCGAAGGAGGATCCCGATGACCACCCAGTCAGTTCCGGCGCCCGCCGCCCTGACCAGGGAAGCGCCGAGCCTGGGCGGCTTCAACGTGACCGTGCTCAGGCTGGAGATCCGCCGCCTGCTGCGCAACCGGCGCACGGTCATCTTCGCGCTGATCTTCCCCGTCGTGTTCTTCCTGGCCTTCGGGCTGAACAAGGCCTACGCGAACGAGTCCGCCGGCCCGGGCAGCCACGGCAACGTGTCCGCGTTCATCATGATCAGCATGGCCCTGTACGGGGCGGTCCTGGCCACCACCAGCGGCGGGGCCATGGTCTCGATCGAGCGGGCCGCGGGCTGGAGCCGCCAGCTCCGGCTGACCCCCCTCTCCCCGGTGGCGTACATCGTGATCAAGATGCTCACCGCGATGGTCCTCGGGCTCGCGTCGGTCGTCGTGGTCTTCGCCGTGGGCGGGCTGACCGGCAAGCCCTCGATGCCGATGTACCTGTGGATCGTCAGCGCGGCCTGCGTCTGGATCGGCTCGCTGGTCTTCGCCGCCTTCGGCCTGTTCATGGGCTACCTGCTGCCGACCGAGAACGTCATGCAGTTCCTGGGCCTCGGCCTGGCCCTGCTGTCCTTCGCTGGCGGCCTGTTCATCCCGCTGAGCCAGTTCCCGCAGGCCTGCAGGACCATGGCCGAGTTCACGCCGCTCTACGGGCTCAACCAGCTCGTGCACGCGCCGCTGCTCGGCGTCGGCGTCGAGTGGGCCTGGGCCGTCAACGCCGTGGCCTGGCTGGCCATCTTCGCCGGGGGCGCCGTCTGGCGGTTCCGCAAGGACACCGCCCGGGTCTGAGCCCAGTCCCTGAGCCCCGCTTCCTGGGGCCCGGACGCGGGGACGGTACCTGGGGCCCGGAGACGGGGGCGGGCCCCAGGTACCAGACCACGGGCACCGGACCTGGAACCGCCCGCGGGCCGGCGCAGTTCGTTCTGCACCGGCCCGCGGGCGGGCTTGGTTGCCGGGGCCTGGTCGCGGTGGGGCTTGGTCTAGCTGACGGCGCACCCCGGGCTCTGGCCGGTCTTCGGGAACGCCCGGGCCAGCGCCTGCGCGATCAGCCGGGCCCGGGCCGCGTAGCCGGCCGAGGTGAAGTGGATGCCGTCGGAGATGTACCACTTGGTCTTGGCCAGGGCCGCCCAGTTGAAGACCCGCATGTTCGGGTACCTGGCGCAGGCCCGCAGCAGCGTGTTGTCCCAGGTCACCATGTTGGCTTCGGAATAAGGGCCGCTGGCCAGCAGCGACCGGAGGTTGACCCACATCACCGGCTCCCCGTGCGCGGCCGCCATCATCCGGCCGATCCGGGCCATCAGGCCCACGTTGGAGCCCACCGCCACGTCCGCGGTGTCGTTGGTGCCGAGCGCGATCACCCAGCAGCCGCGGAACCCGCCCCGGTAGATGGCCTGCGCGGCGTCGTACCCGTTGACCTGTCCGGGCAGGACCTCGACCACGGAGCGGGCCCCGGAGATGTTCCACTGGACGCTGCGGACCCCCACGTCGTGGTACTGCGCGGCGATCCGTTTCGCCGGGTTGGGCAGGTAGTCCGGAGAGACCAGGCCGTCGGAGGTGGAGTCGCCGATGTGCGCCACCGCCTGGCAGGAGGTACGCAGCGAGGCCGCCGGGACCGGCGCGCCGCCGGCCGAGCCCGCCTGGGCGCTCCCGGAGCCCTTCGCCGAGCCACCCGCGCCGGGCCCGCGTTTCCCGGCTGCGCTGGTCCCGCTCGTGCTGGACCCGCTCGCGCCCGAGTCACCCTGGCCCCCACCGCCAGGCGCCGGCAGGACCGAGCCTGAGGCCAGGGTGCCCGTAGCCGCGTCGCTGGCGGCGGGCGCGCGCACCGCACCGCTCAGTCCCGCGCAGGCCAGGGCGACCACCATGGCCCCGCCGGTGACCGCGGCCCAGCTGCCGACCCCGGTCCACTGCGGCTGCCAGGCCGTCCGCGACCGCATCCGCTTCCAGCCCCGCTCGAGCGCGCCCCGGCGGATCGGCTCCTCAATGAACCGCCACGACAGCGCGGCGATCCCGACGCTCGCGGCCACCTGGAGGGCGGCCCGGGGCAGGTTCTCGGTGGAGTTCGGCGGGGAAGTCAGGATGATCACCGGGTAATGCCACAGATAGATGCCGTAGGAACGGACACCGAGCCAGCGCAGCGGCTTCCAGCCCAGCATGACGCCGACCAGGCTGCCGGGGCACGCGACCGCGGCCACCACCCCGGCCGTGGCCAGCGAGAGCAGCACCAGCCCGCCCTGGTAGGTGAACGACGAGTACTGACCCACCCGCCAGACCATCACGCCGATCACGGCCAGCCCGGCCAGCCCGGCCCCGTCCAGCATGACCCGGCTCCACAGCGCGGTCCGGGCGGTACGGCGGCTGGGCCAGACCATGGCCAGCGCCGCCCCGACCAGCAGGCCGCAGGCGCGGGTGTCGGAGCCCTCGTAGACCCTCGTCGGGTCGTAGCCGGGGTGGTAGAGCTTGACCATCGCCACGGCTGACGCGGCGGCCAGTACCAGGGTCGGCAGCGCCAGCCAGCGCACCGCGCCGGGCCGCCGGCCGCGCAGGAAGTACACGCCGAGCAGCAGCAGCCAGGGCCAGACCAGGTAGAACTGCTCCTCTACGGCCAGCGACCAGAGGTGGTCGAACGGCCCGGGCGGCGCGAATCTCGCGAAGTAGGAGTTGTGCGTATAGATGAAGAACCAGTTGCTCGAATAGGTCGCGGCGGCGGCCACGGCTCCCCGCAGGCTGGCCAGCCGGGCGGGACTCACCACCGTCACCCACGCGGTCACCACGGCCAGCATCACGAACAGGGCCGGGAGCAGCCGCCGGGCCCGCCGGAGCCAGAAGTCGCCCAGGTTCAGCCCGCCCGATCGGGCCCACTGGCCGAGCAGCAGGTCGGTGATGAGGTAACCGCTGAGCGTGAAGAAGACGCCCACGCCCAGCAGGCCCCCAGGTGCCCAGCCGAGTTGCTCGTGATAGGCGATGACAGCGAGCACCGCCAGCGCGCGCAGCCCATCGAGTCCGGGCATGTAGCGCTGGCCGGAGCGGACTGGTTCCGGCATGCTTTTCCCCCCGTGCCGCGAACCGCCCTGTCCGGCTCTCCCCGTCCGGCAAGGTCGTGCTTGTGCGCGGCAGAAAAGGCACTACCCAGTGCTTCATATTGATTACACGCAGTAGTCATAAGAGTTTTGGCCATCACCCGCTACGGGCGATGCGTAATGTCCGGGCATTGGCGCACATGACCCCGGAACGGCGGCGGTAAAGGACACCCAGATGGCGGGCTGCCCGTGCGGGCCGGGTGAGCGCCGGGCGCGGGCCGCCGGGCCGGGCGGCGGCCCGGGCGGTCAGCGGATGACGCAGCCGGCGCTGGGGCCGGAGCGGGGAAAAGCCCGGGCCAGCGCCCGCGCGATCAGGCGGGCCCGGGCCGCGTAGCCGGCCGGGGTGTAGTGGATCCCGTCCGGGGCGAACCAGCCATCCCGGGCGACTGAGGCCCAGTCGAAGATCCGCAGGTTCGGATACTGGTGGCAGGCCTGGACCAGCGTGTCGTTCCAGAGTTGCATGTCGGCCCCGGACCACGGCCCGGACGGGTCGAGGGTCTTCACGTTGACCCACATCACCGGCGCCCCGTGGGCGACCGACATGAGCTCCTGGATACGGGCCATCCGGCTGACGTTCGAGCCGGCCGACACGTTGGCCGTGTCGTTGGTGCCGAGCGCGACCACCCAGCAGCCCCGGAACCCGCTGCTCACCATCGTCCGGGCGGTGTCGTAGCCGTTGGCCTGGCCGGGCATCTCCTCCACCATCGAACGGCCGCCCGACGCGTCGATCCAGGTGTGCCTGACCCCGACGTCGCGGTACTGGGCGGCGAGGCGCTGGGCCGGATCCGGCAGGTCCAGCGGGGAGACCAGGCCCACCGAGGTGGAGTCGCCGATATGGGCGACCCGGCGGCAGGACGTCCCGGACGGGCCGGCCACGGCCCGGGCAGGAGCAGCCCGGCGGCTGTCGGCCGCCCCGGAAGCCGTCGCCTGGTGGGTGTGCGCCCCGCTGATGCCCGTCTTGGTGGTGCCCGTCTTGGTGGCGTGCTCCTTGGAGGTGCTCGTCGCGGCGCCCGCCGGGCTGGCGGCGCCCGCCGGGCTGGCGGCGCCCGCCGGGCTGGGGCGCCCGCACCGCCGGCCGGGAGGACCCCCGCCACGCCGAGGCCGAGCAGCAGCGCCAGGACCACCGCGAGCGCCCCGGCCGCCGCGGCCCCGCCGCGCGGCCCGCTCACGTCTGCCGCCACCGGGAGAATCGGACACGAGAGTACATTCGCCCGACACTACCCAAGAGAATCACCCATCTGGGTACAGAGATCATTTAACAGGCACGCCAGGCGCGAAAAGGGCGTTATCGGGCATGGATCTCCTACCATGAACCCGCCGGAGCCTGCGGGCCGGGCCGGGGACGCGACTGCAGAGGCTGGTGGTAGCCACGGGACACATGGTGCTCCCGCGAATCCCCGGGCCGGGCCCCGTCATCGTGATCTACCGTCTGGTGCGGTTAGCGCGGCACCAGACGGTTGATCACGAACCGTGCGCGGGCGCCCTAGAGAGCCCGGTCGAAACGGACGAGATCCTGGCCGGGGCCGTTGTAGTCGGCGAGGGGGCCGGTCACCGAGAACCCCATCGCGCGGTGGAAGGCGATGGAGCCCGTGTTGATGGGGGCGGTGACCGCCGAGACCGTCGTCCGGCCCTGCGCCCGGGCCAGCGCGAAGAACTCGGTGTAGAGCAACTCGGCCAGTCCCTGGCGGCGGGCCTGCGGGGCCACCCCGACGAAGTGGACGTACGCCTGCCGCAGGTCAGCGGGCGACAGGATCCCGACCAGGAAGGCCAGCGGTCCGCCGGGCCCGTCGATTACCAGGCTGGTGTGGTGGAAGTGATCCAGGAACAGCCGGGGCAGGACGGCCAGGATGGGGCGGCCCCACCAGTCGTCGACGACTGCCGCGATGGCCTCGTAGTCACTGGCGCGTGCGGTACGGGGGTGGTGCTTCATTCACCCGGTTTGCGGTTGCGGTTGTTCTCGGCCCGCTTCAGGGTCACCAGCACCACCACGATGAAGACGAACAGGGCCGCCGCGATCAGATAGTCAGCCACGACGCCTCCTGGTCCGCATGCTTCGGATCCTAGCAATCAACGCAAATCAGCCGGGCTGCGCTGCGGGCGAGGCCCACATCCCGGTCACGTCCAGCAGCGGGGTCACGCACGGCGGCCCGGCGGCCACGCTGACCCGCGGCTCGCCCGTCTGGCCCACGCTGACGATCATGGCAGAGCGGGTGCCGTAGCGCTCTGTATGCACGCACGCGGCTGACAGTTCGGCCGGGCGCGCCTGGCCGCCGGGCCCGGCCGGCCCGGGCCCGGCGGCAGGCTGATGATCCCCGAGCACCGCAGCCAGCCCGGCCTCGACGCCTCCTGCCCCGTCCGGCCCCGCCCCGTCCGGCCCCGGCCCCGTCCGGCCCGGCCCCGTCCAGCGCGGCCACCAGCCCGGCCACCCGTCGCTGCTTGGCCGAGGCCTGCCCCAGCGGCGCGTTCTCCAGGACGTAGCGGCCCGCCGGGAGTCTCTCCACCCTGGCCCGGTGCCCGCCGCTCACATCGACCGAGAACAGGTCCTGCCGGTCGCCGACCAGCATCCAGCAGGGGTTGTAGGCGGCCGGGTCGAGCCGGGCGCACACCTCGGTCACTGCGGTCTTCGCGTCCGGATAGGCGGCGAAGGCGAGCGGCAGCTCGCCCCGGGACCGCTTAGCCGGGTCCCGCGCTCCGGTCGGCTGATTGGTCAGGCCGGCCACCACGCCGTGCTCGTTGACCGCGAGCCAGGTCCCGCCGGCCAGCTCGTCCCGGCCGCCCAGGATCCGCGGGTGCGCGGCGCGGAGCACCGTGATCGGGTCGGTCGGCCGCTGATACATTTCGTCCCGGTTCGCCGCTATCAGCAACGGAACGCCGGGCACAACCCCGGACAGGGCGATGAGCAAGCACACAGTTGTGACGTTACCTGCCAGGAAAACTCCGCCTACCGACATGCGCGAACCGGCCAACCGCCGCCGGGCAAAGGACGTCTTACCAGTCATACGGCTCGCGGAGCCGCCTGGGCAGAAAGAACCTAGCGATGACCTCTTGTTCACCCATGCTCTGGCGAGCGCTCGCCAGAGCAGACCTCCGGCGGGTACTCGCCGGAGGGGCGCTCACCTGCGTCACGGCGCTCGCCGCCGGATGCGGGAGCAGCGCCAGCCCGGCTCCCGCCCCCACTAAGACGATCACCGTCAGGGCCACCCCGGCCGCGTCGGCCAGCGCCGCCGCGGGCACTCCGGCCACCCCGGCCGCGTCGGCCAGCCCGACCGTGGCCGGCGCGGCGCCGGCCTGCCCGACGCGTTCGCTCGGCCTGAAGCTCGGACTGGCCCAGGGCGCCGCGGGCAGCACGTACCAGGTCATCGACTTCACGAACATCTCTCACGCCACCTGCACGCTGTACGGGTACCCCGGCGTGTCGCTGGCCGGCGGGAAACCAGTCACGCAGATCGGCCTCCCCGCCGCCGAGAGCCACGCCACGGCGCGGAAACTGGTCACCCTCTCCCCCGGCGCCGTCGCCAACGCAGTGCTCCAGATCGCGCAGGCGGTCAACTTCCCCGCCGCCAAGTGCGGCCTGGTCACCGCGCACTACCTGCAGATCTACCCGCCGAACCAGACCACGTCGGTATACCTGCACTACACCTCGCAGACCTGTGCCAAGAAGGTCCGGGTCCTGACCGTCAGCGTGGTCCAGCCCGGATCCGGGGGCCAGTAACTCCCTGCGGCCCGCGCCGCCCCGGCCGCGGCGGGGACATCCTGGTCGCGGCGCGGTTCCGGGCCGGCCGCTGGTGGGCCATACTGCAGAGATGGGCGACCGCAATGTGCTCGGTGGGGAACTGGAGCCGTGTGGCACCGACCCAGTCACGGGGTTCTACCGGGACGGGTGCTGCAACACCGGACCCGAGGACCGGGGCAGCCACACGATCTGCGCGGTCGTGACCGCCGAGTTCCTGGAGCATCAGCGCCGCATCGGCAATGACCTGAGCACCCCGGTGCCGCAGTACCGCTTTCCCGGGCTGGTCCCCGGGGATCGCTGGTGCGTGACCGCCGCGAACTGGTTGCGGGCTCATCAGGAGGGGGTGGGGGCGCCGGTGGTCCTCGCCTCGACTCATGAACGGGCCCTCGAGGTCGTCCCGCTGGCGGCACTCCAGCAGCATTCCGTGGACGTCCCCGCCAACCCGGGCGCGCTCGAAGAGTGAGAGCCGCCCGCTGGCCTGTTCGCGGCCGGTGAGTTCTGGCCCGCGCCGTGGTCTGAAGAGACATGGCGGTCTCAGGGGACATGGGCGGGCCGGGACGCGAGAACGGGACGCCCGGCCCGGCGTTGTGGTGGGCGGAGCAGGGCACGGGCGAGCCCCTGGTCCTGCTGCACGGGGGGCTGACCGACGCCAGGTTCTTCTCCGGTAACGTGCCCGCGCTCGCCGAGCGGTTCCGCGTGTACACCCCGGACGCCCGGGGGCACGGGCACACCCCCGACGTCCCCGGGCCGATCACCCCCGAACTGCTCCTGCAGGACACGGTGGCCTTCCTGACCACCGTGGTGGGCGGCCCGGTCCACCTGGCCGGCCACAGCCTGGGCGCGGCCACCGCGCTGCACGTCGCGCTGCGCTATCCGGCCCTGGTCCGGCGGCTGATCCTGGTCAGCGCGAGCATCCGGCCGCCCAGGCTGGGGGCGTCGGGCTCACCGTGGCCAGGCCTGGCTGACCTGGTCAGGTTTCTCGGGCCGGGCTATGGGGAGGTCTCGCCCGACGGGCAAGCGCATTTTCCCGTGGTGGCCAGCAAGATGGTGACGATGCTCGCCAGGGGGCCTGCGCTGGCCCAGAACGAACTCGGCGGCGTCAGCAGCCGGACGCTGCTGATGGCCGGCGACGAGGATGCGGTTTCCCTGGACGACACCTTGGTGCTGTACAACGGGATCCCGGACACCGAGCTCGCCATCGTGCCCGGGACCACGCACTTCCTGCTGCGGGAGAAGCCTGCCCTGTGCAACGCGATCATGCTGGACTTCCTGACCGGCGCCGCCGTTCCCGCCGTCCCCCCGGTGCGGCGCGCCAGGGCCGGGCGGAGCAGGCTACGTTGATGCCTGCGGCCATGGCTGATCCCGCCCGCTGACCCACTGACCATCGGCTCGCTGACCACTGGAGGACTGAGCAGATGCCGACCACTCCCCTTCGCCAGCGCCCGGCCTGGAAGGCACTGGAACAGCACTACGCCGAGATCAGCGGGCGGCACCTGCGGGAGCTGTTCGCGGCCGACCCCGGGCGCGGTGAGCGCCTGTCCGCCGAAGCCGCCGGGCTCTACCTGGACTACTCCAAGAACCGGGTCACCGACGAGACCCTGGGCCTGCTCCTCCAGCTGGCCGAGGAGTCCGGCGTGGCGGAACGCCGGGACGCGATGATGCGCGGTGAGCCGATCAACGTGTCCGAGCACCGGGCCGTCCTGCACGTCGCGTTGCGGATGCCCAAGGGCAGCTCGCTGGTCGTCGACGGGGTGGACGTGGTGGCCCAGGTGCACGAGGTGCTGGACCGGATGGCGGTCTTCGCGGACCGGGTCCGCTCCGGGGAGTGGAAGGGCTACACCGGCAAGGCCATCCGGAACGTCGTCAACGTCGGGATCGGCGGCTCGGACCTCGGCCCGGTGATGGCGTACGAGGCGCTGCGCTACTACTCCCGGCGGGACCTGACCTTCCGGTTCGTGTCCAACGTGGACTCCACCGACTTCGTCGAGGCGACCCGGGACCTGGCCGCCGACGAGACGCTGTTCATCATCTCGTCCAAGACCTTCGGCACCCTGGAGACGCTGACCAACGCTCATTCCGCCCGGGACTGGGTGGTGGGCGAGCTGGGCAGCGAGGACGCGGTGGCCAGGCACTTCGTCGCGGTCTCCACCAACGCCGAGCGGGTGTCGGAGTTCGGCATCGACACCGAGAACATGTTCGGCTTCTGGGACTGGGTCGGCGGCCGGTACTCGATGGACTCCGCGATCGGCCTGTCCACCATGGTGGCGATCGGGCCGGAGAACTTCGCCGAGATGCTGGCCGGCTTCCACGAGATGGACGAGCACTTCCGCACCGCCCCGTTCAGCGAGAACCTCCCGGTCCTGATGGCCCTGCTCGCCGTGTGGTACGGCGACTTCTTCGACGCGCAGACCTACGGCGTGATGCCCTACGAGCAGTACCTGAAGCGGTTCCCCGCCTACCTGCAGCAGCTGACCATGGAGTCGAACGGCAAGCGGGTCACCCTGGACGGCGCCGAGGTCGACTACCAGACCGGCGCGGTCTTCTGGGGGGAGCCGGGGACCAACGGGCAGCACAGCTTCTACCAGCTGATCCATCAGGGCACCAAGCTGATCCCGCTGGACCTGCTCGGTTTCGGCAAGACCCTCAACCCGCTGCGCGACCACCACGACATCCTGATCTCGAACGTCTTCGCGCAGTCGCAGGCCCTCGCGTTCGGCAAGACCGAGGAAGAGGTCCTCGCCGAGGGCACCACGCCCGAGGTCGCGCCGCACCGGGTGATGCCCGGGAACCGGCCGACCAACGTGCTGCTGGCCGAGAAGCTCACCCCCAGGCTGCTCGGCACGCTCGTCGCGCTGTACGAGCACAGCGTCTTCACCCAGGGCACCGTCTGGAGCGTCAACTCCTTCGACCAGTGGGGCGTGGAGCTGGGCAAGGTGCTGGCCGTCCAGATCCTGCCCGAGCTGGAGAACGCCGCGGAGCCCGACCTGAAGCACGACTCGTCCACCAACACCCTGATCCAGCGCTACCGGCGCCTGAAGAGCCAGCCGTAGCTGAACAAGCTAGTGCAGAGCGGAGAACAGACATGACAACCGACAAGCCGATGCAGCTGGGCATGGTCGGGCTGGGCCGGATGGGCGCCAACCTGTCCCGGCGGCTGATGCGCGACGGCCACCGCGTCGTCGCCTATGACCACACCGTGGACCACGTGAAGCAGCTCGAGGGTGAGGGCGCGACCGGCGCGACCACCCTGGAGGACTTCGTCGCCAAACTGGAGAAGCCCCGGGTGGCCTGGCTGATGCTGCCCGCCGCGGTCACCGGGCCGGTGCTCGAGCAGCTCGCCGGGCTGCTCGAGCCGGGTGACATCGTGATCGACGGCGGCAACACCTACTACCGGGACGACATCGACCGAGTCCAAGCAGCTCCTGCCAAGGCAGCTGCACTACATAGACGTGGGCACGTCGGGCGGGGTCTTCGGCCTGGAGCGGGGCTTCTGCCTGATGATCGGCGGCGAGGACGGGCCGGTCGAGCACCTGGACCCGATCTTCAAGAGCATCGCCCCGGGCGCCGGGACGGCCGAGCCCACCCCCAGCCGGTCCCGGAGCGATACCGGGACCGCCCAGGACGGGTACCTGCACTGCGGGCCGAGCGGCTCCGGTCACTTCGTCAAGATGGTCCACAACGGCATCGAGTACGGCATGATGGCCGCGATCGCCGAGGGGCTGTCCATCATCAAGCACGCCAACGTGGGCCAGGACGAGGTGCAGTCCGACGACGCGGAGACCACGCCGCTGCGCGACCCCCAGTACTACCAGTACGACATCAACGTCGCCGAGGTCGCTGAGGTGTGGCGGCGCGGGTCGGTCATCAGTTCCTGGCTGATGGACCTGACCGCAGATGCCCTGGCCCGGTCGCCCGAGCTGGACGACTTCGGCGGGCACGTCTCGGACTCCGGCGAAGGACGGTGGACCGTGATCGCGTCCATCGACGAGGGAGTGCCGGCCCCGGTGATCACCGCCGCGCTCATCGAGCGGTTCGAGTCGCGCGGCCTCGGCGAGTTCGGCGACAAGGTGCTGTCCGCGCTGCGCAGCGAGTTCGGCGGTCACGCGGAAAAGGCATCCGACAACTCCGGGCGAAGCCCGCCAGCTGACCCCACCGGTACCTGATTACGGAAGCGGCGCCCGGGTCGGAACCGGGATCCGGGCCAGGTCCCGGGCGAGGACGACCTCGCCGCCGAAGGCGCTGGCCGCCTCCCCGGCCAGCCGCTGCCCGTCGGCGTGGTCGTAACGCTGGGAGAAGTGCGTGAGCACGAGCAGCCGGGCGCCGGCCTGCGCGGCGATGCGGCCCGCCTGGCTCGCGGTCAGGTGGCCGTAGTCCCGGGCCAGCGCGGCCTCGGTGTCGGCGAACGTGGACTCGCAGACCAGCATGTCCGCCTGCTCGGCCAGCGCGAACGCCGCGTCGCACAGCCGGGTGTCCATGATGAACGCGAAGCGCTGGCCGCGTCTCGGCTCGCTCACCTCCTCCAGGGTGACCGGGCGGCCGCCGGTGACCAGGCTTCCTTCGCGCTGCAGCCGGCCGATGTCGGGCCCGGCGACGCCCAGCCGGGCCAGCCGTTCGGGCAGCATCCGCCGTCCGTCCGGTTCCTCGAGCCGGTAGCCGAAGGTCGGCACGCTGTGCGACAGCGGCCGTGCCTCCAGCCGGAAGGCCGGGGTGCTGGCCACCGTGCCCGCCTGGCCGACCGGGCACTCGCGCAGGTTGAGCACGTCACGGAACAGCGCCGCATGCCGGAGCCGGTCGAACACGGCCTGGTTCTGCTCGGGGTAGTAGGCCTCGACCACGTGCGGCACCCGGTCGAGGGCCATCCGCTGCAGCACCCCCGGCAGGCCGAGGCAGTGGTCACCGTGGAAATGGGTGACGCAGATCCGGGTGATGTGGCTCGCCGTCACCCCGGCGAACAGCATCTGCCGCTGGGTCCCCTCCCCCGGGTCGAACAGCAGCCCTTCGCTGTCCCAGCGCAGCAGGTAGCCGTTGTGGTTACGGCTGCGGGTCGGGGCCTGGCTAGCCGTGCCGAAGACCACGAGCTCACGGTTGGGCACGGCACCCGACCCTAACGGGTGCGGGACCGGTCCCGCCGGTCAGCCCGCGCCGGGCGGGCTGCGGGTGACACCGGTCAGCCCGAGGGTGTAGAGGGCGAGCAGGCTGGCTGCCGCGGCGCGGACCGCCCAGCCGAAGACCACGACCCCGGCCGCGGCCCCGGTGGCCGGGACATCGCACTGTCCCCCGGCACTGCTGTTCAGGTTGATGAGGGGGAAGGCGAGCCCGATCGCGTAACCGACCCGGGCCGGATCGGAGCACGGTCTGGGAGCCGGGACGGTGGCGGCCCGGCCCGGGCCGGCCGGGGCGCGGGCGGTGGGTGAGGCCGAGGGGGCCGCGGCCGGCGGGCTGGCCGCGGCGGCCGAGGCGGCGGACCGGCGCCGACGGGCGCGCCGACGCCGGCGGGCTGGCCGAAGCCGGGGGGCTGGCCGAAGCGGCCAGGGCGGCTGACGCGGCCGGGGCGCTGGCCGGCGCAGGCCCGGTGGGAGACGCGGCCGGTCTGGCTGAGCCGGCTGACCCGGATGCGCGAGCCGCGGCGATGGCCGTCGTCCCCGCCGCGGGTCCCGGCACGATGTACTTCTGCGGCCCGAGCCAGAACACGGCGACGAGCGCGGTGACCGTGAACAGCCCGGCCAGCCACAGGAACGCGTAGAAGCAGTGGTAGCCGTAGCCGGTCAGCCACTTCGCGCAGTACTGCCCGAGCTTGCGCACGGGGCTGAGCGATCCGCGGTCACGCACGTCGTCCCGCTGGGCGACGAGGATCCGCCGGGCCAGGGCGTCGTAGCCAGCGCCGCCGTACGCGGCGGCGAGCGCCTCGTACGGCTGGGCCCGGTACTGGGTGGTGCACCCGCGGAGCCACCACAGCCACTGCGCGACGTTGTCGCCGTGCGGGCCGACAGCCCGCCCGGCCCGTCCGGGCCGCCAGGAGCGCCCGTGGGCGCCCGGCGGCCGCGGGCCGAGGCGGTCCAGGTCGCCCAGCGCGGGCAGGCCGGTGTAGCTGAGCCCGTCCAGTTCCAGCAGGCCGTCGACGAGGAAGCCATGATGCTGGTCCCCCAGCTGGAGGGTGCCCGCCCTGGTGCGAGTCAGGTTGAGCGCGGCCACGGGGGCGCCGCCGGGATCTGCGGGGCTGACAAACCGTCCCGCGCAGCGGAGCTCCCGGCCGACGCTGGCGTCGGTGAGGCAGACCGCGCCGGACGGGCCCGTGCCCACCGCCACGAAGCCCTGGTCCAGGAGCACGCCCCCATTGATCTGGGCGAAGTCCGCGACGAGGGCCGGGCCGGCGGCGTTGGCCAGCGTGGATCCGCTCAGCGACAGCTGGCCGTTGATGGTGGCCGCAGCCAGGCAGACCGCGCCGGACGGGCCGGACCCGATCGCGGTAAGCCCGTTGCGGGCCTCCTCGCACCCGGCCGCGTCGTCCTTGACCGTCAGGTAGTCGGCCATCAGGGCCGGCCCGGTGTCGTTGCTCAGGAACGCGTTGCGCAGGGCCAGGCGGCCGCCGACCGTCGTGTTGCTCAGGCATACCGCCCCCTGCGACCCGTCCCCGCCGGCCGGCTCGCAGTCGCAGCCGCGCAGGATGGTGGTGATCTCGGACAGCCGGGCCGGGCTGTGCTGCTCGATCTCGTCGCGGACCTGCTGGCCGGGCCGGCGGCCGGGGGCGTGCCCCCGGCGGACGTGCGCACCCTCCAGGGACAGCCGGCCGCTGACGGTGGCGCCGCGGATCAGCAAGGTCCCGTGACGGCCCGCCCCGGCGGCCTCGAACCGCCGGCCGGACGCGACGTCCGAGGCCAGCACCAGGTCGCTGTGCACGGTGATCCCATCGGCCAGCAGGGCCGGGCCGGTGTGGCTGGTCAGCCGGGCCCCGTTCAGGTGCAGGTCCCCGCTGATCCGCGCCTCGGGCAGGCGGAGCACGCCGGCTTCGCCTTCCCCGTCGGCGCTGAAGTCCTGGTCGAGCCGGGCCCCGTCGCCGATCGTGATGAGGTCAGCCACCAGAGCCGGCCCGGATTCGTTGACCAGAGTCGTCCCGCGCAGCGACAACTGGCCGCCGACGGACGCCCCGGCCAGGCAGACGGCCCCCAGCGGACCTGACCCGGTCGCGGTCAGCCCCTCGTGCCGGCTCTCGCAGGCTCCGGCGTGACCCTTGACGGTCAGGTTCTCGGCCATCAGCGCGGACATCGTGGCCGCGGCCAGCTGGGCGTGCCGCAGCACCAGGTTGCCCGCGATCGTGCTGCCAGACAGGCAGACCGCGCCCACCGACCGGCGCCGGTGGGGGGCAGGCCGCCCTCTGCGGGACCGCAGCTGACCCTGGCGTGTTCCAGCGACAGCTGACCGGAGACCGTGCCGCCGCGCAGCAGCGCGGTGCCCTGCCAGCCGCCGCCGGACGCCTGGAAGTCCTGGCCTGATCGGGCGTCCCTGGCCAGCTGCAGGTCGCCCCGGACGCTGATGCCGTCCGCGAGCAGCGCCGGGCCGCTGCGGTTGGCCAGCCGCGCGCCGCGCAGCATGAGGTGACCGCTGACTGCGGCCCCGGACAGGTCCACGGCCGCCTCGCCGTCGGCGTGGCCGGCCGCGTCGAGGCCGTCCAGGAACGCGCCGACGCAGGTGCCGGCGCCACCCACAGACAGCCCCGGGGCGGTGAGGGCCGGGCCGGAGTCGTTGGCCAGGCGGGTGCTGTCCAGCCGGAGCTCGCTGGCCACCTGGGTACCGGCCAGCTGGATCAGGCCGTCCGGACGGCGGCCGTCGAGTTCGCAGCCGCGGATGCTCAGCGTGTCAACCCGGGCCCGGTTGGCCGTGACGGCGGGCAGCACGCAGGTGTCCAGGAAAAGCCAGGGCAGTTTCGCGTCACACAGGCTCAGCGGCTGGTCGAAGCGGCATCCGGTAAACCGCAGCCCGATAGCGGCTGTAACGCCGTCGAGGTTCAGCTCGCCGCGAATCCAGGCACCGCAGATCACCACGCCACGAGGGTCAATTACCTGCGGCGGATCGGGTCTATCGGCACCGGTGAGGATATTGCGGATGCTGCCCGCGTCGAGCGACCGGCCACGGCCCAGGTTCCGGACCTGTTCCAGGCCAGGCGGGGAGAGTTCGCGGCAATAGTCAAGCCTCGCACCATTTCCGGCATAGCGGATTAAGGGGTTGTTCCGTCCGGCCGCACGGACGGGAGAACGCCGGCCCAGGAGGCTTAACATGAATGACACGTTACCGTGGCCGGCCGATCTCCCGTTGGCAGTAAAGAGCACTGGCCGACTCCTTATTGCACAATAAGTAAGGCCAGCCTCGTATTAATTCCGGCATTACCGGACCAACTGGCTGCGGCCCCGGGTCGCGTGTCACGCTGGGTGCATGACCATCTCGATCCCGGACCTCGAGCAGCGCGCCGCGCTCGGCTGGCGGGCGCCGGAGGAAGAGCGCCTGGGTGACTGGCTGCTCCGCGCCGCGGACGGGTTCACCGGGCGGGCCAACAGCGCCCTGGCCACCGGCCATCCCGGATGCCCGCTGGACCAGGCCGCCCGGACGGTGCGGGACTGGTATCAGGCCCGCGGCCTGCCGGCCATGATCGCCATCTCCTACCCGGCGGGCCAGCCCCAGGCCGTCCCGCTCGACGGCTTCCTCGCCGGACTGGGCTGGGGCGTGCGGGCCGGCACGGCGACGGTGATGACCGCCCCGGCGGGGCAGGTGGCCAGGGCGGCCAGGACCGGGCGAGCGGGAGGGAGCCCGGGACCCGGCCCGGCGGAGGTTCCGGCAGGCGTGGAGATGGATCCGGAACCCAGCGAGGAGTGGCTGGCCCTGTACCACTACCGCGGGCAGCCGAGCCTGCCGCCGATCGCCCGTCAGGTGCTCACCTCCGCACCCTGGCAGGCGTTCGCCTCGATCCGGGCCGACGGCCAGACGATCGCCATCGGCCGGGTGGCCGCGGCGGCGGGCTGGGCCGGGCTGACGGCCATCGAGGTCGCCCCGGGACACCGGCGCCGCGGGCTCGCCACCGTCGTCACCGCCGCCCTGGCCGCCCAGGCCGCCGCGCACGGCGCCGGGCACGTCTATCTCCAGGTCGAAGACGACAACGAGCCCGCACGAATCCTGTACCGGCGCATCGGCTTCACCGCGCACCATGACTACCATTACCGCATCGCCCCGGAGCGCCAGAGCCTCGATCCGGCCCCGGGGACGGTGGACCGGCCTGCCGGTCCCGGCCGGCCGGGAGGCTGCGGATGAGCACCACGGGCGGTGGCCCCCCGGCGGGCGTGGCCACCCTGATCTTCGACGTACTGGGCACCGTGGTCGACGAGGCGGGATCGGTCACCGCCGAGACAGTCCGGGCGCTGGCCGCGACGGGGACCGGGCCGGACCAGGCGGACCACGTCGCGACGGAATGGACCCGCCGGGTCGAAGCGCTGACCGGCCGGATCGCCGCGGGTGAGGCGCCGTGGAGATCGAACGACGCACTGCGGCGGGACGCGCTGCTGGAGGCGCTGCGCAGCACCGGGCCGGGCGGGCTCCCGCCCGCCTTGGCCGGCGATCAGGCCCTCGCTGACCACCAGGCCCTGATCGACGACCTGGCCCTGGTCGGTCACCGGCTCCGGCCCTGGCCCGACTCGGCCCGGGGCCTGCACGCCCTGGCGGGGCGCTTCACCGTGGTCGCCCTGTCCAACGCCAGCCTGGCCCAGCTGGCCTCGATGTCGGCCGCGGGCGGCCTGGGCTGGCACTGCGTCCTGTCCGCGGAACTGACCCGGGCGTACAAACCTGATCCGTCCGTCTACCAGATGGCCCTGGACCTGCTCGACCTCGACCCCCGGCACGCCATGATGATCGCCGCCCATCCCTGGGACCTGCGGGCCGCGGCCGGGCACGGGATGCGTACCGGCTACGTCGCCCGGCCCGGAGAGGGCACCCCGGCCGCGGACGACCGGTTCGACGTGTACGCCACGGACCTGGCGCATCTGGCCCAGCAGCTCATGCGCGGGCCCGGCCCGGCCCGATGAGCCCGGCGGCCAGCGGGCCGTTTATTACTGCTGTGCCGGGCAGGTGCTGGCAGGCACGCTCAGTGACACGGGAAAGGGGACGCCATGGCTGTCTCAGCCTTCCAGGACTATCCGCTGGCCGATCGCGACCGGGAATGGGACGGCGCGGCCGCGGAGAAGCGGATCCGGGCGTGGGCCGGCGCCGAGGACGAGCCGAACGCGAGGTACCGGGACGCGCACGTCTGGTACGACAGCGACAACAAGGACAATTTCACCGCCTACAAGCTCCTGATCGCCGACGTCATCAACGGCAAGGTCTACGCCGTGCCGCGAGGCGTGATGGCCGCGGGAAACGTCATGCAGGGCTCACGAGGCGGGGTTGACCTGCCTAAACAAGACATAGACCGGGTCAAGAGCCATCTCGCCAAGTACTACAAGAAGATGGGCGAGGACGCTCCCTGGGAACGCGGCTAGCACGTTTAGCGAGGGTTGAACGGGCAGGGTTACCGCTAACCAGCCAGGGCTGGCCGGGTCGCGGCCGGCTCAGGAAGTGAGGTGGAACCATGAACGGCGCCATCATCGCCATCTGGCTCATCGCCTTGCTGCTCGCGGCGGCCGTCGTGGGCGTCCCGCTGTGGATGACCGTCCGGCACCGGCACGCCACCCCTGACTACCACGAGGCCCAGGCGCACTACCGCGCCAAGCAGGCCACCCCGGGTGCCGCCGCCAGCTCTGACTTCGTGCCCACGGAGCCCGCCGCGGCCGTGGACGGGCTCACCATCGTGCGCAAGACCAGGACTGCGGACGATGACGTGGTCGTGCCCGCCCAGCGGCACTGGTAGGTCACCCACCGCGTCGGCAGGTCACGCACGGGCAGGTCACGGACCCGGGCAGGTCACGGACCCGGCGGCTGGCCCGGTCCGGCGGCGAGCAGGATCAGCTGGGTCAGGTCGGCCAGGTCCGCGTCGAACTCGGCCTCCCAGGACCACGGCGCGTCCAGCGACGAGCCCAGCTGATGGTGGGCGGGCAACTCGGTACCGGGCAGCTGACCCCGTCTTTCCCGGGTTCCCAGAGTGCCCGGCGCGAATCTGCCGCTTACCTCGGAGACCGCATAGCCGAGCACGAAGGTGCTGAGCATCCGTTCCAGGCGGGCCACCTGGCCCGGGGGAACGCCGGCGTCCATCAGGGCCTGGTAGATGGCGTCGACCACCTGGACCGCGTCGGGAGTCACCGCCGGGCGGGAGAACAGCAGCGGCACGATCGAGGGATGACGGTGCGCCAGCTCCCGGACAGCGTGGGCCATCGCGCTCAGCCGCTGCTGCCATGATCCGCCCGGATCGGGCCGGGGCAGGTCGGCCAGCACCCGGCCGACGAGCCCGTCCAGCAGCGCCTCCTTGCCGCTGAAGTGCGGGTACAGCGCCATCGCGGTCACCCCGACGCGCTGGGCCACCGCGCGCATGGACACCGCGTCCAGGCCGCCTTCGTCGGCGAGCGCCAACGCCGCGTCGAGAATTTCTTGCCGCCGGTCCGTCATGGCTCTACAGTGTAGATATATACACTGTAGATCGCTAACGAGGTGGTGGGTGAGGATGCCGGGGGCAGGCGCGATATCCGGGGCAGGCACGACGTCAGGGGTGGGTGCGACGTCCAGGGCGGGCGCGACATCAGGGGCAGGTGTGCTTTCCGGGGCGCGGGACGGCGGGCAGGTCACCGGGCTCGTCGCCGAGGGACTGGTCAAGCGGTATGGGCGCAGCGTGGCCCTGGACGGGTTCGCGCTGTCGGTCTCCCCCGGCGAGATCGTCGGGCTGGTCGGCCACAACGGCGCCGGCAAGACCACGTTCGTCGAGATAGTGTCCGGGCTGACCCGCCCGGACGCCGGCCGGGTCAGCGTGGCCGGGGTCGACGCCCTGGCGCAGCCCCGCCAGGCCCGGGCCCGGCTGGGAGTGTGCCCGCAGGAGACGTCGCTCTACCCGCGGCTGACCGTGGCCGAGCACCTGCGGCTGTTCGGGGCGCTGGCCGGACTGCGCCGGGCCGCGCTCCGCCGGGCGGCGACCGGCATCGCCGAGCAACTGGGCCTGGCCGAGGTCCTCGACCGGCCGGCCGGGCTGCTCTCGGGCGGCCAGCGCAAGCGCACCCAGGCGGCCACCGCGCTCGTCGCCGAGCGGCCGGTGCTACTGCTGGACGAGCCGACTGCGGGCGCCGACCCGCAGACCCGCCGCGCGCTGCTCACCGTGGTCGCGGACCGCGCGGCCGCGGGCGCCGCGGTCGTCTACACCACCCACTACCTCCCGGAACTGGCTGAACTCGGCGCGACGCTGGCCGTGGCGCGGGCGGGCCGGATCATCTCCCGCGGCGGCCAGCGTTCGCTGCTGGCCGGGCTGGCCGGCGAGGTGCGGGTCGGCTTCGCCGGGCCGGTGCCCGCCGGACTGCGCCCCCTCGGGCAGGTGGACGGGACCGCAGGCGATGAGCTGCGGGTGGTCACTTCCGACGCGCCGGCCACGCTGGCCCGGCTGCTGGCGGCAGGCGCGGCGCCGGTCTCCATCGACATCCGCCGGCCCGGGCTGGACGACCTGTACGCCGCCCTCACCCCATGACGCCCTACTCTCCCTGGAGGTCCCCCATGGTTGCGTCCGGTACGGCCATCCGCCTGGCCGCACTGAGCCGGCACAACACGTCGCTCATGCTCCGCGAGCCCGGCCCCGTGGTGAGCCGGCTCGTCATGCCGCTGGTCATGATCTTGCTCTTCCGGCCGCTCTACCTGTCGGCGCTGGCCCGCCACGGCGTGCAGGCGGGCACCGTCCAGGTGGTCACCGGCATGCTGGTGATGTTCTCCCTGCTGGCCTTGTCCGTGGTGGGCACGGCCATCTTGACCGAGCGGACCTGGGGGACCTGGGACCGGCTGCGCGCCACCCCCGTGCGGAGCGGCGAACTGCTCGCCACCAAGGCGCTTCCCGGCTTCGGCATGCTGGCCGTCCAGCAGGCTGAGGTGCTGCTCTTCGGGGTCGTCGCGTTCGGCCTCCACGTCGGCGACCCGCTCTTGCTGGCCGCCGCCGTCGTCTCGTGGGCGCTGGCCCTGCTCGGCATCGGCACGGCGCTGGGTGCGACGCTGCGCAGCCAGAGCGAGCTGAACATGGCCTACGACATCGGCGGCGTGGTGCTCAGCGCCCTCGGCGGCGCGCTGATCCCACTGTCGGTGCTGCCCGGCTGGGCCCGCGCGGCCGCGCCGGTGTCCCCGGGCTACTGGGCCATGTCCGCGCTCCGCTCGGCGCTGCAGGGACAGGCCGGGCCGACGCTGCGGGCCGCAGCCGTCCTGCTCGCGGTGGCCGCCGTCACCGCGGCCCTGGGCGCGTGGCGGATGACCCGCGGCTGGTCCCGTTCCCGCTCACTCTGATCCCTGGCCACACGCCGCAGGCCACGGGCCCGGGCCTGTGATCGGCTAGCGGCCGGGCTCGGGCACGGGGAGCACGCCTGCGGCGTGCCGCCGCGCGAGTTCGCGGTAGATCCGGGGGTTGGTCGCGACCCACTGCCCGGCTCCGCCGGTGACCGGCCCGGCGACCCGGGCGGGCACGCCGACCGCCAGCATGCCCGCCGGGATCTCCATCCCGGGAGGTACCGTGGCCCCGGCCGCGACCAGGGCGCGCGGCCCGACGACGGCGCCATCGAGCACGGTGGCGCCGTTGCCGATCAGTGCCTCGGTGTGCACCACGCAGCCGTGCACCACGCAGAGATGCCCGATCGTGGCCCCCTCACCGACCTCGGTGACCGGATCGCGGCCGCCGTGCAGCACCGAGCCGTCCTGGACGTTCGCGCCGCGGCGCACCAGGATCGGCCCGAAGTCGGCCCGGAGCACCGCCCCGTACCAGACGGACGCCTCCGCCTCGACACGGACGTCGCCGACCAGGGTGGCGGTGGGGGCGATCCAGGCTTCCGGGCTCACCGTGGGCGCGACGCCCTCGAAAGAGAACAATGGCACTCGCCCATGATGCACGGCGGCGCCGTCCCGCCGGTGACCGGGCCCGGGAGCGTACCGGATGCGGGCGACAGAGCGTCACCGCGGGCGCCGGATATTGGCGGCTTTATCACCCGCCATATGACACGCCGTGCGCGACTCCGGGCCTCATTCCGGGGTCTCGCGCTCACGCCGAGTTACATTAGGAAATGTGTTCGCCTACGAAGTTTCATCCCGGCCGGTGGAGCTTGTCCGATTCGGCGCCGCGCGACGGAGCATGCTCACGGCTGCAACCCGCCCACGGTGGTCGCATGACATCTCCGGATGACGCCTGCAAGCCCGGGGCGGCCCGATCCTCCAGGGCGGTGTCCAGCCGGGCGAAGCCTGATCATGCGGGCAGCGTGCTGTGCCGCCTCCTCATTGGCCACCCGGACGTCGTCGACATCGAGATCCTCGGCCAGACCGAGATCCTGGAGGGAATAACGTCCTATTCACTGGGCGTGCTGCTGCCCGGCGGCCGGGAACTCTACATCGACGTGGAGGACGCACCCGCGGCCCCGCCGGCGTCCGGGCGCCCGTAGACGGGCGCCGGGCCGGCCGGGAACGGCTGCGGAGTGGCGCGCTCGATAGCGGGCCAGCCGACGTCCGCGTCGTACTCGGCCCGCTCGGCCCGGCCGCCGCCGCGCAGCCCGAACAGGCGTTTGGAAAACAGCAGGTACACCACGATGGCCAGGTTGATGACCAGGGTGAGGACCTTCAGCGTGGTCACGCTCTTGGTCAGCTCGTAGATCTCGTAGGGGACGAATACCACCGTCGCCACGAACGTCAGGTATTCGGCCCAGCGGCGGCCCAGCCACAGGCCGACAGCCTCGGTCCCCTCCAGGGCCGCGTAGGCGGCGATGGCGGCGCCGGCCAGGTACAGGTTGGTGATGCTGACCGCGAACAGCCGCTCCAGGTCGTGCACGACGCCCCGGCGGCTGGTGGCGATCGGGCCGCCGAGACCGCCCTGGAGGTCGTGCAGGATGCGGGTGAAGTCCGCGTTCAGCGCGGCCTTGTTACCGGCGAACAGGAACACGGCCGCGGCGAGCGCGGACAGGACCAGGAAATGCAGGACCCGGTCGATGGCGATCAGCCGCAGGACGTAGCGGTCACGCAGCGGCCGGCCGCGCAGCGGGAGGGTGATCTCCTCCCGGGACGGCGGATAGCGCCGGGCCGGCTGGGCCGGCGGGGTGAGCACCACCCAGGAGTCGCAGCGCAGGCACCGGTACCAGCGCAGGCCGCCCGTCTCCCGGGCGAAGAGCTGGTCGCCGGCCCGCAGCTCCGCCGCGTCCGTGCCGAGCAGCTCGTGGCCGTGCAGGCCGCACCCGATGAGCTCGTAACGGAGCTTGGGGCGGTACCGGCGCGGCCGCTCGGTGCCCGGCGCCGCGGTCGGGGCGGGCGGCGGGATCCCGGTATCCATAGCGTGCGTGCTACCCTCCGGGGCCCAGTCAGGAACGGTCACTCAGGAACGAACGGCCCCCGCCGGCAACCGTACCCCGGTCAGCCGCTCGGCTTCGGCCCAGAGCCGGGCGGCGGCCGCGGTGTCGCGGGCCCGCCGGGGCGGCCGCTCGAAGGTCGTCGGCCCGACCAGCCGCATCCACCCGCCCGGGCCGTAGTACCCGCCGGACACGGCCGACGGGCTGGTGGCGGCGTACAGCAGCGGCTCGGTGCCCGGCCCGACGTCCTGCGACGGGAGGAAGCTCATGCTGTTGAAGATCGATCGTTTCGGCTTGTCGCGGCCCAGGCTGGCCCCGGCGGTCTGCAGGTTCGTGCGGGTGAACCCCGGGTGCGCCGCGACGCTCATCAGGTCCCAGTCACGCTCGGCCGCGACCGCGGCCAGGCGCAGGCTCATCATCAGGTCGGCCAGCTTGGACTGGGCGTAGGCAGAAGTTCGCGCTGTAGCGGCGTTCCCACTGCAGGTCGCCGAAGTGGATCCGGCCGAAGTTCGCGGTGCCGCTGCTCATCGTGACCACCCGCGGCGCGGGGGCGGCCAGCACCAGCGGCAGCAACTGGAGGGTCAGCGCGAACGGGCCGAGGAAGTTGCTGCCGAACTGCAGCTCGAAGCCGTCGGCGGTGGTCATCCGGGTCGGCGGGGCCATCACGCCAGCGTTGTTGACCAGCAGGTCAACCGGGGTGCCGCCGTCGAGGAGGCCATCGCTGAACTCCCGGACCGACGCCAGGTCGGCCAGGTCGACGCGGCGCACCTCCAGCGAGGCGCCCGGGTGGCGGGCCAGGATCCCGGCCCGGGCCTGCTCGCCCTTGGCCACTGTGCGGACCGCCATGACGACGTGGGCGCCCGCCTCGGCGAGCCGCCGGGCCGCCTCCTGGCCGGTGCCGCTGTTGGCGCCGGTGACGACGGCGCGCCTGCCGGCCTGATCCGGGACCGTGTACATGGTGAGCTTCCCTTCCGGGCCTCTGAAAGACCATCGGTCTGTTATTTAGCGAACGTAGCAGACCGATGGTCTGTACACAAGGGACCGTCGGTCTGTAAAATGGGGCCATGACCACCTTCCAGCGGGCCCGCAGCGAGGAGCAGCGGGAGGTGCGGCGCCGGGCCATCCTCGACACCGCCGCGGCGATGCTGGCCGAGATGCCGGTCGCCGAGGTCACGCTCAGCGAGCTCAGCCGGCGGGTGGGCCTGGCCAAGTCCAACGTGCTCCGCTACTTCGAGTCCCGCGAGGCCGTGCTGCTGGAACTGCTGGACTCGGCGTGGCAGGAATGGCTGGCCGCTCTCGAGGCGGACCTGGGCGGGGCGGTCGACGCCGCCGCTCCCCCGGCCACCCGGGGTGACCAGCTGGCCGCCGCGCTCGCCGCGTCGCTGGCTGGCCGGCCCGTGCTGTGCGACCTGCTCAGCGCGCAGGCCGCGGTGCTCGAGCGGAACGTCTCCACCCAGGTCGCCGCCGCCTACAAGCGGGCGGCGCTGGCCGACGTCAGCCGCCTGGGCCGGCTCGTCCACCGCTACCTCGGCGAGCTCGGACGCCGCGACGCGGAGCGGCTCGCCGCCGGCGCGGTCCTGGTGGCCGGCGCGTTGTGGGCCCACGCCCAGCCGTCGGCCGCCGTACTCGCGGCCTACGAGGCTGATCCCGCCCTGGCCGTCATGCGGACCGACTTCACCGCGACCCTGCGTGAGGTGCTCGAAGTGCTGGCCGCCGGCCTGCTGGCCCGGTCTTCCCGGCGGTAAAACCGGTTGCCCTCCCGGACCCGGGTCTGCTGAACTCACCGGAAGTCAGCGAGCCCCAGGAGGGTGACGTGCGAGCAGCGTTCATGTCCAGCCAGAAGGGAACTGCCGCCCAGACCAAGGACATGACGCTCAGTGAGCACGCTGAACCTGGGGATCGTGGCGCACGTAGACGCCGGTAAGACCAGCCTGACCGAGCGGCTGCTGTTCGCCGCCGGGGTCATCGACGACGTCGGCCGCGTCGACGACGGGAACACCCAGACCGACACGATGGCGCTGGAACGCCAGCGCGGGATCACCATCAAGTCCGCCGTCGTGTCGTTCGCCGTCGGCGGCCTCACGGTGAACCTGATCGACACGCCCGGCCACCCGGACTTCATCGCGGAGGTCGAGCGGACCCTGGCGGTGCTGGACGGCGCCGTGCTGGTGGTCTCCGCGGTCGAGGGCGTGCAGGCCCAGACCCGCGTGCTGATGCGGGCCCTGCGGCGGCTGGCCCTGCCGACGCTCGTCTTCGTGAACAAGATCGACCGGGCCGGGGCCGGGGACGAGCGGGTGGTGGCGGAGATCCGCGAGAAGCTGACTCCCGACGTCGTCTCGATGGGATCGGTCCAGGGCCTCGGCACCCGCCGCGCCGTCTTCAGTTCCTACGGCGCCGACGACGCGGCCTTCACCGCCCGGCTGGCGGACGTGCTCGCCGACCACGACGACGGGTTCCTGGCCGCGTACCTGGATGACGAGACGGGCGTCTCCTACCACCAGCTGCGGTCCGGCCTGGCCGCCGCGGTCCGCCGGGGGCGCGTGCACCCGGTGTTCTTCGGCTCGGCCAGCACCGGCGCAGGCGTCGGCCCGCTGACCGGCGGGCTCGGCGAGTTCCTGCCTGCCGCCGCGGGTGACGCGGACGGCCCGGTCTCCGGGGTCGTCTTCAAAGTCGAGCGGGGCCCGGCCGGTGAGAAGATCGCCTACGCCCGGATGTTCTCGGGCACCGTGCGGACCCGGGACCGGCTGCGGTTCGGCGGTGACCGGGAGGGGCGGGTCACCGCGATCAGCGTCTTCGAGCGCGGCGCGGCCGCTCCCCGGGGCTGCGTCACCGCCGGGCAGATCGGGAAACTATGGGGTCTGCCCGCCGTCCGCGTCGGCGACACCCTCGGCCCCGGCCAGGCGGCCGCGCCGGGCCGGCATTTCGCCCCGCCCAGCCTGGAAACCGTGGTCGTGCCCGCCCGCCCCGCCGACCGGGGCGCGCTCCGGACGGCCCTGGACCAGCTCGCCGAGCAGGACCCGCTGATCAACGTGCGGCAGGACGACGTACGCCAGGAGATACGCGTCTCCCTCTACGGCGAGGTGCAGAAGGAAGTCATCCAGGCCACGCTGGCCGCGGACTTCGGCATCGACGCCGGTTTCCGTGAGACGACGACGATCTGCGTCGAGCGCCCGGCAGGCGCAGGGACGGCCGCAGAGTTCATGGGCGAACCAGCCAATCCCTTCCGGGCCACGGTCGGGCTGCGGATCGTTCCCGCGCCGGCCGGCTCGGGCGTGCGGTTCCGGCTGGGCGTCGAGCGCGGGGCGCTCCCGGTGGCGTTCCAGAAGGCCGTGGAGGAGACCGTCCACCAGACGCTGCAGGAGGGACTGCGCGGGTGGCAGGTCACCGACGCCGTGGTCACCCTGACGCACTCCGGGTTCACTCCCCCGCCGCCGTCCGGCTGGAGCAAGTGGTCGAGCTCAGCCGGGGACTTCCGGAACCTGACCCCGCTCGTGCTGATGAGCGCGCTGCGCCAGGCCGGCACCCGGGTCTACGAGCCGGTGCACCGCTTCCGCCTGGAGGCGCCGGCGGACACGGCCTGGTCGGTGCTGCCGGCCCTGGCCCGGCTGGGAGCTGTCCCGGGCCCGCCGGTGACCCAGGGCCCGCTGCTCACCGTGACCGGCGACATCCCCGCCGCCCAGGTGCACGAGCTGACCCAGCAGTTGCCGGCCCTGACGCACGGGGCGGGCGTCCTCGACGCCACCTTCGGCTACTACCGGCTGGCCCGCGACCCGCTCAGTCGAAGCGGCGGGCGCTCGGGTAACGCTGGCCCCCGTCCACCACGACGTTCGAGCCCGTGACCCACGAGGCCCGGGGAGACAGCAGGAACGTGATCACGTCCGCGACCTCCGGCAGGCGGCCCAGCCGCCCGTACGGGAACTGGGTGGCGACGAAGGTCGCGAAGTCCCCGGGGTTGTCCTGCTGGAAGGAGTCCCAGGACCCGCCGGGGAACATGATGGAGCCGGGGCTGACCGCGTTCACCCGGATGCGGTCCGGGGCGAGTTCCTGGGCGGCCGTCGCGGCCAGCTGGATCTCGGCCGCCTTGGCCGCGGCGTAGGCCGTCCGCGGCGCGGGACGCAGCCCGGTGATCGAGGAGACGATCACCACCGCGCCCCCGCCCGCCTGGCGCAGGTGGGGCAGGCCGGCCCGGATCAGTTCCGCCGCGTGCCCGGCGTTCAGCGCGAAGGTCGCGGTGAACTCGCCCGGCCCGGCGCTGGTCAGGTTGCCGGTGCCGACGGTGCCGCCCGCGTTGGCGACGAGCAGGTCCAGACCGCCCAGCGCGGACGCGATCTCCCCGACCGCCCGGTTCAGCGCGGCCACGTCCAGCACGTCCGCCGCGGCGCTGGCCACCAGGGTCCCGTGGGCCGCCAGCCGCGCGGACGCGGCGGCCAGTCCCCCGGCGTCCCGGGCCACCAGGCCGACCGCGACCCCCTCGGCGGCCAGCGCGTCGGCGGCGGCGAAGCCGATGCCCCTGCTTCCCCCGGTGATCAGCGCGCGGCTGCCGCGCAGGCCAAGGTCCATGCTGACTCCCTCCGCGGGCGCCTCGGGAACGGCCCCGGTCCAGGGTGCCATGCCGGGCAGCGCCAGGCCGGCCCGGGACCGATCCTCACCCGCGCCGATCCGGCCGCGCCAGCTCAGCGAGCCCAGACTCAGCGGAACCGGCTCAGCGGAACCGGCTCAGCGCGTCCAGCTAGCGGACCGGGCTCAGCGCGCCAGGGCGCGCGCCACGTCCTGATAGGCGCGGAACGCGGCGTCGTAGGCCTGCCGGTTCGCCGGATCGGGCTCAGCTCCGGATACCACCCGCGACATGGCGGTGGCCCCGGAGCGCAGGTCGGGGAAGGCACCGAGGCCCACGGCGGCGCAGATGGCCGAGCCCAGCGCGGCGGGCTGGGCCTGGTCGAGCCGGAGCAGCGGCCGGCCGATCACGTCGGCGTGGATCTGCCGCCACAGCTCACTGCGGCCGCCGCCACCGGTCAGCACCAGCTCCGACGCGGTGACGCCCGCGCCTGCGAACGCCTCGGTGACCTGGCGGCCGCCGTAGGCCACCGCCTCCAGGATCGCCCGGTACAAGTGCGCGCGCCCGTGGCCGAGGGCCAGCCCGGTGAAGGCGCCGCGGCGCAGCGGGTCACGGAACGGGGTGCGGCTGCCCTGCCAGGTGTCGAGGGCGATGATCCCGCCGCTGCCCGGCGGTACTCCGGCGGCTTCGGTGTCCAGCGCGGCCGCGTCCAGGCCGCCACCCAGCTCGGCGCGGAACCAGCGGACCAGGGACGCCGCGCTCGTCTGGCCGCCCTGGATCAGGTAAGTGCCGGGCCCGAGCGCCGCCCGGATCGGGCCGAGCAGCCGCGGGTCCGACACCGGCTCCGGGGCCAGGGCCATGTAGGAGGAGGAGCTGCCCAGCGACACCGCGACCCGGCCCGGCCGGAACACGTCGCAGGCCAGGGCCGCGGCGAAGCTGTCCATCAGGCCCTGGACGACGGGCAGCCCGCGCGGCAGGCCGGTCGCGGCGGCCGCGGCCGCGGTCACTGATCCGGCGGCCTCGCCGGGCGCCAGCACCTCCCCGGGCCAGCGCCCGGTCAGGTCAGCCAGGCCGACCTCGGCCAGCAGGTCCACGGGCCAGGCCCGCGCGTGCGGGTCGTAGCCCCACTCCGCGCTGGCCGTCGCGGCCGCCAGCACCCACCGGCCGGTGAGCCGGAACACGATCCAGTCGTGCAGCTCGACCAGCCAGCGAGCCCGTGAGTAGCGTTCCGGCTGGTGCCGCCGCAGCCACAGGGCCTTGGGCAGCATCCACTCCGGCGACACCTCGCCGCCCGTGTACCACAGGCTGGGGTGCCCGGTGGCGGTGATCTCCGCGGCCTCGGCGGCCGCCCTGGTGTCCATCCACAGCAGGGCCGGCCCGAACGGCTGGTCGTGGTCGTCGACGGTGACCGCGGTGACCGCGGTGGCGGACAGGCTGAACGCCAGGGGGATCACGCCGGGAGCCGCGGCCAGGCAGCCGCGGAGCGCGGCGCAGACCGCGTCCCACACCGCGGCCGGGTCCTGCTCGGCCCACCCGGGCGCGGGGAAGGAGGTCGGGTACCCGGCCTGGCCCTCGGCGAGCAGCCTGCCGTCCAGCCCGAACAGCCCAGCCCGGGCACTTTCCGTCCCGACGTCCAGACCCAGGACCGCCGGCCTGCTCACCGGCCGCTGATCTCCCGCAATGCCGCGACCAGGGTGTCGGCTTCGGCCTCGCCGACCAGCCGGTGGGTGACGAACCGCACCGTGTACGGCGGCCGGGACGACGCCGCGATGTCGCGGGCCTTCAGCTCCGCGACCAGCTCGGCGGCGCCGATGTCCCACCCCGCGGTGTCGATCATGACGAAGTTGGTCTCCACCGGGCCGACCGTCAGCCCGGGCAGCCCCGCCAGCTTGGCGGCCAGGCTCCGGGCCTGCTCGTGGTCCTCGCGGAGCCGGCCGATCCCGGTGCGCAGCGCGACCAGCCCGGCCGCGGCGACGATCCCGGCCTGCCGCATCCCGCCGCCGAGCATCTTGCGGGCCCGGCGGGCCCGGCCGACGAACTCGGCGGATCCGGCCAGCACCGCACCTACCGGCGCGGACAGCCCTTTGCTCAGCGCGAAGAAGACCGAGTCGGCGTCGGCGACGAGCTCGGCGGCCGGGACGTCCAGGGCCACCGCCGCGTTGAAGATCCGCGCCCCGTCCACGTGCAGCGCCAGCTGGTGCGCGTCGCACAGTTCGCGCAGTTCCTTCATCACCGCAGGCGGGGTGATGGTGCCGCCGGCCCGGTTGTGGGTGTTCTCCACGCAGAGCAGCCTGGTCACCGGGTAGTGCAGGTCGGGGCGGCGCAGGTGCCGCTCGACCTCCTCGGCGCGCAGCACGCCCCGCTCCCCCGGCACGCCCAGCGGGACACAGCCCGCGACCCCGCTGATGCCGCCGGCCTCGTAGTAGAGCAGGTGCGCCTCGGCTTCGAGGACGACCTCGTCCGCGGGACGGGTCCAGGACAGCACGGCGGCGAGGTTCGCCATCGTGCCGCTGGGCATCAGGACGGCCGCTTCCTTGCCCAGCAGCCCGGCCGCGACCGCCTCGAGTTCGTTGACGGTCGGGTCCTGCCCGTACACGTCGTCGCCGAGCGGCGCGGACACGATCGCGTCCAGCATCTCCTGCGTCGGCAGCGTGGAGGTGTCATAGAAGCTGATCAACGCTGAAGCCCTAACCTTCCGCAGACTCGTACCTGGCGATGGCCCGGACCGGGCTCCCGTCGCCGCCGCTGATGGGCAGGGGCAGGACGGTGAGCTCGCACGTGGCGGGCAGCGCGCCCAGCCCGGTCATGTTCTCCACGATGAGGCACCCGCCGCCCAGCAGCGCCACGTGCACCCCGCCGTCGAGGTCCACCGACGGCAGGTCCAGGCCGAGCAGCGCGGTGCCCGCGTCCAGCAGGGCCTGGGCGCAGTCCGGAGCCAGGTAGGGCGCCTGGCCGAAGTACTCGGCCTGGCCCAGGCCGCGCGCGGACCAGCCGGTGTCGAGCAGCACCCGGCGGCCGGTCACCGGCCCGATCCGGGCGGCGGTGATCAGCTCCCCGGGCGTGACGGCGTCCAGGTGGATGACCTGCGCCTCCCCGGTCAGCACGGCCAGGTCGGCCTGGTCCACCGTGGCCGTGCCCGCCACGAAGTGCGACGGCGCGTCCAGGTGGGTGCCGAGGTGGGAGTCCAGTACCAGCCGCCGCGCCTCCCAGCCGTGGCTGTCCAGGGTGGCGTAGGTGCTGATCTCGGGCGGGAAGTGGTCCGGGTTGAACAGCATGCCCGCCGAGATGGGCATGGTCAGGTCGGCGAGTCGCTGGGTCATGCGTCCGTCCCGGCCAGCTCGCCGCCCGCCGCGTCGGCGTCGAAGACCTGGCTGCGGCGGGTGAACAGCTCCGGGGTCCGGCGGCGCAAGATCATGATCCAGGCTATGCCCAGCAGCAGCCAGATGGCCACGGCGAGCTGCACGCTGCGGCCGTAGGTCCAGCCCGCGTCCCACAGCGACGCGAAGTACGACTTGTACAGGATGTAGAGCACCACGGCGATGCCGATCACCGGGACGATCCCGTTCAGCACCACGTTGAACCGATCCCGGCGGTAGCGGAGGAAGAAGATGATGTTGGCCGCGTTGACGCAGAAGTAGGTCAGCAGGCCCAGGAACGACGACATCGTGCCGGTCCACGCGTACTGGTTGGCCAGGCCGAGGACCTTGCCCAGGATCAGCGTGACGATCGTGGTCAGGATGATGCCGACGGTCATGGCGTTCCACGGCAGCCCGTAGCGCCGGTTCAGGCGGCCCAGCACCGGCGGGATCGAGCCCTCGCGTCCCATCGCGTACATGACCCGGCTGGTGCCGACCGTCTGCGCGATGTAGATGCCGGTGATCGAGGTCATCGCGGAAATGATGATGATGATGTCGCCCGAGCTCCAGTAGTGCTTGGCGATCGGGACGATGGGCGTGAAACCCTGGCTGAGCAGGTTGTCGATCTCGGCGACGGGGGCGGCCTGGGAGAACGCCCAGGACACCACGATCCAGTAGATGCCCACCGTGACCACGGCCGCGATGGTGGCCAGCGGGATGAACTTCTTGGGCGTCCTGGTCTCCTCGGCCAGCGTGGGGATGGCGTCGTAGCCCACGTTGGACTGGATCCCGAAGATCAGCGCGCCGAAGATCGCCGCGCCGCCGCCGACCGCGGTCCCCGGGTTGAACGGGGCGGTGCTGATGTGCCCCGTGTAGCCGCCCTTCGCGAAGATCGTGACGGCCAGGGCGAGCAGCACCACCGACTCGAACACCATGAAGATGATGGTCGCCTTGACCGTGATCGTGATGCCCAGGTAGTCCACCAGGACCACCACGATCGTGGTCAGGATCACCCCCGCGGCCCAGGTCCCGTAGCCGGTGCTCACGCCGAAGAAGTTGAGGAACTCGTTGAAGAACAGCGCGAAGATGCCGGGCAGCACGATCATGGCCAGCAGGTAGAAGCCGCCGAGGATCCAGCCCACGAACAGCCCGGCGCTGGGCCGGGTGGCGTTCCAGATCCACGTGTACACGCTGCCCGCGGACGGCATCTCCCGGGCGACCATCGCGAACGAGAGCGCCGTGGGCAGCGAGGCGAGCAGCGCGATGAGGAAGACGAACGGCACTACGTCGCCGGCCTTCTGCACCATCGGCCCGAAGTTGAAGTAGATGCCGCCCGCGGGCGACATGATGATGGCGCCGATCGCCGCGGCGGCGATCCAGCCCATCGCGTTGGCCCGCAGCCGCGGCTGGCCGTCCGAGGCGGTGGTACCGACCGCGCCTGGCTGTCCTTCGACTCTGCTCATTGACTACTCCGGGGGGATGATCACTAACGGGGGCCGGCGTCGGTGACGGCGGTTTCGGGTAGCTCTCCGTTGATGGCGAGCTGGCCGCCGTCGCACACCAGCACGGTGCCGTGGCAGTAGCTCGCCTCGTCGGAGGCGAGGAACGCGATGCAGGCGGCGATCTCCCCGGGCTGGCCGACCCGGCCGGCCGGGATGCTGCCGAAGTGGTCCGAGGTCTCGGCGGCCAGGATGTGCTCGATCAGCGGGGTGGCGATCACGCCCGGCGCGACCGCGTTGACCCGGATGCCGAGCGGGGCCAGGTCGATCGCCATCGACTTGGTCAGCATGACCAGGCCGCCTTTGGACGTGTTGTAGTGCGCCAGCCGCGGCTCTGCGACCAGCCCGTTGGTGGAGGCGGTGTTCACGATCGCGGCCGACCCCTTGGCGGCCAGCTGCGGCACCAGCGCCTGCGAGCACAGGAACGGCCCGGTCAGGTTGACCTGGATGATCCGCTGCCAGTTCTCGTACTCGATATCGCTGAAGTCGCGCTCGTTCCAGACCCCGGCGTTGTTGACCAGGATGTCCGCGCCGCCCAGGGCGGCGGTCTGCTCCGCCAGGGCCGCGACCTGCGCCGGGTCGCCGACGTCGCACAGCACCGGGGTGACCGCGCCCTGCTCGCTGAGCTCGGCGGCGGTCTGCTCCAGCTCCGCGGCCCGGTCCGCGACCGCCACCACGGCGCCGCCGCCCGCCAGGAAGGCGGCCGCCGTGGCCTTGCCGATCCCGGAGCTGGCCCCGGTCACCACCACCGTCTTGCCCGCGAACCGGCCCGAAGTCGTCACCGCGTGAATCCCATCGTCGTGTAGAGGGCGAAACTCGGCACGGCCTCGAGCCGTCCGTACTGGCAGATCACCGGGATGTCGCTGCGCACCCGGAGCGCGTACTGCTCCCGGACCGCGACGGCGGACCGGCCCGCGTCGGCGGGGTCGTCGTGCCAGGGCACCCGCAGGCCGCGGACGCGCTCGCCGGGCACCGTGACCCGGATGCCGAGCACCGGCGGCCGGTCCGTCCAGTACAGGTCGATGTCGACGGTGGCCGGGCGGGCGCAGACGTTGAGGATCATCAGTGACTCGTGCGCCTCGGGGCCGGTCACCGGCCCGGCGGGCGGCCGGTCGCCGTCCGGGAAGTACCAGGTGCACGACCCGGCGCCGTGCGCTGCGTCGCGGGTCACCACGTCGCGGGGGTCCGGGGAGAGCGCCTGCGGCTCACTCACTGCAGATCACCCCCGCCGCCTGGCTGTCGGTGACCAGCACGTTGACCAGGCCCCCGGCCAGCGCTCCGGTGATCGCGGTCGCCTTGACCTTGCCGGTGGCCACCCCGATCCGGTGCGGCACCGCGAGCAGCTGCTCCGGGCTGATCGCGATCATCCGGTCGCCGGCCGCGTTGTTCAGGATCGCGCCGCCGGAGTCGTAGACATAGGACAGCACGTCGCCCACCGCGCCCTGGGCCAGCAGCCCAGTCCGGCTCGCGTCGTCGATCAGCCCTCCGTACAGCAGCCGGGACGACTCCCCCTGGGCCAGCGAGCCAATGCCCAGCAACGCGATGGTCAGCTGCCCGAACAGCGAGAACGTCTCCTTGATCTCGCTGTCCTCCAGCAGCGCCCGGCGTACCGAGCCAGCCGCCACCGCGGCCGGGGCGAACAGCAGGTGCGGCGCGGAGCGGAACCGCCGGGCCAGGTCGGCGGTCAGGATCATCGAGTTCAGCTCGGTCGCGACCCGGCTGCTGCCGCCGATCAGCTGGACCACCTCGACCCGCTTGTCGATGCGGTCGGGCAACTGGTCGACCACGGCCTGGATGGTGCGGCCCAGCGAGATGCCCAGCACGTCCCCGTCGGCCAGCACGTCCTCCAGGTAGCGCCCGGCCGCGTCGGCGGCGCGCAGCCGCGTCTCGCCGTCGCCCGACTCCCCGGCGTCCACCACGATCGCGGCGCGCAGGCCGAACCGCTGCTCCAGCTGGCGTTCGAGCCCGGAGTGCCAGCGTTCGGGCTCCAGGATCTTGACCGTGACGTAGCCGTCCTCCAGGGCCACCCGCAGCAGCCGCGCGACCTGGAACCTGCTCAGCCGCAGCCGGTCGGCGATCTCGGTCTGGCTGAGCCCGTCGCGGTAGAACAGCTGGCTGACCTTGAGCACCAGCCTGCGGTCATGCCCGGGTGCGCTCATATGAGACTCCACGCTCGGATGAGCGACACTATTTACCGACTCATGACCTCATGTCAAGACCCCGCCTCGTACCCAGTTCACCGCCAGTCCCACCAGCCCCATGAGCACACGGCCTGGCTGAGACCTGGTCTCAGAACTCGGGGCGGGTCGTTCCGCGGCAAGGCTGGAAGGACAGGATCTAATCGCTGATCGTGGCGGCGCCCAGGAAGCTGCTGCGGCCCTCGGCCTGCGACGTGATGGGAGACGCTGATGGGTTCGTTCGATGTGCTGCTGGACGACGAACGCACCCAGCTCGACGCGTTCGTCGAGGAGTACCGCAGCGCCCTCGAGGTGACCCTCGACTGCCTCACCGAGGAGCAGGCCCGCCGCCACCTCGTCTCGTCCGCGACGACGCTGCTCGGGCTGCTCAAGCACGTCACGTGGATGCAGCGGGTGTGGTTCGAGGAGTGCGTCGGCGGCACGTCCCGCCGGGAGCTCGGCCTGGTACAGAACCCGGAGGAGTCCTTCCGGCTCACCGGCGACGACACCGTCGCCTCGGTCACGGCAGCCCACCGGGAAGCCTGCGCGAGGGCCCGGACGGCGGTCGCCGGCCTGCCACTGGATGCCGTCGTGACCGGCCACCGGGCCGGGCCGCGCACGCTGCGCTGGGTGTACCTGCAAGTTCTGCGAGAACTGGCCCACCACTGCGGGCACGCCGACATCCTGCGCGAACAGGTACTCGCCGGCTGAGTTCTGAGACCAGGTCGCGGCCGCGCCGCGCGGGCCCCGGCGGGCTGGCGGCTGCAGCTATGCGTGGGTCAGGGATTTTCCGCAACGAGACAACCTCCCGGGCCCGCTGCCGGTACCTCGCGAACGCGGCCTGGTAGCTGAGCACCTCGGCCGGATCCGGCTCGATCACCTCCGGATCGCCGGCCCGGACCAGCGCCGCGCCGCCGGCCAGCGAGTCGAACAGGCCCGACCCCACACCAGCGAGGATCGCGGCCCCGAGCGCCGAGCTGTCCGGCTGCTCCGCCGGCCCCGGCCGGGCCGGTGCCCCACCGTCCCCGCCCGGTGCGGGGTAGTAGGAGACCGGGACACCGAGCACGCCCGCCTGGATGCCGCGCCACACGGCGCTGCGCGCCCCGCCGCCCGCGGTGACCACGGAGCGCACCGGCACGCCCAGGCCGGCCAGGACCTCGGCCGACTCGCGCTGGGCGAAGGCCACGCCCTCCATGACGGCGCGCACCAGGTGCCCGGTCGTGTGGCCGAGAGACAGCCCGGTGAACGCGCCCCGCGCGTCCGGGTCGTATTCGGGGGTGCGCGTCCCGGCCAGGTAGGGCAGGAAGGTGAGCCCGTCGCTGCCCGGCTCGGCCGCGGCCGCCAGCGCGGTGAGCCCGGCGTAGCTGGCCTGCGCTCCGTCAGCGCCGGGGGCGAGCAGCCCGCGCAGCCACTGCAGGGCCAGGCCCGCGGCCTGCTGCACCCCGGTGGCGATCCAGGTACCGGGCGTCGCGTGGCAGCCAGTGTGGATCCGGCCGGCGGGGTCGATGAGCGGTTCCGCGAACACGGCACTGACGTTTCCCGCCGACCCGAGGACGGTCAGCACCGGCCCGCCGGGGACCAGCGCGTTCGCTATCGCGGCGGTGATGGAGTCACCCGCGCCGCCCACCACCGGCACCCCTTCGGCCAGCCCGGTGGCCGCGGCGGCCCGCGCCGTGACGCGGCCGGCGACCTCGGCGGGCTCCGCGACGTCGGGCAGGATCGCGGCCGGGAGTCCCAGCGCCCCGGTGAGCTGAGCCGACCAGCACCGCCGCGTGACGTCGAACAGCAGCGTGTTGGAGGCGTCGGACGGATCCGTGGCCTGGGTGCCGGTCAGCCGCCAGCGCAGGTAGTCCTTGGGCAGCAGGACCCGCCGGGCGGCGGCGAACCGGCGGCTCTCGTGTGCCTTGATCCACAGGAGCTTCGGCGCTGTGTAGGCCGGGACCGCAGGCTTGCCCGCCACGGCGATCAGCTGGCCGGCCCCGATCAGGGCGGTGATCTGGCCGCATTCGGCGGTGGCGCGCGAGTCAGCCCAGATGTGGCAGGTGCCGAGGACCTGGCCGTCGCCGCCGAGCAGCACCGGCCCGTCCATCTGGCCGGACAGGCCGACGGCCAGCGGCGCCGGGCCCGCCTGGCGGGTCACCTCGCGCAGGCACCCGGCGGCTGACTCCCACCAGTCCGCGGGGTCCTGCTCGACCTGCCCGTCCCCGGTCAGCAGCGACGGGTGGGCAGCCGAGGCCACGGCCATGATCTGGCCGTCCGCACCGACCGCCACGGCCCGCGAGCCGGCCGTGCCCAGGTCCAGCCCGACAACGAAGTCCATGCCGCCCGACGGTGGCACACCGGCCCCGCCTCCCGCCAGGCCGGGCCGCCGCCCCTCGCGCCGTAGTCCCTGGGTCAAGCGCCCGGGTGCTACCAGCGGGCTGCCACAGCCAGGCGCCGCTCCCGGGACTCGGCGGCCGCCCCGGCCAGCAGCTGGTTCACGCTCTGCGGCTCCAGTCGCAGCAGCGAGGATCCGGCCGTGGCCTCCTGGCGCGCGGGCAGCAGGCCGTAGTCACCGTCGGCCAGGATCTCCCAGGCCCGCTTGCCACCGTGCGCGACGTCCACGACGCGCCCCTGTGACGCGCTGAGCAAGCCGAGCAGCAATATCCCGCCCGCGGCCGGGACCCGCCAGGCCTTCTCCAGCGCGTAGCCGCGCCAATCCCGGCCGCCGCGCTGTCCCGCGGGAATAGCCGGGGCCCGGCCGCCGGGCCGGAAATGAGCCGCCGGTAGTCCCGGGAGAAGTACTCCGCCGGGAGCATCTGCACGCCGAGCGCCGGAAACTGTTCCGTGCATTGGTAGCCGTCGATGAGGGCCTGGCGCGGCAGCCGGCTGATCAGCGAGTGGTAGTAGTTCGCCAGGTGGCCAAGAGCACGGACCTCGGCCGCGGAAGGCAGGCCCAGGACGCTGGATCCCGCGTACTGGTCCGGGTCGGTGATCAGCCGGGTGGCGGCGGCGCGCGCCTGGCGGAGCTCACCCGCCTGCCTGCCGTCCGGGCCGCTGGCGGCCGCGGCCAGGTGCCCGAAGGCCGTCCGGACCTGCTGCAGGACGTCCCCGGTGAGCTGCACGCCGGCCAGCGCGGCGGCGATCCTGATCTCACCGGCGGTGTGCCGGAGCGTGAGCGGATCCACCGATGCCGCCGCCAGCTCAGCAGCGACCTTGACCTTGACCATGGTGCTCCCGTCCATGGTGACGGCTCCTTCGTGTCTGGTCCGGTGCGGCAGGCCGGTTTCGCCGGGCCGGGCCCGCCAGGGCTTCCCGCCAAGGCGGAGACACCAGGCGCCCGGCTGATACGTACCGGAAGCGAGAGCGCCAAGGAGGAACTCAGCGCGACGGGACGGAGCGCGGGTACCCCGGGGGGATGTGCACCCGGAGCCGCGCCAGGTTGGCCGGCGTGGGCGGCAGGAAGGCCCAGTCATTCGTGCTCACCTGGGCGTGACCGACTCCGTTGACCATCCGGATCGGCAGGTGGGTCCGGGCGTTGACCCACAGCAGGGTAGGCAGCGGCGCCCAGAGGTCTGGGCCCCGGCCGGTCTCGCTCAGCTCGATGGCGGGCTGCCCTTCCAGCCGGATACGGCGTACGACCTGCCAGTATCCTTTGGCGATGCCCCGGGCTAGGTCCGCCGCACTGAGCCCGCCTGCCGCCGTGATGTCGCTCACGGATACCCCCACCTTCTGGCTGACCTGGGACCAGGTTCCGGGCGAGGTCTGCACCTCGTCCCATGCGCAGCCGGTCTGCCCTGTCCCGGCGTAGCAGACCATGGTGACCTGGCCCGGCACGGTCTGCACCCCGGCCCGTGGGGTGGTGTAGGTGACCGCATTGTCCTCGCTCATGGTCAGGGCCGGTACCTGCGGCGTGCGCTGGGCGAACAACGTACGCTCGACCTGCCGCTGTCCCGGGCGAGGCCGGGCCGGCCAGGACCACGTCCGGTACACGTCCACGGTGACGCCCTTGGTGACGCCGGTTTGCGTGGTGTACTCGATGTCGTCGGGGACCCCGCGGAACGCGGTCAGCATGGCCTGGCCCACGGAGGCGGCTGTAGGGAGTCCCACCTGGCGGGCCGAGGTGAGGCAGCGCCGTCTGAACGGGCACGCTCCCGGGACGCGGCGACGCGGAGCCCGGCAGGAGGGTGATCACCAGTCCGGCCGCCGCGGCTGCGGCGGCCAGGGACAGGGCCAGCCGGGGCCGGCGCCACCACCGATGTGCTGCCGGCGGCCGCCACCTGCGGATCCGGCTGGGGCCGCCCGGGCCGGCCCGGCTCCGGCAGCACCGCGCACCGCGGCCAGCACGGTTTCGGCGCTCGGTGCGTGACGTTCGAGCGTGGCCAGGGCCTGGCGCAGGTCGTCCTCGCTCCGCATCGGTCCCCGTTCCCGTCGCGCGTCATGGTTTCTCCTTGATCACGTGCTGGGCTGGGCTCGGGGAGCCCGTCATCTCGACGCGCAGCAAGGCGAGCGCCCGTGAGGCGTAGCCGCGGACCGTGCCGGTGGCACAGCCGAGCGCGTCCGCGATCTCGGTGTCGGAGAGCCCCTCGTAGTAGCGGAGGACGAGCACGGCCCGCTGCCGGGCCGGCAGCCGGGCCAGCTCGGCCAGGAGGGCCTCACGCTCGGCGTGCCCGGCGGCGGGGTCCGGCGTGAGCCGGCCGTCCACCTCGGTGCCGGCCCCGGACGGCACCAGGCGCCACGACCGGCGCCGCCAGGACAGGTACTCGTTGACGATCATCTTGCGGACGTACGCTTCCGGCCGGTCCAGGCCCGCGATGGACTCCCAGCGCCGGCTGGCCCGGAGCAGGACCTCCTGCACCACGTCCTCCGCGAGGCCGCGGTCGCCGGTGAGCACCGCGGCGAACCGCAGTACCGCCGGCAGCCGGGCCGCCGCGAACTCCTCGAACGTCAATGCCGCCTCCGCCATCGGTCCCCACGTATTACACGCGGGCCGGGCCCGTTCTGCTGTGCGGCGCTGCCGAACACCGGGCGCCGGCCGTCCGGCCAGTTCCCGCCAGTCCCAGCCCCAGCTCCGGTCACCGTGGGCCGCCACTCTGTAGCCTGACCGTCGGGAGATCCCGCCCGAGTGAGGAGAGGCCATTCCATGCCGGACGCGAAGGGCGTCAATCCCGGCGCGGACGCCGTCCCGGGGATGTCACGGATCGAGTGGGTCCGCAGCGGCTGCCGGCTGCTCAGCTCCATCGCCGCCGAGTTCACCCGGACCCGCCCGTTCGACGGCCTGACCATCGGTACCGGGATCCACCTGGAACCCAAGACCGTGGCCCTGCTGCTGACCCTGACGGAGGGCGGCGCGCGGGTGGTGTCCACCGGCAACCTGTCCAGCACCCAGGCGGACGCGGTCGGGTACCTGCGCGCCCGCGGGGTCGAGGTGATCGGCGCGGCCACCACCGACGAGGCCGAGCATGACGAGCACCTGCGCCAGGTGATCGCCGCGCGGCCGCAACTGCTCCTGGACAACGGCGGGGACCTGTTCGTGCGGTACCTGGCGGAGCCGTATCCGGGGTTGCTGGGCGGCACCGAGGAGACCACCTCGGGGCGGATGCGGCTGCGGCCGCTCGCCGCCGCTCTCGGGGTCCCGGTGCTGGTCATCAACGACAGCCCGATCAAGCAGTTCGCGGAGAACCGGCACGCGGTCGGGCAGAGCGTGCTCGAGTCGTACCTGCGGATCACCAACCAGATGACCAACGGCCGGCGGGTCGCGGTGTTCGGCTACGGCGCGTGCGGCAAGGGCGTGGCGGCCAACTTCCGGAACGCGTACGCGTCGGTCGCCGTCGTCGAGATCGACCCGGTGACCAGGCTGGAGGCCAGCCTTGACGGCTTCGCCGTCCCCGGCCGCGAGGAGGCGCTGCGCGACGCGGACGTGGTGATCACCGTGACCGGGGCCGAGTCCGTGATCACCGCGGATGACCTGGGCTTGCTGAAGGACGGGGTGGTCCTGATGAACGCTGGCCACTTTCCCCGGGAGATCGCCGTGGACGGGCTGGGCCGCGCCGCCGGGGTGGTGCAGCGGTATGACACGGCCGACGGGATCGAGACGCTCTGCCTCGATGACGGCCGGCGGATCCACCTGCTGACCCGGGGGCACATGGCCAACCTGGCGGGCCCGCGCCCGCTGGGCAATTCCATCGAGTCGATGGACCTGGGGTTCGCCCTGCAGGCGCGCTGCCTGGAGGCCGTCGCGGCCGGGTCGCTCGGCGGCGGGCACACGGTGGTCCCGGTCCCGCGGTTCATCGACGAACTGGTGGCCACCTCGTTCCTGGACCGCTACGGCCGGTCCGGGACTCCCCCCGTCTGAGCCGGTCTGGCCCGGACTTCCCAGCCCGGGTCAAGCCCGCAGGCGCCGGGACGGACCGGGCCGGTGGATTTGCGCAGAGGGCGCTGGGCAGCGCCTGGCTCCGCCGAGGGCCGGTGGTGCTGCCCTGCCCGCCCAGGTGGTAGCAACAGCCGTGTGCCGGGTCAGGCCCAGGCCGCACAATGGGGCAGGGCCGTGATGACGATGCGCACCGTCCGGGCCACCGGCTGGCGGTGCTGACGTGAGCACGGCAGGAAAGCCTGGGTGAGGACGGCGGGGGGGCGGGGATGCACACTGCGCTGTACTGGTGGCGGGCGGCGGCCCGGCAGTCCTGGCGGCCGCTGGTCGTGCTGGCCCTGCTAGGCGGCGTGCTCGGCGCGGTGGCCCTGGCCGCGGTGGCGGGTGCCTGGCGCACGGACACCGCCTACGGCCGCTATCTGCGGGCGGCCAACGTCAGCGACGCGTTCGTGAACGTGCCCGGGAAGCTGCCGGGGATGGCCGCCACCCGGCCCATCACACTGATCTCGCACCTGCCCGGGGTGACGGCCAGCGCCCCGTACCTGGGACTGGCCGGTGCGCCCGTGATCCACGGCCACATCCGCTGGTCGTTCATGACCGCCGACATCAACGGGACCCTGGACCGCGAGTGGTATCAGCAGGACCGGCTTACTGTGGTGGCCGGGCGGCTGGCTCCGGCGGGCTCCACGCACGACGTGATGATCACGCCCCTCATCGAGCGGACGTTCCGCGTGCATGTCGGCGATACGATGACGTTCGCGTTCTTCCGCATCGGCGTCAACGGCGAGCCGTCCGGCCCGCCCGTGTACCGGTCCTACCGGCTGACCACGATCGTGGAGGCGCCGCCCGCGCTGGTCGACCAGGCCGATGTGGCCGAGGGCACCATCCTGCCGCCCGCCGCCACCCGCCAGCTCCTGGCGTTCTACCAGTACGCGACCGTGGGCGTGCTCCTGAAGGGCGGCAGCGCTGGAATTCCCGCCCTCCAGCGTCACCTGGCCACGCTGGCCGCCTCGCTGCAGAAGGAGCAGTACCGCGTCACGCACCAGAACGTGTCCGGCCTGTACTTCCCGGTCACCCGCCCGGACGTTATCCACGGCCAGGTGCAGGCGGCCATCCGGCCCGAGGCCATCGCGCTGAGCGTGTTCGCAGCCGTGGCCGTGGCGGCGATGCTCGTCCTGGTCGGCCAGGGCCTGGCCCAGCTGATCAGCCGGTCCGCCCCGGACATCGCGGTGATGCGGGCCCTGGGCGCCAGCCGGGCTCACATCGCGCTCGCGGTCGGCCTGCCCGGGATGATCGCGGTCCTCGGCGGCGCGGTCCTGGCCGTGGCCGGCGCGGTCGCACTGTCCCCGCTGGCCCCGGTCGGACCGGTGCGCCGCTACGACCCGGACCGCGGATTCCACGCCGACTGGGCCATTGTCGGCACCGGCGCCGCGCTGTTCATCGTGGTGCTGCTCGGCCTGCTGGCCGTGCTGGCCGCCCGGTCCGCCCGCCCCCGGGCCAGCCAGGCCCAGGGCCATCCGTCGGTCATCGCCCACGCCGCCGTGGCCGCCGGACTGCCACCGTCCGCGGTCGTGGGCACCCGCAACGCGCTCGAGCCCGGCGCGGGCGTGCGGTCGGTCCCGGTCCGGTCCACCCTGCTCGGGTCGATCATCGCGGTGGCCGCCGTCGTCAGCGCGGTGGTATTCGGGGCCAGCCTGACCGGCCTGATCTCCCATCCGGTCCGGTACGGCTGGAACTGGGACGTGATCATCCAGGCTCAAGGCGGCTATGGGTCGTTCAACCCGGCCATCGTCAACCGGGTGATGCGCGGCCAGCACGCGGTTGCGGCCTGGTCGGAGTTCTCGTTCACCCAGCTCAGCGTGGACGGCCGGGTTCTCCCGGTGGTCGGGATCCAGCCCCGGGTGGGCACCGTCGAGCCGCCGACCATCTCCGGCCAGCCGCTGCGCGGCCCGGACCAGATCGAGCTGGGCACAGGAACCCTGGCCCAGCTGGGCAAGAAGGTCGGCGACACGATCCGGATCGGGAGCCCGCCATACACCCGGACGGTCCGCATTACCGGCGTGGCCACGTTGCCGTCGTTCGGGCAGCTTTCGTCCGACCACGTGTCGCTGGGCCGGGGCGCGATGCTGCCCCAGGCCACTCTGCTGGCTGCTGAGGGTGCGACCGCCCACCAGGCCGGAGCCGAATCCCAATCCACGCTGCCGTCCACGATCGCCATCGACCTGGCCCCCGGCACGACAGCGGCCCAGCGCGCCCGCCTGGTGCACGACATCGTGGCGAACAACCCGGACCAGACCCCCGGCGGCACCTACGAGCTGCGCAGCGCCCTGGCCGCAGCGATCGTCAACGCCAGGCAGATGGGCACTCAGCCGATCGCGCTCGCACTGGGCCTGGCCCTGGCGGCCCTGGCGTCCCTGGCCTTGACCGTGCTGAGCTCGGTGCGCCGAAGGCGCCACGAACTGGCCCTGCTCAAGGCGCTGGGCATGACCCGCGGCCAGCTCAGGTCGGTCATCGCCTGGCAGACCACGCTGACGCTGCTGATCGCGGTGGCGATCGGCGGCCCGCTCGGCGTGGCCGGGGGCCGGCTGGCCTGGCAGAGCTTCGCGGGCTCGCTCGGGGCCATGCCGGTCAGCGAGATCCCAGTGGCCGGCCTCATCCTCGGGCTGCTCGCGCTCGTCCTGGGCGGCAACCTGCTCTCGGCCGGGCCCGCGGCCCTCGCAGCCCGCACCCGGCCCGCGATCGCCCTCCGCGCCGAATAGGCCAACGTCAGCCATCACCCGGAGGAGCTCAGCTCGCGACGGCGTGGGCCGCGTCCTGGTAAGCCCCGATCAGGCATGCGGTCCGCAGGGATGGACAGGGCCGGTGGATTCGCGGACGACGAGGGCGCTGGGCAGTACCGTGCTGGCCGGGACGCGCCCGGTCCGGATGTACCTGCCCAGCAGGGCCGCCGCTTCCGTGCCGAGGCGCGTCGGGAACAGGTTCACGGTGCTCAGCGCCGGCCTGGTCAGCTCGGAGTAGGGCAGGTCGTTGAAGCCCACCAGGGACATCTCACCCGGGATCTCCAGGCCCAGCGCCCGGGCGGCCCGCAGCACCCCGTAGGCGTGCAGGTCGTCTCCGCACACCGCAGCGGTCACTCCCGCCGCCGACCAGGCCGGCCAGATGCGCCGGAACCCCTCGAAGGCGTCCTCGATCGTCATGCCGTCCAGCACCAGGTCGTCCACGGCCAGGCTGCAGCCGTGCTGCAGCAACGCGGCCTGCAGCTCCTCCCGGCGGTGCGCCAGGGAGACCTTCTTCTTCCGGCTGACCCCGACGTAGCCGATCCGGTGGTGCCCGAGTGAGGCCAGGTACCCGGAGAGCTCGCGGACGGCGCCGCGCAGGTCGAGATCGACGCTGGGCAGGTCCCCGGCCGCTCCGCCGGCGTCGAGGACCACGGTCGGGCAGGTGGGCACGAAACTCTCCAGGAACTCCGTGCCCGGGCTGGCCAGGATCAGCCCGGCGAGGTTGCCAGCCATGGCCCGCTGCGCGGTGGCGAGGCTGTAGTCCTCACCGCCCTCGGGCAGCAGGACCGTCAGTGAGAAGGTGCCGTCCAGGTGCCGGGTCAGGCCCTCCAGCACCATCGAGAAGAACGGGTTCGTGGGGTCCGGGCCGACGAACCCGACCGATTCGAGCTGCCCGCGGGCCAGGGCGCTGGCCGTGGAATTGACCCGGTAGCCGAGTTCCGCGGCGGCGGCGAAGATGAGGCTGCGCAGCCGCGGGCTGACCCTCCCGGTGTCCTTGCCGGTGAAGACGAGCGACACAGTCGACGCGGAGCAGCCGGCCCGCGCGGCGACATCCCGGGCGGTAGCGCGACGGCTGGCCGGGTGAGTGGTCACGTCTTAAGATTCTGGCACGTAGGGCGCACAGCCAGGGAGTCCCGTCCTATGAGGAGCCCGGCTTAGCGAGCTGGCCAGGCGCCCGACGACCAGCGGGTGCCTGGAGCGCTGCCGGTAGGCCATCAGCATGGTGAGGCCCAGCACGATCAGTGCGGCCTCGATGACCAGCGACACGGTGCCGACCCAGTAGCCCCAGTTACCGATGTCACCGTGATCACCCGGCACGCCTATGGACCGGGACGCGACGTAGCCGATGAACGGTCCCGCGCCGAGCAGCACGCTGGCTGCCCACCCGAGCCAGGTCGACCACGGAATCAGCAACAGCACCGCGGTGAGCACCCCGCCCACCTCGATGAGCCGGTAGCCCCAGCCGATCCAGTCCGGCGTGGCCAGGCTGCCGATCCCGCCCTGATCGGCCACGTGCACGGCCGCTATGGCCAGTGCGAGCAGCGCGCCCACCATCCGCACGCCCATCTCCGGCGCCGCGCTCGCCCGCACCCCGGGCCGGTCTGAACCCGCCCAGTCCACCACCTGCTGCTCTGCCATTCGCCGTTCCCCTGCATGGTCGGTACCCCGGTGTTGCCCTTCCGGTTCCGTATCACGGCGTGGAGGCGGCTCCGGTTCAATGCCGCCCGGCGCGGCGGCCGGGTAATTCTGCGAGCATCGCAGGATGGGCTCGTGGTGGCATCGGGACGTTATCGCGGCAGGAAAACTGCCGCTTGGCTTGTGTTTCCTGGCTTTCGTGGTGACCTTTGCGTCCACGCGCACGATCACCCGGCTTATCCGCGATGGCCGCGGCCCGTTCCGTAATCAGGTAACGGCGTCCGGGACGCATATCCATCACGCTGTGCCGGGCCTGATCCTCCTGATCATCGGCGCGCTCACCGCGGTCGGCGGGCCGGGCTCGCTGGGCTGGCTGTGCTTCGCCGGGGTGTGCGTAGGGATCGGCATGTCCCTGGTTCTGGACGAGTTCGCGCTGATCCTGCACCTGCAGGACGTCTACTGGAACGGCGAGGGCCAGCTCTCGGTCGAGGCGGTGACCCTGACCGCGGCCTGCCTGGGCCTGATGCTCGTGGGGTTCAGCCCGTTCGGCATCCGGGGCGCCAGCGGGATCGAACGGTCAATCCGGCTGAGCGCGTCGGCCCTTCTCGTGATCGACGGGGTCTTCTCCGTCGTGTGCGCGCTCAAGGGCAAATACCGCTGCGCGCTGTTCGGGTTGTTCCTGCCGCCGGTCGCGTGGACCGGCGCGGTACGGCTGGCGCGCCCGGCGTCGATCTGGGCCCGGCACCGCTATCACGGTGAGCGGATGGAGCGGGCCGCCGCCCGGGCCGCCGCGTTCGACCGCCGGTGGAAGCCGGTCCAGACCGACTGGGAGGACTTCATCGGCGGGCGGCCTTCACTCGCCGGCCCGGCCAAACCGCGGCCCGAAGCGAGCAGGCGGCGCCAGCCCTAGCTGCGCCGCCCGGCTGCTCGGCGTCTCGCCGGCCTCGGACCGGTCAGCGCCAGGGCTCAGGAAAGGTTATGCACGGCCTCGTCTATGGGGCTGTCCCCGCTGACCAGTTCGAGGGTCAGGTGCCGGCTGCCCGGATCGTCCAGCAGCGCCACGATGACCCCGGCGACGTCCGCGCGGGGGACGCTGCCCCGGGGGACCGGCGGGGCCGCGAGCCGGACCCGGTCGGCGGGCGGGGCGTCGGTGAGCCCGCCGGGACGCAGGATGGTCCAGTCCAGGTCCCGGGAGCGCAGGTCGTCCTCGGCGGCGGTCTTCGCGGTGATGTAGGCGGCCCAGACCTCATCACCGTCGCGGCCGGGCGGCTGGCCGGCTCCCATCGAGGAGACCTGCACGAACCGGCGGACCCCGGCCCGTTCGGCGGCGTCGGCCATCAGCACGGAGGCCCCCCGGTTGACGGAGTCCTTGCGGGGCACGCCACTGCCCGGGCCCGCCCCGGCGGCGAACACTACCGCGTCCGCGCCGGACAGCAGGGCCGCGACGTCGCCGGCCGAGGCCGCCTCCAGGTCACACACGACAGCTTCCGCGCCGGCCTGCTGCACGTCGGCGGCGTGGGCCGGGTTCCTGATCAGTCCCACGGCCTGGTCCCCGCGGCCGGTGAGGAGCCGTTCCAGCAGGAGCGCGATCTTCCCGTGCCCGCCTGCGATCACTACACGCATGTCCCCACCCTACCGAGGACGGTTTGTCAGCCCCTTGCTCTACGGTGCGAGACATGGCCAAGGCTGGACGCGTACTTGCGGCGTTAAAGCGCGATGGCTGGATTGAGACCAGGCGCTCGGGCTCCCACCGCGTCCTGGCCAAAGGCGACCAGCAACGCGTCTGGGCCTACCATGAGGGTGTGGATCTGGGCGGCCCGGCCATGGCAAGGATCGCCCGAGACTACGGCTACACCCTTCCTGAACTGCGGAAACTGTAGGATGGTCTTTGCCATGAGCGCTCTAAGAGTCGAGTTCTTCTTCGACGAAGAGGCCAGCAACTGGCACTTTCGCGTCCCCGCACTGCACATCAACGGCGGAGGGGCAGCGACCCGGGCGGATGCTGAGCGCGAGTCCCTGGCCGCTATCGCTTTCGCTCTCGAGGGCGATCCCCGGGATTACGACCGCGATGCCGAGACCGTCACTCTGGACGTGAGCGTCGCACCCGCCGCCTGAGGAGGGCGACAGGGGGGCGGACTCGTCCGCTATCTTCGGCGAATGGCCGACCCGCCGACCACCAGGAAGGCACGACCGTGATGAGCGAAGCGCGCCCGCCGTTCCCGCCGTTCGACCTCGACAGCGCCATCACCAAAGTCCAGGCCGCCGAGGACGCCTGGAATACCCGGGACCCGCACCGGGTCAGCCTCGCGTACACCGAGGACTCCGTCTGGCGCAACCGGGACCTGTTCCTCTCCGGGCGGGACGGGATCGTCGAGTTTCTCACCGCTAAATGGGAACGCGAGCTCGACTACGTGCTGCGCAAGAGCCTGTGGGGATTCCGCGAGAACCGCATCGCCGTCCGCTTCCAGTACGAATGGCACGACGCCAGCGGCCAATGGTTTCGCAGCTACGGCAACGAACTCTGGGAATTCGACGACCGCGGGCTCATGCGCCGGCGCGAAGCCAGCATCAACGACGTGCCGATCAGCGAAGCTGACCGGCGCTATTTCGGTCCGCGACCTGACGACGAGCGCGGCCCGGGGCACGACATCCCGCTCCAGTAGCACAGCGTCATCCTCTGGTAGTGCGCGTCCTGCTGTTAGTGCGTCTCCAGGCAACAGTGCCGTGTGATGCACTGCGTGACATGGACTGGAGTTGGGCGGGGCCGCCGCTGGATGTCCGGCCGCTGTTCCCGCTGGAGCGGGGCGCCTTCGTGGCCGTGCTGGAGGACCTGACGGCCGGGGACTGGCAGCGGCCTACGGTATGTCCCGGCTGGCGGGTGCACGACGTGGCCGCGCACGTGGTCCACGACCACCTCAGGAAACTTTCGGGCGGCCGCGACGGGCAGGCGGCGCCCGGTCCCGGGCCGGGCGAGGACCTGCCCCGGTTCCTGCACCGGGTGAACCAGGAGTTCGTGGAGGTCGCGTCGCGCTGGAGCCCGCGCGTCCTCACTGACCTGCTCAGGCACCTCGGGCCCCAGCTCGACCAGTTCTGGGCGTCGCTGGATATGGACCGGCTCGGTGAGGCGGTCTCGTGGGCGGCTCCCGGCGTGGCCGCCCCCGCCTGGCTCGACGTCGCCCGCGAGTACACCGAGTACTGGGTGCACCAGCAGCAGGTCCGTGACGCCGTAGGCCGTCCCGGCGCCAGCAGTGAGCGCCTGGTGACCCCGGTCATTGACACCTTCGTGCGCGCCGTGCCGTATGCGCTGCGCCACCTGGCTCCGGCTCCGGGGAGCCGCGTTCAGCTCGAGGTCACCGGGCCGGGCGGCGGCACCTGGACGATCTGGCCGCGGCAGGGCGCCTGGGCCGTAGACCGTGGCCCAGGCGCCCAGGACGCTGCCGCGCTGGTGCGGCTTTCCGCCGACACCCTGTGGCGGGTGGCCACCCGGGGCATCACGGTGGAGGCCGCGCGGGAGCGCGCCACTGTCACCGGCGATCAGGCCCTCGGATCGGCCGTCCTGACCCTGGTGGCCATCATCCGCTGACCCGGGCGGTGGGACCTGCGGGAGCCGGGCGCGCCGGTCAGCCGGGGCCGCCCGCACCGGACGGCGCCTGCGGGAGGCTCACGCAGCGGGGCACCGGCCCGGTGATGATCCCCCCGGCGCCCAACGAGGTACTGCCCGGGCCGCCGCTGCCGCTGAAGGCCAGGATCATCGTGTCGCCGGCGGGGATGCCGGGCTTGCCCAGCTTGACCGTGACGGAGCGATGCCCGTTCCCGTTCGTTCCCGTCTTGACCGACACCGCCAGGTGCGGGGCGGGCCGGGGGTGCGGCAGCGACCCGATCGCCGGGCAGCCCGGCCGCACCGGGACGACCCTGACCCGGGCACCCATCGCGTGCAGGGTCACGTTGGCGCCGGCCACGCCGGACGAGCGGTTGACCGCCACCGTGATGGCGCCGTCGTGCCGGGTCACCGAGTACGCGGCCAGGGCGGGTGTGCTGCCCAGCGCCAGCACCGCGACGGTGCCCGCGGCCACCGCGCCGGCCGCGCCGGCGGCCAGCCACACCGGCCGCCGGACCCGGCGGCGGGCCGGGGCCGGCCGCTGCGGGGCACGCAGGTGGTGCCCGTGCTCGGTGATCAGCTCCTGGTACAGCTGATCTTCGAATTTCGTCATGCCTTCACCTCTGGCTCACTCGCAGGATCGATGCCGTAAGCCGGATCCGGGCCAGCCGCTTTGCGCAGCCGGGCCCGGGCCCGCATCAGCCGCATCCGCAGCGTGCCCGGCGCGACGCCGAGCACCCGGGCCGCTTCTTTGGGCTCCAGGCCCGCCAGGTCCACCAGTTCGACCACCGCCCGGTCGGCGGCGGGCAGCGTGGTCAGCCCGCTGACCAGCGCCCGGCCCGCGCGTTCGGCGTCGATCCGGTCGATCAGGTCCCCGACCTCGTCGGGGGCCAGCTCCCGGCGGCCCGCCAGCCGCTCCACCCTGCTCCGCTGCTGGCTGTGTGCCTGGCAGTGCGCGGCGTAGATCCGCCGGGCGATGCCGAACACCCAGGCACGTGAGGTGCCTTTGCGCGGGTCGAAGGTGCCCAGCGACGTGATCACCTGGACGAAGGTGTCCGCGGTCAGGTCGGCCACGGTCTGCGGCTCGGAACTGCGCCGCGCGAAGTAGGCGGTCACCGCCGCCACGTTCGCCCGGTACAGCGCCTCGAACTCAGCTACGCCGCGATCAGCCGGCCCGCTGCCCTGCGGCGCCAGGCGTGACGGCGGTGAATTCAGCGACGACGGCTTTATCTGGCTCACACCTCTAGTTGGCCCTTTACCCCCGCAGCGTCACACCCCGGGCCGTGGAGCCCAGCATTCCCCCAGCTCTCAGGCGTCAAGCCAGGAGTGACGCATGGTGCTGCCCGGCCGGGCCAGCCCGGGTGCCCTGGGCAGGCGGGGGGCCGCAGGGGCTACGTAGGGGGACGGGGGTCGCGGGGCAGGCCGAGGACGCGCTCGGCGATGATGTTCCGCTGGATCTCCTCGGTGCCGCCGGCGATCCGGTAGCCGGGCGCCCCGAGCACGTGCTCAGACCAGCCGAAAAGGCCTGGCTCCCCGGTGTCCGCGACCAGCCGCGGCCCGAGCAGCTCGGTCACCACCGCCGAGACCCGGCCCAGGTTCGCCGACCACATGAGCTTGAGTACCGACCCCTCCGCGCCCGGCGCGCCCCCCGCGGCCGCCGTGCCCCCCGCGCCCGCCGCGGCCGGCTGGGTCATCTGCTCCGCGTACCGGCGCTGGACCTCGGAGCGCACGTAGAGGTCGGCCAGCAGCTGCCGGATCAGCGGGTCGCCGGCCCGGCCCAGCTGCCGGGCGGTCGCGGCGACCTGGGCGAAGGATCCGCCAGGCTGCTGCGCACCCGCGCCGGAGGCGGCCCGCTCGAAGCCCAGCGTGGTCAGCGCCACCTGCCAGCCCTGGCCGACCTCCCCGAGCCGCGCCTCGTCCGGGACCACGACATCGGTGAAGAAGACCTCGTTGAAGCTCGACCCGCCGCTCATCTGCCGGATGGGGCGGATCTCGACGCCGGGCGCGTCCATGGGCACCAGGAACGCGGTCAGCCCCCGGTGCCGGGCCTGGGCCGGATCGCTGCGGGCGATCAGCTCGCCCAGCGCGGCGTGCCGGGCCCCGGACGTCCACACTTTCTGGCCGTTGAGCACCCAGTCCTCGCCCCGGCGCTCGGCGCGCAGCGACAGCGAGGCGAGGTCACTGCCCGCGCCTGGCTCGGAGAACAGCTGGCAGACGAACAGCTCGGCGGCCAGCAGCCGGGGAATCAGCTCCCGCTGCTGGGCCGGCGTCCCGAACGCCGCGATGGTGGGCGCGACCAGTTCGAGGGTGACGGAGAACAGCTCGTTCTTCCGCGGTACCGCGACCTGCGCCTCTTCCCGGCCGAACGCCTCCTCGTAAGCGGGGGCCAGTCCCGCCCCGCCGAACTCCGGCGACCAGGTGATGGCCCCGTAGCCGGCCGCCAGCTTGGCCCGCTGCCAGGCGGCGGCCGCGGCCAGCTGCTCCTGCTCCTGCTCGAAGGTGAGGTTGTCGAACACGGCCACCGAGCCCAGCCCGGTCACGTCCGCACTGTCCCGGGGCGGCGCGCAGGACCGCAACCACTCCCGCGCCCGGGCCTGCCACTGCGCCAGGTCACTCACCGGGTCACCCAGCGGGGCGCTCACCGGCTCAGCACCGCGCAGGCGCTGACGCCCGGCGCGCCGTACACGTGCGTGAACCCGGTCCGGGCCCCCTCGACCTGGCGGTCGCCGGCCTGGCCGCGCAGCTGCAGCACGGTCTCGTGGACCTGGCGCAGGCCGGACGCGCCGATCGGCTCGCCGCTGGCGATGCACCCGCCGTCGGTGTTGACCGGCATCGCGCCGCCGATCTCGGTCGCGCCGGTCCTCATCAGCTCCTCCTGCGCGCCGTGCTCGCACAGCCCGCACTCGGCCAGGTGCATCAGCTCGGCCCCCGCCTCGGTGTCCTGGACCTGCACCACGTCAAACTCGCCCGGGCCGATGCCGGCCTCCGCGTACGCGGCCTGCGCGGCCTCCTGGGACGGGGAGGGCCCGCGGGTCACCGGCATGCTGGGGCTGAACACCTCGAAGGAGCCGAACCGGCGTGAGCGCATGGACACGGCGCGGACGTACACCGGCGGCGCCGGGAACCGGGCGGCCAGCTCAGGGCGGCACACCACCAGGGCGACCGCGCCCGCGGACGGCGAGCAGAACATGTACTGGGTCAGCGGGTCGGCGACCATGGGCGAGGCCAGGATGTCGTCGTCCGACAGCGGCTTGCGCCGCCACGCGGCGGGGTTGCGCTCGCCGTTGCGGAACGCCTTGGCCGCCACCCGGGCCAGCGACGCGGACGTGATGCCGTGGTCGTGCATGTAGCGCTGGATCTTGATCCCGAAGTACTGCGTGGTCACCATCAGGCCCAGGTCGCCGTACCAGGCGCCGAGGCCCCAGTCCTCCGGCCGCGGGTCGAAGGCGCCGCGCGGGTGCTTGTCGAACCCGACGACCAGGCCGATCTCGTGCTGGCCGGCGGCGATGGCCGCGCGGGCGGTGACCAGCGACGCCCCGCCGGTGGCGCAGCCGTTGATCACGTTGGTGAACGGGAGGCCGGTCAGGCCGAGCCGGCTGACCATCGTGTCGGGCCTGCCCGCGGAGTCGGAGCCGCCCACCGCGAACTGGATGTCCGCCCAGCTGATCCCGGCGTCGGCCAGCGCCGCGCGCGCCGCCGCCACGCCCATCTGCAGCCCGGACACGCCCTCGTTCCGGCCGAACGGGTGGATGCCGGCGCCCACGATGGCCAGGCTGCCCGTGCTCATGATGCTGTGCTCACGACGCCGCGCTCCCGTCGTCCGGCCCGGCCGCCGGGCTATCGTCAGGGACCTGGAGAGGTCCGGGACGCCGCCTGGTCACGTCCCGCTGGCTCGTCGCTGTCCCCGGGTGCGGGGGCGAACGCGTACCCGGCCACCGTCGTCCCGTCCCGGCGCAGGAACGGCTCGAGGACCAGCCGCATGGGCATGCCGATCCGGTAGCCGTCCGGCGCGTCCGCTCCGGTGAGCCGCCCTTGCACCGCGATCCCGCCGGGCAGGGCCACATAGCCGACCGCGAACGGCCGGAACCCGGCTTCTCCCCCGGCGTACGGCGGCGACTTGGGCGCGAACCGCTGGACGGTCCAGGACCACAGGGTGCCCTCGGCCGGCAGCAGCGCCGCCGTCACGTCCTCGCCGCAGCACCGGGGGCAGGACTGCTGCTGCGGGAAGGCCAGCGTGCCGCACGCCCGGCAGGCCGACCCGATCAGCCGCGGCGTCCCGTCCGCCGTGGTGAACAAATTCGCCGCAACGGGCGGCAGGTCCCACGCGGCGGGCCGCCGCGCCGCCGTGGCGGCCGCCGCACCCTCCGGCCCGGGCACTCAGCGCCCCCGGAAGACGGGAGCACGCTTTTCCAGGAAGGCCGCCACGCCTTCCTGCACGTCCTCGCTGTCGTTGATGATGTTGACCGCGTTCTCGGCGTCGCCGAGCGACTGCTCGAAGGTCAGCTCCAGGGAGCGGCGCATCATCCGCTTGGCCATCCGGACCGCGAGCGGCGCCCGCGCGGCCAGCTCGTCGGCGAGCTGCATGGTCCGCTCCCGGAGCTGCTCGTCGGGGACCACCTCGCTGACCAGGCCGTGCTGCTGCGCGGTGGACGCGTCGTACAGCTCACTCAGCAGCGTCATCCGGGTGGCGGCCGCGATCCCCATCACCCGGGGGAACAGCCAGGCGCCGCCCTCGTCGGGCAGCAGGCCGGCCCGGCCGCTGGTGTCCCCCAGCCGCGCGCTCCAGGCCGCGATCCGCAGGTCGCACAGCAGGGCCAGGGTGAGGCCGCCGGCCACGGCCGGCCCGTTGATCATCGCGATCAGCGGCTTGTCCATCCGGTACAGGGACTGGGCGAGCAGGTGCATCCGCTCCCGCATCACCACCCCGTGGCCGAGCTGGCGGCGGGCCGCCTCCTGCACCTCCACCTGGCTGGCCACGTCGCCGCCGGCGCAGAAGGCCCGCCCCGCGCCGGTCAGCACCAGGACCCGGGCGTCCTCGTCCCGGGCGTACCGCAGCAGCGCGTCGTTCAGTTCCTCGCACATCCGCGAGGTGTAGGCGTTCAGCGCGGCCGGCCGGTCCAGCGTGACCTGCACGACCTGGGGGCCCGCCCCCTCGGCCGGCCCGTACTGGATCTCCTGGTAGTCCATGCCCGTCCCCTGCCCGTCTGCGGCTCGCCTGACTACGGTTCGCCCGCCTGGTCCTCGCCGGCGACGGACGGCGCGACCATCGCGCCGCCGTCCACCACGAGCGTGTGCCCGGTGATCCACGACGCCGCGTCGCTGGCCAGGAAGACCGCGGCGCTGGCGATGTCGGCGGTCTCGCCCAGGCGGCGCAGCGGGATGCGGCGGGCCTGCTCTGGTTCCCGGCCTTCCCACAGGCCGCGGGCCATATCCGTCTTGACCAGCCCCGGCGCGATCGCGTTCACCCGGACACCCGGGGCCATCTCGTAGGCCAGCTGGCGGGTCAGCTGGATCACCGCGGCCTTGGTCACGTTGTAGAACCCGATCATCGGCTCCACCATGAACCCGCCGATGGACGCCACGTTGATGATCACCCCGCCGTGCTCGCGCATCGACGCGTGCCAGGCCTGCTGCGCCCAGGTCAGCACGCCCAGCTGGTTGACCTGGAACGTCTTCTCCGCCCGGGCGACGTCCAGTCCGGCCAGCTCGCCGAAGTAGGGGTTGGTCGCCGCGTTGCTGACCAGGATGTCCACCGACCCGAGCCGGCGGACGGTCTCGGCCACGCAGGCCTGCGCGTCCGCGGGCCTGCCCGCGTGCGCGGCCTGCCAGATGATCTTCCCGGGCAGCCCGCGCCCGGCGGCCTCGCTGGCCACCTGCTCCAGCGCGGCGGCCTTGCGGGAGGAGATCATCACCTGGGCGCCGGCCGCCGCGAACGCCTCCGCGATGGCCCGGCCGATGCCCCGGGACGCCCCGGTGACCAGCGCGTTGCGGCCAGCGAGCGGCCCGCTCCCGGCTGGCCCGGTCACGGCTGGCCCCGTCGCGGTAGCGCGCCAGCTCGCGGCGGGCGACGGTGCGCAGGTGCACCTCGTCCGGGCCGTCGGCGATCCGCAGCGCCCGGACGCTGGTGTACATCCGGGCCAGCGGGAAGTCGTTGCTGACCCCGGCACCGCCGTGGGCCTGCAGGGCCCGGTCGATCACCCGGTGCGCCACGTCGAGGGCGGCTACCTTGATCTCGGCCACCTCCGTCCGGGCGGCCTTGTTCCCGCGGGTGTCCATCAGCCAGGCCGCCTTGAGCACCAGCAGCCGGGCCTGGTCGACCTCGATCCGGCTCCGGGCGATCCACTCGCGGACCACGCCCTGGTCGGCCAGCGGGCCGCCGAACGCGACCCGGGAGGTCACCCGGCGGCACATCAGCTCCAGGGCCCGCTCGGCCATCCCGATCGCGCGCATCGCGTGGTGCACCCGGCCGGGCCCGAGCCGCGCCTGGGCCATGGCGAAGCCGCCGCCCTCGGCGCCGAGCAGGTTCGCGGCTGGCACCCGGACGTCGGTGAACTGCACCTCGCCGTGGCCGAGCCGGTCGGTGTAGCCGAAGACCGGCAGGTTGCGCAGCACGGTGATGCCGCGGGTGTCGGTGGGCACCAGGACCATGCTCTGGCGGCGGTGCGGGGCTTCCTCCGGGTCGGTGCAGCCCATGAAGATCATCAGCTTGCAGTCCTTGTTGAGGATCCCCGAGGTCCACCACTTCCGGCCGTTGAGCACCAGCGAGTCCCCGTCGCGGGTGATGGTGGCGGAGATGTTGCTCGCGTCCGAGCTGGACACCGCGGGCTCGGTCATCGCGAAGCAGGACCGGATCGTGCCCTCCAGCAGCGGCACCAGCCACTCACGCTGCTGCGCGTCCGTGCCGAACAGGACCAGCAGTTCCATGTTGCCGGTGTCGGGGGCGGAGCAGTTGACCGCCTCCGAGGCGATCGCCGAGCGGCCCATGATCTCGGCCAGCGGCGCGTAGTCGGTGTTGTTCAGCCCCGCGCCCCAGGCCGGGTCGGGCAGGAACAGGTTCCACAGGCCGCGGGCCCGGGCCGCCGCCTTCAGCTCCTCCATGACCGGCGGCTGGCTGTGCGGGTCTCCCGACGCGGCGAGCTGGCTCTCGTACAGCTGCTCGGCCGGGTAGACGTGGCTGTCCATGAAAGCCAGGAGTTCGGCCTGAAGCTGCGCCGACCGCGCGGAGAACTCGAAATCCATCAGACTCCTCACCGGTCGTCGGCCCGGCTGCTGCGGGTCCTCGCAGCGCCCGCGGGAACGGTCTCCCATCTAAGCCGAACTTGATTCCGACGTCAAGTTCGACTATTGTCAGGTCGCATGGCGCGATCCCGCACCGCCGACCCGTCACCGGTGAGCGGCTCCCCCAAACCACCCGAGCAGCTGAGCGAACGCGGCCGCCGGACCCGCGAGGCGCTTATCGCCGCCGCGCGCCGGGTCTTCGAGCGGGACGGTTTCATCGACGCCCGGATCACCGACATCGCCGAAGAGGCGGGCGCGGCGCACGGCACGTTCTACACCTACTTCGACTCCAAGGAAGCCGCGCTGCGCGCGGTCATCCTGCAGCTGGAGTCCGAGCTCCTCGGCGCGGGCGCCGCCCAGTACCGGGGCCGCCGGGACGACCGGGACCCGGTGGCCGCGCTGCGCGAGGCGAACCACCGCTACCTGCAGACCTACCGCGCGAACAGCAAGCTGATGGTGATCTGGGAGAACACCGCGGCGATCGTCCCGGACATGGCCGGCCTGCTGCACGAGGCCAAGGCGGCGTTCGTCACCCGGGCCGAGAAGTCCATCCGCGGGCTGCAGGAAGCGGGGCTGGCCGACCCCTCCCTCGACCCGCGCTACGCGGCGCACGCGCTCACCGGCATGGTCAGCCGGTTCGCCTACACCTGGTGCACCCAGGGCGAGGACTTCGAGCTGGACAAGGCCACCGACGAGCTGACCGCCCTGTGGGCCCGGGCGATCGGCCTGCAGGGAAGGACGGACATATGAGCGGGATCTGCGCGGGCCGGGTCGTGGTCATCACCGGGGCCGGCCGCGGCCTGGGCCGGGCGCACGCGCTGGCCTTCGCCCGCGAGGGCGCCCGGCTGGTGATCAACGACACCGGCGTCGAGCGGGACGGTACCGGCGGGGACCACGGGCCCGCCGACGCGGTGGTGGCCGAGGTCCGCGACCTCGGCGGCGAGGCGGTGGCCAGCTACGAGGACGCCGCGGACTGGGACGGCGCGGCCCGGCTCGTCCAGGCCGCCCTGGCCAGCTACGGCCAGCTCGACGTGCTGGTGAACAACGCCGGCATCCTGCGGGACCGGATGCTGGTGAACATGACCGAGGACGACTGGGACGGCGTGATCCGCACCCACCTGCGCGGGGTGTTCGCCCCCACCCGGCACGCCGCCGCGCACTGGCGGGAGCGGGCCAAGGCCGGGCAGGCCAACGACGCCCGGGTCATCTGCACCTCGTCCCCGTCCGGCCTGTACGGGAACGTAGGCCAGGCGAACTACGGCGCGGCCAAGGCCGGCATCGCCGCCTTCGCGCTGATCGCCGCGACCGAACTCGGCCGGTACGGGGTGACGGTCAACGCGATCGCGCCGGGGGCCCGGACCCGGATGACCGAGGGCCTGGCCGTGCTGGAGGGAGCGGTGCCGGACGGCGCCGCCGGCCAGGCCGACGACCTGGCCCCGGAGCGCGTCTCGCCGCTGGTGGTGTGGCTGGGCAGCGAGCAGTCCCGGGAGATCACCGGCCGGGTGTTCAACGTGTGGGGCAGCGAGCTGAACGTGGCCGAGGGCTGGCACTCGGGCCCGGGCGTCCGGCACCCCGGCACCTGGGATCCGGCCGGCCTGGGCGCGGTCGTGCCGGGCCTGGTGGCCAAGGCGGCCCCGAACTGCGACATGTGGGGCCAGCCCATCGTGGCCGGCTGACCGGGGCGCTGATGCCAGCATCGGGGCCTGCGCCAGTCACCACGGGGCCAGCCACCACGGGGCCAGTCACCACGGGATCGCCCCCCTCAGCTCCGGCGACCTCGGCGTCCGAGCGGGACGACCTGCGCGCGATGGTCCGGGCGTTCGTGCAGGACCGCTCGCCGCTGGAGGAAGTCCGCCGGGTGTCGGGCACCGAGGCGGGCTATGACCTGCAGGTGTGGGCCGACCTGGGCGGCCAGCTGGGCCTCACCGGCCTGCTGGTACCGGCCGGGTACGGCGGCGCGGGCTGCGGGCTGGCCGAAGCCGGCGTGGTCCTGCAGGAACTAGGCCGCGGACTGGCCAGCGTCCCGTACCTGTCCTCCGCGGTGCTGGCCGTCACCGCACTGCTGGCCAGCGGGGACGAGGCGGCCCAGGCTGAACTGCTGCCCGGGCTGGCCACCGGAGATCTGATCGGGGCCGTGGCGGTGAGCGGGCCCGGGGGCCGCGCGGACGGCACCCCGGACTCGCTCGGCGTGACCGCGTCGCACTCCCCCGGCGGCACGACCCTGGACGGCGAGGCCTGCTACGTGGTGGGCGGCCACGTGGCCGGCGTCCTGCTGGTCGCCGCGCGGGACGAGGAGGGCACCGGCCTGTACCGGGTGGCGGCGGACGCGCCCGGGCTGAGCCGGACGGTGATGCCGGTCCTCGACGACACCCGCAAGCTGACCCGGCTGGGCTTCGGCGGGGTCGCGGCCCATCCCCTGGGCCCGGCTGGGTCGGGGGCGGCAACGCTGGCCCGCGTCCTGGACACTGCCGCCGTGGCGCTGGCCGCGGAGGCGGTCGGCGGCGCCGAGCAGTCCCTGGACCTGGCGGTCAGCCACGCCAGGCAGCGGGTCCAGTTCGGCCGGCCGATCGGGTCGTTCCAGGCCGTCAAGCACAAGTGCGCGGACATGCTGGTTGCGCTGGAGGGCGCCCGGGTGGCCCTGGACGGGGCGCTGCTGGCCACCGCTGACTCCGGGGTCGCGGCGCTGGTGGCCAGCCTGCAGTGCTCGGCGGCCTACACGCACATCACCGCCGAGGCGATCCAGGTCCTGGGCGGGATCGGCTTCACCTGGGAGCACCCGGCCCACCTGTACTTCCGGCGGGCCCGGACTTCCGCGGTCCTGTTCGGCACGGAAGCCCAGCACCGCGCCACCCTGGCCGACCGCCTAGGGCTCTAGACGGCCGGCAGACTGAGCGCTAGTTATACGGCAGGAGGCAGATCCCGGCGTGCCCGCTCACCCCGCCGCAGGTGTCACTGCCGTCCAGGTTGTCGCTGGCGATCCACAGACCGGCGCTGGTGATCAGCATGTCGTCGGCGCCCAGGCCCCGGGCCCGGCTGTAATAGCCCGCGGTGTTCGCTGAGTTGACGAACAGCGCTCCGGTAGCTGCGTTGAGTCCTTCCATGCCGGGGGCGTTGTACCCACCGGGACCGAGGGTGTCACACGCGTTGGGGTTACTCCCGAAGCGCTCGTGGCCGCCGAAGTACGCGGCCTGGCTGTCAGCCGCCGTCGTGTACAGCGAGTCACAGCCGACCTGGTTGATCCACTTCGGGCTGACCGACGCCTGCGTGGCCGGGAACGCCATGGCCACGTCACACGGACTGCCGGCCGGGCGTGGCCCGTGCGAGCTGACGCCTGGCTCGTGGAAGCCGGTGGTGGCCACGTAGATGGTGGCGTCGTCCGGTGACCAGGCTCCCCCGTGGGCCCAGAACGTCTGCGGAGTGCAGGCGATGGCCAGCGTGGGCGAGGTCCACCCGGTCACGCTGGCCTTCGAGCCGCTGACGTTCAGCATGAACATCTGGTGACGCGCGACACCGCCCACCGAGCTGACCGCGCCCTCGACGAGGTCGAGCGTGCCGCCGTGGCTGAGCTGCTGGTTGTAGACCTGGCTGCCCGAGATGGACAGGTTCAGGAACCCGTCGCTCAGGCCGGTGGCCGGGCTCAGGCTGACCATGCGCGGGACGCTGGCGCCGTTGATGGCGGAGAAGGTGCCCCCCACCAGCAGGTGACCCCCGACCGCGGCCAGGGTGTCCACGGCGCCGCTGGCGCTGTGCGCGAAACCGGTCACCACGTTCCCCGTACTGGTGCTGATCTCGGCGATGTTCTTCACGGTGGTCCCGTTGACCTTGGTGAAGTTCCCGCCGATGTAGGCGTTGGCGCAGTTGCCGCCGTTGAACGCGATGGAGTTGATCGCGGCCGCACCCGACTCGTTGGTATTCGTGCTGCCCACCACCACGGGCGCCCAGGACGTGACCGTGTACGGGCTGCTCGCGCTGAAGCTGACCAGGTCAGTGCGGGCGAAGGTGCTGCTGCCCTTCTTGATGGAACTGAAGCTGCCTACCGCGTACATGGTGCCGCCGCACTGGACTAGCTGGCGGATCTGCTGCGTGGGACTGGACGTGGCGGGCAGGTGAGGCGTGCCGCTGGCGGGCGCCGCCGAGACGACTCCCGGCGGCGGCGGCTGGCCTCCGGTTCCTGCCTCGGCGGCCGGGATGCTGAACGCCAGCAAGCCTGCGGCGGCGGGTATGGCAAGGATAAATTTGCGCACAAGGCCCCCCCTTGTCTGCTGGGCGAGTACTCGCCCTATTTCGCAGCGTAATCGTTCTTGCCCCTTTAGTCCCGTTTGACGCAGTGGCGTCCTGGTTGGTTCAGCCCGCGGAGGGGGCGTAGTTGAGATGCACAACCCCGTTGCTGTAGGCCTCGGATCCCGCCAGGGCGAACTTCGTGGCCGGACCGCCATCGGCGAGCAGGCGCTCGCCTTCGCCGCGCGCGACGGGGTAGACGAACAGGTGCAGTTCGTCGACCAGGCCGTCGGCGAGCATGGCCCGGACCAGCGTGCCGCTGCCGCTGACGTAGATGTCGCCGTCCATCGTGTCCTTGAGATCACGGATGCTGTCGGCGCGGTACGGGCCGAGGACGGTGGAGTTGTTCCACTCGGTGCCCGGCGGTGAGCCGGCCACGACGTACTTGGGCGACTCGTTGAAGAACGGCGCGCCCGGGTCCTCCTCGGCGGTCCGGGTGGACCACGCCGGGGCGAACAGCTCGAAGGTCCGGCGGCCTAGCAAGATCGCCCGGCAGGTCCCGGTGATGGCGCCGATGGCCTCGCCCATCTTGGGGTCGAAGCCGAACTCGAACGTCCAGGACGGGTTCTCGTACACCCCGTCCAGGGCGATGAACTCATGCACCTTGATCGCACCCACTGTCATCAACTCCCCGTTTTCGGGCCAGGCTGGCTCGGCACTCGTATGACCGGGCCCGGGCGGCAAACTCACCGGCGCCGCTCCTGGGCCACGTCCACGACGCAAGTACGGTCATTCGAGCGGCGCGAACCGGGCGGTGAAGTGCCGCAGGTTCCGGGGCTGGGACACGATCCGCAAACCCGGGAGGCTGGTGGCCCGGCTGGCCACCCGGGTGAGAACCTCGATGACGTAGTCCATGTGGCTTTGCGTGTAGGTGCGGCGGGGAATAGCCAGCCGGACCAGGTCCATGGGGGCCGGGGTCTCGGTGCCGTCGGGATGCAGGCCGAACATCACGGTCCCGATCTCACAGGCCCGTACCCCGCCTTCCTCATACAGCGCGCAGGCCAGAGCCTGCCCGGGGTATTGCAGCGGGTCGAGATGGGCTAGCAGGGCGCGCGCGTCGATGAAGACCGCGTGGCCGCCGAAGGGGACGACGACCGGGATCCCCGCTGATTCGAGCGCCTCACCGAGATAGGCGATGGAGCGCACCCGGTAGCGCAGGTAGTCATGGTCGGTGCATTCGCGCAGCCCCTGGGCGATCGCCTCCAGGTCACGCCCGGCCAGCCCGCCGTAGGTGGGGAAGCCTTCGGTGAGGATCTGCAGGCTGCGGCACTGCTCGGCGAGGCCGTCGTCGTTGAGGGCCAGCCAGCCGCCGATGTTGGCGAGCGGGTCCTTCTTCGCCGACATCGTCATGCCGTCCGCGAGAGCAGCCATCTCCTGGACGATGGCGGTGACCGGGACGTCGGCATAGCCAGGCTCCTGGGTCTTGATGAACCAGGCGTTCTCCGCGAACCGGCAGGCGTCCAGGAACAGCGGCTTGCCGAAGCGGTCGCAGACGGCGCGGACGGCCCGGAGGTTGGCCAGGCTGACCGGCTGGCCGCCGCCAGAGTTGTTCGTCACGGTCACCATCACCAGCGGGACGTCGCCGGCGCGCGCTTCCAGCAACTGCTCCAGGGCGGCGGGGTCCATGTTGCCCTTGAAGGGGTGGCGCACGCCCGGCAGAAGCCCTTCGGGGATGGGCAGGTCGACGGCCTGCGCCCCGGTGAACTCGATGTTGGCCCGCGTGGTGTCGAAATGGGTGTTGTTGGGGATGACCCGGCCCGCCCCGCCTGTCACGGTGAACAGGATCTTCTCGGCGGCCCGGCCCTGATGGGTCGGCAAGATGTGCCGGAACGGGAACAGGCTGGTCACCGCGTCACGGAACCGGTAGAACGAGGGCGCCCCGGCGTAGGCTTCATTGCCCCGCTGGATGCCGGCCCACTGCTCGGCCGACATCGCCCCGGTCCCTGAGTCGGTGAGCAGGTCGATCAGCACCAGCTCGGCCCGGAGCTCGAACAGGTTGTACCCGGCGGCCTCCAGCGCGGCCATCCGTTCCGCCCGGGTGGTCAGCCGCATTGGCTCCACCGAGTGAATGCGGAACGGCTCGACGATCGTGCGGAACGGCTGATCGGTCATCGCCCTGCCCCCCTCCCTCGAGCCGAGCCTGCCCGGCCCGGCTGTGCACGACTCTAGGAGCCCCTGGTCGCCTGGGGAGACATTACGAAACCCGCCGCGCCGAGTATTGGCGCAAGCCGGTAGGGCTCGGGGCTGGGGCGTCAATGGCAGCGGCTCCGGTGAGCGTGGCCGGTGCATCACTGGTGCTGCAAGGGTGTGGCGTGATCGCGATGGCGATCGGGTTGCGCCAGCTGATGATGAGGGGGCCTGCGGTGTTGGTGGCGCTGTGGATCGGGGTGACCGTGGCCGAGTCATAGTTGGCGACGTAGGCGGTCTTCCCGTCCGGCGTGATCGCGATGGCGTGCGGGCGTGGCCCGGTTTTGATGGGCGGGCCGGCGGTATTGGTGGCGGTGCTGATCGGGGTGACCGAGGCCGACTCATCGTTGGCGACGTAGGCGGTGTCTCCATCCGGCGTGATCGCGATGGCGATGGGGTAGGACCCGGTTTTGATGGGAAGGGCCAGCGGTGTTGGTGGCGGTATGGATGGGGGTGACCGTACCCGAGAGGCTATTAGCGACGTAGGCGGTCTTCCCGTCCGGCGTGATCGCGATGGCGATCGCGCCGGATGCCGGTCGCGATAGCGGGACCGGCTGTGTTGGTGGCGGTGTGGATCGGGGTGACCGTGCCCGAGTCATAGTTGGCGACGTAGGCGGTTTTGCCGTCCGGGGTGATCGCGATGGCGAACGGATCAGATCCGGTCGCGATAGCGGGACCGGCGGTGTTGGTGGCGGTGTGGATCGGGATAACTGTGTCCGCACCGGAATTGGCGACGTAGGCGGTTTTCCCGTTCGGAGTGATCGCGATGGCATAGGGGGCGTACCCGGTCGCGATGGGGCGGCCTGCGGTATTGGTGGCGGTGTTGATGGGGGTGACCGTACCCGAGTCGAGATTGGGGACGTAGGCGGTTTTCCCGTTCGGAGTGATCGCGATGGTATTGGGGCCGTACCCGGTCGCGATGGGGCGGCCTGCGGTATTAGTGGCGGTGTTGATCGGGGTGACCGTGCCCGTGGAGTTATCCACCACGTAGACCGTCTTCCCGTTCGGCGTGATCGCGATGGCTCTGGCCAGGTGCCCGGTGAAGATGGGAGTTCCTGCGGTGGCGCCACGGATCGGGATGACCGTGCGCGAGCCGAGATTGGCGACGTAGGCGGTCACTGGCCCGGCCGTGGCTCCCGTAGTTACCTCCCGGGGCGAGGCACTTGCCGCATGAGCGGCACCACCCAGGCCCAGTGACGTGAACGCGATCCCTGCCACGGCCGGGCCCAGAACGCGCGCAAGTCGTGTGTGCATCATAAATCTCCCCTTTGTGAGGCCGCCCGAACGGAGCCGGCGTGAGCGCGCTAAACCGGAATTAATCGCTCTGAGAACGTCCGCCATCCGGGCGGCTGATAATTGACGATCTGAACCGGACGATCCCTTCCCTGCCGTCTCCGGCTGCCATTAGACAAATATGCATGTCTGTGCGCCGGCGTAGTCCCGCCAGCAAACTTACTGCTGGGAGATCAGAACCTGCCCCGCGGCGCGCCTACCGGGTATTAAGCGCGGGCCCGGACGGCGCGTCCCGTGACCTGTTCACCACCTTTTACATTACGCTCCGGTGATCCGAGGGTGAGATATGTGTGATATGAGGGAAAGAATGGGGCAATAATGAAGTTTAATGTGCCTTTGCGGCGAAGCAGGGGTCCGAGAATCAGGGTGACTGTGATCACGGCCGTAGCAACGCTGGCCGCGGCCAGTGCGATGGCCACGATGGGCCCGGCGACTGCATCCACGCGGCTTACCGGCACTACGACCAAGCCGGGCCACATCTACTGGACGAATGAAGCGGGCTCGATCGGGGAGGCCAACCTCAACGGCAGCGACCCGCACACCATCATCACCGCCGGCGCAGACTCCCTGTATGGGCTGGCCGCCGGCAAAGCCCACATCTACTGGATCAGTAACTACTCGATCTGGGAGGCCAACCCCAACGGCAGCGACCCGCACACCATCGTTACCGGCCTGAATTCTCCGTATGCGCTCGCCGCCGGCTGCGCGCACATCTACTGGACGGATTTCGGCAACATGAACGAAGGCGCCACGATCTGGGCCGCCGAGCTGAACGGCAGCGACCCGCACACCATCGTCACCAGAGACCTGGAAGCCCCGATTGGAGTGGCCGTCAACAGCACCCACCTTTACTGGGCCGATCAGACCTATGTCGGGGTGGCCAAGCTGAGCGGCAGTGACCCGCGCACTATTATCAGCACCCCTGACGGATTGGGAGGAATTGCTGTCAACAGCAGCCACCTCTACTTTTCCGGCGGCATCACCGCAATCCTGGAGGCTGGCCTGAACGGCGCCGATCCGCATACCATAATCACTGACCGGAACGGCCCGACCGGGGTGGCCGTCACGGGCACCCACGTCTACTGGATCGGTTACAGCAACGGGTCGATCAGGGAGGCTGGCCTCAACGGCAGCGACCCGCACACCATCGTTACCGGCCAGCACCCATATAACGTGGCGGTCAGCGCTCCCTGAGCGGGACGCGGCTTCCACCCCCCTTATTGGATGGCCGATCTGGCGGCCCGGCCTTACCGTGGCCAGATGCTGACCCCGCCTGACGGCCTGCCCGAGACGACCCTGGTGTCGGCGCTGGGCCGTTCGTGGGGCATGACCGTCACATCGATGGAGTACCGGCCCGTCGGCTGGGGCAGCCACCATTGGGAGGTGGCCGACGCCGCCGGCCTGCGCTGGTTCGTCACCGTCGACGAGCTGGAGAACAAGCGGCTGTCCGCCAGTGAGCCACTGGAAGCGGGGTTCGCACGGCTGCGCGCGGCGCTGGCCGCCGCCCTGGATCTGCGGGCCTGCGGCCGCACGTTCGTGGTGGCGCCGGTGCCCACCCGGGACGGCGAGCCACTGGCCCGGGTGCAGGGCAGATTCGGCGCGGCGGTGTACCCGTTCGTGGCGGGGCAGAGCTTCGACTGGGAGGAGTTCTCCTCCCCGGCGCACCGGCTCAGCGTGCTGGGCCTGCTGGTGGACACGCACACGGCGCCCGCGGCCGCTAGCCAGCGCGCGCTGGCGGACGACTTCGCGGTGCCGTGCCGGGACGAACTGGAAGCGGCGTGTGCCCCAGACGGCGACGTCGCCGACTGCGGACCCTACGCCCGCCCCATGTCACTGCTGGCCCGGCAGTACGCGGCGCCGATCGGGCGGCTGCTGGCCCGCTACGACGCCCTCGTCCTGGAGGCGCGCGCCCAGGGCACCCCCACGGTCCTGACCCACGGCGAGCCTCATCCGGGCAACACGATGCTGACGGCCGGCGGCTGGCTGCTGATCGACTGGGACACCGCGCTCGTCGCCCCGCCCGAGCGCGACCTGTGGAGCCTGGACCCTGGGGACGGGAGCATCCTGGGCGCCTATGCCGATGCGACGGGCACGAGCCCGCGGCCGTCCCTGCTGGACCTCTACCGGCTGCGCTGGGACCTGGCTGACATCGCCGTCGACGTGAGCCGGTTCCGCCGCCCCCATACCGGAAACATCGACGATGACAAGTCCTGGGAACTCCTCAGCTCCCTGATCAAGCAGGTCAGCGGCTAGGAAGGGCGGCGCGGAGTTCGTCCAGGTCGGGAGTGAGCACCAGCCAGGGGCGGGCGGAGCTGCCGGGACGGGCCCGGGCCACGAACCGCCGGCCCCGGCCCGGGTAGCTCTCGGTACTGATCAGGTGATCCGGGAACTGGCCGGCCAGCGCCGCTAACTGCTTCTGCAAGCGCCGTTCGGAGAGAAGCACGGCCTGGCCGTGCTCCAGGACTGCGGGGGCGTCCCCGTCGTCGTCGAAGATGTTCATGGCTGATTCCTCCGGGGGTATTCGTCCGGTGGTGAGCGTGTGGTGGCCAGCTTTGCCCGTAGCGTGGCCCCGGAGTCGTAGGCTGCGCTACAGATCCACGCGTGCACAGGGGGTCACGCGGTCAAGGAGAAGAAGGGGGAACAATGGTGGTCCGCACGGAAGACGCCAGCCCCATGTCCGCGGTACAGGCATTCGCGGAGGAATTAAAGGCCCAGCGTGAGGCAGGCGGCCTAACTCAGGAGCAGTTAGCCGGGCGAATGGGCTACAGCACCTCGGTAATCGCCAAGCTGGAGACCTGCCGGACTCACCCCTCGAAACAGCACGCGGACAAGGCCGACCAGGCGTTGGGCACGCCGGGCACGTTCCGGCGGCTGCGCAAGGTATCGGTGCAGCAGGTCTACCCAGCGTGGTTTCACCGCTGCCCCGAGGCCGAGGAACAGGCCCAGACCTTGCGCTGGTACGAGCCGCTGGTGATTCCGGGCCTGCTCCAAACGGACGACTACGCGCGCGCTGTCTTGCGGGGGCAGCCTGACGCTACTGAGGAGAAAGTCGCAGCACAGGTCAGCGCACGGATACTGCGCCAGGAAGTGCTGCTTAAGGACGACCCGCCAAACCTGTGGTGCGTGGTGGATGAGGGTGTACTGCATCGCTGTATCGGTGATCGCAGGATCATGCATGAGCAACTGGCGCACCTGTGTCACATGGCGGAGCGCTCGCGGATATCCGTACAGGTCATTCCTGCTGAAACCGGAGCACACGCCGGCCTGCTGGCCCACTTCGCCATCGTGGAGGTAGATGGCCTGCGCGATACCCTCGTGTACCGCTTCTCTCGACCTGATCATGAAAGTGGCTGAGACGGAATGGATGACAGCGGACTGACGGATGCTCAGTGGCGCACCAGCAGCTACAGCGGCAGCAACGGCGGAACCTGCGTGGAGGTCGCCGACAACCTCCCGGAAATGGTGTCCGTGCGGGACAGCAAGGACCCGGACGGGTCCGGTGCTGAGGTTCAGCCGGGACGACTGGGCTGCGTTCGTGGCCGGGATCCGCGAGACACGCTAGGCGGGGTCGGCGGCGACGCGGTCGCGGATGATGAAGCGCTGGATCTTGCCCATCGAGTTGCGCGGCAGGTCGTCCCAGACCTGCACCTCCCGCGGGCACTTGTAGCCGGCCAACCGGGCCCGGCAGAACGCGGTGACCTCGTCCGGGGTCGGGGGCAGTCCCCGGCTCGGGCACCACCACCGCGACCACGACCTCGCCCCAGCGCGGGTCCGGCTTGCCGATCACGGTGACGTCGCGGACCTGCGGGTGGCTGATCAGCACCCGCTCGACCTCGGCGGCGTAGACGTTCTCGCCGCCGCTGATGATCAGGCCGTTCTTCCGGTCGATGATCCGCAGCCGGCCGTCCTTCTCCAGCACCCCGATGTCGTCCGAGCGCAGGAAGTCCCCCGACCATGCGGCGGCGGTGGCGTCGGGCCGGTTCAGGTAGCCGGAAAAATGGGCCAGGGTCTTCACGGCCACCTCGCCCTGCTCCCCCGGCGGGACCGGGTTGCCGTCCGGGTCCAGGATCGCGATCTCGCAGCCGAGCGTGGAGTACCCGACGGTGGCGTCCGCGAGGGTCTCCGGGCGCTTGACCTCGTCGGTGGCGAATCCGGCTTCGGTCCACCCGTAGGTCTCGGTGATCCGGGCGTTCGGGAACATGGCGAACGCGTCGGCGAGCGCCTCGGGTGACACCGAGGCGGCCGCCGTCATCATGGCCCGCATGCGGGTCAGCGGGGGCCGGCCGCGGCGCTGCCACTCTTCGATCATCATCGAGGTCATCGACGGCACCAGGAACGCCGTCGTGGCTGTCGCGGCGAACTCGTCGCAGGCCCGGGCGGCGTCGAACGACGGCATGATCCGGATCCGGCCGCCGATCATCAGCGTGCCGAAGGCGAAGCTGCAGTAGGACATGTGGAACAGCGGGCCGGGCACCAGCATGACGTCGTCCCAGTTCAGGCCCAGCTGCCAGCCCCAGCGCATCGCGTTGATCAGCCAGGTGTCGTTGGTCATCGCCGCGCCCTTGGGCGCCCCGGTGGTACCCGAGGTGTAGAAGACGGCTGCCATCCGGTCACCCTTGGCCGGATCAGGGACGGCCGGGTCGCGCAGGCTGCCCGGGGTGGGCAGCGGGGCGGGGTCGGTGACCGTGACGGCGTGGTCCGCGGCGGCCGCCACCGCCTCCGCCATGGGCAGCAGGTCCCCGCCGGAGAAGATGCGGGCCGCCCCCGAGTCGTTGACGATGTGCAGGATCTCCGGGTGCGCGAGCCGCGTGTTGACCGGCACGATCGCGCAGCCCGCCAGTTGCCCGGCCAGGTAGATGAGCAGTGCGTCCGTCCCGTTGCCCAGCAGCGTGGCGGCCACCGGCCCGTGCGGTCCCGGCTCGACCTCGCGCAGCGCGTCGGCCAGGGCCGAGACCCGCAGCCACATCTCCCGGTACGTGTAGCTCTCCGGTGTGTCGGCGAGTACCTCGATGGCCTGGCGGTCCGGGAAGGACCGGACGTTCATCGCGATGAAATCGGCGAGGGTGAGCTTCAAGGCTGCCTCCGGCCCGCGTTGCCCGGCGTGCGTGGTCCCGGCGTGGCCCGGGCCGCATGCGACTGATTGATTCTGACGTCGGATTCAACTACTGTCAATGAGCGGGGAAAGGGGCAGCGCATGCGGGACGTGGCGATCACCGGGATCGGCGTCATCTCCTGCATCGGCCAGTCCGCCGACGAGTACTTCACCCGGCTCGACGCGGGTGAGCACGGGGTGGTCGCCGCGCCCTGGGCCGAACCGGAGGCCGGCAAGTACGCCTGGATCGCGCCGGTGCCGGACTTCGACCCGGCCGCGTGGCTGGACGAGCGGGTGATCGCGGGCTCGGACACCTTCACCCAGCACGCCCTGGCCGCCAGCATCCAGGCGGTGCGCGACGCGGACGGGGACTTTGACCCGCTGCGCACCGGGGTGGTGCTGGGGGTGACGATGGCCGGCGCGCGGGCCCTGCTCGACGCCCAGCGGCTGCTGGACACCGAGGGCCCCGACGCGGTGCCGCGGAAGCTGAACATCCAGGTCTGGCCGAACATGGCGGCCGGGCAGATCGCCATCCACTACGGGCTGCACGGCCCGCTGCTCACGGTCTCCTCCGCCTGCGCCTCCTCGCTGGACGCGATCGGCACCGGCGCCCGGATGATCGAGAGCGGGCAGGCGGACGTGATCATCGCGGGCGGCACCGAGTGCGGCCTGGCCCCCGCGCTGGCCTACAGCCAGCGCAGCTACGGGATGTCCAACCCGCCGGACCGGGCGGACCGGGCCAGCCTGCCTTTTGACGTGCACCGCTGCGGGGTGGTCGAGGGGGCCGGGGCGGCCGTGGTGGTGCTGGAGAACGCCGAGCGGGCCGCCCGGCGCGGCGCGCATGTCTACGGCCGGGTCACCGGGTACGCGTCGCTGTCCGAAGGGTTCCATCCCTCCTCGCCGGAGCCGTCCGGCCGGTGGGAGGCCGAGGCCATGCGCCGCGCGCAGGGTGACGCGGGGCTGCCGGGCCCGCAGGCCGTGGACGCGGTGATCGCGCACGCCACCGCGACGCCCGCGGGCGACCTGGCCGAGGCCCGGGCGATCAACGACGTGTTCGGCGAGCACGCCGCGGAACTCCCGGTCACCTCGATCAAGGGCCATGTCGGGCACACCGGCTCGGCCAGCGGCGTGATGGGCCTGCTCGCTGGGCTGCACGGGATGCAGGCGGGCACGCTCGTGCAGGTCGCGGGGACCACCGAGGTGGAGCCGGTGGCCCGCTTCCGGGTCATCACCCGCGCGCCCGCCAAGGCCGACATCGACGTGCTGCAGGTCAACGGGTTCGGCTTCGGCGGGCAGGACGCCTGCCTGATCGTCACCCGCGCCTGAGAGCCTGCTGGCGCCCGCCAGCAGCTTCACCAGCCGGCTCTCAGCGGGTGCGGGCGAGCAGTGGGATGAGCACCTGGGCGTTGGGGCTGCCCCAGCCGGTGACCGGATCCCACCCGGGTGCCGCCTGGTAGCCGGTGACCGTCGTGGGCGGGAACCGCACGGTGTTGTTTCCCGTCGTGATGTCGTGGAAGGCCTGGTGGTAGCGGGGGCTGCGGGCGATCTGGTAGATGGCCGGGTTGACCAGGCCCAGGTGACGCCCTGCGTACTGGTCGGCCAGCGCGATCAGCGCGGCCCAGATCGGGGCGCTGGCGCTGGTCCCGCCGTGGCTCTGGACCACGTCCTGGGTTCCGTTGCTGAAGACGACGGCCAGGCCCGGGCGGTCGCTGGCATCGGCGGATACATCGGGAACCCCTCGAGTAGCGCCGATGCCGGGTACGCCGGCCTGGTAGGAGGGCCGGGCGAACAGCTCGCTGAACCCGCCGCCGGAGGCCTGGAAGGAACCTCCCGCGTTTCCGGGGTTTCCAGACGCCAGGCCCCACGCCGTTTCGCTGATCCAGGCGCCGGCGTGGCTGGCGGTCAGGGCGGTGCCCCCGGTGGACAGGACGAACGGATCGGAGGCCAGCAGGAGGACTCCCTTGGCCGGGTTAACGGGCGGGGTGCCAGTCAGGGCCGAGTACAGATCGCACTGATAGGCCGCCGCTCCTATGTCGCCCGAGGCGGCGACTACCGTCAGGCCACGGCTGACGGCCGCCTGGAGCGCCGTGTTCAGGTGGCCGGCCTGCGCGCGGCTCACGCAATGCTCGCCGCCGATCTGTCCCGCGGCGCTGATCGACATGACGCCGCCCAGCGCCGGGCCCAGCCGGAGCTCGGCGAGGGCGGCGGCAACCGCGTTGGGGGTGTTGTCCAGCGATGTTGACGGCAGCAGGAGGATGACAAGGTTGGCGTCCGGGGCGAGCGCGTGCACCACCTCGGCATCCAGCACTTCCTCGCCGAAGGCCAGCCAGGGAGAGCCGGAACCGGTGAGGGTGGTCACCACCCGCATCCGCGCGGCCGGAAGGTGGAACAGGCCGTCGAAAGCCGCCATATCCTGGCGCAGGTCAGTGACCGAGGGCGGGTTCAGCCGCGATTCGGCGAGCTCTGGCAGCACCACGGTCTCGCCCCGGCCGTCGATCCCGCGCTCTAGCAGCGGCTTGACGCCGTAGGCCACCTGCAGCTGCTGCGGCGTATAACAGATGTCGCCGGAGCCGCAGAGTCCCGTTGAGCTGGGCGACGGGCTGACGGCCGACGGCTGGGCCGTTCCGCTGACCGTGGCGTTCCCGGCCGCGGCCTGCTGAACTGGCCCGCAGGCGGTGGCGAGCAGCGCTGCCATTGACATCGTCACGGCCAGCATCCGCAGCCGACGGTCACGTTTGATCATGGTGTGCTCCTTTGCGCCCGGGTTGCTCTCACCGGGAGTTCCCGTGATCACCGCGGCGGCCAGGCCCTCGCTGTCCGCCCTCTGTCTATTGCGGCCGGGCGGCAAACGGTTCGCCGCGCCGGGGGATCTCTTCGCCACGCCCCGGCGCCGCGGCCAGCACTGGCGCGTCCCAGTCGATCCGGTACCGCTGCTCCCGCCCCATGACCTTCTCGAAGTTCATCAGCTTGAAGAAGATCGGCATCAGCGCGTACATCGCCTTGCGCGCGACCGGCCCGGGCGTCTTAGCGCTGTTCGTCCGGGCGCCCCGCTTCGTGATCCTCTCCACCCGCTCCCGCCGCAACTGCTCGTAGGCACTGAACGCCGACGCGGGATCGGGCAGGTCCCGCAGGCAACGCGCCAGCTGGATGGCGCTCTCGATCGCCAGCGACGCGCCCTGGCCGGTGCTGTTGGACGGCGCGTGGACGGCGTCGCCGACCAGCACCATGCGACCGCGGTACCAGTGCGGGACGGGCGGCATGATGTGGATCGCGCCGGTGATGTCGAGGGTTTCCGCAGTGCTGCGGTTGGCCAGCAGCTCGCCCGGAAGGTCGCCCGCGTACGTGTCGCGCAGCGTCTGCAGCCACTGCCCGGCCGGGATCGCCCGGGCCTCGGCCAGTGACATGTACTGCTTCGACGGCAGGTTCGCGCCCCAGGTCACCCGGCCGTCCGCCATCTTCCAGAACAGGTAGTACGCACGCTTGCCGAAGGCGAACGTCATGACGCCAGGTTCGGGGTCGAGGTCGGGGCTGGCGTCGACGTAGCCCTGGAAGCCGAGCAGTCCCGTGTAGCCAGCGCCGGGGGCTTCCGGGTCGATCAGGGTTCTGACGGTGGAACGGACGCCGTCGGCGCCGATCAGGACGTCGGCGGTGGCGGCGGTGCCGTCGTCGAACCTCGCCGTGACCGAGTCCGGGGCTTCGTCGACTGCGACCAGGCGCTTGCCGTACTCGAAGCGGACGCCCGACTCGACCGCCCGGTCGTGCAGGACCCGGTGCAGGTCGCCGCGGCCGATGACCTGGAGTGGCTCCACGCCCGCCAGGCTGGGCAGCCGGCGGGTGTTCCCGCCGACCGCCATGACCGTCCCGGTGATCGGTGTGGCCAGGGCCCGGACGGCGTCGTCGGCGCCGATGATGCCGAGGGCGGCCAGGCCGTTGGGGGCCAGGGCCAGCCCGCCGCCGATTCCCCCGGCCAGGGTGGGGTAGGCCTCGTAGACCGTCGCCTGGAGGCCGGCCTTGAGCAGGGCGGTCGCGGCGACCGGGACCGGCGATCCCGCCGCCGATGACCAGTGCGGTGCGGACTTTGGACGTGGCTGTAGACATGGGTTCTCTCCTGCGTGTGGTGTTCGTCGGTTGTTCTGCGCCGAGATCACGCACGGGGAACCCAGCTATCCTTTGGTTGCCACCTCGTGGCCGGGTTCGTCTCGTGCGGGCGTCGGTTCGCGGGTGCTGGACGGGATGGCTGCGAGCAGCCGCCCCGGGTCCCGGCGGCGGTGTTGCCGCACCGCCTCGGGACCATTTAGCGCTATCTACTCGTCTGCCACCCCCCTCTGCGCGAGTTCGGCCAGCTCCGGGGGCATCTCGCCGCCGTCGTGCAAGGCCCGCCACATCGCGAGATCGGGGAAGCTTCCCGAGGTCAGCTCCTCCAGGAGGGCGCGGACCCAGGCCGCCTCCGCCTCGACCATCGCCACGGCGAACTGATCCTCGACCAGGAACAGGCGGGGAATCTCCTTGAGGTGCTCGGTGATCGCCGCACGACGTGCGGCGACCGTCTCCTCCAGCCGGCCGAGCCGGGTCCGCAGGAGGTCCATCACCTCGTCTGGCGACAGGATCATCTGCACGGAGAGCCCGGCGGCGAACTTCGGGTGCTCGGGCTCCGGTGTGGACAGCAGTTCCCGGGTCCAGTCGAGCATCTCCTGCCGCCCGGCCTCGGTGATCTGGTAGACCGTCCGCTCCGGGCGCGCACCCTGCCGGCTGGTGCCGACCACCTCCAGGAAGCCGTGCTTCGCCAGGTTCTGCACCACCGTGTAGAGGGACCCCCACTTGACGTCCATGTCCTGGTCTTTGCCGCGGGCCCGGATCACGGACGCGATCTCGTAGCGGTGCATCGGCTGCTGGACGACGGTGGCCAGCACGGCCAGGGCCATCAGGTTGTCAACTTTGCGCTTCGCGGCCATCGGCGTCACCCTCCATTACTCGTCTGCAAATATATGTCAGCGAGTATTCGTTGGCAACCCCGGGCCGCGTCAGTCAGGCGGCCACTTGAAGCCGAACGCCCCGTCGCGCCGGGCGTCCTCGGCGACCGCCTGCAGTTCCTCGTCGCTGAGGCCGGCCTCGGCCAGCACCTCGGCCGTGGCGTCCGGCGCGGCGCCGTCGCGGCCCCGCTCCCCCGGCGTGCGGGAGAACCGCGGCACCGGCGGGAGCGGCCCGCTCGCGCTGAGCACCTCGCCCGGCGAGAGCACCGGGGTGACGCAGGCGTCGATCCCAGCGAACGTAGCGGTCCACTCATCCCGGCTCGCGGTGGCGAACCGGTCGCCGATGACGCCGGGACAGGCCCGGCCAGGTGGCGGGCTCGAACCGGTCAGCCGGGACGGGCGCGGGCAGCCCGAGCCCGTCCCACAGCGCCGCGAAGAATCCGTCCTCGACCGCGCCCACCGCCACGTACTGCCCGTCGGAGCAGCGGTAGCAGCGGTAGAACGGCGCCGCGCCGGTGGTGAAACCGAGCCCGCGTTCGGGCAGCAGCGGGGTTCGCCAGGCGTTCAGCCACATCTCCATCATGGACAGCACGCCGTCGGTCATCGCGGCGGTGATCTGCTGCCCGCGCCCGGAGCGGTCCCGCTCGACGAGCGCCGCGCAGATGCCGAACGCGGCCAGCAGGCCCCCGCCGGCCAGGTCGGCCACCACATTGAGCGGCGGCGCCGGCGGCCCGCCCGCCGGTCCCATCGCGCCGAGCAGCCCGGTCACGGCCAGGTAGTTGATGTCGTGCCCGGCCGCCTGGGCCGCCGGGCCGGCCGGGTCGTAGCCGGTCACCGAGCAGTAGACCAGCCGCGGGTTCACCTGGCTCAGCTCCGCGTAGCCCGCGCCGAGCCGGTCGGCCACGCCCGGGCGGAACCCCTCGATCAGGACGTCGGCGGTGGCGACCAGCCGGTGCAGGGCCTCGCGGCTGGCCGGGTGCTTGAGGTTCAGGTGCACGAACCGCTTGCCCCGGGCGTAGTCCGCGGGAACCTGCCCGGCGCGGCCCCCGGTGACCGCGATGACCTCGGCCCCCAGGTCGGCCAGCAGCATGCTCCCGTAAGGCCCGGGCGCGAGGCGGCTCAGGTCGATGACCCTGATCCCGGCCAGGCCGCCAGTCGGGCCGCCCGGGCAGGCCGCCTCGGCCGCCGGATCACTCACTGTTCCCCCTCGCTGGAGATGGCCCGGACCGAGATACCGGCCGCGGCCCGGTCCCAGACGCCCGGCCCGGCCCCGGAGGCACGCAGCATCTGCCGCTGGATCTTGTTCGTGGCGCTGCGGGGCAGTTCGGGCAGCACCTCGATGTACCTCGGCACCATGTAGTGCGGCAGCGCCCGGACCAGGTGCCTGATCAGGTCGGCCTCGTCCAGCCCTGTCTCGCCGGGCACTGGCCCGGGAACCGGCACCACGCACAGCTTGATGTCGTCGTCGCCCTCGAACGACGAGGCGACCCCCACCGCGGCACAGTCCTGGACCCGCGGGTGCGTGGACGCGGCGGACTCGATGTCGTAGGCCGACACGTTCTCGGCCCGGCGCCGGATCCGGTCGCCGGACCGCTCGGCGAAGTACAGGTAGCCGTCTGGGGTCAGGTAGCCGAAGTCGCCGGAGTGGAACCGGAAGTTCCGCCAGGCGGCCACGGTCAGGCCGGGCATGCCCAGGTAGCCCTGCATCACCACCCAGGGCTCTCGGGGCCGGACGGTGATCTCGCCGACCTGCCCCGCGGGGAGCACCTCGTCGGTCTGCGGGTCGACGATGCGCACCTCCAGCAAGTCGTCGCGCGGCCGCCCGCAACAGCCGGGACGCAGCGGCTCCTGGTACGGCCGCATGGTCACGCAGGTCACCTCCGTCATCCCCCAGGTGTCGATGGCCCGGACGCCGAAACGCCGCTCGAAGTCCTCGGCGATCCTGGCCGGCAGCGGCGCGGTGAGGATCGTGCGCAGCGGGTTGTCGGCGTCGTCGGGCCGCTCCGGCTGGCGGTAGATGGCTTCCAGCATGGGCCCGTGCCCGATGGTGGCGGTCGCCCCGTAGCGGCGGGCCCGGTCCAGGAACGCAGCCGGGTCGAACCGGCGGTCCAGCACGACCGGGCAGCCGGCCAGCAGCGCCGTGTACACCGAGCCGAACCGGGTCATGTGGAACATGGGATGGAAACAGTAGAAGACGTCCCGGTCGGTGATCCGCAGGCCGTCCACGATCTCCTGGGCGATGGCGTAGGTCTGCGCGTGCGTCATGACCACGCCCTTGGCCGGGCCAGTGGTCCCGGAGGTGAACAGGACCGACGCAGTATCCCGGCAGGTCACCACATCCCCGTCCGGCACCGGGCCGGCCGCCACGGCGGAGAGCGCGATCACCCGCAGGCCGGCCGGGACCGGCAGGTCCGGCGCGGCATCGCCGAGGAGGACCACCGTCTCCAGGTCGGGCAGGTCCGCGGCGACCTCGGCGATGCGGGGCAGGAACGACGGGTCGGCGATCATCAGCCGGGCGCGGCCCAGGCCGACGCCGTGGACCAGGCTCGCACCGCGGTAGGCGGTGTTCAGCGGCACGTCAGCCGCGCCGGCCAGATTCACCCCCAGCCAGGCGTGCACCGACGGCGCCGAGGTCTCGGCCAGCAGCGGTACCAGGTCGCCCGGGCCGACGCCGAGCACGGCGAGCTGGCCCGCGATCCGCCTGGCGGCCACCAGCACCTGGCTGAACGTCTCGGCGGGCCCGTCCTCGATCCGCAGGAACGGCGCGCCAGGCCGCTCGCCGGCCCGGCGGCGGAGCAGGCGCGGCAGCACCCGGTCCGCCGTCGCGGCCCAGCCGGCGGTCATGCCTGTACCTGGCCCGGCTAGGTGCGCGGGGCGGCGGACGGGTGGCTGAGCGCCGCCCGGACCTGGCGCTCGGCCTCGGCGTTCAGCACCGCGTGCAGGTCCAGCTCCTCGGCGTCGTTCAGGTTCTGCTTGATCCCGGCGAGGACGTGCGCCGGTGCTTGCGCGAGGCGGCCGGCCAGGTCGGCCACCTGGCCCAGCCAGGGCGCCGTCCGGCACGACCTCGCCGACCAGCCCCATGCTGAGGGCCGTGGCCGCGCTGAGTTTTTCGTTGCGGAAATAGAGGTCGCGGGCGCGGCCCGCACCCACGAGGCGGGCCAGCAACCAGGTGCCGCCGAAGTCCCCGGTCAGCCCCGCGCTGAGGAACGCGGTGCGGAACACCGCAGACTCGGCGGCGATCCGCAGGTCGCAGGCGCAAGCCCAGGACAGGCCGGCACCCGCGCAGGGGCCGTTGACCGCCGCGATGGTCGGCTTGGGCATCTCGTGCAGCAGCTCGGTGGTCCGGTGCAGCCGCCGCAGCTGCGCGACGCTGGCCCCGGGGCTGCGCGGTTCCGCGAACTCCCCCATCGCCCCGAGGTCGCCCCCGGCGCAGAAGCCCCGGCCCGCGCCGGTCAGCACCAGCACCCGGATGGCCTCGTCCGCGCTGACCTGCTCCAGGAGGGCCAGGACCGCGGCGATCAGCTCCTCGGTCATCGCGTTCAGCCGGTCCGGCCGGTTGAGGGTGATCGTGGCCACCGGTCCGGATACCTCGAAGCGCACCGTGTCGGTCATCGGGTCTCCTCCCGCCGCGCAGGCGTGTGCCTGCGCCGCCTATAGTCCGCCATCGAGCACCCGCCGCGCGGCCTCGGCCCGCATCCCGGGCTGGCGCGCGAGCAGGTCCATGTCCGCCCCGGAGGCCCCCATGTCCCCGGACTGGTGCCGCGTGTAGACGCCTTCGGCCATGCAGGCCACCTTCCAGTGCGCCAGGGCCACGTAGAAACTCAGGTCGCCGTCCGGCCGGCCGCTGCGCTCCAGGTACCGGGCCGCGACTTCGCGGCGGCTGGGGAAGCCCGGCGTGTCGGTGGGCGCCGGCGGCAGCTGGCCGGCCTCCTGGGGCTCGGTCCAGTAGGCGAGGGCCAGGCCGAGATCGGCCAGCGGATCCCCCACCGTGGCCAGCTCCCAGTCGAGCACCGCGCTGACCTGGCGGGCCGGGTCCAGGATGACGTTGTCGAGCCGGTAGTCCCCGTGGATCAGGGTCACCGCGGGCTGGTCCGGGACGCGGGCGGCGAGCTCGGTGTGCAACTCCTCCAGGAGCGGCAGGTCCCGCACGCGGATCTGCTGCCACTGCCGGTACCAGCGGCGGAGCTGGCGCCCGGCGTAGGAGCCGCTGCGGGCCATCGCGGCCAGGCCGGTCGCGTCCAGGTCCACGGCGTGGATCTGGGCCAGCACGTCGAACAGCCGGTACGCGATCGCGGTGAGCTCGCCGGCGGCCAGCCCGGCAGTGTCGGCCGGGGCCCGCAGGACCTGTCCGGGGACGAAGGACATGACGAAGAACGGCGCGCCGTTCCACCGGGGGTCAGCGGTCCGGCCGAGCACCGCCGGGACCGGGACGCCGGTCCCGGCCAGCGCGGCCATGATCCCGCCTTCCCGGTCCATGTCGTGCGCGGTGGCCAGCACGTGGCCGAGCGGGGGGCGCCGGAGCACCCACTGCGCCCCGGCCGCATCGCTGACCAGGAAGGTCAGGTTGGAGTAGCCGCCCGCGAGCCGCTCGAACCGCAGCGGGGGCGCGGCGCCCAGCGTTGCCGTGAACCAGTCCGTGAGCGGGCCGGCCGCGACGCCAGCCACCGGGTCACCGGTCCCCGGGTCGTCGGTCACCGGGTCACCGGCCACCGGGTCACCGGCCACCGGGTCACCGGTCACTGGGGTTCCGCGAAGCGCTGGCGGACCTCGAACTTGCGGATCTTCCCGGACGGCGTCATCGGGAACGAGTCCACGAAGAACCACTGCCTCGGCGTCTTGAACCGGGCCAGGTGCTCCCGGCAGAAGGCGGCCAGCTCGTCCGGATCGGGCGGGGCGTCCGGCCGGGCGGGCCGGATCACCGCCGCGACCTGCTCACCCCAGTGCGGGTCCGGCACCCCGATGACCGCGACCTCGGCCACCCCGGGATGATCGGCCAGCAGCAGCTCGATCTCGAGCGGGTGGATGTTCTCGCCGCCCCGGATGATGATGTCCTTCAGGCGGCCCGCGATGCGCAGGTACCCGCGGCCGTCCATCGTCCCGGCGTCGCCGGTGTGCAGCCAGCCCTGGCCGTCGATCGTGGCCGCGGTGGCGTCCGGCATGTCCCAGTAGCCGACCATGTTCTGGTAGCCGCGGGCGCAGATCTCACCCTCCTCCCCCACGCCGGCCGGCTCGCCGGTGGCCAGGTCGGCGATCTTCACCTCGACGTGCGGCATGGGCTGGCCGAGGGTCTCCGCCTGGTCCTGCGGGCTGTCCGCCGTCTGCGTCTGGCTGAGCACGCCGTGCAGTTCGGCCTGGCCGAACAGGATGGTGAACTCGCAGCCGAGGGTCTGGGTGGTGCGGCGGACCAGCGCGTCGGGCACCTTGGCCCCGCCCGACATCACCGTCCGCAGTGACGAGACGTCACGCGGCTGCCGGTCGTAGTTCTCGAGCATGGCCAGCAGGATGGTCGGCACGGTCAGCACCATGCTGCCGTGCTCCGCCTCGATCAGCTCCAGCACCAGGTCCGGGTCGAACTGCGGGACCACCACGTGCGCGGCGCGGCGGGCCAGGCAGCCGATCCCGGCCAGGACGCCGCCGCCGGTGTGGAACAGCGGGATCGGGTTGATCCAGGTGTCCCCGTCCTGGAAGCCCGCCCGCTCCGCCGACAGCCCGGCCGCGTTGACCAGCCCGAGATGGTGCAGCATGGCCCCCTTGGCGAAGCCGGTCGTGCCCGAGGTGTAGATGATCAGGGCCGGGTCGGCCGGGTCGATCCGTGGCAGCGCGGGCCGTCCCGGGCCGCTGGCGGCGAACTCGTCCCAGTCGTCGAAGCAGACGGCCTCGCGCAGCGCAGGGAGTTCCGGCCGGACCTGGTGCACCACGTCCACCATGGACACGCCGCGGTGGCTGGTGCCGTGGAGCAGCCCCGCCACACCGGACTGGGCCAGCGCGTACTTCAGCTCAGCGGCGCGGTACTGCGGGTTGATCGTGACCAGGATGACGCCGGCCAGGGCCGCGCCGAGCTGGAGCATGACCCACTCCGGGCGGTTCACCTCCCAGACGGCGACCCGCTCCCCCGGCTCGAACCGGGCCAGCAGGGCGCCGGCCACGTCCTCGGCGATGGCCAGCAGCTCGGCGTAGCTCCACCGGCGGCGCTCGGCCGCCTCGGCCTGCCCGTCGACCAGGGCGACCCGGCCAGGCACCTGCCCGGCCACCCGCCGGAGCAGGTCACCCACGGTGACCTCGTCGAGGGGCACGCGAGCGTCGGCAGGCCAGTAGGACGTAGTCAGCACGGACTTCCTCCACCCGCTCGGTGGCCAAGATTCAACACGAACTTGATATTGACGTCAAGGTCATGTTATGTCGATTCGGGCCGGTCCGGCGTGGTCTTGGGAACCCGCGCGGGCCGGCGTAGTGTCCGGTACAGACCCTGCGGGGAAGGTGGAGTCTGCGATGCCTGCTCAGAGTCGCTTCCTGGAAGGCCCGTTCGCCCCGGTGACCGAGGAGGTCACCGCCGTCGACCTGCCCGTCACCGGCCAGGTCCCGGCCGCCCTGAACGGGCGGTACCTGCGGAACGGGCCGAACCCCATGGGCCTGGAAGATCCGAACTACCACTGGTTCACCGGCGACGGGATGGTGCACGGGGTCCGGCTGCGCGACGGCCGGGCCGAGTGGTACCGCAACCGCTGGGTTCGTTCCCGGGCGGTCGCCCAGGCCCGCGGCGAGACCTGGCCGGCGGGCCCGGTGCACGAGGGGATGGACTTCGCCGCCAACACGCACGTCGTGGCCAACGCAGGCCGCATCCTGGCCACCGTGGAGTCCGGGCCGCTGCCCTACGAGCTCTCCGCTGAGCTGGACACTGTGGGGCCATGCGACTTCGGCGGGACGCTGCCCGGCGGGTTCGCCGCGCACACCAAAGCTGACCCTGGCACCGGGGAGCTGCACGCGATCGCGTACTACTGGGCCTGGGATCACGTCCAGCACCTGGTGGTCAGCCCGGCCGGCCAGGTGACGGCGGCGGTGAACATCCCGTTGCCCGGCGGCCCGATGATGCACGACTTCGCGCTGACCGCCAGCTACCTGGTGCTCTTTGACCTGCCGGTCACGTTCAGCATGGACGCCGTGTCGGCCGGGAAGAAGCTGCCTTACACCTGGAACCCCGCGCATCCGGCCCGGGTCGGCCTGCTGCCCCGCGGCGGCAGCGCGGCCGACATCCGGTGGTTCGACGTGGACCCGTGCTGGATCTTCCACACCCTGAACGCCTACGACGACGACTCCGGCCGGGTGGTCGTCGACCTGTGCCGCTACCAGGGCGCCTACGACGTCTCCGTCCTGGACGGGAAGGGGCCGCTGACCTTCGACCGGTGGATCATCGACCCGGCCGCCGGGAAGGTCACCCAGCAGCGCCTCGACGACCGGCCCCAGGAGTTCCCCCGGGTCAGCGACCAGTTCATCGGCCGGCCCCACCGGTACGGCTACAGCGCGGTCATCGGAGAGGTGAACCGGGCTGTGGTCAGTCCCGGCGGTGACTTCGCCGACCAGGCGTTCTCCAACGCCCTGCTCAAGCACGACCTGGCCCACGGCAGCACCGAGGCGCACGAGTTCGGCCGCGACGCCACCGCGGGCGAGGCCGTCTTCGCACCCGCGGTCCCCGGGGGCGACGAGGACGAGGGCTACGTCATGGCGTTTGTGCACAATCCGGACCGCGGCGCGGCCGACCTGGTCATTCTCGCGGCCCAGGAGTTCACCGGCGAGCCCGTCGCACGCGTCCACCTGCCCGCCCGGATCCCGCTGGGGTTCCACGGCAGCTGGGTCCCGGATCTCTAGGCCCGCAAGCTTTCATCCTCTAAGCCGCCAGGCCCTCAGGCCTGCGCGGTGGGCCGGATGACGATCTCGCCCACGTCCACGTCGGCCGGCTGCTCGATCGCGAACGCGATGGCGCGGGCGACGGCGGCCGGCGGCATCCCGAACGTGTCCCGGGCCCGCGTGAGCTGCTCTCTCACCCGCTCGTTGGTCATGCCCGCCGCGAAGTTCGTCCGGGTCATGCCGGGCGAGATGATCGTCACCCGCAACCGGTCGCCGGCCTCCTGGCGCAGCCCCTCGGAGATGACCCGCACGGCCGCCTTCGTGCCCGAGTAGACCGACTGATCCGGCACGGTCCGCAGGGCGGCCGTGGACGCGGTGTTGACGAAGTGCCCGGAGCCCTGCTGCCGGAACACCGGCAGCGCGGCCGCGATGCCGTACAGGACCCCCTTGAGATTGACGTTGACCATTTCCATCCAGTCGTTGACGCACAGCTCGTCAAAAGCGGAGACGGGCATCACGCCAGCGTTGCTGACCAGGACGTCGAGCCGCCCGTACCGGGCGCAGGCCAGCCCGACCAGTCCGGACAGGTCGCCGCGCCGGCGCACGTCGGTCGGCGCGTAACAGGCTTCGCCGCCCGCCGCGGTGATGCGGCCGGCCAGCGCCTCCAGCCGCTCGGGGCCGCGCGCCCCGAGTACGACCTTCGCGCCGCGCTCGGCGAGGAGCAGCGCGGTCGCCTCACCGATGCCGCTGGTGGCCCCCGTGACCGCCACGACCTTGTCGTCGATTCCCGGCACCATGTTCTCCTCCCGGTCGCCGCGTGACCCGTCTTGACCCCCGCGGCGGCTATGACGTGTACCGTTGAAACGGAGATGTCTCCGCTACGCCGGGAAGGTTACCGGAGACCTCTCCGTTTAGCAATGGGACACCGGGCGGGCAGGACAGGACGCCCGGGGCAGGCGGTGACGCCACGATGCCGGTAACAGGAGTGATGGCGTGAGCGAGACTGTGCGCCCGCCGATGCGGTCGGACGCGGAGCAGAACCGGGCCCGGATCCTGGAGGCCGCGCGGACGGCCCTGGCGGAGTCGGCCGGCGCCTCGCTGAACTCCATCGCCAAGCTGGCCGGCGTTGGCCCCGGCACGCTGTACCGGCACTTCCCGAACCGGGAAGCTCTCATGCTGGCGGTGTACCGCGAGGACGTCCGCCAGCTGGTCGAGGCGGCTCCCGCACTGCTCGAGGCGCATCCGCCGGCCGAGGCGCTGCGCCTGTGGCTCGGCCGCCTCGCCCCCTACGGCCGGATCAAGCACGGCCTGGCCCAGATCCTGGACGCCGCGACGAGCGCGGACCTGGCCGGTGAGAGCTACGGGCCGGTGGTCGGCGCGATCACGCTGCTGCTGGACGCGGGCAAGGAAGCCGGGACCGTGCGGCCGGACATCGACGCCGACGAGCTCCTGCTCCTGGTCGGCTTCCTGTGGCGCATCGAACCCGGCCCGGACTGGGACGCCCGGTCCCGCCACATGCTCGGCCTGGTGATGGACGCCCTGCGCGGGCTGCCCCGGGCCGGGGCTGATCGCGGCCCAGGCGAGGCTGGACGCCTGGGCAGTAGAGGGTAAGGGTGGGAAGAGCGCCGGACTAACCCCTCATCGCTGCGGGAGGTCACTGATGACGGCAACCCTGCCATCCACCGAGGTCGCGGCCGGGGTGACCGCCTGGCTGTCGGAATTCGGGGACGCACTGGCCGCGGGCGACCCGGCGGCAGCGGCCGGCCTGTTCACCGAGGACTGCTACTGGCGCGACCTCATCGCGTTCACCTGGAACATCAAGACGCTCGAGGGCCGCGCGGCGATCGCCGCGATGCTCGCGGAGACGCTGCCCTGGGTCCAGCCGGGGAACTGGAAGATCACCGGCGGCGAGGAGCCGGCCGAGGCGGGCGGGGTGGTCGAGTCGTGGATCGACTTCGAGACCGCGGCCGGCCGTGGCTGGGGACACCTGCGCTTGCGTGACGGCCGCTGCTGGACCTTGCTGACCACGCTGTATGAGCTGAAGGGCCACGAGGAACGCCACGGGCCGAGCCGCCCGAAGGGCGTCCAGCACGGCGCGGACCCGGCCCGGACCAGCTGGCTGGAAGACCGCGAGCATGAGGCGGCCGGGCTGGGATTCGCCGAGCAGCCGTACGTGCTGATCGTCGGGGGCGGCCAGGCCGGCATCGGCCTCGGCGCCCGGCTCCGCCAGCTCGGCGTGCCCACGATCATCATCGACAAGCACGCCCGCCCTGGTGACCAGTGGCGCAGCCGGTACAAGTCACTGGCCCTGCACGACCCGGTCTGGTACGACCACATGCCGTACCTCAGGTTCCCCGACAACTGGCCGGTCTTCTCCCCCAAGGACAAGATCGCCGACTGGCTCGAGTCCTACGCGACGATCATGGAGCTCAACTACTGGCCGAACACCGAGGCGACCAGCGCGGCCTACGACGAGCAGGCCGGCGAGTGGACGGTGCACGTCGCCCGGGACGGCCTGCCGCTCGTGCTCCGCCCGGCCCAGCTTGTGCTGGCCACCGGGATGTCGGGGCGGCCCAACGTCCCGGCCTTCCCCGGCATGGACACCTTCCGCGGCGACCAGCATCATTCCTCAGCCCACCCGGGCCCGGACGCCTATCGGGGCCGGCGATGCGTGGTCGTCGGCTCGAACAACTCGGCGTTCGACATCTGCGGCGCGCTGTGGGAGAACGGCGCGGACGTCACCATGGTGCAGCGCTCGTCCACGAACATCGTGCGGTCCGGCACACTGATGGACATCGGGCTGAGCGCGCTCTACTCCGAGGAAGCCGTCGCGTCCGGGATGACGACCGACAAGGCGGACATGGTGTTCGCGTCGATCCCGTACCGGATCATGCACGTGTTCCAGACCCCGCTCTATGACCAGATGCGCGAGCGGGACCAGGAGTTCTACGACCGGCTCGAGGCGGCCGGCTTCGACCACGACTGGGGCGACGACGGCTCCGGCCTGTTCATGAAGTACCTGCGCCGGGGCTCCGGGTATTACATCGACACGGGCTCGGCCGACCTCGTCGCGAACGGGGATGTGGCGCTCGCCCGGGGCCAGGTCGACCATCTGACCGAGGACGCCGTCGTGCTGGAAGACGGCACCACCCTCCCGGCTGACCTGGTCGTGTACGCCACCGGTTATCAGTCGATGAACGGCTGGGCGGCCGAGCTGATCTCGCAGGACGTGGCTGACAAGGTGGGCAAGTGCTGGGGGCTGGGCTCAGACACCACCAAGGACCCCGGCCCGTGGGAGGGCGAGCAGCGCAACATGTGGAAGCCCACCCAGCAGGAAGCGCTCTGGTTCCCGGCGGCAACCTGCATCAGTCCCGGCACTATTCGCTGTACCTCGCGTTGCAGCTCAAGGCCCGGCAGGCGGGTATCCCCACGCCGGTGTACGGGCTGCAGGAGGTCCATCATCCCCGCTGACGCCCGGCCCGCGCGGTGCGCCCGGGCCGACCAGGCGGGCGTTGACCGGCTCGATCGGGACGCGGCGGCTGGCCAGGGCGACAGCCGCCTTTTCGCCTCCACTTTGAGGTACCGCAGGCTGGGCTGGTCAGGGAGCGCACGTGGTTGATCAGACAGTCCTTCCTTCGCTGCCCGTGGGCCCAGCGGCAGCCGGAAGCCTGCCACCATCGCGGTACCTCCTTCCCGGGTAAAGTCGCGAGCCTCAGTCTGAGGGGGAGGGCATGCCGGAGGACACACCCCCGGCGGCGTGCTGGGTGCCGGACTCGGTGCGCCTGCCGGGCGACCGGCCCCGGGCCGCTGGACGGCGTGACCGTCGCGGTCAAGGACATGATCAGCGTCGCGGGTCATGTGTCCTCGTTCGGCCACCCCCGGTGGCGGGCGACGCATCCCGCCAGCGAGGAGAATGCGCCGGTCCTGTCCGGTTTGCTGGCCGCGGGCGCATCCGTGCCGGGTCTGGCCAAGCTGGACCAGCTCGCCTACTCGCTGATCGGGAACGCGGGCGAGGGACTGGCGCCGCTGAACTCGCGCTACCCCAGCCGGTTCACGGGCGGATCATCCTCGGGGCCGGCCGCCGCCGTGGCCGCCGGGCTGACCAAGGCCGGCCTGGGCACCGACACCGCCGGCTCGATCCGGGTCCCCGCCGCGGCCTGCGGACTGTTCGGCTTCCGGCCCACCCACGGCCTGGTCGGTACCCGTGGTGTCCTGCCGCTGGCCCCGTCGTTCGACGTGGTGGGGGTGCTGGCCCGCCGCGCCGCACTGCTCGGCCAGGTCATGGAAGTCCTGCTGGCCTCATCGGGGGCGGCGCCCGGCATGACGACGACCCGGACGGTCTGCGTGCCGTCCGACTGCCTGGCCGCGGTCAGTCCCGGGCTCTCCGCAACGGTTCAGGCCACCGCCCGGGCCATCGCCGGGGCCACCGGCAGTGCCGTCTCGGAATGCTCGCTCCGTTCGTTCATTAACGAAGAGGTGGCGGACCTGTTCGCCCGGATCCAGGGCCGTGAGGTCTGGCAGACCCATGGTTCGTGGCTCAGCGGGAACAGCCAGTTCCTGGCTCCCGACGTGCAGTCCCGCGTCGGACGCGCAGAAGCTCTCAGCCGCGCCGGGCCGGATCAGGCTGACGAGCAGGCCTGGCGCAGTTACCGGGCGCGGCTGGGCGGGGCGCTGCCTGCTGACTCGGTCGCCGTGCTGCCGGTGATCGCTGACCTTCCGCCGCTGCGCAGCGCCGGCCCGGAGGAACTTCTCGCCTTCCGGGCGGGCAGCCTCAGGTTCACCGCCCCGGCGAGCCTGGCTGGCCGGCCGGAACTTGTCGTCCCGGTTCACCATCGCGCCAGCGGCCAGCGATTCGGCGTGGGCGTCCTCGGGCCGCAGGCCGGTGACCTGGCGCTGCTGCGGATCGCGCGCCTGATCTGCCCGGAAGGCACGGAGCTGGCCGTCTAGCCCGGGATGCCTGGTCCCTGGGTTGCCTGGTCTCGCCCGGCAGGCGTTAGGGAAGGTACAAGTGGAGCCCGGCGGGCATGTGATCGGTGGCGGTGATCGTGCCGCGGAACACGCCGTTGATGTAGGCCGCGACGTTGGCCGGGTAGGCGCCGCCGGGGCTGTGCTCGGCGGTCAGGCGCAGGATCGCGGACGGCTGGCATTTGTGCCCGTCAGCCAGCTTGGCCAGGGACATCTGGCCGGCGGTGGTGTGCTCGATCATCGTGACTCCTGCCTAGGCGGCACTCGGGCTGGGCTTTGCCACACCCCCCGATGGGCCGAGAATAGCTTTGCTACGGCCCCCCCGGATGGGCCGACAATAGTCGCATGCGTGGTCGCCTCGGTAAGATCCTGGACGGTGCGGGCTGGTCGGTGGGCCTGGCCGCCGCGCTGTTCGCGTTCGCCCTGCTCTTCCTGGCCCTGGACTTCCAGTCCCCCCAAATCGTGCTCTGGACCGGCCAGCGCGCCGTCGGGACCGAGCAAAACGGCCTGGTCACCTTCTACTGGAAGCACCACGCCTATACCGCCACGACACCCGGAACCGGGTCGGCCAAGGCCGTGAGCGTCTACTTCCCGCCGGGCGATCCGGATGCCGCCGTCGCCGAGAGCCTCCCGGACCGGCTCACCGCCGTGGCGCTCTTCGCTGTGCCGGTGGCCGCCGGCGTGGTCGTGCTGGCTGTCGGCCTGACCCGCAAGCGGCGGTGGCAGCGCCGGCTGAACCGCAAAGGCGCGACTTCTGCGTTCGGCGCTGGCCTCGACGAGGACTTCGTCGCCCGGCGGCTGCAGGAACGGCGGGGCAGTCAGGACCGCCAGTAACGCGGCGGTCCCGGGCCGACGGAGTCGAGGCTGGGCTGCCGTGGCGGGGCCGGGCTGCCCTGGCGGGCTGGCGCGGCTGGGCTAGCGGTGGCTGGCCAGCCAGGCGTGCACGTCCCCGACGCGGTTCTCCATGAGGCTCAGATGCCCCTCGTCGTCGAACAGCCACGCCTCGGCCCCGGGGACATGCGCCGCTAGCCACTGACCATGACCGAAAGGCACGAACTGGTCGTGCCGGCCGTGCAGCAGCAAGACCGGAACCGATATCTGGGCCAGGTCGAAGCCCCACGGCCGCCCCTCCGCGAGGCTGTCGTCCCACCAGCCCTGGCCTCCCGGGGCGAGGCCCTCCCGCGTGGAGTAGACCAGGTAGTCTCCCAGCTCCCCGGCGAGAAGCGCCGCGTCGACCGGGGACAGGAGCGACTTCATCCCCTCGGCCAGCTCCTCCGCTGACGCGCCCAGCATCGCCTCCCGGTCCTGGTCCAGCTTGACCCGGGCGGCTTTCTCATCGGCCGCCATCAGGCGGAAGTCGTCGACGTTGTCCTGGCCCATGCCGTCGAACCAGTCGAGCCCATCCGCGCCGTACGGAGCCGGGGACGCCAGCGAGGCCACCGACGCGGCCAGGTCGGGAAGCAGGGCCGCGCACGCCAGCACGTGCGGCCCGCCGCCCGAGATCCCCCACATCCCCAGCCGCTCGATCCCGAGCGCGGCGCAGATCGCCCGCACGTCGGCGGCGCAGTCGGCGACGCTGCGGCCCGGCTGGGCCGCAGAACCCCCGTAGCCAGGCCGGTCATAGCTGATCAGCCGCAGCCCGCGGTCAGCGGCGTCGGCGACGTTGCGGCCGTACAGCCGCCGGGAGTTCGGGGTACCCATGTGGACCAGCACGGGGTAGCCGTCCAGGTCACCAGATTCCGTGACGGCCAGCGCCCGGCCGTCTGCCGACTGGATAACGCGTTCCATGCTGCCCTTCCATACCCCGCTGACCCGGCCCGTCCCCGGCATGAACGCTACGCGCCCCGGGCCCCGGGGAGGAACGGGACTTGCGGACAGGGGCCGCGAGGAAGTTGCCATCCCGGCGGCCGGCCGTGCGCGGGCCCTGTCGTGGTTCATCAATAAATAGGCGGCTATTACTCAGTCCCACGGTCGGCAGGAGAATTGCCTAAAAGGTGGTGAGATCGTCCTGGTCTTTTGCTGGTATTCAGGTCGTGGCGAATCCGATCATGTGGTTGGCCTGGCATTATGCTCGGCTGCAGGGCACCGGACGAGGCGCCTGCCATGCACCTTCTCATGCGGTAAACCCGACGGCATAAGCCGGGTTTCTTGATTCCGGCGCGGTAGAAAGGACCTGACACAGTGAGATTCATTCCCAACGCCAATCGCGGCGCGGGGGCCGGGGCCGGTGGTTCCCGGTGCCGTAACACGGGCCGGCGGGGCTCATCGCGGTCGAAGTCAGCCGGCGGGGGATCAGCTACGGCACACCGCGCGGACGGGCCAGGATCGCCCACAACGCCTCGCGCCAGACTCTCACCGTCACCGTCCACGCGAGCGGGGTCACACCCGGGCGGCACGCCGCTCACATCCACCTCGGCAGCTGCATGAGCCAGGGGCCGGTCAAGTACATGCTGCGGGACCTGGTGGCCAGCCGCCGCGGCCGGATCGCGCACGCGGTCCGGGTATTCACCCACGTGACGGCGCCGATACCGGCCCACGGCTGGTATCTCAACATTCACCAGGGAAATAGCGGCAATATCCTCAGCAATGGCCAGCCCACCATCTACTTCCGGCCGCTGCTATGTGCGGACATCCGCAACGGCGGTGGCGGCGCGCTACTTCACCGGTGAGCCGAACCGGATCAGGTTCCCGTCCGGGTCGATGTGCGCGCCCTCGCGGAGCTGGTAGGGGGTTAGGCAAACCGCCAGCGTCTGACCGCCGATGCCAGGCCGGCTCCATTCCGCGTAGAGGGCGTCCGCGTCGCGCACGTAGAGATACGCCGACGCATGACTGGGCGCGGGATCGTGCCCCGGATCAGCGGTCAGGTGCAGTCCGGTGCCGTCACGGTCGGCGAATCCGTAGCCGTCCCCGCCCCGGTAAGGGAAGGTATCGAAGCCGAGCGCGGCGTAGTGGGCCAGCGCGGCCGTCAGGTCCCGCACCGGGAAGATGGGCCGGAACTGGCGGAACTGCCGGGGCGGACGGCGCTCCCCGGCCCCGGTGGCCGCGGCGTCGGTCTTGATCTCGGCCAGGGCCAGCAACGCCGAGCGCATGGCGCCGACCTGCTCGGCCGGCACCCGCTCCAGGAGCCGGGCGTCAACTGACTCCACCCCGCGCACGACGGCGTCGACCACCTCCTGGCCGCGCGGGGTCAGCGTGAGGGAGATCCGCCGGCGATCGCCAGGGTCGGGACTCCGTTCCAGATACCCCCGGCCGGCCAGGATCTCGATCGCCTGGCTAACGGCCTGCTTGGTGACGCCCAGCCCGGCGGGCAGGTTCTGCCGCGGCGCGCCGGCAGCGGAGAGCCCGGCCAGCAGGGTCGCGCCGTTCCTGGGCAGGTCATCGACGCCGATGGCGTGCAGTTCCGTCCGGATGGACTGGGCGTACACGCCGCGGGCGGCGCGCATCAGGGTCGGAGTGGCAAGTTCGTGCGGGTCCGGATCAGCCATGAGGCCAGGTTAACTCACCGTAAAGCAAATTGACAGTCAACTATCTTGACGAATGATCTGAGATCATCCGACAGCCCAATGGCCCGGGATCGCCAGGCCACCGTCAGCCTTCTTCTCCGCGCCAGAGCCGGACGCTGCGGCCCGCCGCGTCCAGGATCAGCTGGGCGTCGAGCCCCGCCCGGGTCTCGGGGATCCCGAGCGCCGGCCACTCGCAGACGAACTCGCATCGGCCCGGCGGGCGGCAGCGGCCAGGCCCACCAGCGCCAGAAGCTGGAACGCGGGCCGCCGCCGCCGAGGAACGTCCGCAGGATCGGGCCGCCGGGCTCCGTGTCGTCGCCCAGCCCGGGGCCCCCGTGCTGGCCGATGACCCTGGTGCCGTCGGCGAACTGCAACCCGAGGCGGAAGGACCGCCGCTGCGGGGCGGGCTCCGGGCCGGCCGGGATACGGTCCCCGGGACCAGGCGCACCACCGGCACCGGGCCGGTACCGGGCGGTCACGAAGATCTCGAACCCGGCGGAGTAGGCCGATATCCCGGTGATCGCCACAGCCGCCCGCTCGGTCCGGCCGAGCATGAGCGGGCCGGATGGCACCACGGCGGGAAATTCGGCCACCGGCGGATCCCAGGGATGATGTATCCGGGGCTCCGGCTCCGCGGCCGGCATGTCGTCAAAGAAGCTCATGTAGGCCATCGTGACTCGCCGCCTGCCCAGGCCGCGATGGGGGCGCACCCACCTCCGCAGTGGGCCTGGACCCACCGCCCGGGAGAGAAGACGGCGGCGCGCGGCGGCGGGCGGCGGGCAGCGGCGGCGGGCGGTAAGCACAATGTCACCCTTTCCCGCACGTTGCATGTGAACGTGTGGCTGCACGTGCATATGCCCCGTGCAATCCTGGACTTATGTTTGCCCCGAAGTTTTCGGCCTGTGCTATTCATCCCGGCGCATGCCTGCCTACCGGTACGGCGGCCCGTCGGCTATGCCGTGGAGGAACGGCCGCGGTCAGTCAGCCGTGGCCGGGAGCAGGCGCGGCGGGCAGCGCGCTGTGGCCAGAGGCGCCTACCGCGCTGCCTTCCGGGTTATCCCGAGCGGGAGGAGGACCACGATGCTGGTCAACGAGAACCTGGCCGCCCTGGCTGCCCACGGAGCGCGGACCCTGGCCGCCGCCATGACCACCGGGGCCTGGCCGGCCGCCCGGAATGCCATGATCCGGCTCTTCAGCGTGCGGGGCCTGCATCACCAGGCCGCGGTCCGGGCCCAGCTGGACGGGGGCGTCGCGCTCGTCCAGCTCGCGGGTGACCCTGGCCTGGCCCGGAGAGGGCTGGTGTCGTTATGGGAGCTGGAGCTGGCCCTGCTGCTCAAGGAGCATCCTGAAGCCGAGGCTGAGTTGCGCCAGTTCATCGCCGAGTTCGGCCCGGCGCGGCCCGGGGAGCCGCACCGCCGCTGGGCCGGCTGACTGGGCCAGCCCGCCGCGGCGCGACGCCGCCAGGAGGTGCCGGCTCAGGGCGGTCCGCGGTGCAAGTCGGCGATCTGACCGGCGGCCCGGGCCAGTTGCGCGCGCAGCTGCGGCGGGTGCAGGACCTCGACCTCGGGCCCCAGCGCGAGCAGGTCGAGCACCGCAGCCTCGATGGAGTCGATCCGGACCCAGGCCTCGGCCCAGTCGCCGCGGCCGGCCGCGGGCGTGGCGCCATGCCGGATCCGCAGGGCGGCGGGCCTGCCCTGCAGGGCGGCGAGCCGCCGGCCACGTGGCGACAACCGGATCCGGGCCCGCCCGGCATCAGGCACCGGGCGCGGTCGCTCCCCCAGGCGGCTGCCCGGCAGCTCGCTGCTGAACCCGTCGACAAGCTCGAAGCCGCCGCGCCGGCCCCGGGTCGCATAGACCGGGATCCCGGCGCTGCTGAGAGCCTCGATGTCGCGCAGCACGGTCCGCGGGGAGACCTCGAGCTCGGCGGCGAGCCGCTGGGTGGTCATCCGGCCCTGGGCCTGGAGCAGCCCCAGCAGCCCGACGAGCCGGCTCGCACGCACCGGATCAGGATAGCGCCCAATCATGACAAGAGATGTCATGTATTAGCTGCCATACTCGCCTTCATCCGCGACGAAGGGAGCGACCACGTTGAGCAGCACCGACGCTGGATCGGGAACGGCCGCCGATCCGTGGATCCTGGCCACGCCGCCCGGCAAGTCTGAGTTCGAGGCCTGGCGCGACCCGGACGGCGACCCGCCCGCCCTGGTGGTCCAGGTGGGCGGCACCCAGTTGCGCTACCAGCTCCGCTGCATCGAGGACCTGCACGCGATGCTGAAGGAGCACGGCGACTGGATGCCGCTGGGCAACGCCGACGAGCAGAAGCAGGCCGCCGAGGGCACCGTCGAGGCATGGGGGCGTTCACCCGGCAACCCGGTCGGAGGCTGGTACGGCCTGAAAAAAGGGCTGCGCGGCCGGTTCGGCAACTACGTACCCCCGGTGCTGGAAGCGCTGGGCCTGGCCGAAGTCGAGCACAACGCCCGCAACAACCGGATGCGGGCCAGGTAGAGGCGCCAGGGACTTAAGGATCGACCACGGCCAGGCCTGGCCTACGAGGAAACGGGGCGGCCGGGGCACGGCCTAGGTGGCGGAGCGCTCGCCGCCATTGCCGGGATCCGCGTGCCCGTCTGGTCCGCGCCGCAAGAGCTCAGCCCGCCATCGAGACGAGTCGTTCGCCTTCCCCTGACCGGCGTGGACCGGGCCGCCGGATCTACCCTCGTGGGCTGGTGGCCTGTGGCTGCCGGGGCCGGTTGGTGCTGGGATCTGCCGGCTCGGGTGTGTCGGTGCTGCCCATCGCGGTCAGCAGGGCGAGCAGCGGGCCGACTCGTAGTCCTTTCTGGGCAGTGTGCCGGAACTCGCTGTCTGGGTTCACGGTGTAGCGGGTACGCCGCCCGGTCCGGCTGCGGGTGAGGTAGCCCGCGGCTTCCAGGTCGGCCACGATGGCCTGCACGGTGCGTTCGGTGAGCCCGACCACGGAGCTGATGTCGCGGATCCGGGCTTGGGGGTTCCCGGCGATCTCCACGAGCACGCGCCCGTGCCCGGTCAGCAGCGTCCAGTTGCCGATCTGCTCGTCAGGAGGCTCCATGACCCCGAGTATAACCTCGCGGGAGAATTCTCACGAGAAGATACACACGAAGTTTTTCTCACGTTGATATTGACAGGTCTCCGCCGGGAGCCGACCCTTGTACTGCCACTGGCCACTGCTGATCGGGGATAGCGATGACTGGGACCCCTGACGTGAAGCCTCTTGCCCTGGCCCCGGACATGGGGGCCGCCGCAGCCCAGCCGGTCACGGCGCGGCCAGCGATGCCCCAGCACCGGCAGCGGCTGGTGGTTACGCTGCCCGGCGGGATCGACGTCATCAAGGACGGCCAGGGCTATGCCACGCTCGTCCTGAGTGGCGACATTGACGAGGAAACCTATCCCGCCCTGCTAGAGGCGCTGGGCCGTATTCCCCGAGACGGCGCCGGTCTCCATGTCGACCTGTCCGCTGTGACTTTCTGTGACGTCGCCGGCCTGCGGGCCGTCGTCCGGCTGACTGAAAGCACGACGCCGGTAATACTGCACGGAGTCCCTGGGACGCTGCTCACCGTGATGAAAATCCTGGGCTGGGACCAGCAGCCCGGGCTCATGGTCAGCCAGCGCCGGGAGCTAGGTCGTCCAGCGGCAGGTTACGCACCTCGTCCCTGGTCAGACTGAGCCGAACACCGTCGCTGAAGTCGGCTACCGCGCCGATCGGGATAGCTACCCGCCGCTTGCCCCAGAGGTGACCCTCGTCGAGCAGAACGTGAGTCACACGATGCCCGCGGGTTAGGACGGTCAGCCCCTGGACCTTCCCGATGGGACCGTCCGTGGCACGCACATGCTCTCCGCGGCGGACTTCCACTTTGCCTGCGGGGATGCGATCGGAGGTGACGCGCCGGGGAGCTGTACCCGCGCCCAGGCCGGTGCCAACTGCCATGGCTAGTCCCATGCCCCCCGGTCCGTAGTAGGGCGCAGAGAGCTTGAAGTCCTGCCCGTCGCCCAGCTCGCCAAGAGCCCCCGGCACGATCTGCGTCTCTTCAGCCTCCTGGAGGCCTTCGAACTGGGACGTAGTGCACCGTAGACGGATGGCTGCCGTCCCCGTGCCAGCCAGCCTGACTGGCACGAGACGACTTGTTCCACCCCGGTGCGGAGGCTCGACGACGAGATGGGTCACCGTGCGGGCGGCCGGATCGACGACCACGCGGGCCAGCTCCCCGCAGGGGCCATCGCTGCAGGAAACGCTGCTTCCGATGAAGAACTCCGTCGATTCGCTCACCATGTGCTCCGGCTCCTAGGCCCTGCCTGTCATTTTCTCACACTGCGAGATGGCTATCTCCTTCGCACCCGCGCGGCTACGAAGGACGGTCGACAGGAATTCCTCGCCAGCACCGGGCTTGACGTCACTCCCGGCTGCGGCACTCACCATTAAGGATCTTTTGGGACAGGGCAGTAGGCGAGGTCGGCTACTGCAGCTCGCCGGGAAGCAGGCTGTAGATCACGCTGTCGCGGCGGGCGCCCTTGAAAGGCACGTGGGAACGAAGAAGGCCTTCACGGGAGAACCCGCAACGCTCGGCGACATGCTGCGACGCCTCATTGTCGGGACCGCAAGTCAGCTCCAGCCGGGCCAGTCGCAGCCCAGCGAATGCCCACCGGGCGAGCAGGCGGACCGCCTGTGTCGCCGTACCCCGGCCGCGGGCCCCGGGGGCGAGCCAGTACCCGACTGCCGCGCAGCCCTGATCCAGGCGAACCTCATACAGCGAGATGGCGCCGAGCAGCACGTCCTGGTCGTCCGGCCTGGCTAGCGTGAAGTGGAGCGCCTCGCCGCGCGAGCGGGCCTCGTCCTGCTCAGCGAGGTAGTCGCGCGCGTCAGTCTCGGTGTACGGAGTAGTACGCCACGAGAACCGCTTCATCACTGGATCACTGAACGCCAGCACCATGCCCGGCACGTCGGCCTCGCGCCAGGGGCGCAGCAGCACCACGTCACCAGCCAGGGGCGGCACCGGGAACCAAAGCTCGGCCATGTCGAAATGATCTCCCTTGGCAGCAGGCGAGGCGCGGTATCGCCCGGCCCATGAGGGTCCGGACCGGACATAGGTGGCAAGAAGACCATGAAGCGGACCGGCGGGTGGCGGCGACTGCCCCCTGGCTCCAGGTGCCTCTCGTGGCGCACGATCGCATCCTCGCCATTTCCCACGCTGAAGGTGCGAGTTCGATTCTCGTCACCTGCTTTCCTGCGAAAGCCCAGCCAGTCTTCCTCGTCCTGATTGCTGGCGGGCATGGGAGACATTACGCGATGATGCCTTAATCGTGAGTTAAAGCCCGCCCTGTCAGGCTGTACTTAAGCGCGTAGGTTATGAAAGGAAGGCGCCCGTTCGGCGGGCTCCCCAGGTGAGGCCACCATGTACCGACTCCGCCCGTCCAGCCAGCCGAGCCGCTGCGGCCTCCTGCTCACACACCGGTGCTGACCGCGGTCAAGCTCATGGACGCGGGCGTCGCCGTCACCACCCTCATCCTGATCATCTCCTCTGGGCCGGGCTTCCAGTCGATTCGATTATGTGTTTGAATACCTCCGTGAAGCAGGAGAGACGTTCGGGCGGGCTAGGCCCGGCTGTGGGGCGCCACGGGCAGGCCGGACCGCCGGGAGCCCGGGGACGGCACCTGGCCACGGCCATGAGGGGGACGACATGCTCACCGCCGTGATGGCTGACGCCGGTCACCCCGTGGTCGCCGGGCTGCTGGGGCTGGGGGCGGCGGGACTCGCCGCGGCCGTGGTGGTGATGGCCTGGAGCGTGCACATCCACCAGATGCGGCTGGCCGGGCAACTGGCCCGCCGCCAGTTCCTGGTCACCCCCGAGGCCGGGCTGGCCGCACCCGCCGTGAACGGGCACGGCCACGGAAACGGGAACGGCCACGGTGAGGCGGCGGCCCAGGAGGCCGCACGGCCGGCCGCCCCGGGCCTGGCCGCGCCGGTGGTCATCGACGGGCCGGACACCGTCCTGGCCGGAGAGCAGGTCCGCTACCGCGTCCAGCCCTCGGGCACCAGGAAGGTGATGTCCTGGGCGGCCGGCGGCGGGTCGGTGGCCCAGGCTCCTGACCCGGGCCATCCCGACGAACTGCTCCTGGTCGCGGACCAGCCGGGCACCCTGATGCTCACGGTACGGGTCCGGGAGGGCATGACGGAGACCCGCGGCATGAAGTCCATTACCGCCGTCCCGGACGTGACCGACCCCGCGCCGCCCTTCACGCTGCGGCTGTTCCTGCACGGCTGGGGGCTGGTGGCCGTGGCCGTGCTGATCGTCGGCTTCGCCGGGGCCCTGGACGCCCTCGGCAACCTGACCTCCTCCGACTTCGTCGCGCTGGTCGCCCCGCTGGCCGCCCTGCTCGCGGTGGCCCTCGTCACGCGCGGGACCGGCGAGGCCGCCAGCAGCCGCCCGGCTCCCGCCAAGGACCCCGCCCGGCCGGCTCCGCCCCTGACCCGGCGCCCCTGACCTGCCCGCCCTGACCCGGCCCGGCCCGGCCCCGTGTCCGGGGCGGCGGGGCGGGTAGATAGCCGGTCAGCGCCCCCCAGCAGGCACACGGGGGGTTCATGGCGGAATCAGGGCTCAGCGCGGCGGGGTTTCCGGCGCAGGTACCGCCGATGCTGGCGGTGCCCGCGGCTGAGCTCCCGGAGCCCGGGCCAGCGTGGGCCGCGGAGTTCAAGTGGGACGGCGTGCGCGCGGTGGCCTACCTGTCCGCGGGAAGGCTGCGGCTGCTGTCCCGCAGCGGCCGGGACATGACCCGGGCTTATCCGGAACTGGCCGGCCTGGCCCACCAGGCCGGGTCCCGGGAGATGGTTCTGGACGGGGAGATCGCCGCGTTCGCCGGCGGCCGCCCCAGCTTCGCCGCCCTGCAGCGGCGGATGCACGTGGCCGCGCCCTCACCCCGCCTGCTGGCCGCGGTCCCGGCGACCTACCTGGTCTTCGACATCATGGGCCTGGGCGGTAAGTCGCTGATCAGCGAGCCTTACGCCCGCCGGCGGGACATCCTCGAGGCCCAGCAGCTGGCCGGCGAGCAGGTCCACGTCCCGCCGTCGTTTCCCGGCGGCGGGAAGGCCGTGCTCGCGGTGAGTATCCGCGACGGGCTGGAGGGCGTGGTGGCCAAGCGCCTCGACTCTCCCTACCGGCCCGGCCGCCGCTCCCCCGACTGGCTGAAGATCAAGAACCGCCGGATCCTGGACGTGCTCGTAGGCGGCATCAGCCCCGGCCGGGGCCACCGGGCCGGCCAGATCGGCTCACTGCTCGTCGGGATCGCGGGGCCGGGCGGCCTGGCCTACGCGGGCCGCGTCGGGACCGGCTTCACCCAGCCGGAACTGCGCCGGCTGGAGCAGCTGTTCGCTCCGCTGCGACGGGACCGCCCGCCGTTCGCCGGCCCGGTCCCCCCGGCCCAGGCCCGGGACGTGACCTGGGTGGAGCCCCGCGTCGTGGTCGAGGTCAGCTACGCCGAGCTGACTCCCGACGGGATTCTCCGCGCCGCCTCCTACCAGGGCGTCACCGGCGGCTCCAACGGCCCGGGGACGTTAACGCTCAGCGGCCTGGTGGCCGGAGCTCGTCCGTCCCCCCGGCCTCCGGGCCGAGTTCGTCGGTACCGCCCTCCTCGGAGCCGAGCTCGTCAGTCCCGCCCTCCTCGACTCCGAGGACGTCGGTGCTCCCCGGTTCGGGACCAAGCTCGTCGGTACCGCCCGGCTCGGAGCCGAACACGCCTGCACCCTGGGGCTCGTTGGGGGGCCTGGAATCGGTTGCCATGTCAACCTCCTCGACGGTGGCTTCCTGTGGGTCCTGCCCGGCTTAGGGGGAAAAGACACGGCCTGGCCGAGGGCGGTCGCACGAAATTTCGCGTCCCGGGGTCCTCAGGGCCGATCCTGGCAACTACTCGGTCCTGAGCACCACGGCGGCCCGGGTCCGGGCCGCGGTCCGGGCCGGGATAGCCGCGACCGCGTTGGCCAGCAGGAGGACCGCCGGGATGGCCAGCAAAAGCCCTGGGGAGATGATGGCCACCGGCTGGATCGAGAATCCCTGGGCCAGCAGGGTCCACGCCCAGCGCCCGGCGGCCACGCCGAGCGGCAGGCCGACCAGCAGGCCCGTACCGGCGATGGCGGTGGCCTGCCAGGCCACGCTGGCCCGTACCTGCCGGCCGACGAAGCCGACCGCCTTGAGGATGGCCAGGTCCCGGCGGCGGCGGCGGACGGACGTGACCAGTGTCTGCGCGATCGTGCCCACGGCCAGCAGCGTGAGCACGGCGGCCAGGGTGAGCGGCAGGTCGTTGACCCCCTCGACTTCCCGGACCTCCGGCGGGGCCACCGCGGGGAGCACCACTCCGGGAAACTCCTGCTTGAGGCGGGCGATCGCCGCCGGGTCACCCGGGTGCCGCAGCCGGACCAGGTACACGTTGACCGGCAGCGGGGTCCGGCTCAGCGTGCCCGCCCCGGCCAGCGTCATGACTCCGCCGGAGCCGAGCTTGACCTCCTCGTTGGTGATCTCCGGGGACAGCACGACCTGCCCGGTGATGCGGAGCGCGACCACTCCGCCAGTGGTCCGGGCGCTGACCAGGCCGCCGACACTCCGGTGCAGCGCGCGCAGTTCCCCGCCGCTCAGGGCGATCTCCCGGGGCCCGCTCGGCAGCCGGCCGTTCAGCAGCGGCGGCGCGACCCGGCCGCGCAGCGTCTGGATCCCGACGACCGGCACGTCCTGGCCGCCGATGTCCCCGTCTCCCAGGGCCGTGGCGGTGAAGCCCGCCAGGCTGGCGTTCGCGCGCAGCTTCGGGATGGTCTGGGCGGAGGTGTCACCCGAGTGCGGGTTCCCGACGGCCACGTCCCAGTTCCAGCCGGCCAGCCGGGGGTCGCCGATGACGTGGGCCAGGCTGGCCCCGAACACCAGCGCGGCGACGACCGCGGTGAGCGCCAGCGCCGTGCCCAGGACCGCGGAGCGGACCGGGACCGGGGAGCGGTCGCTCCCCGGCTCGAACGCGAGGCGGATGCCGGTCACGGCGGGGGACGGGAACCCCCGGCGGGCCATCCAGCGCGCGAGGGCAGAGCCGCGGCCCCGGCTCCTCGCCGTGGCGTCATCCTGCGTCCAGGCCACCCGCTGGGCAGTCAGGGCGGCCCGCGCGGTCAGCAGGACCATGAGCAGGAGCGCCCCGCCCAGCAGGACCAGGGCGTCGAACGAGAGCCCGGGCGAGATCTCGGCCCGCCGGGCCAGGCCCACCGGCGTGAACACCGACAGCGCGTAGGCGGCCGGGATGGCCAGGGCCATCCCGGCCACCGCGACCAGGGCCGCGGGAACCAGCGCCACGACGGCCAGCTGCCTGCGGCTGGACCCGAGCGCGCGGAGCACGGGGAAGTCTCCCGAGTCGGTGTGGATCAGCCGGGCGAGGCTCTGGCCCACGATGACCAGCATCGCGAGAGCCACGACGATCCCGAACAGGAGCAGCGCCAGCGCCTGCAGTGACGTGCCGCGCTGGGCAGCGGCCGCGGCCGTGGCGTCGTCACTGCCCAGCTCGAACTGGGCCCGGCCCCCGGTCAGGCGGTTCACCCTGGCCCGGAAGGCCGGCAGGCCAGCCAGGCCGCGGTGCAGGTGGAAGGAGAGTCCCACCATGTTGCCGACCGATCCCGCGAAGCGGTGGTAGAACGCGGCGGTCAGGAAGAGCGAGCCGGTGCCGGTGAAGGTGACGTCGGAAGGCGCCCCGGAATCGCCCAGGTCCGTGGGCGTCCGGATGATCGCGGTCACGTGCACGTCGGGCAGGGTGACGGTCGGGCGCAGCACCTCGTTGTTGAGTACCTGCATCACCTGGCTGGGCCGGAACCCCCGAAGCTGGATCGTCGAGCCGACGTGCGCGCCCAGGGACCGCGCGGCGGCCTCGTTGATCATCACCTCGTCTGCCCGGGCCGGACTGGGCCGCCGGCCGGCCACGATGATGGCCCGGGCCTGCGGCGGGTTGTCGATCAGGGCCCACGTCGTCACCTGGCCGGGCCGGCCGGCCGCTGGGCGGCCAGCTGGGGCCGCGAGGATCAGCATGAACGCGCCCCGCTCGCCGTAGGCGACGTCCGGCAGCCGGCCGATCCGGCCCAGAGCCGCGAACGGGACCCCGGCCACCTGCCCCTCAGTCGGGCCGGACCAGGCCAGGAACCGGGGCACCGCGGTGTCGGTCCGGCGGGCGCCCGCGAGCGACACCAGGACCAGGGCGCCCATCAGGCCGGTGATCAGCGCGAGGACCAGCGGGCTGCGCCAGTCCTGCCGCAGCCCGGCGCGAACGCGCAGCCACACCACCTGCATAACGCTCCCGCCCCTGACGTGCACCGGATCCCACGTGCGATTGTGCCTCAGGCCGGCCGCAGCCGCGCGGTGGCTAGTACGAGACTTACCGGGAAGCCAGCCTTACCGGGCCAGAACTCCAGCAGGCCAGAACTCAGCGGGCCTGTGCGGCGGCGAGCAGTTCGCGGGCGATGATGAGCTTCTGGATCTCGCTGGTCCCCTCGTACAGCCGGTACAGCCGCGAGTCGCGGTACAGCCGCTCCACCACGGTCGAGCTCATGTAGCCGAGGCCGCCGTGGACCTGCACCCCGCGGTCGGCGACCCGGGAGACCATCTCGCTGCAGTACAGCTTGGCGGCCGACGGCCCGGCGGCCACGTTCCGCCCGGCGTCGTAGTCGTCCGCGGTGGACAGCACCAGGGACCGGCCGGCCTCGATCTCGGCGTAGGAGTCGGCCAGCATCGCCTGGACCAGCTGGTAGCTGCCGATGAGCTGGCCGCCCTGCTTGCTGGTCGCGGCGTGGGCGACCGACTCGTCCAGGATCCGCTGCGCGGTGCCGACGCAGACCGCCGCGATATGCAGCCGGCCGCGGGCCAGGACGGTCATCGCGCTGCGGTAGCCGCGGCCCTCCTCCCCGATCAGGCGGTCGGCCGGCACCCGGACGTCCTCGAAGATCACCTCGGCGGTCCACGCGCCGCGCTGGCCCATCTTGTGGTCGCGCGGGCCGACCGTCAGCCCCGGGCTGGCCGCGTCGACCGCGAAGACAGAGATCCCGCGGCCGGACCCGGCGCCGGGGTCGGTCCGGGCGAACACGACGAACAGGTCAGCCAGCGGCGCGTTGGTGATGAACCGCTTGGTGCCGGACAGCACCCAGTCGCCGCCGCCCGGGCCGTCGCTGTCGCGGCGGGCCGACGTGCGCAGCCCGGCCGGGCTGGACCCGGCCTCGGACTCAGTGAGCGCGAACGAGGCGACCTGGTCCCCGGCGGCCAGGCCCGGCAGCAGGGCCTTCTTCTGCGCGTCCGACCCGAACTTGGCGATGACCTGCCCGGCGATTCCGTTGTTCGTGCCGAACATGGACCGGAACGCGGGGGTCGCGTAGCCGAACTCGAAGGCCAGACGGACGTCCTGGGCCATGCTCACCCCGGAGCCGCCGAACTCGTCGGGCAGCGCGTAGCCGAACAGCCCGAGCTCCGCGGTAGCCGCCCGGAGGTCCGCGGGAATCGCGTCGGTCTCCTCGATCTCGTCCTCGCGGGGCAGCACCTTCTCCCGCACGAACCGCCGTACCGCGTCGCGGACCTCATCGAACGTCGCCTCGTCCATGGCCACCTCTCCTCGCGATCCTCCGCCTCGATGCTCGCACCACAGTTCCCCTAACGAAACCCGGGGGCCCAGGTCCCGGCACGCAAGACGGGACCCCTGGCCCGGGGGACCAGGAGCCCCGTATGCGTCGCCTGCCTGCTCAGCCCAGCGTCAGGCCTTGGCCTGCATACTCCCCCGGGCCGGGTTAGCCTGCTCGGCGGCCTTGGGGTCCTTCTCGCCCGCCTTGGCCCGGACGCCGGCCTCGATCTTGCTGCCGAGGTCCTTGTCCACGTTGCTCCAGTACTCGAAGGCGCGCTCCAGGACCGGTTCGGTCACCCCGTTGAGCAGGTGGCCGACGACGTTGCTGACCAGCCGCTCACGGGCCGCGTCGTCGAACACCTCGCGGACCATGGTGCCCGCCTGGCCGAAGTCGTCGTCTTCGGCGTGCGGGACGTAGGCCGAGCGCATGATCTCCCCGTCGGCGTACCAGCTGGCCGGCTTGTAGTGCTCAGAGTCGGCCCGGGGGCCGCCCTTGGAGTTGGGCGCGTACACCGGGTCGGTGGCGTTGACCACGCGCATCGCGCCGTCCTTGCTGTAGGCGTGGACCGGGACCTTGGGCGAGTTCACCGGGATCTGCTTGTAGTTCACCCCGAGCCGGGCGCGGTGCGCGTCGGCATAGGAGAACCCGCGGGCCAGCAGCATCTTGTCCGGGGACAGCGCGATGCCGGGGACCAGGTTGTTCGGTTCGAACGCGGCCTGCTCGATCTCGGTGTGGTAGTCGGTCACATTGCGGTCCAGGACCAGCCGGCCGACCTCAATCAGCGGGTAGTCGCTGTGCGGCCAGACTTTGGTCAGGTCGAACGGGTTGAACCGGTAGGTCCGGGCGTCCTCGAACGGCATGATCTGCATCTTCAGCGTCCAGCTCGGGAACTCCCCGCGCTCGATGTGGTCATACAGGTCGCGCTGGTGGTAGTCGGTGTCCGCGGCCGCCATCTGGTCACCCTCGTCCTGGGTGAAGAACTCGTTGCCCTGGTCGGTCTTGAAGTGGTACTTGACCCAGAACTTCTCCCCTGCGCCGTTGATCCACATGTACGTGTGCGAGCTGTACCCGTTCATGTGCCGCCAGGTGCGCGGGATGCCGCGGTCGCCCATCAGGTAGGTGACCTGGTGCGCCGACTCCGGGGACAGCGTCCAGAAGTCCCACTGCATGTCATGGTCGCGCAGGTTGTTGTCCGCGCGGCGCTTCTGGGAGCGGATGAAGTGCTGGAACTTCATCGGGTCGCGGATGAAGAACACCGGGGTGTTGTTCCCGACCATGTCGTAGTTGCCCTGCGACGTGTAGAACTTCAGCGAGAAACCGCGCGGGTCACGCCAGGTGTCCGGGCTGCCCCGCTCCCCCGCCACGGTCGAGAACCGGATCAGCGTGTCCGTCCGGGTGCCGGGCTGGAACACCGCCGCCTTGGTGTACGCGCTGACGTCCTGGGTGACCTCGAAGTAGCCGAACGCCCCGCCGCCCTTGGCGTGCGGCTGGCGCTCCGGGATCCGCTCCCGGTTGAAGTTCGCCATCTGCTCGATCAGGTAATGATCTTGCAGCAGGACCGGGCCTTCCGTGCCGACCGTCAGTGAGAACTCGTCGCTCTCGACCGGGATACCGGCATCGTTCGTCGTGGGTATCGGGTGATTGTCGGTCATTGCCATACCTCCTCGTCACGCTGTACTCCGTCAGCGGAGCCTTGAGCTGCCTTGCAGGCGGGGCACCTGCCCCAGAACACCACTTCTGCCTCGTCCACCGCGAAGCCCAGGTCCTCGGCCGCAGTCAGGCAGGGCTGGGCCCCGATCGCGAAATCGACATCCTCGGTGCGGCCGCAGCGGCGGCACACCAGGTGGTGATGCTGGTCGCCGACCCGGCGCTCGAACCGGGCCGGATGGCCGGCCGGCTCGATCCGCCGCAGCAGTCCCGCGGCGGCACACGCGGCCAGCATGTCGTAGACCGCCTGGGTGGACACCGCGCCGAACCGCTCCCGCACGCCCGCCGCGATCGCGTCCACGGTGGCGTGCGGGTGCCCGCCGAGCCAGGTGAGCATGGCCAGCCGCGGCATCGTGACCCGCAGCCCGGCCGCACGCAGGGCCCGGGACATCTCGCCGTCCGGGTCGATCGCTGCCAGCACCATGATGGGCCCCACCCTGCTGAACTATCTGGAATGAGTCAAGTTTCTTAGCAACTCGTCTCAAGTCGAGACCGGCCATCCCGGCCCGCCGGTGGACGCGGCCGCACTATCCCCCCTGCCCGCGAGCCTGCGCCCAAACCGGGCCGCAGGCCTTCCGTTTGGGCGCCCAGCCTGGGCCGTGGGCTTGCGTTTTGCCGTCCACGGGCCTGCGTTTGCCATCCGCGGGCTCGCGACCTAGGCTAGCGATATATCGGGACCGTATCGCGAGTGGATCACTTGGGGACCTGGGTTCCGGGGTCCCTGGTCTGGGGGTTTCAGATGAGTGCGGCATGGAGCGCGGCCGGGGACTTCGATCCCGGCCTTTGCGGGATCATGCAGGCCGCGAGTGCCCTGCTCAGCCGGGCCCAGGACGCCATGCACGGCATGTCCGGGCCAGATCAGGGCGGCAGGGGCCAGGCGGGCAGGGCCAGGCGGGCGGGGACCAGGGCGGCGGGGACCAGGGCCGGGGACACCAGGGCCGGCGGGGCGGGCCGTGGGCCCGGCGCGGCGGGCCGTGGGAGCGCGGCTTCGGATTCGCCGGCCCGGGCGGATGGCCGGGCGGCTTCGCCGGCCCGGCGGGCGGCTTCGGCGGTGGCCAGCGCGGCTGGTGGCCCGGGCCGCCCGGCCCGGCCCGCGGGCCCAAAGCCGGCCGCGGCGACGTGCGGGCCGCCATCCTGGCCCTGCTGCGGGAGGGCCCCCGTAACGGCTACCAGATCATGTCCGAGATCGAGGAGCGCAGTGGCGGTGCCTGGCGGCCCAGCCCCGGTGCGGTGTACCCGGCCCTGCAGCTGCTGGCCGACGAGGGGCTGATCGCCGGCGAGGAGTCCGGCGGCCGCCGCACGTTCAGCCTGACCGAGGCCGGGCGCCGCCATATCGAGGACGACCCGGAGGCGGCCCGCCCGGCGTGGGAGGCCATGGCGCAGGACGAGCCCGGCGAGATGCCCGGCCTGTTCGCGCAGGCGGCCCGGCTGGGCGGCAGCATCGTCCAGCTGGCCCACGCGGGCACGCCGGAGCAGATCCGCGCCGCCGAGCGGCTGCTGGAGCAGACCCGGCGCCGGATGTACCAGATCCTGGCCGGCGACGAGCCCGCCGACGCTGACGATGACGCAGCCGACGATCCCGACGACGAATAGCGACAAGCAGAGCCACAAGTAGAAGGCGAGGGGACCAGCCATGGATGACCGCATCCGCGCATCTGACGCCGACCGGGAACGGGTGACCGCCCGGCTGCGCGACCATTACGCCGAGGGCCGGCTGACGTCCGAGGAGCTCGACGAGCGGACCTCGGCGGCCCTGAACGCGAAGACGTTCGGGGATCTGCGCCGGGTCATGACGGACCTGCCGGACCCGGTCCTGGTGCCGCAGGGGGCACCCGGCCTGCGGCCGGCCGGGCCGTCGTGGATGGCCCGCCGTCGCGGGCCCCGGTTCCTCCCGGTGGCGATGGTCTTGCTGCTGGTCGCGTTGCTGGCGCCGGGGCCCGGCTGGGTGCTGTTCGCCTTCTTCAAGGTGTTCCTGCTGTTCTGGCTGGTGACGGGGTTGGCCGCGTTCGTGTTCGGCCGCCGGTTCCGGCGCCGCATGTCCGGCGGGCCAGGCGGCTATTCGTCGGGGATGTAGAACATCCGCAGCTGCATGGGCCGGGCCCCGGGCGGCGCGTCCTGCGCGGAGTGCCCGTACTTGTGCAGCAGCGCGACGTACTCGTCGTGCAGGGCCTCCAGGTCCTCGGCGGTGTAGAAACCGCGGGCCCGGGAGGCCCGGGCCCACGGACCGTGCTGACGGACGTCCCGGATGAAACGGTTGACCAGCTCGAGCTCGCCCGGGATCTGCTGGGCGCGCCATTCGTCCAGCGCCGCGCGTTCCCCGGCGCTGAGCGTGTCGTAGTCGGGCTCACGGTGGTCCACGGGAAACGTGCGCCACCAGCGCTCCCGGCCGTTCGCCCGCTCCGGCACCTCCTCGATGACCCCGGCGTCGGCGAGGACCCGCAGGTGGTAGCTGGTGGTCCCGGTGTTCTCGCCCAGGGCCTCGGCGAGGGTGGTGGACGTCGCGGGCCCGTGCTCGTCGAGGTGACGCAGCATCTCGCGGCGCAGTGGATGCGACATGGCCTTCCACCGGTTGGCGTCGCCCACCACCCGCCGAGGAGTTATCGCCATGCCCGGAAGCCTACCAGGGTTACAGAAATATCTCTGCAGAATTTTGTTTGCATAATTTTCTCTGTAACTCTACGGTGAAGCCATGCCGACCCACGCGACGCTCCACCGCAGCGAGCCAGTCATCCCGGTCCCCGGCCCGGCCCGCCGGCTCGCCCCGCCCTCCCCCGCTCCGTTCTCCCCGGCTCCGCTTTCTCCGGTCGGGCTGCGCCGGGCCCGGCTGGCCGCCCTGGCCGTCGGCGGCTTCCTGGTGCCCTGGTGCGTGGTGCTCGCCGCCACGCTGCCCCGCACCGCCCAGGCCCAGAACTGGTCGCTGGCCTGGACCGGCCTGGACGCCGCCGAGGCGGTCGCGGCGCTGGCCACCGCCGCGCTGCTGGCCCGGGGTGACTCCCGCGCCTGCCTGACCGCCGCGGCCGGTGGCACGCTGCTGATAGTGGACGCCTGGTTCGACGTGTGCACGTCGGCACCAGGCCTTGGGCGCACGCTGGCGGTCTCCGAGGCGGTCCTGGTCGAACTGCCCCTGGCCTGCGCCGCGGGCTGGCTCGCGGTCAGGCTCTTCCAGCGGCCGCGGTGACCGCTAGCGCAGCACCGGCGGGATGACCGCGCTGTGCCCGGTGGCGGCCTCGAAAGCGTGCGCTACCCGCAGCAGCGGCCAGTCCGCCCGGCGGCGGCCGACCAGCTGGAGCCCGACGGGCAGCCCGCCGGAGGTGAAGCCGGCCGGCACGGAGACGGCCGGGAGGCCGGTGGCCGAGATCAGGTAGGCCGACGCCATCCAGTCCAGGTAGGTCCGCTGCGGTTCGCCGTCGATGTCGTGCACCCAGTCCAGGGTGACGTCGAACGGCACGACCTGGGTGACCGGGCAGGCGAGCACCTCCACCGACTCGAAGAACGTGCTGACCCGGGCGGCGAGCGCGGCGTGCAGCACCGTGGCGCGGCTCAGGTCGGCAACGCTCAGCTCCAGGCCGCGCTCGATGTTCCAGGTGACGTTGGGGCCCAGCTGGCCGGGGTGCCGCCGGAGCAGCGACCCGAAGGCGGTCGCGAACCGGAACGCCCGCCGGGTCCGGAACACCTCGTCGGCGCCGGAGAGGTCCGGGGATGCGTCGATCACCTCGCAGCCGAGGCCGGCCAGCACCTGCCGGGCCGGCGCGAGCACGTCACGCACCGCGGGCTCGACCGGCAGGCCCAGGTCCGCGCTCCACGCGACCTTGACCCCCCGCAGGTCGCGGGCCAGCAGGCCGGCGATCTGATCCGGCGGGACGTGGGGCGCGGGCGCGTCCAGGGCCAGCGGCACCCGCGGGTCGGGGCCGGACAGCACGGACAGCAGTAGCGCGACGTCGGCGACCGTGCGGCCCATGGGTCCCTCCACGCCGAGTACGTCCGCGACGTCGGTGACGGGCCAGGAGGGCACCCGGCCGGGTGAGGGACGAAGCCCGGTCACGTTGCAGAAGCTAGCCGGGTTCCGCAGCGAGCCGCCGAGGTCACTGCCGTCCGCGAGGCTGATCATCCGGGCCGCCAGCGCCGCCGCCGCACCCCCGCTGCTCCCGCCTGCGCTGCGACTCAGGTCGTAAGGGTTGCGGGTGGCGCCGAACACCGGGTTGACCGTGTGCGAGCCCGCCCCGAACTCCGGGGTGTTGGTCTTGCCCAGGCTGATGGCCCCGGCCTGGGACATCCGCTGCACCACCAGCGCGTCGCGGTCCGGCACGTGGTCCGCGAACAGGACGGAACCATAGGTGGTGCGCACGCCTGCCGTGTCGTGCAGGTCCTTGTGCGCCACCGGCAGGCCGTGCAGCGGGCCGGGCTCCGCCCCGCGGGCCAGCGCCTCGTCCGCGCGGGCCGCCTGGTCCAGCGCCGCGTCGAAGGTCCGGGTGACCACCGCGTTGACCGCGCCATCCACCTCCTCGATCCGCTGGACGCAGGCGGCGGTGACTTCGCGGGCGGACACCTCCCGGCGGCGGAGCATCCCCGCCAGAGTGACCGCTCCCGTCGCGCACAGATCCGTCACCGGCTGCTCTCCTCGTTCCCTCGGCCCTCGGTCATCCTGGGTACCTACCAGTTTGACTGACGGCCGAGCGGGAGCTGGCCGGCATTTCGCCGGCTCGAAACGACTACCCTGGCGGAGTTTCCGGCCGTCCGGACAAGGGCCCGGCCGATCGATGGAAGGTCAGGTCATGGCGATATACCAGCACATCCGCCATCCGCGCATTGCCGCTCGGCGCGCGGAAAAACCGGTGAAGGTGGCTGATCTGCTGCCCCGGGGCAGCGCGATAAACCGGTTCAACACGAAAGTGGCACTGCTCATCACGACGGTCGTAGGCAGTATGTGGTGCGCTTATGCGTTCGCGTTGTTCGACCTGATCAGCCTGCCGGATGCGATCCGGGGCGGGCCGGCCACGCTCGTCTCCTGGGTAGCGCAGACCTTCCTGCAATTGGTCCTGCTGTCGGTCATCATGGTGGGCCAGAACGTGCAGGCGGCTGCGGCGGACAAACGCGCCGAGGCGACGTTCCACGACGCGAGCGCGACCCTGCACGAGGTGGCGCACATACAAGGGCACCTCGCCGCGCAGGACGTACTGCTCACCCGGATCTCCGCCAAGGTCGGGCTGGACCCGGTGCCAATCATCGACGCCGATTCCGGCGACGAAGTCACTGATGACCCCCTCCCGCCCGACGACCAGGCAGGGGCTCAGAAGCCCGTCGAGTGAGGCGCGCCCGCGAATTCCAGGGCGGCGGGCCAGTGCCGCGCCCAGAAGGAGCTGTCGTGACACCCCGGCATGATTCCGCCCGGCACCGGACGATGGGTGAGGGCCGCAAGGCGGGACCGGACCAGCGTCACTTCGGGCTGGAACGGGTCGTCGGTCCCGCAGGCGATGAAGGTGGGCACGCGCCGCAGGGCGGGCAGGCCGGAGACGACGTCGTTCCGGGCGAAGTCGGCCGCGCTGTCGAAGGCCGCGGGGTTGGCGGCGCGTGCGTCGTCGTAGCTGGCGAAGACGGCCGGTGACAGGGCGGCGACGGCCGCGACCGCCGGGACGCCCGGCTCACCCCCGGCCGTGAGCTCCTCGGTGCCGTGCCGTTTGGTCCGGAACCGGAATGTGCTGGGCTGCTCGGCGCTGAACTGCTCGGCGATCAGCAGCGCGCCGTAGCCGCCCATCGACAGCCCGACGACGCCGATCCGCCCGGTGCGCATCCCGGCCGCCGCGGCCCGGGGCAGGACCTCGTGCACGATCATGCCGGCCGGGTCGTCCCCGTCGGCGCGCTGGTGCCAGTAGGTTTCCCCGCCGTCTACGCAGATGACCGCGAACCGGGTCACCCGCGCGCTGCTCATCGCCCGCGCGAGCACCGGGGCCAGGGTCGCCGGGCTGCCCCCCGACCCGTGCAGCGCGATGACCACGCCGAGCCCGGCGGGCGAGGGCGCCGCGGCCGGGGCCAGCGTCACCATCTGCACGTCGCGACGCCGGTAGGCGGAGTGGAACGACACCTGATGGCGGGACGGCAGCGGCCCGGCCAGGGGCACCGGCGCCAGTTCACAGGCGCCGGTCAGGCGGGCCAGCCGGTAGCGGCCGGGCAGCGTCCCGTCCTGCACGAGCTCGTACCCGCCGGCCCCGCAGGCCGCCACCGCCGCCAGCCCCAGGCCGCCCGCCAGGACGGCGCGGCGGGACGGACGCGTACCGGGTCGGCTGGGCACCGGGCTACGACGCGGCCGCGCCAGTGCGCGCGTAGGCGTCCACGAAACTTCGCAGGACGTCAGGCGCGTGGACGACGTTGCTGCGGTGAGCCAGGGCCTTGAGCTCGTCCGCCTGCTCAGGCTGGAAGTACCCGGCGTGCTTGTACACGTCCATCCTGGCGCTCAGCCCGGCCGCGTCCAGTTCGGGATGGAACTGGGTGGCGTACACCCGGGAGCCGATCCGGAACGCCTGGACCGGGCAGCCGGGCGAGCTGGCCAGCAGGACGGCGTGCCGCGGGAGCCGGCTGATCGCCTCCTTGTGGCCGGTGAACGCGTCGAACGCGGCGGGCAGCCCGCGCAGCAGCGGGTCCTGCTGGCCCGCCGGGGTGAGCGTGACGGTGACCGGCCCGACCGGCTCGCCGTACCGGCGGTTGACCGTGGCTCCCTGGTGGCTGCCGAGCGCCCCGATGCCGTAACAGGCCCCGAGGAACGGGAAGTCGTCGCCGACCACCTGGTCGAGCACGGCGCGCAGGTCGGCCTCGACCCGCCGCTGGACGGCTGACTTCGACGTCTCCGGGTCGCTGGTGTTGAACGGGCCGCCGCCCAGGAAGATCCCCGACCAGTCCTGCAGGTCGAGGGCGCCCAGCGCCCGCTGCTCCAGCCGGCGCCGCCTCAGGTCCCCTTCGCTGAGCCCGGTGAACCGGAGGAACAGGTCGTACTCGTCGTCCGCGGCGGCATCCTCGGGACGGGTGGCCAGCAGCAGGAAGGGCTTCACAAGATCATGCTAATCGGCCGGGGGGGCGGTTCCGCCCGCTGCCGAGGGCACCGGTCAGGGGTGCGGCAGGCGGCCGGTCAGCTCGGCGGCCTCGGCCTGGATGCCGGCGGCCAGGTCGCCGACGTCGGCCAGCAGGGTCGGATCTGCGACCAGCCCGACGTTCAGGGTGCCGGCCAGGGAGACCACCGCGACGCGCAGGGCGTGGCGCTCGCCGATCTCGGCGAGTGAGTACAGTGCGCGGACCGGGACGCCGAGCACGCAGATGGGCCGGCGGGGACCGGGGACGTTGGAGACGTTCAGCGCGAAGGACCGGGGATGGGCGAGGACGTGCTCGGCGAAGCGGCTGAGCCGCGGGCTGTGCGCCAGTTCGCGCATGAGCGCGTCAACGTGCTGGGCGTCGTGGCCCTGTTTGCGGGCCCGGGTGGTGCGGCGGATGGCCGCGAGGCGCTCGAGCGGGTCGGCTGAGCCGAGCGGCAGGTCGAGGCAGAAGAACGAGTCCCGGTTGCCGGGCTGGGCCGGGTCGCCACCGGACGGCGGCGTCCCGGGCGGCGGCTCCGGTGGCGGCAGGGCGTGCAAGCTCACCGGCACTTTCACCCGGACCGCGCCGAGATGGCCATGATGCGCCTCGAGCCAGCGCCGCAGCCCGCCGGCCACCACGGTCAGCACCGCGTCGTTGACGGTCGCGCCGTCCGACGCGGCGGCCACGCGGTGCAGGTCCTCGAGCCCGGCCGTGGTGAAGGCGACCTCCCGCCGCGCGTCGATGTGCCCGTCGAACGGCGACCGCAGCCAGGGCTGCGGCACCTCCCGCGCGGCGGCCAGCAGCGTGGCCAGCCGGTGACGCGGCACCGGCCGGGCCGCCCGCGGCGCCCGTGATCGCGTGCGGGTGCTGCGCGGACCGGTGACCGGCGCCTCGTCCCACAGGACGGCGCTGGCCATCCGCATCGCCGTCATGCCGTCCGCCAGGGCATGGTGGATACGCCAGATCAGCACGCTGCCGCCGCCAGGCCGCGGGGGGATCACGTCGATCCGCCACAGCGGCCGTGAGCGGTCCAGATGCTGGGCGAAGATCCCCGCGACCGTGGCCCGCAGCCCGGCCTCGTCCCCCGCCCCGGACGCGGGCGCCGCCACGACGTGAGCGGCCATGTCCACCTGGTGGGCCGGCACCCACCAGGGAGCGCCGTCGATCTCACCGAGCCGCATCGACAGCATGGGGGCGCGAGGCAGGCGCCCGCTGATCGAAGCGCGCAGCGCCCCCGGATCAACCGCACCGTCCAGCACGATGACCTTGCAGGTGTGCCCGGCCACGGTCTCGTTCTCGAGCGCGAGGATGTTCAGATCCTCACCGGACAGCGGCCGGGCTCCCGTAGCCAGGCCAGCTTCATCCGGCCGTTCCCCCGTACCCAGCACCGCCGACGCACCCCCTACGCCGAACCTCACGTTCCGCGTTGAACACACTAAGTACTTAGTACTATACGTAACGCTACTTAAGGGCGGCGTTCCCGTCTCGGCCGCTCTGCTTGTCCTGTCTAGAGTGACCACGGGCCAGGCCGTGGGCCGGCCCGCGGCCGGGCGCCGGCCGCCGGCGGACGTCACGAGGAGCCCGGCTATGCAGTTCGATGAGGCCACGTCCCGCCGCGTCGAAGCGACCTACACCACGCCCGACGTGTCCAGCCAGCGCCAGGTCATCCGCGCCGCCCTCGGCCTGAAGCCCGGCGAGGACGTGCTCGACGTCGGATCGGGGCCGGGCTTCCTGGCCTGCGAGATGGGCGCCGAAGTCGGGCCCGCGGGATCGGTCACCGGCGTCGACCCGAGCCCGAGCATGCTCTCCATCGCCCGGGCCCGGCCGCGCGCGGGCGGCTCGGCCCCGGTCGAGTTCGGCGCCGGAGAGGCGACCGCGTTGCCGTGCGCCGCGGGCTCGTTCGACGCCGTCACCTCGACCCAGGTGTACGAGTACGTCGAGGACGTGCCGGCCGCCCTGGCTGAGGCCTGGCGGGTGCTGCGGCCCGGGGGCAGGCTGCTGGTGCTCGACACCGACTGGGACTCGATCGTCTGGCGGTCTGGCGACAACGACCGGATGCGCCGCGTACTCGCCGCCTGGGACCGGCACCTGGCCGACCCCTACCTGCCGAGGCGGCTCACCGGGCTGTTCGAGGAGGCCGGCTTCTCGGTCACCCACCGCTCGGCGATCCCGTTGCTGAACGCCGGGTACGACCCGGACACCTACAGCGCCGGGCTGATCGGGTTCGTCGCCGCTTTCGTGCCGCGGCACAGCGACATGAGCGCCGAGGACATCGCCGCCTGGGCCGCCGATCTGGCCGGGCTGGGCCCCGGGTACTTTTTCAGCCTCAATCGCTACCTGTTCGTCGCGGTCAAGGACTAGACCGCGCTGCGCCGCCCTAGCATGAGCGGTGGTCGTCGGCTCCAGGCGCGCGGTGGCTGGCCGCATGGCACCTGGCCACGCTGGCCCCGGATCGCCCGAGAGAGGAGCTGACCGGTGAACTTCATGCTCATCATGAAGAACGAGAAGTCTGACCTGGTGGCTATCGGCCCGGTCTCCATCGAGTACCAGGCCGCGGTGCTCCGCGACGAACTGGAGGAGAGCTCGGACTGGACGTCCGTCGGGATCGCCCGGGTCCTCACCGAGCCGCAGGCCCGCGACCTCGCGACCGCCAGGCCCCGGTAGCGCGCCCTCTGGGCGCCGCTGCCCGCGAGGGGACTCAGCTCAGGATCTTCCCGTACCAATGGTCGGCGAAGCGGCCGTCATTGAAGGGTGCGACTTCCTGGTAGCCGTTCGTGCGGTAAAGCTGCCGGGCCTCGGCCAGCTCACTGCGGGTGTCGAGGCGGAGCCGGCTGACCGCATGCTGGCGGGCCGCGTCCTCCACCGCGTCCAGCAATTGCTTCCCCACCCCGTGGCGGCGCGCCCCGGGGACGACGAAAAGACGGGTGACCTCTCCGGTCCGGGCTGGGAGCAGGCGCAGCCCCGCGCAGCCGACGACCACGTCGTCCCGGCGGGCCAGCAGGAACAGGCCACCCGGCGGGCAGAGGTCAGCGCTGGGCTCGGCGGCCATCGCAGCCCGGACCTCGCCCGGCGTGGCCGCGCGCCGGTGGTACCGGCTGACGATGTCGCGGAAGTAGGCCGTGAGCACCGCGCGGGCTTCGGGTGAGCTGGGTGCGGCAACCGCCACCGCAGCGTAGGGATCGGCGTGCGGAACAGACCCGGTCATGAGCCGATTATCGGCCCCCGGGCCGGCTGGCCGGGTCTCAAGCTGGCCGGGTCTCAAGCTGGCCGGTCTCAGGCCGGCCCGGTCTCAGGCGGCCCCGCCGGGGGCCCGCCGCGGGCGGCGGGGCTCAGCGCGTGCCCTGTCTGCTCGCCGAGCAGAGCCATCTCGTAGGCGACCTGGCCGATATCGCAGTCGACCGGGGCCAGCGCGACCAGGGACGCGCCGTCGCTGATCGCCCGGACGATCAGCAGGCCGCGGTCCATGACTACCACCGTGTGGACGACCCGCCCTCCCTCGAAGATCCTGGCCAGGCCGAACGCCAGGCTGGTCAGGCCGGCGATGATCGCGGCCAGCTGGTCCACGTCGTCGGGCGGGAAGCCGCGGGAGTACGCCAGCGGGAGGCCGTCGGCCGATACGACGGCCGCGTGCGTGACCGCCGGCACCCGTTCGGCGAAGGCGGTGATGAGCCAGTGGAGGTCGGGTCCCTCACCCACAGGTCCTCCTCGTGCCGAGGCTCATCCTCTGCTCAGCCTAGGCCATCCCCCCGGGCTAGCAGGCGTCCAGTAACGGGCGGGGGCGGTCTGCCGCCCTGGGCGGGAATGCCGGCAGGCGCCGCGGGCTTGGCATTACCGATGACGAACAACGATGAGTCGCTTCCGCTGGCGGTGCTGGATTTCGTCGGGATCGAGCACGGCGAGGAAGCCAGCGCGTCGGTGGCCGGCGCCGTGGCGATCGCGCAGGCCGTCGAGGCGGCAGGCTACCGGCGGTACTGGGTCTCCGAGCACCACAACATGACCAGCCTGGCGTGCAGCGCGCCCGAGCTGCTGACTGCGCACGTCGGGGCGCACACGTCACGGATCCGGGTCGGCGCCGCGGGCATCATGCTGCCCAACCACGCACCGCTCAAGGTCGCCGAGACCTTCCGCACGCTGCTGGCCATGTACCCCGGCCGCATCGACCTGGCGCTGGGCCGGGCCCCGGGCACTGACCCGCTGACCGCGCACGTGCTGCGCCGCGGAATGGTCAACGATCCGGCGGCTGAGTTCCCCGGGCAGGTCGCCGAACTGCTCGCCTTCCTCGGCGACGGATTCCCGGCCGGCCACCCCTACGCCCCCTTGGTGGCGGCGCCGGTGATCAGCGAGCGGCCGGAGCTGTTCGTGCTGGGGTCCAGCCCGTACGGGCCGCGCTTCGCCGCGGTCAACGGGATGAGCGCCGCGTTCGCTCATCACATGAGCCCTGACCTGGCGTTCGAGGCGCTACGTGACTACCGCCGCGACTTCGCCCCGCGGACCGAGGGTGCGACGCCCTACTCGGCGATGTCGGTGCTGGCCTTCGCCAGCGACGACACCGAGGCGATCCTCGACTTCGAAGCGGCCTGGACACTGACCATCCAGAACCTCCGGCGCGGGATACGGGAGCCGCTGCGGCCCGAGCAGGTCCGGGACTTCGCCCGCTCCGCGGACTTCCGCGCCAGCCGGCGCGACGACGGCCGGATGGTGACCGGCGAGCCCAAGGCCGTGGCCGCCCGGCTCCTCGAGATGAAGGAGCTCGCCCAGGCCGACGAGATCGTCGTGGTCACCCCCAGCCTGGACCGGCAGCGCCGGATCGGCAGCTATACCGCGCTGGCCGACGCCTGGCGCAGCGCCGCCTGACCCGGGGCCGCCTGACCCGGGGCAGCCTGGACTGTCACGCAGCCAGGAAGCTGGTCATCCGGGCCTGGTGAAGGCGCCCGACTTGGTGAGCGAGTCACCGGCGAGCGCGCGGGGCAGGTAGTCGCGCTGGAGGATCGCGGCGGTCAGGGCGCCGCGGCTGCGCACGCCGGTCTTGTCGAACACTGATTTCAGGTGGTCTTGCACGGTGTCCGCGGTCAGGTGCAGCCGGGCCGCGATCTGGCGGGTGGGCAGGCCCTGGCACACCAGCGCGGTGATCGTTCTCTCGCGGTCGGTCAGCCCGTAGGCAGTCATGATCATCGGTGCCATCTCAGCGGGCGCCGCCTCCTCGATGATGACCGCTACCGTCTCCTCGGCCTGGGAGGTCAGCCAGGACGCGTGCAGCGCAGCCCACCGGCCACTTCTCACCCGGACCCGGAGCCGGGGCAGCCCGGCTGCACGAGGGTCCAGATGACGGAGCCTGGTGGCCAGCGCCGCGATCTCGATCGGCAGATCCGAGCCGTCCGGGCGGCCGCCCAGTTCCTCAAGCCACCGCTCCGCGGCCGGATTCGTCCCGGCGACTGCCCCGTCGGCGGCCAGCAGGACCAGACCGGGACCGTCCGCGGGCTCGGCCAGCTCACAGGCCTGCCGCAGCAAGCCCATCCGGACCCCCTCGGCGATGTGCGGGGCGAGCCGCCGGACGAACCGCACCTCCTCGGGGGAGAACTCCGCCTGGGCCGCTTCCCGGTGCAGGCAGATGTAGCCCCAGCAGACACCCCGGATCCGCAAGACCCCCCGGAGCTCGTCCTGCAGGCCGAGCGGCGCGAAAATGTCCCGGTAACGGTCGCTCCTCGCCGGACGGCCATCGGTCGCCTGCATGAGGGTCCGCACTCCCGAGGCGTGCCGGGCCAGGTCGGTCCACTTGTTGACGTCGTCATGCAGGAACTCGTTCTCGACGAAGTAAGGCCCCGACTCCTCCGGCAGCTCCTCGCGGTAAGACCGGGTGAACAGGAGGGTGGCCGGGTCCGCGGCGGCCCACCAGAGCGCGTCGACCGGCACCACCTTCCGGAGCCGGGGCAAGACGGCGGCCCGCAGGGCGTCAGGATCCAGACCCGACCGGCAGGCCCGGGCGACCGCAGCGGCGAGATTGTCGAGCGCGGGGCCAGTGAGCATTGCCTCCCCTTTACCTGCAGTCTAGCCGCTGGCCACGACCTCGTAGCTGCCGCGCGCGACCAGTTCCGTGCCGGTCGCGGCGACCGTCAACGCCCGGCTGTGCTCAGCGAACTGATCAGTGGCACTGGCGGCCTCCCCGGTCTCCCACAGGGTCAGGGTCAGCGCCGTGCCACCGTCGCGGTCGATCAGGAAGACCACACCCGCGTTGCCGGGCAGGCCCTTCACGAAGCCCATCACCTGGTTGACCGCGTGGTCGGCCCACTTCTGCAGAGCCTCGGGTGATCCTGACCATGTCGTCGTTCGTGCGAACATGTCATGCTCCTTTCCCTCGCCGTAAGCGTCACCGGTCGCGCGCCGGTCCGCCCTCCCAGAATTCTGGGAACTCTGGCCGCCCAACTGGAAGGGCCAGGCCGGCGCCTCCCGCCGATGATTACTTTCGGTCCATGCGACAGCGACGTTCCGTAGTTACTTTGGCGGCGGCCGCGAACATGAGCGGTCTCCTGGCGGCCACCACGACCGCCATGCCCGCCGCAGCGGCGGCCGTGCGCCCCGGCGCGGGCCCGGCCGCCGCGCGAACGCCGCTCCAGCGGCGCTGAACACGCTGGTGGCCATGCCGTCCGGGCCGCCCGGCGTTATCGTGATCGTCCGGCACGGCCGCAGCCGCACGGTCTACCAGGCCGGGACGGCCAGCCTGGCCCGTCCCCGCCCCCTGGCCAGCACCGACCACGAGCGGCTGGCCAGCTTCTCCAGGGCCTTCAACGGGGCGGTCGCGCTCAGCCTGGTCAGCCGGGGGAAGCTCCGGCTCAGCGACACGATCGGGCGCTGGCTCCCCGCGCTGCCCCGGGCCTGGCACCGGGTCACCCTCCGTGACATGCTGCAGCACCGCAGCGGCCTGCCCGACTAGACCGCACCCGGTGCGGCACCATGTACGGGCACACCGGGAACTTCCTCGGCCACACCCAGCTCGCCGCGGCCAGCCGCGGCGCCAACCCGGTCACTGTCACCGCGACCGGGCAGCTGACCCGGACGACGCGCCCCCGGGTGCTCGCCGCCCTGCGGCATGCCGAACTGCTCGCCGTCTGCGCCGCGGTGCCCCCTGCTGGCCGTCGCGCCCGCTCAGCGTCCGGTCACCTCGGTGGCGCAACGGTAGCCGCTGCGCAGCGCCCCTTCCATGAAGCCCTGGAAGTTCACCGAGGTGTGCTCGCCGGCGAAGTGCAGGTTCCCGTGCCGCCGTCCCTGGATGCCGTTGAAGCGGGTGTACTGGCCGGTCTTCAGGTAGGAGTACGCGCCGCCGATGTGCGGATCGCCTGAGGACCAGGCGTAGTAGGCCTTGCCGTTGTACGCGTCCCGGGTTCCGGGGAAGCTCTCGTCGAACCCGGCGAGGAAGTCGCGGGCCATGGCGTGCGGCGCAGGCCCCTCATAGCTGCTGAGGCCGTAGCGGTGGCCGATGTCCGCGCCGGCCTCCCCGCCGGGCAGGGCGATCAGGATCCCCGCAGGCCCCGGCTGGTCGATCGTGGCTTCCCAGCCGCCCTGCACGATGCCGTCGGTGTACATGTTCCCGGTCCAGCGCTCCGTGTTCCATACCCGCCGGGAGAACTGCATCTGAATCTTCGAGTTCGAACCGAGCGGCTCCTCGCGGATCGCCTGGCGCTGGCGCGGTGGCAGCCCGAGCCCGCGCAGGTCTACCTCGCGCAGCTTGGTGAACGGCAAGGCGAGCACGACATGGTCGGCGGTCACGTCCCGGGTGCCTGCGCCGCAGGAAAACGTGCACGTGTACCGGCCGTGGCCGCGGCTGCGCACGGCCTCCAGGCGCTCTCCCAGGTGGACGGTCCCGGCGGGCAGCCTGGCGACGAGCCTGGAGATGAACTGGTCGTTGCCCCCGCGGACGTGCCACTTCTCGTCGGTGCCGGACAGCTGCGGGCTGTTCCGGGGCTGGCTGCCGCTGGGCGCGCTGTCGTAGTAAGCGAGCAGGTAGATGAGGTTGAGCGCGGACTGCTCGGCGACGGGGCCGCCGTACTCGTCGAGGAGCACGGCCACGCACAGCCGGCCGAAGTCGCTGCGCAGGCCGCCCGGGACGTGCTGCTCGATCCACTCCGACGCGGGGGTGTGGTCCCATCGCCGGGCCCAGGGGGTGTGCTTGTCGTACCGGGTGGGCCAGGGCGCCTTGCGGAAAGCGGCGTCGTGGAACAGCCGGAACCCCCACTCGTGCCACTCCCGGTTGAGCGCGGCCTGGGGCCAGAACCGTCCGCCGAACCGGAACCGGTACTGGTCCGGCCGGGTGTGCGGCGGGTAGGCGTTGACGTTGTCCAGGGTGAGGCCCAGCCGGGCGGCCAGCTGCCGCATGGCCGTGTGCTCACTGGAGACGAACTCGCCGTGCTCCTCGGTGTACTGGCCGCCGTCGAAGAATCCGCGGAGCGTGTGAATGCGCCCGCCCGGCCGGGCTGAGTTGTACTCGTAGACCTCGCTGCGAAGGCCAGCTGACTTCCACAGCCGGAAGGCGCAGCCCAGCCCGGCGATGCCCGAGCCGACGATGACGACCTTCGGATCCCGCCCGGCCGCGGCCGCGGCCGGGCCGTATCCCGGCCGCGCCCACGGGAACGGCTGCGGCGAAGGCCGCGGCGGCGGCGCCGCGGAGAACGTTCCGCCGGGACACCCCACCGCCGGCGGCCAGCGCGCCGGCCGCCTCGTCGATGTCACATCCGGTCCGGCGGGCGTAGGCGGCGACCGACTGCGCCTCCCGGAGCGCTCGCGCGGCAGGTGACGACCTCATGGACACCAATCCCCCTGGACTGACATAGAAGGCGGCAGAGCGTGCAGCCTCAGTCTGCCCAGCAGTCACCTGCAGCGCCAGCGGGCACCAGCCGTTCGCGTCAGGGACCCGGCACGGCCAGGTCGACCTCCTGGAGGCGGCCGGGTTCGGAGATCATGTCGATCCCGGTGATCTTGCCGCCGGAGAAGGTGAAGCCGAGCGCCCCCATGATCTGTCCCTGGGGGACGATGGCGAGCCCCACGGCGCCGTTCACCAGGGCGGGTTCGACGAACTGGGCGCTCCGCGAGAAGCCGAGCGCGTGGCGGCCCACGGCCGACGCTCCGCGCAGCTCGGCTGCCCCGCCGGGCAGGCCGGCACTGTCGTCCCGGAGCAGCACGTCCGGGTCGAGCACGGCGACGAGCGCCTCGAAGTCGCCGTTCCGGAGCGCGGCGAGGAAGGCGTCGACGATCTGCCGCTGGCGGCCAGGATCGGCGTTCGGAGGCGGCGTGGCGCCCTGGACCCGCCTGCGGGCGCGGCTGGCGAGCTGGCGGGACGCGGCCGGGGAACGTTCGAGGATGGCAGCGATCTCGTCGAACGGGACAGCGAAGATGTCGTGCAGGACGAACGCCAGGCGCTCGGCCGGCGCGAGGGTGTCGAGCACCACCATCAGCGCCGGGCCGACCGAGTCGGCCAGCAGGGCTTCGGCCTCGGGGTCGCTGGCGTCGTGCTGCCCGGCTGGCGGCCCGGCCGTGAAGTCGGCCAGGGGCTCCTCGCGGCGGCCCCGGCGGGCGCGCATCATCTTGAGGCACTCCCGGGCGACCACAGTGGTCAGCCAGCCGGCGAGGTTCTCGACCCCGGCCGGGTCAGCGCGGCTGAGCCGCAGCCACGAGTTCTGCACCGCGTCGTCGGCCTCGGCGAGCGAGCCGAGCATCCGGTAGGCGACCGCCCGCAGATGGGCCCGCTGCTCCTCGAAACGTGCGGCCAGCCAGTCTGTCTCGTCCATCAGTCACATTCTCCTGCCCGGTCGGCTCATACCCATGAACCGCCGGAACGTCCGGATGTGACCAGCAGCAACGAGGAGCCTGACATGGACATGATCACCGAATCGCCGGCCGTCGCCCGCCGCGACGGGTACCTGCGCCTCCGGCAGGCCGGATACTGGCTGGCCACCGCGGTCGTGGCCGGCGAACTGGGACTCGGCGGCGTCTGGGACATCGCACGCATCCCGTTCGTCAGCGACCTGGCGGTGCACCTGGGCTATCCGTCCTATTTCCTGGTCCTGCTGGGCAGCTGGAAGGTGCTGGGTGCGGTAGCCCTGCTCATCCCACGCCACCCGCTGCTCAAGGAATGGGCCTACGCGGGCGCCTTCTTCACCTACACCGGAGCGATCGTCTCCCACCTGACCACGGGCTACGACCGCGGCGAGGTGGGGCTGCTGGCCGCCTTGGCGATACTGACCGTACTGTCGTGGGCGCTACGGCCCGCCAGCCGCCGGCTCCGCTGAGCCAGGCCGGCCTGCGCGCCCAGTACGCGCTGATGCTGTCGTCGTGCTGGCGCGGGCCGCGTGAGTCACCGCATCCGGGCGATGGTCTCCAGCAGCAGGCCCAGCAGGTCGGTGAACCGGGTGTCCGGGTCCCCGAAGATCACCTGGCCCGCCTCGACGGCCAGCGGGGCGGTGTCCGGGCCGATCAGCGCGGCGCGGCGGGCCAGCGAGTAGCTGTCGTCACCGGACGCGGTGACCTGGGAGACCGCCTGTTCCTCGACGCAGAAGCCGATGGTGAAGTTGTGCAGCAGCAGGAGGCCCCGCACCGCGTTCACGAGGGTGAACCCCTGGCCGATGAGGTTTGCGAGGGTGATTTCCTGGCGCCTGACCACGGTGGGATCGGTGAGGGTCGTGCCGCTGAAGGCCTTGGCCCCGTCACGGTGGCGGAGCAGTTCCGCCCGCACGGTCGTGGCGTAGGCCGCCATCACCTCCGGCCAGGGCAGGTCGGCGGGCAGCCCGGCCATCACGTCGCCGATCTGCCGCCATATCGCGGTGGCCATCTCGTCGAGCAGCGCCTGCTTGCTGCGCACGTGCCAGTACAGCGCGGGGGCCTGGACTCCCAGCCGGGACGCGAGCGCACGCACCGTGAGGCCGTCCATCCCCGCCTCGTCGAGCAGGTCCAGGGCCGCCTGCACGATGGCCGTCTTCGTCAGTCCGCCAGACATGAGTTGACAGTTTAACAACGTTAAGGAACGCTGGGACCATCGTCACTTAACATCGTTAAATTGGAGGGCAGGATGAAGGCGGCGATCCTGGAATCGGCGGACTCGGTCCCGGTCTACGGTGACTTCGGCGAGCCGGTGGCCGGCGAGGGAAGCGAGATCGTGGAGCTCGTGGCCACGGGTATCCATCAGCTCACCCGGTCGGTCGCCACCGGCCGCCACTACAGCCGCGGCGGGGTCTTCCCGGTCATCCCCGGCCTCAACGCCGTGGCGCGCACCGCCGCGGGCGAACTGGTCTTCACCTCCTCCGGCCAGCCGCCCTACGGAACCTTCGCCGAGCGCTTCGCCTCACCCGGCGCGATGCGCTTCCCGCTCCCGGCGGGGGCCCGGCCCGAGGCGGTGGCCGCAGGCGTCAACCCGGGTATGGCGTCCTGGCTGCCGCTGCGGGCCCGCCAGGCCGAGTCCGGGAAGCTCGGCACCGTGCTGATCCTCGGGGTCACCGGGATGTCCGGCTTCCTCGCCGCGCAGAACGCCAGGCTGCTCGGGGCCACCCGGGTCGTCGGCTCCGGGCGGAGCCAGCCCGGCCTGCGACGGGCGGCCGCGGCCGGCGCGCAGACCGTGGCCATCACCGGTGACCGGGACACCGACGCGCAGGCCCTCGCCGCGTCGCTCGACGGTGACCCACCCGGCCTGGTGCTCGACTTCCTGTGGGGAGCCGTCGCCGAGACCGCCTTCCGGGCCCTGGCCCGTGAGGGGCTCGGCGAGGATCAGGCCGGCATCAAGTACGTCCAGATCGGCGCGCTGGCCGGGGCCGAGGCCGCCGTTCCCTCGGCGTTGCTGCGCAGCAGGAAGCTGACCATCTCCGGGAGCGGGGCCGGCTCGGTCGCCGCGGCGGACATCAAGGCCCAGATCCCGGCCTACATCCAGCTGATCGCCGACGGCTCCGTCCAGGTGCCGTTCCGGACCTTCCCCCTGTCAGACGCCGCTGCGGCCTGGACCGCCTCGGCCGAGCCGGGACCGCGGGTGGTCCTGGTGCACAGACCAGGCAGCCTGACTCCCCGCCCTGGCCGGGTGGGTGACGGCCCAGGCGGCTCGCGCCTGGTCGTCAGTTCTATTCTCGGCTTATGCGCGGCGCAGTGACCGTCCACGTGGCCGCACCGGCCGGCCGGTGCTGGGACCTGGTGACGGACATCAGCCGCATCGGGGAGTTCAGCCCGGAGACCTTCGAGGCGGAGTGGCTGCCCGGCGCCGGCGGCCCCGGCACCGGGGCGCGCTTCCGCGGTCACGTCCGGCGCAACGGCCGGGGACCGGTCTACTGGACCACCTGCACGGTGACGGCCAGTGATCCAGGACGCGAGTTCGCCTTCTCCGTGGCCGGGCCGGGCGGCAGGCCGGTGAACACCTGGCGCTACGTACTCCGCCCGCGCGCGGACGGTACCGACATCACCGAGTCGTTTGAGCTGTCGGACATGCTGGTCACCCGGGTGTACTGGCTGCTGGCCGGGCGGGCCCGGCGGCGCACCAACCTCAACGGCATGCGCGTCACCCTGGAAAAGATCAAGGCGGCCGCCGAGACCAGCCCCTAACGATCCCGCGAGGGGAGACGCTCGGGCTGCTGCTCCCGGGCGGGCTCGGGGACGGACTGTGCGACGGACTCCCGGGCGCGCGCCGGGACAGACTGTGCGACGGACTCCCGGGCAGGCTCGGGGACAGACTCCCGGGCAGGCTCGGGGACAGACTCCCGGGCAGGCTCCGGGACGGACTGTGCGACGGACTCCCGGGCGCGCTCGGGGACGGGCTCCCGGGCGCGCTCGGGGCCGGGCTCTGGTCCCGCGGCGAACCGCAGGGCTGTGCCCAGCCAGTCGGTGGCCGCAGCCGGCGCGTCGGCCCGCCCGCCGGTCCCGGAGCGGAAGACCTCCCCAGGCGGACCCATCCAGGCGGGGGGTCTTACTTCCGGCGAGATCAGCGCGGCAGGCAGGTGGACCTCGGCGCTGGTACCGCCGTCCGGCGGCGCGCTCAGGGTCACCGTGATGCCGTGCCGCGCCGCCAGGTGCGCGACCGCGAAGAAGCCCATCCGCTGGCCGACGGTCGTGTCCGGGAGGCGCGGGTGGGCCAGCTGCCAGTTGATCTGGCCCAGCTCCTCCTCGGCGATGCCGGTCCCTGCGTCGGCGATGCTGATGAGCGAGCCGCCGTCACGCGCGGTGCGCCCGGACACCCTGACCTGGGTGGTCCTGGGCGAGAACGTGGTCGCGTTCTCCAGCAGCTCGGCGAGCAGGTGCACGGTGTCGGCCGCGGCGCTCCCGCTCACCGACACGCCCTGCTGGACGTCCAGGGCCACCCGGTCGTACTGCTCCACCTCCGACACTGCCGCCCGCGTCACGTCCACCAGGGTGACCGGCTCGGGCGGGTGGTCTGGCGTGTCGTGGCCCGCGATGGCCAGGGCGCTGTCGGTGTTGCGCCGCATCCGGGTAGCCAGATGATCCATCTGGAACAGGCTGGCCAGCCGTTCCGGGTCGTCCTCGGTCAGTTCCGAGCTGTCGATCAGCCGCAGCAACCGATCCAGCAGGGAATGGCTGCGCCGCAGGAAGCTGGTGGATACGGCGCTGACGCTGGCGCGCAGCCGGGCCTGTTCGCCTGCCAGCCGCAGCGCTTCCCGGTGCACCCGGTCAAAGGCCCGGGCCACCTGGCCGATCTCGTCGGCGGACTCGACGTCCATCGGTGTCGCAGGCAGACGGTGCCTGGGGTATCCGGCCACGCCCAGCGCGCCGACCTCCGCGGGCAGGCCCGTCCCGGCGACCACCAGGGCCGCCGCCTCGAGCCGCCGGAGCGGACCCACGATCGACCTGGCGATCATCAGGGTGACCAGGAAGATCAGGGCGAGAGCGGCCAGTACCGCGGCGGCCGTGACGATCGCGGACTGCACCGCTCCTCGCTGCAGAGCCTGGGCGTAGGACGCGATCGAACCGGTCAGTTGCTGCTCAGCGTGCCGCATCCAGCCGACCGAGCGCGACATCCCGGCCTGCCACTGCTGCCCGGCGTGAGCGCCGAGGGCCAGCGCGCCCGGGCCCGCCAGGACGGCGCGCTGTCCCAGCGCCCGGGCCTGGCTCGGCACCGAGCCGGCCAGGGTGCCGTTCAGGGCCCAGGTCTCTTCCGGGGTCGCCGAACTGCGGAACGCGACCAGGTCGCTGGCCTGCTCCGCCTGGGCGATGGCCAGCGCGGTCATGACCCCCGGCCCGAAGTGGCCCTGGGCCAGCGCCACGCCGAGGATGGCCTGCTGCTGCGAGGCATGATCCTTCATCCGGGACAGCGCACCGAGCGCGCGCACGCTGGTGACAAGCCCGGGGTTGCCGCTCAGGTCGGCGATGCCGTCGTCGACGGTGAGCAGGCCCGCTGTCGCGGCGGAGTAGCCGTTGATCACGGTCAGGGCAGCAGCCTGGCCCTCCGCGCCCCGGCGCAGGCCGGGCACTTCGGCGATGCTGGTCAGCACGGACGCCGCGCTGGCCTGCGTCTGGGCCGGGTATCCGCCGCCAAGCTGGCGAATCTGGCGGCGTACCGTGGCCGCCCAGCCGTCGGTGATCGCGTACTGCCGGCGCAGGGCCGGGAGGCCTGCGGCCGGGCGGCCGCCTGCGACATAAGCGGCCGTGCCAGCCCGCTCGTCCTCCAGGGCCTGCGCTAAACCGGTGACCTGCTGGCCGAGCACCGCGAGCCGGCCGACCTGGCGGTCGGCCCCCGCGCTGCGCGCCGCGTCAGTGACCCGCAGCCCGGCGAGCGCCAGGCCCAGCACCGTCGGAATGGCCACCAGGACGATCAGCCGGCGGGCCACCCGCCAGTTCCGTACCGCTTTCGGGGCCACGAGCCAATTCCCGGGCCTCTTCAGCCAAGAGTACAAACAAGGTCACCTTTCTCCTTGCCCCTTCCCAACGACCATACCTGCGCTCGTGCCTGTCCGCATACGGCCGACTACGCCGGCCTGGGACAGGTCAGCGTGCTGGGGAGACGGAGAGCAAATGCGGCGGAAGTTTCCCGAATCATGGAGCGGGACATAGCCAGGCCGATGAAAGCCGTGAGGTTAGATAACACTCTTGTTAATGGATGGGCGGAAGGCTCTGGCGGGGTATCTGGTCCTCATGGGAACCGCACCCAGCCGGCCGACCCGGATGGCCCCGCCCAGCCTGACGGGAGGACCCCGCATACGGCAGCCCGCCGGGCCGTCACCAGCCGGCCGGAGCCGCAGTGAAGAATGACCCCCATGACTGACACGACTGATCCTCCCACCACGGGCAGCCCCGCCACGGGCAGCGCCGCTCAGGGCGCCGGCGTCACCTGGCACGCGTCCGGCGAGTACTCCGACATCCGCTATGAGACCACCGACGACGGCATAGCCAAGATCACGATCTGCCGGCCCGAGGTGCACAACGCCTTCCGGCCGCAGACCCTGATCGAGATGTCCGCCGCCCTCACCGTGGCCCGCGAGGACGAGTCAGTCGGCGTCATCATTCTCACCGGCCAGGGTGACAAGGCGTTCTGCTCCGGAGGTGACCAGCGGGTACGCGGTGACAGCGGGTACAAGACGGACGAGAACGCCACCGGGCGCTTCCACGTCACCGACCTGCACGTGCAGATGCGCCGCTGCCCGAAGCCGATCGTGGCCATGGTGGCGGGCTGGGCCATCGGCGGCGGCCACGTGCTGCACGTGGTCTGCGACCTCACGATCGCCGCTGACAACGCGACGTTCGGCCAGGTCGGCCCCAGGGTCGGCTCGTTCGACGGGGGTTTCGGCGCCAGCTCGCTCGCCCAGCTGGTGGGCATGAAGAAGGCCAAGGAGATCTGGTTCCTGTGCCGTCGCTACGACGCCCGCGCCGCCGCTGAGATGGGCCTGGTCAACGCCGTCGTGCCGCTGGCCGACCTGGAGCGCGAGACGGTGCGGTGGTGCCGCGAGATGCTGGCGCTGTCCCCCTTCGCGCTGCGCCTGATGAAGGCCAGCTTCCACGCGGCGGAGGACGGCTACGCGGGAATCCAGCAGCTCGCCCACGACACGAACCTGCTGTTCTACGGCACCGAGGAAGCCCGGGAGGGCCGCGAGGCCTTCAAGGCCAAGCGGGCGCCGGACTTCGGCCAGTTCCCGCGGCGCGCCTAGCACGAGACGCGGGCAGCTGAGCGGGGCTCAGTTCCGGATTAATACGTTCTCCTATTCATTCATCGTCTTATTCAGGGCGCATGTGACGGTGATTGACTTGAGGGCGGCCAGGCATAAGGTGATGCCCATTACTGATGGCCGGGAGGACCTAATGCCATGGGGACGCCACCTCAGCCGGGGTGAAATCCGGGACGCCGCCGTGGACTGCGGCATTCTGGCCGCCGCCTGCCTGATCACCTACTGGCTCGCGACGCGCATGCTGGCCCACGTCTATCTGCTGTCCCGTGACGATGAGCTGGTCGGCGGCGTGTGGGCGGTGATCGCCACCATCTTCGTGCTGCGCGACAGTTACCAGCGCAGCATGACGGCCGCGGTGACCCGCATGGCGGCCACCGGCGTCAGTTTCGCCCTCTGCCTGATCTACCTGATCTTCCTGCCCTTCGACATCTGGGCCATGGCGGCGCTCATCGGGCTCAGCGCCCTGGCCGTCACGCTGATCGGGCGGCCCGGCGACGCGATCACGGCCGCGATCACCACGGCAGTGATCATGGGCGTGGCCGCGCTGAGCCCGCACGACGCGTGGCAGCAGCCCATCCTGCGCTTCGCCGATACCGTCATCGGCGTCGCGGTCGGCGTGGGTACCGCGTGGCTCTCCCTGCGCATGCTCCGCCCCGGGACGCGGCCCAGCGCGCGATCGCCCGTCACGCGCTCGCCCGTCCCGCGAAAGCCCTGATACGAAAGCCCGTAACACGAAAGCCCTTACACGAAAGCACTGAGGCCGGTAATCGCCCGGCCGACGATCAGCGTGTTGATCTCCCGGGTGCCTTCGTAGGAGTAGATCGCCTCCGAGTCGGCGACGAACCGGCCCACATGGTTCTCGAGCAGGATGCCGTTCCCGCCGAGCAGTTCGCGGGCCCAGCCGACCGTCTCCCGCATCCGGACCGTGCAGAACGCCTTGGCCAGCGCGGAATGGTGGTCCTCAGCCAGGCCCTCCTGCTGCAGCGCGGACAGCCGGGCGCACAGGCAGGCCGACGACGTGATGTTGGCCAGCATCCGGACCAGCAGGTCCTGCACGAGCTGGAAACCCGCGATCGGCCGGCCGAACTGCTGGCGCTGGCGCGCGTAGGCCAGCGCGTGCTCATAAGCGCCGCGGGCACAGCCGGTGGCCTGCCAGGCCACCCCGGCCCGGGTCAGCCGGAGCACCGCCGCGGTGTCCTTGAAGGAGTCCGCCTGCTGCAGCCGGTTCTCCTCCGGAACCCGGACCCCGTCCAGGGTGATGTACGCGTTCTGGACCACCCGCAGCGCGATCTTGTCGTGCATCTTGGAGGTCTCGAAACCCGGTGTGCCCTTCTCCACTACGAACCCCTTGACCTGCCCGTCCTCCAGGGAGCGGGCCCAGATGATCGTGTAGTCCGCGAACGTGGCGTTGCCGATCCACTTTTTCTGCCCGTCCAGCACCCAGTCACCGCCGTCGCGCCGGGCGGTGGTGGTCAGCCCGCCCGCGGCGCCCGATCCGACGTCGGGCTCGGTGAGCCCGAACGCGCCGATCTTCTCCATCCGGGCCATCGGCGGCAGCCAGCGCTGTTTCTGCTCTTCGGACCCGCACAGGTAGATGGAGCCCATGGCCAGGCCGCTGTGCACGCCGAAGTACGTCGCGATCGACGAGTCCACCCTGGCCAGCTCCATCGCGATCATGCCGTCCAGCAGGCAGCCGCCGCCCGGGCAGCCGTATCCCGAGTAGCCCACCCCCGCGATGCCGAGCTGGTGCAGGCCGCCCACCAGGTCGTGCGGGAACTCTTCCCGGGTCCAGTAGTGGTTGATGACGGGCTGCACCGACTTCTCCATGAACTCCCTGACCTGCCGCAGGAGCTGGCGCCCACCGGGTTCCAGTGACTGCTCGAGCAGGTAGAAGTCGGCGTCGGTGGCGGCGACCCGGTCGGCGCTTGGCATTCCGGTTTCCTCCGTATCTACGGTGCGGATCTGCGGGCAGTGCGTACGCATCTATCGGGCGGACCTACGGGACGGCAGCTACGGGGCGGCCAGAAAGGCGTCCACCACCGGCGCGAGCGTAGCCGCCTCGGTGACCAGGCCGAGATGACCGCCCCGGTAGACGTGCAGCGAGGACTTCGGGATGAGCAGGTGCATCAGCCGGGCGTTGGCCAGCGGGATGATCGGGTCGTCGTCGCCGGACAGGATGAGCGTCGGCTGCCGCAGCCACGGCAGGAACGGCACGCTGGTCCAGCCCGCCCCGGCCGTGAGCTGGTACAGGTACCCGCCGGGCGGCCCGACCCGGTTGCCGTCGTGCATCGCGGCCGCGATCCGCGCTGGATCTGCACGCGCCGATCCTCCGTAGATGTCGCCCGCCACCCGCTCGAGGTATCCGCGGTTCAGGTAGCGCTGCGGCGTCACCATGTGCGCGAGCACCGCAGGCCGGGCGGGCACCATCAGCGCGCCGGTCGCCGTCGCGACGAGCACCAGCCGGCGGCACCGGGCCCGCTGGAACGCGGCGAAGTGCTGCGCGACCCCTCCGCCCCACGAGATCCCGAGCACGTCGACCTGGTCATGGCCGAGCTCGTCCAGCAGGCGGGCGATCAGCCGGCACAGCCCGCTGAAACGGTAGGGCAGGGGCGACGGGGCTGACCCGCCGACGCCGGGCGGGTCGAACCTGATCACCTCGACGGCCGGGTCGAGCGCGGCGACGAACGGGTCGAGCAGCTCCAGGCTGGCGCCGATCCCGTTGACCAGCAGCAACGGGGCCCGGGGCGGCTGACCGCCCGCCCCGGAGCCTGGCCCGCCCAGGCCTGGTCGCACCGCGACCCGCAGGAGCTGGCCGCCGACCCGGACGCTGCGCACCTCAGCGGTCGTGGACATAGGTTCCGGGTGCGGGGCACTGGACCGGGTAACCCTCCAGGCCCAGCGCGGCCGGGCTGGGCCTCAGCCCGCCGCTCCGCTCGGCCAGCCAGCCCGAGTAGTCCAGCCACCAGCTCCCCTGCTTCTGGTCGGCGCTGGCCAGGAACTGGAGTGGGTCGGCCGGGTTCGGGGGCGCGCCGTGGTCCGGGGACGCACCCTGATCCAGGGGCGCGCTGCGGAAGGAAGCCTTCTGGTTGTCCGGCGGGTTGACCAGGGCCGCGATGTGCCCGCTGCTGGAGAGCACGAACTTGACCGGCCCGCCGAACAGCTGGGTCGTCCGGTAGCACGACTGCCAGGGGCAGAGATGATCGGCGACGCCCGCGACCACGTAGGCGTCCACGTCGACCTTGGCCAGGTCCACGGGTGAGCCGAGCATGGTCGCCGCGCCGGGCACCGTCAGCGCGTTGGCCAGGCCCAGCCTGATGAAGTCGTGGTGCAGCGCGGCAGGCAGCCGGGTCGTGTCGGCGTTCCAGTACAGGATGTCGAAGGCCGGCGGCGGGCGTCCCTGCAGGTAGTTGTTGACCCAGTAGTTCCAGATCAGATCGTCGGGCCGCAGCCAGGCGAACACTTCGGCCAGGGCCCGCCCGTCGAGGTAGCCGCGCGTGCCGGACGCCGCCATCGCCGCGGTCGCGGTCGCCTCGTCGATCAGCGCGGCCGCCGTGCCCGCCTGGGCCTGGTCGAGCACGGTCACCCCCAGGCACAGGCTGGCCAGCTGGCCAAGCTGACCGGTGGCACCCAGGTGCGCGGCGACCATGGACGTCACGACGCCTCCCGAGCACAGCGCGCAGATGCTCGCCCGGGCCGCACCGGTGATCTCCCGTACCCCGGCCAGCGCCTCGACCACCGCGCCCCCGTAGGTATCCAGATCCCAGTCGCGGTGCCGCGCGTCGGGGTTCCGCCACGAGACAACGAAGACCTGATGTCCCTGGGCGGTGAGGAACTCGGCCATGCTGCGCCCGGGTGCGAGGTCGGTGATGTAGTACTTGTTGATCATCGGCGGCACGATCAGCAGCGGGTACCGGAACACGGTCCCGGTGACGGGCTGATACTGGATGAGCTCGAATTGCTCGCACGAGTGGACGACGCCGCCCGGCGTGACGGCCAGGTCCTTCCCCACCTCGAAGGCGTCGGCGGGCACCATGGACGGCACTCGCGGCGGGCTGGCCAGATCGCGGGCCAGCGCGGCCAGCCCGCGGACGGCGTTCTGCCCCCCGGTATCGAGGAGCGCCTTCCAGGCCACCGGGCTCAGCAGCGGACTATTGCTCGGCGCGGCGGCCGCGATCAGGTTGGTGAGCAGGAACTTCAGCCGCGTCTCGTCGCGCCAGCCCAGCCCGGCCCCGGCCAGCAGGGTCTCGGCCGACTGGCCCGCCGCCAGGTACGCCTGGACGGCGCGGCGCAGGAACGGATTGTCCTGCCACGCCGGGTCGGCGAAGCGGCGGTCGCGGGAGCTGGCCCTGACCGCGGACCGGCCCGCCGCGATCCGGCCAAGTTCGGTGCCCAGCTGGACGGCCTCACGGGAGACCAGCCGCGGGCGGCGAGCCAGCCCCGCCCCCAGCCGCAGCAGCGAGCTGTCCGGCCGGAACCGGCGCAGGACGCCGAGCGCCGCGTCGGTCAGCAGCAGGTCGAGCGGGCCGGCCGCCTCGACCGCGTCGCGCGCCCACGCCGCACCTGGGCCTGGCTCCGGCCTGGAGCCCGCGGTGGGCCTGGGTCCTCGGGGCCCGGCGTTCACTGCGGGTCCCCGGGCGGCTGCGCCTCGCGTCTGAGAGACTGGCCCGGCCAGTCCTTTGGGCAGCGCATCGACCAGATTGGTCACGAGAGTCCCCCCTTCAACATCTCGGGCCTATCACCGAAGCGGCGGGCGGACAATGGTGCGTCCACCTGGATAGCGCGGGCGGGTTAGGCTGAGGACGCATCGCCCGCGACCTCCGGGCGGGAACGCAGGAAAGGCACACCATGGCACGCGGCGTCCAGGTCGGCGACAAGGCTCCCGACTTCACCCTCCCGGCCCAGTCCGGGGAACCGGTCCGGCTGCAGAGCCGCCTCGGCGAGCGGGTGGTGGTCCTGTACTTCTACCCCAAGGACGACACCCGCGGCTGCACCGCCGAGGCGTGTGCCTTCCGGGACAGCTTCGAGGTCTTCACCGACGCCGGGGCGGACGTGATCGGGATCAGCTCCGACTCCCCCGGCAAGCACGCCGCCTTCGCCAGCAAGCACCGGCTGCCCTTCACGCTGCTCAGTGACCAGGGCGGCCAGATCCGCAAGCGTTACGGGGTGCCGGCGGTGCTGGGCCTGCTCCCGGGCCGGGTCACGTACGTGATCGACCGCGAGGGTGTCGTCCGGCAGGTGTTCAACTCGATGACGAACATCAACGGGCACGTCACGGACGCCCTGGACATGGTCCGGCAGTTGCAGGCCGACCAGCGGGCCTGACGGCTCACCGGCCCCGCCCCGGTCAGCGGGCAGAACCCTGACCCGGGCGAGGCACCGCCCGGTCCGGCTGGTCACCAGGCCTCTGCGGCGAGGGCGGCCAGCCTCCGCAGCCGCCCGACGATGTCACTGTGGACCACCTCGGCCGGCTGGGCCCCGTCGACGGTGAACATCCATTCCCGGCCGGCGTAGTACTCGAGCAGGGGCACGGTGTTCTCCTCGTACACCTGCAAGCGGTGCTCGATCACGGCTTCGGTGTCGTCCGAGCCCCGTCCCCGGGACAGCAGCCGTCGCACCAGCTCGTCGGTGGGGACGTCCAGGTGGACCGCGGCCTGCACCGCGGCCCCGAGTGGCTCGGCCACCGCGAAGGCCGCCTTCGCCTGGTCCACGGTCCGCGGGAACCCGTCGAGGACGTAACCACCCGTCTCGGACGCGGCGACGACCGGTTTGCGCAGCATGTCCATGACGACGCCGTCCGGCACCAGATCGCCCTGGTCGACGTAGGACCTGATCGTCTGCCCGAGCGTCGTGGAGTCCCTGACGTGCTGGCGCAGCAGGTCGCCGCTGGAGATGTGCGTGATGCCGAGCCGCTCCGCCAGCAGCTCGGCCTGGGTTCCCTTGCCGGCGCCGGGCGCGCCGATTAGCAGCAGCCTCATCTCGGCCCAGCGGCGACGTGCGACATGTTGTGCCCCAATGTGCCCTCCTGAACAGCTGAAACTACCCCAAGTGTCCTGCCCCCGGCGGCCAGCGGACAAGGAGGGGACCCGGAACTCACGTTCGCGCCCGCGCGGGCGTCTACCTGGTGCGGCGGAAGACTCCCGGGACGCGGCGTGGCTAGCCGGGTCCGGGTCTATTTACCAGGGGTGGCAGATGAGCAGCAAGCTGAGGTTCGGTGTGGTCAGCGAGTCCGTCCCGGCCGGCCCGGCGTGGCTTGACCAGGCTCGCCGGGTCGAGGACGCCGGCGTCGGCGTGCTGCTGCTGCGCGACCACTTCTCAGCGGGTGCCTACGGCCAGCAGTTCGCCCCGTTCAGCGCCCTCGCGGCCGCGGCCACGGCCACGACCCGCCTGCACGTGGGCACGCTGGTCCTGGCCAACGACTTCCGGCATCCGGTGCTCGTCGCCCACGAGGCCGCGACCCTTCACCAGCTGACCGGCGGCCGCTTCGAGCTCGGTCTCGGCGCGGGCTGGTACCGGCCCGAATACGAGGCGGCGGGCCTGGCCTTCCGGCCTGCCCGGGAGCGGATCGACCGGCTCGAGGAGGCCCTCACCATCATCAGCGGGCTGCTCGGGGGCGCCCGGGTAGATCAGGCCGGAAGCTCCTACCAGGTCACCGGGCTGAGCCTGGACGTGCTGCCCCCGCTCCAGGGCCGGCCACGCCTGGTCGTCGGGGCCGGCGGCCCCCGGATGCTCGGCGTGGCAGGACGGTACGCCGACACGGTCGGGCTGCTGCCCGCCCCCATCAAGTCCGACGACGATCGTGACGACCCGCTCGATCTCCTGCCCGCGGCCCTCGATCAGAAGATCGCCGTGCTGCGCGCGAGAGCTGGCGACCGCTTCCCCGCACTGGAACTCAGTGCCTTCGCCACCATCGCGATCACCAGCCGCCGGCGCCAGGACACCGAGGCCCTCATCGCCAGGCGCGGCTGGGGCGGGATCGACGTCAGCACGGTCTGGGAGATGCCGACCATCTTCATCGGCAGCGTCGGCCAGATCCAGGCCGACCTGCAGGCCAGGCGCGAGCGGTTCGGGCTGTCCTACCTCGTCACCCCGGACCGGGACCTGCCCGCACTCACCAAGATCATCGCCAGCCTCTGACGGGCGCCGGGGGCGGGCACGTTCGGGCGGGTCAGCACGCACCAGATGACGACCCTCAGCCGCCGTACCGCCGGGCGGTGGCTGGCCTGGCGCAGCAGCCGCCTCGCCCGGCGCCCGTTCAGCAGCTTCCATTGCAGCCGCCGGGCCAGCTGCTGCGGGGGGCCCAGCCTGCGGCGCGGCGCAGCGGCCGGGTGGTTCTCCTGGAAGTGGCGGCCCGCGAGGGCCGCCGCGGCGTGCACGGCCACGTCCAGCAGCTGCTCGGCCGTCGGCCCGGTGGCCGGCCACCGGGCGGGCTCAACGGCCCCCTCCGCCGCATGGCGCCCGGTCACCGGCCGCGGGAGCAGTTCGCCGAGGTCACCGACGACGTGGTACTTCGAGTCGCGCAAGCCTCTCACGAGGTGTTCCGCCTGTTCCCTGGCCCACGCTTGCCGGCCGGGCGGCAAGGCCAGCCGGGCCTGGCGCGGCCGGCCACTGAGGACCTCGTGCGCGAGGATCCGCTTGATGTTCCTCGTATAGAACCAGTCGGGCAGCTCCTCGGGCAGCGCCTCGTTCATCCGGCGCAGGAATTCGGCTTCCCGGAGGCCGAGCGAGGAGTTAGCGCGCGCCCGGCTCAGGTCGGCCCCGGCGGGATCGATGCCCAGAACGGACGCGAAACGTATCCAGAGCAGGCTGGCCGGGCCGCTGCGGGGCATGGTGATCACATGGACGTGATCCGGTGGGATGTGCTGCGACCACGCGTTCAGGATGGCGAGCGTGTCATGCGCGTTCCAGAACCACGCCTGGCGGCGGCGGTCCTCGGCCGACCCGGTGTCGATGACCCGGTCAAGCCATTCTTCCCACCGGGCGGTACCGCGGCACTTGACCTTCTCCTGCCATTCGGCGGGCAGCAGGGTCGCGAAGTCACGCACGGTCAGGACGACGTGCACCTCGGCCGGGAACAGCGACCGGACAGCCCGGTCGGCCTGACTGGCGGTGCACACCGCGAGCAGTTCGTCTGAGATGACGGCTGACCGGCGGCCCCGCAGGGCCTGGCGGGTCAGGACATCCCATTCGCCCGTCCAGGGATCAGCGGGATCCGACGCGGCCCTCGGCGCCTCACGCAGGTCCCGGCTCGCCCGGGAATGATCCCGGTGGCTATAGCCAGGCAGCAGGATCCCGCGGGAGGACAGCCACGGGCGGTTATCCCACATGGCGTCCTGGAGAAACGTCGTCCCGGTCTTCGGCTCGCCTATGTGAAGATAAATGCGGGGGCAGCGGGGATCTTGCGCCCGGCCCTTCCGGAGGGCCGGGATCCGGCCCGGCGTATCGCGTCCCGATACCCATTGAGGACTAATGTCCGCATCGGGCGCGAACCGGCTTCCTGGCCGCGCGGCCTCGTCGTTATCGCCCGGATCCAGCGGTTCTGCCATGATTTCCGCCCGGATTCCAAGTCCTTTAGGCGTCATATTCCGAGGATAGACAAAACTTGGCCAGCGCCGGACGTAATTCGGGCAGTCCCATGAGCCTTTACGCCGGCGAACCGGCGAGCCAGATATGTTTGGGGGTAAACACCGGGATTGTCATTGCCGCCGGATCCAGCCCGTTTTACCGGGGCGTGACGGCCAGGGGTGGGCTCTTCGGCCGGGCGGGCGCGCCGGTCACCCGGCTAGGGTGAGCACAGCGGCTGACGGCAGCGCCATCATCCCTCCCGGGGGATCCGCCGCGCATCCCTCACCGGGCCCGCACGCGCGCTCGGGGAGCAAAGCCGTCCAGGCTCACCGGGTCTGAGTCAGCGCAGGCCAGAGGGGCAGCCGGAATGGAACTCGAGTCGCTGAACGTGACCTTCGTCATCGACACGTTTCTGTTCCTGCTGATCGGAGTCGGGCCCAAGATCGCGCTGGTGCCGTTCCTCGAGATGACCGCCGAGATGCCCGAGGTGACCAAGCGCCGCGTCCTGCGCAAGATGCTGACCACCGCCGCCACGGTCGCCGTCCTCCTGCTGGTCCTCGGCGGCGTGCTGACCAGGCTGCTGCACTTCTCCCCGGGCGCGCTGGGCGTCGCGAGCGGGATCATCCTGCTCATCATCGCGGTCACCATGGTGCTCGGCCAGGGCGAGGGGAACGGAGGCCGCCACCCCGTCGAGCACCAGGACCCGATCCGGCTGGCGGTCTACCCACTGGCCGTGCCGTACCTGCTCAACCCGGCAGGCATCGTCGTCCTGGTGACCGTGTCCGCGGAAGCCAGCTCGGTGGCCGTGGTCGCGGTCGTGGTCGGTATTCTCGCGGTGGTGCTCGCGCTCGACGTGCTGGTCTTCCGGTGGGCCGTGCAGGTCAGCAACCACCTGGATGCGAGCCGGATGCTGATAACCGAGAAGGTGTTCGGGTTCCTGCTGGCCGCGCTCGCCGTCCAGCTGGCCCTCGACGGCCTGAATGACGTGGGTGTCGTCCACCTGACCGGCCATTGAGCAGGCCAGCCCGCCGGCCGCCGCGTGGCCAGGTTCGCCGCCGGTGGCGTACGGTGCTGGATACCATCTCGCGGTACGACTGGGAGCACAGGTGACGCAGAGCCCGCGTGCGCTCCTCTGGGGCCGGATCGCGGAGCATGCCTCCCGGCATGACCGGGGGGTCTCTGTGGCCAGCGTGTGCGCGGTGGCGGTGGCGTCAGAAGGGGTCAGCGGGGCGTGGGTGACCGCGGCGAGCGGCCAGACGCCGGACGTCATCATGTGCGTCACAGATCCGGTGGCCGAGCAACTGGCCGAGTTGCAGCTGACGCTCGGCGAGGGACCAGGCCAGGACGCGCAGGCGTCGGCTGCGCCCGTCCTGGTCGCCGACCTGGGGGCTGACGAGCCCAGCCGGCGGTGGCCTGCGTTCACGCCCGGAGCCCGCCAGATCGGCGCGGGTGCCGTTTTTGCGTTCCCGCTGACGATCGGGGCGATCCGGGCCGGCGAGATGGGCCTGTACCGCGACTCGCCCGGTCCGCTGACCGCGGGGCAGTTCGGCGAATGCCTCATCCTCGCGGACGCCGCGACCGTGTTCCTGCTCGACGACGCAGGCGGCGACGTGACCCGCGGGTATAACGGAGTCAACGGGAGGGCCCTGGACCTGTGGCCCCCGGACCTGGCCCGGCACCGGGCCCAGATCGACCAGGCGACTGGCATGCTCACTGTGCAGCTGGGAGTGACCGCCGGCGAGGCTTACGTGCGGCTTCGCGCCTACGCGTACGCCAGAGACCGGCGGCTCGCTGACGTGGCCCGCGACATCGTGGCCCGCCGCCTGCGGCTGGAGCCGGATCCGGCCCCGGACGGCGAGCCATGACACCCCCACCCGCCTGGCGCCGGGCGGGCGCCGCCCGTCCTTGCTGCCCACCGACGAGAGGGTGACCAGATGGATTCCGAACTACTCTCCGACACCTTCGTCAACCTGGCAGACACCATGGTCGCCGATTTCGACATCATCGACTTCCTGCACATGCTCACGGACCGCAGCGTCCGGCTGCTCGCCGCGTCCGCGGCCGGGGTGGTGCTCGCTGACCCGCGTGGCGAACTGCGCATCGCGGCGGCGTCCAGCGAGGCAGCCGAGCTGATCGAGCTGTTCCAGATTCAGAACGACCAGGGACCGTGCCTGGACTGCTTCCGCACCGGCCGGCCCGTCACCGCGGCTGACCTCTCCGGGCCGGGTCAGCGATGGCCCGACTTCGCCGCCGCGGCCACGGCGGCCGGGTTCCGCACCGTGGAGGCCCTGCCCATGCGCCTGCGGGGCCAGGTCATCGGGGCGCTGAACCTGTTCCGGACCGGGTCGGCCCTGTTCGAGCCAGCAGATCTGCGCGTCGGCCAGGCCCTGGCCGACGTGGCCACCATCGGGCTGCTCCAGGAGCGGAACCTGCGCCGCAGCGAGACCATCGCCGAGCAACTCCAGGCCGCCCTGAACAGCCGGATCATTGTCGAGCAGGCCAAGGGCAAGCTGGCCGAGCGGTACGACCTCGCCATGGACCAGGCGTTCGCGCTGCTGCGCGATCACGCCCGGGAGACCAACCAGCGGCTCACCGAGACCGCGCGCAACCTGGTGGACGCCACCACCGCCGACTTCCCGCCCAAACCCGGGAGGTAGGGCTCCCCGCCCCCGGGGCCGGCGTCCCCGGGCGCGCGGCCACCGGGCCCGCCTGCCCCGGACTACGGGGGCGGCGACTCGTGCCCGCGGCGAATCTCCAGGACCCGCACGCCCAGCAGTTCGAGCCGGGCGAGCAGGCCGTGCAGAGCGGCCTGGTCAGGAAGCGAGCCGTGCAGCATGGTGGCGACCGGCTCTGGCTCGGCGGTCAGCCCCTCAAAGTCCACCAATGCTTCGGGCGGAAGAGTCCCTGCCAGACGGATCTCGTAGTAACTCAATGTCACCTTCCGCCCCCTCCCAGAAGTCGGATGCCGGCCTGAGCTCAAGCATCCGGCCGCCGGCGAGGGCGCGCCACACCCGTCACGGGTGGCGTTTCCCCCGGGTGACATCCCGATATCCGGGACCAAGGTCCGTTGACAACTCACCCGTATCGGAGAGTAACTGGCCACGAGAGGCCCGCTCCAGACCCTGGCGGCTGACCGGAAAACGTAATCGCCGGCGTTTTTGCCGGTCCTAGAGCGAAGGCGTGACGATGACTTCGGGCCCCACCCGCGCGGCGGCGAGTCCCACCCGGCACCGTACGTCCAGCCCCGACGAGACCATCCTCACCTCCAAGATCGTCCCGCCCGTCCTGCCCGGCTGGCTGGTGCCCCGCACCCGGATCGACGACCGGGTCGACGCCGGAAGACAGGGCCTGCTCACCGTAGTCAGCGGGCCGCCCGGGGCCGGGAAGACCATGGCCATGGCCTCGTGGGCGGCCACCCGCGCAGGCCTGCCCCCGATCGCCTGGGTCACCCTGGACGAATACGACAACCGCCCGCGGGCGTTCTGGTCCTACGTCGTCGAGGCCCTGCGGCATGCCGGTGTGCAGATCCCGGGGAACGTCTGGGCACCGGGGCGGGGCCGCGTCGACCAGGCGTTCCTGCTCAGGCTGACCGCGGCGATCACGGCCAGCGGCGGACCAGTGGTCCTGGTCCTGGACGATCTCCATCTGGTTACCGAGCCCCGGACCCTGAACGGGCTGACCCGCCTGCTCGCCAACGCCAGGCCGCAGTTGAGCCTGGTGGTCGGCTCGCGCAGTGATCCCATCCTGCCGTTGCACCGCTACCGCCTGGCCGGCGAGCTGACCGAGATCCGGGCCGGCGAGCTGGCCTTCAGCGTCGGGGAAGCCGGCCAGCTGATGGAGCAGCACGGCATCGCGCTGCCCGCCGACTCGCTGGCCTTCCTCACCAGCCGGACCGACGGATGGGTAGCAGCCCTGCGCCTGGCCGCGATCTCGATGGCGACCCATCCTGACCCGGCGCAGTTCGTCAAGCACGTCGCCGCCGAGGACAGCGCCGTCGCGGGCTACCTGGTGGAGGAGGTACTGAACACCCTGCCGGCGGCCATGAGGTCCTTCCTGCTGCGAACGAGCATCCTTGACCAGGTCAACGCCGAACTCGCCAGCGAGCTGGCCAGCGCTGAGCCCGCCACCGACCTGCCGGCGCTGGCCCACGCCAACGCCCTCATCCAGCCTCTGGGCGGCGGCTGGTATCGCTACCATCCGCTGCTGGCCGACGTGCTGCGGCTGAAACTGCGGCGCGAATCCCCTGGCCTGGAGCGTGACCTGCACCGTCGCGCCGCCCGGTGGCTCCGGAAGAACCGGACTCCCGCCGAGGCCGCCCGGCAGGCCGTCGCGGGAGGCGACTGGCAGCTCGCCGCCCGGATAGCCGTGGACGAGCTGGTCATCGACCAGCTCCTGGAGCCACCGGGCGTCCAGCCGCTCGCCGAGGTCCTGCAGCGCATCCCGCAGGATCAGACCTGGAGCCAGCCGCAGCCCCTGCTGGTGACGGCCGCGCTCAGGCTCGCAAGCACCGGTGATGACTCGGCAGGCGCATCGCTCGCGGCCGCCGGCCAGATGCTGGACCAGATTCCTCCCGACGAGGAAATTCCGTCCCGGCTCGCCCGGGCGGTCATCCGGCTCGGCCTGGCGCGGCGCCAGGGGGAACGTCACGCCGCCGAGGCCGCCGCGGCGGACGCTACCGCCTTGGTGGCCAAGATTCCGGCCGATCAGCTGGCCCTGCATCCTGATGTGGGCGCACAGGTGAAGGCGGCCCGCGGGGTGCTGGAACTGTGGGCCGGTGACTTCGACCAGGCGGCGGTCACGCTGAGTGCGGCCGTGGCGGCGGCGCAGAACACCGGGCAGCGAGCCGACTGCCTGGGACACCTTGCTCTTCTGGAAGCCCTGCGGGGCCGCCTGAGCCACGCCGCCGAACTGGCCGCGGCGCCCGCTGGCGCACGCCGGGACCATCAGGCCCGGGCCGACCAGAGCCCCAGCTGCGCCGCGACCGTGGCCATGGCCTACGTCCACGTGGAACGCAACGAGCTGCCCGAAGCCCGGCGTTGCCTCCGGCGTGCGGACGAGATTCTGCAGCTGAGCCCGGACAAGCTGATCGGGGCGGTGGCCTGCCTCGTCGCCGCACGCGGATTCCTGGCCCAGCGGCGCTCGGGCCCGGTGGCGGCGCTGGTCGACCGCGCACGGCACGGCTGGTCTGCTGCGCCCTGGCTCGAACAGCGGCTGCTGCTGGCTCGAGTCGCAGGCGCACCTGGCGCAGGGAAACGTCGCGTCAGCGGTCGAGGCCGCACGCCGGGCCGGCGCTGACTCCTCCCCGGAGGCGGCGGCCGCCCTGGCCCGCGCGTGGCTGGCCGGCGGGAACATCCAGGGGGCCAGGCAGGCGCTGGCCGGGGGTTCCGCGGCTGGGGACCGGGTCCCCGATCACGTCCGCCTGCGAGCCTGGCTGGCTGACGCTCAGCTCAGCCATGAGGTCGGGGACCGCCGGAACGCGGATCGCCTGCTTGAGCGGGCTCTGCGCCTGGCCGCGGGCGAGCAGGTGCGGCTGCCGTTCCTGATGGAGGGAAGCTGGATCCGCGACGGGCTAGGAGAAAATCCGGGCCTGGCCCGGGCCTACCGTCAGCTGCTGAACCAGGGGCCCTCCAGCCGGCCCGGCCCGGCCCGCTCCCGGGCGGGGGCTGCGGCCAAGCCAGCTGGTCAGTGGGGCCCGGCCGGCCACGGCGCCGCAGGTCATGCCCCTGGTCGTGGAGAACCTCAGCAACCGCGAGCGCGAAGTGCTGCAGCACGCGTCAGAGTTGCTGGGCACAGCCGAGATCGCGGCCGAGATGTTCGTCTCGGTCAATACGGTCAAGAGCCACCTGAAGAGCATCTTCCGCAAGCTGGGCGCGGGCAGCAGAAACGAGGCCGTCCGCCGCGCCCGCCAGCTCCAGCTGCTCTGATCCGCCGAAGGTCCTGCGGCCCAGGTGTTCCTCGTAGGCGGCCAGGCCGGCCTGCATGGTGTACGGCCCGCGAATGCGCCGCAGCCGGGGCGACACCTCGGAGTAGTCCAGGTACAGGTGATCGCCGCAGTCGGCGCAGACGAGCTCGAACGCGCCGGTGTAGCCGCCTTCGGCCCGGCCCGCCAGCCGGCGGGCCGGCTGGCGGCGCAGGCTGGCGGTCAGCCCGTGGCCGAATTGCCCCACGGGAAAGACCGCGTCGCCAGCCGGTGACGCGTCTGTGACGGTATAGGTGTCCTCGTAACTCACTGGCCCCCCCGGAGCAGCAGGTCGGCACGGCCCGGCGAAGTCCAGGGCAGCGTGTCAGAACCGTCGCCTAGCATCGCACAAAGTGACGATAAGCCGCAAACGCTTACCGTTGGTACACGAAGGGCCGGCTCAGGCCCGCCAGGCTCAGCGTGGGTTCGAGCGCGGCCGGTCGTGCCCCGGCGCGCCACTCACCCGGGTGAGTCCGCCAGGCCCGGCAGACGGATCCGCCCCGGCACCGGCTTGGCTGAGTACCAAGCCGGCGCCGGGGCGAATCTGTGGCCGGCGGGCAGGCGGGAATGCCCGCGGGGTCAGGCGGCCAGGACCTTGGCCTTCTGCTGCTGGAACTCCTGGTCGGTGATGACTCCCCGGTCATGCAGGTCGGCGAGCTTGGCCAGCTGGTCCGCGGGGGTGGCATCCGTCGCCGCCTCCCGGATGTAGCTGCGGGCCGCCGCGTCCTGCTGCTCAGCCAGCTTCGCCGCCCGGTTGTGCATCTCGCCGCCGCGGGCGATCAGGTAGACCAGCACTCCCACCAGGGGGATCAGCAAGACGAACAGGAACCAGAGGGCTTTGCCCCATCCGTTCAGGTCACTGCTGCGGAAGATGTCGATGAACACGGTGATCAGGATCCAGAACCACACTACCCACAGGAAGACCTCGAAGATCGTCCAGAACAGGTTAAGCAGGGGATAGTTCACGGCAGTTTCTCCTTCTAACGAACCGCTCCCGCCAGCCATGGCGGTGAGGGCAAGGGTCAACGGCGCCCGGCCGTGCCATTGCCGCACTTTCAGCCGGGCGATCGTCAGCAAGATTGTGACGACTTCCCCCGCTGACCTCATCACCCCCGGTGGGGGATGCGGCCCCGGCACCTCATCGGGAAGCGTCTGGTAGCGAGAGCGGGAGCGTTGGTGCGAGGGTCACGGCTTCCCGTTGGTTGACGAAAGCCGAGCGAGAAACGAGGCAGGACATGGCGATTGGACCAGTGCAGCTCATCGTCCTGGGGTTCAGCCACCCCGATTTCCATGGCGAGATCATCGCTGAGCTGGAGCGGCTGCGCGAGAGTGACACCGTCCGGGTGATCGACTCCCTGGCGGTCTACAAGGACGCGGACGGGGACCTGGAGGTGGAGCACCTCAGCAACCTGTCCACGGACGAGGCCATCGAGCTGGGCAGCAAGATCGGAGCTCTCATCGGGCTCGGCATCGACGGTGAGGAAGGTGCCGAGGAGGGCGCGATCGCCGGCGCCGAGGCGGCCGCGGACGGTGTGCAGGTGTTCTCCGAGCAGGAGGCCTGGGATGTGCTTGAGGACATCCCCAACGACTCCGCGGCAGCACTGATCCTGCTGGAGCACCACTGGGCCGTGCCGTTGCGCGACGCGATCGCGCGCGCGGGCGGTTTCCGGGTCAGCGACGGATTCATCAGCCCGCTCGACCTGGTCGAGATCGGACTGGTGTCCGCCGAGGACGCGGAAGAACTCCACGCCATGGAAACCGCCGGGGCAAAGCCGTAAACAGGCACGACTACGGGCAGGACCGTAACCAAACACGACCACGGGCAGGAGGAGAAATGTTCGGAGGACGCAGGGTCGCCCGCCGCACTGGCCGGCGCACCGCACGCCGTGTCTCCCGCCGGCGCTAGGTAGCGCTGGCCGGGAGGCCACCTTTCACGGGCGCCATGACCGCCGCCACGGGGGCGGCGGCCTTGGCGCCCGTGCTCACGTGCCCAGCAGTTTTGCCTTGGCCGCGGCGAACTCGTCGTCGGTGAGAACTCCCTGCTGATGCAGGTCCGCCAGCTGGCCGATCTGATCTGCCACTGAGGGTCCGGCCGCTGGAGCAGCCGCCGGGGCGGCCGCCGGCGGCGGGGCGCTGGCCGGCTGCTGTTGCTCGAGGTCGTCGATGCGGCCATCCTGATCGGCGTCTTGCGCGTCCTGGTCGGCCCGGCGCTGCGCGACCTTCTTGCCCGCCACGTACGCCCCGCCTCCGACCACTGCCGCCCGCAGCAGCGGGCGTCGCCTCCTGAACATGTTGTCCTCCTCGAGGATCGAACGCTGACCGGCGCCGTTCTGGCTTAGGCCCCGCTGGGACCTCCGGGAGGGCCAGGCCGAGGGCGACCATGATTCCGGGCCCAGTATGGGTGGGTCTGGGCGGCGGCGAATCACCCGCCCAGGGGGAGCACGCGGCGGCCCTCAAGGGCGCCCGGCTACCCGTCACGGGGGATGCGGGCGCAGGCGCCCCCGGCCAGCATCGGGATCAGCTCACGACCTAGGAGAGGCTGATCATGCCACTGCACGACCGCGATAGCGTCCGGGACCAGATAGAGGATTGCGTGTTCGCCGGGCGTGACCTGACCAGACCGGTGCCGAAATACCGGTTCCCCCAGGACGAGACGCAAGCGCGCGAAGCGTTCCAGGTGGTGGCGGACGAGCTGATCCTCGACGGCAACGCCCGGCAGAACCTGGCCACGTTCTGCCAGACGTGGGAGGAACCCGAAGCCCTGGAACTGATGGCGCTGTCGATCAACAAGAACATGATCGACAGGGACGAGTACCCGCAGGCCGCCGAGATAGAGCGGCGCTGCGTGCACATGATGGCCGACCTGTGGAATGCGCCCGAGGCGGCCAACACCGTGGGCACCTCGGCCATCGGCTCCTCGGAGGCCTGCATGCTCGCGGGCATGGCGGCCAAATGGCGGTGGCGGGCCAAGCGGCGCGCCGAGGGCAAGCCGACCGACAACCCGAACATGGTGTGCGGCCCGGTGCAGGTGGTGTGGCACAAGTTCGCCCGCTACTGGGACATCGAAATGCGTGAGGTCCCGATGGCCCATGGCAGCTACGGCATGGATCCGGCCTCGATGCTCGAGCGGGTGGACGAGAACACCATCATGGTCGTACCGACGCTCGGCGTCACCTACACCGGCGCCTACGAGCCCGTGGAAGCCATGTCGAACGCCCTGGACAAGCTGCAGGCCGACACCGGCCTGGATATCGACATTCACGTGGACGGGGCCAGCGGCGGTTTCCTCGCCCCGTTCTGCGCGCCCGAGGTCGTCTTCGACTTCCGCCTCCCCCGGGTCAAGTCGATCAGTGCCTCGGGGCACAAGTTCGGGCTGGCCCCGCTGGGCGTGGGCTGGGTCGTCTTCCGGGACAGCAGCGAGCTCCCCGACGACCTCGTGTTCCACGTCAACTACCTGGGCGGCGACATGCCGGTCTTCCAGATCAACTTCTCCCGGCCGGCCGGGCAGATCATCGCCAGCTACTACAACTTCCTCCGGCTCGGCCATGAGGGCTACCGCCGCATCCACCAGGCGTCCTACGACATCGGCCAGTACCTCGCCGCGGAGATCGTCAAACTGGGCCCCTTCGAGCTGCTGTGTGACAGCAACCCGAACACCGGAATCCCGACGGTCACCTGGCGGATCCGCGAAGGCGAGGACCCCGGCTACACGCTGTTCGACCTAGCCGACCGGCTGCGCATCCGCGGCTGGCAGGTGCCTGCCTACACCCTCACCGGATCGGCGGCTGACATCGCCGTGCAGCGCGTCCTGGTCCGCCTCGGCGTGAGCCAGGACATGGCCGCCTCGCTGCTCGACGACTTCCGCGACGCGGTGGCTCACTTTGACAAGCATCCGGTCAGCGTGTCCATGACCAAGGAAGAAACCGGCGGGTTCAACCACCTGTAGCTGCCGGCCCGCACCTGACGCGGCGTGCCCCGCGCGCGGGTCACGATTCCTGACGTTCCGGCTGGCTGAAGTAGGCAGCGTTCGCCCGCTCCGTGAGGAAGTAGGTGGTGGCGAACGCGAGGACGTACAGCGGCACGACCGCGGCCACCGTCTCCAGGGCCCGCAAGCCGGGGTACTGCGACGTCATGATGGCGCGGACCTGCCAGATGAGCAGGACCGCCAGCACAGCCAGGCACACGACCAGGAGCAGCACCGTGTGGGCGTCCAGCCCGCGGTCCATCGGCAGCACGTAGTACAGCGCGACCAGCAAGGTGGCCGCCAGGAGTGCGCGGAGCAGCGCGCGCAGGATCAGCCAGCGGCGCTGCCGGGGTGTGACCCGCTCGACGGCCGGCGTCGTCCCGCTGGCCGTCATTGACCCGGGCTTGTTCCCTGCGCAGCCATCGGCCACCTCCGCTGCCAGTAGACAGGCCGGCCGCGGTCCGGATATCACCCTGAACGGGTGGTCAGCCCAGGATTCAGGCGCGCCGCCGCGGCACAGCCGGCCGCTTCGCTGAACCGTCGGTAAAGTCCTGACGTATTGAAGACGAGTGGGGGAAACGGCCCCACGGCTGATCGGCCCGTGCGTCTACCAGGAGGAATAGTGTTCTCATCGTCGGCTGACTCGGACGGCTCACGAGTGCGGCGGCGCCGCGGGTACGCGGCTGCCCTTCCGATAGCCGCTGCGGCGGTCGCGCTGACGGCGGCGGGTTGCTCCTCTTCTGGTTCCCCGGCGGCGGCCCCGTCCTCGGCGGCCCCAGCCTCGTCCTCGGCGGCTCCGGCGGCCGCGGCGGCGGGCGGCACGACGGCGGTAACCGCCGTCGAGACCGAGTTCCACATTGCGCTGTCGAAGAAGAGCTTCAGCCCCGGCACCTATAAGTTCACCGCCGTGGACAAGGGGCATCTGCAGCACAACCTGGTTATCGACGGCCCGGGCGTGAACATGGCCAAGACCGCTGGCCTGCTGTCACCGGGGCAGTCGGCGTCGGTCACGGTGACCCTGCGCAAGGGGAGCTACGACATCTTCTGCGGGGTACCGGGTCACAAGGCCGAGGGCATGAACGTGAACATCACCGTTTCCTGATGGCGCAGCCGGTGCAGCAGGCTCAGGCCCGCACCGCCGCGGTCCCGTCCCGGTTCCGGGACCGGGCCGCGCGGGTTGGGACCCGGCGGCGGCTGGAGATGGCGCTGGGCGTGCTCTGGCTGGTCGATGGCGTCCTGCAGTGGCAGCCGTACATGTTCAGCCACGCGTTCTTCGGCAACATGCTGGGCATGGCCAACATGGGCCTGCCCGGACCGGTGTCGGCGATCCTGTTCCGGATCACCGACCTGCTCACCGCCCAGCCGGTGGTATGGAACGCCCTGTTCGCGACGTTGCAACTGGCCATCGGCGCCGGCCTGCTGTGGGGCCGCACGGCGTCCGTGGCCCGGCCGGTGTCCATCGCGTGGGCGCTGGCGGTGTGGGTGGTCGGCGAAGGCGTCGGCGGCCTCTTCATGCCGGGCGTAAGCGGCCTGAACGGGGCGCCGGGAGCCGCGCTGCTGTACGCGCTGGTCGCACTCATCCTGTGGCCGCGCCGCACCGGCGAGGGCCCGGCGGTCGCAGACGCCGGGCTGCTCGGCGGCCGCGGCGCGCTGTGGTGCTGGACAGTCTTGTGGTCCGGGCTGGCCCTGCTGGAACTGGGCGGCGCCAACCACGCCGCCGCCGTCCCCGCGGCCGAGGTGGCCAACATCGGGGAAGGCGAGCCGGGCTGGCTGGCCGGGCTCAACAGCCAGGCCGGGCACTTGCTCGCAGGCCACGGCGCACTGTTCGCCTGGCTCGCCGCGGTGATCGCGATCGCGGTCGGGTGGTGCGTCCTGCGCCCCGCCTGGCGCCGCACCGCCCTGGCGGCGGGCATCGCGGTCGCCTTCCTGTACGGCGTGTTCGGCCAGGATCTGGGCGGTCTGCTCACCGGGCAGGCCACCGATCCTGGCACCGCACCACTGTTCGTCCTGCTCGCCCTGGCGCTTTGGCCGGGACGGTATTCCGCGACCCGCACGACTTCGACAACGGCAGGTTAGTCATGAACTCTGATACCGCGCAGCGAACTCATTCCGGTCCGCCGTCCTGGACCCGCCTGCTGACCCGCAGTCCACGGGTCATCTCATCTCCGGGGCTGCGGGCCACGGCGACCGTGCTGATCCTGGTCGGCGCGGTCCTCACCATCATCTCCGGCGTCATCCACCTCTACTTGTGGGGCGAGACGAACGGATACCGGGAGATCGCGACGATCGGCCCGCTGTTCCTCGTGCAGGGGATCTCTGCTCTCATCATCGGCGTGGCCACCGCGGCGCTGCGCTGGCTGGTCACGGTGCTGGCCGCCGCGGGGCTGCTGGCCGGCACCGCCGCCGGCCTGCTGATCACGATCGAAGCGGGCCTGTTCGGCTTCCGGGAAAGCTGGGGGGCCCCGTACGCCCGCTCGTCGTTCTACGAGGAGATCGCCGGGGCCGTGCTGCTGCTCATCGCGGCCTGGCTGCTCGCGGTGCGCAAAGCCGGCCAGCACTGACCCTGGGCGGGCAGCGGTCCGCTGCCGCTGGTGTGTACCGCTGGCCTCAGAAAGGCTGTTGCGCACGCCGATAGGTTCGGTGCCATGGCAGAGCCGAGAGTGAGCGACCTGGCCGTCCGGCGCGCGACCATGGCGGACGTGAGCGCCGTCGGGCAGTTGCTGCACGACTTCAACCAGGAGTACGACGACCCCACGCCCGGTCCCGTGGTGCTGGCTGAGCGAATCGGGCGGTTGCTGGGCTCGGACGAGACTGTGATCTTGCTCGGCGGCGCCGGCCCTGACGGCCTGGCGGTGCTCCGTTTCCGCCCCGCTTTCTGGAGTCCGGGCCTCGAGTGCTACCTGGCGGAGCTGTACGTCGTTCCGGCCCGGCGGGGACAGGGACTGGGCCGCCGGCTGATGGAGTCCGCGCTCGACCAGGCCAGGCAGCTGGGCGCCGACTACATGGATCTGGGCACCAGCGAGGGCGACGTGGCCGCCCGGGCGCTGTACGAGAGCCTCGGCTTCACCAACCGCGAGGGCGGGCCAGACGGGCCGGTCAACTTCTATTACGAAAGAGACCTCTAAGAGCCGGACAGCCTCGCCTGCGCCGCCCGGCGGTACTAGCGTGCAAGCACGTGCCGGGTTTGTGAACTTCCTGACGGTCTGGCCCGTGAACAAGGATGGTCGGGGGGCACTCCAATTACTCGCATTCAGCATGCGGCCCGGTGCGCCGCCTCGGCGTTTGCCCAGCAGATCACCGGCACCGGCTAGGCCGCGCCGCCGAGGATGGAGTACGCATGCCACAGGCTGGCCTTATTGCCTGGATTCTCACCGCTGGCGCGGGGCTTTACCTGCTAACGATCTGGCTCATCGAATACGACCGCGAGTTCCAGTCGGCCGCGGCGACCCGACTGCCCGTGCCGGTGATCAGCGCGCACGCCCTGCTCGCGACGGGTGGCCTGGTCGTGTGGGGGATCTATCTGCTCACTGACTCCGACCGGCTGGCCTGGCTGGCGACGTTCATCCTGGCTCCCGTCGCCCTGTTCGGCTTCGTCATGGCGGCCCGCTGGATCGTCGTGTACCGGACCCATGCGGCCCCGTCGGCCGTTCCGGCGGGCACTGGGGCCAGGTCCGCCGGCAACTGGACGGCGGTCCCGCCGGAACGGCACTTTCCGCTGCCGGTGGTCGTCACTCACGGCGTATTCGCCGCCGTCACCATCGTCCTGGTGGTGCTGACGACCCTGGGAGTGGGCGGAAGCTGACCAGCTCACGGACCCGGTGAACCAGACTGACCGCACCGTACGTGCTGGGGGTGAGCGGTCATTTTTCTGTTAGCGGGGGTGCGTGATGCGTAACAAGTGGTGGGCACCGGCTGGCCTGGCTGGCCTGGCCCTGGTCGCCGTGGCGTGCGGGAGCTCGCCGACGGGAAGCACGGCCGGATCCGGCGGTTCCGTCTCCAGCGCTGCCGCGGTAGCTGCGTCCAGGTCGGCCCTGAAGACGGCGAAGATCGGCAGTGCCACGGTACTGACCAACGCCAAGGGGTTCACCCTGTACTGGTTCGCGCCGGACACCGCGACCAAGTCGAACTGCAACGGGTCCTGTGCGCACTTCTGGCCCCCGGTGAAGGGCCCAGCGGCCGCGGGCAGCGGGGTCACCGGCACGCTGGCCACGATCAAGCGGGCCGACGGCTCGGTCCAGGCCACCTGGGACGGCCACCCGCTGTACACCTACGTCGGTGACACCGCCCCCGGCATGGCCAAGGGCAATGGGCTCAACCTCTCCGGCGGGGTATGGCATGAGGTGACCGTCGTCGGCACCGCTGCGCCGGCTGCCACCCACTCGGCCAAGTCGGGCGGATACGGCTACTGAGCGCAGTTCGACCCGATCGCCAGCCTGGCGGTGAGGGGGCAGAGATGACCATGGACCAAACGCGGCCCGCGACGCTGGGGCGGGCCCCGCGGCTCGGGTTGCGGGTGGCGGGCGCCGGGTTGCTGGCCGCGACCGGCGGGATCCACCTCGACCTCTACCTGACCGGCTACCGGTCCATTCCGACCATCGGCTGGCTCTTCCTGCTGCAGGTGATCGCGGCCTTCGGCCTGGCCGCCGTGGTGCTCGTCTCTGGCCACCGGCTGGCCGCCGCGGCGGGCGCGGGATTCGCACTGTCCACCCTCGGCGGCTACCTGCTGTCGGTGTGGATCGGCCTGTTCGGGTTCAAGGAGGTTCGCACCACCGCGGGAATCGTCGCGGGGGTGATCGAGGTGGCCGCCTTCGCCGTGCTGGCGGTCCTCGCGGCGGTCCCGGCGCCCAGCCCGGCCGCCGGCGCGCCGCCGCAGCCCGGATCGCTGGCGGCCAGGCTGCAGGTGAGCGCGCTGGGTGCCGGGCTGGCGGTGGCGGGCCTGTCCGTGGTCGCCCTGGTCCTGCTGGGCGTCGCGGTGGCCGGGGCAGGCGGGCCGGGCCGGCGAGCACCGGCGGCGGCGCGCAGACCGTGCGCACCATGCAGGCCGGCGGGGTCACGGTCCTGGCCGACTCCAGGGGCCTGACCCTCTACTGGTTCGCCCCGGACACCGCCACCAAGTCGGTCTGCAACGGGTCCTGCGCCGCGTACTGGCCGCCGGTGAAAGGGCCGGTGACCGCCGGCCCGGGCGTCACCGGCACGCTCGGCACCATCAAGCGCGCCGACGGCTCGACGCAGGCGACCTACGACGGGCACCCGCTGTACACCTACGTCGGCGACAGCGCCCCGGGCCAGGCGCACGGCAACGCGCTCAACCTGAACGGCGGCCTGTGGCATGAGGTCACCCCGTCCGGGTGACCGGTCACCTCCGCCCAGGTGGATCCCGGCGCTGCTGCCGGGTCAGGAACGGCGCTGCAGCCTCAGCTGTCGGAGGGTGGCGGGAGTCCGAGGTCCCGGCGGATGACTTTCACCTGGGCCTCGACGGCTGCGTCGGCGGCCTGGTGACGATGAGTGAAGGACAGCAGCCCGCTGACCGAGGAGGACCGGGCCTGGTGGAGGGTCAGCGTGATCCGGCGGGCGTTGGCCTGGAGGAGGGCCCGGACGGGGACGGCGATCTGGGGCGGGAAGCCGATCTTGCTGAGCTGCTGGTCGAACCGCCGCTCGGTCCCGGCCTCGGCCCGCAAGTCCGACTCGGCCGCGGCCAGGTCGCCGTGCTCATCATCGGAGAAGCCGTCGTTTTCGGTGTCCAGGCGGCGGTTGGCGGGCTTGGCTACCCCCAGGTAGGCGGCAGCGAAGGCCTTCAGGGCGCCAGGACTGGCTGCCGTCCCCGCGCTCGCGGCCGCCTTCGCGCTGGCCGCCGTCCCCGCGCGGCCCGCGGGCTCGCCGCTGGTGCAACCCGCCACCAGGAGGGCCAGCGCGAGCGTCCCCAGCAGGACGCTTCCGCTCCTGGCCGTTGCCGGGCGCCGCCCAGTCATGGCTCCGTCATAGCGCAGAGACGCTCACCAGGTCTTGGCCATGCGTGGTGGTGATGAGAAAGCCGCGGACATCGGCGGCGGCCAGTGCGGAGGAGGCCGGATACCACGCCCACGCGTGGCCGACCGCGACCATCCAGCCGCCGGCCGGCACGTCCTGCCCGCTGGCGTCAACGATCTGCAGTTCGCACCTCGTGCCCGGGGAGATCCCGCTGACTTGCACCTGCAGCGCCAGTCCCCACGGCCGCGACCGGTACTCCACGGTGGCGGACATGCCCGTCTGCGGGTCGCTGCCAGTGACCGTAGCCGCCCACGGCCCAGCCGTCGCGGACGGTGGCGTGGCCGGCGAGTACAGCCCGCGCGATCCCGCTACCGCGCCGCCGCCCACGACCAGCACCGCCGCCGCGGCGACGGCCAGCCGGCGCCAGCGCTGGCGCCTGCGGATCCGGGCCGACCGGTCCAGCAGAGTCTGCAGCGGGACGTCACGCGGGCGTTCACCCCGGCCCGCCGCGGCGCGCTCGGCCCCGGCCATCCTGGTCATATCGGCGGCAGGCACACTCCCAGCCGGCCCGGCAGGGCAGCGAGCCCGGCCAGTTCCGCCCGGCAGCCGGTGCACCGGGCCAGATGGCGCTCGACGGTGCTGCGGTCCGCCGGGCTGATCGCGCCCAGGATGTAGACGCCCAGAGCCTGGCGAATCTCGCCGCACTCCCCCGCGCCGGTCATGGCGTGGCTCCATGTCCGCCGCACGGGCGCGGGCCGGCCGGGACCATCGGGCTTACCCCCATACCGGTAACAACGGTGCGACCTGGGCTAATCGTTCACCAAGCCCGCGCCTGTCTTCCCAGCGCCTGTCCTGGCGGGTCTCGCCGCGGCCGCTAGCCCACCGTGAGGGCGGTGGCGGCGTTGAGCGCGTCCAGGGCCGAGCTCTGGACGCTGGCGCCCGCCCGGTCGAACGGGCCGGACCAGTGCATGCCGAACTGGTTCTCCTCGTTCCGGGCGTTGGCCCACAGCGACCGGGCGTTGCGCAGGAAGAACTCCCGGTACGCCGGGTGGGGGCGGACGGCGTGGAAGTCGTGCAGGTACCGCACGAAGATCCCTTTGAACTGGGTGTCGTCCCCGTAGCGCCGGCCAGCGTCACCGGGCTGCTCGCTGGGCTCGACGAGAATGCCGCCCGGGCTGGCCTCCGCCGGGGTGGTCAGCGTGGCCAGCGCGGCGTCCGCGAGGGACCGGCCCGTGTCCAGGTATCCCTGGTCCCCGGTGATCTGGTGCAGGGCCGCCAGGCCGCCGAGGATCACGCCCTGGTTGTAGGTCCAGGTGGTGCGGCCGTTGTTCTGGCAGCCGGCCGTGAGCCCGTCGTTGACCAGTCCGCCCGGGCCGATCAGGCCAGCGGAGCAGAACCAGTCCCAGGCCCGCAAGGCCCACTCCCGGTACCGCCCGGCCGGATCCGGGGTCCGCTGGCTCAGCCGGGCGGCCAGGGTGAGGAACAGCTCGTTCGTGATCGCGTTCTTGTACTTCCGGTCGGTGTTCCACCACAGCCCCCCGCCGCAGGTCCCGTCCCACCCGGCCACGTTGCGCGCGAAGATCCGCTCCGCGGCGTGAAGGTAGCGGCCTTCGCCCGTCAGGTCGTGCGCTGCCACCCAGGCCAGCGCCCACCAGGCGTTATCGTCAAAGAACTTGTTGCAGAACCCGCGCCGCCAGCGCGGGGCGCGCCGGAAGGTGGTCTGCGCCACGGCTGGGCCCGCCGGGTCCCCGGTGGCCTGGGCGTACCCGATGACCGCGGTCAGCGCGTTCGCGGACTGCCACCAGCCCGCGCCCTGCCAGAGCCCCCGGGATGGGCGGTACCAGCGCTGCAGGGCGCTGACCCCGGCCGCCGCGTAGGCCCGGTAGTCAGGTTCTGGCGGGTACTGCTGCACGTTCATACTGTCCCTGGCGCCGATAGTGTGCCTGCGATGGTAATCCGGCCGGCCCTGACCGACGCGTCACGGGGCCAGCTCTTCGAGGAGGGGAAGCCCTATGCCCGACCATGACGGAGCTACCGTGCCGGTGGCGGTCGTGAGCAGCCGCACCGAGGCCGAACTGATCGTTGGCATGCTGCGCAACAACGACCTGACCGCCGCCGTGTCGGCCGACGACGCCGGAGGACAGGAACCGGAGCTGCAGGTCCAGGGGGTTCGCGTGCTCGTCGCCCCGGCCGACGAAGCCGAGGCCCGCCGGCTCCTCGCCAACGCCGACGCCGAGGCCGACGCCGACGCGGACGCCGACCTCCAGGGGCCGTGATGACGGAGCCGGGCTGGGTGCCTCCTGGGGTGGAGACCAGGCGGGCGAACGCGGCCCGGGTCTATGACTACTGGCTGGGCGGCACGCATAACTTCCTGGCCGACCAGGACGTGGCCCGGGCGATCGCGGCGGTCGAGCCCACCGCCCCGCTCATCGGCCGGGCCAACCGCGCGTTCATCGGCCGGGCGGTCAGGTTCCTCGCCGCGAACGGCGTCCGCCAGTTCCTGGACATCGGCTCGGGCATGCCCACCCAGGGCAACGTGCACGAGGTCGCCCAGCAGGCCGACCCGGCCGCCCGGGTCGCCTACGTCAACGTCGACCCGGTCGTCGTCGCGCACAGCAAGGCCCTCCTGGCGGGCAACGAGAACGCCGCGATCATCGAGGCGGACCTGCGCGAGCCGGGCACAGTCCTGGACCACGCGGTCACCCGCCGGCTGATCGACCCGGCCCAGCCGACCGGGCTGCTGCTCGTCTCCATCCTGCATTTCGTCGCCGACGCCGAAGACCCCCGCCGCATCGTGGCGACCCTCCGTGACGCGCTGGCGCCCGGCAGCTACCTGGTCATTTCTCATGGCACCAACGAAGACCGGCCCGGCGTCGCCGACGCGGTCGAGAAGGTGTACAACCGCAGCGTCGCCATGGACCTGCACCTGCGCTCACACCAGGAAATCCTCCAGTTCTTCGACGGCTTCGCCGTGGTGGATCCCGGGCTGGTCTACATCCCCCGGTGGCGGCCCGATCCCGGTGCCGACGTCCCCGCGGACCCGAGCCGCTACGGAAACCTGGTCGGCGTCGGCCAGCAAGCCTGACGGGGGGATAGTTACGCTGCCGGGCTGCGTGAGCCGGCGCTGAAGCGCGCGAGCAGGCCGGCGGTGCGGTCCCGGTAGGCGGCCACGTTGCGCAGCTTGATCTCCTCATACCCGCGCACCAGGTCCGGGAGCCCGGCGATCTCGACGGCCAGGGCATGGTTGGCCGCGGTCAGCCCGCTCAGCAACTGGCCGATCACCGCCTGGTACTCGCTGACCAGCGACCGCTCGGTACGCCGGACCTGGGTCCGCCCGAACGGGTCGAACGCGGTACCGCGCAGCCTCCGTCCCGCGGCCAGCAGCCGGAAGCCCGGGCGGAACCACGGGCCCAGGCCGATCTTGCTGGTCATCCCGAGGGACCGCAGCACCGGGGGGTGCAGCCGGTAGCTGTACCGGGCGCCCTCGCCGAACTGGGCGGTGATGTCCGCGGTCAGCTGCGGGTCCAGGGAGAGCCGCGCGACCTCGTACTCGTCCTTGTACGCCATGAGCTTGTAGAGACTGCGGGCCACGGCGGCGGTGAGTTCCAGCTCCGGGCTGATCCCGGCTTCGGCCTTCCGCACCCGCCCCACCATCTCGGTGTAGCGGGTGGCGTAGGACTCGTCCTGGTAAGCCACCAGATCCTCAGTGCGGCGGCGGACCAGCGCGTCGAGGTCCCCGGTCGCCTCGCCGGCGCCCGCGAGGTGGGCCGGCGGGAGCCCGCCCGGCTGGCCGGCGATCGCGCGCCGGCCGTGCCGGAACGCGGCGAGGTTGGCCGCCACCGCGACGGCGTTGAGCTGGATGGCCCGCTCAATGGAGGTGGCCGCGATCGGCAGCGCGCCGCACTGGTACGCCGCGCCAACCATGATCATGTTGGCGTACTGCTCGTCCCCCAGGTGCTCGACGGCCAGGGCCGCGGCGTCGACGAAGCGCGCGTCCCGGGCCGCCTCCCCGAAGACCGGCGTGATCTGCTGCTGGTCCGGGTAGCGGGCCGCCGGGGTGACGACCATGCTGCCGGTCGGGACCTCGGACAGGGAGATCACCGCGACGGTCTTGCGCGCGTCAGTGACCTGCAGGTTGGCTGGGTCCGCCGCGACCAGCGCGTCACACCCCAGGTACAGGTCGCACTCCCCCGCGCCGAGCTTCGGTGAGCGGTGCTGCTCGCCGCGGGTGATCGTCAGGTCGGAGACGACGGCGCCGCCCTTCTGGGCCAGCCCGGTCTGGTCCAGCGTCCGCACCGACCGGCCCTCGATGGCCGCGGCGGTCGCCAGCACCTGGGACACGGTGACGACCCCGGTGCCCCCGATCCCGGTGATCCGCATCGAGAACTGCCCGTCGGGGACCACCCGGCCGGGCTCGTCCGGCGCGGCCACGGTGCCGGGGTCCCGGGCTGGCCGCTGGCCCGGGATGACGGTGAGAAACGACGGGCAGTCGCCGGACAGGCAGGAGAAGTCCAGGTTGCACGAGGACTGGCTGATCCGGGTCTTGCGGCCGAACTCGGTCGCTACCGGCTGCACGGACAGGCAGTTGGACTTCACGCCGCAGTCGCCGCAGCCTTCACAGACCCGCTCGTTGATGAAGACCCGCCGGGCGGGCGGCTGCGCCTGCCCGCGCCGCCGCTTGCGGCGCTTTTCCGCCGCGCACTCCTGGTCGTGGATCAGCACGGTGACGCCGCCGGTGGCCGCGAGTTCCTGCTGGACGGCCAGCAGGTCGTCCCGGTGCCGGACCGCTATCCCGTCCCCGGCCTGCCCGCGGAGCCGCTGCGGATCGTCGGAGGTGACGACGATCTTGCGCACGCCCTCCGCCTGCAGCAGCGCGGTGAGCTGCCGCAGGCTCAGTTCGCCCACCGGCCGCTGGCCCCCGGTCATCGCCACCGCCGAGTTGCGCAGCAGCTTGAACGTCACGTTCACCCCCGCGGCGACCGCCGCCCGGATGGCGAGGCTCCCGGAGTGGGCGAACGTGCCGTCCCCGATGTTCTGCACGAAATGACGCTGGCCCACGAAGGGCGCCATGCCGATCCAGTGCGCCCCCTCGCCCCCCATCTGAGTCAGCCCGGTGACCTGGCCCCGCTTTTCTCCCGGCATGAGCAGCACCATGGCGTGACAGCCGATCCCCCCGCCCACCAGCGTGCCCGGGGCCACCTCGGTCGAGGAGTTGTGCGGGCACCCGGAGCAGAAGTACGGCGTGCGCGCGGCGAGCGGCAGGCTGGTCCGCTGGCGCGGCGGGGCGGATACCGCCAGATCCGGGACGCCCGCGCCGGCCAGGCAGCGGGAGAGCCCGTCCGCGATGGTGCCGGAGTCCAGTTCGCCGAACGGCGGCAGCAGCGGGCGGCCGTCCGGCCCGCGCTTGCCGTACACCGCAGGCGCGCCGGCCATCCCGTAGAGCACGGACTTCACCGCGTCCTCCAGGAAGGCCCGCTTCTCCTCGACCACGATGATCTGGTCGAGGCCGCGGGCGAAGTCCTGGACGACGGACGGCTCGAGCGGGAAGACCAGGCCGAGCTTCAGCAGCCTGATACCAGCTCCTTCCAGCCGGTCCTGGCCGAGCCCGACCGAGGTCAGCGCCTGACGCAGCGCGAGATAGCTGGCGCCGGCGGAGACGATGCCGATCCGCGCGGTGGCCGGGCCGGTGATCTTGTTGACGCCGCTGCGCCGCGCGTACTCCAGGGCGACGGGCAGGCGGACCTGATGGAACGAGCGCTCGAGCCCGGCCAGGGTGGCCCCGAGCAGGTGTGCGGTCGGCCGGTGTGCGTACGCGGTGAGGCCGCCCGGCAGGCCGGTGAGATCGGGCGGGCTCCAGGGCGTGACCGCCGCTGTGGCCGCGCCGTCGGCCACCACCGTCGCGATCTTCAGGGCGGCCCACAGCCCGCTGGCCCGCGACAGCTCCACGGCATGCTGCCCGTACTCAAGGATCTCGGCGGCGTCGGCCGGCGCAAAGGTCGGCAGGCCAAGGTCGGCGAGGGCGAGTTCGGACGAGCCGGGGATAGTCGACGACTTCGCCGCCGGGTCGTCACCGGCTAGCGCGAGCGCGCCACCCTGCGGGTCGGTGCCGATGAGGTTCGCGTGCCGCAGCGCGTCGGAGGCCCGGTCCAGGCCGGGGGTCTTGCCGTACCAGACGCCGGTCACGCCGGCATAGCGCAGATCGCCGACCTGACGCGCGAGCTGCGTGCCGGCCACAGCGGTCGCGGCGAGCTCCTCGTTCAGGCCGGGCTGGGCCACGATGGCGTGCTCGGCGAGCAATCCGGCGTGGCGCGCCAGTTCGAGGTCGAGGCCGCCCAGCGGGGAGCCCTCATAGCCGGTCACGTAGGTCGCCGTGGCCCGCCCGGCGCGCTGGTCGGCCCGCGCCCGGTCGACCAGCATGCGCACCAGGGCCTGGATACCGGTCAGGTAGACGGTCCCGTCCTCGCGGCGGTACCGATCCTCGAGGCTGAACTGCGCACCGGAACTGGCTGCCACCGGACCCACACCGACCTCCCGCATCTGCCGGCCCAGGGCCGGCGGTACGCACCGCGTGCCCTCATCATCTCCGGACCGTGATGTTCGGGGTAGCGAGGCCCGGCTGATTGGCGGGTCTGAGGTGTCTCAGCTGCCGGTCGTGCCTGAGCAGAGCACCGCGAAGGACAATGCCGCCCCGTTGAGCACGATGACACCGGGCTCGTCCGGCCCGGTGAAGTCGATGCTGACCGTGGTACCCCGGCTCATCGCTGCCTTGATCTCTCGCTCCAGCGCGGCCAGGTCTGTTCCGGTGGGAAGCAGGTAGTACCGGGCCGGGTTGCTGTGCGGGTCCGGGCCGGTCGTCGAACGGGACGTACAGGCACTGGTTAGGCAGCCTGATCCCGTTGGGGACCACGCCGTGCTGAGGGTCCATCGCGGGCTGGAAGAACACGACACTCCCCACGGACTGCGGGGACAGCAGCAGCCGTCCCGCCAGCGGCTCTGACACCGCCAGGACCACCGGCTCCCCGGACGCCGCCACCTGGCGGGCGTCGACCGGACGGGTCAGGGTCCAGGAGGTGGGGTCACCTTCGATTCGGATGTCCATCAGGCTCCTTACCGGGTGATGCCGCTGGGGCTGCTGACGCGGTCAGGCCCAGCTGCGCCCCCATCGTCGCCGCTTCAGTACGGTTACGGACGCCCAGTTTGCCAAGAATGCGGGACACGTGCACCGCGACAGTCCGGTCGCTGATGAAAAGGGCCCGCGCGATCTGCCGGTTGCTGTCGCCCCTGACCAGGAGGGCCAGGACGTCCGCTTCGCGGCCGGTGAGGTCAAACCGGGCACTGGCCGCGGCGGGAGCGGCAGGCGAGGAGGCCTGGCCGCCCAGTCTCGCCCGCCGGGCCAGCTCAGCAGCCAGGCTGACCAGGGGCGGCGCCGGAAGCTGGCCCGCGAGGCTGGTACAGGCGGCCAGGGCCCGGGCGGCCTGCTCGCGCCGGCCTGCCCGGACCGCGGCCCCGGCCTCCCGCAAGCGGGCGTAGGCCTCCCGGTAGGGCTGGCCAAGCGCCTGCCAGGCCTCGGCCACGGCCCGCCAGGTCGCCCGGTTGTCGTGACCATCCTGGCGGGCGCGCTCAGCGGCGGCTAGCGCCCCGAAGGCGGCCACTCCCGGCTGGCTGCCGCCATGCTCGCTGGTGATGGCCCGGGCCCGGTCGGCCAGGCTGGCCGACGCCGCATCCCAGCTGGCCGCGACTTTCCCGGGCCGCGCGGCGCCGGGCAGCGCGGTCAGGTCGGCGCTGACCCTGGCCCCGGCGGCGAGCAGCCGGATCTCCTCCTCAGCCAGGGCGGCGCCCTTCAGCGCGGCGAGCCCCTGGAGCACCTCATCAGCCGCCGTGGCCAGGTCACCCGCGTTCAGCGCCTGTTCGGCGAGGCAGGCATGCAGCGGCCCGAGGAGCCTCGGATCCTCGGGCGACTTCCTGAGCGTCGTGGCCAGCTCCTCCGCGCTGTCCCGCTCGCCGCGGCCGACCGCCAGTTCCAGCTGCAGCAGTTGCAGGTACCGCGTGACGTTCGCGCGGGACTCGCCGATGAGCTCGGCCAGCAACTGGTCGGCTTCCGCCCAGCGTCCGGTCGCGGTCAGCACCGCCGCGGTGTTGTTGTCGAGGACCGACGTCATGGCGGCTGGGGCGTCCAGGGAGCGGGCGGCCCGCCGCCCGTCGCGGGCTACCTCGAGGGCCTCGGCGGAACGGCCGGCCGTGTAGAGCAGGTACATCTGGTTCGCCGCGGCGCGAACCACGCCCTCGATACTGCCCGACCGGCAGGCGAGGGTAAAAGAGGTGTGCAAGGCCGCCAGCCCGGCCTCCAGCTCACCGCGCTGGGCCTGGACGATGCCGAGTATCGCCAGGCCGTGCGCGTACTCGGCGTCGGCGCCGATCTTCTCGGCCAGTTCGACCGCCTGGGTCGCCAGCGGCATCGCCTGGTCCGGCTCGCCCAGGAGCATGCGGCAGTTAGCGAGCGCGGCCAGGATCCGGGCCTGCAAGGCCGACACTGGTTCCGCTTCGAGCAGGTCCCACGCCTGCCGGGTGGCGTCGACCGCGGCCCGGGGGTCTCCTGCTTCCCAGTGGTAACGGCCGAGCCGCTCCAGCCTCCGGGCCCGGTCCTGCGTCCCGGCCGCAGCGGGCGGGACCAGCGCGTCCGCCATATAACGGGCAGCGCGCTCGGGATGCCCGGCCCAGCTGGCCGCCTGCGCGGCTTCCTCCAGCAGGCCGGGGCCGGGCTCGGGCAGCCAGCGCAGCTGGCCGACGGCCATGGTGTAGAAACGGTCGGCCTCCGGGTAGGCGCGCGAGGTCACGGCCTGCCGCGCCGCCAGCAGGGCCGCGGGCGCGGCCCGGTCCGGGCATTCGGCCAGCTGCCAGTGCAGGGCCAGCAGGGCCGGGTCCGGCTCAGGCCGCGCGGCCAGCGCGCCGGCGACGCGGCGATGCAGGCGGCGGCGCTCCCCGGGGAGTAGCTGACCGTAGAACACCTGCCGGATCAGGTCATGCGGGAACGCGTAGCCATCAGCGGTGGCGGCCAGCAGCCGCCGGGAGACCGCCTCGCGGGCCGCGGCCAGCAGGTCATCCTCGGCGAGCGGGACGGTCGCGGCCAGCAGCTCATGCGACAAACCGCCGTCGGCCACGCAGACCTGGTCGACTACCGCCCGCACCGATGGGGCGACCCCGGCGGCCTTGGCCAGCACGGCTTCGGTGATCGACGCCGGAGGCACCCGGGCGCCGGAGCCCGCGAGCTCGAGCGCGTACAAGGGGTTGCCTTCGGCGGCGCGGACCACGGCGGCTACCGGGTCTGGCCCGGAGCCTTCAGGTACCTGGTCAGCGACCAGTTCGGCGACTTCGTCCGGGGCCAGGCCGGCCAGCCGCAGCCGCGTCACCCGCGGCCGCCGCTCCAGGTCGGAGAGCCACCGCCGGGCCTCGTCGGCCAGTTCCTCATCCCGCAACGTCGCGACCACCAGGACCGGCAGGTCGCGCAGCCTGACCGCCAGGAACGCCAGCAGTTCATGGGAGGACTCATCGGCCCAGTGCAGGTCCTCCAGGACGAGGACCAGCGGGGCCTCGGCGGCCAGGTCGCTGAGGAGCGTGAGGACCCGCTCGAACAGACGGTGCCGGGCCACGAACATGTCGCCGGATTCATCACCGCCCAGCAGCCAGGCGGCCCGCTCCCCCAGTGCGGCCACGAACGGGCCGTAAGCCAGCGCGGCCCCGGCCAGCGGCGCGGATTCGCCGATCCGGACCTGGGCGGCGCGCTCCGCCGACCTCACCTGCTGGACCAGGTCCTCGATCAGCCGCGTCTTGCCGATACCGGCCTCACCGGTGATCAGCAGAAGCTGCGGCTGGCCTGCTGCCACGCTCGCATAGACGGCTGTCATGACGTCGCGCTCAACAGCCCGCCCCACAATCGGCAGCGATATCGCCACATACGAAGTGTCCGCGTTCCGGCTGGCTGTGTCGATGCCGGGGCGGCCCGGCGCGCCGGGTAGTCAATCTCCGCAGGCGTGAATACGAATTCCTGCCGATGTGCTGGCGCACGGCTCCCGGCAGCCTGGTCGCTATGCAGCTACTGACCCGCCTGCGGTTCGCCGACGACCTCGAGCCGGGCTTTGCCGGGTACCACGCCGGGCGCACGCTGTCCGTCACGCGCTTCGGCCTGGTTCTCACGACATCGCTCCGCACGCTCGCCGGGTATGCCGCCCGGGCCTGCCTGGCCATCAGGGTCGCCGGGCACCCGATCGAGCGCGGCCTGCGAACGGGCTTCAGGCAGCGGCGCCTGCTCGAAGCCCAGCGGGCTGAGCTCGCCACCCACAACGCCCAGCTCGGCTCCGCGCTGGCGGCCTCGGTTGAGCAGTTGCGCCATCAGGCGGCCGAACTCCAGGCTTCGCGGACCCGGATCGTGGCGGCGGCCGACTGTGAGCGGCGCCGGATCGAGCGCAACCTCCACGACGGCGCCCAGCAACGGCTCACCGCCCTGGCGATCAAGCTGAGCCTGGCCTGCGAGCTGGCCGAAAGCCACGACGACCAGGTCCTGGAGGTCTTGGCCGAGCTCCGCGCCGACGTCAGGGAGGCAGTGGACGAGCTGCGCTGCCTCGCGCACGGAATCTATCCCCCGGTCCTGGTGGAGAGCGGGCTGCCGGCCGCACTGTCCACGGTGGCCCGCCGGTCCGCGCTGCCCATCAGGGTTCACGCCGCCCCGCTTGGCCGGTACCCGGCGGAGATCGAGGCGGCGATCTACTTCTGCTGCCTGGAAGCCATCCAGAACGCCGGCAAGCATGCTGGCGACCGGGCCCGGCTCGAGGTGCGGGTCTGGGCGGACGGGGCGGCACTCGCCTTCGACGTCAGCGACGACGGCCAGGGGTTCCACACCAGCCGCTGCGGCCTCGGTGCGGGGTTCGTCAACATGCAGGACCGGCTGTGCGCTCTCGGTGGCAGCCTGCGCGTTGAGTCGGCCCCGGGACAGGGCACCCGGGTGGCGGGGAGCGTCCCGGTCGGCGGGGCCGGACGCACGGACGTGGCTGGCCTAGGTGATCGTCTCGGTGTGCGGGACGTGCCCGTCGTCGTCCACGTAGGCGACCTCGATCCGGTCCGGGTGCAGATCGAGCACCGCGAAGCCGAACCGGGTCCGGTCCTGGCCGTCTTCCCGGACCGAGCGCGTGCTGTGCCACGTGATGGCGGGCTTGCTGCCGGCCGGCGGGGCGGGGTCAGGCAGCACGGGGACGCCGCCGTGGCCCAGGCACCGCGGGTAGCGGACGCCCGCCGCCGCCTCGTAGGCGATAGCCCGGTGCTCATGCCCCCACCACCACGCCGTGACCCGGTTCGCGTTCAGGACCGGGGCGAGCTTGGCCGGGAGCGTGGCGCCGAGATCAGCGCGGTCGTAGACCGACACGAGCTGATGATGGCTGAACAGCACGAGCTTGCGCGATGACTGGCCGGCGACGGTGGCGACGTACCGGTCTTGCGGGTCCTGGAGGACCCCGACCTGGCCGCCTGAGGTGACGTCGCTGTCCCAGCTGGTATCGATACCGACGAAGTCCCACGACGGCGAGCGCAGCCGGAAGAAACTGGTCGGCTTGCCGTCGGGTGATCGCTGGTGGCGGAAGCGGGGATCGCCGAGGAGGGTGCCGAAGTAGCCGAACCCGCCGCTGTACATGTCGTGGTTGCCATTAAGCGACCAGGAGGTCACGCCCGCGTCAGCCTGTTCCTGCGTGACCGGCCACAAGTCGAGGAACCGCCGCTGGTCCTCGGTCTCCAGCCCCGAGTAATAGACGTCCCCGAGGTGCAGCACGAGCACCTGGCGGCCGGCCGCCACCGCCTCCCCGATCCTTTCCTGCATCAGGGCGGCGACGTTGCGCGCCCGAGGCAGGCCGGTACCCCAGTCGCCCACGACTACCAGCCGGGCGTCCTCGGTCACGTCGTCGTATTCGGCAGCCGCCTGGTTGAACGGCGCATTGCCCGCGGCGAGGCGCTCGAGCACGCCCTTGGCGATAAAGACGTACCAGTCGGGATCGTCGGGCGTGAACGACCCCGGTGCCACCCGCAGGTCCCGCTCGACGGTGTGGACGATCCTCGACCACAGGCTGGAGGGTTCGCCCGGGTCCGGGACTCCCGCGTCGCCCAGCGCTTCTTCGACGTGGCTCTGCACCATGCTCACCAGCGGCGCGCGGGAGAGGTAGGGAACGCCCGCCGGCCCGCCGCCCGAGGACACCGTCGCGCCGACGTCCGGGGAGAGGAGCGCGGCGATCTTGTCCCGCGGAGCTTCGTCTCCCGGGACCTGCGCGGCCGCGCGCACGATCACGTCCTGGAGCCGCGGGTCGCCGAGCGTGTCCCGGACCTTCTGGACGTAGTCCCGCACGTCGTTCTTGCTGCTGGCGTCCCTTCGCATCGTCCGGGCTGCCCTTCTCGCTAGATCGGGTAGTGGCCGGCGCCGTCCCGGGTAGTGATCCACTGCACTTCGGTGAAGTCGGCCATCGACTGAGGGCCGGACCGACCCCATCCGCTGTCCTTGACCCCGCCGAGCGGTAGCTGCGGCTCGTCGGCGACGGTCTGGTCGTTCACGTGCACGACCCCGGCGTCGATGCGGCGGGCGAGGGCGAAGCCGCGCTGGTTGTCGCTGGTGATGAGCCCGGCGCTCAGTCCGTACCGGGTCGAGTTCGCGATCGCGACGGCCTCCTCGGCGTCGTCCACAGCCTGCGCGACGAGCACCGGGCCGAAGGTCTCCTCCGAATGGATGCGGGCACCGGCGGGGACGTCGGCGAGGATGGTGGGCCGGTAGCAGGGGCCGTCCGCGCTGCCGCCGACCAGGATCCTGGCCCCGGCGGCGACCGCCTCCTGGACTTCCCGGGCTACCCGGTCTCGCGCGGCGGGGGTGATCAGCGGCCCGATCACCGTTCCCGCGGCCGCAGGGTCGCCGAGCGGCAGCGACCTGGCCCGGGCGACGAGCCGGTCGACGAAGGTGTCGTAGACCGGCCGCTCGATGAGGACCTTGCGGGCGTTCATGCAGATCTGCCCGGAATGGAAGAACGCGGCGAACGCGGCCGCCTCGACCGCGTATTCCAGGTCGGCGTCGGCCAGCACGATCAGCGGGTTGTACCCGCCCAGCTCCAGCACGCACCGCTTGAGGTGGCGTCCCGCGCGCTCGGCCAGCAACCGCCCGGTGGCCGAGGAACCGGTGAAGTTGACGCACCGTACCTCGGGCCGGCCGAAGAACTCGTCGGCGATCGGAGCCGCCTGCACCGGGCGCGTGGGTGACCACGTTGACCACCCCGGGCGGGAACCCCGCCTCGGCCATGATCTCGGCCACCAGCAGGCCCGCCGTCACCGGTGCTTCCTCCGACGGTTTGAGCACCACGGTGTTGCCGAACGCCACCGGGTTGACGACCGTCCTCCAGGCCAGGACGTGCGCCCCGTTCCAGGGCGAAATCCCGGCCACCACCCCGAGCGGCTTGCGCAGCGCCAGCGCGAACGTGCCGGGCATGTCGGAGCGGATGACCTCCCCGACGGGCAGGTACCCCCAGTTGGCGGCCTGCCGCAGCAGCCGGGTCGCCGTCAGCACCTGGAAGCCGGCGAACGCGCCCGCGCAGCCCGTCTCGGTCGCCAGCAGCGCGGTGATCTCCTCCCGGCGCCGCTCCACGATGTCCGCGGCGCGCAGGAACATGGCCTGCTTGCCCGCGGGCGGCAGTTCGGCCCAGCCCGGGAACGCCGCGGCGGCCGCGTCGACCGCATAGGCCGCGTCGGCCCGGGTCCCGGCCGGGATACGGGCCATGACGGTGCCGCGGTACGGATCGAGATCGTCGAACAGGCTGCCTGAGCCGACCCACTCACCGCCGATGTACTGCTGGTACTCGCGCACCGGCCCTCCTGCCCTCTGCCCGCCGCGCCCGGGCCGGGAAGCCGGGCCCGGTCCGGTAGTCACATTACGACGTCGCAGGCCGGGCGGGATGGGAGTAGACCTCAAGATCGGTGGCTTTGACGGTCAGCCAGACCTGGCTGCCCGGAGCCAGGTTAAGGTCGGCGACCGCCGCCGGGGTGATGTCCACCAGGGCGGACGGCTGCCCGTCGAGGTCGAGCCGGACCCGGTCGGCGAGCAGCGAGAGGCCGGTGACCTTGGCCGGCCAGGTGTTGCGGGCGCTGCTCGGCTGAGGTGGCTGGCTGCTGACGGTCACCGCGGACGGGCGGACCGCGACGAGTACGTCACCGCGGCGGCCCTGGTCCGCAACGACGAAGGTGCCGCCGCCGCTGAGCGCCACGGCGGCGCCGTCGGCGTGGCCGGCGTACAGGTTCAGGCCGACCAGCTTGGCCACGTAGTCGGTGCCGGGCTGGCGGGCGATGTGCGCGGGGGTGCCTTCCTGGACGATCCGCCCGCCTTCGAGGACGATGAGCTGGTCCGCGAGCACCAGCGCTTCCAGCGGGTCGTGCGTGACCAGCAAGCATGGTCCGGCGAAGTCAGCCAGGTGCCGCTTGAGCTCGGCCTGGACGTCCAGGCGGGTCCCGGCGTCCAGGGCGGAGAGGGGTTCGTCCAGCAGCAGCAGGGCTGGCTGCCCGGCCAGCGCGCGGGCCAGGGCCACCCGTTGCGCCTGCCCGCCCGACAGCTGGTCAGGCTTGCGCCCGGCGAGGTCAGCCAGCCGGAGCCGGTCCAGCCAGTAGCTGGCTGCCGACCGGGCGGCCTGCCGTCCCAGGCCCCGGGCCCGCGGCGAGAAGGCCACGTTCTCGGCCACGGTCAGGTGCGGGAAGAGCCGGTAGTTCTGGAAGACGAAACCGACCGGCCGGGCCGAGGCTTCGGCGAAGGCTCCGGTGCCCGCGTCGTCCAGCACCTGCCCGGCGAGCGTGATGCGCCCGGCGGAGACCGGGGTCAGCCCGGCGACGGCGCTGAGCAGGGTGGACTTCCCGGCGCCGTTAGGTCCCAGCAGACCGAGGACCTGGCCGGGTGGCGCGGTGAGGCTGGCGGCCAGGGTGAAACTGCCGCGGCTCACCTCGGCGTCGACCACGAGGCCGTCGCTGCCCCCGCCGGTCATGAGGCTGACCCGCCCCGCAGCCAGTGATCGCGGAGCGAGACCAGCACCACGATCGACACCACCAGCAGCACCAGGCTGAGCGCGATCGCCGTGTCGGGGTTGGTCTCCAGCGCGTAGTAGACGGCGATGGGCATCGTCTCGGTCTCGCCGGGGAAGCTGCCGGCGAAGGTGATCGTCGCCCCGAATTCGCCCAGGGCGCGCGCCCAGCACAGCACCGCGCCCGCCCCCAGGGACGGAGCGACCAGGGGCAGGGTGACCCGGCGGAAGACCGTCATCCGTCTTGCGCCCAGGGTGGCCGCCGCCTCTTCAAAGCCCTGGTCCGCGGAGCGCAGCGCCCCCTCGACCGTGATGATCAGGAAGGGCATGGCCACGAAGGTCTCCGCCATCACCACGGCGATGGGCGTGAAGGGGATGGTCAGCCCGAACCAGGAGTCCAGGTACTGCCCGATGAACCCGGTCCGCCCGAACGCCAGCAGCAGCGCGACCCCGCCGACTACCGGCGGCAGCACCAGCGGCAGGGTCACCAGCGCCCGCAGGAGCCGCTGTCCGGGGAAGCTGCTGCGGGCCAGCACCCAGGCCAGCGGCACCCCGATGACCAGCGAGATCGCCGTGCTCGCTGAGGCGGTCCACAGCGAGAGAATGAGCGCCTGGGTCGCATCGGACCCGCTGAGGGCCGCGCCGAGATGACGCCAGGGGGCCCGGATCAGCAGCCCGACCAGGGGCAGCACCAGGAACCCGACAGCGATCAGGGCCGGCACCAGCAAGGGCGCCGGCACTGACCGTGATGCGCCGCCTCGCGCGGCCCGCCTGGCTCGTTCCCGGGCTGTCAGGTGCGACGGCGCGCTGACCGGCCCCATGGCGGCTCCGGATGACTAGGTCAGGGCTGCTTGAACCCCGCGGCGGTGAGGACCTGCTGGCCCGCCGGGGACAGCACGTAGGCCACGAAGGACTGGGCGACGGACTTGTGCTTGCTGTCGCTGATAGTAGCGATCGGGTAGAGCGTCGAGGCGTTGTCGCTGTCCGAGATCGTCACGCCCTTGACCTTGTCGCCGGCCGCCTTCACGTCAGTCACGTACACCATGCCCGCGTCAACGCTGCCCAGCTCGACCTGGGTCAGAACCGACTTCACGTCCGGCTGGAGGGTGACCGGCTTGACCTTGATCCCGGCGTTCTTGAACACCTCGGCGGCGACGACCCCGCACGGCACCTGCGGCTGGCACAGCGCGACCTTGACGGACTTCTTCGCCAGGTCGTTGACGGAGCTCACCTTCCCGGGGTTCTTCGGGGGCGTGGCGACTTCCATGGTGTTCTTGGCGAAGTCCTGCGGGTTGGACGCGTCGCCCGCCTTGACCACCGAGTCCATGTTCGCGGGCGCGGCCGAGGCGAACACGTCAGCGGGCGCGCCGCTGGTGATCTGGGTCGCCAGGCCGGAACTCGGCCCGAAGCTGAACTTCACCGTATCGCCCGGATGGGCGGCGTCGAACTGCTTCCCGAGCTGGGTAAAGGTCCCCATCAGCGAGGCCGCGGCGAAGACGGTTATCGTTCCTGTCAACGCGGCGGAAGGGGAACTGCTCGCACTCGGGGACGAGCTTCCCGAGCCACTGCTGCTGCTGGAGCAGCCGGCCACGGCAACTGCCGCCAGCCCGGCCGCGATAACGGCGAAACGACGCATTGTTATCCCCCTAGTCCAAATGTGGCGAGCCCGGATCAGCTGGTCTCAGCGATCCCGGCGCGAGACCCCCCGGGCGCTGCGCACCCGCCCGGCCGGCCTCACACCCCGCCATCCCGTCACCCTTGCCCCCAGGTAGTCTCACTGTGCCTACCCAGGCTGAAGCATTACCTAACTGCAATATGGCTTGCCGCGGCGGATGTAGTTCATCTGAGGCCAATGCGCCGGCTGGGCTTGCGCCCTTTCTTCCGCTACTGCCCGGCGTCAAGAGCCAGGAATGACCGCACCCATGTCGGGCTTCTCCCGCGGAGGGGACGGGGGGCCAGCCCGGCCTCCGCCCTCTTGTGCCCGCTCGTGACCAGTAGTTTCATTGAGACTACCGGGCGGGCGCAGCCCGTCGCAGCCCCTGAGCTCACCTCGAGTGAACGCTCACCGGCCCGCCCGGGCAGCGGTGCGAGGACGCACCAGAAAAGAGGCCGACCATGCTCGTCAGCTACGACTCCCTGTTCATCGGCGGCGAGTGGGTGCGCCCCAGCTCCGCGGCCCGGATCGAGGTGACCTCGGCGAGCACCGAGGAAAACATCGGCTCCGTGCCCGAGGCGCAGGAAGCCGACGTCGACGCCGCGGTCGCCGCCGCGCGGCGCGCCTTCGACGACCCGGGAGGCTGGTCCCAGTGGGAACCCGCGGCCCGCGCGGCCACGATGGAGCGGCTCGCCAGCGAACTCGAAGTCCGGTCGGAGGAGATGGCGCGCCGGGTCAGCGCGCAGAACGGGATGCCCATCGCGATCGCCGGGCAACTCGAGGGCGGATTCCCGGTCATCGTGCTCCGCTACCTCGCTGGCCTGCTGGCCGAGGCCAGCTTCGAGGAAGAACGCCCAGGTGTGCTGGGCGGCACCACGATCGTGCGCCGCGAGCCGATCGGCGTGGTCGGCGGGATCGTCCCGTGGAACTACCCGCAGACCCTGGCCTCGTTCAAATACGGGCCCGCTCTGGCCGCCGGGTGCACCATCGTGCTGAAGCCCTCACCGGAAACCGTGCTGGACGCCTTCCTCTTCGCGGAGGCCGTCGCGGACGCGGGCATCCCGCCTGGCGTGATCAACATCGTCCCGGGTGGCCGCGAGGTCGGCGCCTACCTGGTCCAGCACCGCGACGTGGACAAGGTCGCCTTCACCGGCTCCACCGCCGCGGGCCGGCGCATCGCGGAGACCTGCGGCCGCCTGCTCCGCCCGGTGACCCTGGAACTGGGCGGCAAGTCGGCCGCCATCGTCCTCGACGACGCCGACCTCGACCTGGCCAAGATCGGCAACGACCTGTTCGCGGCCACCCTGCTCAACAACGGGCAGACCTGTTACCTCGGCACCCGGGTCCTCGCCCCCCGCTCGCGTTACGACGAGGTCGTCGACACCCTCGGCGCCTTCGCCTCGTCGCTGGCCGTCGGTGACGCACTCGACCCGGCCACCCAGATCGGGCCGATGGCCTCGCTGACCCACCGCGACCGGGTCGAGGGCTACATCGCCAAGGGCAGCAGCGACGGCGCCCGGCTGGTCACCGGCGGCGGACGGCCCCAGCAGCTTGACCGGGGGTGGTTCGTCGAGCCGACCGTGTTCGCCGGCGTGGACAACGCCTCCACCATCGCGCAGGAAGAAATCTTCGGGCCGGTCCTGGCCGTCATCTCCTACTCCGACGTGGACGACGCCGTCCGGATCGCCAACGACTCCGACTACGGCCTCGGCGGCACGGTGTGGACCACCGACCCCGAGCGTGGCAAGGACGTCGCACGGCGGGTGCGGACCGGCACCATCGGCATCAACCGCTACCTCCCCGACCCCGGCGCACCGTTCGGCGGGGTCAAGGCCAGCGGCCTCGGCCGCGAACTCGGCCCTGACGCGATCAACGCCTATCAGCAGTTCAAGTCGATCTACGCCTGAGAGCGCCGCGGGCGCCGATCGGGACGGTCCCGATCGGCGCGCCGCGGACTGCGGGCGGCGGTGTTAGCCGAGGTGCCGGGCGAAGAACCGCAGCGCGCTGTCCAGCTCGAAGTCCGGCAGGTCCCCGTGCTGGCCGGGGTTGGCGTGCAGCGTCTTCTCGGCTGAGGCCAGGGCGTCGAACAGCGCCAGGCTCTGGGCCCGCGGCACCCGCTCGTCGTCCCACTGCACCAGGAACTCCACCGGGACCGTGATCCGCGCTGCGGCCTCGGCCGAGGCCAGCGCCCCGCCCAAGCCCAGCACCGCCGCCCGGACCCGGGGCTCGGCGGCCACGAACGGAACGCCGAGTCCGCAGCCCAGCGACACCCCCCAGTAGCCCACCGGACCGGCGCCGACGTACTCGAGGTCCTGGACCGCGTCCAGGACCGTCCGCCATTCCGGGACGGTCTGGCGGGCCACGAGCGCCTGGAAACCAGCGATCAGCGGAGCCAGTTCCTCGCCGGCCGCCACGCGAGCCTGGTTCTGCGTCGCGATCCGGTCGTACTCCTCATCCTTCGGCCGGTCGCCGTGGCCGGGCACGTCGACCGCCGCCACCGCGAAACCACCCGCGGCCACGAACCGGCGCGCCCGGGCCACGACGCCGGGGGCCTTCTTGTGCTGCCCGCCGCCGTGACCCATCAGGATCAGGGGACGAACACCGGTGGCACCTGCTGGCGTCCACAGCACGCCGGGAATCTCACCGAGGGTAAAGAACTGTTCGAAGACGCCGCCGGACGACGTCTGAGAGGTGAAGCGCATAGCGTTTCAGGCCTTTCGGGATGCCTTCTGCGGGCACTCCCTAGGCCATGCGAAGGAGGGAGCCCCGACCGGTCACAGCGTTGATCGGTCTCACCTCCTCAGTTCGCAGCAGCCTGCGGCGATGCCGAAAGTATCACAGGCTGGCGGCACCGCAGCCGGGAGGATTCCCCATTTCCCGGAACTCGTCCCTGGTCAGGGCGGGGTCAGGCCCGACATCATGAGGGCCAGGCGCGCCCCGGGCGGCGCGCGGCTCGCAGCGCTGACGAAGGAGTCATCCATGACCGACAGCGACACGGCACCAGCCGTCACCGGCTTCCACCATTTCTCGCCCACGGTGTCGGACGTGGAGGCCAGCGCTCAATGGTATGAGCGGGTTTTCGGGATGAACCGGGTTCCCGTCCCGTTTCCGCACCACGGCGCCGAGGACAGCGGTTATGCCGTGCTCCTCATGGACCCCCGCTCCGGCGCGGCGATCGGGCTGCATCATCACGACGCGAACCCCGGCCAGCTTTTCGAGGAGTGCCGGACCGGCCTGGACCACATCTCGTTCGGGGTGGCCGGGCACGCGGATCTCGGCACCTGGGCAGCCTGGCTCGACGAGCTTGGCATCGAGAACTCCGGAGTGATCGACACCGACAGCCCGATCCCGTACTCCGTCGTCGTCTTCCGCGACCCCGACAACATCCAGCTCGAGCTCTTCTACATGTCCGTCTGACGGACGGCGGGCCCGGGATCTGCGCCGTGGCTGACCCTGATGCCTTCCGGGTGAGACCAGGGTGCGAATCAGGGCTGATCCCGATCGACGGGGCTCTCGGCGGGCGGCAGTGTGAAGCATGAACGGAACCACTGACCAGCCCGACCCGAACGGAGACCGCTCACCATGCCCGGGATCATCGCCCTCGTCCTCATCGCTGTCGTCGCCCTGATCGTCGTCAGCTTCACCATGCACATCCTGTTCTCCCCCTGGCTGCTGGTGGCGGTCGGCATCCTGCTCTGGATCAAGTTCCGCCCGCGCCGCTCGCACCGGTAGTTCCCGGGGGCCCGCTCATCCACCGGAAGCGGTCAGTCCTTGATGACGCGAAGCAAGGGCCGGGTGGTCGCGAGCACGAACACGCCGAACAGCGTGATGGGCAGCAAGCCCACCGGGTGCAGCAGCCGGGCGGGATCCGCATGCAGCGACGGCCAGTTCGCGATCCAGTTCGCGGCGACGTCCAGCACCATCACGCCGGCCGCCAGCCAGATGCCCGCCCGGCGCACGAGCGCGACCAGCACCACGACCAGCGGATCAAGGACCACGAGGCTGACGAAGAACACCTGGATCCAGGCCTGCGGAAGTGCGGAGTAGGCATGTATCCCGCCGCGCGCCAGGTCCCTGATATGAGCGCCGGTGCCTTGCGCGAAGCCAATGAGATACACCGCCAGGACCCATCTGGCCCACCGCGGCAGATCAGCCCACGCGCTTCGCAGACGGGCGGCCACGCGCGCAGCCTATAGGCCGCCCGGCACCCCGGCATCGGCGCTTGCTGCTCCCGCAGCGGACGTACCTGCGCAGACATCGCGAAGAACCGCGGCGGGGGCTAGGTGCCCGCCGAGCACGCTCCGACTTCTTGCGGTCCATCCTTCCCCAGCTACCGGGCTCTGCCCCGGGGCAGCCGCTGGTCCTCCCCGGGCCGGGTCACGCACTCGACCATCGACAGATTGGCAGGTCAGGACCCATGACAAGGGCGAAGCCAGCGGCGCCTTGTGGCCGTCCTGTTAACGCTGAGTTACCGTATCGTAATAGCCATTGCTGACCCGGGATAGCGTTACTGACAGTGAGATCCAGTGGAATCGGACACGCTGAGCAGTCGACGGCAACAAAGCGCAACACCCGGAGATTCTCTGATTCACGCACCGCCGGGCCTCAATTCCGTTAGCGTCCAACGCTAATATCCGTTGCTGCCGACTCACCGAAGGACAGGCAGCAAACCCGCCGAGTCTCTGGTACGGCCAGAGAGCCGGGGACCCATGTATTCCCGGGGGTGAATCGGCGGCCGTGCCCGGTGGGGCAGTGGCTGCTGTAGGGCTTCTCCGGCCCGAACCCGTCAGCTAACCCGGTAGGCGGCCAAGGAGAGGAGTTCAACGTGGGGCGCTCGCGCCGCGGCCGGGTTACCAGGGTCACACCCCGAAAAAGAATCAGGGCGTCACTGAGTGTGCTGCTAGTCGGTCTGCTGGCGGCCCTCGCAGTAGTCATAGGATCCGCGCTTCACTTCGGCGGCGGAAAGCCGGTCCGGCTCGCGTCGGACGACGCACACGCTCCACTTCTTGGCGCCTCGATCAATGCGACCGACCTCGGGCAGGAGACGTCGGAGTTCGGGCATATGGCAATCGTCCGCACCTATTACCCGGGTCTGCCAAGTGCCAATGCCTGGACGACGGGATTGCCCGCGGCCAACAAGTCGGCGGTCATCGTGAGCTTCAAGGCCGAGCCGACCACGATCTTGTCGGGACAGGACGACGCGGCGCTGTCGCATTTCTTCGACACCGCCCCCACCGGGAACCCGATCTACTGGTCGTACTATCACGAACCCGAAGGCAACATCGCGGACGGCGAGTTCACGCTGGCTGACTACAAAGCCGCCTGGGCGCACGTCGTGGCGCTCGCAAACGCCGCGCACAACCCCGATCTGCATTCCACGCTGATCCTGGGCGGATACGACTTCAGTCCGTCCTCGCACCGCAGCTGGAAGGACTACCTGCCCGGCGGCGGCGGGACCGCGCAGTCGTCACTGGAGATTGACGCTCCATGAGCTGAGCGGACTGGATGATTCCGCCACCGAGGAGTCATCACACTGCGGCACGGCGCCGCTGCGGTCAGGCCATCTCTGGCCTGGGCCGCGGCGCGCGTATCCGCAGGTGGTGCAGAAGACACCGGCGGACCGACCAGCCTGGGGCCCGCTGGTCCCGGCCGAGCAGCCACATCCACCCTCTTGACTGACGAGACTTCTTTCCTTACATTTCACAAAAAAGTCTCCCGGAGGAGTGAGCGATGGCGACTGCAGCCCCCCCGCCGACAGCCGTGAACGACAACCAGCTCCGCCGCAACGTGCTCGGGCTGCCCAGCGCGCTGGCGATATCGCTCGCGTTCATCTCCCCGACCATCGGCGTGATCTTCATCTCGTCGCTGATCGCAGGCAAGGCGGGCCTGTCGTCCCCGTTCATCTTCCTGGTCGGCACGGTGGGCATCGCGTTGATGGCCTCGACGCTGGCCCAGTTCACCCGGCGGATCACCTCGGCCGGCACGTTCTACAAGTTCATCTGCCAGTCGTTCGGTACCTCGACCGCGTTCGTCGCGGGCATGGTGCTGCTGCTGGCGTACGTGCTGCAGAGCCCGCTCAACACGAACCTGTTCGGCGGGTTCCTCAGCCAGACCCTGGCCAGCGACTTCGGCGTCCACATCACCTGGTGGATCCTGATGCTCTTCATCGTCCTCGCCGTCGGCGCGCTGGCCTGGTACTCGGTGCACACCTCGATGCGGTTCGACCTGGCGTTCGTGATCGCCGAGGTCAGCGTGGCCGGCGTCCTGCTGCTGCTGATCATCTTCAAGGGCGGCGACCACGGCCAGGTGCCGACCTCGTTCCTGCCGACGCACTCCCCCTCGGGCTTCGGCGGGCTCGGCGAGGCCTTCGTCTTCATCGTCCTGGCCTTCTTCGGGTTTGAGTCCTCCACCACCGTCGCCGAGGAGGTCCGCAACCCGCGCCGGAACCTGCCTATCGCGCTGATCGGGTCGGTCGTGCTGACCGGGCTGTGGTTCACCTTCGCCATGTACTCGATCATCGTCGGCTACGGCGCCAGGCACGTGGACCAGATCTCCTCCGCCACCGCTCCCCTGCACGACCTGGCCCAGCGCTACATCGGCGGCTGGTACGCGAATCTGGTCGACCTGGCCGCGGTATCCGCGATCATCGCGGTACTGCTGGCCATCCACACGGCGAACTTCCGGGTGATCTACGCGCTCGGCCGGGACGGGGCGCTGCCCAAGCTGCTCGGGCGCACCCACCCGCGGTACAAGACCCCGCACATGGCGATCATCGCCTACTCGATCTTCACCCTGGTCATTGGCCTGCTGGCGGGCATCGCCTGGGGCCCGCTGCCCGCCTTCGGCGACCTGGGCTACCTGTCCTCGCTGGCCATCTTGCCCGTCTACATCGGGGCCAACGTCGCGCTGCCGTTCTTCATCTACCACCGCTACCGCACCGAGTTCTCCGTCGTGGTGCACGTGATCTTCCCCGCGGTGTCGAGCGTGATCTTCCTGCTCGCCATCTGGCTGAGCATCCATCCCTATCCGGCGACCGCGCCGACTAAGTACTTCCCGCCGTTGCTCGCCGTGTTCATCGTGGCCGCGATCATCACCGCGCTCGTGCTGCGCAGGCGCAACTCCCCCGTGCTGGCCAAGCTGGGCAGCGTGCTGTTCATGGAGGCGCAGGCGATGCCAGAGGCACAGGACGTGGCCGGGACGCCGACCGGCCCGGGTAGCGCTCTAGACGGGTAGCGTTGCTTTGTTAAGCTTCTGAGAAGAATGCGGAGAGGGAGACGATGGACAAGCTGACTGGCCGTAGCGCATTGGTGAGCGGCGGTGCGTCAGGGATCGGCAAGGCGATCGCGCAGCTCTTCCTGGAAGAAGGGGCCAGCGTCGCGATCTCCGACATCAACGGCGACGGCCTCGACGCCGCGGTCAAGGAACTGTCCGGCTCCGGCCCCGTGATAGGCATCAACGGCGACGTCCGGTCGATGGACGACGCCGGCCGGATGGTGGCCGTGACCGTGGAGACCTTCGGCGCGCTCGACGTGCTCGTCTGCAACGCGGGTATCACCAGCGTCATGCCCATCGAGCAGCTGACCGAAGAAGAGTGGGACGCCGTGCTCACCACCAACGTCAAAGGCATGTTCACGCTGGTCAAGCACGCGGTCCCGCACATGGTCAGGCAGGGCGGCGGGAACATCGTGACGCTCGGCTCGGAGATGGGCATCGTCGCGGTACCCGAATCCCCGGCCTACAACGCGAGCAAGGGCGCGATCATCATGTTCACCAAGTCGATCGCCGTCGACCTGATCCGGCACAACATCCGGGTCAACAGCCTGTGCCCCGGCATCACCAGAACCCCGTTGCTGCAGGCGGAGGTGGACAACAGCATCGACCCGGAGCGCACCGCGGCCGAGCAGGCGTCCTGGGCGCCGATCATGCGGGTCGCCGATCCATCGGAGATTGCGCAGGGCGCGCTGTTCCTGGCCAGCGACGCCAGCTCGTTCGCGGTCGGCAGCTGCCTGGTCCTCGACGGCGGCTTCACCGCGCGCTGACCCCATGGTCATGATCACAGGGGCCAGCCGGTCCAGTCACGTCCCCGCGGACGTCCGGCTCGCCAACCTCGCCCGGATCGTGGACGAGCTGCGGCACGCCGGGGCGCTCTCCCGCTCCGAGGTGGCCCGCCGCGTCGGGGTATCGCTGCCCACCGCGCACCGGCTGGTCTCCGACCTCGCCGACCTCCAGCTGGTCGAGGAGGAAGAGCCCGAAGCGGACAGCTCCCGGCTGGGCCGGCCGCCGGTGGTCTACCGGTTCCGCGAGGACGCCGGGCTGCTGGCCGGAGTCGATATCGGCAACGAGACCACCAGGATGGCCATCACCACCCTGTCCGGACGGGTGATCGCGGCGCAGGCGGTGACGTCGGACCGGCTGGGCCCCGATCTCTCCGGAGCCCTGGTCACCACGATCACCGAGATGGTGGCCGGCACCGGGCAGCCCCTGGCCCAGCTGGCCGGCGTGGGGGTCGGCGTCGCGGCCTCGGTGGACCCGGCGGGGATCCTGCGCGCGCCGCCCATCCACACCGAATGGGACGGCTTGCCGCTCGGCGCGGAGCTGGGTACCGAGCTCGGCTGCGAGGTGACCGTGGCGCAGGACGACCACCTCTCGCCCATCGCCGAGAGCAGCGACGCGGGGACGGTCCCGGGCGCGTCGTCGCTGCTGGTCATCGAGATCGGCCGGGGCATCGGCGTGGGCATGACGCTGGACGGGGTGCCGATCGCAGGCGCGCACCGCCGGTTCGGGCGGATCGCCGGGTGGCCAGTCACCAGCCCCGCCGGGACGGCCGGCACGCTCGGCGAGTGCCTGGTGACCGGCGGGCTCGTCAGCCACTACCACGAGCGTGGCGGATCGCGTGAGGTGCGGGACGGGGCCGCCCTGGCCACCGCGGCGCGCGGCGGCGACCAGGAGGCCCGGGACGTCTTCGACTGGGCCGCGCTGACCATCGCCGACCTCGTCAGCAGGCTCCAGCTGCTGTGCGACCCGCAGGCCGTGGTCATCGGCGGTGGCCTGGCCCGCGCCTACGACCTGCTCGAACCTGGCCTGGCCGGGCGGCTGCCCGCCCGGCTGAAGATCGCCCGCAGCGTGCTCGGCGAGCAGGCCGTCGTGGTCGGGGCGGTGTTCGTGGCCGGCTCCCACGTGGACGGCTGGCTCAGCAACCGACTGGCCCGGGCCTGATGGCCCGGCACGAGTAGGAGTCACTGATGATTCAGCTAGCCGCCCTGATCGACGGCAAGCCCGTCGCCACCACCGCGGAGGTGCCGGTCGAGGATCCCTCCACCGGCGAGGTGATGGCCGTCACCGCCGACTGCGGCCCGGCCGAGATCGACGCCGCGGTGCGGGCGGCGGCCGCGGCCGCGCAGTCCTGGCGGCGGGTGGCCGTGCCCGAGCGGGCCCGGCTGCTGCGCCGGCTGTCCGCGCTGATCGAACGGGACATGGCGAGCCTGGGCCGGCTGGAGAGCCAGCAGACCGGCAAGCCGTTGCGCCAGGGCCTGCGCGACGCCGAGATCACCGTGCGCTACTTCGACTTCTACGCCAGCGCGGTCGAGACCTTCTACGGCAGCGCCTTCTCCCTGGACGAGCGGACCACGGTGCACACCCGGTGGGAGCCGCACGGCGTCACCGCGCACATCATCCCGTGGAACTATCCGCTGCAGATCCTCGGCCGGTCGGTGGCGCCGGCCCTGGCCATGGGCAACTGCGTAGTGCTCAAGCCCGCCGAGGAGGCGCCGCTCACCGCGCTGAAGATCGGCGACCTGGCGCTCGAGGCCGGGCTGCCGCCCGGCGCGCTGAACGTGGTCACCGGGTACGGGGAATCGGCGGGAGCGGCGCTGACGGCTCATCCCGGCATCGGCCACATCTCGTTCACCGGTTCGGTCGAGGTCGGGCGGATCATCAGCCACGCCGCGGCCGACCGGCTGATCCCGGTGACCATGGAGCTCGGCGGGAAGTCGCCGAACATCCTGTTCGCCGACGCCGACCTGGACCGGGCGCTGCCCGTCATCGTGAACGCGATCCTGCAGAACGGCGGCCAGACCTGCTCGGCCGGGTCGCGGCTGCTGGTCGAGGAGAGCCTGCACGCGCCGGTCACCAGCCGGATCGCTGAGATGTTCGGCGCGGTCAGCATCGGGCCCGCCCTGGACGACCCGGATCTGGGACCGCTGATCTCCGGGCCGCAGCGGGACCGGGTCACGTCCTACGTCACCGGGACCGGCCACGGCGGCCGGATCGCCTACGGCGGTGCGCCACTGAACGGCGGCACGTACGGTCGCGGCTACTTCTTCCAGCCCACCCTCATCGACGAGGTCGCCCCCGGCAGCACGATGTTCCGTGAGGAGGTCTTCGGGCCGGTCCTGGCCGTCACCCCGTTCGCGGACGTCGACGAGGCGGTGGCGCTGGCCAATGGAACCGACTACGGCCTGGTCGCCGGGGTGTGGACGGCCAACGTCAGCACCGCGCAGCGGATGATCCGCGACGTCGTGTCCGGTCAGGTGTTCGTGAACACCTACGGCGCGTCCGGCGGGGTGGAGCTGCCCTTCGGCGGCTTCCGCCAGTCCGGCTACGGACGGGAGAAGGGCGCCGAGGGCCTGCGTGGTTTCGCGCAGCTCAAGACCGCCGTCATTGCCTCATGACCAGCCCGCCGCTGCCGCTGCCGCTCGACTCGGCGGCCGGCCTGCCGGTTCCGCTGGCCGACCAGCGGCTGGAGACCCCGGCCATGCTGGTCGATCTGGACGTGGTGGACGCGAACATCCAGAAAGCCGCCAGATACGCCGAGACGGCCGGGCTGCAGCTGCGGCCGCACGTCAAGACGCACAAGAGCATCGAGATGGCCCGGCGCCAGCTGGCCGCGGGCGCGGCCGGCCTGTGCGTGGCCACCGTCTCCGAGGCCGAGGTGTTCGCTACGCCCGAGGTGGCCGGGCTCACCCTGGCTTATCCGATCGTGGGCGAGCGCAAACTGACCCGGCTGGCCGCGGTGTGCCGCACCGCCCCGGTCACCCTGGTCGCCGACTCAGCCGTGGTCCTCGACGGCTACCAGACGGTGGCCCGGCGGTCCGGGCGCACCCTGGCCGTCCTGGTCGAAGTCGACACCGGGATGCGCCGGGTCGGTGTCCCGCCGCTGCAGGTCCCGGAACTCGCCCGGCGCATCAGCAAGTCAGCCGGGCTGGAGTTCGCCGGCATCCTGACGCACGCCGGTCACGCCCACGACGCGGCCAGCCAGCTGGGCATCGAGCGGGTCGCGCGGCAGGAGGCCGCCGTCATGGGCGACGTCCGGGCCGGCCTGGAGCGCGCGGGCCACGACGTGCGGGTGGTGTCGGCCGGCTCCTCGCTGACCTCCTGGTACCTCTCGGCCGCCGACGGCATCACCGAGATCAGGCCGGGCACCTACGTCTACAACGACCTGCGCACGCTGGCCTGCTGGTCGTGCACCCCGGAGGAGATCGCCGCCACCATGCTGGCCACCGTGGTCAGCACCGGTGACGGTGGCGACGGCGGGACGCGGGTCACGGTGGACGCGGGGAGCAAGACGCTCACCACGACGACCGACCCGCAGTACGGATCCGGGCATCTGGCCGGGCGGCCGGACTCCGCGTTCACCCGGGTCTCGGAGGAACACGGTGTGCTCACGGTCGGCGGCCCACCGGACCTGACCGTGGGCCAGCGGGTCCGCATCCTGCCGGTGCACGTCTGCGTCTGGTCCGACCTCCAGCCCGAGATCTACGGGGTGCGCCGCGGCGAGGTAGTCGAGCGGATCCGGGTCGACGCCATGCGGCACAGCCTGTAGTCAGCCGGCGAAGTCCACCAGCGTGCCGGCCCCCGCGCCCTCGGCCGCGTCCAGGACCAGTGCGACCGCAGCCGCGTCCACCACGGCCGTGCCGACCGAGTCGAACACGATCCGCCGGACCCCGGACCGGCGGAGCCGCTGCCGTCCGGCCAGCAGCTCGCCGAGGGCGACGCACCGGGCCGGGTCCGCCCCGCCGGGCAGGTACGCCAGCTCCCCGACCACGGCCGCGTCCGCCGGGACGTCGGCGACCAGCTCAGCGCCGTCGAGCACGCCCTCGCCCAGTTCCCGTTTGCCCCGCGTGTCCGCCCCCATGGCCAGCACCAGGGCGCCGGCGTCCAGGTCCGCGCCGGTCACCAGCGGTCGCCGGGAGGGCGTGGCGGTCAGCACGATGCTGGCCCCGGCCACGGCCTGCTCCGGGGAGTCGCAGGTGGTGACCGGCTGGGTTTTCGTTAGGGAGAATTGGGCGGCCCGGGAGCTGTCCCGGCTCCACACGCGTACGGCGCCAATGTCTGCGACGTGGGACAGGGCGGCGAGCGCCTGCCGGGCGACGGGGCCGGCGCCGAGCACGGCCAGGGTGTGCGGGCCCGGCCCGGCGAGCTGGCGGGCCGCCACGGCGGCGATCGCGCCGGTGCGCATCGCGGTGAGGTCCGCCGAATCGAGCACGGCCCGGACCGTGCACGCCACCGGGTCGAAGGCCACGATCAGGCCGGCCGCCCCACCCGACGCGGGCCGGAGGTTCGCCTTCACCGTGAGCACCGGCGGCTCGGCCAGCGCTCCCGACTTCAGGTGCAGCGCCGCCCCGGGAACGTGCAGCTGGCTCGCCGCCGCGACCGCGGACGGCCCGGCGGCGTCGATCAGCGCCCGCGCGGTCGCCTCGATGAGCCCGGGCCATCGCACCATCGACCGGACCTCAGACCGGGTCAGCAGCCGCACCGGAGCAGAGTTCGCCGCCACCGGCCCAGTCTGGCAGCTGGACGACGCACCGGGTGCGGCATTGGGGGGCCGCGTTGACCGCGTGGCCAGCCCAGCCGCATACTGGCCCCACCACCCGAAACCTGCACCGGGGCGTCGTGCTGCACATCCTGACTTTCTCATCCTCGGCCGTCCTCATCCGGCACTGGTTCGAGATCGACCTCGACGATGCCTCCATGGAGCACGGGGCCCGGATCGAGATCCGGGAACTGGCCGGTCACCCGCACCGCGGCACCGAGTCAGCCGCCCAGCTCATCACCGCCGACCGCCCGCTGTGGCGGGCGGACCTGTTCGACCGGCTGGGCAGCGATCCCGGCAGCTTCGACGCGGCGCACTACCACCCGCGGTTCGACGGCGTCGAACCATGCGCCAGGGTCTGGGATCCCGTGCTGACCGCGGCGCCCTGGGATTGGCTGGCCGATCAGATCGCCAGCCTCGGTGCCGCGCCCGGCCGGGGCGGCTGGTCCCTGGACCCCGAAGACGCCGCGGAACTCTCCGGCCTGGCCGGTCAGGTCGTGACCATCGCGCGGCAGTTCGGGCCCGACCGTTGCGGCTCGGCGGCGGAGTGCTTCGGGCTGACCCGCGACGTGCAGACCGCGGTGAACCTGATGATCTCCACCCTGCAGGCGCCTGAGCTGCTGAACCGGGACTGGGTCACCCCGTGGGTGTCGTGAGGTCCGCGCGGCGCTAGTTCAGCGGCTCACCCTGGGCGTTGCCGCGCAGCCGGTCTAGCACCCGCCCGAACTCCGCGAGTTCCTCCTCGCCGAACCCGGCCCGCAGCCGCGCGTCAAACGCCAGCGCCGCCGTGCGCATCCGGAAGAACGCCTCCTCCCCCGCCGGGGTCAGCGCTACCAGGTGCACCCGGCGGTTCTCCGGGTCCCGCCGCCGGGTGATCAGGCCGCTGGCGTCCATCGCGTTGAGGTGGTGGGTGAGGGTCGCCTCCCTGATCCCGACCGCGTCCGCGAGTTCCCGCTGGCTGGCCAGCCGCCGGGTCTTCAGGGAGATCAGCACCAGCCAGACCGGCTGGGAGCCGCCCGCCTCGGCCAGCGCGTCGTCGAACGCCCGGGTGATGTCCCGCGCCGCGCGGGCCAGGTGCAGGCCGAGAGGCGGGCTGGCGGGCGGGCCGGGCGGCGGCTCCGGCCCGTCTTCCGGCTGCCCCGCGGGCTGGCCGTCAGCGGGCCCGGCGGGCCGGCGGGATGTCCTTCTGGCGTGGCCATCCGCTGATCGTACCAGCTCATTTAGAACTCTAATGCTTTGACATCGAAGACTTTGGTATCTATGGTTCTTCCGAGAAGCCAGGAGGCAAGCGAATGGAACTGACCATCGTCAACCCGCATCCGAAGTACCCGCGCGTGGGCCTGATCGACCCCCCGCCGACCGGGTACCTGCTCCTCGCGGCGGTCGTCGAGCCGACCTTCGGCCGCACTCCACTCCCCCGGCGCGGCTCGCGGAAGGCCGCCCTGCTGGCCGAGCTCAAGACGCTGGCGGCCAGCCTCGAACGGCTCGGGGCGGTGACCAAGGCGACTGTCTACCGGGCCGCCCTCATCCCGCCACCCGGCAGCGACGCGCGCCGGATGGCCGCCCGCCCCGCCCGGTACGACGTGGTGACGCTGATCGAGACCACCACCGTCGAGGCGGCCGGCGACGTGGCCGCGAGCCCGGAGTACCGCAAGCTGCACGACGCGGTCGCGGCGGCCGCGCGCGAGGAGTACCTGATCACCGCCCGGTGCCTGCGGCGGGTCGGTGACGTGGACAAGAGCCGGCCGGGGCTCTTCCTGTTCAACTTCTTCGTCGCCGAGGATCCCGGGGTCGCCCTGGACCTGTGGGACCACCTCGCGGCCTGGTACGCGGTGGAGACCGGCCTGGACAACTCCACGCTGCTCGGCCCGGCCGGCCCGAGCGACTACGTGTTCGTGAACCACGCGCGCTGGGACATGAGCCTGCCCCGCTTCGCGGTCACCCAGTTCGGCAAGCGGACCTTCTACAGCTACGTGCTGGCCAACCTGCACGCCAACGGCACCGCCTCGATGCCCATCCTCTACCGCTTGGCCTAAGGAGCCGCAACCATGAGCATGCCTGCCACCTCCAGCCCGCTGCACGGGCGGGTCGCCCTCGTCGCCGGGGCCAGCAAGGGAATCGGGGCCGCCACCGCGGCGGCGTTCGCCGACGCGGGGGCCGCCGTCGTCCTCGCCGCCCGGGACGCTGCGGCGCTGGAAACAGTCGCGGAGCAGATCCGGGCCCGCGGGGGGCAGGCCACCGCGATCCCCGCCGACGTGACCGATGATGGTTCCGTGCGCCACCTGGTCGCGTCCACCCTGGACGCCTACGGCCGGCTCGACGCCGCGTTCAACAACGCGACCGACGGGCCGCTGCCCGCGCCGCTGGCCGACATCGACCCGGCGGAGTTCGACCGCGGGATCGCCACCAATGTCCGCGGCACCTTCCTCGGGATGAAGTACCAGATCAGTGCCATGCTCCAGTCGGGCGGCGGCACGATCGTGAACATGGCCTCGCTGGCCGGCGTCACCGGCGTGGCGAACCTGGCCGCCTACGTCGCGGGCAAGGCCGGGATCATCGGCCTGACCAAGGTCGCCGCCCTCGACTACGCCGACCAGGGCATCCGGGTCAACGTCGTCGCACCCGGCACGATCCTCACCCACCACCTGGAGGCGGCCGGCCCCGAGGCCCAGCGGCAGGCCGCCCTCGCCGCGCCGATGCGCAGGATCGGGACGGCCGCCGAAGTCGCCAGCGTCGTGCTCTGGCTGTCCTCGCCCGGCTCCTCGTACCTCACCGGGGCGGTGATCCCGATCGACGGCGGCCAGTCCGCGGGCGTCAAGCCGCCCCAGATGTACCGCCAGGGACAGCCGATGACGACACCGCAAGGAGATGACCAGTAATGGCTATCGAGCTGAACCACACCATTGTCGGCGCCACCGACAAGCACGCCTCGGCCCGCTTCCTCGCCGCTGTCCTCGGCCGGGCCGTCGGCACGGACGACGGGCCATTCACCCCGGTGCAGCTGGACAACGGGGTCACCCTCGACTACATGCAGCAGGCCCAGGTCGCGCCGCAGCACTACGCGTTCCTGGTCAGCGACGAGGAGTTCGACGCGGGCTTCGCCCGGATCCGGGAGGCGGGCCTGGCCTACTTCGCCGATCCGGGATTCCGGCAGCCTGGCGAGATCAACACCCGCTGGGGCGGCCGGGGCGTCTACTTTCACGACCCTGACGGGCACAGCATGGAGCTGCTCACCCGCGTGCCATGACCGCGCCGCCGCGGGTTAGCTGAGCCGGGGTCAGCTGAGCAGTTCGCGGACCCGCGGGATGACCTGGCCGCCGTAGAGCTCGATGTTGGTCATGAGCTGGTCGTGGGTCAGGCCCGGCATGCCGTACTTGAGGTCGAACCGGGTGGCGTCCAGGGCGCGGAGGTTCGCGGCGATCTTGCGGGCGACGGTCTCGGGCGAGCCGACGTACAGCGCACCGTCCGGCCCGGTCTCCCGCTCGAACGACTCCTCGGTGGGGATCGCGAAGCCCCGCTCGGCGGCCATCAGGGCGATGATGTCCCGCCAGCGCGGCCAGAACTCCGCCCTGGCCTGCTCGTCGGTGGCCGCGACGTGACCCGGCGAGTGCACGAGCACGGGCAGCGGCGCCCGGCCGAACTGCTCCAGCGCCCGCTGGAACAGCTGCGAGTACGGGGCGAACCGGGCCGGCGGCCCGCCGATGATGGCCAGGGCCAGGGAGAACCCGAGGCGGGCGGCGCGGATCACCGACTGCGGGTTGCCGCCGACGCCGATCCACGCCGGGAACGGGCCGGACTCGGTGTGCGGCACCACGTCCTGGTCCAGCAGGGGCGCACGGGTCTTGCCCTCCCAGGTGACCGGGCCGCCCTTGAGCAGCTCGGCGAACAGCGTGGCCTTCTCGTCGAAGAGGTCCTCGTAGTCGGCGAGGTCGTAGCCGAACAGCGGGAACGAATCGATACTCGACCCGCGGCCGAGGATGACTTCGGCCCGGCCGCCCGAGATCGCGTTCAGCGTGGAGTACCGCTGGAACACCCGGACCGGATCGTCGGAGCTCAGCACGGTGACGGCGGAGCCGAGGCGGATCTTTTCGGTGCGGGCCGCGATGGCGGCGAGCACCACGTCGCCCGCGGGCATCGGGAAGTACTCGGTGTGATGCTCGCCGATCCCGAAGAAGTCCACTCCGGCTTGCTCGGCGAAGACCCCCTCCTCGGCCACGTTGCGGATGGTCTGGGCGTGCGACAGTGGCCGGCCGGCGGCGTCGGCGTTCCGGTCGCCGAAGGTGTCGAGCCCGAAGGTGTAGGTCATGCCAGGCTCCCCGCGTCCGCGCGCACGGCCTGCTCGAACTCGGGCGACGTCAGCACGACCCCGAACACGGGGCCGCCCGGCTGCAGCACCCGGCCAGCTCGCAGGCTGTCCAGGCGGACCGGGTCATAGCCGATCGCGTCGACCAGGCCCGCGATCGTGGCCACCGCCGCAGGGTCGTCGCCCGCGACGCCGGCCGCCCGCCGGTCCGGGGCACCGGCCGGCCGCGCCCGGTCCTCGAGCTCGTGGTAACCGATGTGGTTGAGCGCCTTGACCACGGTCGAGCCGGCCAGCCGGCTGGCCACGATCTCGCTGCTGGCGCCCTCTTCGAAGGCCGCCAGGACGCCGTCGCTGGCCGGCCAGTAGTTCATCGCGTCCACCACGATCTTGCCGCTCAGCAGCCAGGGATCGAGGTCGAGGAAGCGGTGCAGCGGTATCGCGAGCACCACGACGTCGGCGTCGGCCACCGCGTCGCTGGCCCACCGGGGCTGCGCGCCGGGGATGACCAGCTCGGTGATGAGCGCGATGTCTTCCGGGTCGCCCGAGGTGGCGATGGCCACCGGGTAGCCAGCCCCGAGGGCCAGCCGGGCAATGACCGGCCCGACGTGGCCCGCGCCGAGCACCGCGAGCCTGGTTGGTTGCGTGGTCGCAGTCATGGGCCGGTCCTTCCCTGGAGATGGGTCCATGCTGCAGTCTTAAACGGACTTTACCCCGGTTATATTTCCAGCGCCCCGAGGAGGTCAGCGGCAGTCATGGCCCGGCCCGCTGCCGCGAGCGAGTCCCGCACCACTCCCGCGGCCGCGCGATAGGAAGGATCGCCGGGACGGCCCGGGCCGCGTGGCGCAGGCCGCGTGGCGCAGGCCGGCGGGACGCAACTGACCGACGCGCAGCGCTATCCCGGCCCCGGCGTCGTGCCGGATCGGGGCTAGATCCGGCGCCGGCGACCTACCCCGGGGGTGACGGCGGCGGCCACGACCGCGGTCTTGGCGACCGGCGCGCCGCGCCCGGGCGTGACGGCCGCAGCCACGACCGCAGTCTTGGCGACGGGCGCCCGGATGACGCCGACTCTTCCGGCGCGTGCTGGCCTCAGTGGCATTGTCAGTCTCCTACGGTCGCGGGGGCTTCGTCGGCTTCGATTGACGCGATGATCGCCTGGATGGGAATCCGCCCGTTGGCGATCAGCTGGCCACCTGAACGCCGCGCCGCTGACGCGAAGGGCGCGGCCCACAGGTTCTCCCAGATGAGCACTCCGGCGGTGCTTCCGGGCTCCATGACGGCGGCGAGCTGGTCCACGTCCTCCGCCGCCAGGAGCTCCGCGAGCTCGGCTTCGATGGTCTCCAGCTCGCCGAGTTCACCGAAGTCGGAAAGCTCGGCCGCCTCGACGGTCCCGTCAGCGTCCTTGGTGAGGATCAGGATGTCGATCACGCGAATGGTTCCAGAGTCGACCAGGGCTCGCAGCTCGGCTGCCATTTCGGCGGTGAAGTTGCTCGCCCCCGCCGGAAACTCGACGACGAGATAGTCAACGGGCCCTAGCTCATCCAGGGATATATCGGTCATCATCATCCCGTCCGACTAGAGACAGGTGAATAGTTACTGCCCGGACATGACGTGCCTGACCGCACGGTCCAGGCCGGCTGGGCGTCCACATTCTCCGGGCAAAGTCAGCGGCCACGACGCAGCGCCCGCGATGCGGTGCCTGAGTTGCCTGATGATGTGAGTGCAGCAGCCGCGTTCTCCTTCGCGCATCACTCGCCCTGGGTGATTAACGCCCTCCGGGCCCGGCGTGCCCGAGGCCGGGACCCGGCCGCGACCCGCTCCCTGGGTCACGGCCGGGTGTTCCCGGGGCTACCAGAACATCCGCTACCGGTCGATCGTGATGCTGAACGACTGAGTTGCCTGCTGGCCGCCGAAGTCGGTAAGCCGCATGGTGAAGGTGAAGGTGCCAGCCGTGGTCGGTGTCCCGACGAGCTCGTTGTTAGCGTCGGTCGGCGCCGCGAACGTCTGCAGGGTAAGGCCAGGCGGAAGTTTCCCCGCGGCGACGGCCCAGCTGTAGGGCCCGGCCCCGCCGCTGAGGAAGAAGTTCTGCCCGAAGGCCTGGCCGACGGTCCCCGGCTCGAGGGTTGATCCGCTGCTCGGCAGCACGATGCTCAGCGGCAGGTTCTGGTCCACGGTGATCGAGTAGGCCTGATAGAGCGGCTGCCCCTGGTCGCCGGTGCCCTGCACGGTGAAGGTGTAGGTGGGTTCGATGCCCTGCTGGGTCGGGGTGCCGCCGATGACCGCGCCCGAGGGCCCGAAGGTGGCGGGCAGGGTCAGGCCGGGCGGGAGGGCGCCGGCGACCACGCTGAGCGTGCCGCCTGCGTCGTGGCTGGTGACCAGGTGCCCTTGGTAGGGCAGGCCGAGTACCGAGTCGGGCAGCACGCAGACCCCGCTGATCAGGAAGCTGCCGTTGGCGGTGTTGCACTGCAGCTGGTCCGGCGGGCCCTGCGCCGTGACGGTGATCTCGTAGGCCATCGTGGAGGTCCGGGACCCGTCTGTCGCCTTGACGGTGAAGTTGAACGTCCCCGTCTTCGTAGGGTTCCCGGTGATGACGTCGCCGGACGTGGACTGGGCAGGCAGGCTCAGGCCGGGCGGGAGGCTCCCCGCGGTCAGCGCGAAAGTGACGGTGGCCCCCACCGCACCGACCTTGCTCACCGCGATGGTCGCGGAGTAGGCATTCGGTGCGGTGGTGACGCCGAACGGCAGCACGCACACCGTGCCTTCCAGCGTGGCGTCGTTGGCCGCCGCCGAGCACAGCAGGCTAATCCTCGGGGGCGGATAAGACGCCGCCGCCGACGCTGGTCCCGCGGCCGCCACCCCCGCCAGTGCCGCCGCCATACTTATCGTGGCGGCGAATGTCAGCAACGCTTTTATGGTTCTTCTCACCGTGCTCCTCCTTCGGGCCAGTCCTGCGGATCTGTCCACGAAAATGGGCTGGCATGCGGTGAGAGCGCCCGTCGGCCAGCTAGACGAATCCCTATAACGTGACACGGGGCCGGAACGGCTCCCGTTCACTGACGTCCGGCAAGTTCACGTCAAGTGCCGGGCAAGTTCACGTCAAATTTGATTGCCAACTGGGAGGGCCGGACGGTAACCCATCTCGTCGGCTTCGGCGAGGCACGCATCCGCGCGCTTGATGCCGTCGGAGGTGTTCGGGCTCCGCACGCACGCCGCGGCCGACGCGACCGCCAGCCGCAGGCAGCGTCCGACCGGCCAGCCCTCGTGAAGGCCCAGGATGACGCCGGCGGCGAAGGCGTCTCCTGCGCCGGTCGTGCTGCGTACCTGGTCGCGGTGCAGCCGGACGGAGCCCTGCCGCCAGGTCCGGCCGCCGGGGGCGGCCGCGACGCAGCCCGCCGGGAAGTGCACGACCGCGAGCTCCGACACCCCGTGCTCGATCAGGCCGAGCGCCATCGCCTCCAGAGCCGGCCAGTCCACTGGCCCGTCGGCGGTCGGCACCGGCCTGTCGATGCCGGTCAGTGCGCCGGCCTCGAGTTCGTTGATCACGATGCTGTCGAGGTAGGGCAGGCAGGGCAGCGCGACCTCGGTCTGGTAGCCCGGCTTCAGGCTGATCAGTTCCATGTTGGTGCGCAGGCCTGCGGCCTGGGCCCGGCGCAGCAGGGCCGACCAGCCATTACCCCCTGCGGGCAACTGGCTGTCCATGATCGGGTGGATGCCAGGGGCACCGGCGTGCAGAATCCGCGCTCCGCAGGACCCGAGGTCCGTGGCCGAGGCGTCGAACAGCGCGTTAGCCCCGCTGTGATGGAACATGGTCCGGCGGCCGCCGGCTCGCTCCACCATCACGTCGGTGAAGGACGTCACCACGCCAGCCAGCGTCCGGACGCCGGCCGTGTCTATGCCCAGCCGGGCGCATTCGGCCCGGAGGAAGGCGCCGTGCTCGTCGTCGCCGACGGCACCGATCATCGCGATGGGGAAGGCCGCCCCGAGCATGCGCAGGTCGACGGCCATGTTGAAGCCGGGCCCGCCGGTGCTCAGGGAGACATGCTCGATGGTGGCGAAATGGTCCAGGGCCGGATAGGCGTCAATCACCTTTCCGGCGTCGACGAGGATCGTTCCGGCGCACAGGATCCCTGAGCGCGGCCTGGCCGGGTCGCTCACTCGGCACGCAGCACGGGATCGGTCACCTCGAGGTCGGCCTCGAGCGTGCGCCGGGGAGCGATCTCCGCCTTGGTGAGGGCGTCGTGGTAGGCCCGGACGGCGTCCGCAGGACTGAGCTCGCCCCGCAGCACCGGCCGCAGCAGGCCCACCAGGTCCAGCTGCGACTCGGCGCGCTGTATCTTGCGCCCGAAGAGGGCGACCCGGGCGCCGTGCCTTTCGGCCCGGTGCAGAAGCTCGAAGGTGTCCCGGGTGGTGCCCGCTGACCCGCCGAGAACACCGACCACGACCGAGGGATCGTGCCCGGCCAGCTCAGCGAGCGCGTCTGCGCCGTTGTAGGCCACCTTGAGGAAGAGCGGCCGCTGTTCCCGGGTGACCCCGGCCAGGGTCCGGATGATCGAGTCGTTGACGAACGCCCCGACCTGGTCGGGGGCCAGGTCGGCGGGCGCGTTGGGATTGAAGACCTCGAGGAAGTACCGGACGCCGACCGCGGCGGCCTCCTGGCGGAACGCGCGGTACGCCTCGAGCGTGGCCAGGTCACGGTCGAGATCGTTGTTGAAGGTCAGCGAGTACAGGACCAGGTCGCAGAACGGGCGGACGGCGGCCAGGTCGGCCGTGCGGAAGGGGCGTGAGGGCAGGGCAGGATAGCCGCCGCCGCGGGGATTCCAGATGTCCGTGCTGTCGTTCGCCCGGACGGCCAGGGTCGTGTCGTCCAGCGAACCCTCCTCCGCCAGGCGCTGTCCGTTGGACGCCGAGGCCAGGAGGATGTCGAGTTCACCCTGAGCGACCAGGGCGCGCATCGCGTCGAGGTAGTCGGCGCGGGTGCGATGCGGGCCGTCCGGCCCGCCGGCCACCGGTCCCGCGCAAGCCACGCCGAACGCCATGTCCGCGTCCTTGGCGTCCGCGATCACGAAGTCGGCGGGGGTGTAGCGGCCGGCGGCGATGGTGCTCAGCTTCCGGTCCAGGCGGCGGGTGGCCCCATCGGGTCGGGAGAGCCCAGCGGGAGTAGACATGGACGTAGCCGGCCTTTCGGTAGTCGCTTTAGTCGGCGGTTTCGCTAACTCGGCGGTTTCATTGTCGGGCCTGGTACCCGGAGGACCTGCCGCAGCAGCGCCAGCAGAGCCTGGGGGTCGGGTACGGTCAGGCCGGCCTGCCCGGCGACCGGGCCCGCGCCGCTGGCACTGACCGCGACGGTGAGGGCCGGGCGGCCGGTGCGCTCCGCCCAGGCGTTGACCGCGCCGATAGCGGGCAGGTCGCCGAGGTCGTCGCCTGCGTAGCAGGCGGCCGCCGGATCGTCGCCCAGGAGCTCGCGGATCGCTGCCCCTTTGTCCAGGCCCGGAACGCAGATCTCGAGAACTTCCTTTCCGGGGCGGACCCCGAGCCCGGCCGCGGCGACGGCTTCACCGACCGGGGTCCACAGTACTTCCAGGACACGGTCGGGGTCGGGGGTGAGCCGGGCGTGGATGACGAGTGAGAGCCCCTTGTCTTCCAGCCACAGGTCAGGTCCCACGCTGGCCAGGAGCCCGGGCAGGCTCACCCGCAGCTCGCCCAGGCCCGCGGGCGGCGGCGCGGCGCGGAGGTGGCCCGCGTGCCACCTTTCGGCACCGTGCGTGCCGTAGATGACGATGCCCGGTATGGCCCCAAAGTGGCTGACGCGCAGCAGTGAGGCGACGGTCCGGCCGGTCACCACGGCGAGGGTGGCGCCGGTGGCCCGCACGTCGCGCAGCAGCTGGTCGACGCCGCCCAGCGGGCGCGCGTCGCGCGGGAGCGGTGATATCGGGGCGAGCGTGCCGTCGAAGTCCAGGGCTACCAGCCCGGACGGAAGAGCCGCGCGCAGCGCGGCCAGGTCCGCGGTCACCGCTGGCCCACGGTGACGAGGACCTTCACGTGATCTCCTGACGAGGCGAGCTCGAAGGCCTCGGCGACCTGAGCGAGTGGCCGGGTGGCGGTGACGAAGTCCCGGGCCCTGACGGCTCCCCGGCCGAGCAGGCCCGCCGACTCCTGGTAGTCCCTGGGGAGATACGTGGCGCTGCCCTGAATGCGGATCTGGTGGTCCTGCACGATCGGCAGCGGGATGGTGACCTCCCGGGCCGGGACGCCGACGACCACGACCGTCCCGCCCTTGTCGGCCATGGCGATCGCCTGGTCCACCGACGACTGGATGGCGACGCAGTCGAACACGACGTCGGCGCTGCCGCCGAGCGCCTGTCGTACCTGCCCGGCGACGTCGGGCGTGCCTGCGTCGATCGTCACGTCGGCGCCGAGGGCGGCTGCCCGCGCGCGCTTGGCGGGAAGCGGGTCGGTAGTGACCACTCGTCCCGCGCCGTGCGCCCGGAGCACGGCGAGAGTGAACAACCCGATGGTTCCGGCCCCCAGCACGGCGACGGCCCGGCCGGCGACGTCGCCCGCCAGGCGCACGGCGTGGACCGGCGTGGACAGCGGCTCGATGAGCGCCGCGGTCTGATCGTCCAGTGTGTCCGGCACCGGGTGCAGGCGGCCCGCGGCGAGGGTGAAGTAGTCCGCCATGCCGCCCTGGGGGTAGCCGCAGCCGAAGAACTGCAGGTTCTCGCACAGGTTCTCGCGGCCGGAGGTGCACATCTTGCACGCCCAGCAGGGCAGGTCGGGCTCCACGATGACCCGCTGTCCCGGTGTCCAGGCGCCGGAGCCTGCGGTTTCGATGACCCCCACCACCTCATGGCCCGGCCGGTACGGCAGCGGGACGAAGGGATGGCGGCCGCGGGCCGCGTGCAGGTCGGATCCGCAGACGCCCGCCACGAGGGTGCGGACCAGGGCTTCGCCGGGGCCGGGGGCCGGAACGTCCGCGGCCTCGACGGCGATCCGGCCTGGGTAGACGACGACGCGCCGCATGCTGCTCAGCGGGACTTCCTCTCCAGGCCGGCTTCCGGCGGCCCGGCTCCGGGCGACCCGGCTCCGGGCCGGGCGCAGACGGTGCGGCGTAGTGGTCGAGGTCGGCGAACGTCTCCCGCACGCCGTGGTCAAGCAGGGCGGTCAGGATCGAGCTGTACACCGCGGTGAAGCGGGCGTCGTCGGCCAGGTCACCGAAGACGGCGCGGTTGTCTTCGAGAAAGGCGGTCCGGTGGCCGCGCTGCCGGCGGGCCGCGGCCTGAAGCTGCGGCGCGAGGTCGTCGCTGATCTCGTGCGGCACGCCGTTCTCGTCGGTGCCTTCGGCGTAGCGCGCCCAGCCGGCGACGACGGCCGCGGAGCGGGTGAAGGACCCGCCGGTGGCTAGCTGCTGGCGGATGACGGGGAGCAGGAACTTGGGAATGAGGTCAGATCCGTCCGTGGCGAGCCGGGCCACGGTGTCGCGGACCTCGGGGTTGGAGAATCTCTCGATGAGCTGGCCCGCGTAGTGCTGGAGATCGACGCCGGGAACGGGCCGGAGGGTGGGGATGGCCTCCTGCGTCATGTAGTCCAGCAGGAACCGCGCGAAGAGAGGGTCCGTGGTGACCTCGTGGACGAGCCGGTACCCGACGAGGTGGCCCGCGTAGCACAGGGCCTGGTGGCTGGCGTTGAGCAGCCGCAGCTTCATCTGCTCGTAGGGTTCCACGTCGGAGACGATCTGCACGCCGGCGTCTTCGAGCGGCGGGCGGCCGTCGGCGAAGTTGTCTTCGAGCACCCATTGCGTATAGGGCTCGCAGAGCACCGGCCACTGGTCGTCCACGCCGAACCGGCGGCTGAGCTCGGCGCGATCGGTCTCGGTCGTCTTGGGCGTGATCCGGTCGACCATGCAGTTGGGGAACCGGACGTGGCGGGTCATCCAGTCGGCCAGGCCGGGATCACGCAGCCGGGCGAACGCCGTGAACGCGCGCTGGCTCAGCTGGCCGTTGCCCTGGATGTTGTCGCAGGACAGGATGGTGAAGGCGGGGACGCCGCGGGCGCGGCGGCGGGCGAGCGCTTCGGTCACGATCCCGAAGACGGTGCGCGGTACGGCCCCTGGACGCAGGTCCGCCGCGACCGAGGGATCTGACGAGTCGAACTCACCGGTGACGGCGTCGAGGTTGTAGCCACCTTCGGTGATAGTGAGCGACACGATCCGGGTGGCCGGCGCGGCTATCTTCTCGACGGCGGCTTCCGGATGGTCGGGCGCGAACAGGAACTCGACAATCGCCCCGATTACGCGGGCGTCCCAGGTGCCGTCGCCATGCCGGAGGACCAGGGTGTACAGACCGTCCTGGGCGTCCAGCACGTCGCGGATCCTGCGGTTGGAGGGCTGAAGGCCGACACCGCAGATACCCCAGTCCATCGCCGCGGCGCCGTTCATCAGCGTGTCGAGGTACATCGCCTGGTGCGAGCGGTGAAAGTTGCCCACCCCGATGTGCACGATCCCGGTTCTCACCTGGCCGCGGTCGTAACCAGGACGTGAGACACCGGCGCCCAGCTGGCTCAGGGTCTGTGCGGTCAATGCGGTCATGCGGCCCCTTCCGCGCCGTCTGGGTGCCCGGCCGCCTGCCCGGCAGGCGCCTGGGTAGCTGCGAGAGCTGACACGACGTGCCGGAATCGGGCCCGGCGCTCGGTGCGGAAAGCGGCCGTCGCCGGGTCCGGCTCGGCCACCAGGCGGGCCGGCGGAGCGAGCGGTCCCTGGATGTCGCTGAAACTGAGCAGCCCGGCGGCGTGGGCTCCCAGCAGGGCCGCGCCCCGGCCTGACGCCGCGGGCACGTCGACGGCGTGCAGCGGGAGCTCCAGCACGTCGGCGAGCATCTGCCGCCAGCCAGCGGCCAGGGTGCCTCCGCCGGCCAGCCGCAGATGCGGCGGGCGATGACCTGCGAGCAGGGCGTCCAGGGCGTCACGGATGGCGAACGCGGTTCCTTCGAGCGCGCTGCGCAAGAGCGAGGCCCGGTCGGCGGCCAGCGACAGCGCGGTCCAGGAGCCGCGGAGCTCCGGATCGCAGTACGGGGCCCGTTCGCCCGACAGGTGCGGGACGAAGATCGGGTCGTGAGGCCGGCCCGGATGATCGGCGCTCGCGTACAGCTCCGCCCAGGTGGCGTTCATGGTCTCGCGCACCCAGTTGAGGCTGAGCCCGGCGCTGACGGTGGCGCCCATCTGGTACCAGCCGTCCGGGGTCGCTGACCGGTACAGGTTGATCCCGGCGTCCGCCCGGCTGACTGGCGCGGTCAGCGGCCGGATGACCTGCGCGCCCGTGCCGACGGTCAGCTGGATGTCGCCGCTGGCGGCGATCCCGCTGCCCAGGGCCGCCGCGGCCGTGTCGGCGGCCCCGGCCGCGACGGGGATGCCCGCGGGCAGCCCCAGCTCGGTGGCTGCCTCAGCCGTGAGCCGTCCGGCGGGCGCTCCGGCCGAGGGCAGCAGGGGCGCGAGCAGGCCGGCCTCCAGGCCCAGCGCGCTGACCACCTCGAGGTCCCAGCGGTCCCCCGGCACGTCGTAGAGCAGGCTGGCTGACGCGTCGCTGGGCTCGGCGTGGAACTCGCCGGTCAGGCGGGCCCGGATCCAGTCCTTGGGCTGCAGCGCCCAGCGGGCCTGGGAGTAGGTGCGCGGTTCGTGCTCCGCGACCCACTTGAGCAGCGGTCCCGTCATCCCGGGGGCCAGCGGGTTGGCCAGCCGGGCCAGCGCCCGGACGCCGAGGAGCCGGTAGGCGCGCAGCGACCCGGTGGCCCGGCTGTCGGCCCAGAGCAGGGCCGGGCGAAGCGGCTCGCCGTCCCGGGACGCCAGCACCAGACCATGCATCTGCCCGGACAGCCCGATCGCCGAGGGCCGCGCGCCCGCCGCGTGGACGGCCTCGCGGGCACAGGCGCTCACCGCGGTCCACCAGTGGGCCGCCTCGCTCTCCGCGTAGCCTGCCCTGGCCGAGGTCACGGCGTAGCCGGCGGAGGCCTGAGCCAGAACCTTGCCCCCGGTGTCGATCACTACCGCCTTGGCCGAGCTGGTGCCCAGGTCGAGGCCCAGGGTGCACACCGGGCCAGCCGGGGCGCGGCGGCCGGCCGTGTCCCGGTCAGCCGCCGCCCCCGCCGGGCGCCGGGCATCAGCGTTCATGGCGTCAGCACTCGATCTTCATGGCGTCAGCACTCGATAATGATCTTGTGGACTGTCCGGTCGCTGCGCAGCGCGTCCAGCGCGCCGGCGTAGTCGTCGAGCTTGAAGCGGTGCGTGATCAGGCCCTCGGTACCGGCCCGGCCGGTCCGGAGCGCCGCGATCGCGGCCGGGAACGAATCGATCTCTGCGAACGACCCCTTGATGGTGATCTCGCGGCGGAACACGTCGTACGGGCTGACCCGCACGAGGTCTTCGGGCTCGGTCACGCCGTAGAACATCACCGTGCCGCCGCTGCGGGTCAGCGGCACACATTGCTCGGACACCGCCGCCGATCCGGTGGCGTCGACGACGACGTCGTAACCGCCGCCTGAGTCCGCCGCCAGCTTGGCGGCGTCGCCTGTCAGGTCGCCGCGATCCATCAGGAACGTGGTGTCGATCCCGAGCTCCTCGGCGCGCCGCAGCTTGAACGCGGACGACGCCGCTACCGTCACGCTGGCCGCACCGCCGCGGGCGATGAGCTGGGCCAGGAGCAGGCCGGTCGGGCCGGCCCCGAAGACCAGGGCCGAAGTCCCCGGCCGGGGGGCCAGCGTCTCCAGGCCGTGCATGGCGCACGCCGTGGGCTCGGTGAACACGGAGACGTCGGGATCGATGCCGTCCACGGAGAAGACCAGGGTGGCGGGAACGACGACGTACTCAGCGAACGACCCCGGCCAGTTCGTGCCGAGTCCCTTGAGGTTCGCGCACATCAAGGTGCGCCCGGTCCGGCAGTACTCGCAATGCCCGCAGTTCATGTTCGGGTTGACCGAGACATATTCGCCGACGTCGAATCCCCGCGTGCCGTCGCCCAGCGCGTCCACCGGCCCGACCAGCTCGTGCCCGGGAGTCAGCGGGAACTCGGCGAAGAATTTGCCGTTGTGGATATGCAGGTCGGTGCCGCAGATCCCGGTCTGCTGGACCCGGACCCGCACCTCTCCCGGTTTCGGGTCCGGGGTCGGGACCTGCCTGATCGAGAAACGGCCCGGGCCATCGTAGACAACGGCTTTCATGCTGCTCCTTAACTGGAATGAGCCGCGTGGTCCCTGAGGCTCGGGAAGGGACGGCCAGAGCCCGCGCGGGCGCGGGCTCTGGCCGCGGACCAGGCGCCCCGGGGCGCTCGGCCCCGGGGCGCCTGGGTGTCACTCCCGGGCAGGCGCCGCCCGCGTCATGGTGGTCATGCGATTCAGCAGGCCGCTCATCGTCGGCTTGCCGCCCCGCAGGGCGGCGGCGCGCCGCCGCTGGTCCACGTACACGGCGGCGATGAGCACGGCTCCGACCACGACCTGCTGCCAGAAGGGCTGGATACCGATGATCACGAATCCGTTCTGGAGCGTCGTGGGGATGAACAGGCCGATGGTGGTGCCGAGGATGGATCCGTATCCGCCGAACAGGCTGGTGCCGCCGATCACGGTGCCGGCGATCACGCTGAGGTTCGTCGTACTCTGCCCGCCGATGGTGGTGGACTGGAAGAACGCCAGGTTGAGCCAGCCGGCGAATCCGGCCAGCAGCCCGGACAGGGCGTAGACCATGATCAGGTGACGGGTCACGTTGAGGCCGGAACGCCGTCCCGCCTCGGGGTTTGATCCGAGCGCGTAGGTGTGCAGCCCGAACCGGGTCCGGTGCAGGAGCACGATTCCGAGCGCGATGACAACCGCGGCGATGACCGCCAGGGTGGGGATCTCCCAGAAGATGTTGCCGAACCCCACCGTGTTGACCATGACGGTGGGGATATCGCGCAGGTCCACGCCTGCGGTGATCACCTCGGCCAGGCCCAGGGCCATCCCCAGCGTGCCGAGCGTGACGATGAGCGGCGGAACCTTCGCCCTGGCGATCAGGACTCCGTTGAACAGGCCCCAGCCGAGCCCGCAGGCAATGGCCACCAGCGCCCCGACCAGGGCCGCGGCCCAGCCCTGGCCGCCCATCGCCGCCATCACCTTGTCGGCGATGACGCCGCTGAAGACCAGGACGCTGCCCACCGACAGGTCGATACCGCCGGTGACGATGACAAAGGTCATCCCGACCCCGAGAACCGCCAGGATGGAGGTGTCCTGCACGATCCCGCGGATGTTGAAGACGGTCAGGAAGCTGCCGGGCTTGATGATCGCGAAGATCGCGACGATCACGGCGAGCACGATGATGATCTGCAGCGCCTGCAGCCGGCTGATCCGGGCCAGACGGCTGGTCGGCTGCTCTTCGCTCGGCGCCGCTTCGGCGGGCGCAGGAGGAGGCGCGGTCGTCTGCCCGGTCACGTCTGATTCTCCTGCGTCACGGCGCCCGTCATCGCGCCGACCAGCTCCTCCATGGTCGTCTCCTTCGCTCTGTACGTGGCCACCCGCCTGCCCAGCCGCATGACCTGCACCTCGTCGGCGACCTGGATCACGTGGGGCATCGAGTGGCTGATGAACACCACGCCGAGCCCGCGGTCACGCACCCGGCGGATCAGGTCCAGCACGCCCTTGGTCTGCACCACCCCCAGGGCGGCGGTGGGCTCGTCGAGCAAGATGACCCGGTTGGCCCAGGCCGCGGCGCGGGCCACCGCGACGGCCTGCTTCTGGCCGCCGGACATGGCGCCGATGCTGCCGGCGTAGTTGCGCACCGTGGCCCCGAGCTGGTCGAAAGCTTTCTTGCTGCCCGCCAGCATGTCGGCGTTGTTCATGAACCCGAGCCGCCCCATGATCCCGGGCCGCATGACCTCGCGGCCGAGGTACATGTTCTGCACCGGATTGAGGTGGGGGGCCAGCGCCAGATCCTGGTACACGGTCTCGATCCCGTGCCGGCGCGCCGCCAGCGGCCCCGGGATCGTCACGGGCTGGCCGTCGATCAGGATCTCACCTGAGGTCGGCGTCTCCGTGCCCGAGAGGATCTTGACCAGCGTGCTCTTCCCGGCTCCGTTGTCCCCGATGAGCGCGACAACCTCGCCGGCCTTCACCCCGAAGTCAGCGCCCGACAGCGCGCTCACGTGACCGTACAGCTTGGTGATGCCCCGAGCTTCCAGCGCAAGGCTCATCGATCCACTCCTTCCCGACTGATGAAACGGCGGAGCCACCGGGCCCGGCTTCGTCCGGTAACGCTGCTGTAATCATGCGGCAATATGCGTACCAAGAGGGTGCTCTCGGATGTCATCGATGTCAAGAGCGGGTCGGTAACAAAAAAATGCTGCTCTACGCGGTGATCCAGGCCCGGCGAGAAGTTTCAGGCTCGAGCCTTGACACCGATGACATGTGGATGCAAGATCTAGCAAACATGTTTCCGGGAGATTGCCAGCCGCTGAACAGGCCCGGCCCACAGGAACCAGAGGGGCGAGACGCAGCACCCCACACGGCCTGCACCCGGTGTCACCGGCACCGGCAGCCGGCCCACGTCTTCACGTACGAAGGAGCAGGTATGAAGCGGTCTTTGGTAGCACCAACCGCGGGGGCGGCAGCCATTCTGCTGGCGCTCGCCGCGGGTTGCTCGTCCTCGGGCAACTCCGGCGGCTCCGCGTCCAGCGGATCCTCCTCATCAGGCAGCTCGAGCAGCGGCAAGGCCTACAAGATGACGTTCATCCAGGGCGTGGCCGGTGACGGGTTCTACGTCACGATGGCCTGCGGCATGCAGGCAGAGGCCAAGAAGCTCGGCAACGTCACCGTCAACGTCCAGGGGCCCTCGAAGTTCGACCCCACGCTGCAGAACCCGATCATCGAATCGGTCACCGCGGCCAAGCCGAACGCGATCCTGATCGCTCCCGACGACGTGTCGGCGAGCCAGACCCCGGTCGACCAGGCCATGAACGCGGGCATCAAGGTCGTCCTCGTGGACACCACGCTGAACAACCCGTCGGGCGCCGTCTCCCAGATCTCCTCCGACAACACGGCGGGCGGGGCGGACGCCTTCGCCGCGATCAAGCAGCTGGTGCCCGGCGGCGGCCAGGTGCTCGTCGTGAACACCCAGCCTGGGATCAGCACCACCGACCAGCGCACCTCCGGCTTCGCCGCCGCGGCCAAGGCCGACCCGAAGTTCCATTACGTCGGCGTGCAGTACGACCAGGACAGTGCGTCTGTCGCCGCGCAGGTCACGTCAGCCGCGCTGCAGAAGAACCCCAACATCGTCGGCATCTTCGCCACCAACCTGTTCTCCGCCGAAGGGGCGGCCACCGGAATCCGCCAGGCGGGTAAGTCCGGCAAGATAAAGGTCGTCGGATTCGACGCCGAACCCGACGAGATCACCGCGCTGCAGCAGGGCACTGTGCAAGCGCTCATCGCCCAGTCGCCGTACGTGATCGGGACCAACGCGGTAGACCAGGCGGTCGCGGCGCTGTCAGGCAAGCCGACGACCAAGAAGATCGGCACCAAGTTCACCATCATCACCAAGTCCAACCTGAACTCGGCGGCCAGCCAGGCAGCGATCTACAAGACAAGCTGCTGACCTGGGCGCCGGTATACTCCGAGGCGAACGGTCCCCCGGTAGTACACGGGGGACCCTTCGCCGCCGGGGCTGCGTCGCTCACACCTGCCGAACCATCCCTGCAGTCGCGTGAGCAGGCGCCGAGTCTGGAGGCTCCTCGATGACCACGATGCGCGACGTCGCTCGTGTCGCCGGCGTCAGCGCGAAGACCGTGTCCCGGGTCTTCAACGACGATCCCCACGTCACCGAAGAGACCCGCGAGCGGGTCCGCTGGGCGATGCAGAGACTCGACTACGTCCCCAACCTGCTGGCCCGGAGCTTCCGGGCGGGCGCGGATCCGGCGGTCGGCCTGGCCGTCCCCGACATCGGCGACCCGTTCTTCGCGGAGATCACGAGCAGCATCGAGATAGACCTGGTCGGCCGGGGCATGGCGGTCGTGGTGAGCAGCCTGGGGCAGGCCGCCGAACGCGAGCGCTCCGCCCTGGAAGCCCTGCTGAGGCGCCAGATCAGCGGCCTGATCGTGGCGTGCGCGAGCGCGGACCAGGCGTACCTGGCCCCGTGGCAGAAGCGGACGCCGATGGTGTTCGTGGACCGGCCGCCGAGAGGGCTCTCCGGCGTGTACGTGATCGAGGACGATCTGGCCGGCGCCCGCCTGGCGGTCACCCATCTCGCGGGTCACGGTCACCGGCGGGTGGCCTTCCTGGGTATCTCCACCCCCATCACGACCATCGTGCGCCGGCTCAAGGGCTACCGGTCCGCCGTGGCCGAGCTGGGACTGGACGGCCGTCCCGACCTGATCTGCATGCCGAGCGGGTCAGCCGACGAATGCGCCGCTGAGCTGGTGAAGCTCCTGGAGGCGCCGAACGCCCCCACCGCGGTGTTCTCCGCCACCACGCTGTGCACGATGTCTCTCGTCCAGGCCTTGCAGCGGGCCGGGCGCGCTGACGTCGCCGTGGTCGGATTCGGTGACTTTCCCATGGCCGACGCGCTCACGCCCCCGGTCACGGTGCTGGACCAGGACCCGGCCCGGCTCGGCCGAGTCGCCGTGGAACGACTCGTCGAGTGCATCGAGAATCCCCAGGCGAAGGTACGCCGCAGGACCGTTCTCCCGGTCCAGCTGATCCCGAGAGGATCGGGCGAACTGCCCCCGCATGACGCCGACTGAGAAGGAAGACCGTGAGCGAGCCCGGGACACCGCAGTGGCGCCGCGCCGAAGCTAGCCGGCTGATCACGTTCGCGCGCGGGGCCGCGCTGGCTGGCGGCGGGTTCGGGTGGCTGGGGGCCGACGGCGAGGTCGACGTGACGCAGCCCCGCCCGCTGTACGTCAACTCGCGCATGACCTACGCGTTCGCACTGGCGCACCTCGACGGGGTGGCCGGCGCGGACTCGCTGGCCGCCTCCGGACTCCAGGCTCTGGCCAGCCGCTACGCCGACGGTGAGAACGGCGGCTGGTTCTCCGCTCTCGGCCCGTCCGGGGAGGTCATCGACTCCGCCAAGGCGAACTACGCTCACGCGCACACCCTGCTGGCGGCCGCCAGCGCGGTCGCCGCCGGAATACCCGGCGGCGACGCCGCTCTCGCGGCCGCCGCGGCCGTCGTCGAACAGCATTTCTGGTCCGACGCCGAAGGATGCGCGCTGGAGTCCTGGAACGCCGACTTCTCCGAACTCGAGCCCTACCGCGGCGCCAACAGCAACATGCACTCGGTCGAGGCCTACCTCGCCGCGGGCGACGTCACCGGCGACCCCGCCTGGCCCGCCCGGGCGGCCTCCATCGCCACCCGCCTGATCAACGTGCACGCCCGGGCCCATGCCTGGCGGATACCCGAGCACTACGACGAGAACTGGCAGCCCCGGCCGGACTACAACCTCGACCACCGCGACGACCCGTTCCGGCCCTACGGCACCACCCCGGGCCACTCCTTCGAGTGGGCCCGGCTGCTGGTCACCCTGGAAGCGGCCCTCCCCGCGCCCCCCGCCTGGCTGCCCGAAGCGGCTACCGCGCTCTTCGACCGGGCGGCCGCCGACGCGTGGCAGCGCGACGGTCACCCGGGACTGCTCTACACCGTCGACGCGAACGGCCAGCCAGTGGTGACGTCGCGGCTGCACTGGGTGGCCTGCGAGGCGGTTCTCGCCGCCGACGCGCTGCACCGGCGCACCGGCGAGGAACGCTTCGCCGCGGCGGCCCGGCGGTGGTGGGCGGAGATCGACCGCTATTTCCTGGACCGGGAGAACGGCGGCTGGTGGCAGGAACTGGCCCCGGACATGACCCCGGCCACCTCCACCTGGTCGGGCAAGCCGGATCTCTACCACTCCTACCAGGCCCTGCTGCTCCCGTCGCTGCCGCTGAGCCCGACCGCGGCCACCGCGCTGGCCCGGCGCAGGACCGCTGGTGCGCCGGACGGCGCGGGTCACGGTCAGCCAGCTGCCTAGATCATGAGACGAGCCGCAGCCGTCCTGATCGGCGGGCCCCCGGCCACCGGCAAGAGCACGCTGGCCAGCGCCCTGGCTCCCAAGATGGGCGCCGCCCTGCTGGATCTGGACGTGGCGACCGGACCGCTGACCCGGGTCGTGTCCGGGCTGATCGGCGCAGCTGACCTGGCGGATCCGGTCCTGGCCGGGCTGACCCGGGACGCGCGCTACGACACGCTGCTCGAACTGGCGCAGCAGAATCTGCGGACGGGCCTGCCGGTAGTTCTGGTGGCCCCCTTCAGCAGGGAACGAGCCGAGCCCCCGGCCTGGGCCGCCACGGCCCGGCGGCTCGCCACCGACCCCACGATGGTCTGGCTGCACCTGCCACCGCAGGAGCTGATCGCGCGCCTGACCCGGCGCGCGCTGTCCCGCGACGAGGACAAGATCCGCGACCCGGCGGCCTTCCTGCGGGCCTGGACCTGGAGCCGCCGGTGGTGCCGCACCTGGCCCTGGACGCCTCCCAGCCCACGGCACGCTGGTCAGATCCGTCCTGGATCACCTCGCCCAGTAGGCCTTGCCATCGATGGCACGGTCCGGCACAATCGAGTTATGCCATCGATGGCACGGTCGGCGCCTGACGGCGTCCCCCGAGGCGGGCGGGCGGCCCGCCGCGAGCAGGCTGCTCGACGTCGCGCACGCGGCCGGGGTGAGCCTGCGCACCGCGTCGCGGGTCCTGAACGACGATCCGCGGGTCGCGCCGGTCACCCGTCAGCGCGTCCGGGAAGCCATGCTCGACCTGCGTTTCGAGCCAGACGCGATGGCCCGGTCGCTGCGAGCCGGGAACGGACACCGCGGTCGGGTTCGTCGTGGAGTCCATCGCCGATCCGTTCTTCGCCGAAGTCATCGACGCGGTGGAGCTGGAGATGTCGCGCCACGGCCGGTCAGTGCTGGTCACGAGCACCCGGCGGGACCCGGCCTGGGAACGCGACGTCATCGGGCGGATGATGCAGCGGCGGATCGCCGGGCTGCTGCTCAGCCCGACCAGCGACGACCACTCCTGGCTCGACCCGCGGCGGCTGCCCATCGTTCTCATCGACCGGCCGGCGCCTGGCCTGTCCGCGGACCTGGTCGAGATCGACGACTACCGGGCCGCCTTCGACGCCGCGGCCCACCTCGTCGCCCACGGGCACCGGCGCATCGCCTACGTGGGCGACACGCCCGCCATCGCGACCTCAGCCGCCCGGCTGCGCGGTTACCGCGACGCCCTGGCTCAGCACGGGGTCGGCGTGGACGAGCAACTGGTCCACTGCGAGTGCGCCACCAGCCAGGCCGCAGCGGAAGCCGTGTCCGCCCTGATCGGCGGCTCCGGGCCCGCCGACGGCCATCCTGAGCGCCACCACGCGGGCGTCGCTGGGCGTGGTGCCGGCCTTGCACTCGGCGGGACGCACCGACATCGCCCTCGTCTCGTTCGGCGACTTCCCCATGGCGGACGCCCTGAGCCCGGCCGTCACCGTCGTCGATCACCCCGGGCGTGAGGTCGGGCGCGCCGCCGCGGCCCGGCTCCTGGCCCGCCTGGACCAGCCCGGCCTGCCCGTGCAGCGCATCCAGGTGCCGGCCGGGATCGTCGAACGCGGCTCCGGGGAGCTACGCCGATGACCGTCAGCACGGACGTCGTCCTGGGCGTCGACTTCGGCACCACCTCAGCCAAGGCCGTCGCCCGGTCGCTGTCGCGGCGCGGTACCCGGTACGCGGAACGGCAGACCCCCTGGCACACGAATGGCTGCGGCCAGACCGAGATCGATCCCTCTCGCCTCCTCGACGTGGCCGTCGAACTGATCGGGTCCACCGTCCGGGCGGCCGAGTCAGCGTGGGGACCAGTCCGCGTGCGCAGCGTCGGCGTGGCCGGCCTGGCCGAGAGCGGCGTGCTGGTCGACGCGGCAGGACGGCCGGCCGCTCCGGTGATCGCCTGGTTCGACCACCGCGGCGACCACGAGCTGGAGCAGGCAGGCCGGGACTTCCCGGGATTTGCCGCCCTGTTCGAGCGCACGACCGGGCTGCGGTGGTCCAGCCAGGCCAGCGTGGCCAAGCTGCTCTGGCTGCGCGCCAGCGGATACCGGCCCGGCCCCGGATCCATCTGGATGAGCGTGCCCGAATGGATCGTCTTCGCCCTGGGCGGCGATCCGGTCCGCGAGCCGTCGCTCGCGTCCCGGACCGGTCTCATCGACCAGGGCACCGGCGGGGTATGGCCCGACGCCCTGGCCGTGGCCGGGCTGCCCGCCCAGATCCTTCCCGGTGAACGGCCGGCTGGTGCCCGGGCCGGCTACCTGCGGCACGACGGCGTGGTCTCCTGCGCCGCGGGCGCGGTGCTGACGGTGGCCGGGCACGACCATCCGGTCGCGGCCATCGGCGTCGGCGCGGCCGGGGCGGACGAGCTGTTCAACTCGAGCGGCACCGCGGACGTGCTGGCCCGCTCCATCCCCGGGACGCTGGATGAGACCGAGCGCCAGAACGTCGTCAGCGCCGGCTGGTCCATCGGCCGGCACGTGCTGCCGGACACCAGCCTGCTCCTGGCCGGGGTCAGCGGCGGACTGCTGCTGCGGCGCGTGCTGACCGCCCTGGGAGCAGAGTCCGGTCCGGCCCGGACCGCCCTTGACCACGCCAGCCTGAACGTCGGTGAGCTGCCCGCGGGGCTGTCGGTCACCGGCGACGGCCGGACCCAGGACGACGTCGTCATCCGCGTCCAGGACGGCGCCTCCCCCGCCTCGATCTGGACGGCCGCGGTCCGGTACACCGCGGCCCAGACCCGGCTATTGCTGGACGACATCGAGAAGATCGTCGGCCCGCACCGGCGGGCCGTCGCCGCCGGGGGATGGACGCAGATGGCCAGCGTGCGCGCGGCCAAGGCCGCCGCGATCGACGCGATGAGCTTCTCGGCTGCCCCGCAGCCGGGTGTCACCGGGGCCGCCCTGCTGGCCTCGTTCGCCCTGGACGGCGGGGGCATGCCACTCGCCGACTTCATCCTCGAGCAAGGAAACAAATGACACACGCCATCAAGACCCGGACCGGCACGCTGGACGACATCGCCCCCGGCAGTCACGTGTTCTCTATCGTCGCGATGGATCAGCGCAACACCCTGCGCCGGATGTTCACGGCCGCAGGCTTCGACGCGAGTGACGACGACCTGCGCACCGCGAAAGCCGACGTCGCCCGCGTCCTCACGCCCGCCGCCAGCGGCCTGCTGTCCGACCCGACCTACGGCGTTCCCGCCATCACGGAGGCCGGCGCGCTCGCCCCCAGCTGCGGGCTGCTCGTCGCCGCCGAACCCGCCGAGCGGCGCACGTACGAAGGCGAGCCCCGGACCCACCGCGATCCGGCGCTGGACGCTCAGTGGGTCCTGGATCAGGGCGGCGACGTCCTCAAGTTCTTTGTCCAGCTGCGCGCCGACCGACCGGCTCCCGGCCCCGGCGAGCCGGACCTCGTCGCCGAGGCGCTGGCCGTCTGCGAAGAGATCATCCGCGACTGCCGCGCCACGGGTGTCCCGGTGGTGATCGAGAACCTGGTGTACGCGCGGCCCGGGGAAGATCTTTCGGGCCGGGCCCGCGAAGACGCCGTCATCGAGTCGGCCCGGGCCCTCAACGACCTGGACATCGACCTGCTCAAGCTGGAATACCCCGGTTCACCGGAAGGCTGCCGGCGGCTGGCTTCGATCCTCGACCGGCCCTGGGCGGTCCTGTCCGCCGGCGTTCCGTTCGACCAGTTCACCGACATCATCCAGATCGCCGCCGAGGAAGGCGGCGCGTCCGGCTTCATCGCCGGCCGCTCCGTGTGGCGCGAAGTCGTCAGCCTCACCGGTCAGCAGCGGCAGGAGTTCCTCACCTCGGTGGCCTTGCCGCGGCTGGAGAGGCTCATCACGGTCGCAGAACGCTCGGCCCGGCCGTGGACCCAGACAACCAGCCAGCACAGCTAAGGCCACAGGCGGGCCGGGGTCATCCGGCGCGCAGGTGGTCGTGGACCAGGCGGATGGCGGTCGAGCCTTCACCGACGGCTGCGGCGACGCGCTTCACCGACCCGTGCCGGACGTCACCGACCGCGAAGACCCCGGGCAGGCTGGACTCCAGGAACATCGGCAGGCGCCTGAGCGGCCACTCCTGATCCGGCCGCCCGTCCTGGAGCAGGTCGCTGCCGGTGACGACGAACCCCCACTGGTCGAGCCGGACGGCGTCCGGCAGCCATTGGGTGCGCGGCTCGGCCCCGATCAAGACGAACAGGCCCGCCGCGGCCACGGTCTCGGCCGCGCCGGACTCCAGGTCGGTGAGGGTCAGGCTCTCCAGGCGGCTCTGGCCGCCGCCGCCGGTGACCGCGACCCGGTAGCGGACGGCGATGTTGGCTCCCGACTCGATCTCCCGGATGAGGTACTCGGACATGCTGTCGGCCAGCGACCGGCCCCGGACGAGCACGGTCACTTTCGCGGCGTACCTGGCCAGGTGGACGGCGGCCTGCCCGGCGGAGTTGGCGCCGCCCACGACGAAGACCTCGCGGTCCTTCATGGCCTTGGCCTCGGTGGCGGCCGCGCCGTAGAACACCCCGGCCCCGGTCAGCGCGTCCAGCGCCGGGATGCCCAGGCGCCGGTAGGCCATCCCGGTGGCGACGACCACCGCCCGGCTGCGGACCTCGCTCCCGCCGGCCAGGGTGACCGCGAACTGCGAGCCCTCGGGCCGCAGGCCGGTAGCCGGGTTGCCGTACACGTACTCCGCGCCGAAGTTCCAGGCTTGCGTGTAGGCCCGCACGGCCAGGTCCCCGCCGCTCACCCCGGTCGGGAAGCCGAGATAGTTGCGGATCAGCGAGCTGGTGCCGGCCTGGCCGCCGATCGCTTCGGGCTCCAGGATCACCGTGGACAGACCCTCCGACGCGCCGTACACCGCCGCGGCCAGGCCAGCCGGCCCCGCCCCGATCACGGTCACGTCGTAGCGCCCCTCCCCCGGCTGAGTCTGCACGCCGATCGCCTGGGCCACCTCCGCGTTCGAAGGGTCGGACAGGACCCGGCCGTCGAACAGCACCACCGCCGGCCCGGCGCTCCCGGCCGCCCCGGCCCCGGCGAGCAGGCGCTGCCCGTCCGGGCTGCCAGCCGGATAGAAGCCGAACGGGACGCCGTTGCGCCCGAGCAGTTCGCGGAGCTCGTGTGACCGCGGCGCCCATTCGTCACCGACGACGCGGACGACCTCCAGCCCGGGGAGGTTCGACCGGCCCCACTCGTCAAGCTGCTCGGTGACAAACCGGTGGAAGCGCTCGTCCGGTGACGGCCCGGGCCGGACCACGTAGCCGTCGATGTCACCGAGGACCGTCGCCTCCAGCATGGGCTCCAGGCTCGCCTGGTCACCCCAGGAGATCAGGAGCACCCGCCGCGCGGAGGGGTGAAGCTGCCGGACCCGCGCCAGCAACTCAGTTCCGGTCCCGCCAGGCAGCCATTGGCCAGCCAGCACGAGAGCGACCTGGCGCCCGGTGCCGCGGAGCCCGCCCAGGGCCTCGAGCGCCGCCTCGACGGAACCGGCCGCGACGACCTGGTAGTCAGCCCCGTAACGCTTGCGCAGCTCCGCCTCGACGCGCTCATGCGTTGGCGAGTCATCGGCCAGCAGCAGAACCGGTTCCAGAGCCGGGCCCCCATCTCGGAAAGTCACGGCGATTCTAGCCGCGGCGAACCTTCCGCCCGGATCCCGCCCGGGCAACCGCGTCCCCTAGCCTGGTCGTGGCTGCGGCGGGAGGAGACCGGATGCCGCTGAGTGATTTCCCGCGTTACCCGCTGACGTTCGGGCCGAGCCCGGTACACCGGCTGGACCGGCTGTCGGAGCATCTGGGCGGAGCGGCGATCTGGGCGAAGCGGGAGGACTGCAACTCCGGGCTGGCCTACGGCGGCAACAAGGTGCGCAAGCTGGAGTACCTGGTGCCAGACGCGCTGGCGCAGGGAGCGGACACGCTGGTGTCGATCGGCGGGGTGCAGTCCAACCACACCCGGCAGGTGGCCGCGGTCGCGGCCCGGCTCGGCCTCAGGGCCGTGCTGGTCCAGGAAAGCTGGGTGGACTGGCCCGACCCGCTCAACGACCGGGTCGGCAACATCATGCTGTCCCGGATCATGGGCGCCGACGTGCGGCTGGTCGAGGCGGAGTTCGGGATCGGCGTCAAGTCCAGCTGGGAGCAGGCGCTGGATGACGTCCGCGCCGCCGGCCGGACCCCGTACCCCATCCCGGCCGGGGCCTCGGACCACCGGCTGGGCGGCCTGGGCTTCGCGAACTGGGCGCAGGAAGTCCAGCAGCAGGAAAGCGAGCTGGGGATCTTCTTCGACACCATCGTGGTGTGCAGTGTTACCGGGTCGACTCAGGCCGGGATGATCGCGGGGTTCGCTGGTCAGGACCGCCCGCGCCGGGTGATCGGCATCGACGCGTCGGCGAAGCTGGACGAGACCCGGGCCCAGGTGGCGAAGATCGCGCGCGCCACCGCGGAGCTGATCGGCCTCGGCCGCGACCTGGGCGAGGACGAGATCAGCGTGCTGCCCGGCTGGGCCGGGGACTACTACGGCATCCCGGTGCGGTCCACGCTCGACGCGATCCGGCTCACCGGCCGGCTCGAGGGCATGATCATCGATCCCGTCTACGAGGGCAAGTCCATGGCCGGGCTGATCGACCTCGTCCGCACCGGCCAGATCGGGCCGGACTCCACCGTCCTGTACGCCCACCTCGGCGGCCAGCCCGCGCTCAACGCCTACAGCGCCCTCTTCCGGTAAGCGTCCCGGCTGTTCCGGTAAGCGTCCGGCTCGCGGGCGGCCCGGCCCCGGACCTCTAGGGTGGCCAGCATGGCCGTCGTGTTCGCTCTGCTCGCTGCCTTGTCTAACGCGGCCAGCGTCGCCACCCAGCACATCGCCAGCACTACCGGGCCACGCCGGTCGTCGGGCTGGCGGGTGGTCGGGTACTTGTTCCATAACCCGCTGTGGCTTTTCGGCTGGGTCGCCTTGGCCGGAGCGTTCCTGTTCCAGGCGCTCGCCCTGCACGACGGCCTGGTCTCGGTCGTGCAGCCGCTCCTGGTCACCGAGCTCGTGTTCGCCCTCGCGCTGCGCCGGTTCTGGATTCACCAGTCCATCCGCGGGATCACCTGGGTCGCCGCCGCCCTGACCTGCCTGGGCCTGGCCGTGTTCATCGTGGCCGGGGAACCCGAAGGCGGCCATCCCACCCCGACGAGCCAGCACTGGGTCGTGGCCGCGGTGACCTGCGGCGCTGGCGCCGCTGTCCTGGCCGTCGCGGCGCGCTGGGGGTCCCCGGGCCGGCGCGCGGCCCTGTACGCCGCGGCGTCCGCGACGATCTGGGCGCTCGAGGCGACGATCATCAAGGCCACGACGGACACCCTCACCCAGTTCGGCGTGGCCGGGATGTTCACCCGCTGGCCGGTGTACGCGCTGGCCGTGGGGGGCGCCGCAGGCACCATCCTGCAGCAGGTGGCGCTGCACGTCGGGCCGCTGCGGGTCTCCCAGCCGTTCTTGGTGATCGTCGACCCGATCGTGAGTATCGCCCTGAGCGTGTGGCTGTTCGACGAGCGTTTCAAGCCGGGCGCCGGGGTCCTGGCCGTGGCGGCGATCGCCTTCGCGGTGATGTGTGTCGGGGTCGTCTTCCTGACCCAGACCGCCCCGGCGACGATGAAACCTGATGCCGGATGAGGAGCCCGCACATGTTCTTTTGGTCAGGACAGGATGAGCGCGGCGCATAGGCCCGCGACGGCCACGGTCTGCAGCGCCGCCCGGGCGTTGATGACGTGGTCCCATCGCTGCTGCAGGGACCGGGCGTCACCCGGGATGCGCCCGTCGTGGGCGGCGGCGGTGAGCTGGCGGTTGATGGGGGCGCTGACGCTCCGGTAGATGAGCATCCAGACGGCCATGGCGAGCACCGCCGCGCCACCGGCGACGGCGGCGCCGGGGTGCCCGGCCAGGGCCGCCACGGCCGTGCCCAAGGCCGTGGCGGCCAGCCCGACGGCCCCGGGTACGGGGAGGCGCCGGTCGGCGTAGTCGTGCATGTAGCCGGTGGTGCTGGCCAGGGTGCGGTCATCCACGTGGGCGAGGGCTGGCCGGAGCACGATCGCCGCGAAGACGTCGGTGCCGTAGATGACGGCGGTGGCTACCAGGGCCACGGCGATGAGCAGCTGAGCGAGGACGGTCATGATGTGGCCTCCGCGGCGGCCAGGTTCAGCGCGGGGATGACGCCAAGCTGCTGGAACACCTCGAGCAGGTTGAGCTCGTCCCAGTGTTCGGCGAACTCGCCGCCCTGAACCCGCCAGATGTCGATCGACCGCATCTCGATCGGCCGGCCGGTGGGGGGAATGCCGTAGAACGGCCCGCGGTGGGTGGCCCGGTAGGTGAAGCGCCCGGCCACCCGGTCACCGGCCTGGATGAGGTCGTCCATGGTGGCGGTGAGGTCGGGGAAGGCGGTGAAGAAGGCGGCCCAGAAGGCGCGGTTGGCTTCGCGGCCGTCCTCGACGAAGGGATTGTGGTTGATGTAGCCGATGGCCACGAAGCCCTCGACGGCGTCGGGGTCGTGCTGGTTGAGCATGGCCAGGTAGCGCTCAGCGAGATGCTGGTGGTCAGTGGTCATGGGGGAGGCTCCCTTCATTTCTAGCGACGCTAGCACTACTAGCAACGATCCGTCTAGCATAGATAACTGACCTAGCGATGCTATCGTGGCTGCCATGACCGCCGCCGAGCGCCGTGAGCGCGACCGGGCCCACCGGCGCCAGGCCATCATCACGGCCGCCCGCCAGATGGCCGAAGCCGAGGGCTGGGACGCCGTCACCATCCGCCGGTTGGCCGACCGGATCGAGTACAGCCAGCCGGTCCTCTACAGCCACTTCGCCGGCAAGGGGGGCATTATCGACGCGGTCGCCGTCGAGGGATTCGCTGAGCTGCACCTCATCCTGCGCAACGCGCGGGAGGCCGCCAGCTCCCCCGAAGCCGCGCTACGAGAACTCGCCGGCGCCTATGTCGGCTTCGCCCTGGAGCATCCGGCCCTCTACGACGCCATGTTCACCCTCCACACCGAGCTGCCCTTCGGCCTGCCCGAGGGGCCCCGCGAGTTGCATGCCGGCTTCGCCGAGCTCCGGGAAGCAGTCACGCCCCTGGCCGGCGGGCGTGACCCTGACACCCTGGCCGAGGTGGCCTGGAGCGCGCTGCACGGCATCGCCACCCTCACCCGCGCCCATCGGCTCCGCCCGGACTACCAGCAGGCGCGCCTGGCCATGCTGGTCGATCAACTCGCTGGCGTACCCGCCCCAAGGCTAGCCGGGTCACGGTCCCGGCGAGCCGTCTCCAGCTGAGGACGAGTCGCGGGAAACAAGGCGGAACCCGACCCGGGCGGCGGGGATGCGTTCCTGCTCGCGGGCCAGGAGGGTCATCACGCGGACGTCGGCCGCCGTGGGCCGGTTGACGTCCAGGGCTCGCGGCCACAGGCTGGCGTACCGGACGGCTGCCACCTCAGCCGCGTAGACCAGCGCCTGGTTGACCAGGTAGAGCAGGGCGAACATGCCGGCCACGGTGGCGAAGCTCCCGTAGACGGCCCCGGCCTTGCTCACCAGCCTGGCCAGCAGCGGGGCACCCAGATTGAGCGCCAGGGTCACCGCCGCAGCACCCAGGACGGCGGCCGGCCAGAGCGCCCGGACCGGCGCGGGCCGCGCGAGCAGCACCTTGGCGCCAAACAGCAAGACGGAGAAGATGACCACGGCCGACCCGAGGACCGCGGCGGCGCGCTCGGCTTCCGGCACGCCAGGCAGCGCCGTCACCACCACCGTGAGCGCCCCGACCGCCAGCGCCCCCAGCAGCAGCGCCGCCAGCATTCCGAACACCCGGAGGTACCGGGACCAGAATCGGGCCCGAAGGCGCCGCGGGACGGCGGCGACATTGTTCAGCGTCTGGGACGCGGAGAACACGACACCAGTTCCGGAGAACAGCAGGCCGATCAGGCCGACGACGAACGGGACGGTCGACGTCGGCAAGGCAGTCAGCGAACTCTCGACCGTGGATCGCAGCGCCGCCGGGATGGTCGCGGTGATGAGCCGCTGACGCAGTTCCGGGTTGTCGTCCAGCACCCGCGACAGGATCGCTACGCCGAGCAGCAGCAACGGGAAGATGCTGAGGAACCCGTAGTAGGTCATGAGCGCGGCCTCGCGGCCGCCGTCATCGTCTCCGTACTTCTTGATGACGGCGTAAGGAAACCCGAGCACGCCATGCCGGCGCTGGACACCATCCGCCCAGGCGAAGATCCGGTTTACCAACGCGCCCAAGTCCCCGAACACCCGCATGCTCAGCCTCCCCATCATGGTCAAGGAGCACGGCGGATGAGCCTACGCGGGGACAACGGGTGTGCCTCGGCATCATCAGATCTACCCGAGGTGATGGCGAGGCGCGGCCCGTAGCGCTGGGCGAGCGGGTTGGCGGTCAGGCCGTGCGCAACCACGCTGAGCAGCACGGTGAACGCGATCACTGTGATGGCCGGCTCGGCAGACTGGTCCAGGTCCTCCAGCGCCAGCAAGGCGAACACGACCGACGCCAGGCCCCGGGGCCCGAACCAGCCCACGAAGGCCACCGCGGCACGGCCAAGCCGCCCGCCCGCGAGGGCCAGCGCCACCGGCACCATCCGGATCACGGTCAGGCTGAGCACCGCGTACAGCACCACCTGCCAGGTCAGGTCCTCGAACGCCGGCACGACCGCGATGGCGCCGAACGCCAGCCAGACCAGCAGTGACACCAGGGCACCGGTCTCCTCGACGTAGGGCACCAGCCGCTCGCCAGGCTCCCCGCTGGCAGCCCGATAGGCCAGGCCACCCACGAACGCGGCGATAAAGCCGTTTCCGTTGAGCGCCAGCGCGCAGGCGTAGGCGCAGACCGCCAGGGCCAGCACCGCCGAGCCGGCGAAATCGCTCTCGGCCCAGCCGCGGCGGCGCGCCACATTCACGATCAGGCCCCCCGCGCCGCCGATCAGCACCCCGGCGAGCACGCCCAGTACAAGCTCCACCGCCGCCTTACCAGGACCGACGCTGGCGGCGTGCTCGGCGGTCGCGGCCCCGGCGATCGCGACCAGCACGACCGGCGTGGCGATCCCGTCGTTAAGCCCGCTCTCGACGTTGAGCAGCCGCCGGATCCGCGCCGGGACCGCCGGGTTCACCATCACCCCCGCACCCAGGGCCGCGTCAGTCGGCGCGAGCGCCGCGCCCACCAGCAGGGCGAGCCAGATACTCAGGCCATGAAATAGCGCGAGCGCCACCAGGAGGCCCAGCCCGATCGTCAGCGGCAGGCCGATCCCCAGCAGCCGAAGGCACAAGCCTGCATCACTGCGCAAGTCGCGTACCCTGACCCGGGACGCATCCGAGAACAGCACCAGCACCAGGGTGATCTCGGCCAGCGCCTTCACCAGCTCACGGGAAGGCTCGAACCCGAGCAGGGCGAGCGGGCCGTGGGTGAGCACCAGCCCAGCGAGCACGAAGACGATCGGCGCGGTCACGTCGAACCGCTCCAGCCGCGCGGACAGCGTCCCCCAGAGGAAGACGATTCCGGCCACGATGGCCAGGTCGGAAACGCTCATCGATTCCTGCCTCGCGTCCTGATGCTCACCATCTGCCGCCACCCACCTAGCCGACGGGTGGTGCTGCGGGAACGTCGGGCTGGCCGTCGGGGGGCGGATCAGCGTCGGTCCACTGGGCGCCGGTTTCGGCGCGGAAGGCGGCGACGGCGGCGCCGATCGTCGGGAAGAAGTGGCGCGGGTCGATCGTGCGGGTCAGCCCGTAGCGTTCGATCTTGGCCCGGACCGGGTCCTTGAGTTCGGCGAACACCAGGCTGACGCCCTGGGCGTTCAGCGCCTCGTCGAGGTCTTCGAGCACGTCGGAGGCGGTGGTGTCCACATCGGTCACGGGCTCCGCCGCGATGAGGATCCACAAAGGCTTCGGCTCCGCCTTGGCCAGCCGGCGGATCTCGTCGCGGAACGTCGTGGCGTTGGCGAAGAACAACGGCCCGTCGAACCGGTAGATCACCAGGCCAGGCAGGTGCTCGGCGCCCGGATATGACCGGGTGTCGTGGTAGCCCTCCACCCCGTCCACGCGCCCGAGCACCGTGGCGTAGGGCCACCAGGCCCGCCGGAACACATTCAGGATGGACAGCCCGACCGCGATCGCGATCCCGGGCAGCACGCCGAGCAGGGCGACGCCGAGGAAAGCCGCGATCGACAGCAGGAACTCGGCCTTGCGCTGGCGCCACAGCCGCACCGTGCCGGGAATGTCGGCCAGCGACAGTGACGCGGTGATCACCACCGCGGCCAGGGCCGGCTGGGGCAGGTTCCGGAACAGGCCCGGGACCAGCACGATCATGAGGATGATCAGGGCGGCCCCGACGACGCCGGTCAGCTGTGTCTTGGCGCCCGAGCGTTCCGCCACCGCCGTCCGCGACCCGCTGGTGCTGACCGGGAAGCCCTGGAACAGGCCGGCCGCCAGGTTGGCCACGCCGATACCGATCATCTCGCCGTTGCCGCGGACTTCCTGCCCGGTGCGGGCCGCGAACGCTGAGGCGGTGGAGATCGTGTCGGCCAGGGAGACCAGGGCGATCCCCAGCGCCCCGGCAAACAGGGGCCCCAGATCAGACAGGCGGACGGACGGGATGGTGAGCGGCGGGAACCCCTTGGGGAGCACCCCGACCAGGCTGACACCGTGGTCGGCCAGGCTGAAGACCGAGGTGGCCGCGATGGCCAGCACGACGGCGATCAGCACGGCCGGGACCTTCGGCAGCCAGCGCTGCAGCACCAGGATCAGCACGACCGCCCCGATCCCGACCGCGGCCGCGGCCGGAACCGCGTCGCCGTTCGCCAGGCCCTTGACGAACCCGGTGATCTCACCGATCAGGTCATCGGCGTCGACCTTGAACCCGAGCAGCTTCGGCAGCTGCCCGATCAGGATGGTCAGCGCCAGGCCGTTGATGTAGCCGATCATCGTCGGCTTGGAGATCAGGTCGGCGATGAAGCCGAGCTTCGCCACGGCCGCCAGGATCATGATCGCCGCGACCATGATCGCGAGGAGCGACGCCAGCGCGACCGCACGCTTGGGGTCGCCCTTGGCCGCCATCAGCGGGAGGATCGTCGCCGCGATCATCGGCCCCAGCGAGGAGTCCGGGCCCAGGACCAGGATCCGCGACGGGCCGAACGCCGCGTAGCCGAGCAGGCACAAGATGGACGTGTACAGGCCGGTGATCGGCGGCAGCCCCGCCAGTTCCGCGTACGCCATGCCCTGCGGGACCAGCAGGGTGGTCAGCACCACCCCGGCGATGACGTCTTTCAGCAGCCACTGCCGGCGGTAGGTCGAGATCACCTGGAGCCCGGGCACCCACTGGAACATGGACAGCCTCCAGGCCCTGGTCATAGGTCGTACCGGCAACTTCGCCCGTCTGGACAAGTCCGGCATCACCCGTACCGGGTGACGGCCCAGGCGCAGAAGCAGGTAATCGTGGCAGGATGACCCCCGTCAAGGGCCAGCCGCCAGCCCCGCCGATCCGGAGGTAAGCGACGTGGCCAGCAAGACCAAGCACAAGCAGCGCGCCCGGGACGATCAGGCGCCGCCGGGCGAAGCGCCGCCGGAGGCCGGTGCTGGGCCGGCGCCGAAGATGAAGCGCAAGGAGTATGAGCGGCAGATGCGGGTGCTGCATGGCGAGCTGGTGGCCATGCAGGAGTGGGTCAAGGCGAGCGGGGCGAAGATCTGCGTGGTGTTCGAGGGCCGCGACACCGCCGGGAAAGGAGGCACGATCAAGCGGATCACCGAGCGGGTCAGCCCGCGGGTGTTCCGGGTCGTGGCCCTGCCCGCCCCGACCGGGCGGGAAAGATCACAGATGTACGTCCAGCGCTACCTCCCCCACTTCCCCGCCGCCGGCGAAGTCGTCATCTTCGACCGCAGCTGGTACAACCGGGCCGGCGTCGAACCGGTGATGGGCTTTTGCACCCCTGAGGAGACCGGGCGGTTCCTCCGGCTCACCCCCGGGGTCGAGAAAGCCATGACCGACGACGGGATCGTGCTGCTGAAGTACTGGCTGGAGGTCAGCCCCGCCGAGCAGACCCGCCGCCTCAAAAGCCGGATGAACGACCCGCGGAAGATCTGGAAACTGTCGGCAGATGGACCTGAAGTCCTACGCCCGCTGGTATGACTACTCCCGCGCCCGCGACGCCATGCTCGCCGCGACCGACACCGCCTGGGCGCCCTGGTACATCGCCGGCACCGACGACAAACGACGCGGCCGGCTCAACATCATCACCCACCTGCTCAGCCAGATCCCCTACCCGCCGCTCGCCCCCCGCGACGTCACCCTGCCCAGACGCCAGCCCGCCCACGGCTACACCCAGCCCGACCTGCCCCTGCACCACATCCCGGAACCGTTCTAGGCGGCCAGCGAGCAGGAGGACAACATGGCGGACCAGCCCGACCGCGTACCCGCGCCGGCCGTGGTAAGTGGCGTGCCCAGGACGCCGACCCGGAGCCAGCGCTGGCTGGCCCGGCTCGCGTTCGCCGCCGCGCTGGCCGCGGTGGTGGTGCTGCTGCTGGCCGGCGGGCTGAAGAGCCTGACCGCGCTGCTGCTGGGTATCGCCGGGCTGGCGATCGTCTGCGCGGCGGCGTGGTGGTTCCTGGCTCATCGGGGCGTCGGGCGCTGGCTCGCGGCCGTGCTGCTGGTCGCGGCGCCGGTGGCGGTGATCGTGGTGTACGTCGCCGCGGGGCTGCTGTGGGAGATCGCGCTCAGCGTCGTGCTGGCGGTCGCGGCGGTGGCTGCCGGGCGCGCGGCCCTCAGCCCCGGCCAGCCGGCGGCGAAACCGCAGGAACAGGCGGCGGCGCCGCAGCGGCAGCCTTTCGTGATCATGAACCCGAGGTCGGGCGGCGGGAAGGTCACGAAGTTCGGGCTGGCCGACAAGGCCGCCGGGCTCGGCGCCGAGGTGGCCCTGCTCGAAGGCCCTGGGGTGGTGGACGTGGCCGCGATGGCGCGCGAGGCGGTGGACGCCGGCGCCGACCTGCTCGGGGTGGCGGGTGGCGACGGAACTCAGGCTCTCGTCGCGGGCATCGCCGCCGGGCGGGACATCCCGATGATGGTGATCTCGGCGGGCACCCGCAACCACTTCGCCCTCGACCTCGGGCTGGACCGGGACGACCCGTCCACCTCCCTGGACGCCCTGACCGACGGGGTGGAGCTGCGCATCGACCTGGGCCTGATCGGGGACCGCACGTTCGTCAACAACGCGTCGTTCGGCGCGTACGCCCAGGTCGTGCAGAGCCCGGCCTACCGCGACGACAAGTCCGGCACCGCCCTGGCCATGCTCCCTGACCTGCTGACCGGCCACCAGGGAGCCCACCTGGTCGTCCGGGTCGACGGGCAAGTCGTCCTGGACGGGCCGCAAGCGGTGCTGGTCAGCAACAACCCCTATGAGACCGGCGACATCGCGGGCCTGGGCCGCCGGGCCCGGCTCGACCAGGGCGTGCTCGGTGTCGTCGGCGTGAAGATCAGCAACGCCGCCCAGGCGGCCGGGCTGCTGCGCCAGGCCCAGCGGTCCCGCAGCGTCACCGTCCTCACCGCACGCGAAGTCGTCATCGACGCCGACCAGCCGAACATCCCGGTCGGGATCGACGGCGAATCAGTCCTCATGCCCACTCCGGTGCGCTGCACCATCCATCCGCTGGCCCTGCGGGTTCGCGTGCCACGCTCCCGGCCCGGCGTCCCCGAACCGCGGCCGGCCCTGGACTGGTCGCGGCTGGGCCACCAGGCGCTCACCTTCACCCGCGGCGAGTAAGCGGCTGGGCTCCGCTAGCTGGAGGAGCGCATGTGACTGAGCGCGGACCGCGTCTCTCAATTCGCCCCGCCTGGGCCGCCGCTGGCCGCTGGCTGCGCTCAGTCCGGCCGGAACGCCGCCACCTGCGGGCCGATATCGTGGCCGGGCTGCCCGGCGCGATCGGCGGCGTCCCGGACGGGATGGCCGCCGCGGTCCTGGTCGGGGTCAACCCGGTCCAGGGCCTGTACGCCGGCTTCGCAGGACGCATCGCGGGCGGGCTCAGCTCGAGTACCCGGCTGATGGTGATCACGACGACGTCGGCCGCCTCGCTGGCGGCTGGCTCGGCGCTGAAGAGCGTCCCGGCCGGCCAGCGCCCGGAAGCCCTGCTGCTGCTGGTGCTCATGGCCGGCGTCGCCCTGGTGGCCGCCGGCCTCGTGGGTGCCGGCCGGTACACCCGGTTCGTGTCCTACTCGGTGATGATCGGGTTCCTGACCGGGATCTCGGTCAACATCGTGTGCGGGCAGATCGCCGACCTGACCGGCGCGACGGCGCAGGGCGCGTTCCCGCTGGCGAAAGCCGTCGATGTGCTGACCCATCCGGGCAGCATCAATCTGGCCTCGCTGCTCACCGGGCTGGGCGCGCTGGCCATCCTGCTGGTGCTGGCCCGGACCCGCCTGGCCGTGGTCAGCGCGCTGATCGCGCTGGTGATCCCGACCATCGTCGTCGTGCTGGCAGGCGCGGACAGCGTGGCCCGGGTCGGCGACTCCGGGGCGATCCCCCGCGGCATCCCGCTGCCCCACCTGCCTGATCTCAGCCTGTTCTCGTTCAGCCTGGTCACGGGCGCGCTCGCGGTCGCCGCGATCGTACTGGTCCAGGGCGCCGGGGTCGCCGAAGCCGCACCCAACGAGGACGGCTCAGCGTCGGACGCCAACCGGGACATCATCGCGCAAGGAGTAGGCAACCTGGCCTCCGGTTTCTTCCGCGGCCTGCCGGTGGGCGGCTCGGTCGGCCAGACCGCGCTCAACGTGAGCGCTGGCGGCCGCTCCCGCTGGGCGGCGATCTGGTCCGGCGTCTGGATGCTGGTGATCCTCGCCTTGTTCTCCGGGCTGGTCGCCAAGGTCGCCATGCCGACGCTCGGCGCCATCCTCATCTTCGCGGCCATCGGCTCACTGCGGCCGGGAGAGATCGCCACCATCTGGCGCACCGGGCTCACCTCCCGGATCGCCGTCATCACCACCTTCTCGGCCACGCTGTTCCTGCCCGTCGCCGCCGCGGTGGGCATCGGAGTCGCGCTCTCGCTGCTGCTGCAGCTGAACACCGAAGCTATGGATCTGACCGTGGTCGAGCTTGTCCCGCGTGACGGTGGCCAGTTCGAAGAGCGCCCAGCCCCGGCCACCCTCACCAGCCATCACGTCACGGTCCTGGACGTGTACGGCAGCCTGCTGTACGCGGGGTCGCGCACCCTGCAAGCCCACCTGCCCGACCCGGCCGGGCCCCAGGCGCCCGCGGTGATACTGCGGCTCCGCGGCCGCACCTCACTCGGAGCCACCTTCATCAAGGTGGCCAGCGACTACGCCGACCGCCTGGCCGACGTGGGTGGCCGGCTCTACCTCAGCGGCCTGCAGCCCAGCCTCGCCGAGCGGCTGCACCGCACCGGGACCATCGACGGTCCCATGCGCGCGTTCGAGGCGACCCCCATCGTGGGCGAATCCACCCACGAGGCCTACCTCGCTGCCGAATCATGGCTGGTCAAACGGCGCAACGAGTAAATGCGCCGCCGGCAGACCGTGAATCTTGTCTCACCCCCGGGTGGGTGATGTGTGCGCTATCGTCGCAATGTGCCCTGTTAGGCATACGGACCCTGACCTCGAGCGGCAGGCGGCTACGGTGTGGTGCCCTGTGCCAGCCGCGATGATCACGTCAGAGGCGGTACGAGGAGATGCACCTGAGTAATTTCGAGGTGGAGGCCGACGATCCGCTGGATGAGCCCGGACAGCGCACATTGATCGGGCAGGTCGGCGCGAAGGGTCGTTGTACTCGGTCCCAGGATGACTTCGCAGTCGTCAAATTCTGCGCCCACCGCAGGGCCCGCCTGGCCCGCAAAGGTGATCTCGTACATTCGCACCAGGACTATCTCCCTTCGGTGTGCTGGTTCAGGTGTGTGGTCAGCCTGCCCGGCGCCGGGCGCCGCGTCCTCACCCTGCCTAGGGTGATTCCCCCTTGAGTCGATGACCAGGGGCCGTGCACCCTGACAAGTGGCAGGTTGCGAGCATGTCTGCGGGCGGGAGTGTCGGGGGGCAAGTGGTAGCACAGGACGTGCCAGCTGGACGTGGCGCACGGTTCGCGCTGGGAAAGTTCCGCCTGCCGCCGCTGCCCGCGACGCTGGTGCGCAGGCCGGGGCTGCATGACCGGCTGATGGCCGGGGCTGGCCAGCGCCTGACCGTGGTCGTGGGGTCGGCGGGGGCGGGCAAGAGCGTGCTCCTGTCCAGCTGGGCCGCGACGCGGGCCCCGCACGTCACTTCCTGGCTGTCGTGTGATGAGGCTGACGCTAATCCGGTCCGGTTCTGGACCGGATTCATCGAGGCCCCGCAGGGGGCGGAGCCAGGATTCGGCGCCGACGCGGCCGACCTGCTTGCGATGGACGGAGCCGTGTCACCTGATGTCACCGCGTCGATCGCCAACGATGCCGCCAAACTGCCGGCCGGGACGGCGATCGTGGTCGATGACTTCCACTACGCTGCCCCCGCGGTCTCGGGGACCATGACAGACCTGGTGGAACGCTGGCCGGCCGACGCCGCCCAGCTGGTGCTGGCCAGCCGCATTGACCCTGCGCTGCGACTGCACCGCCTGCGGATGGCCGGCGAGCTGTGCGAACTCCGCGACCGTGACCTGCATTTCTCGCTCGCGGAAAGCCGTGATTTCCTAGCCAATTTCGGTGTCGAGATCGCTGCCGATGATGCGGCGCTGCTCCATCAGCGCAGCGAGGGCTGGGCCGCGGCACTGCAGATGGCCGCACTGTCGCTGCGCAGCGCCAAAGATCCGGCGCGGGCCGGCCGGGCGCTGGATGTCCGCAGCCACGAGATCGCCGAGTACTTCACCGCCGAGGTCCTCGACCAGCAGCCCCCCGAGGTGGCCTGGTTCATGCTTGACACCTCCGTCCTGGCTGAGTTGACCGCCGACACGTGCGCCGCCGTCACCGGACGCCAGGACGCGGCCGCGCTGCTGCGCAGCGTCGACAGGGCCAGCCTGTTCCTGGTGCCTCTCGACGAGAACCGGACGATCTTCCGCTATCACCATCTGGTCCGCCAGCTGCTGCACGCCGAACTGCGGGCCCGGGACCGGAACCGCGAACAAGCACTCCAGCTTCGGGCCGCCGAGTGGTTCGAGTCGATGAGCGACACCCGGCATGCGGCCCGCCACTTCCTCGCGGCCCGGCAGACCGACCACGCCCTGGCCCTCCTGCAGGACCGCGTCGTCACTGACTACCTGCACGACCCGGCGCTGCCGCCGCCACTGGACCTGAGCGCCATGCCTGCATCGCTGCTAGCCGCTGCCCCGGACCGGCTGCTGGGCCTGGCCACCGATCTGCTGCTGTCGGGAGACATCGCTCGCGGTGACCAGTACCTCGATCTGCTGGAACGCGCCGAACCGCCACCCCCGCCCGGCTCTCCGCTGGCGGCCCGGTTCGCGGCGGCACGCACCCTGCGCCACACGCTGGCCGGCGATGCGAGCAAAGCGGTGACAGAAGGCCTGGCCGCGCGGGCCATCGCGGAACACACGCAGGTCAGCGACGACTGGATCGCCAGCATCCCGATGATGCTGCTGCGCGCCTACACCTGGCTGGAAGATCTGGAGGCGGTCGACCGCGAGGCCGCCGCAGCCCTGGCGAGCCCGGAGCTTTCCGAACCGGTCAAGCTGATCCAGGTGCCCGGTGCCCAGGCTCTGGCCTGGCTTGAGTGCGGTCGTCTGGCTCAGGCCGCGGATGCCGCCCGGGCGGCCGCGCAGCAGGCCCGGCGGCTCGGGTTCGGCCAGCACTTCTTCGTCGTGGACCATCTGCGGGCCCTGGCCGGCCTGGCGCTGGAGAGGCGGGACCTCGACACCGCCGAGCAGCTGACCGAGCAGGCGCTTTCAGTATCGGAGCACGGACGGCCGCCGTTTGAGTTTCTCGCGCTGCTCGACCGGGCCGCGATCTGGGCCGGCCGTGGACAGGTCCGCGACGCGCTGGCCACCGTCGAGGCGGCCCGCCCGGTCCTGGCGCCCGGAGGCGGCGCAGTGCTGCTGGCCCGGGCCGACGAGCTGGAGGCGCTGCTCCGGCTGTCACTGGGCGACCTGCGAACTCCCGCTGAGCTGGCCAGCAGGCTGCCCGCCACCCGCCGCGGCCTGCTGTTGGCCAGGATCGCGCTGGCCTCCGGCGACCACCAGCGCGCCGCAGGAACATCTGCAGGCACTGCCGGGGGCTGACCTGACGCCGCGGCGGGCGCTGGTGCGGCAGGTACTCCTGGCCGCCACCGCGGTCGAGCGCCGCGATCCCCTGGCCCCCAGCATCCTGGCCGGTGCGGTGGACACCGCCCGCCGGGGGGGCTTCCTCAGCACGGTGGTCACGACCGCCCCCCAGGTGACGAGCTACCTGGCCGGGCATCCAGACCAGCTGCGGCAGGACCCGTTCACCCAGCAGCTCGTCGGCGCGGCTCTTGAGGTACGCGCGGCACAGCCCGATGCCTCCCGCCCTGGCAGCGGGCTCCCCGAACCGCTGACCGCAGCCGAGTTGCGCGTCCTGAAGCTCCTGCCGACCAGCACCTACCCGCAGATGGCGGCCAGTCTCTACGTCTCGCGCAACACGGTCAAGACTCATCTGCGGTCCGTCTACCAGAAGCTCGGCGTGGCGTCACGCTCGGAGGCCATCGAGCGGGCCGTCGACCTGCGCCTGCTCTGAGCCGGTCCCCCCTGCGGCGCGGCGCCGCCGCGGCACGGCCATGACAGCGGCCCGGAGACCGGAATCACCCTGACCAGGGTGGGGACACCGCACGCCGGCTCGAACAGGGTGAGGGAGTCAGGGTTCGCGATTCTCCCCGGAGGTCCAGATGACGTCGGCCGCCACCACCCTCACGCCAGGCGCGGGCGGGCAGGCGTACTGGGAGCAGAGGTAGATGATGTCACGCACGACGACGCTGTCCGGGAGGCAGTCAGCCGGTGACCTTGTCCTGGCGTCCAAGCTCACCGCCCCCCGTTTGCCGGGATGGATGGTCGCCCGGCCCCGCCTGGACCAGCGCATCGCCGAGGGCGCCGGCGGGCCGCTGACCGTGGTCACCGGCCCGCCCGGCGCCGGCAAGACGACGGCCCTGGCATCATGGGCCGCCGCGAGCACGACGCCAGAGCGCGTCGCCTGGGTGACTCTGGACGACTACGACAACCAGCCGGGCAGCTTCTGGTCACACGTCGTGAAGGCGCTGCGGCAGGCAGGCGTTCCCCTTGAGCGAGACGCTGCCGGCCCTGCCGGACACCCGCGCGAGTGGTCGCGCCTTCCTGCCCCGGCTGACCTCAGCCCTGGCCACGCTCGACCCGCCGCTGGTCCTGGTCCTTGATGATCTCCATCTGCTGACCGTGTCCAAGCCCCTGGCCGAGCTGGCCTACGTGCTGAGATACGCGCGGCCGGGCCTGCGTCTGGTGGCGGCGGCCCGGATCGACCCGCACATCCCGCTGCACCGGCACCGGCTCGCCGGGGAGCTGACCGAGATCCGCGCTGCCGACCTGGCCTTCACCGCCGGAGAAGCAGACCTGCTGATGTCCCAGCACGGCCTCACGCTTCCGGCCGGGGCGGTCACTCTCATTACCGAGCGAGTGGGAGGCTGGGCCGCAGGCCTGCGGCTGGCCGCCCTCTCGCTGGACGGCCATCCCGACCCTGGGCTCTTCATCAAGAACCTGGCCGCCGAGGACAACGCTCTCACCAGCTACCTGGTCGACGAGGTGCTCGACGCCCAGCCGCCCGCCCAGCGGGAGCTGATGCTGGCGACCAGCATCCTGGACCGGGTGAGCGCAGACGTGGCCTGGGAGCTGACCGGTGATGATCAGGCCGGCCGCACCCTGGCCGCGCTGGCCCAGTCCGGCGGGTTCGTCCAGCCGCTCGGCCACGGCTGGTATCGCTACCATCCCTTGCTGGCCGAGGTGCTGCGCCTGAAGCTGCGGCTGGAGACCCCGGACCGCACGCCCGGCCTGCACCGGCAGGCATCCAGCTGGTACCAGCGGAACGGGCTGCTGGAGAAGGCTGTCGCGCATGCGGCGGCGGTCAGCGACTGGCAGCTGGCCGCCCGGATCGTGATGGACGAGCTGGCCGTCGGCGAACTCCTCAAGCCGCGCGGCAGCTCCCCGGTGCCCGACGCCCTGCGGCGGATACCCGTCCCCGGAGCGCTGCAAGACGGCTCGCCACAGCCAGCGTCCCTGCTGGCGGCCGCCGCCCTGGAGCTATCTGATGGCCGTGACAAGGAAGCCGGCCGCTTGCTCGCGGCGGCGGGGAAATGCCTCGACCGGCTCCCCGCCGGTCACGAGAGCCCCTCCCGGCTGGCCGCCGCGATGCTCGGTCTCGCTGCGGCTCGCCGGTGCGGGGATCTTGACGCGGCCAGGGCGGCTGCCGCGTGCGCGGAGACCCTATTCGGGCAGCTTCCACCCAGTCTGCAGGGCTGCCATCCGGAGGCTCAAGGGCAGGTACTGTCTGGCCGCGGTGCCGTCGATTTCTGGTCCGGCGATCCGGGCCCAGCGGCCGTGGCCTTCGCCGGTGCGGCTGCTGCCTTCCCCGAGACCAGCCCTGAGCGGGCGGCCTGTGACGGGCACCTCGCCCTGATCGAGGCCCTGCGCGGCCGGCTGAGCCGCGCTGCCGAACTGGCCTCGGCCGCGATCAATCCGGCTGCGGACGCCCAAGCCCGCCAGCCGGCGCCCTCGGCAGCAGTAGCCCTCGCCCTGGTGCACCTGGAGCGCAACGAACTGGACGCCTCCCGTAGCTGGCTGAAGCAGGCGGACGCCGCCCTGCGGACTGATTCTGATCGGCTGATCGGCGCGGTCGCCTGCCTGGTAGCCGCGCGCGGCGCCCTGGCCCGGAACAACGGTCCAGCTGCGGTAGACCTGATTCAGCGTGGCCGTGATAGCTGGGCACCCCCGCCCTGGCTCGATCAGCTGCTCACCATTGCCGAAGCCCAGGCCAGCACGGCAACCGGGGACATCCAGTCTGCCCTCGACGCGGCCCGCCGTACCGGAGCCCGATCTGGCCTCGACGCGGCCGTCGCGCGGGCCCGCGCCTTCCTGGCCGCAGGAAACCTTCCCGCAGCGCGACAGGCTCTCCCGGCCGGGGCGGACGCTCCGGCCGGCGAGACCGCCGACCGGCTCGAGGCCTGCCTCACCGACGCTCTCATCAGCTACCGCACCCACGACCCCGCCGGGGGGCGCCGATCGCTCGAGCGCGCCCTGCGGCTGGCCGAGCCAGAACGCCGCCGCCTCCCGTTCGCCATGAACCAGACCTGGATCCAGCCCGCGCTTCACTACTGTCCTGACCTGGCCAGGGCCTACCGGGCACTGCTGCAGCCCGGAGCTGGGCGCCGGGATACCCCCGTCCACGCAGCCACCAGCGTCCGCCTGGACCCGGTAGTCGTTGAGCAGCTCAGCGACCGTGAGCGCGAGGTCCTCTGTTTGGCGTCAGGAATGCTCAGCACCGAAGAAATCGCCGCCTCGATGTACCTCTCCGTTAACACCGTCAAGACTCACTTCAAGAGCATCTTCCGCAAGCTCGGAGCGACCCGCCGGGGTGAAGCGGTACGCCGCGCCAAGAAACTGGGAATGATCTGACCGCACTGAGAGCGGCCGCCCTGGCCCGCTCCTCGGTGGGTGACGCCGGAGCGGCGACGGCCGCGGATCATCAGGCTGACAGGACTAGCCACCCAGGACGGGTGAAGACCCGCGATCGCTTCCCCGGAAGGCTGGCGCAATGCCCTGGCTCGCGGACCAATGCGCGGAGGAACCCTGATGCGACGCTCAGTTGAAGGCCCGCTGCTGGCGGGAGCGATCCTCCTCGCCGGATTCCTCGTGGCCGCTTGCGGGCAGAGCGGCGGCGGTCCGATCGCTAGCTTCTCCCCCAGCCGGAGCGCCAGTATCTCCGTGCCGAGCCGGAGCGCGAGTGTCTCACTGCCCAGCCCAGGCGCACCGGCCAGCGCTCTGCCATCGGCAGCTCAGAGCGCTGCCGCACCCGCCGCGAACGCGCCAGCGAGCAGTTCTGCCAGCACGGGTGGCGGATCCGGCTCCTCTCTCATCTGGCTCTGGATCGTCATCGGAGTACTGGTCCTCATCGGCCTGATAGCGGGGATCGCCCGGGCCTCCGGCCGCCGCTCCGCCGCTAAGGCCGGATGGCAGGACCGGGTCGTCGAGGTGTACGCCGAAAGCGCGGCACTGTGCGATTCGATGCGTGCCGCAGAGACTCCGGGCGCATTGGCGGCCTGGGACGCGGACGCTCGATGGTCCGACATCCAGCGCCGGGCTGATGGCCTGACGCGGACGTTGTACGCGCTCCGCGAGGCGGCCCCGGATGAAGACGAGCGCGCCAAGATCTCGGACGTACTCGTGGCCGTGCAGGGCGCGCTCGCCGCCATGGACGCCGAGCGCGGTCCCGGCGGAGAGGACGGATCCTGGGCCCAGATCGTGCACAGCCGCCTGCTGGCCTTTGCGGCGTCCGTCCGGGCCCTCCGGGCCCCGGAGGAGACACGCCTCTATCGCGCCGTGCCGGGGGGGCTGGCGCGGCGTTGTAAGCGCGTGAGGGCGCGGCGCGCGAGTGAGTGCTGTGAGGGAGCGGAATTGTGGGGCGGAGGGGGTGGCGGGTGATGAGCGGGAGGAAGAGCTGGAGCAAGTGCAGCGACGAGCAGCTGGTGGGGGTGAGGTGCGGGGAGAGAGGCGAGTGCGGGGGGGGGGAGAGAGACGAGCGGACGAGGGGGTGCGAGTGAGAGAGGTGGTGGTGAAGCGAGAGGTGCGGGAGCAGTGGGGGGGTGCGAGGGGGGAAGGGAGGAGAGGAAAGGCAGGAACAGGAGGTGGGGGTGGGGGGGAAAGCACGAGTGGGAGGTGAGGTAGGGGGTGGTGATCTGCGGCGCGGGGAACAGCGTGAGGGAGCCGGGCGGCTAGTAGAGAAGAGAGAGAGGAGAGGGGAGAGAAGGAAGAAAGGGAAGAAAAGGAGAGGGAAGGAAGAGGGAGAGAAAGAGAGAGAGAAGAAAGAAGAGGAGAAAAAAAGAAAGAAAAGGAGGAGAGAGGAAAAGGAGAGAAGAGGTGGAGGAAGTAAGAGAGGAGAGAGGGGTGGGTACTGAATTTGAAAGTTAGTGGGAGAGGGAGGATGTGAGAGTAGAGAGAGATAGGAGAGAAGTGGAGGGGAAAGAGAGGAGAAGGGAGGGGGGGAGGAAAGGGGAGGAGGAGTGAGTGATGGGTGGTGGTGCAGGCGGAGGGGAGTGAGGAGAGAGAGTGGTTATGGTGTGGTGCGTATAGAGAGATGTGAGGGGGGAGAGAGGAAGGAGGGTGATGTGGGAGAGAGGGGATAGAGTGTTGTTGGTAGTGGTGTTGTGAGTTGATTATTGTGGGTTGTGATATTTTGGTTGTTTGGGTGATTTGTGTGTTTGGTATTTTTTTGGTGGTTTGTTGTATTATTTGGGTTTGTTTTGTTAGTTTTGATGGTATATTTGGTAGTTGGGTTAGTTTAGTTAGATTTTTATTTTTATGTATTATAATAGTATTATTATTATATATATTATATTTAACTAGCGCGGCCGGCTCCGTACTTTGTGCTGCGGCTTAGCTGGCGTGAGCAGGAAATTTTCTATCAGCCGCCGGGCAGCGCGGCAGGATAGTTTTCGTGCAGGAAGGTAAGCAGGCCTTCCCGGACTTCCCAGCGCAGCGGCGCGACGGCGTTCCCATCGACGGCGGTCACCGTGGCGATCAGCTTCACCACCGAGCCGGTCGCGTCTTCGACGACGATGTCACCACGGCCCCTGTCCCAGTATGCGGAGCGCTCAAGTACCCGGCCGAGTTCCTCACGCAGGGCACCGAGCAGCGTGTCCAGAGGCGCGTGAGCGTCAACCCCGAATTCCACCGTCGCGCTGATCTGGGCACCCTTGTGGGTCCAGTTCTGGAACGGCGTCGTGGTGAAGTAGGTGCAGGGCAGGATCAGTGTCGTGTTGTCCTTCATGCGCACTGAGACGTAGGTGAGGGTTATCTCCTCGATGCGTCCCATCAGCCCCTGAACGGTGACGATGTCATCGATCCGGATAGCGTCCGTGAACGTGATCTGGAGGCCCGCGAACAGGTTGCCCAGCGTGGTCTGCGCGGCCAAGCCGCCGATCACCCCGATCACGCCCGCCGACGCGAGGATGCCGGCGCCTATGTCGCGCAGCGCCGGGATCGTCCACAAGATCGCGGCCACGGTGACCGCCCCGATCAGGGCCTGGACCACGCGCGTAACAAGGATGATCTTCGTCCGGACGTGGCGGGAGCGGCGGTTCTCCAGCTCAGCGTCGGGAAAGCGGGCCAGCATCGCCCGTTCCAGGACGACGGCGACGACCGTGAGGAGCCATCCGACGACAGCGATCGCCACCAGGCCGAGGATGTACCCGGTACGGCTGGCCCAGTAGCGCTGCGGACCCGCCGCCAGCAGGACTCCGCGGACCGCCAGCACGACGAGCAGCACGGTGACCGGCGCCCGCCAGATAGGCCGTCGCGGGACCTCAAGATTGCGCCGCGCGGCGATCCGCCTGATCAGTGCCGCGACGGCCACACCCACCACGAATGCGCTGGCTGCGGCCACGACGCAGGCGATGATGACCGTCGATACCGAAGCCTGACTCAGCTCAGGCATCGTCACCCTCTATCCGCCGGTCAGAGATCGCCGGGCCGCCCGAGAAGTCTGGGTGCTCACGGTTGGAGTCCGCGACGACCTTACAGTTTCGTGGCGCCCGCCGGGAGTCAGAAGGTCCAGCGGGTGGCGCCGCCGGGCTCCTTGGTGGCGACCGCGTAGGCGTCGTCGGGGGTGAACTCGTAGACGTACCACGGCGGCGGGCCGGCGCTGGGGGCGCTGTAGTCGTGGGTGAAGCCGCCGTCAGCCACGGTCGGCGCCCAGCCGCCCGCGGCGAACACCCCGGCCAGGCGCTGCAGCATTGCCTCGTCGGTGACCCGGGCGGCCCGGCCCTCGAGCGCCACGTCGTAGCCGTGGATGGCGACGCCGAAGGCGCAGCGCGGGTCGTGCTCGACGTTCCGGATCTTGCGTGACCGGGGACTGCCGCTGAAGTAGTAGCGGCCGTCGACCCAGAAGGCGCCGACGGCCGTCATGTGCGGTCGGCCGTCGGCGTCGATCGTGGACAACCAGAACGTGTGGTGGTCCGGTCCGCCGGTACCGGGTTCCTGGTCCAGGTTGGTCTCGAGCGTCTGGCGCACATCGGTCCAGTCCAGCGGGGCCAGGTCATAGAGGCCGGCGAGGTTCTTCGCCCGCGGTTCACTAGTAGTCATGTCAGTTCCGACGATCGACGGCGACGGTACTCATCGGTCAGCGCGCGGTTGCATGTGCTACCTGTACGGCCTTTACTGATTCTCGGAGCCATGACGCGCGGTTAATTCTGCGCGGCGCTGCCGCGGCTTCGGGGGTCCACGGATGAGCGACGTCTCGCTGAAGGAGAACCATGGAACTGGCCGCAAACTTTGTCTTCCAGCCGCTGGACAACGACGAGGGAACCGGGGCGGCACTGGCCGCGGTGCCGGACCAGGGACTGGGGCCGCTCGCTGGCCTGGCCGGAAACTGGAGCGGCCAGGGCTTCAATGCCATCTGGCGCCCGCATACCGGCGCATCCGACCATTTCCTGGAACTGAACGTGACCAGCGACCAGATCGGCCTGGAAGTCATTAACGGGCAGATCCCCAACCGAGGCCTGGTCCAGGGCCAGATCTTCATGCACGGGCTGACCTACCTGCAGCAGATCTCCGACGCCAACGTGGTGGTTAGCGGGGCGCCAGCCGGGCTGCACATCGAGCCAGGCGTGTGGATCAATGTCCCGCCCACCAAAGACCCGCAAGAACCTGCCACCATTGCCCGGCTGGCCTCCATCCCGCACGGCACCACCATCCTGATCCAGGGAACCGCCGCCACCACCGCCGGCGGGCCCTCGATCCCGGCCGTCAGCCTCACCCCGTTCAGCATCGGCCAGCCAAAACAGACCATCGACTTCGACGAGCAGCACCTGAACCGGACAACCCCGTTCCGGACCTCCGGAGTGGGGCTGACCGGCATCACCCAGGCCATGCTCAACAACCCCAACAGCGTGCTGACCGCCAACCCGCCGAAGGTCACCACGACGACGAGGCTGCACGTGTCGTCTACCGCGGGCACCATCGTGGGCGGCGGGACGTCGAACACGGCCTTCCTCGTCGGCACCAACGACGGCCCGAACGCCGACGCCGCGCACGTCGTCGCGACGTTCTGGCTGCAGACACTGCAGGGCGATACCGAACCCAAGCGGCTGCAGTACTCCCAGATCGTGCTGCTCAACTTCGCCGGCATCAGCTGGCCGCACATCACCGTCGCCACGCTGACCAAAGCCTGAGACCAGTCCCGCCGACTCATCCGGGCGGGCCCGTGGATCTAAGGGTCATCCCGGGCGGTGAGCGACCGACCCGCGGATCTGGGCGTCAGGTGGCGCGGTGGCGGATGAGCCAGATGGTGGCGCCGCTGAGGAGCAGGCCGAGGGCGAGCAGCCAGGTGCCTTCGATGAGCTGGAAGGACCAGAAGCGGCTGGCGGGCTGGTAGGTGAAGTACTTGAGGTAGCCCTGCTCGGCGAACCATTGCTGGACCGCTTGCGGGGTGGGCAGGCCGCCCGCCTGGCGGAGCTGGGTGCTCAGGTGGTTGATCTCGCCCTGACTGGCGGGGACCCCGCCGGGGGCGGTCCACCACTGGCTGAGCAGCCAGGGAACCCCCTGGCCCGTCCCGCTGGCCGGGTTGATCAGGCCGGTGCCGGTCAGCGGCGCCTGGTAGTGCCCTCGCAGGTAGAAGACATCGGCGAGGAGCAGCCCGGACCAGGCCGCGGTGGCGGCGGCGATGGCCGGGATGGTGCGCCGGATCAGCGCCCCGGCGAACACGCCGATGGTGAACGCCAGCAGCGTCCACCCGGCGAACACCACGCCCCGCAGGTCGAAGACCAGGGGCGAGAGGGGGCTGTCCTGCCCGAGCTGGAGCAGGGGATGGTAGTACCAGGAGAACAGCGCGCTGGCGCCTGCCGCGCCGCCGGCCAGCAGGACGGCGACCAGCACCAGCCGGGAGATCAGCCAGCGGGTCCGCCCGGAGCCCTGGGTCCAGGACAGACCGGCTGCTGGCTCCCGGGCCAGCCAGCGCCGAACTGCGCAGCCCCGAGCCAGCCGGAGTGTGACACGCTGACGTTCGGTGCCTACTCCGCAGACCGGACCTCGCGACGTGCCGGGCCGCGCTGACCTGGCCGCCCGGCACGCGGCGGAGCTGGCCCAGCTCGGGCCGTACTTCGCCGTGCGTGCCCACCCGCCTGGCCGGCCCTGGCCTGCCCCGTGGCGGCCGCTCAGCACGCTGCTGGACTCCCCGGACGACCTGCGGCAGCGGATCGCCGAAGTCCGCTGCGCGCTGGCCGCGGACCGGCCGGCCGACGCCGTGGAGTTCCGGGTCGCCGCGTCAGTGACCCACCTCGGGGTGGCGGCCCGGCTGATCTCCCCCGTGCTCGGGACGGCGGTCCTCCTCGGCCGGGTGCTGCGGATGGACCCGGCCGAGGTCCACTGGCAGCCAGTGCTCGGCGGCCCGCTGCCCCTGTCGGTCCCGGCCTCCGCCCTCGCCGGGCGCGGGCACCAGCCCGGCGAGGGGCAGCCCGGCGCGGGCCAGCTGGCCAGCGAGCTGCGGCGGACCCTGCTTCAGGGGCCGGTCCGGGCACTCACGGGGATTACCGCCGCCATGTCCGTGTCCCCGATCGTGCTGCAAGGCAACATCGCGTCCGCGGTCAACGCCGCCGCCGCCATGATCGCCACCGCACGTCCTGAACTCGCCACCGCAGCCGCCGCCATCCGACGCGCGCTGCTGAGCGCCCCGGAGCTGGCCGGAACCTGGACCAGCGGCGCGGCTGGTTTCCGCAGGCGAAGCTGCTGCCTGATCTACCGGGCCGCCCCGGGGGCCACCCCGGCGGTCTGCGGGGACTGCGTCCTCAACACGGCGCCACCTCCGCCCCGGCCCGGTTAGCAGATCTTCGTCGGCCGGCATCGGCGGTCGCTGGGACGACACGGCAGGTGGCGGGCGGCTGGTGCTTGACGTCGTGCTGGTGCCGCCCGTACGGTGACGCTGCCGCGGTCAAGGACCGCGGTGGCGCAGTTTCAGCGAAGTCCGGTGAGATCCCGGCGCTGTCCCGCAACGGTGGTCCCCTCCGGGGGCGAGCCCGGTCGCCTGTCCTTGTGCCGACGACATAGCCCTCGAAGGAAGGGCGGTTCGTAGGTGTCCCGGTCACTCCCCCGCGTGGCGTCACGGAAGCGCGTCCCGCTCCCCCTGGCCCTCCTCGGCTGCGCCGTGTTGCTGCTGGTCACCATGACCCTGGGGGTGGCTATCGGGTCGGTGCCGCTGAGCCCCGCAGCGGTCTGGGCTGTGATCTGGCATCATCTGACCGGCCACCCGGGGTACAGCGTCGCCGACGCCATCGTCTGGCAGATCAGGCTGCCCCGGGTGCTGCTCGCCGCCGTGGTCGGCGCGGCTCTGACGACCGCCGGGACCGTGGTGCAGGTCCTGGTGCGCAACGCCCTCGCCGATCCGTTCCTGCTCGGTGTCTCGTCCGGGGCCAGCGTCGGCGCTACGGCCGTGCTGCTGTTCGGGGCGTTCGCCTCGCTCGGCGTCTGGGCGATCTCCGTCGGCAGCGTGCTGGGGGCTCTGGGGGCGATGGCCGCCGTCTTCCTCGTCTCACGCCAGGGCCGCGCGCTCGCCCCCACCCAGCTCATCTTGTGCGGCGTCGTGCTGTCGGCCCTGTTCGAATCGGTCACCAGCTTCCTGATCTTCCGGGGCAACCCGCAGGCCACCCAGTCCGTCCTGTTCTGGCTGCTGGGATCCTTCGGCCTGGCGACCTGGCCGCAGCTCCCGATCCCGGCTATCGCCCTGGCCGCCGCCATCGGCTACCTGCTGACCCAGAGCCGTTCGCTGAACGCGCTGGCGATGGGCGCAGGGCCAGCCGCGGCGCTGGGAGTCAACGTGCAGGCGCTGCGGCGCAACCTGTTCATCGTCACCTCGCTGATGGCCGGAGTGGCCGTCGCGGTCAGCGGCGTCATCGGATTCGTGGGCCTGGTCGTCCCGCACATCGTCCGGCTGATGGTCGGGTCTGACCACCGCCGGGTGCTGCCGGTCGGCGCACTGTTCGGGGCCTCGTTCATGGTGCTCGGCGACCTGCTGGCCCGCGTCATCGTGGCCCCCCAGGAAATGCCGATCGGCGTCATCACCGCGTTCATCGGCGCACCGGCGCTGATCGTCCTCATCCGGCGCCGCCCCTACCTCTACGGAGCGTCCGGGTGAGCCTGGAACTGCAGGACCTGTCGGTGGACATCGCGGGGCGCCGGATCGTCACCGGCGTCGGCCTCTCCGTTCCGGACGGCGGTTTCGCCGGGCTGCTCGGGCCCAACGGCAGCGGGAAGTCCACCGTCCTCAAGGCCATCTACCGGGTGCACCGGCCAGCCGCCGGGCGGATCCTCCTCGACGACGCGGACCTGCTGTCGCTGCGGCCGCGGGACGCCGCGCGGCGGATCGCGGTCGTGGCCCAGGAGTTCACCCTCGAGTTCGACTTCACCGTCCGTGAGATGGTCATGATCGGCCGCACCCCGCACAAGAGGGCCTTCGACCGGGACGACGACACCGACCAGGCCATCGTGGACCAGGCCATCGAGCAGGTCGGCTGCGCGGACCTGGCTCATCGGGGCTTCAACACGCTGTCCGGGGGTGAGAAGCAGCGGGTGCTGATCGCCCAGGCCATCGCCCAGGGCGCTGACCACCTGATCCTGGACGAGCCGACCAACCATCTCGACATCCGCTATCAGATCGAGATCCTCGAACTCGTCTCCACGCTCGGCGTGACGGTCCTGGCCGCCATCCACGATCTCAGCCTGGCCGCGCTGTTCTGCGACACCGTCCACCTGCTCGGCGGCGGCCGGGTCATCGCGGGCGGCCCGCCGGAATCCGTGCTCACCCCCGCCGTCGTCCGGGAGGCCTACGGCGCCGACGTGCTGGTCATCTCCCACCCCGACACCGGCACGCCCCACCTGATCCCGCGACGCACCCGCAGCACGCAGGCACCCGGCCAGGGGCCTGCCCAGCCACCCGGCCCACCTGCTGGGACCGGACATTGAGAGGAAAGCCAGTGCGGCTCTTGTCATCTTCCGGGTCCAGGCCCGTTTCACCTTCTGGCCCTGGGCCCGTTCCGGGCCGGGTGTCCCGCGCGGCCGTCGCCGCCGGGGCGCTGCTGATCGGCGGCAGCGTGCTGGCGGGCTGCGGCGCGTCCGCCGCGTCGTCCTCTACTCCGGTGGCCACGACGAAGACCGCTGCCTATCCGGTGACGGTGACCAGCTGCGGGGTGCCGGTGACCTACGACCGCGCTCCGGCCCGGGCGGTCTCCAACGACATCAACACCACCGAGGACATGCTCGCGCTCGGGCTGGAGCCGCACATGGTCGGCACGTTCGGGGTCACCGGCGACGGTCCCGTCGGGCAGCCGGTGCCGGCCCAGTACCTGGCGGGCTTCCACCAGGTCCGCGACGTGTCCTCGGACTACTTCACCAAGGAAGAACTGGTCGGCCTGCATCCGGACTTCCTGTTCGCCGGCTGGAACTACGGGCTCGAGGAAGGCACCAGCCTCACGCCGCAGGGCCTGGCCCAGTTCGGCATCAAGACCCTGGTCCTGACCGAGTCCTGCGTCCACGTGCAGAAGAACACGACCACGGTCAGCATCAACGACACTTACCAGGACCTGCGCAACCTCGGTGAGATCTTCAACGTCCGCGCCAAGGCCGAGCACGTGATCGCCGCCATGCAGGCTCAGGTCGCCGCGGCGCAAGTGAAGGTCAAAGGGCTCAAGCCCGTCACGGTGTTCGACTACGACAGCGGCCAGGCGTCGCCCTTCACTGGCGCCGGGCTCGCGACACCGAACGCCCTCATCAGCCTCGGCGGCGGCACCAACATCTTCGCCAGCCTCAAGCAGAGCTTCACGTCGGTGTCCTGGGAACAGGTCGTCAAAGCCGACCCGCAGTGCATCATCATCAACGACTACGGCACCCCCACCGCCGCCCAGAAGGAGAAGTTCCTGCAGACCAGCCCCATCACCAAAAACCTCACCGCGGTCAAGAACCACTGCTTCCTGCCGCTCAGCTACGACGAGATCACCCCCGGGCCGCGCAACGCGCAGGCCGCGGTGGCTATCGCCCGCTGGCTGCACCCCGCCGCGTTCGGCCTGCCCGCCGACGGCTCATGACCTCGCCACGCTGGTGAGGGCCGTGTCGGTGGTCGGGATCGGCGCCGGCGATCCGGAGCACATCACGGTGCAGGCGATCAGCACCCTGAACGCCGTCAACGTCGTGTTCATGATGGACAAAGGTGATGCGGCCCGCGAGCTCCTCGAGTTCCGCCAGGAGGTCTGCGCGCGGTACATCACCAACCCTTCCTGCCGGATCGTCACCGCAGCCGATCCCGGGCGTCCCCGTGGCCCGGCGGCCGGCGGGCAGGCCGTGGCGGACTGGCGCACGCGCCGCGCCGAGATCTACCAGCAGCTGATCGCCGCCGAGCTCGGCGGCCACGGGCACGGCGCGTTCCTGGCCTGGGGCGACCCAGCGATCTACGACGGCACCGTGGACGTGCTGCGCCAGGTGCTGGCCCAGGGGACGGTCAGCTTCGAGCTGCGGGTGATCCCCGGAATCAGCAGCATCCAGGCGCTCGCTGCCCAGCACAAGATCAGCCTGACCCGGGCCGGGCGCCCCTTGCACATCACGACGGGCCGCCGGATCGCCCAGGGCTTTCCCTACTACGCCGACGACGTCGTCGTGATGCTCGACGCACACTGCGCCTTCACCGGGATGGACGGGGACCTCGACATCTACTGGGGCGCCGGCGTCAGCGGCGCAGGCGAGGCCCTGATCTGCGGCCGGGTCGCCGACGTGGGACAGCAGATCGCCGCGGCCCGGGCGGCCTTCCGCAGCCGCCGTGGCTGGGTCATGGACAGCTACCTGCTTCGCCGGCCGGACAGCAGATGACCGGCCAGGGCTAGGGCATGCTCGATATGGACGTGTGTTAGCATCGGTACATGTCGCTCAAGAGGACCAACGTCTATGCCGACAGCGAGGATCTGGCGCTGATCAAGGAAATCGCCGCTCGCCGCGGCGTCCCTGAGGCGCAGATCATCCGGGAAGGCATCCACCTGGCGGCCATGAGCAACCGGGTCTGGGACGGTTCCTTCGACTGGCCCACCTTCGACGGAAGCGGTGACCCGGCCACCAGCGACGAAGTCACGGAGGCAGTCGCCCAGGCGGCCGCCCGCCGGTGATCACGGTTGCAGACACCTCCGGCATCATCGCCGCGTCCGACCGCAACGCCCCCGAGTCCCGGGGTCCGGGGGGTTCTCACCAATCACCCCCCCCCCCCCCCCCCCCCCCCCCCCCCCCCCCCCCCCCCCCCCCCCCCCCCCTCTCTTCCTCCTCCCCCCCCCCCCCCCCCCCTCCCCCCCCCCCCACCCCCCCCCCCCCTCCTCCCCCCCCCCCCCCCCCCCCCCCCCCCCCCCCCCCCCCTCCCCCCCCTCCTCCCTCCCCTCCTCCCCCCCCCCCCCCCCCCCCCCCCCCCCCCCCCCCCCCCCCCCCCCCCCCCCCCCCCCCCCCCCCCCCCCCCCCCCCCAGCAGCGGGCGCATGAACGTGCGCTGGTAACGGAGCACGCAGCCGCTTTCGTCTCTGATCCGGTCGGCCGCGACGAACTCAGGATCCGTGCCGAACAGGGTCCGGTACTGCTCGTAAGCGGCCAGGCTGGGGAAACTGAACAGCGCGAGAGCCTGGTCGCTGGCGCCTTCGGCGGGCAGGAAGTAGCCGTGATGAGTGCCGCCGTGCTGGCCGACCAGTTCCATCCAGCGCTGGGCGAAACGCTCAAAGGCATCGATCTTGGCTGGATCGATCACGTATTCGACGACACAGGTGATCACAGACTGCAGGCTAGCTGTGCTGACACCAGGCCGGCCACACCTGGTGAACTCCCTGGCCCGCTTGGGCGGGGGAGCTCCACCACGGCAATGATCTCTTCCTTGTCTCGCCGGCGGATTGGGCGTAGCGTCCCAAAAGGAAGTCGTGCTCGTCTATCCCACGTGTAGACGAGATCAATATTCCGGCTGCTCCGGACCTCGGTGGCGCCTAGCGCGCAGCTAGCCGAGGGACAACATGGCAGCACCTCTCCGTCAGCGGTTCCTGCTTTCCGTCTGCCGCCGCACCGGGCTCAACCGTGGGTGAGGACCGGCTGCGGGGGCCGGGGCCCGCGCGCGCGGCGGGGGCGGCGCGGGGGGAGGCACGGCGCCGGCGGGGCGGCGCGGGCGCGGGCCGCGGCGGCGGCGGCGCCGGGGGCGCGCCGCGGGCGCGCGGGCGCGGCCGGCCGGCGCCGCCCGTCCCGGGCGTGGCCAGGGCGCCGCGCCCGCGGCCCGCCCGGGCCGGGGCCGGCGCGCGGGCCCGCGGCGCCCCGCGCGCGGCGCGGGGCGCCGCGCGGGGGCGGGCCGGCCCCGGCGGGGGGCCGCGGGGGGCGGCGCCCGCGGCCGGGCCGGGGGGGGGGGGGGGGCGGGGGCGGGGCGGGGGGGGGGGGCGGGGGGGGGGGGGGGGGGGGGGGGGGGGGGGGGGGCGGGGGGGGGGGGGGGCGGGGCCGCGGGGAGGGGAGGGAGGGAGGGGAGGGGGGATGTCGTGTTCAGGACCGGCCAGGTCGGAAGAGCCCTGGCCGGGTACCTGGCTGGGCAGGGCCTTGCCGTCCGGACGGTGTCACGCCGTCAGCCGCCCGCGCTGGACGAGGGCGTTGCCTGGCGGGCCGCCGATGTGACCGACCCCCAGGCCGCACGCGACGCCGCGAAAGGCGCGTCGGTCATCTACCAGTGCCTGAACGCGCCGTACCCGCAGTGGCCCGAGCTCTTCCCGCCGCTGCAGCGCGGCGTGCTGGGCGCGGCCGAAGACAGCGGTGCGCTGCTGGTGAGCCTGGAGAACCTGTACGGCTACGGCCCGGCCGGGGGCAGGCCGATGACCGAGGATCTCCCGCTGGCCGCGACCACGGTCAAGGGCCGCACCCGGGCCGCCATGACCGGGGAGCTGCTGGCCGCCGCGAAGGCCGGCCGGGTCCGGGTCGCCATCGGGCGGGCGTCGGACTTCTTCGGCCCGGGCGTCACCGAGGGATCCACGCTCGGCGAGCGGGTCTTCGGCCACGCCCTGGCGGGCCGGCGCGCCGACTTCATCGGAAACCCTGACCTGCCGCACACCTACAGCTACGTCCCCGACGTCGCCGCCGGCCTGGCCACCCTCGGCACCGACCCCCGGGCCGCCGGTCAGGTGTGGCACCTGCCCGGCCCGCCGACCGGCACCACCCGGGCGCTGCTCGACCTGGTGGCCGCCGAGGTCGGGCACCCGGTCGCGATCCGCTCGGTGCCCAAGCTGGCCCTGCGCGCCCTCGGCCTGGTCAACCCGATGATGCGGGAGCTCGCCGAGATGGCCTACCAGTTCGACGAGCCCTTCGTCCTGGACACCAGCAAATACGAGTCGGCCTTCGGCGCGGCGGGCACCCCGCTGGCCGACGCCGTCGCGGCGACCGTCGCCTGGTACCGGACCCGGGACCGGAACCCGAAGGCGACGAACGCGTGAGCACCCGGTGGACGACAGGAGGAACACCGCGATGAGCGACAACGATCCGGTCCGCCGGGTGTCGGTGGTGAGCACGGGCCAGGTGCAGATCCGCCCGGACTACGAGGCGTCGACCTGGCGGCCGGTGGCCTGGTGGCTGCTGGCCTCCCGGCGCTGGACCGGGCCGCGGCCCATCAACGCGTATACGATCGAGCACCGCGACGGCCTGGTGCTGTTCGACACCGGGCAGGACCGGGCCTCGGTCACCGACCCGGGCTACTTCCCCCGCGGGATGACCGGGGTGCTCCACGGCCGGCTCGCCCTCTCCCACCCGCACCAGGACCACATCGGCGGCCTGGCGGAACCGGGAGAGGCCGACATCCTGGTGAGCCAGGCTGAGTGGGACACGCTCCCCGCGGGTCCGCTGGGCGGCCAACTTCGGCGGGGTCACGACCGGCCAGACCTACGCCACCCTGAGCCGCGGCCTGGTGGCCAGCCTGGTCCGCTCACCCGACTACTCCCCCGCCGACATCATCGCGACCATCCGCGGGATCAGCGCGACCCAGACCGCGCTCCTGCCCGAGCTGGCCAGCATTGATCAGGCGGTCACCGTGCCCAGGATGGACGTGCCCGTCGTCGTGGTCCAGGGCCGCCATGACCAGGTCGCACCCGGCCCCGCAGCGGAGCGTTACACCCGCTTGCTCCAGGCCCCCGGCAAGCGCCTGGTCTGGTTCGACAACTCAGCCCACACACCGCACCTCGACGAGCCCGGCAGGTACCGGGACCTCCTCCTGGAGGTCCGGGACAGCCAGCTGGCCAGACCGGAAAGGGCTAGCCATGAGCAGCGCACAGTCCTGGATGCTTTACGGCGCCGCCGGCCACACTGGCGCCCTGATCGCCCAGCACGCCCGCGAGCGCGGTCACCGGCCGCTGCTCGCGGGCCGGACCGCGCCAGCCGTCGCCGCGCTGGCCGCCCGCCTCGGGCTGCCGCACCGGACTCTGGCCCTGGACGATCCGGCGGCGCTGCCTGCCGCGCTGGACGGGGTGGACCTGGTCCTGAACGCGGCCGGGCCATTTCTGCACACCGCGGCCCCGCTCGCCGAGGCCTGCCTGCGCTCCGGAACGCACTATCTCGACATCGGCAACGAACTGCAGGTCTTCACCGCCCTCTATGACCTGCACCAGCGCGCCTGCCGGGCCGGCGTCGCGATCATCCCGGGCGTCGGGTTCGGCGTCGTGGCCACCAACTGCCTGGCCCGCCGGGTCAGCGAGGCGGTCGGCGGCGCGCAGCGGCTGGACGTGGCGGCCCGGGCCGCCACCGCCCAGCCCGGCCCCGGCGTCGCCGCCTCCATCCGGGAAAACCTCCCGTACGGGGGCTGGATCCGCCAGGCCGGCCACCTGCACCCGCAACCGCTCGGCTCCGGAGTCACGACCATCCCTCTCCCCGACGGCCTCTGCCACGTCATGCCCTTTCCCACCGGCGACCTCGAAGCAGCGTTCCAGGCCACCGGCGCTCCGGACATCACCGCGTTCTCCCCCGTCCCCGCCGATCCGCCGCAGCCGGTCCCGGAGCTTCAGACGCGCAGGCGGCGGGACGCCTGGCCTACCTATCGTTCGGATGGGCCCGGGCCACCAGCCCGGACGGAGCCACCGCCGAGGCGTGGCTGCAAACCGGTGAGTCGTACGCCTTCACCGCCGCCGCCAGCGTCCGCGCCGTAGAAGAAACTCTCGCGCGTTCCCTCCGCGGCGCGCTCAGCCCCGCGACCGCGTTCGACGCCGACTTCATCCTCACCATCGCCGGCACCACCAGGCTCGACACCTTCGCCGCGGTGGTCAAGTAGGTCAACGAGGTCCGGGGGGGCACGGTGGCATGTGGCGCGCGTCACAGCCACGCTCAATCGCTAACCAGCGCTGCCCCCGCGGCAACGATTTCCGGCCGGCGGCTGTTACGTCGTGATGAGGGTCGGAGCCTGAACGAGCGGAGAGTTCCAGTGTCCCAGTCAGAGAAGGAATCGATGAGCCCATCCGGCACCTCGCCGGTGAACGTGGCTGAGACGACTGACCACGCCGCGAACCACGCGATGCGGTGGTGGATTCTGGGCGTGCTGGGCGTCGCCCAGCTGATGGTCATCCTGGACAACACCGTCGTCAACATCGCGTTGCCGACCGCCCAGCACGCGCTCGGCTTCTCCAACGCCGACCGCCAGTGGGTCGTGACCGCCTACGCGCTCGCCTTCGGCAGCCTGCTGCTGCTCGGCGGCCGGATCGGTGACATCTTCGGGCGTAAGCGGACCCTGGTCATCGGGCTGGTCGGTTTCGCTGTCGCCTCGGCCATCGGCGGAGCCTCAGTCAACTTTGCCATGCTGGTGACCGCCCGGACCGTGCAGGGCGCCTTCGGCGCACTGCTCGCCCCGTCGGTCCTGGCCCTGCTGACCACCACCTTCACCGACCTCCGGGAACGCGCCAAGGCGTTCGCCATCTACGGCGGCATCGCCGGAGCCGGCGGGGCCCTGGGGCTGCTGCTCGGCGGGATCCTCACCTCTTACGCGTCATGGCGCTGGACCCTCTACATCAACCTGGTCTTTGCCGCCGTGGCCACGATCGGGGCCCTGCTCTGGCTGAAGAACGACAAGGCCGCCGACCGCGACCCGCTGGACATTCCCGGGCTCCTGCTCGTCACGGGCGGCCTGTTCTGCCTGGTCTACGGCTTTTCTCACGCCGAGACCACCGCCTGGAGCAACCCCTTCACCATTGGTTTCCTGGTCGTCGGGGTGATCTTGCTGGCCTGCTTCGCCGTGCTCGAGCCCCGGGTGCGGTACCCGCTGCTGCCGCCCCGGGTGGTACTGGACAGGACCAGAGGCGGTTCGATCCTGGCCATGCTGCTGGCCAGCATGGGGCTCTTCGGGGTCTTCCTGTTCCTCACCTACTACCTGCAGGAAACACTCGACTTCAGCCCGGTCAAGACCGGCCTCGCCTTTCTCCCCATGATCGCCGCGCTGGCCGGCATGGCCCAGGTGTCCAACCGGGTGCTGCTGCCCCGGTTCGGTCCCAAGGTGATCGTGCCGATCGGGCTGCTCCTGAACGCCGTGGCGTTGTACCTGCTGCACGGGGTCGGGCTGCACAGCGCGTACGCGAGCCACGTGCTGCCTTACCTCCTGCTGCTGGGCATCGGATTCGGCCTGAGCCTGGCCCCCTCGTTCAGCACCGGCACCCTGGGGCTCAAGCCCTCCGACGCCGGGGTCGGGTCGGCTACCCTCAACACCTCCCAGCAGGTCGGCGGCTCGGTCGGCACGGCCCTGCTCAACACGCTGGCCGCCGGCGCCGCCACCGCGTACCTGGTGGGCCGGGCGCTAACACCGGTGAACGTGCAGACGGCCGCGCTGCACAGCTACACCACGGCGTTCGTGTACTCGGCGCTGATCTTCGTGGTGGCCGCGGTCGCCGCCGCCCTGGTGCTCCCCCGGGGCAACATGCGTACCCTGTCCGAAGCCGCTGCGGGGCGAAACGCGGCCGACCCGGTAGCGCCAGGGCGGGTCTAGCCGCGGCTGTCAGGGCCAGCTCAGAGGAGCGCAGGCAGCTGACGGCCGCTTTCGCCGCGGCCAGCGGGGTGCGCAGGTCGTGACTCACCGCCCCCAGCAGTGCCGTCCGCGCCCGGTCGGCCGCCGCGATCGGCCGGGCCGCCTCCGCCTCCGCGATCGCCGCCGCGGCCTGCCGGGCGCGGTGCGCGGCGCAGCCTGCCAGGGCGACCCCGATCACCGCCAGCAGGAACGCCAGCACGTCGGACGTCCGGGTCAGGTGGCCGCGCTCGATGACGAGCACGAGCGCGAGCACCAGGACCAGTCCCCCGGCCAGGACATACTCGGCCAGCCTTCCAGGGGCGAGGCGAGGGCCTGCGTGAGGACCGGGTGTGGTCACGTGAACAACCTCGGGCGGCTAGGCGATCAGGGATTCGTGGCGTGTTTGACCCAGAATCACACCGCAAGCCACTGATCGACCCCGGGTAACACCCTGGACCCAACCCCGGGGATTGTTAGTACCGGCTAGCCGTCGATCCGGGGCGGCAGGCGCTGCAGGAACCCCCGGGTCAGATCCGCGATCTGGTCTGGCTGCTCGTCCAGCGCGAAATGGCCGGCGTCGAGGACATGTACCTCAGCGTCTGGGACGTCGCGGAGGTAGGCCTTCGCCTCATCGACCTGGAACGAGGCATCGTAGCGGCCCCAGAGGACCAGCAGGGGCGGCCGGTGCTCGCGGAGCCAGTGCTGCCAGGCGGGGTAGCTCGCCACGTTGGTGCGGTAGTCGTAGAACAGGTCGGTCTGGATGTCCTGCTGACCGGGCTGGCTGAGGAACGCGAACTCGTCGGTCCACAGGTCCGGGTCGTAGCTCTGCACGTCCGGGCTGGTCCCCAGGTGGCGCTGGCGCGTCGCTGCGAAGGAGAAGAAGTTCTCCCGCAGCGCGGCCTCATGTGTCTCACGGTCGGCCCAGAACTCGCGCCGGGTCTTCCACAGCGGGGACCGCCTGAGTGAAACTGCCGACCACCGCGGCCAGCTGGTCGAAGGTGTACTCGAACTCGGTATGGCTGGGCACGTCGCTGTGCCCGAACCCGGGATAGTCGGGGGCAATGAGGCGGAACGGCCCCGCGAGCCGGTCGAGCAGCGGCTGCCACATGCGCGAGGAGGAAGGAAATCCGTGCAGCAGCAAGATCGCGGGCGCGTCCGCCGGGCCGGCCTCGCGATAGAGGATAGACAGACCCCCGGCGCGGACAGTGCGGTAGGTCGTGCGGTCCATGTTCCCTCCGTTCGGCCGACTGGCCGGCACTTTGGTGCCCGGTCCGGCCAGGAAAGACTCCACCGTGCCGGTCCACTTTCGGGTGACGCTCAGCCTGCCGATCCTGCCTAACGTGCGGAAGACAGGAACGCACACTGACCGGAGGAAGACATGGGCGCTCTCAAGCCCGGCCTGCTGAGGAACACGAAAACCGATCCCTCCGTCACACGGGACCCGCGTCACCGCCGTCTGCTCACGGTCACCGGCGTCACCGGGATCGCCTACACGCTGTCCTGGATCGCCGGGCTGGCCGTCGCGGCACCCAGCCCGAAGCTCACCGCGTCCGGGGCGTCGATCACCGCTGCGCTCGCCGGGCACCAGGCCGCCGTGGTGCTGCAGTTCGCCCTGACCGAGGGGCTGCCCGCCGTGGGCCTGGCGGTCATCTCGATCGCCCTGGCCCGGGCCGCGAACCGGTCGGGGGCGGCCGGGCACGCCCGGATCGTCGTCATCGCCGGCCTGGCGGCCGCCCTCATCTCGCTGGCGCAGTTCGTGCTCGGTACCGCCCTGGCCGCGGCGGCCAGCCCCGCCGCCGCGCACCTGCTGTATGAGTCGGTGAACCGGCTGGACGGGGTCAAGATGCTCGCGCTGGCCGTCCTCGGCCTGGCCGGCGCCACCTCGGGGGTACTCCCCCGGTGGCTGCGCTACGCCGGGATCACCCTGGCCATCGCCATCACCTGCTCCGCCGTGGCCTACCTGCTGCTCCTGCCGGGGCTCGCCGGCCTGGCCTACGTGTCCGGGCCCTTGCTGCTGCTCTTCGTCACGGGCACCGGCATCGTCCTGGGCTGAGGGCCCGCCGTGGGCTGTTCGTTAGGGATGGGGCAGGGCCTGTTAGGCCTCCGCATGGGGAACCCGCGCCGCGCGATCCCGGGTCTAGCGTCGGTAGCTGTGAGCGCGTCGAGAGTGCTGGTCGTTCCGGTGCATGCCGGACCGGGGATGGCCAGCCTGCGGTGCGGGCGGCTGCCGGGCGGGGAGCGCGTCGGGATCGCGTTCACGTCCCAGGCCGGCCTGGCCACGGTTATGGGAGCGGATCAGCCATGGATACGTTTGAGCGCCGCCGCCATGCGGGACATGCTGGCCCCGCTGGGCGTGACCCGGATCCAGGTCGACCCGGGCATGATCGCCGCGAGCCGCGCCGGTCTCGGTGTCCGCGTGAGAGGCGGCGCCCAGCCGCTGAACGCGCTGGTCCGGGTGCGGATGACGGCCGGCATCGACCCGGACCGCTTCGAGGCGTACCTGCGCGGCGAGGCGGGCATCGCCGAGGCGTGGCGGCTGGCCGGGGACTGCGACTTCGAGATCCGGCTGTCCTGCCGGAGCCTGGCCGACCTGGACGCGACGGTCGCGCAGTTCCGCGACGCCGGTGCCATCACCTCGACCACGCTCGTGCTGCACCGCGTCCGGCTGGAGGCATGATGAACGTCTGGCCGCTCACCGCGCAACCAGCCGTGTCGGTCGGCGGGGTCGGGCTGGCCGAGATCGCCGAGCGTTTCGGTACCCCGGCGTACGTGCTCGACGAAGAGCACGTCCGGGTCCGCTGCCGCGAGTACGCCAAGGCCATGGCCCCGCACGAGGTGGCCTACGCCGCCAAGGCGTTCTGGTGCCGGGCGATGGCCCGGTGGGTCGCCGAGGAGGACCTGTCGCTGGACGTCTGCTCCGAAGGCGAGCTGGCCGTGGCCGGCGCGGCCGGATTTCCCCCCGATCGCATCCTGCTGCACGGCAACGGGAAGACGCCGCAGGAGCTGTCCGCCGCGCTCGGCTACGGCGTCGGCCGGATCGTCGTCGACTCCGCCAGCGAGGCCGGGCAGCTGGCCGCGCTGGCCCGGCAGGCCGGCTGCCAGCAGAAGGTGCTGGTCCGGGTGACGCCCGGGGTGGACGCCCACGTGCACCCGGCGGTGACCACCGGCACCGAGGACCAGAAGTTCGGGCTGTCGATCGCCTCCGGCGAGGCGGACGAGGTCGCCCGGTATATCGTCGGCGAGCCGTTCCTGGAACTGGCCGGGGCGCATTGCCACATCGGGTCGCAGATCTCCAGCCTGGATGTCTTCGAGACCGCCGCCCGCCGCCTGGTGGCCTTCGTGGCCGGGCTGGAGGGCCTGCCGGAGCTGAACCTGGGCGGCGGTCACGCCGTGCCCTACCGGCCTGGGGATCAGGGCCTGGACGTGGCGGCGTTCGCGGAGCGGATCATCGGCGCGGTCGAGCGGGAGTGCGCCGCGCACGCCATGGCGATGCCGCGCCTCACCGTCGAGCCCGGACGCGCGATCGTCGCCTCCGCCGGGGTGACCCTGTACCGGGTGCTCGCCGTCAAGCGCGGCGCGCGCACCTTCGTCGTGGTCGACGGCGGCATGAGCGACAACCCGCGGCCCGCGCTGTACGGCAGCCGCTACCACGTCGAGCGCGTCGGCGCCGCTGACGCCGGCCACCGGGAACCCATGATCGTGGTCGGCCGGCACTGTGAGGCGGGCGACGTGCTGATCCCCGACGCGCACCTGCCCGCCGACGTCGGGCCAGGTGACCTCCTCGCCGTCCCCGTCACCGGCGCCTACCACCACGCCATGGCGTCCAACTACAACCACTTCGCCAGGCCGCCGGTCATCGCGGTCCGCGACGGCCGGGCCAGGCCGCTGATCCGCCGGGAGACCGAGGAGGACCTGCTCCGCCGCGACGTCGGCTGAGCGTCCGCGCCCGGCCCGTCGCCGCGGCGCCGGGCCGGGGCGGGCGAGCGGTCAGTTCTTGACCAGCCCGCCGTCGACCACCAGGTTCTGGCCGGTGACCGAGCGCGCCCACGGGGAGGCGAAGAACAGGACAGCGTCGGCGAACTCCTCGGGCGTGGTCACCCGGCGCAGCGGGGTCGAGGCTGCGATGAGGTCGAAGACGGCGTCCGGGGTCGCTGCGCTGGCGTCGGTGGTGCGCAGCAGGCCGCCGGAGACCATGTTGACGGTCACCCCGTCCGGCCCGAGGTCGGCCGCGAGAGTGCGGGTCAGTGAGAGCAGCGCGGCCTTGGCCGCGGTGTAGTCGTGGTAGGGCACGACCGGGTTCTGGAACAGGTTGGTGCCGATGTTCACGATCCGGCCGTAACCCTGCTCCCGCAGACCGGGCAGGGCCGCCTGGGTGGTGTTCAGCGCCCCCTTCACGCTCCCTTCGAGCTGGGCCGCGAACTCGCCCCAGGAGATGGCGTCGGCGCCAGACCGGGCGTCTCCGTTGAACGAGAAGCTCGCCAGCGCGTTGTTCACCACGGTCGTGACCGGGCGGCCGAACGCGGCGCGCGCGGACGCGAACATCGCGGCTACCTCGCCCGGATCCGTCACGTCGGCGCGGACCGCCCGGGCCCGGCCGGGGCCGATCTCGGCGGCCAGGGCCTCAGCCGCGGCCCGGCTGTCCCGGTAGTTGATCACCAGCCGGGCCTGCTCACGGGCGAAGGCGCAGGCGATCGCGCGGCCGAGACCACGGCCGCCGCCGGTGACGAGCACCACCTGGTCGCGCAGCTCCACGACGCCTCCGCCTGATCGGTGTCCGGGTGAAACCAGCATGAAAGCAACGAAGATATCAGATCTGAGATAACCAAACTGGCGTGCACAGCGGGACGGAACCAGGCGATACCTGGCCGCCGGGCCGCAGCGGTAGATTCTGGCCCGGCTGCCGCTACTAAGGCAGCGGGCGGGCCAAGACACGACGCGGCCGGCAACGAATAGTCGGTAGGGACCGGGCTGACTCAGGCGCGGTGCGGCGGAGAGGCAGCGGCATGGTCGTGCTCGTCGTAGTCGGCGTGGTGGCGGGGTTTCTGGCCGGCATCTCGCCGTGCATCCTCCCCGTGCTGCCGGTCGTGCTGGTCGCCGGGTCAGCCGCGGCGGCCGGGAACGCCGGGCCGGCCGCGCCCGCGGGCAGGACCGGGGCGGTCCCCCCGGCGGGAAGCACCGGGACGCTCCCGCCGGGGGGGACCCCCGGCCAGTCCTCGCCTGCGGGGAGCGCCGGACCGCCCTCGCCTGCGGGGAGCGCCGGACCGGCTGTGCGGACGCCGCCAGCCGGTCTGGCGCAGACGCCGCGAGTCAGTCTGGCCCGGGCGCCGCGGGCCGGTCTGGCCCGGCCGCTGGCCGTGGTCGCCGGGCTCGTCGTGAGCTTCAGCCTCGTGGTCCTGGCCGGGTCAGAGATCCTCTCGCTGCTGCATCTGCCGCAAGACTCGCTGCGCGACGCGGGCATCGTCTTGCTGGTCGTGGTGGGGCTCGGCTACCTCATCCCGTCCGCAGGCGCGCTGCTCGAGCGGCCGTTCGCGCGGCTGGGCGCCCGCCGGCCGAGCGGCCGGGCCGGGGGGTTCGTCCTCGGGCTGGCCCTCGGCGTCCTGTACGTCCCCTGCGCCGGGCCGATCCTGGCCGCCATCACGGTGGTCGGGGCGACGCACCGGGTGGGGCTGACGGCGGTCATCCTGACGGCCGCGTTCGCCGTGGGGACCGCGGTGCCGCTCCTCGCGGTCGCCGTCGCAGGAAGCCAGCTCACCAGCCGGGTCGGTGCCATCCGCCAGCGGGCGCCCCAGGTGCGCCGGGTCGGCGGGGCCGTGCTCGTGGTCATAGCCGTGGCCATCGCCTTCAACGTCTTCGGCGGGCTGCAGCGCGACATCCCCGGGTACACCACCGCCCTGCAGGGCTCGGGCAAGATCCGCAAGCAGCTCAACGGGCTCACCGGCGCCGCTCATACGTCGCTGACCAGCTGTAACGCGAACGCCAGCGGGTTGGTCAACTGCGGTTCAGCTCCGAACTTCACTCGCATCACCAGCTGGCTGAACACCCCGGGCGGCAAGCCGCTCTCGCTCGCCGCGCTCCGCGGCAAGGTCGTCCTGGTCAACTTCTGGACCTACTCGTGCATCAACTGCCAGCGGACGCTGCCCCACGTCGAGGCCTGGTACAAGGAGTACGCCAAGGACGGCTTCGTCGTCGTGGGAGTGCACACCCCCGAGTTCGCCTTCGAGCACGTGGTCTCCAACGTGCGGGCGCAAGCCGCGGCGCTCGGTGTCCACTACCCGGTCGCGATCGACGACGACTACGGCACCTGGAACGCTTACGACAACGAGTACTGGCCAGCGGACTACCTGATCGACGCCCACGGCGACGTCCGCCACGTCCACTTCGGCGAGGGAGACTACGGAACTACCGAGCAGCTGATCCGCCAGCTGCTCCACGACGCCCATCCCGGCGTGACGCTGCCGCCCCCCACGGACGTCCCGTCCAAGACCCCGGCCGGCGAGCTGAGTCCGGAGACCTACGTCGGCTACGAGCAGGTCCAGTACCTCGACCCTGACCAGGTGGCCCGGAACACGCCCGCCACCTACCACTTCCCGGCCTCACTTCCGCTCGGTGCGCTGGGGCTGTCCGGAACGTGGACCGACCACGCGCAGGAAGCGACCGCTGGCACCGGGGCCGAGATGGAACTGAGCTTCCTGGCCCAGGACGTGTACCTGGTGCTCGGCGGGACCGGGAGCCTCGACGTCTCGGTCGACGGCCGCCACACGCAGACCATCCACGTCGGCGGAGTCCCCCGGCTCTACACCCTGCTCCATGCTGGCTCGGCGTTAACCGGAACGCTCCGGTTGCGTGCGTCACCGGGAGTCCAGGCCTATGACTTCACCTTCGGCTGATCCGGGGCCAGGCCGGCACCGGAGCGCTGCCGCGTAAGCAGACGTGGCGTCTGCGCAGGTAGAAGCGGGCGGCCAGCCGATGCCCTGGCCCGGGCCACCGGCCGCGGGCTGCTGTCTGGCGTGGTTGCCACCCGCCGTGGTTCGTGCAACGCTGGCAGCACTTAGCGAGCCTGGATCGGTCCAGACCATGCGCTCCCTCGCCGCTGGCAGTCCTGCGTTGAAGGTGGCGAAAGCTATGACAAGTCATGGGATGAGCTATCCCTCCGGGACCGACGGAGCGCGACGCCCCGGGCGAGCGCCCGAGGCCGGCCAGAGCGCGCTGTGTATCTACTGCCGGACAGACCGGTTTGTCTACTGGCCGTCTGCGATCCGGCTGTCCTTGGCCGAGTGCCCGGGCTGCCAGCGGCGGGAGCCCGCCGGCCGGGACATCGCGCCCCTTTTCGCTGCTGGCCGGGCGGTGTAGGTACGCCCGTCGCTCCAGACCCTGACGGCACGGCCCAGCTTGGCCCTACTACGGCAAGGAGCCGCCACGATGTACCGGATACCAGGTGCTTATTCCAGGAAGACCACCACGTCCGCACCGGCTGTGCCCCCGGTACGGATCCCGGGCCGGGCCGAAGACCGCGAACGGATCGCCACGGGCCTGAACGACGTGGTGGTCCGCCGGCTGCTCACCGCGGGCGAAGACCTCCAGGCAGCGCTGGGACTCATGGCCGATCACCCCGCGAACGGCAAGATCCGCCACGCCGTGGACGAGCTGGACCAGGCCATCCGGGATATCCCGGACACTGTCTTCGACCGCCCGGCGGGTGAGCAGCCACCCCCCGGCACCTCCACGAGCACGACCTAGGCTCGGCTGGCGCCGCGGCCAGGAACCGGTCGCGGCGCCAGCCGCACCGGCCGACTTGCGGCCCCGGGTTGCCTACCGCGCCGGTTGATAGCATAATGTAAGCATGCCAAACGTGCTCGTGCGGGATGTTCCTGAGGATGTTCACACCGCTCTGCAGCGCCGGGCTGAGCAGCGTGGACAGTCGCTGCAGCAGTACCTCACCGGTGAGCTGCGCCGGCTGGCGGAGCGGCCGAGTGTCGATGAGGTGCTGGATGGCATCGAACGCCATAGCGGTGGCCGGGTCGGATTGCAGCAGGCCGCCGACGACCTTGCGGACGAGCGGCAGCGGCATTGATCGTCATCGACGCGTCGGTTCTGGCCAACGTCGTAGGGGATGACGAGGGCGACGGGCGGCGGGCCCGGGCCGAGTTCCGTGGCGCGGGTGACGTCGCAGCCCCCGATTTGGTCGATGTCGAGACCGTCTCGGTGCTGCGTAAGCGGTGGCTGGCCGGCATGGTGACTGACGAGCGGTTCGCCGCCGCGGTGGGCGATCTCGCGCAGCTCGATTTAGACCGGTATCCCACGCTGAGGTTCATGCGCCGGGCCTTCGAGCTCCGCGCGAATGTCACGGCCTACGACTCCGCCTATGTAGCACTCGCTGAGGAGCTGGGCTGTGATCTGCTGACCGCCGACCAGCGCCTCGCCAGCGCCCCAGGCCCTCGATGCCGCATCCGCGTGCTGCAATAAGGCCTGTGGGCCAGCGACAGCAGACGGAATGCTGACGTGCTCAGCAGCGGTAAACCGTAAAGTACGGAAGTACCGCAACGGGCCTGGATCTGGGCGGACCCAGGTGGACGTCCCAGGACGGTGACCTGCGGGGATGGACGTGGGTGGACGTGCCGCCGGTTGTTTTCCCAGCGGGGTGTTTGCCAGACCCTCGGCTACTCGGCTGGTAACGGCCACGATTTTTACCTCATGACTGCACCGGACACGCGCCGCAGATCCGATCATGGACGACATGGCCAGCGACACGGAACGGGAGCTAGAAAGCAGCCAGCGTGACTGACAGCGCCGCAGTTCGCCGCGGGCTGTGCGTCGTGGCCGGAGGCAGCCTGGTCGGCCTGTCCGCCGCGATCGCGCTGTCCCGGCTTGGGATGGACGTGACCGTGCTCGAGCGCAGCCCGGCCCGGGCCGTGGCGGGCGGCGGGGGCCTGGGCGTGGACGTCGCCTTGCTCCGGCAAGTGACCGGCCTGCGCGGCGAGCCCCCCGTGCTGCACGGCATCGACCGCGACACCACCGCCTGGCACCTGCTGCAGGGATGGCTGGAAGACCAGGCCAGCGGGCGCGCGGGCGTGGCGGTGCACCGGGGCACCGAGGTGAGCGCCGTGCGCCCCGGGGATGACCAGCAGCGGGCCAGCGTGATCACGGCAGACGGCGGTGAGTACCCCGCAGACCTGGTGATCGGGGCGGACGGTGCGCGGAGCACGGTACGCGCGGCCGTTGACCCGGACTTCCCGGACGCCCGCTACGCCGGGGTGCTGCTGTGGCGCAGCCTGGTCGATGAGCGGGCCCTGCCTGCGGGCGTCGCGCGGCCAGGCGCCGGCGAGCCGTCCCGGGAGGTGTACGCAGGTCCCTATCGCCTGGTGACCTACCTGGTTCCCGGTGCTGCCGGCGAGACCAGCGTCGGACACCGCCGCCTCAACATGGTCTGGTACGACCCGCAGCAGGCCGGCCTGCTCCGTGAGATGGGCGTGCTCGATGGTGAGACGGTCCATGGCAGCCTGGCCCCCGGGGCGCTGCCCGGCCCGATCCGCGAGCGCCTCGCCGGGTTCGCCGCCGCGAACTGGCCAAGCCCATGGCGCGAGGCGCTGACCCTGGCCCTGTATAACGGAACCGTGTTCGGCACCCCGATCGTGCACTACGAGCCGAAGCAGCTGGCCCGGGGCCGGGCCGCACTGGCCGGTGACGCCGCCCACGCCGCCAGCCCGATGGTCGGCGGCGGGTTCCGGCAGGGACTGTACGACGTAGCCGCGCTGGCCGGCGCGGTGACGGCGATCACCTCACCGGGCGAGATACCTGGCGCGCTGCGCCGCTACCAGGAACTGCGGCTCGGCCCGGCCGCCCAGCACGTCGCGATCAGCGAGCAGGCTACCGCCGACTACCTCGCCCGCGCGGGCGCGGACCCAGCCCGGTGAGCACGCCACGGTCAGCCGGATCGGCGTGGGCGCCGTTCCGCCACGAAGCGTTCGCGGCCCTCTGGGGGGCCCAGTTCATCAGCAACGTCGGCAGCTGGATGCAGACCGTCGGCGCCCAGTGGCTGATGCTGGCGCTCACCGGGTTCGACCGCCTACGTCGCCCTCATCCAGACCGCGGCCAGCCTGCCCATCGTGCTGTTCGCGGTGCTGGCCGGAGCCCTCGGCGACCTGGTGGACCGGCGCAAGTTCCTGCTGATCACCCAGGTCCTGATGCTGGTCGCCGCCGCGGCGCTCGGCGCGCTGGCCATCGCGGGGCTGGTGACGCCGTGGCTGCTGCTGGCGCTGATCTTCGCGGTCGGGACCGGCCAGGCGCTCACGTCGCCGACCTGGCAGACCCTGCAACCGGAACTGGTGTCGCCTGAGGAACGCCCGCAGGCCATCTCCCTCGGCGCGGTGAACCAGAACCTGGCCCGCGCGGTGGGCCCGGCGATCGGCGGGATCATTCTCGCCGCCACCAGCGCCGGGACCGTCTTCCTGATCAACGCGGCGACGTTCCTCGCCGTGCTGGGGGTCCTCGTCTGGTGGCGGGGTACCGCGAGCCCGCAGCGCAGGAACGCCCTGCCGCGCGAGCGCTTCGGCGAGGCGGTGCGGGCCGGCGCCCGCTACGTCAGCGCCAGCCCGGACTTGCGGGTCATCTTGCTGCGGGCCGGCCTGTTCGTCTTCTTCGCCAGCGCGATCTGGGCCCTGCTGCCGGTGACCGCCCAGTCCCAGCTGCACCTCGGCTCGGGCGGCTATGGGCTGCTGCTGGGGTGTGTCGGTGTCGGGGCGGTGGTTGGTGCGCTCCTGCTGCCCGCGCTCAGGAACCGGCTCGGCCCGGGGACGCAGCTGACCGCCGGCTCGATCGCGCTCGCCTGCGTGGCGCTCGTCCTCGGCTACGTCCACGTCACCGCGCTCGTCGCGGTGGCCCTGGCCGTGGCCGGGGTGGCCTGGATCCTGGCCCTGTCCACGCTGAACTCGCTGTACCAGCTGACGCTGCCGCAGTGGATCAAGGCCCGCGGCCTGTCCTTCTACCTCATCGTCTTCCAGGGCGGCAACGCCGTCGGCAGCGCCGTCCTGGGCGTCACCGCCGAGCACCTGGGACTGTCCCCGACCCTGCTGATCACCGCGGCCGGCCTGGCCCTCGGCCCGCTGGCCGGGCTGCGCTACCGGTTCCGGCCCATCCCGCCCGCGCAGCTCCTGCCCGCGGCCGAGTGGCCGGTGCCCAACCTGGCCACCGGGGACCCCGCCACCGGGCCGGTCATGGTCACCGTCGAGTACCGGCCCCGCGCCGGGCTGGAAGCTGACCTGCTGGCGGCGCTGCGCGACTCCAGGTTCAGCCGGCGGCGCACCGGGGCCAGCTCCTGGCGCGTCTGGCAGGACGCCGCCGACCCGGCCCGGATCCTCGAGGAGTTCGTCGTCGCCTCCTGGGAGGAACACCTCCGCCAGCACGGCCGCGTCACCGTCCGGGACCAGGCCCGCTACGACAGGATCCGGTCCATGACCGACCCCGGGCACCCCGCGGCCGTCACCCACTGGCTCACCCCGACCGCCCCCGCGCACCGTCCGCGCCCCGGCAAAGATAACGCCCCGTCCCAGGGGCCGGGCGTCGTCTAGGCCAGGGGTCGCCGGGGCCGGGGGATGTTTAGGCCGGGCGGGCGCCAGGACCGGGCCGGGCGCCGGTCAGGACGCCGCGGGGTCGGAGACGGTCCGCCGGGCGATCTTCCACTGGCCCGCGTCACGGCGCAGCGTCTGGGTAATGGCGGCCGCGGTGCGGAGGGTGAGCGGCGGGGTCAGGGCGACGATCAGCATCACCGACCGGACCACCGCCTCCCCGCCGTCGTCTTCCACGACGGGGTTGAGCGTGAGGTGCAGGGTGGCCGGGCCCTCGGCGGCCCAGATCGGGGCGAGCGACGCGCGCAGCGCCTCCCGGCCGGCGTGCTGGCCCTGGGTACCGTCCAGCACGGCGTCCGGGGTGAACAGGGCCACGTACGCGTCGGCGTCCCGCCGGCTGGCCGCCTCGTCGGCCCGGGTGACGACGTCGAGGACCGCCAGCCGGTCAGCGGCGGTCAGGCTCACGGCCGCAGCCATCGTGCCACCCGGTCCCGGAGCCCGGCCGGGAAGACGCTCTTGGGGATGACCGCGTGCACCGCCTTGGGCGGCGTGGAGGTGTAGGCCGAGCCGGTCTGGTTGGCGTACTGCGTCACCCGGAAGCTGACCGCCATGCTGGCCAGCGCGTACGCCTCCGGCCCGGTGATGCCTGCCGCGGCGGACAGCCAGTGGATCAGCTCGCGCAGGCAGGTCACCAGGGCGTCGTCGAGACCGCCGGCGAAGCCGACGAGGATCCAGGCCGTCGCGGTCTCGCCGAGCGGTCCGCGCAGCGCCACCTGCTTATGCAGGTCGTAGCGGATCTCCAGGTCTTCGGCCGCGGTCTCGATGGCGGTCTGGTCGACCACCCCGTCGCCTTGCAGCGCGTGCACGTCACCGATCCAGACTCGCGCCCCCGGCTTGGCCACGGGCAGGAACAGGTGGCTGCCCACGCCGAGATCACGCAGCACCAGGTTTCCGCCGTAACTGCCGGACACGATGGCGCTGACCTCGTCCGCCCCGGCCGGTTCGGCCGCCACCACACCGAGGAACGGGGCCATCGGCAGCGTGATGCCATGGGTGTACCCGGCGGCCGTCCGGGCGTCGTCGAACGTGAAGTAGTGCACGTACGGCTCGGCGAAGTCGTGCGGCAGCGCCCCCACGCCGAGCGGGAACGAGTTCCAGCCCCAGCCGATCGTGCGCAGCCTGGTGACACTGACCTCGACGACGTCGCCGGGCTCCGCCCCGGTCACCACCACCGGGCCGAGCATCGAGTACGGGCCCTTCGGGTAGCGGTGCCGCAGTGGCTCGCGGTCGGCGAAGCTCATCCCGAACTTGGCCTCGTTGCCCCAGTGGGTCCAGGTGCTGGGGTAGCTGACCGTGTCGCCGGGGGCAACAGAGGCCACCGGGCCGGCGGCCGGGTCCAGGTAACCCGACCGCACCGTCTGCGGCGTCAACGGGACCGTGTGCGTGACAGCCATGGTCTCGTTATAGCCCACCGGGGTGACCTCGTCCGCACCGCCGCCGGGGCCATGGCGGGCTGAGCGAGGATAGGATCCGGGCGGGTTCCGCCCCCCGGATCGGTCAGGGTGGGCGGCAGGTCAGCACAGCGCACGCCCAGGGAGGTGGCGCATGACGGGTCAGCGGCACCGCGTCGTCGTCGTCGGTGGTGGTTTCGGCGGCATCAACGTGACGCGCGCCCTGGCTCGAGCCGACGCCGACGTGACGATCGTGGACCGGACCAACCATCACCTCTTCCAGCCGTTGCTCTATCAGGTGGCCGCCGGGATCCTGGCCGAGGGGCTGATCGCGCCGGCCCTGCGCAGCGTGGTCAGGTCCCAGCAGAACACCCGGACGGTGCTGGCCGACGTGCAGGACCTGGACGTGAAGGGCCGGGTGGTGTCGGCGGTGGCCCCCGACGGCCGGGAGCTGCTCCTGCCCTACGACACGCTGGTCGTCGCGAGCGGGGCGACGGACGCCTACTTCGGGCACGATGAGTGGGCTGAGTTCGCGCCCGGGATGAAGACCCTGGAGGACGCCCGCGACCTGCGCAGCCACATTCTCAGCGCCTTCGAGATGGCCGAGCTGGCCACCGACCCCGCAGAGCGGGCCGCGTACCTGACCTTCGTGGTCGTCGGGGCCGGGCCGACCGGGGTCGAACTGGTCGGCCAGCTGGCCGAGCTGGCCCACCAGGTGCTGCCGAGGGAGTACCGGTCAGTGGTCACTGCGGAGGCGCGGATCCTGCTGGTCGAGGCGGGCCCGGCGGTGCTGGGCGCGTTTCACCCGAAGCTGCAGCGCTACACCCAGCGGCGGCTGGAGAAGATGGGCGTGCAGGTGCGGCTGAACACCGCGGCGGTCGGGATGGACAAAGACAGCGTCACCGTGCGGGACTCCGGGGGCGACGAGCGGGTTCCCGCCCGGACGAAGATCTGGGCCGCAGGCGTGCGGGCCTCGCCGCTGGCTACGATGCTCGCCGAGGCCACCGGCGCCGGGACCGACCGGGCCGGCCGGATCGCGGTGCAGCCCGACTGCAGCCTGCCTGGCCATCCGGACGTGTTCGCCGTCGGGGACATGATCTCGCTGAACCAGCTGCCCGGAGTCGCGCAGCCCGCCATCCAGCAGGGAAAGTACGTCGGCAAGCTGATCTCGGCCCGGCTGGGCGGCGGCTCGCCGGCCAAGCCGTTCAAATACCGGGACAAGGGCAGCATGGCCACGATCGGCCACCTGTCCGCGGTCACGGAGGCGTTCGGCATGAGGTTCACCGGCGTGATCGGCTACACCATGTGGGGCTTCGTCCACGTCCTCTACCTGGTCGGCTGGGGCAACCGGGTGGCGGCCGTCTTTTCCTGGGGCCGGGGGCTGACCTTCACCAAGAACCGGGCCCATCGGCTCATCACCTTCGAGCAGGCCCGCTACGAGCTCACCCGGCGCTGACGCCGGGTCGTCTCCCTGCGTGCGCCGCGCCCGGCTCAGGGTCCGGACCCGGAAGCCACAAGATCATGCGCGGGCCTGCTGCCCCGGGCTGCTCCCACGGTCCCGGCGGGCTGGCCGGCCACCGCGCAGGGCGCCGCCTCGAAGAGCAGCACGGCCACGTCGTCGTCGAGCCTGCGGCCGGTGTGGGCCACCAGGCGGTCGAGTAGCTCGTCCGCGGCGGCCTCCAGGTCGGGGCCACGGAGCAGGTCGGCGCAGTCCTCCAGGCGGAAGTAGCGGCCCGCCCGGTCGCGGGCCTCGAGCAGGCCGTCGGTGTAGAACACCACCCGGTCGCCCTCGCCGACGCTGAACGTGGACGTCGTCATGGCGGGGTGCAGGCCGAGCGGGGTCGCGTACGCCGACGGGGTCAGGGCCTGCAGCCCGCCGCCGGAGTTCAGCCGCAGTGGCGGCGGGTGACCGCAGGTGACGAGCTCGAGCCAGCCCCGCGGGTCGAACTCCGCGAACAGCGCGGTCACGAAGTCCTCCTCGCCCGCGGCCAGCGTCACCGACCGGTCCACCACCCGGGCGACCTCGGCCAGCGACAGCCCCGGCTGGGCGCAGGCGTCCCGGAAGCTGGTCGTCGCGACGCTGGCCAGGCGCACCGCGGGCAGTCCTTTCCCGCGCGTGTCCCCGATGATCCAGCGGGTCCGGCCCCCCTCGGAGACGACCTCGAGGATGTCCCCGCCGACCCGGGCTTCCGCCGCGGCGGAGACGTAACGCGAGGCCATCCGTCCCGCCGTGACCGTGGCCGGGACCTCGCGCAGCAGCGCGCTCTGCGCCACCCGGGCCACCGCACGGACCCGGCTCAGCCGCCGCTGCGCCGCGGTGCGCAGCACCGAGTTGGCCACCGCGAACGCGGCCAGCAGCACGAACACCCCCAGGTGCGACACCAGCGTCCCCGGCCGGGCAGGCTGGTCCACGATCAGCCCGACGCCCAGCAGCGTCGCCCACCCCGCCAGCACGGCAGTGACCAGCGGGCGCAGCAGCAGGGACGCCAGCAGCGGGCCGACCGCCAGCCACGCGACCGCCACCGGACCCCGGCCCGAGCGGTACTGCGCCACCGCCAGGACCGTGATCGCCAGGCCGAGCAGCACCGCGAGCACCGGCTTGGCCAGCACCCCGGACGGCTGGGACGGTCCTGACATGTTCAGCCGGATGCCACGGCTGCGGCGCTGGTACACACGCCGCCACCTGGGCTCAGCAGGCCTGTTCACCGTGGTCGCCCCTCATCTGCCGTGCGCCGGCTCGTTGGCTCTTCCACGTACTGGTACGCAATCATGGCGGTCACGCCCGTGGGGTTGCTGAACGCCGGCTCTGCGAAAGCTCACAGAAAATTCCAGATAACGAAAACCGCACGGGTGCCGTGCCGTCGCCACACCGGTGCGGCCGCGGGCCCGGTCGCGAAGCCGGCCGGTCCTGCCGGTCCGGCCGGAGGCTCAGGCGTGCTCGCGTATCCAGGAGGCGGCCAGGGTGGTCCAGGCCGCCGTGTCCCCCGCGCCTTCGGCCAGGCCCAGACTGTGTGGCCCGTGGGCGAACACATGGACCGCGTGCGGCACGCCGTCGGCCGCCAGCGCGGCCGCGAAGCGGTAGGTGTGCTCGGGAGGCACGTAGACGTCCTCGGCCGTATGCCAGAGGAAGAACGGCGGTGACTGAGGCGTCACCAGCGCGTCCAGTGACGCCGACCGGCGCGCCTGCGGGCTGGCGTCCTCGCCGAGCAGGATCAGCCGGGAGGGCCGGTAGGTCTCGGTCTCCATCGACGTGATCGCGTAGCCGAGCACCGCGAACTGCACCGCCTCGGCTGACCCCGCGCCGGGTGCGAGGGCGGCCAGGCCGGCCAGGTGGCCGCCGGCCGAGAAGCCGATGAGGCCGATCCGGCCGGCTCCGGCGGCGCGGCGGTCCCGGATCTCGCCGAGGAGCGCGTCGCGGGGCACCGGGTGGCGGACGTTGAGCGGGTAGCGGAACACGCTGGCCTGGATCCCGAGCCCGCGGAGCCAGCCGGCGACCGGCTCGGCCTCGTGCGGCGCGTGCGCCGCGTATCCCCCGCCGGGAAGGACGATCATGTGCGTGCCTGTCACTGCCGGTTCCTCACCTGAGCGTCGATCAGATCGAATTCGTTGCCCTCGACGTCGGCGAAGGTCGTCCACCGGGCGCCGGGGAGTGCGACGTCATGCAGCCTGACCGCACCGCGGGACAGCAGCCGGGCTCCGTCCAGGTCGAAGTCGTCCGTCACCAGATCCAGGTGCACCCGGTTCTTGACGAACTTGCCCTCGGGGACCTTGCGGAACGCGAGCCTCAGCGGGCCCGTGTCCGCGCCGACTTCGAGCACAGCCGTGTCCTGCGGCGGGTCCGGGCTGACCCGGCCGCCCAGCGTGCCGCGCCAGAACTGCGCCACGGCGGGCACGTCGGCGCAGTCGAAGGTGATTCCGAGGACGCTCGCCAAGGCCGCATCTCCCTCCTGCCGCATCTGCTGAGGTCCAGGACACCACGGGAGCTGCACCCGCCGAACCACGCGAATAGGTGATGCCCGCCTGATGCGTCCAATCCGGGGTCGCGCATCGCGCGGGCCACACGGGGCCACGCCAGGTCAGGCCGGGCGGCGGGGCTGACGATCGCGGGGATGCTCAGCCACGTCTTCCTGGTGCATGAAGTTGGTGAGCTGAACCCGGGACCGCACGCCGAGCTTGGCGAACACCGACCGCAGGTGGGTGCCCGTGGTGTTGACCGAGATGCCGAGCGCCTCGCTCGCCGCCTTGTTGGTATAGCCGGATCCGATGAGGCGGGCGACCCTCGTCTCGGCCTGCGTCAGGGCCTGCCAGCCGGACCCCGGGCGGGGCTCGGCGCACTGCCACTGTGCGCGCCGGAACCCGGCCTTCCGCATCCTGTCCTGCAGCGCCGTCATCGGGCCGGTGGCTCCGGCTTCCCGGTAGATGTTCCAGGACTGGTCGAGGACGGCGGCTCCCTCCCGTCTGCGGTCCCGGGCCACCAGCTCGAACCCCAGGTCTTCGTACCCGCCAGCCCGCATCAGGGGGCGCGGGCTGCGCGCCAGTACGCCGGCGGCCCGGTGCAGCAGCGGGAGGTCTCTGCGGACCGTCCCGCGAAGCTGCAGGGCGGTCCCCGCCAGGCTGGGCACGCCGGGGTTCCGCCCGGCCCCGATCTCGGCGAGCGCGACGACTTCCTCGGTGAAACGGCCTGCTCCGGCTGCCATTCCGAGCTGGGCGAGCATCCGCAGCCAGCCGGCCTTCCACGGCCACGGGTCCCGTTCCTCACGGCCCGCGAACACCAAGGGTGACAGCATGCCGACGGCCTCGTCGACGTCGCCCTCGGCCGCGGTGACCCAGCCCCGGACCAGCAGGAGCGACGGCACGCGGCGCTCGTTCTCCGCGTCGGCGGGGCCGAAGCCGCGGGTCAGGCTCTGGCGCGCCCCGGCGACGTCACCGCGCTGGAGCGCGACCAGGCTCAGCAACGACGCTGCCTCGATCCCGCAGGTGTAGCTGCCCCGCTCCAGGGCCAGCGAAAGCAGGGCCGCCGCGCCGGCCTCGGCCTCGTCCAGGCGGCCGAGGTTGTAGTCCCACCAGACCTGGGAGTAGATCAGGGACAGGAAGATCATGCCCTTGTCGAGGCCCATGTCGCGGCGAGCCTCCCGCAGCATCACCCGGCGTCCTGGAAGCGGTCGAGGTGCTGGAGTCCCTGGATCTCCTGGGCGATGTAGGCCGGCCCCGACGCCGCCCGCAGGGCCCGGTAGTGCCGCAGCGATCCCTCATGGTCGGCCCGGTTGCGCGCGACTTCGGCCAGGGCGTGCCAGGCGAGCAGCCTGGCTCCGTCGTCGTCCAGGCGGTCGGCCTCGCGCAGGGCGTCCTCCGCGACGGGCCCGGCGGCAGCGGCCGGTTCCACCCGGGACAGTGCGAGCGCCCGCACGGCGGCCAGGCGCGCCCGCAGCGCAGCCGAGACGCCCGGACGGGCGAGCGCCCGCGAGCTGCGGTCCACCGACGCCTGCCACTGACCGGTGAGCCACAACGCGCGGGCCACGGCGATCTCGACGCGCCCGGCGGGCTCGTCGTCGTCCAGGTGAGCCAGCAGCACGTCGGCCACGTCGATGGCCTCGGCGCACCGCTGGACCAGGCCGAGCAGCTCCACGCACTGCTGACCGAGCCCGAGCCAGGACTCCTGGCCGGGCCGCACCGCGTGGAAGGCCGCGAGGATCAGCTCGCACGCGGCCTCAGGCATGCCCGCGGCGGCCTGGCTGGCCGCGCCGGCCAGGAGAGCCGCGGTCGCCTCGTCGCCAGGACTGATACCCGCCCGGGCGTGGGCCGCGATGGTCAGGGGCTCGGCGGCCACGTCGCGCAGGTAGCGGGCGCAACGCAGGTGCAGGGCCCGGCGGGTGCGCTCGGTCAGGTCGGCGTAGATCGCTTCGCGGATCAGGTCGTGCCTGAACGTCAGGCGGCCGTCCCGGTCGTGGTGCAGGAGGCAGGAGCGGACTGCCTCGCCCAGGCTGCGGGTGATCTGCGCGGCGGGATGGCCGGGCAGCAGAGCTCGTGCGTCCTCGGCGGCGAGCGCCTGGCCGAAGACGGCGGCGACGGTCATGAGCTCAGCCGTGGCCGGGCCGAGTTCGCCGAGACGACGGCGGACGCCGAGAACGAATTCGGCGGGGATGTCGGGGTCGTCGTGCGTCCCGGCCCGGACCACGCCCTCCAGGATCTGGGTCGCGAAGAACGGGTTACCGCCGACGCCGTCCAGCAGGCGGCTCAGGCCGGCCGACGGCGCGGCGGTTGAGCCGGTCCCGGGCCATGGCGCGATGTCGGCCGCGCGGAGGGGACTGAGCTCGACGACGTCGATCCGGGACCCGGCGAAGCCCGGCCGCTTGAGGTCCTCAGCCAGGCCTTCCCCGGAACTCCTGCTGGCGAGCAGCCACATGATCGCGGATCCGGCCAGGCGGGACGGGAGGGCCCGCAAGACGAACCGGCTCACCGGATCCGTCCATTGCGTGTCGTCGATCCCGATCAGGAGCGGGCTCTGCTGCGACCGGAGCGCGAGCAGGCCGGTGACGTCCTCGAGCAGCAGCAGCGGCTCGGCGGTGCGGGCAGCCAGGCCGGCGAGTTCCGCCGCGGACAGGACCGGCCGTGAGCCAGAGCGCAGCGCGAGCAGCAGCGGCGCGGCGGGTGAGATCCGGCCGATCTGGTCGGCTTTGCTCACCCCGCAGGCGAACTGCATCGCCGCCGCCTGCTCGGCGATCGCCGCGAACACCGCTGACTTGCCGATTCCTGGTTCGCCCTCCAGCACGAGCACGCCGCCGCGCCCGTGGGTGCTGACCCGCCGCAGCACGCTCAGCGCGGTGGCCATGGCCTGCGAGCGTCCCCGCAGCACGGTTCTCGCCACCGGGCGCTGCCCTGCTCGTCGCCGTCACCGGCGCCGCCGTCGCCGTCGCCGTCACCCTGGCCCTGTCCCGCGCCTGAAATCCGCCCTCGACCCAGCTGGTGACCACGCTGCTGTAGCGGTCGGGCTCTTCCTCCCAGGCGTTATGCCCGCAGTCGAGGATGTCGAGCCGGCTGTGCGGCAACTGCTCGTGCAGCAGCTTCCCGTCGGCGGCCAGCCCGTACGGGTCATCTCGTCCGACGATGATCTGAACCGGGGTCGACAGGGTGGCCAGCAGGGGCGAGAGGTCGGCCAGATCGGCTGGGTAGCTGCGCACGTAGGCGATGGAGTCGAGGAATCGCTCGCCGGAGTAGGACTCGAGGTAGTCGTCGCGCACGGCGTCCGGGACGTCGTAGTTGCGGATTGAGCTGATCGCACCGCTGATGACCGCGGCCGGGTCGGCCCCCCGGAACGCGTCGATGCTCGCGGCGTCGACGAAGTCCTTCAGCGCGCCGTCCACGTGGAGCGGGAAGGTGGCCGCCCCGGCCCCCACGACGAGGCTCCGGAACGCTCCCGGATGCTGGCGGCCGCGAACAGCAGCGCGCCGGTGCCGACGTCGGGGCCGACCGCATGAGGCTGGCCCAGGCCCAGCTCGTCCGCGATCCGGACGACGAAGTCCCCCATCCGGCGCGGCGACATCAGATCCGCGCGCCCGTCGGACTGGCCGAACCCCGGCAGGTCCACCGCGGCGAGCGAGAACCGCTCCGACAGGCGCGGCCACATCCGGACGAACGCGTAGACGCTTTCCGGCCAGGGGCTGAGCAGCAGCACCGACTCCGCCGAGGGCCTGGGACTCGTCACGTACCGGATCCGCAGGCCGTCGTAGAGGGTGAACTCGGGCTCAAAAGAAGTCTGGTGAGGATCCATGCCAGCACTGTCCCCGCTGAGTGCGCGGGCTCACAACGCATGATCGCGTCATATCTAGCCGCTGACGCTGGCCGCCCGGGGGTTCAGGGATCCAGGTCGAGCTGACCGGCCAGGCGGGTCAGCTCGACCCGCGAGTTCACGCCGAGCTTGGCGAAGACGTGGCGAAGATGGCTGCTGACGGTGTGCGGCGAGACGAACAGCCGCTCCGCCGCCTCGCGGTTACTCAGTCCCTGGGCCACCAGCCGCGCCACAGCCAGCTCGGAGTCGGTCATCCCCGCCCAGCCCCGGTCCGGGCGCCGCGCCGAGACCAGGCGGCGGCGCACGCCCAGGGCCCTCAGCCGGCCCCGGACCCGGCCGGCGTCCCAGGCCGCCCCGGCGTGAGCGAAGAGCTCCAGGGCCCGGCTGAAGCCGTCCGCCGCGTCCTGGGTGTCGCCCTCGGTCAGCGCGACCGCGCCGTGGTCCTCCAGAGCCAGGGCCAGCGCCAGCGGACGGGGGCCTGCCCCGAACAGTTCCACCGCTTCGGCCAGGCCCGGCTGGCTGCCGCGCAGCAGCCCGTCAGCGTGCGCGGCGGCGGCGGCGAGCGACAGGACACCGGGATTGAGGGCCGAGCGGCGCCGGGCCGAAGCGACAGCATGGGCCGCGAGCTCATGGTCTCCCGCGGCCAGCGCGATGCGGACCAGCAGCGGGTCGTCCGTCACGTCCATCGGGAACAGGGGCAGCACCGACCTGCGCTCGTCCTCGCCCAGCACGCTGAGCCGCCGGTGCGCGCCAGGCAGGTCGCCGTCTCCGACGGCCTGCAGCACGAGAGCCCAGACCGCGTGGGCGCGGACGCTGGGGACCCCGTGCTCAAGCATCACCGCAGCGATCTCGGCCGCCTGCCGGGCCAGCCCCCGGTCCCCGGTGTGCAGCGCCACGCGTCCGAGAGCACCCACCCCCGCCGCGTCCAGGACGCTGACCACCTCCGGCGCCGCATCCAGCGTGAAGTGTTCCTCGAGAACGGCGGCCGCGTCCGCCAGGCGCCCCAGCTGGAGCAGCTGCCTGCCGCGCCCGGTCTCGAACACGGCCAGCGCCCAGCCCTGCCGGTCACGCTGCGCCGCGGCGACGTTCTCCGTCGAGATCTGGAGCGACTCACCGAGCCGGTCGAGCGCGGTCAGCACGTCACAACGCCACTGACGCGTGAGATGCCCGCGGGTGTCGTCGCCGGCGCCCAGACTGCTCCGCAGCGCCGCCTCGACCAGCTCGAGCGCGGGCCCGAAGCGCCCGTCGGCGTACATGAGGCCTGATTCGGCCAGCTCGAGCACGAACCGCCCGGCTGCGTCATGGCCCGCCTGCACAGCCTTCCCCGACTCCCCCAGGATGGCGCGCGCTTCCTCCACCCGGCCGGCGGTCACCAGGTTGTGAAAGAGGACAGCCAGGTGCCGGGCCCGGAGATGTTCTGGCAGACCCGGAAGGGCCAGGGCCTGGCGGCCGGTTTCGGCGCGCACGTCAGGGGATATCGCGAACATCCCGGCGATGCTCAGCCGGACCTCCGCCTCCTGCGCCGCGGGAAGCACGTCGCGCAGCGCGGTGTCGGCGAACGCCTTGGCCTCCTCACCAGGACGAGCCGCGGCGTGCAGCCAGAGGGCGGTTTCGGCCACCAGCGGCCCGCGCAGCGGATGCTGCCTGGGTGCGAGCTCCAGGGCGCGCTGGCTCAGGTCGGCGGCGGCGCCCGGATCCGTGGCCGCGAGGGCCTGGGCCGCCTTCTGGAGGGTCGTGATGGCAACCTCGTCCCCGCGCTCGGCGCTGGCCGCCAGCTGCGCCGCTACCTCGACCGGAAGCGCTCCCGCCGCCAGCAGCACCGCCGCCGCCTGGCGGTCGAGCGCCCGGCGCACCGACAGCGGCACGCTGGTGCGCACCGCCTCGAATATCAGGTCGTGCCCGAAACCGAGCTGGCCGTCGCGTTCGACCAGCAGGTCGGCGTTGATCAGCTCCTCCACCGGAACCAGCAACGCTGACGGTGAGACGTCCAGCATCGCCGCCAGGTTGCTGAGCGAGAACCTCCGGCCGAGCGCGGCGGCCACCGTCGCGACCTGCCGGGCCGGATCGGACATCCGCTCCAGTCGCCGGCGCATGCTCTGGCTGACCCGATGCGGAAGCCGCCACTCGACCAGCTCCGCCCGTCCGGACTCGACCCGGACAAGCTTCTCCTCGCGCAGGCCGGAGAGAAGCTCGACGAGCAGGAACGGGCTGCCGCCCGCGCGTTCGGCCATCTCCAGCAGCGCGGGGCCGGGTTCGGCCTGCAGGACGTCGGCAGCGACCTGGGCCACCCCGGCCTGATCCAGCGGACCCAGGACGATCTTCTCGGCGCCCTCACGCTCCAGCCGGTCCATGGCGCTCCGGATCTCGGGTGATCCCTGGCCCGGGCGGGAGGCGACTACCCAGGCGACGGGCACCGTCGCCAGCCGGGCGGGCAACGTCCGCAGGGCAGCCGCGGTCCCGCTGTCGGCCCACTGCAGGTCGTCCAGGCAGACCAGCAGCGGTGCCTCAAGGGCCGCCCGCTCCAGGAGCGCCTCGAGATCCTGGAGCAGCCAGTACCTCTGCTCGGGCGAGGTATGCGCGTCACCGAGACCACCGCGCCCGAGAATCGGCGACGGGCCAGCGAACAAGGCTTCCATCAGCGCGGACAGCTGGACCACGCTGTCTCCGGGGTCAGCCACGCCGACGCCGGCCCTGATCGCCAGGCCGCGCGCCATCGCCGCCACCTCGGCCAGGAGCCGGCTCTTGCCCAGGCCGGCCCCGCCTTCCACCAGGACGACGGTTCCCGCGCCGGACAGGACCTGGTCAAGGTGGCGGCGCAAGGCCGAGAGCTCGCCGTCGCGGCCGCGGACTGGCGGCGCGGACACCGCTCCCCGGGCCGCAACCCGTGCAGGCTCAACGGCATAGGCCAAGGTTATGACCGCACCGCCGGGTTGCGGCAGTCCTGGACCTCCCTCACCCGAATAGGTGAGGCGACCGGAGAGGCAGCGAGGCTAGCGTCAGCCCCCGACACAGCCAACACCCAGTGGGGCGGCGATGGGGCACATGATCAGGTATCTGGAGGCCGGGACGCTGACGGCGGAGGGCGCGAACGGGGTGAGCTACGCCTACCGGCGCCCCGGCCCGGCCAGTGGCCGCCCGCTGGTTCTGCTGCAGCACTTCCGCGGGAATCTCGAAAACTGGGATCCCGTCCTCATCGACGCCCTGTCGTCGTCGCGCGACGTGATCGTCTTCGACAACACCGGCGTGGGCGCGACCACGGGGGCCACTCCCACGACGGTCGCCCAGATGGCGGACGACGCGATCGTCTTCCTCGAGGCGCTCGGCCTGGACCATGTCAACCTGCTCGGGTTCTCCATCGGCAGTTTCGTCGCGCAGGAGATCGCCCTGACCAGGGCGGCGCTGGTCGGGAAGATGGTCCTGGCGTCAACCGCCCCTCAGGGCGCACCCGGCATGCACGGCTGGGCGCCCGACATCATCCAGGCCATCGGCCAGCCCGCCACCGACGCCGAGGGTTTCCTGCATGGCTTCTTCACCGACTCTGCCGCGAGCCGGGCCGCGGGCGCGCAGTTCCTGGGCCGGAGCCACAGCCGGACGCAGGGCCGGGACAAGGACACCACCTGGCAGACCCGGAACGCCCAGTACGACGCGGTCCTGAAGTGGGGAACACCGAACTACAGCCTGCTGCAGAGACTGAACGCGATCAGGCAGCCGGTATTCGTCGCGAACGGCGACGACGACCGGATGATCCTGCCGTGGTACTCACACCTCGTGGCGAGCCTCCTGCCCGACGCCTTCGTCAAGCTGTACCCGGACGCCGCTCACGGCTTCCTTTTCCAGCACGCGGAGGAATTCGCGGGCGACGTCCTCAAGTTCCTCTAACGGAGGTCACCATGCCGATGATCGACATCTACGCCGCCGCCGGCACCTTCGCCGACACCCACCAGCTCGCCGCCGACGCGGCCCGGACCGTGATGCGCGTCGAGCAGGTACCCGACATCCCGATGTTCCGCCAGAACACCGCGGCCTTCGTGCACGAGCTCCCGGCCGGCTGCCTGTCGAACGTCGACGGCGACAGCACCTACGTCCGGGTCCAGGTGCTCACCAACGCCGGCGCGCTGGACCGGGACAAGCAACTGTCTGTGGTCCGCGAGCTCACCGACCTGGTCGCCACCGCGGCCGCCGAGCCCGGCCTGGCCGCCCGCACCTGGGTCCTGCTGACCGAAGCCCCGGACGGGGGCTGGGGCCTGCAGGGCCACGCCAACACCAACGCCGAGCTGGTCACCGCCGCCCGCGAGCAGATCGCGCAGCTGCAAGGAGGAGCGTGATGGCCAGCAGGCCGGAAAGCGCCGTGCGGTACGGCGTGAACCGCCTGACGGTCGAGACGCACTCCACGCCGGCCGAGTTCCGGAGGCGGTACGAGGAGGCGGTGCCGCCCCTGCCCGCTGAGCGCGTGGCCGCCCTGGTCCAGCGGCAGGCTCCGTGGCCGGAGATGCTGGACCTGGTGGCCGCCGCGGCGCCGCACGGCTTCCTCATCTACTTCAAGAACGACGTTGACCCGGTGGTGCGCGCTGGCCGGTGACCGGGCGTCAGGGGTGGCGTACCTGATGGGTAACCACACCATCATGGAGCGCATGTACCGTTACCAGCCCGCCGTCTTGATGTACGCGCCCCTGCACACCGTTGTCTGGGGAGATCCAGAAGGTCCCGGCTACTTCACGTTCGACAAGCCGAGTGACCAGTTCGGCAGTTTCGGCGACCCCCGCATCACCGCCGTGGGCGTGGAGCTTGACCAGAAGCTGGCCGCCTTGCTGGAACACCTGGAGCTCGGCGTGCCCAGGGCGCTGCTCGCCGGCTGAAACGGCTGCCCGCCCCCCGGCTCAGACCTCGTCCAGCCGCCGCTCAGGCGCGGCCGGACGACAGCAGCCGCAGCTCGCGGCCGCGCTGCACCGCCGAAGACCGGTCGGTCGCGCCGAGCTTGGCGTAGATCCGGCGGATGTGGGTGTTGACGGTGTTCGGCGAGACGGACAGCTCCCCGGCGATCTCGGGCCGGGTGAGGTTGGTCGGCAGGTAGCGCAGCACGCGCAGCTCGCTCGGGCTGAGCCCCTCGGCCGGAGCGGCGGCCTGGCCGGGGCCGCCGCCGCCGACCGCGTCCAGGATGTCGGCGACCAGCGCGGCATGCGACGTCGCCTGCGGCGGCAGGGCCGTCAGCAGCTCCCACGCGCCGGTCATCGCGAACGGCAGGATCAGCCGGTCCGGTTCGGCCAGGTGCAGCGCCTGCTCCACGGCCGCCCGGGCCGAATCCTCGTCGCCCAGGTCGCGGCAGGCGAGTGCGTCGAGCAGATGGGCCTCGACCAGGGTCAGGTAGGGGTTGACCGGGGCGCTGCCGTCGAGGACGGCCCGGAGCTGGCGGCGGGCTCCGGCAGGGTCCTGCTCGGCGAGGCAGACCACCGCGGCCGCGTTGCGGACCTCACCCGTGGCAGCCAGCCGTTCGCCGAGAGCGGCGAGGGTGGCCCGGGCCTGCCCGGTCCTCCCGAGGCGGGCCTGGGTGGCGATCGTCCACGCGGCGACCCGGGAGGTCAGCGCGTGCTCCCCGGCCATGAGTTCCTGCACCTGCCCGGCGGCGGCGAACTCGGCCAGCGCCTCGTGGTGCCGGCCGCGCGCCGCCGGGAGGATCGCCGAGATCAGGTGGACGAGCAACTGGATGCCCGGCTCGCCCCCGGCCTGGGTGGCGCGCCTGGCCCGGTCCAGCCACTGCCCGCCGTGGTCGAACTCGCCTGTCCAGACGAGGATCCCGGCGAGCGTCGCCAGCGCGGGAGCGATCACCGGTTCGGCGCCCCAGCCGTGCCGGGCCGCCTGCGCTATGGCCTCTTCGCAGTCCCGCCGGGCCCGGGGAAAGGAGTGGCCGACAGCGGCGAACCCCAGGTGGGCGAGGCAGGCCACCTCCAGGTACGGCCGGCCGATGTCGCGGGCGAGGGCAGCGCCCTCCAGCAGGTGCCGTTCGCTGTCGCCCAGCCGCAGCGACCAGGCCTCGGTGACGCCGAGATTCAGCAGCGCGAGCGCCCGCAGGTCGTTGCCGAGCGCCACGTCGGCGCCGGACTGGGCGGCGGGCGGCGGGGGAAGGGCGGCCGCCTGCTGGAACACGCCGCCGAAGTGCCCGCGCAGCCGCGCCGACATCAGGTCCAGCGAGGCGAGGGCCATCCGCAGCCGGTACTGCCGGTCGGGCGTTTGGCGTGGCGGCGTACGCCCTGGCCACGTCCAGGTGCGCGTCCGCCTGGTCGAGGCGGAGCTGATCGAGGTCGGCGACCGCGTGCACCAGGGCCAGCCCCGGGGAGTCCTCGGCGGTCCGGGCCGGGAAGGAGCGCAGCAGCGCCGCTACCGTACCCGCCTGGCCGTCGAGGGTCAGGCTGAGGGCGTGGTCGGTGAGCAGCCGGGCCGCCTCGGCCCAGTCACCGGCGGCCTCCTGGTGGTGGATGGCCTCGGCGATCTCGCCGTGCCCGGCGAACCAGCGCCCGGCGAGGCGGTGCAGTTCCGGGATGTCTCCCGGGACGGTGCGGCGCAGCTCCAGCCGGAGCAGGCCGCTGAACATGTGGTGGTAGCGGAACCAGGTCCGGCCAGGGTCGAGCGACACGACGAACGCGTTGGCGTCCTCCAGGTCCAGCAGGATCCGTTCCGACCCGGTGGACCCGGCGAGCAGGTCGGCGAGCTCGCCATTGACCCGGTCCAGCAGGGAGGTGCGCAGCAGCAGCCGCTGCACCTCCGGCGGCTGCCGGTCCAGCAGCTCGGCCATCAGGTACTCAGCGACCGTGCGGTCACTGCCGGAGAACTCGGCCACGAACCGTTCCGGGTGCGGGTGCCCGTCGAGGGACAGGGCCGCCAGCCGCAGCCCCGCCGCCCAGCCTTCGGTCCGCTGGTACAGCAGGGCGGCCACCGGGTCGGGCAGCGTTATCCCGGCGGCGGTCAGCAGCCCGCGGGCCTCGTCTTCGGTGAAGCGGAGCTGGGCAGCGCGGATCTCGGCCAGCTCCCCGGCCAGCCGGAGCTGGTGCAGGCGCAGCGGGGGGTCGCGGCGGGTGGCCACGACCGCGTGGACGCCTGGGGGGAGGTTCGCCAGCAGCGAGGTGAGCTGCCCGGTGGCCTCGGCGGAGCTCAGTTCGTGCAGGTCGTCGATGATCAGGACGAACTGGCCGCCGGCCGCCGCGAGCTCGGACAGCATCGTGTCCACCATCGCGTGACCGTTGAACCCCGGCGCCGCGGGCGGGGACTGCGCGCCGCCGGTCGCGGCGCGGACCGCGCCCAGCAGCGCGAGCCAGAACAGCTGCGCGTCGTGCTGGCCCCGCGGTACGGACACGAAGGCAATCCGGCGGTCCTGGCCCGGCCGGCCGGCCCACGCCCGCAGCAAAGACGTCTTCCCGCTGCCGGCCGGCGCCGAGATGACCGTCACCCGCTTCCCGGCCGCGCGGTCCAGGGCCGCGACCAGGTCGTGACGGTCGATCAGCCCCGGCCGGGCCGCGACCGCCGCCCGCCCTCCCGCGGCCGGCCCGCCGGTCGTCGCGCCATCTCCTCCGGGCACCCGGTCAGCGTAACCCAGGTAGATCACCAGAATCCGGTGACGACCTCTCACCTGCCCGGCGGCGAACCTGGACCCACCCTGGAAAGACCAGGTTCGCTGACGACTGGAAGGAGAACCTATGACATCCGTCTGTCGGCGTCGTTCCCACGGAGGTGGCGGCATGAGTAGCGAGCGGGTGGCGATCGTGGTGGGCGCGGGTGGCGAGCTCGGCCGCGCGACAGCGGAGAAGCTGGCGGCGGCCGGGTTCACCGTGGCCGGGGTCGACCGCAGCGAGGAGGGGATGAAGGAGCTGCCGGACGGCATCAGGCGCGAGACGGCCGACCCGACCGACCCCGCCGCGGCCCGGAGCGTCGTCGACCGGATCGCCGCCGAGGTCGGCCCGCCCGAGGTGCTGGTGAACACCATCGGCATGTACCACCTGGGCGACGCGCTCGCCGCGACGCCCGAGGACCTGCGGCTCATGGTCGACGTCAACGTGGGCCCGGCGCTGTGGCTGACCCAGGCGGTGGTCCCGTACCTGCGGGACCGCGGTTCTGGTTCCATCGTGCATGTCGCCGCCCGCCCGGGCCTGGAGCCGACCGCCGGGATGGCCACCTACGCCGTCAGCAAGGCAGCCCTCGTCCACCTCACCCGGGTGCTCGACCTGGAGCTGCGCCCGCTCGGGATCCGGGTGAACGCCGTCGCGCCGCAGCTGCTCGACACCGCCAAGAACCGCCCGTACCTCACACCGGAGCTGCTGGCGCACGCGGTCGCGCCGGAGGCGGTCGCTGACATCATCGTCTACCTCGTCAGCGACGCCGCCGCGCCGGTCAGTGGGGCGATCGTGCCCACCTACGGCCCCTGAGCGGCGTGACCGGGAACCGGCAGGAACTCGGCGGGTCCTTTCCGCTCGGCCCGGTGGCGGGTGCGCCGGACCGGGTACGGCGCCATGCAGCTGGCCGGCGACGGGGTGTTCGGGCCGCCGCGCGACCGCGAGGAGGCGCTGGCGGTGCTGCGCGCGGCCGTCGCGGCCGGAGTGGATCACATCGACACCGCGCAGTACTACGGGGCGGGCACGGTGAACGAGCTCATCCGCGAGGCGCTGTACCCCTATCCGGACGGCCTGGCGATTGTGAGCAAGGTGGCCGCCCGCCGCGACGCGGACGGCGCGCCGCCGCGCTTCGACGAGCCGCGCGAGCTGCGTCAGGGCATCGAGGACAACCTCGCCACGCTCGGCGCCGACCGGCTGGCGGCGGTGAACCTGCGGATGACGGATCCGTCCGAGATCCCGGGCAGGCAGTTCGACGCCCAGCTCGCGGCGCTGGCCCAGGCCCGTGAGGAAGGGCTGATCGGCGGCGTCGGGATCAGCAACGTCTCGCGTCAGCACCTGCTGCGGGCGGTCGCCCAGACGCAGATCGTCTGCGTGCAGAACCTCTTCAACCTGGCCGACCAGCGGTCCCTGGACGTCCTCACCGAGTGCGAGGCGCGGAACATCGCGTTCGTGCCGTTCTGCCCGCTGGGCTGGCCCGGCGAGGTACGCCGCCGGCTTCTCGCCGACCCCGTGCTGGCTGCGGCGGCCGGGCGGCTGGGCGCGACGCCGGTGCAGGTCGCGCTCGCCTGGCTGCTGGACCTCGCCCCCAACGTCCTGCTCATCCCCGGGACCCGCACCCGGGTCCACCTGGCCGAGAACCTCGGCGCCTGCGACGTCCGGCTCGACGACGCGGACCACGCCGAGCTGACCCGGCACTTTCGCCTCGGCCGAATGGACGGCGTCCGGTGAGGAACCGGTCCCGGTCTGTTCCTGACCGTCAGGGAGCACCGTGAGCATCCATCCGCCGATCACCGGGGCCGAGGCCGCCGACCGGCTCGCCATCCGGGAGCTGTTCGACGCCTACGCGCACTGCGCCGACCGGCGCGACGCCCAGGGCCAGATGGCCCTGTTCACGGCGGACACCCACTTCGTCGTCTACATGGACGCCCGCGACCCCGAGCCGACGCAGGATCTGCACGGCCGCGAAGCCCTGGCGCCGGTCTTCGGCGCCCTCAACGCGTACGCCGCGACGATGCACTTCAACGGCCAGAGCACGGTCGAGCTGGACGGGGACCGGGCGACTGGCGAGAGCTACTGCCTGGCCCACCACCTGACCGAGGCCGAGGACGGGATCCGGACGCTGATGGTGGCGTCCATCCGCTACCTCGACACGTTCGTCAAGCAGGACGGGGCGTGGCTGTTCGCCGAGCGCCGGCTGATGGTCAACTGGACCGACACACGGCCGTCGGTGCCCTGACGCCGCCGCGGGGCGCGTCAGGCGGAGCGCTGCGGTATGACCCGCTGGAGCACTGACGAGCCGAGCCACTGACTGGCCTGCAGCGCGAGTTCCACGTCGTGGCGGCTGTCGCCCATCGGCCGGCCGAGACTCTCCCGGGCCTTGCGGATCCGGTACTGGACAGTGTTCTTGTGCAGCATCAGCTGTCCGGCGGTCGTCTTGTAACTGCCCCCGGCCTGGAGGAAGACCAGCAGGGTGTCGCGCAGCCGGGCGTGGTGCTCGTCGTCGGCGGCCAGTCCCGCCAGCGTGCTGAGCACCCAGGCCCGCAGCAGCTCGGCCGATCCGAGCATCATCGCCACCGGCGCCACCTCGCCGAACGTCACCACCCGCGGCGCGGCGGAGTCCGCGGCCAGCGCCACCGCCTGGGCGGCGACGGCCTGCCGGTGGGTCAGGCAGAAACCCGCCAGGTCCTGGGCGACGGTGCCGAAGGCGAACCGGACGTCACCGTCCACCCCGGCCGCGCTGGCCGGCGCGAAGTCGAACCGGTCGCGGAACCCGAGCGGCAGCCACGCCCAGGCGCTGGACTCGTCCCGGGGCAGGAACAGCGGGTCGCCGGAGCAGGCCGCCTGCGCCGCGACGCGGCTGACCGCCCGCTCGAGCCGGGTGATCTCGTCCGCGGCGCCGGCCGCGTCATCCGTCCAGCACACCACGCCCGCGTGGTACTGCCGCAGCCGGTAGCCCAGGGTGGCCTCCGCGGCGCGTACGTCGGCGCGCTCCCCCGACAGCAGGTCACGGACCCGGGCGGCCCGCGCCTCGCTCCGGTTCCGCAGCCAGTTCTCCCTTTCGCGCGTGTAGGCCGCGACCATCTTCTCGGAGGCCTGGTCGATGTACCTGGCCACGATCTCGGACATGCCCAGCGTGGCGGCGGTGATCATCTGAGGGTCGTCTGCCTGCCGGGCCAGCTCCCTGAGCAGCCAGCCGGAGAAGCACGCGTGCCCGACCCGGTAGGCGCGCAGCAGCGCGGTCAGCGGCGTGCCGCGCTGCGCGAGCCGGCGCGCGTACTCCACGGCCGCGGCCGGGGCCTGCACGTCGGCCAGATCGATCTGGTGCTGCATGATCTGCAGGCACGTGTCGACGTTGCTGCCGACACTCGAGGCGAGCAGGGCCAGCACCGGCTTGTCGTCGCGGAGCTGCGGGATGTCCCGGAGTATCACGTGGTAGACGTCCTCGGACACGGCCGCGGCCCGGCGGGTCACCGCCGCCGCGACGCTGGCCACCAGCTCGGCGGCCGGGGAACGGCCCATGGCCAGCCGCGGATCGGGCCCGCGCGGTCCCAGCAACGTCCGGCCGTGCTGACAACTTCGCGTGAAGGCCGACGACCTCACCGCCGGCGTCGTTCACGGTCAGCTTCACCAGCACCTCCAGCCCTCGCGGGTGGCCACGGGGGCATGGCCCTGACCGCCCCGGGCGGGTCTTCGCAACCCATTCAGTCTGACCGCCGGGACGGTGACAGCACATCGCACGATTCCGGTGATTCGCCAGCCGGGCTGTCACCGGCCGCCGGGCGCCCAGCGCGGGTACGGTGCTCATCTGGGCTTCCCACGGCGAGCCTGTGCCCGCAGGACCATGCCTGGCGCCGGGTTCGTAACGAGCGACCAATGGAAGAACGCGCCCTGCTGCTTAGGCTCCTCTGGAGGAGAGATCATGAGCCAGGACAGCGAGACGAACAGATCGGCCGCGGCGGAAGCCGCGGCCGAAGCGGTGGCGGCGCCCCTAGACCTGCTGCTCACCGACGCGGCCATCGGCGCGCTGCGCCGGGTGAACCCGGGTGGTTCCGGCCTGCGCCTGGCTGCGGCGCTGGCTGGCCGGCCCCGGCTGGTCGCCGGGCGGGGCGGCCAGCTGCTGGGTGAGCTGGCCCGCATCGCGGTAGGCACGTCGCAGGTGCAGCCATCCCGGCGCGACCGCCGGTTCGCCGATCCGGGCTGGGCGGGCAATCCGCTGCTGCGCCGGGCGATGCAGGCGTACCTGGCTGCGGCGGGGACCGCCGAAGGCGTGGTCGCCGACGCCGGCCTGGACTGGGCGGACTCCGAACGCGTCGGTTTCGCGATGACCAACCTCATCGACGCGCTGGCCCCGAGCAACAATCCGCTGCTGAACCCGGCGGCGCTGAAGGCCGCCGTCGACAGCGGCGGCGGCAGCGCCCTGGCGGGCCTGCGGAACTTCGCCGCCGACATGGCGGCCGCGCCGCGGATCCCGTCGATGGTCGAGCCGGACGCGTTCGAGGTCGGGGTGGACCTCGCCGTCACTCCCGGGTCGGTGGTCTTGCGGACTCCGGTGTTCGAGCTGATCCAGTACCGCCCGACCACGGCCGCGGTGCGGCAGGTCCCGTTGCTGATGGTGCCGCCGACCATCAACAAGTACTACGTGATGGACCTGGCGCCCGGACGGAGCATGGTGGAGTACCTGACCGGCAGCGGCCTGCAGGTGTTCATGATCTCCTGGCGCAACCCGGACGCCCGGCACGCGTCATGGGACTTCAACACCTACGGGCAGGCGGTCCTGGACGCCATGGACGCGGCGGCGCGGATCACCGGGAGCGAGCAGACCGCCCTCATGGGAGCCTGCTCCGGCGGCATCATCTCCGCGATGGTGGCCGCGCACCTGGCGCACACCGGCCAGCAGGACCGGCTCGCCTCGTTCACCCTCATGGTCACCGTGCTGGACGAGGCGCGGGCGGGCCTGGCCGGCGCTGTGATCGACGAGCGGTCCGCGCGGCTGGCCGCGGCGGCGTCCCGGGCGCGCGGGTACCTGGACGGCCGGTCGCTGGCCGAGGTCTTCGCCTGGCTGCGCCCGAACGACCTGATCTGGAACTACTGGGTCAACAACTACCTGCTCGGACGCAAACCGTCACCGTTCGACATCTTGTTCTGGAACGCGGACACCACCCGGATGACCGCGGGCCTGCACCGGGACTTCCTCGAGCTGGGCGCCACGAACGCGCTGGTCCAGCCGGGCGGGGCGACGATGCTCGGCTCACCGGTGGACCTGGGCCTGGTCGACCGCGACAGTTACCTGGTCGCCGGGATCACCGACCACATCTGCCCCTGGCAGAGCTGCTACCGGACCACCCAGCTGCTCGGCGGCCGCAAGCGGTTCATCCTGTCCACCAGCGGGCACATCGCCGCGATGGTGAACCCGCCCGGAAACGACAAGGCGAGATACCAGGTGGCCAAGGACTGGCCCGAGGATCCGCAGGAGTGGCTCCGGCACGCGGAGACCGCGCACGGCTCCTGGTGGCCGGACTACGCGGGCTGGCTGGCCGAGCGGTGCGGCGAGGAGAAGGCCGCCCCGGACGAGCCCGGCGGCGGCGGGCTGGTGCCGATCTGCGACGCGCCCGGAACCTACGTCTATGACCATTGACGCGCCCCATCCCGGACCGGCCGGGGAAGAGCGCCCGCGATCTGCCCTGGGCCGGGTCATGCGAAGCGGGCTGCGCCGGCCCGGGCCGGCCGGGCGGATGAGGATCCTGAGGGTCGGCGGCCGTTCGCTGCGGGTCGCGGTGCGGGAGGGGACCCCGGACTGGCCGCCCCTGCTGCTGTGCAACGGCATCGGCGCGAGCATGGAACTGCTCCAGCCGTTCGTCAACGCGCTCGATCCGCGGCGGGGAGTCATCCGGTTCGACATGCCGGGCATCGGCGGCTCACCCGCCCCGGCCGTCCCGTACCACCTGCTCACACTGCCGTCGCTGCTGGCCGGGCTGCTCGACCAGCTCGGCCATGAGCAGGCCGACGTCCTGGGCATCTCCTGGGGCGGCGGGCTGGCGCAGCAGTTCGCGCTGAGCCGCCCGGACCGGGTGCGCCGCCTGGTGCTGGTGGCGACCGGGACCGGCGCGCTGATGGTCCCCGCGCATCCGCGCGTCCTGCTGCGCATGCTCACGCCGCGGCGCCACCAGGACCCGGGGTACGCGGCCCGCATCGCCGGCGAGCTGTACGGCGGCAGCGCGCGGACAGACCCGGTCGTGGCCCGTGACCTGCTGCACGGGGCGACCCGCCTGGGCCCGGCCCGGGGCTACTACTACCAGCTGCTGTCCGGGGCCGGCTGGACCAGCCTGCCGAGGCTACCCAGGCTGCGGCAGCCCACCCTGATCCTGGCCGGTGACGACGACCCGATCATCCCGCTGGTCAACGCGCGGATCATGCACTGGCTGATAGCCCGAAGCGAGCTGCACATCTATCACGGCGGCCACCTCGAGCTGGCCGCAGACGCCGAACACATCGCTCCGGTCGTGGAGGCGTTTCTCAACGCCGACCCCACCGCACCGGAGAGCCAGGCCCAGAAAGGAAGCTAGCGATGACGCAGGTGACGAGCGCGCATCTGGGTGAGTCCCTCGGGACGGACTTCTTCTCCGTCCGCGAGCAGTTCACCGACGAGCAATGGTCGCACTTCATCACCGTCCGGCGGTTCGTCAACGAGGAGGTCGTGCCGGTCGTCGGGCCGTACTGGGAACGGGCCGAGATCTGCTGGCCGATAGTCAAGCGGCTGCCCGAGCTCGGCGTCGTCGGCGAGGACATCAAGGGATACGGCTGCGCCGGGATGAGCCCGATGGCGTGCGGGCTGGTCACGATGGAACTGCACCGGGGCGACGGCAGCCTCGGCGTGTTCCTCGGCGTGCACGCGGGCCTGGCCATGCTGTCGATCGCGATGTGCGGCTCGGAGGAGCAGAAGGAGCGCTGGCTGCCTGACCTGGCCGCGATGAACAAGCTGGGCGCCTTCGCGCTGACCGAACCCGAGCACGGCTCGGACTCGGTCGCCCTGGAGACCTCGGCCCGCCCGGACGGCGACGGCTGGGTGCTGAACGGCCGCAAACGGTGGATCGGCCTGGGCACCGTCGCCGACCTGATCGTCGTCTGGGCCCGCAACACCGAGGACGGCCAGGTCAACGCCTTCGTCGTGGAGAAAGGATCGCCGGGCTACCAGGCGCGGGTCATCGAGGGGAAGGTGTCGCTGCGCTCGGTGTGGCAGGCCGACATCACCCTGGACGAGGTGCGGGTGCCGGCCGCCAACCGGCTGCCCGGCGCGCGCTCGTTCAAGGACACCACCCGGGTCCTGGCCACCACCCGGAGCACCTGCGCCTGGGCCGCCCTGGGCCACGCCACCTCCGTCTACGACACCGCCTTGCGGTACGCGCTGGAACGGCGGCAGTTCGGCGAGCCGCTGGCCAGCTTCCAGATCATCCAGCAGCGGCTGGTGTCGATGCTCGCGGACCTGACCGCGATGCAGCTGTACTGCCTGCAGATCGGCCGGCTGGCCGAGGCGGGCCGGCTGACCCCGACCGTGGCCGGGCTGGCCAAGATGCACAACACCCGCAAGGCCCGCGTGATAGCCGCTGACGCCCGCGACATGCTCGGCGGCAACGGCATCCTGCTCGACTACCAGGTCGCCCGGCACATGGCCGACCTCGAGGCGATCCACACCTTCGAGGGCACCGAGACCATGCAGACGCTCATCGTCGGCCGGGCCATCACCGGCATCGGAGCTTTCACGTAGCCGGGCACCGGCCGAGCGCCAGGAACCGGGGCGAGAACCGCGAAAGGTGTGCCGTGATGGCCAACGAGACGCCCGCTCTGGGCATTTGCCTCGAAGAGTACGAGTATCCGTATCCGGTCCGGTTCCTGCCGCTCAGCAATGACCTGCAGCCGGTCGCGATGGCGTACATGGACATCCCGCCGGCCGGCGAGCCGAACGGGAAGACGGTCGTCCTGTTCCACGGCAAGGCGTTCGGCTGTTACTACTTCGCCAACGTCATCGAGGCGCTGACCGGGGCCGGGTACCGGGTGGTCGCCCCCGACCAGATCGGCTGGGGCAAGTCACCCAAGCCCGACGTCCACTACAGCTTCCAGCTGCTCGCCGCGAACACCGCGGCCCTGCTGGACCACCTCGGTGCCGGGAACGTGGCGGTGCTGGGCCACTCGACCGGCGGCATGACCGCGGTGCGCTTCGCCCTGACCTACCCCGGCCGGGTCACCCACCTCGTCCTGGAAGACCCCCTCGGCCTGGCCGACTACCGGACCGGCATCCCCCCGCAGTCCGAGGAGACCCTGTACGACCACGAACTGCACTGGACCGACCCGGCGGTCATCCGCGGCTACGTCAAGGGGTATTTCGTGCACCCCGACCCGAAGGTCTGGGAGCCGCTGGCCGACGTCCTGGTCCGGGTGACGCTGGGCCCGGACTACCCCCGCTGGGCCCGGGCCGCGGCACTGACCTTCCAGATGATCTACCAGCAGCCGGTCCGCTACGAATATCACCAGATCGCGCCGCCGGTACTGCTGATCGTCGGGGCCGAGGACCACACCGTGCCACTCGGCCAGTACGCGAAGCCGGAGGACGCCGCCGCACTCGGTGACTTCGTGGAGCTTTCCGCCGCGGCCGCTCGTGACATCCCCCGCGCCACCCGGGTGGTCGTACCCGAATGCGGGCACATCCCCCACCTTGAGCACCCGAGCCAGTTCCTCGCCGAGTTCCTGCCCTTCCTCGCGAGCTGACCTGATTGAGGAAGATACAAATGTCCATCTCTTCCAAGCAACCATCCAATGAGCGGCCTGCGGAGATCGGGCCGCCTCCGTATTATCACCGGTCGGACTGCAACATCTGCCGGAAGCAAGACGGCCTGAAAACGGGGTCAGCGCTCCTGGACGTCCCCCGTCCCGGGGGCTACGTCGTCGAAGGCGAGCACTTCCTCGCCGAGCACGCCCCGCTGCAGGAGTCCAGCGCGGGAACGGTCATCGTCGAGGCCAGGCGGCATCTCCTGGACTTCGGTGAGATGACGCCCGCCGAGAGCGCCGAGCTCGGTTCGGTCCTGCACCGGCTCGTTCCGGCGATCAAGGCGGTCACGGGGGTCCAGCGCGTCTACTACCTGGCCGTGATGGAGCGCGCGCCGCACTTCCACCTCTGGCTCGTACCGAGGAAGGACGAGGGAGAACTCCGGGGCGTGGCCTACCTGGCGCAGCAGCCCCCTCTTACGTCCTCGTACAGCGAGGCAGAAGCGGCGTCGCTCAAGATCCGGGAGCAGTTCGAGCAGTCCTGACGGCGAGCCCGTCCCTAAAGGATGCCCAGTTTCGTCAGCTTGGCCCGGTTCTCCTCGAACCACTGCTGTTCCTGGCCGAGCCCGGGGAAGATCAATCCGGCTTCCATCACGTTCTCCGCCGGGCTCTCCCACAGCGAGATGAGAAGTTCTCCCTCCGCCTGCCCGGTCAGCCGTGTCCACATCTGCGACAGCTCCCGGAGTATCCGCTGCCGCGTCTCGAGATCCCGGCCGACGCGGATGGCGGCGTTCAGGACGGAGTGGCCAGACGGCTTCCCGGCGACGAAGTACCTGCCGTCCGGCACGTCGAGGAACATGACGTTGACGAACGCTGGCGGGACGCCGGTCGCAGCGCAGTGAATACGGGTGATCTCCTCAGCGAGCTTCCCCCGGGCGGATTCGCCGAGCAGTCCTTCGGGACAGATGCACTGGTAGATGGGCATGGTCTCTCCCTGAGGTCAGTGCTTTTGACCGTAAGTGCCGCCGGCGGCGCGTTCATCGTGAGCTGAGCACGAACCATCAGCCCGGTTTCGTGTGCCCGGTACGATGCCCGGCCGTCCGGCCACTGGCACGGTGAGACGTATCGGGTGCCTCACCGGACGAAGGCGGGCAGTCAGTGCGGAAGATGCTCACGCCCCACGCAGCGGCCATCGGCCGGCCCGCAGGCCCGGCGCAGGACGACGCCGTCGACCCCGCCCGCGCGGAAGGCACCCCGGCCGCCCTCAAGGACGACCTGATCCGGCTGATAGGCCAGGACCAGGTCCGGCACCGGATTTCTGACCTGGTCCGCTACGCCTGCGACGCCAGTCCCTACCGCTACCTTCCGCAGGTCGTCGTCCTGCCCCGCACCGTCAACGACGTGCGCGCGATCCTGGACTACTGCGTCCGCACCGGGCGGCACGCCACGTTCCGCGCCGGCGGCACGAGCCTGAACGGGCAGTCCCAGTCCGACGACATCCTCATCGACGTCCGGCGGCACTGGACCGGCATGGTGGCCGAGGACGGCGGGGCCCGGCTGCGGGCCCGCCCCGGAACGATCCTGGGCCACGCCAACGCCGTGCTGCGGCCCCTCGGGCGGCGCCTGGGCCCTGACCCCGCCTCCGCCGACGTGGCCACGATCGGCGGGGTCATCGCGAACAACGCCGGCGGCATGCGCTGCACCCTGGAGCGCAACGCCTACCACACCGTGTCGTCTCTCACCTTCGTGCTCGCCTCGGGGACCGTCATCGACACCGCCGCCCCGGGCGCCGAGGCGGCGTTCGCCGCCGCCGAGCCGGACCTGGCCGCCGGGCTGACGCAGCTGCGCTCGCAGTTGCTGGCCGACGACGACCTCACCCGGCGGGTCGGCCACAAGTTCGGCATCCGCAACACCAACGGCTACGCGCTGTCGGCCCTGCTCGACGCCGACACGCCGCTGGAGATCTTCCGCCGGCTCCTGATCGGCTCGGAGGGAACTCTCGCGTTCGTGGCGGAGGCCGTCATCGACACCATCCCCGCGCCCGCCATGACGACGGTCAGCTGGGTCGTGCTGCCGTCGGTCAGCGAGGCGGCCGCGCTGGTCCCCGGCCTGGTCGGGCTCGGCGCCGAAGCGGTGGAGCTCATGCTGGCTCCCGCGCTGGCCGCGGCCGCCCAGGCCTTCCCCGGCAGCCCGGCGTACTGGCGCGGCCTCGACCCTGGCGCCGCGGCGCTGCTGGTGGAGTTCGGCGCGGACAGCCCAGCCGGGCTTGACGCCGCGGAGGCCCGGGCCGGCGCGCTGGTCGCCGGGGCGAACCTGCTCCACCCGGCGGACTTCACCCGTGACGAGGACCAGATCGAGCTGTACTGGAAGATCCGCGACGGGCTCCTCGGCATTGTCGGACAACAGCGTCCCGACGGTACCGCCCTGGTTATCGAGGACGTGTGCTTCCCGCCGGACCGCGTCGCCGAGGGCGCCCAGGACCTCCAGGAACTGCTGTCCAAGCACGGCTTCCTGCCGAACACCGCCGGGCACGCTGCCTACGGCAACCTGCACTTCACGCTGACCCCCAGGCTCGCCGACGCCCGCGACCGGGAGAGGTACGCGGCGTTCATGGACGACCTGGTCACGCTGGTCGTCGACAAGTACGACGGCTCGCTGAAGGCCGAACACGGCACCGGCATCAACATGGCACCGTTCGTCCGCCACGAGTGGGGCGAGGCGGCCACGGACATGATGTGGCGGATCAAGGGGCTCGCCGACCCGCACGGCGTCCTCGCGCCGAACGTGATCCTGACCCGCGACGACGGCATCAACCTGAAGTCGTTCAAGTCGGCGCCGGCCATCGAGGACGTGGCGACTCACTGCATCGAATGCGGCTTTTGCGAAGCGGTCTGCCCCAGCCGCAACGTCACCACGACCCCGCGGCAGCGGATCGTGCTGCGCCGGGAAATGGCCCGCCAGCCCGAAGGATCGCCCCTGCTGGCCCGGCTGCAGGACGAGTACGAGTACGACGGCATCGAGACCTGCGCCGCCGACGGCAGCTGTGCGATCCCCTGCCCGCTCCAGATCAACACCGGTGCGCTGGAAAAGACGTTCCGCCGCGCCGAATCGACCCCCAGGCGGGAGAAGGCCGCGCTGGTGGTCGCCCGGCGGTGGGCGACCGCGGAAAAGCTCGCCCGGACGGCGGTCGGCGCCGCCGACGTCATCCAGCGCACCGTCGGCGTGCGGGTCCTGACCAGCCTGACGGCGGCCGCCCGGCTGGTCGTCAGCGACGACCTCGTCCCGGCTGTGCCCGGCCCGATGCCGCGGGCCCAGCTGCGCACGCTGCCCTCGACCACGCGAGAGGGCGCTGCCGCGGTGTACTTCCCCGCGTGCATCAACCGCATCTTCGGCCGGGACCCGGGCCAGTCGCGGCACCCGTCACTGCCGCAGGCGCTGGTCGAGGTATCGGCGCGCGCGGGCCAGCCCCTCTGGATCCCCGGCGACGTCGCGGGCAAGTGCTGCTCCACCCCGTGGAGCAGCAAGGGCTACAGCCAGGGACACACCTGGATGGCCGCCACCACCTGCGACGCGCTGTGGGAGTGGAGCGGGCACGGCGCGCTGCCGGTCGTCATCGACGCGGCCTCCTGCACTAACGGGCTGCTGGACGACGTCAGTAACTACCTCGACCCAGCCCGCCGCGCCCGGCTCGGGAAGATCACCCTGCTGGACTCGATCGCCTGGTGCGACGCCCTGCTCCCGGCGCTCACCATCACCCGCCCCGTCGAACGCGCCGCCCTCCACCCGACCTGCTCCACCACGCACATGGGGCTGACCAAGACCCTGGAGCGCCTCGCCGGCCAGCTCGCCGGCGAGGTCCTCGTGCCGGTCGGCACGACCTGCTGCGGGACCGCCGGTGACCGCGGGCTCCTGCACCCCGAACTGGTCACCTCGGCCACCCGCGAGGAGAAAGCAGGGCTGGCCAGCACGCCAGCGCAGGCGTATCTGTCCGCCAACCGCACCTGCGAAATGGGCCTTCGCCAGGCTACCGGCCACCCGTACGAGTCGTTCGTATTCCTGCTGGAGGAACTGACCCGATGACCGAGAAATCTACCGTCCGGACCGTGACCTACGATCTGCTGCGATCCCTCGGGCTGACGACCATCTTCGGTAACCCAGGTTCGACCGAGGAGACCTTCCTGCAGGAATTCCCCGGCGATTTCAGCTACGTGCTGGCGCTGCAGGAGGCCTCCGCCATTGCGATGGCTGACGCCTTCGCTCAGGTCACCCGGCGCCCGGCCCTGGTCAACCTGCACTCCTCGGCGGGCGTGGGAAACGCCATGGGGAACCTGGTCGCGGCCTACCACGGAAACACGCCCCTGATCGTCACCGCGGGACAGCAGCACCGGGAGCTGATGATCGGGGAACCGTACCTGGGCAACCGCGAGGCCACCACGATGCCGAAGCCGTGGGTGAAGTGGTCCTACGAGCCGTACCGTGCGCAGGATGTGCCCGAGGCGTTCATGCGGGCCTATGCGATGGCGCTGCAGCCACCCGCCGGACCGGTCTTCCTGTCGATACCGCTGGATGACTGGAACCAGCCGCTGGCCGGCCCGGCCCGGGTCCGGACGGTGAGCGACCGGGTGGCCCCCGACGCGGAGCGGCTGCGGCTGTTCGCCGACCGCATCTCCGCCAGCCGCCGTCCCGCGCTGGTCTTCGGACCCGACGTGGACCGCAGCGGCGGGTGGGACGCGGCCATCGCGCTGGCGGAGAAGCTGCGCGCCGCCGTCTACGGGGCACCGCTGCTGGATCGGGCCTCCTTCCCGGAGGACCACCCCTTGTTCCGCGGGCCGCTCGGCATGTCGGTCAAGACGATCAGCGACCGGCTGGCCGGGCACGACCTGGCCGTCGTGATCGGCGCGGAGGTGTTCCGGTACTACCCCTACGTTCCCGGCGACTTGCTTCCGGCGGGCACGGAACTGCTGCAGATCACCGCCAGTCCTGAGGCCGCCGCGTCCGCGCGGGTGGGCGACGCCCTGCTGGCCGACCCCAAGATCGCGATCGAGCTGCTCCTGGACCTGGTCGCGGAGGGCTCCGCGCGGACCGCCCCGGAGCCGATGGCCCGGCCGCGCCTGCTTCCGCAGGCGCCGAACAGCCCGCTGACCCCGCCGGAGGTCTACGCCGTGCTGAGCAGGGTCAGGCCACCCGACGCCGTGATCGTCAACGAGTCGACCTCCACCATGGCCCAGCAGATCGAGTGGCTCCCGACGGTCCGGACCGGATCGTTCTTCGCCACGGCCAGCGGGGGCATCGGCTGGGGCGTGCCGACCGCGGTCGGGGTCGCGCTGGGTGACCGCGACCGGGGCGTCAGCCGGCCGGTCGTCGCCCTGATCGGCGACGGCTCGTTCCAGTACTCCGTGCAGGCCCTGTGGACCGCGGCCCAGCACCAGCTGCCGATCGTCTACGTGGTGATGCGGAACAACGAGTACTCGATCCTCAAGTCGTTCGCGGTGCTGGAGGAGACGCCGGGAGTCCCGGGCCTGGACCTGCCCGGGCTCGGCATTGCCAGCGTGGCGCGCGGATTCGGCTGCCGCGCGGCCGACGTCGGGACGGCTGAGGAGCTGGAGCGGGAGTTCAAGACGGCGCTGGACGCCGGCACTACGACGGTCATCGTGGTGTCCACGCAGCCACAGCGGGCGATGCTCTGACGTCATCGCGGCAGCTGCGGTAGGCGCCCCTGGTCAGGCGTGGTCGACGAAGAGGTCGGCCTCGGGCTCGGCGCCGGGCTGATAGGCGTACCGGTCGAAGTCGGTCACGCCCTCGGCGGCCAGCACGTCCTCGCACAGGAACGCGTTCCCGGTGCAGTCCCGGCTGGCCCTGGTGATCACCGCGTAGGCCGCGTCGGCGTACAGCTCGGGCCTGCGCGCCCGGGCCATCGCCTGGTCGCCGCCGAGCAGGTTCTGCACCGCGGCGGTGGCGATCAGTGTCCGCGGCCACAGTGCGTTGGACGCGATGCCGTCCCCGGCGAACTCGGCGGCGAAGCCCAGGGCGCACAGGGTCATCCCGTACTTGGCGATCGTGTAGCCGACGTGCGGGCCGAGCCAGCGGGGCTCCAGGCTGACCGGCGGAGACAAGGTCAGGATGTGCGGGTTCGCCGACTGCTTCAGGTGCGGGACGCAGGCCCGGCTGACCACGAAGGTGCCGCGGGTGTTGATCGACTGCATCAGGTCATAACGCTTGATCTCCAGCGCCTCGGTGCCGGACAGGTTGATCGCCGAGGCGTTGTTGACGCACACGTCGATCCCGCCGAACCGTTCGACGGCCTGCGCGACGGCCCGCACGACCTGGGCTTCGTCACGGATGTCGCCGACCACGGGCAGCGCGCGGCCGCCCGCGGCCTCGATCTGCGCGGCGGCGGTGTATACCGTCCCCTCCAGCTGCGGGTGCGGCTCCGCCGTCTTGGCGATGAGCGCGACGTTGGCGCCGTCCCGCGCCGCCCGGATCGCGATCGCCAGGCCGACGCCCCGGCTGCCGCCGGAGATGCTCCAGACCCCGGCGGACAGCCCGTACTCGGTGTCGTTGGCGATCGCGACCGCCTGCTCGGTGCTCTCGGAGCGGATCACCGCCAGGACCGGGCCGAAGATCTCCTCGCGCGCGATCGTCATGTCGTTGCGGACGTCGGTGAAGATCGTCGGCTCGACCCAGAAACCGCGGTCGAACTGCGGACCGGCCGGCACGCCCCCGCCGTAGGCCAGCGTGGCGCCTTCGGCGCGGCCGGAGTCGATGTAGCGCAGGATCCGGTCGCGCGCCTCGGCCGAGATGACCGGGCCGAAGTCGGTGGCCGGGTCGAGCGGGTCCCCGATCGAGATCGTCTTCGTCCGCTCGATCAGCCGCTCGACGAACTTGTCGTGCACGGCGGACGCCACGATGATCCGGGTGCCTGACTCACACGCCTGCCCCTGGTTCATCAAGCAGCCGAACAGCGTGCCGTCCGCGGCCAGGTCCAGGTCGGCGTCGTCGAGGACGACGTTCGGCCCCTTGCCGCCGAGCTCCAGCGTCAGCCGTTTGACGTTGCCCGCGGCCATCCGCATGATCTCCCGCCCGACGGCCGTGGAACCGGTGAAGGCGATCTTCCGCACGTCCGGGTGGGTGGCCAGCCGCGCTCCGACGACCGCCCCCTCACCGGGCACGACGTTCAGGACGCCGGGCGGCAGCCCGCACTCATGCGCGATCCTGGCGAACTCCAGCAGGGTCAGCGGGGTGTGCTCGTCAGGCTTGACCACGATGGTGTTGCCCGCGGCCAGCGCCGGGCCGATCTTCCACATGGCCAGCAGCAGCGGGAAGTTCCACGGCACGATGGCCGCGCACACGCCGACCGGCTCGCGGCGGACCAGGCCGGTGGCCAGCGTGGGCACCCTCATCAGCGGCCCGGGCCCCTCGAAGGCGTAGGTGCGGGCCTGGCCGGCGAAGTAGCGCAGGTGGGCGATGGAGAAGCCGATCTGGAAGGCGCCGGCCTGGCGGACCGGGGCGCCGTTCTCCAGCGCCTCGAGGGCGGCCAGCTCGTTGACCTGCTCGGTGAGCCGATCGGCTATCGCGTCGAGCACGGCGGCCCGCTCCGCGGGCGGCATCCGGCGCCACCGGCCGTCGGCGTGCGCGGCCTTGGCCGCTGCGATGGCCCGGTCGGTGTGCTCGACGCCGCCCTTGGCCACGCTGGCCACCAGATCCTCGGTCGCCGGGCTGCGGATCTCGAACTGCTCGTCCGCGTCCACCCAGTCCCCGCCGATGACCATCGAGTAGCGGCGGATAGTCTCCATCCCGCCCCCTTTCGTGGTGTGATCCACGACGCTAGGCCGCACCGAACCCGGCGATAACGTGCTGGCAACACGAGGATGGGCCCCTTCCTCAGCCCGCCGGCACAACGCTTGTGCCGCCGTACCAACGCCCGGGGACAGACTTGATACCGGGGACCGACGACCGCCTGGGTCGCCAGTCGGACAATGAGCAGCGTGACGAACCTGGCCAGTAACCTGACGGACACCACCCGTACCCAGGCCGGACGGGTGGCCGTGCGGGTAGACAACGCGGCGATGACGTACCGAGCCCTGGACGAGGCGAGCGCCCGGGTCGCCGGGCTGCTGCACGAGCGCGGCCTCAAGCCCGGCGACCGGGTCGGCCTCATGATGCCGAACGTCGCCGAGGTCCCCGTGGTGTACTACGGCGTGCTCCGGGCTGGCGGTGTGGTCGTCCCGATGAACCCGCTGCTCAAGGCGCGGGAGGTCGCCTACTACCTGGGCGACTCCGGGGCCGGGCTGATCTTCGCGTGGCACGCGTTCGCCGACCAGGCCCGCGCCGGCGCGGAGCAGGCCGAGGCGGAGTCCATCGTCGTGGACGGGGTCAGCTTCCCCGATCTGCTGGCCTCCGCCACCCCCGATGACCAGGTCGCGGACGCCGACGACGAGGACACCGCGGTGATCCTCTACACCTCCGGCACGACGGGCCACCCGAAGGGCGCCGAGCTCACCCACGGCAACCTGCGCAGCAACACCGAGGTGTCGCAGACCGACATCGTCCGCGCGGGCCCGGACGACGTCATCTTCGGCGGGCTGCCGCTGTTCCACGTGTTCGGGCAGACCGTGGCGCTGAACGTGGCCGTGGCCTCCGGGGCGTGCCTGACCCTGCTGCCGCGGTTCGACCCCGAGCACGCCCTGCGGATCATCGCCGATCACCGGGTCACCGTCTTCGAGGGCGTGCCGACCATGTATGTGGCGCTCCTGCACCAGCCCAACCGCGCGGACTACGACACCTCCTCGCTGCGGACGTGCATCTCCGGCGGCGCCGCCCTGCCGGTCGAGGTGCTCCGCGGGTTCGAGGAAGCGTTCGGCGTCCCGGTGCTGGAGGGATACGGCCTGTCCGAGACCTCACCGGTCGCGTCGTTCAACCTTCCCGGCCGCGAGCGCAAGCCCGGCTCGATCGGCACCCCCATCCGGGACGTTCAGATGCGGGCCGTGGACGGCGAAGACCACGAGGTCCCGCAGGGTGAGGTGGGCGAGATCGTCATCCGCGGGCCGAACGTGATGAAGGGTTACTGGCAACGTCCCGAAGCCACCGCCGAGGCGATCCGCGACGGCTGGTTCCACAGCGGTGACCTGGCCCGGGTCGACGAGGACGGCTACTTCTACATCGTGGACCGGAAAAAGGACCTGATCATCCGCGGCGGCTACAACATCTACCCGCGGGAGATCGAGGAAGTGCTCTACGAGAATCCCGCGGTCGCCGAGGCCGCGGTGATCGGCCTGCCGCATTCTGCCCTGGGCGAGGAGGTCGGGGCCGCGGTGGCTCTCAAGCCGGGAGCCACCATCACTCCCGAGGAACTGCGGGACTACGTCAAGAGCCAGGTCGCGGCCTACAAGTACCCGCGCCACGTGTGGATCGTCAACGCGCTGCCCAAGGGCCCGACCGGCAAGATCCAGAAGCGGGACATCGTCATCCCGGCCGACCTGGCCGGCCCGTGAAACTGCTGCTGCTCGCTCCCCCCGGCGCGGGCAAGGGCACCCAAGGCGACCGGCTGGAAGCCACATACGGGGTGCAGCACATCGCCGCCGGTGACCTGCTGCGAGCCGAAGCCCAGGCCGGTACGCCCGCGGGCCGCGAAATCGCCGCCTACCAGGCCCGCGGTGATCTCGTCCCCGACGAGATCGTGCTCGACGCGCTGACCCCGGCCGTCGTCGAGGCGGCCGCGGGCGGCGGGTACATCCTGGACGGCTTCCCGCGAACCCTGCCGCAGGCCAGCGCCGCGGCGGAGCTCGCCGCCCGGCTCGGCGTGACGCTGGACGTGGTGGTCTACCTGTACGCGCCGGAGGAGGTGCTGACGCGGCGGCTGCTGGACCGGGCGAGCCAGGAAGGCCGCGCCGACGACGTGGCCGACGTGATCCGGCACCGGCACCGGGTGTTCGCCGAGACGACGGGGCCACTCGTCGACTACTACACCGAGCGGGGCATCCTGGTCGCGGTGGACGCGGACCAGCCAGCCGATTCCGTCACCACCGACATCCAGGACCGGCTGTCCGGACTGGGGCTGACCCGGCTGCGTCGTGACGGAGGCGCACGCCTCTGAGTGACACAGCGTCCCGCGCCACGCCGGTGGTCACGCCCGGCTGCGGGCACGCCCCTCTCAGTTGAACCGGCTGGCCAGCGTTCTCGTGTATAGGTTCGAGGCCTACTGGCTCGTTCCAGGAACATCCGGGGCCCTCCCAGGAGTGCCCCGGAACCTCAGGCCGCCCGAACGAGTTAGCGGGGTTTACGGATGAGGCGCTGGATCTTCCTCCTGCTCGGCGTGCTGCTCGCCGTCGTCGGCGTGCTCTGGGTCGGGCAGGGCCTGAACCTGCTGGGCCAGTCCGGCGGTATGAACGGCCAGCATGCCTGGGCGCTTGCCGGGCTGATCTGTGCCGTTGCGGGGCTCGGCTTTATCACGGCCGGCGTGCGGGCGGGCCGGGCGGCGCGGCTGCCACGAGCCCGCTGATTCGTCCGGATTTTTCTGCGCCAGTCGAAACCGAACAGGCCCGGCAGCCGTGTTAAGGGCAGAGAGTCCCGCAGAGCCCGCAGCCAAGGTCACGACCTGAGAGCCAAACGTGATGACCGGTACAGATGAGATCTTGCTAGCCAGGTACGAGGCTGCGCGAGATGCGCTCACGGATCACTGTCTCGCGCAGGAGCCAGCAGAGCCAGCGCCAGAGCCAGCGCCGGAAGCGCCGAGGCGGCTTCACCTGGTCACCTAAAGCTGTCGCCGGCCTGGTCCCCCATCCCGCTCGGGCTGGGCGGCGACACAGAAACCCCCTGACCGGGGCATGCTCGGGGAGCCTTGGTCAGGGGGTTTCGCTGTGCCCGGCGAGGAGACCACCGCATCCGGGGGCGTCATAGCTGGGCAATGCCACGAAAGGTGCTGTCGCCTTTTCGGATGCGCGCGATCGGCTGTCCCTCGGCAGGTGCTTCGGAATGTGCGAGAATCCGCAGGTGGAGATCGACCGTCCCGACGTCGCCGAACTGGTGGCCGACGTCGCGGAGGTGGTCGCCCGCCAGGCCGCCGCAGTGTCCGGGGACGTCTACGAGGCGATAGTCCAGGAGATCCCGCAGCTACGCGACGACAAGCCGGTGCTCACGCTGCTCGCCTCGAGCGTGGACAGCAACGTGGATACCTGCCTGCAGATCATGCAGCACCGGATCGACCTCGCCGCGGTACGGGCTCCGGCCGCGGCGACCGAGTACGCGCGGCGGCTGGCCCAGCGGGGGACGCCGCTGACCGCGCTGCTACGTGCCTACCGGCTCGGGCACGTGTGCTTCTCCGGCTGGATGCTCAGAGAACTGGCCCGCCAGGCCGGGAACGCGGAGATGATCAGCGCGGCCACGTTGAGCATGTCCCGGGTGGTGGCTGGTTACATCGACCAGACTTCGGAGGAGATGGTCGTCGCCTACGGGCAGGCCCGGGAGAACTGGCTGCGGAACCGGAGCACCGCGCGGGCCGCGCGGATCCGTGACCTGCTGGCAGGCGGGCGGATCGATCTGGCCGCCACGGAGGCCACCCTGGGCTACCGGCTTCGCCAGTATCACGTGGGCCTGGTGTGCTGGGTGGACGACTCGCTGAGTGCGGATGAGATCACCCGGCTAGAGCAGGCCATCGGGCACGTGGCCGGGAAGGCGGTCTGCATGGGTGATCCGGTGTTCCTGCCGCGCGACGAGTCCAGCGCGTGGGCGTGGCTACCGCTGGGGATCAGGGACACCTTCGATCCGGCGGCCGCAGCCGGGGTGGACGCGGACATCCGTTTCGCCTTCGGCGACGCGGCGAAGGGGGCGGCGGGGTTCCGGCTGACTCACCGGCAGGCACTCGCGGCCCAGGCAGTCGCGCTCGCCGCGGGGTCACACGCGCCGCGCGCGGTGGCGTTCGGCGAGGTCGCGCCGATAGCGATGATGCTCGGGTCCGCTGAGCTGCTGCGGGCCTGGGTGCTCGGCACGCTGGCGGGTCTGGCTGACGAGGACGAGCACCACGCCCGGCTGCGTGAGACCCTGCTGGTCTTCCTGCAGACCGGGGGGAGCTATAAGACGACTGCGGAGCGGCTGATGCTGCACAAGAACACGGTCCAGTACCGGATCCGCAAAGCGAAAGAGAGCCTGGGCCGGCCGATGGGCGAGAACCGGTATGAGGTGGAACTGGCCCTGCGGGCCAGCCAATGGCTCGGCCCGTCCGTGCTGCAGCCCGCCGCGGGCCATGATCACGATCCCCGGGAGCGGGCGTACTGACCGCAGACCCGGCCAGGGTCGCGCAGCGTCTCAGGAAGTCTGGGAGGACGGTGCCAGCAGGCCGAGGGCGCGGGCGCGCGTGACGGCCTCGGTGCGGCCGTGCACGCCGAGCTTGGCGAAGAGGTGCCGTACGTGTGTCCGGACGGTGTGCACCGACAGGGACAACTCGCGGGCGATCTGCGGCGTGGTCAAGTTCGTCGGCAGGTAGCGCAGCACCCGCATCTCGGTCTTGCTCAGCGGGTCTATGAGGCGGAAGGAGTCTGCTGGCCGGGGCGGGTCTTCATGCGCCCCTGGCTTTGGTCCTGCGGGCGGTCCTTCCGGTGGTCCTGCGGGTGGTTCTTCGGGTGGTCCTGCGGGGAGCAGGTTACGGATCTCGGCCGCCAGGGCGGCCTGGTCACCCTGATCCGGGGCATAGCGATCGAACAGATCCCGGGCGGGAGGATGGAAAAGGAAGGCCGTGAGCGCGCCGTCGCGCGTGGCTTTCTCGAGCGCGCGCCGCAGGGCGTCCCGGGCTGCGGCCGGGTCACCGAGCCCGTCCCGGGCGATCGCCTCCAGCAGCCAGGCGTGCGCCAGCCAGGTCGTCGGGGGGACGGGTGCGGCGCCGGAGAGGACCGGCGCGAGCGCGACCGTCGCCGCGTGCGGATCATCCTGGGCGATCCGCAGCGCGGCCAGGGCCAGGCGTATCTCGCCGCTGGCCTGGCCTGGCTCGCCGATTTCCGTGATGTCCTGCTCCGCTCGCCCGAGCTCGCCCAGCCGCACCAGGGCGTGCAGCCGCAACGCGCGGGTCCGCATCAGCGGCCAGTCTGGTGCGTCAAGCAGCCTGGACAGCCGCTCAGCGGCCCGGAAGGTGGCCAGCACCTCCGGGTCACGGCCGCGCGCCAGTTCCAGCAGCGCGCGGACATAGCGGATCGCGATCGCCGTTGTGGGCTCGGCTTCCGCCCGCAGGGTGCGCTCGGCGCGCCGCACCCAGTCCGCCGCCTCCTCAAGCCGCCGCCGCCAGATCAGCCCGGCGGCGAGCGCTATGTAGGCGATGCCGACGGCAGGCTCGTCGGTCCAGCCGTGCCGCCGGGCCAGTTCGATCGTCTGCCTGGCGCGCTCTTCCGCCAGCGCGTAGGGCGTTGACCGCACGCTGGTGATCGACGTGAGGTGCGCCAGGCCGAGGAACTCGAGGTACGGCCGGGAGATCCGCCGCGCCAGCGTGATGCCCTGTTCCAGGTGCGGTCCCGCCTCCGCGAGGCGGCCACCCCAGTACTCGGTGATAGCGAGGTTCACCAGCGCCAGCGCGCGCAGCTCTTCGCTCAGGCCCTGCGGCGCCGTATCGGGAGCGTCGGCGACCACCCGCAGCCGCTGCGCCTCTTCGGCCGCCGCCGGAAGGTTCATCCGGTGCCGGGCGAGAAGCAGCCGAACCATGCCGAGCAGCACGTCCAGCTGGCCGCGCCGGATAGGAGGCACGGACGCCGTCCCCCGTGCCGCGAGCCCCAGGAATCGCTCTGCTTGCGCGACGGATCCCATCGCCAGCTCATCCGCCGCGGCCAGGACCGCAAGCTCAGCGTCTGCCGATCGGGCGGCGGCGGGAAATCGGCCCAGGAGCGCGTGCACGGTGGCCGCTTGCCCGTCCAGTTGCAGGCCGGGCCAGTGGTCGGCCAGCAGGCGGGCGGCCGACGCCCAGTCAGCCGTCGCCTGGGCGTGCCGGATCGCTTCCATCGGATATCCATGGTCGGCGTACCACTGCGCAGCCGTACGGTGCAACGCGGGGATCTCATCCGCTGCGGCCCGGCGCAGCTCCAGCCGCAGCAGGTCGGCGAACAGCTGGTGGTACCGGAACCGCGAGCGCGCCACGTCCAGGGCCACCACAAACGCGTTCGAATCCTCCAGCTCCTGCAAGGCCTGCTCGCCGCCATTGTCTCCGGTCAGCAGATCGGCGAGCTCGCCGTTGACCTGTTCCAGGATCGAGGTTCGCAGCAGGAGCCGCCGCACCTGCTCGCTCAGCCGCTCCAGTACCTCGGCCAGCAGGTACTCGGCGACGGTCCGTTCGCTGCCGGAGAACTCGGCCGCGAACCGTTCCGGGTCCGGGTGCCTGGCCAGCGACAGCGCCGCCAGCCGCAGCCCCGCCGCCCACCCCTCCGTCCGCTCATGCAACTTCCCCAGGGCCGCCTCGGGCAACTCCACTCCCGCCGCGGCGAGCAGCTCCCGGGCCTCAGCCAGGCTGAACCGCAGGTGCGCCGCGCGGATCTCGGTGAGCTCCCCCTCCAGCCGCATCCGGCGCAGCCCCAGCCGCAGATCATGCCGGGTCGCCAGCACGAAGCGCAGCTTCGACGGGCCACGCATCAGCAGCAGCTCAAGCTGCCGCCGCGCTTCCGCCGACCCAAGCTCCTGCACGTCATCAAGCACCAGCCAGAGCCGGTCCCGTAGCGGCGCCAGGTCCTTCAGCAGCCGCTCCACCACCGCCCACCCGTCCAGGTCGGGCGCCGCCGTCAGCTCCCGGACCAGCCCCGACCCGGCAGCGGTCTGGCGCAGTGCGCCCAGCACCGACAGCCAGAACCGCTGCGGATCACGATCGTCACGCCCGACCGACACCCACCCGGTGCTGTCCTTCAGGCCCGCCTCGCCGATCCACGACCGCAGCAGCACCGTCTTCCCGCTGCCTGGTGGCGCCGAGACCACGGTCACCCGGGCTGACGCCCCGAGCCACTCGAACAGCCCGGTACGGGACACGACTCCTTCCGCGCCAGGATGAGCGGCCCAGCCGGCCACGGCGTCCGGTCCTTCGGCGGGGCCCATGATCCAGATCTTCGCACGACACCAGCCTGCGAAAGGGGCCCATCCCCCGGCGTGGTTCCGCAGGCCCAACCCGGCCGTTGCGGATCACCAGAATCGCGCGATGCCGGCTCACCTAGCTATGCGGAACTATGAGGTACGGCCCGGCCGGGACGGCGAACAGAAACGGACCTGACCTCATGGATGAAGCGCCCGGATCGGTCTGCTACGAGATCCGTGTCCGCGGAGTGCTGGGCGGCATGCTGCTCGACGCGTTCCCCGGTCTGCGGGCCCAGACGCACGGGGCGGAGACCGTGCTCTCCGGGCCGGTGCCCGATCAGGCGGCACTGTACGGGTTGCTGGCCCAGATCGAAGCACTGGGCCTTGAACTGCTCGAAGTCCGCCGTACCGGCTGCTGAGCCACCTGCCCTTGACAACCCTACGGCCGGGGGAAATACTGCGCCCGTTCGCTACATGGAATTTAGTCCGCATAGCGCCCGCGAGAGCGACGGACGCCGGGCCGGCTATACCGTCAACTTCCAGCACAGCGGCAGGATGACACACCTGCGAGGAGTGGAGAATCCAGCAATGGCGCTGACACATGAAACGATGACCGACGAACAGCGGAAGTCAGTAGCCATCGAGTACCTCAAGGCATTCGACAATGGTGGCGTGACCTCAACGGGCGGAAGCATCCTGGACCTGTTCGCCGAAGACGCACAGGTGTACTTCCCCAAATGGGGACTGGCGAATGGCGCGGAGGAGATCGGCAAACTCTTCTCCGACGTGGGGGCGACCCTCAAGTCGATCACGCATCATTACTCGAACTTCAACTGGGTCTTCTCCGGCAGCGACGTCGTCGTCTGCGAGGGCACCAGCCATGGCGAGCATCAGGACGGCCCATGGCGGGCCGGGGTACCTGAGTGGGCGGCGGGCCGGTGGTGCGACGTCTTCGAGATCCGCGACTGGAAGATCCAGCGCTGCTTCATCTACCTCGACCCCGACTACGCGGCCCAGGACACCAAACGTTATCCGTGGCTGGCCAGCACGTAGCCAGGGTGTCTGGGTTACTTCACTGACTGGCGCAGGGTTACTACCCGGTTCACGCTGGCCAGGAAGGCCGGGCCGTTGAGCTTTCCCTGGCGGTAGGCCGCAGCCAGTTCGCCGCTCGCCTGCTCCCCCTGGGTGACGTTCTGGGCGGAGCAGAGCAGCAGGTCCATGCCGGCCTGCGCGGCGAACAGAGCGCGGTTCTGGGTCGAGCCGTAGGCGCGCAGCGCGCCGGCCTCCAGGGCGTCGGTGATCGTGACCCCGGTGAACTTGAGCCGGTTCCGCAGCTCACCCTGGACCACATTGGGCGAGAGCCCGGCGGGCCGTGCTCCTATTGCCGGGTAGGTAGCCCACGACAGCATGATCAGCTTGACTCCGGCATTGACCGCGGCCTGGAACGGCGGCTCGTCGGTGCGGCGGATCGTCGCCAGCGGCAGATTGAGCGTCACCGGCCTGACGTCGGTGTTCTGCCTCGCCGTAGCAGCCCCGAGACCCGGGAAGTGCTTGGCCGTAGCCGCCACCCCGCCCGCCTGCTGTGCCGTGATCATGTTGGCGCCCAGATCCGACACGACAGTGGGATTCTTGCTGTAGGAGCGGCCGAACTCGTCATCGAAGTTCCCGGCTTGCCGGTACACGTCCAGCACGGGCGCAAGGTTGACGTTCATGCCGACACCGCGCAGGCTGGCTGCGGCGCCCTGACCCGCTTGCGTGGCCAGAACCTTCGCCTTCGCCAGCGGATTCGCGCCAATCTGCTGCTCGGACAGATACGGGCGGCCCGGCAGGCGGCGGACCTGACCGCCCTCCTGGTCGGTCATCAGCAACAGTGGTGCCCTGACTGGGTTCAGCGAGCTGGCGTCAGCCCGATTCAGCTGCCTGATGACCCCCGCGATCTGCGCCTCGCTGGAAATGTTCTGCCCGAAGAAGATCACCCCGGCGGCCTCGCCGTGCCGGATCAGCGAGATCAGGCTCGACGGCGGGGTCAGGCCCGCGTAACTGTAGATCACCCGCTGGCCCGCCAGTTGCTGCGCCGACAGTCTCGGCAGGGCAGCCGCCAGCGCTGGAGGGACGACCCTGGTCTGTGCCGTACCAGCCACGCCGCCGCCGTCACGGCCGGCCACGCCAGTCGTTCTGGCTGCTGCGGCCGCTACCGCCGGCATGGTGATCGCGAGCGCCAGGGCCAGCCGACCAGCCGTCAGCCATTTGGCTTGAACCCGCACGTCAGGCCACCTCTCCGCGAGCGACGACTCTTCGTCGCAATGGCAGCCAGCGTGAACGGGCGACGTCGCCCCACTTAGCACCCTCGGCCGCCACTTTCATACCACGAAGACCTGACCCCGGCATGATCCCGGCTTGTCCTGGTCCATGACAGCCCGGGGCTGAGGTCAAACCAACCGGGCCCCGTGGACCCGCGCCCCCGGGATCGGGCCCCCGGGGGTCTGCACCAGTGGCTTTGCCGGGCGCGACGGGCAGGCGTCGAGACCACCCTTGATGGCAACACCAAGACCCACCGGGATGGAGATTTCCGCCCAGGCGGCAACGTGCAGGACCACCCGCCCAGGGTGTAACTGGCTGCCGGTACAGCGACGGCCCGGGCCTGCGACGAGGCCCGGGCCGTGCGTTGTTGCCAGTGCTAGCCGCTCGAGTTAGCTCCCGACTGTGTAGGCGTAGGCGAAATCGTGGAAATCGGAGAACGACGTCGGGACCCCGACGGCGGGATCAGCGTCGGTCAAGTCCGTCGACTCGACGACGCTGAGGGTGCCGTTCACCACGGTGCCCGCAGCTGCCGTGGGTGACAGCGTCGCCGTCAGTGTCCCCGTGGCTCCGGGCGCCAGCTGCACTGGCGTGGCGGTAGCGCCGCCAGTGATGTCGTTGCCCGACGGTTCCAGCACGAAGAGCCCGACGTGGTTCGTCGTGTTCTTGACCTGCACCGTGATCGGGACGCTGGCGCCGGTAGCGACGGTCGTCGACGCCGACGTCGGGAGACCGGACTCGGTCACCGGCGCGAGCCGGTTGTACGAGACGACCCCGGTGACGGTCTGGGAGAACACCGTCCCGTCGGTCGTAGCGCCCTGCATCACGTCGATCTCCCACAGACCTGGCTGGGGATCGGGGGCGATCAGCGAGGCGTTCCCGGTCGGGTTGTCGGCCGTCGGCGTGGTGTCGGTGGCCGTGACATCAATGTTGCCCGACTCGGTGACCCCGGGCTCGAGGTCGGCCGGCGAGAACAGGTAGTAGTACACCGGGTCGTCGGTGGCGTGGTCCGGCGCGAACAACGACACGTCGAGGTCCTTCGCACCCTGGGGCACGTCCACGTAGAACGTCTTGATCTGCCCGGGACCGCGAGATACCGAGCTGGTCAATGTGGCGCCGAACGAGCCACCGCCCGACGGGATGAGGGTACGCCGGGCGATCGGCACCGAGCTCTCGAGCCCGTTCGGCCCGGTGAACTGCACCGACTCGGGGGCATCGCCGGGAGTCCGGGGCAGGGCGATGCTGAGCGGCACGCTTACCGAGCTGCGAGGCGCGATGGTGACGGGCGCCGACGCCGGGCTGGTCGTGAAGTTCTGGCCGCTGGCCTGGAAGGTCACGGTCCCGGTGTAGGGCCCTGGGGTGTCCGGCGCGGTCTGCACGTGGCCGCGGCCGTTGGCCCACACGATCTGGGCCGTCCAGGTTCCGGCCATCGGATGCTCGACCGTGCTGTGCTGGATGTCCGGGCTGGCGTTGTCCCCGTTAGAGGCGCCGTAGTCGTACGACATCTGGGCCAGCTTCCCGGCCGGGTCGGTCAGGATGAAGGTCAGGATGTTGTCATCGCTGTTGGTCGGGTCCGGCCAGCGCATGTCGGCATCGAGCACGCTGGTGCCCCTCGGCACCCTGAAGGTGATCGGTGCCGCCGCGGTCGCCCCCTGGGCGGGAAGCGGGGCGCCCGCTGCCGGGGCGCTGACGTTCTCGGTAACGGGCCGGCCGAAGGCCGTCTCGCCGCCAAGCTCCCGGTAGGTGCCGGTGACCCGTTCGGTGTTGGAGGAGGCGTTGTACAGCGTGACCGAGCTGTGGACCGTTGAGCCGCCCGGGCCCTGTACGTCGACCTGGGTGGGGGTGTCCACCAGTTCCGGAGTGCTGGAATGCGTCACCGACGTGCCCGGCATCTGGCGGGCCGCCTTAACGGCCGCGTCGATGTTCAGGAGGCCAGCGCCCTGCTGGTCTGACTCGGCGCCGATGTCGGTCGCCGTGCTGGTGAGGATCTGCTTCACCATGGCTGGCGTCGGGGTAGTGCCGCCGTGGCTGTCACGGTAGGCCTGGATCACGTCAGCGGCGGCACCGGAGATGAACGGGGCCGACTGGCTGGTGCCGCCAAAGGCCTCGGTCGGAAGCGGCGGTACCTGGCCGGCGCCGGCGGCAGCGAGCGCCAGGTAGCCGGGGGCGACTAGGTCGACCACGGCGCCATTGGGAGCGGTGCCGCCCGACGACAGGGTCGTCATGTTGTCGTTTTCCCAGCCCTTGGTGTAGCCATCGGCCTGGGCCAGGAGCCGGAGGTCGTTCGACCCGGCGGCGTCGATGACGTTGGGGTCATCGGCAGGGGCCTCGACCGTGCCGGACGAGCCGCTGTCGCCCGCGCTCTCGACGACGACCACGCCCGCGGCAACCATGGCGTCGTTCGTCGGCTCGAGCAGGTCGTCGTTGGCACCCGGCAGAGCGCCAAAGCCGTAGGACTCCGACACGACGTTGACACCCTCGTTCGTCGCCTGCTGCAGCCCGGCAATGACCTGCGACTCGGGAGCCACGATCTGACCCGCCGAGTTGGTGTCGGAGAAGAAACCGGTGGTGAGCAGAGAGGCGCCGGTGGCGTCACCCACGATCCGGAAGCTGCACTTCGCGGGGATGTTCGAGAAGGGCAGCTGAGACGCGTAGGTGTAGGTGACCGTGCCCTGGGCGGCGATGGTGGAGACGTCCCCGTTGAACTCGTCGCTGAAGACGTTCTCGGTCGGGTCCGGGGCATCGATGATCACGTGCTGCCCGTTGGGCCGGATCATGTTGGGGTTCCCGGCCAACGTGTCGGCGTCGACGTTCCCGACGATGACGCCCTGGCCCGTCGCGATCGCCGACGTGTCGTGGATGCTGGTGAGTGCTTCCGGCTCCACCAGCGGCTTGCTGGAATGCTATTGCACAGTTGCTGCCCGTCGGCCGCCGTTGCCGGGATGGCCGACTTCCGAACCTGGGAGGCGGCTACCGTCGTCGTCTTCGACGTGGCGTCTCCGATGATGATGGTTCCGTCGGGGACGACCTCCTTGACGCCCTTGGTCTGGCTGAGTGCCCGTGCCTCGGCCGCCGGCATGGCCGCCGCGACCGCGTTGAGGATCGAAAGGCCCGTGATATGCGTGGCCCCGACCTGCTTCAGCTGGGTTACGAGCGGAGCCTGCATGGACGCGGCCGTTGTTTCCCGGGCGTGCCGGTGGGTCCGGTTCGCCGGCAGGTTGCTGAGCTGGTTGTCGAACACGACCACCATGCGCTCTTGCTTACCGGACGAGCGGGCTTTGACTTGGCTCGCGCTCAGCTTAGAAAAGCTGGGCGTCACACTGGCCTGGGCGGCTGAACCGGCGGCCAGGCCGACGCCGGTCATCACTCCGCCGCCGAGCGCGGCAGCGCCGAGCGACGAAACAGCCTTACGGGGGGTTAAGGACATTCTGCTGCCTCCATTACGGAAGTGGTCGATCACCGCATGATCGTTCCATATGACAGCGTTCACGGGAATAGGTCGCCGGGCACCTCGGCGAAACACGTGACCCGGGGCTGAATTCCTCAGGCCGTGGCGTTCCGTGGGCCGATCGGCTTACCAAACAGCAGGAGCGGCCAGCGCGGCGAGGTGGTCATCCAGTTGCGCCAGCGCCCACCTGGCCGAGGTCTGCCGGGGAGTGGTAACGAGCTGGAGCGCAGCCCGTCGAGGAGCAGCCGAAGGCGCGCCGCCTCGTCCCATTGATCGCTGAGCGACTCTGGCATCCGCCGCTGGCGCGGTACCTGGCCCCGGTTGGTCAGAGCCGGTTCAGTGCCTGGCGCATGCCGATCTCCGCCTCGGTGCCGAGTCGGTCGAAGGCGTTCCTGAGCAAGGGGGCGATCAGGCGGGACGGCCCCTTGAAGGTGAACTCGGCCGTGTAGGTCACCTCGGTGGCGGTGCCGACGGTGCGGAAGGTCATGGTGTCGACGGCGATCACCGTCTTGTTCTCCCCGTACAGCTGAACCCGCCTGCCGGGGACGAAGTCATGCACGACGTAGGTCAGCCGGGTCTCCCGGCCCAGGAACTTCGAGGTGTTGAGGTAGGTGGTGCCGACTCCTCCGTCCCCTTGCTGGTTCACGGTGACCACCGTGCCCGGGTCCCATTCGGTGGTCGTGGTGAAGTCGGACAGGTAGCCGAACACCGTCTCCAGCGGCTTGTCCACGACGACGGTCTGCTGCACTTTCATGGAGTCCTCAGCTCTTCCTGGTCAGGGCGGAGTCCTCGGCCGGGGCAGGCCCGGCGATGGAGCTGCGCGCCCACAGGGCCGTCCAGATGCGGGCGGGGACCAGGCGTGCGGCCTTCGCCAGCAGGGCCATCGGCGCGGGAAAGACGATCTCCGTACGCTCGCGCTCAAGGCCGTCGCAGATGGACCGCGCGGCCTGGCCGGGCTCGATGATGAACGGCATGGGGAAGGAGTTGCCTGCCGTGAGCTCGGTCCGCACGAAGCCGGGGCAGATCGTGGTGACGTGCACCCCGGTCCGGGCGACATGGACGCGCAGCGACTCGAGCAGGTTGATCTGGGCCGCCTTGGTCGCTCCGTAGGCTTCGGCGCCCGCCAGCCCGCGGAAGCCGGCCACGGAGGCGACGCCGGCGATGACGCCCTGACGCCGCCGCAGCATTCCGGGGAGCACCGCCGCGATGGAGTTGCTCATCCCGCTGAGGTTGGTCTGGACGTGCTGGTCGAACAGCGCGGTGTCCCAGTCCGCCGGATCCATCTGCTTCCAGTAGCCCGCGGACAGCACCGCGAGGTCGATGGGACCGAGTGCTTCGCGGACCCGGGTGGCGGCCGCCACGACCGAGGCAGCGTCGGTGACGTCGGCGGGCACGGTCAGCATGGCCCCTCCCGACACCCCGGCCAGCCGGTCTTCCCGGCGGGCCGAGATCGCGACGGTCGCGCCGCGGCGGAGGAGTTCGCGCGCCACGGCGGCACCGATTCCGCTGGACCCGCCGACGACCCAGGCGACCTTCCCAGCCAGATTCATGCTGAGCTCCTGGTCAGCTGGAGCTGGCTGACCCCCAGGTAACCGCTGCGGAAGCCGGCCTCGCTATAAGCCAGGTAGAACTCCCACGTGCGGCGGAAATCCTCGTCGAAGCCCTGGGCGTGGATGTGCGGCCACTGGCCGAGGAAGCGCTCACGCCACAGCCGCAGGGTCCGCGCGTAGTGCGGCCGCAGCTCACGCTGCGCCGTCACGCGCAGCGAGGTGTGGCCACTGAGGACGTCGTCGACAGCGCGAAGAGACGGGATGATGCCGCCCGGGAAGATGTGCTTCTGGATCCAGCTGAAGCTGCGCCGGGTGGCGAGGAAGCGGTCGTGCGCCATGGTGATGGCCTGGAGGCCGATCCTGCCGCCGGGAGCGAGGAGCCGGTCAAGGGTGGCGAAGTAGGCGGGCCAGTAGGCCTCTCCGACGGCCTCGATCATCTCGACGCTGACGATGGCGTCGTACTCGCCGTCGACCTCGCGGTAGTCCTGCACGCGCACCTCGACCAGAGCGGAGAGGCCGGCGGCTGCCACCCGCTCACGGGCCAGCCGCATCTGTTCGCGGGACAGGGTGATCGCCGTGACGCGGGCGCCGCGCTGCGCGGCGCGGATGGCCAGTGACCCCCAGCCTGATCCGACCTCCAGGACGCGGCTGCCTTCCTGGACGCCTGCGAGGTCGAGGACGCCGTCGATCTTGCGTAGCTGCGCCTCCTCAAGCGTGGTGGCCGCCGCGATCGGCTCGCTGTCGTCGAACCAGGCGGACGAGTAGCTCATCGTGGGGTCCAGGAAAGCGGCGAAGAGGTCGTTGCTGAGGTCGTAGTGGGCCGCGACATTGGACCGCGCGCCGTCGGGGGTGTTCTCCTGGTTCGCTGGGACGCGCCGGTCGACCAGGACACGCAGCCGCTGCAGGGGCGCCGGGATCAGCGTGGTCAGCCGCGAGGCGAAGGGCGTCAGCAGGTCGGCCAGGTCGGTGCCGGGCCCGGCCCGCCAGTCCCCGGCCGTGTAGGCCTCACCGAATCCGATCTTCGCGTCCCGGCCGAGCCGGGCGAAGAACGCGGCCGGGCGGACGACCTCGAACTCGGGCGACGTCGGTGACCCGCTCCCGAGCACCCGGCCGCCGGGGTAGGTGACGCGGACGGGAATCTGGGCCACGGCCCGCTCGAAGATCAGCCGCGCGACGGTGGCGCGCATGGGCGCCCGCGGGCGTTTGGTAAGTGCGGGTCGAACAATGGAGGTGGAGACGGTCATGTTCAGATACCTGCCTGACTGATGTGGTTCGGGTGAGAGCGGATGGGCAGGCCGCGCAGCCAGAGCCAGATGCCGTGCACCCGGATCAGGGCCGAGACCCGCTGGGTCATCAGGGGCTGGCGGATGAGCAGCCGGGCCAGGGCGCGGCGGCTGGCGGGCTGCGGCCGGCCCCGGAAGGCCGCCGAGAACACGACGGCGCCCTCGTGGCGCAGCGTCACCGTGGTGGACACCCGGTCGGGACTCAGGGTGAACCGCAGCCCGTACGTGCCGGTGACGTCGAAGAACGGGGAGACATGGAAGTCCTTGCCCGTCACGGCGATCCCCGCCTCGTCGGGACGCAGGAGATAGGCGTGCCGCTCCCCGTAGGTGTTGTGGACCTCCGCCACGACGCAGGCGAGCCGGCCGCTGCTGTCGTAGCACCAGAAGACGGACAGCGGATTGAAGACATGACCCAGGACACGGGCGCTGGCGAGCATGAGGACCCGGCTCCGCTCACCGAGGTCGATACCGTTGAGCGCCAGGTAGTTCTCGACGTTGTCCTTGATCGTCAGGCGCCGGTCACCGAGGTGATCCTCGCTGCTGAAGCCGGCGAACGGGCTCAGGTACCCCGGCTGCCTGGGAACCGAGTCGAGGTCGATGAGCCACTGGTAGATGCGGTGCCGGAACGAGTGGCGGACCGGGCCGGGACGCCGGTGCGTGACCTCGCCGACGACGAGCGCCGGCAGCGCAGGCAGCGGCGGCAGTGGGGGCGCCTGGCCTGGCCGCCTCCGGCACGGCCGCCGCGAGGGCGTTCACCAGGTCACCCCGAAATGCCGGGCGGCGGCGACGCCGGAACGGCATCCGTCCTCGTGAAAGCCCCAGCCGTGGTACGACCCGGCATAGACCGTGCGGTCCGTGGCCAGGCCGGCCAGCTGCGACTGCGCGCGCACCATCTCGGGCGTGTAGACGGGGTGCTCGTAGTCCATGACCGCGGCGACGGAGCGCGGGTCCAGGCGCTCGCGGTCGTTGAGCGTGACGAGGAAGGCCTCCGGCGACTGGTGTCCCTGGAGCCGGTTCATCCAGTACGTCACCACGGCGGGCTGGTCGGGCCGGTCACAGGACGTCATCCGGTAGTTCCACGACGCCCGGGCGCCGCGGGCCTGGGGCAGGACCGAGCTGTCGGTGTGCAGAACCGTCTCGTTGGCCGAGTAGCCGAAGTGCTTGAGGGTGGCGGCCTCCGCGTCGCTCGGGTCAGCGAGCAAGCTGAGCGCCTGGTCGGCGTGCGTCGCGATCACCACCCGGTCCACCCGGGTGACCTGCCCGGTGACGTCCCGGATCTCGACGCCGTCCGCGCGCCTGGTGACGTCGGTGACGGCGTGGGCCGCGCGGACGTCCGGTAGCTGCCCGGCCAGCCGCTCGACGTAGGTCCGTGACCCGCCGGCGACCGTGTACCACTGAGGGGAGCCGGCCACCCGGAGCAGGCCGTGATGGTCGAGGAACCGGAAGAGGTAGCGCGCTGGGTAGGCCAGCGTGGTTTCGCGCCCGGCGGACCACACGCACGAGACGACGGGAACGGCGTAGTGAGCGACGAAATGATCGCTGAACCCCTCGCGCGCCAGGAACTCGCCGTAGGTCGTGAGGTCCCCGTCCTCGCTGGTGCGCAGCAAGGCCAGGGCCCGCCGGTGGAACCGGGCGACCTGCCACAGCATCCGGGCGAACCGCGGGTCGATGAGGCGGCGTGGCTGGGCGAAGATGCCGCGCAGGCCGCGGCCGCCGGCGTACTCCAGGCCGCACCCGTCGCAGCGGACGCTCATGCTCATCTCGGTGGGCGCTACCTCGACGTCCAGCTCGCCGAAGAGCTTGCGCAGCCAGGGGTACGTCACGTCGTTGTGGACGATGAACCCGCTATCGACGGCGTGCCGCCGGCCGTCTGAGTCCGCGACGTCGTGGGTGTGCGCGTGTCCCCCGAGCCGGTCCTCCGCTTCGAACAGGGTGACGTCGTGGGTGCGGGACAGCAGGTAGGCGGCGGTAAGTCCGGAGACCCCCGCGCCGATCACGGCCACGGACGGGCGGTGGGAATCGACGGGGGCGCGGCGCAGGCCTCATCGGCGGCTGGTGGGTAAGGCGTCGGGCCGGCAGCGAAGGAGTTCATGGTCCAGGTTCCGTCTAGAGTTTGTCTAGACTTAACGTAGACACGCCGCCTGAGCTTGTCAAATTCTTGTCTAAGGACTGTATAGTGCCCCCATGGAGATCGCCGGCGACCGCCCGCTGCTGCGCATCGGTGAGCTGAGCCGGCGTCTCGGCGTGACCGACCACGTGCTCCGGGCCTGGGAGAGCCGCTACGGCCTGCTCCAGCCGGTCCGGTCGGCAGGCGGCTTCCGGCTGTACTCCGCGGCGGACGAAGGGCGGATCCGCCAGATGCAGGCCTACCTCGCCGAGGGGCTGTCCGCCGCCGAGGCAGCGCGCACCGTGCTTCGTGAGGACGGGAGCGCCAGCGCGGACCCAGCCCCGGCCGCCGGGCCGGGGCTCGCCGCGGCCACGGTGAGCGAACTCGCCACGGCACTGCGGCAGGCTCTCGACGCATTCGACGAGCCGTCCGCCCAGGCGGTGTTCGACCGGCTCTTGTCAGACCTCTCGCTGACCGCTGTGCTGCGGGACGTCGTCCTCCCCTACCTGGCCGCGCTGGGTGACCGCTGGGAGCGGGGGACGGCGAGCGTTGCGCAGGAGCACTTCGCCAGCAACATCATCCGCGGCCGTCTCGCGGGCCTGGCCCGGGGCTGGGGAGGCGGCCGCGGGCCCCGCGCCATCCTCGCCTGCCCGCCGGGAGAGCAGCACGATATGGCGCTGATGATTTTCGGCGTCGTGCTCAACCGCAACGGGTGGAGCATCGACTACTTCGGGGCCAACACCCCGGTCGAGGAACTGGAGCGGGCCGTCGACGCCACGCATCCTGACCTCGTCGTCCTGGCGGCCACCATCCCGGAGCCTCTCGAGTCGCTGCGGCCCGAACTCGCCGAGCTGGCCCGGCGCGCCCCGCTCGCCCTGGGCGGCGCCGGCGCGACCGCCCAGCTCGCGAGCGCG
>CAWJPL010000017.1:0-197557 GCA_963844695.1 uncultured Actinomycetes bacterium
CTACCTGGGTCAGCCTGCTGCGTACCATCGGCGCACGACCGATCAGCAGGGCCACCCGGCCCGCTCGCGGGTCGCACAGCCGGTCTGTGGATCAACACCTGGAACAAAGACCCGAAGCGGTCACATTACCCACGACGGGACGTGTCAGGCTCCGCTTGATGTGCGACACCGTGGCTTCACTTGATGCGCGACACTCCCGCAATGCTTCGGGAGCTGAACGTGGTCGAGCAGAGGTACCAGGCAGTGCTTGAGGTCTTGGACGGCACTCCGGTCACCGAGGTCGCCGAGCGGTTCGGGGTGGCCCGGCAGACGGTGCACCGCTGGGTGGCCCGTTACCGCGAGGGCGGACTCGACGGGCTGGCTGACCGCTCGCATGCGCCGAAGGCACACCCGTGGCAGATAAGCGCCGAGGTCGAGGCGGCGATCTGTGACCTGCGCATCGCGCACCGCGGCTGGGGCCCGCGCCGCCTGGTCTTCGAGCTTGCCCGGCGCGGTCACCCGGATATCTCCCGGTCCACGGTCTACCGTGTCCTGGTCCGCCACCATCTGATTGAGCCCGTGTCCCGCCGCAGGCGCCGGGAGTCCTACCGCCGCTGGGAACGCTCAGCGGCGATGGAGCTGTGGCAGATGGACGTCACCGCCAGCCTGTTCCTGGCCGACGGGCGGGAGTGCAAGGTCATCACCGGGATCGACGACCACTCCCGGTTCTGCGTCATCGCCACCGTGGTGATGCGGGCGACCGCCCGGGCCGTCTGCCTGGCATTCACGGCCGCGATGGCCGAGTACGGGATCCCCGGCGAGGTGCTCACTGACAACGGCAAGCAGTTCACTGGCCGGTTCGGCAAACCCCGCCCGGCCGAGGTGATGTTCGAGCGGATCTGCCGGGAGAACGGCATCACCCAGCGGCTGACCAAGCCCAGGTCGCCCACGACTACGGGCAAGATCGAAAGACTCCACCAGACGCTGCAGCTGGAGCTGCTCAGCATCCACGACCCGTTCGCGAGCATCGAGGACGCCCAGGTCGCGTTGGACGCCTGGCGCAAGGACTACAACACCAGGCGGCCGCATCAGTCGCTGGCCATGGCCTTCCCTGCGGCCCGGTTCATCCCCGCCGGGGGCGACACGCTCGGCCTGCGGATACCCGCCGACCTGGCCAGCCAGTCGCCGCCTTCCGTCCCCGCGCCCGCTGAAGGAGCGGCTGTCCTGCCCGCCCCGGACGGCGGCACCGGCGGGCAGAGCCGGGCCGTGGAGCTGGACCGGGTAGTCCCGCCGTCGGGAAACCTCTGGCTGGCCGGGCAGCAGATCTGGCTCGGGCCAGCGATGACCGGCCGCACCGTCCGGCTCTGGGCCGGACCCGACCGGGTGCACGTGCTGCTGGACGGTCACCGCATCAAGACTCTGCCGTCCCGGCTGGATACCCGCGACCTGGCCCGCCTCGCCGCAGCCGGTGGCCGCCCGGCCGGGCCACCGCCCCTGCCGCCATCGTCGGGTGCTGCCGTCGAGCTGGAGCGAACCGTCAGCGCCTCCGGCAACATCAGCCTCGGCGACTGCATCATCAGTGCCGGGCTGCCGCTGGCCGGGCAGCGGGTCACGCTGCGTCTGGACGGCCCGGTCGCCCACATTCTGTCCGGCGGCACCGTGGTCCGCACCCTCGCCTGCCCCGTCCCCGCCCACGCCCGTGCCCGGTTGCGCGGAGCCCGCAGCGGAACTGCCGGGCCACCGCAGCTACCCGAACCTCTGCACGTCCAGCGGCGGGTATCCATCCGCGGCGCGATCATGATTGGCGGCCAGCGGATCCAGGTCGGTCTCCCGCACGCGGGCAAGACCGCCGAGGTCACCGTCGAGTCCGACACCTACCAGATCACTCTCGCAGACGGGATTGCCATGTCCGCACCCCGCAAGACCAGCTGCGATATCAGACGGCACAAAGCCTCGAACTACGGCCCGGCCAGTTAGCCTCCCCGCTTCGGGCGCTGCCACGGGTCACGCTCCAAGGCGTGGCGCAGCGCCGCCGCGCCCCGGCTGAGTATGGGCTGGCCGTGCGTGACCAGCACGTGCTCAGGCTCCAAACCAGCCAGGCGCTCCAGGGTGGGCAGATAACGTTCGCGCCACCAGCGACGCCGGCGCTCGCCGTCCACTGGGTCCTCCCACACGCGCAGCTCACCACCGCCCGTCTCGACCACCGCATCGCCGAAGACCAGGGCACGCAGGGCGGGGATCTCGATCGGCTGCTCAGAGCGAGGCGGGGTACCGATCGGATGGAAACGGGCCACGCCGCCAACGCCGCCACCACCGCTCACGGCCTCAAAGCCGGAGGTGTCGCTCAGCCGCGTCGCCACTTCCGCATGCCCATAGATGCGTGCCTGTGCCCGGTGATAGCGCCGCCACAGCAGTTCAGCGCTGCGGGTGTGAAACGGCTTGCTGACCAGGATCCGAACGCGGCCGCCAACGAGCTCATCCAGCGCGCCCAGCGCCGGATCGTTCTCACCCATCACCAGCGAATCCACCAGCAGCGTCTCGCCATCGACGGCCAGGGCATAGCTCGTCCGGGCACCGAACTCCCCAGCCCGCAATCCCTGGGGTCGGCGCTGCCAGCACCAAATCCCCGGCACAATCTCCTGCAAGTCACTGCTGGCCATCTGCTCTCCCGACTCCAGTGCCCAGCCGTGGGACGGTCAATCGCATCTCGTCCCACTCCAGCGATGACAAGATCTCACCCCACGCGGGGTGCTAGCGGGCGATTCTGGCGCTAGGGCATCATCGTCACCGGCGGGCTCATAGTCCGCCAGCTCGCAGACACCAGCGGGCGGCCAAACCTAGGGACTGTCGCACATCAAGCGACGCCGATCCGTCGCACATCAAGTGGAGCTAGGCACCCACGACGGGACGATCTGAGCGAGCCGGTCCGGGTCGGAATGCGCGCGGATCACGGTGATCACGCCTCCGCTTACCGAGAAGGCCATCACCGTGACCGGCAGTCCGCCGGCCACGACGAGGATGCCAGGCATGCCGTCCACGACGACCCGGTGCGCGGGCGTGCCCCCGCCGGTCCCGGCCCGGCCAGCGACCTCGGCCGCACCGCGTACTACCAGGCCGCCGCCAGGACGGCTCCCCCGGAACTCAACCTCAGGCGCGAGTACAGCGAGCAGGCCCGCGACGTCTCCCCCGGCCAGCCGCCTCGAGGAACGCGTCCACCACCTCCCAGGCCGCCTGGTCCGCCGCCGGCGTGCCCAGCCGGATCCGGCCGCGAGCGCGGCTGGCCAGCATCTTGGTGGCGGCGGTACTCCGGGTCCAGGATCCTCGCGATCGCGTCGAACGGGACCTCGAACACGTCATGGAGGACGAACGAAACCCGCTCGGCCGGGGTGAGCGCGTCCATGACGACCGACAGCGCCAGGCCGACGGAGTCGGCGAGGAGCTCGTGGCCCTCGGGACTGACTCCGGGATCCGCCGTCGTCTCCGCCGTGAGCAACCCCAGGCTGAGCTCGAGCGGCTGCTCGCTCCGGGTCCGGCGGCTGCGGAGCACGTCGAGGCAGATCCGTCCCGTCACGGTCGTCAGCCAGGCCCGCAGATCATCGATGCCCGCGCCGCGGGCGCGGGCCAGGCGCAGGTGCTGATGGTGGCGCTCAGCAACTTCTTCAACCGCATCAACACCACCCTCCGGATACCCGCCGGGACCAGCTGGAGCTGAACGGCGCACCGGCGGTTCCCCGGGCCCGAACCCCGGGGAACCGCCGCCCCAAGCAGATCGCTGCCGCCCGGCGGCCCCACAGCCAGCCACGCTCATCCGCAACGCTGTGGTTTGACGGACAGCCGACCCGCGGCGGCCACCCCTCGTCAGGGAAAGACCCCTCCTCGATCCGAAGGGCCTCTGACGTGGGCGCCGCCGACCGATCGGGACCTCTGACCGCCTTGAGCGGCAAAGATGAAGACGATCTCGTGCTGCGTCCTACCGCCTCACTCGAAGTTCTCCAGCACCCCGGCGAGCTGGACCGGGGTGAGCGCCTGCCCGATCTCCTCTGCCAGGCTTGACGAGCAGAAGGAAGGTCGTGATGAGCTTCCAGAAAGCTCGGTGATCGCGGCCTTTCACCCGGCAAACTAGACCAGGATTGATGTTGTTGGACCCTGCCCTAACCCTCCATAAGGTAAGCCATGTCACAAACCCACCCAAATGGTGGAAGAGATGCATCAGGTTGGAAAAGCCCTGCCGTGCTGGTAGTGCTCATCGCGGCACTGATCGCAGCAGCCGCCGCGATCGTAGCTGCGATCATCCAAAGCCACCCATCCCCTGGTGCTGCCGGTAATTCAGCAACGGCCCAGCGTTCCAGCTCTGCTACTCCGCACGCGACTGCACCGCCGACAGTGGCCATACCTTGCCGGAGTACCTACCCAGCGATGCTTGACATACCGCATGAGACGGGAAGTGTGGTTCATGCCAGCGTCTTGGCTACGTGGCAATTTCAGTGATAGCCGGATGTATTTCGTTATTGAAAAGGTATTAAATGTTAGTAGTAACACGAATTCACATTCAGTGGATTTCATTAAAGCTTCTGTTTCACAACTTGGTGCCGGTCAGGAAGATCACGTAAGTTTTATCCTTAAGGAGCCGGTGGACACCAAAGCATCGTTTTTCGTAATTAGCGTTAACCATAGTGAGCTTGAGGCGCTGAGAAAGCACCAAGTCGTTGACCATGGCATCCTTCACCTACCGCTGGGTGCTCGGGTGGAATCTGCAACAGAAGAGCACGTTAAAACGAGTCAGTAAAAGCGTGAAAGCATCGGCTAGCGGTCGGATTGGCTCAGTATTACCCTGACTTCCTATAGCTGCGAACTGATCCTGCCTGGGTGGGCTGGAATGGCTGGGTAACAGTGAAGAAAATCCTCACATGGCGCTGACTGGCACTACGCCGGACGCAGCTATCTGCCGTCCATCACCGAACTGACCGCCGTCTTGCGCGCCGCCTCACCCACGACGGGAGGTGCGTCATGCCCCGGACCCTGCTGAGCGTCCTCGAAGCCGCCGAGGCCTTGGCCATCTCCCGAAGCAAGCTCTACGAGCTGCTGGCCAGCGGCGCCATCGCCTCGATCCGCATCGACGATCACGCCGCATCCCCCTCACCGCCCTGGAGGCGTATGTCTCTAGGCTGCTCGCCGAAAGGACTGACGTGATCGAACCTTGAGGGACCCATCCGAGCTATCAGCTCGCGCAGGCTCGCGCGTGTTGCCGCCTGACTCCTACCCGCCCTGAGGGGAGGGCGGTGAGCCACCCGCGATTGACCAGGCTAGCCGCATGTCTACCCTCACATCTATGCGGACTGCCCGACTGCGACATTCCGTACTAGGCGTACTCCTCCTAGCTGGCTCAGCTGCCCTGTTGATGGTCTGGCTGTGGTTCGGCCATCTGTGGTTCGCGATCGTCACCGGCTTCGTTGTCGGGCTTGTGCTGATAGCCATGATGCTCCGGAACGGATGGCACCAGACGAGTCCGGAAAGCCTCGAATCACGCGGTTTCAGTCCGGAATCTGACTGGGATTCCAATCTGATGGATCCAGGCATGCACCGAGAGATGGCCCCCGTAGTCCCAACCTTCGGGCGCCGTGGGATATCCAATACCCCCATCCGGCGTCCGGCCGCCCAGCCGGCCCCGGGTCGTTCGCCCGGCGGCGTGCGCCGACAGCCTGGAACGGCCAGCCCGACCGGCGGCGCGGCCGGCTTGCCCCGGAAGCCCTGGTCATGTTCGCCGAGGAGCGCGAGGCCGCCAGCATCGACGAAGTGCTCGGCGCACTCGACCGCGACCTGGTCGGCCTGGTGCCCGTGAAGCGGTGGATCGAGGACATCGCGCTGCTGCTCCTGGTGGACCGGGCCCGGCAGAGATTCGGCCTCGAGGCCCCCCGGCCAAACCTGCACATGTGCTTCACCGGCCCGCCGGGCACCGGCAAGACCACCGTGGCGCTGCGCATGGCCGAACTCCTGCACCGGCTCGGCTACCTGGAAAGCGGGCACCTGGTGCACGCCATGCGCGACGACCTGGTCGGCCAGTACATCGGGCAGACCGCACCCAAGACCAAGCGCGTGCTCGACCAGGCCATGGGCGGGGTGCTGTTCATCGACGAGGCCTACTATCTGTACCGCGCGGCCGACTCCAAGGACTATGGCCAGGAGGCCATCGACATCATGCTGCAGGTGATGGAGAAGGAGCGCGACAATCTCGTGGTCATCCTCGCGGGCTACAAGGACCGGATGGACGACTTCTTCGAGAGCAACCCGGGCATGCATTCCCGGATCGCGCACCACCTCGACTTCGCCGCCTACGATGCCGACGAGCTCGTCGCGATCGGGCGGCTAATGCTCGAGCAGTCCAGTTACTACCTGTCCCCGGGCGCCGAGGAGGCGTTCCGCCAGTACCTGTCCCGCCGGATGCGCGGGCCCCGGTTCGCCAACGCCCGCAGCGTGCGGAACGAGCTGGAACGCACCAGGCTCCGGCACGCGCGCCGGGTGGCCACTGACGCCAGCCGCGGTTGGAACCGCGACGACCTGATGCGCCTTGAGCCATCGGACATCCTGCCTAGCTGGGACTTGCTAGACAATGATCCGTCGTAGCTGCCTCGTGGTGGCGCTCATGTAGCCAGCCGGACGCCCGGTTTCGCCGGAGGCCGGCCGCCACGTCGTCCGCGGATACACGCGCCTTGGCCACGGTCAGGCGCCCGTTGGCAAAGAAGCCCCTTCCATGATCGGAAGGGGCCTTTGACGTGGGAGCCGCCTATCGGAATCGAACCGATGACCTACGCATTACGAGTGCGTCGCTCTAACCGACTGAGCTAAGGCGGCATGCCGCGATCCAGCGGCCCACCGAGTCTACCGGTCTGCTCCCCAGGCCGTACCCAGGCCGCAACCCCCGCTACCTGCTCTGCGCCGCCCAGGCTGCCCCGTGATCAAGCTGCTGGTAGTTCCCCCGTCATCCCGCTCTTATGTCGGTGTCCGTGGCGATCGAAACACTGGACGGAGCCGGCTCGGGTGGGCTCATGACGGAGCTCAGTCGGTGATAGTCGCCTTCCCACAGCTCGTGCCAGAGCTGGTGGTGGTCGTCCGCGATGAAGTGGGCCGGGGTGTCCCAGCCGTCTTCCTTGAACCGGTGGAATGCGGTGGCGGCGGTCTTTTGCGGCACAGGGCGTCCGAAAAGAAGGCTGGCCAGCAGCCAGTCGAACAGGCCCTGGTCGGTGGTTGTGTCGATGTCGAGGTCAGCGGCGGTGATCAGTGCAGCCATAGCATGTCCCTTTCTGTAAGCGGCCGCTGTCGGCGCGCCGCCGATGACTCGGCGGCGCAACGCTGTCCTGGACGGCCGTAGCGTTGCTCTCCGGGCGCAAACGCGCGCTCTAGCAGCGACGCTACGGTCGTCCGGCCGCTTAGTCATCCAGGCTGCCCGTGGTCAGGCTGACGGCAGTCCCGTCACCCCGCTCTTACGTCGGTTTCCGTGGCGATCGAAACGGCGGACGGAGCCGGCCCGGGCCCGGTCTCTTGCGTTGTGCGCCGGGGGAAGCCAACCGCGGCGGCCAGCGCACCCAGGACTGCGACGGCGAATATCACCCAGAACGCGGCGTGGAAAGCGTTCACCCCGGCCCGCGAGACGAGGACCGTCGACACGGCAGCCACGCCGATGGCGCCCCCGATCTCGCGCATGGTTTCGAGGAGCCCGGACGCCAGGCCGGTCATCGAGTCGGTGACGCCGGACAGCGCGCCGATCTGTGCGGCCGGAGCAGCCATTCCGCCGGCCACGCCCGCTAGGAGCAGCGCTGGGAGCAGGTCGGTCGCGAAGTCCCCTCCAGCCGGAATCCGCGTCAGCAGCAGTACGGAGATCGCGAGGAGCGATTGGGCCACGACGAGCAGGCGCCGCACGCCCACCACCGCGACGAGCTTGCTTCCGGTGATCGCGGCTGCCACGAACGACGTGGCCGTGGTGGCCAGCCAGGCGACGCCCGTCTGCGTCGGCGAGTATCCGAGGACCTGCTGCATCAGGAGTGAGCCGAGGAAGATGAAAGCGAAGAACGCTCCGAACGTGAAGAACGCTGACAGGTTCGCCGCCACCAGCGTGCGGTTGCGCAGCGACGAACCGGGCACCAGCGGTGACCGGGACCGCGCTTCGATCCGCACGAAAGCGGCCAGCAGCAGCACGGACGCGGCGAACAGTCCGAGCGTCGTCCCGGAAGCCCAGCCGTGGCTGGCGCCGTAGTTGAGCGCGTAGATCAGCAGGAGCAGGCTTGCGGTGACGGTGACCGCGCCAGCGACGTCGAAGCGTTCGCTCCTGCGCCGGGCGCCAGCGTCGGCGGGCAGGAAGACAGCCGCCATCGCGATGAGAAGGACGCCGATCGGAACGTTGATGCGGAAGACCCAGTGCCAGCCTGCACCCTCGGTGAGCAGGCCACTTGCGAGTACCCCGACCGACCCCGAGACCCCGGTGACGGCGCCGTAGAGCCCGAGCGCGCGATTGCGCTCGGCGCCTTCCGCGAAGGTCACGGCGAGGATCGAGAGGGCGGCCGGCGGGATGAGCGCGGCCCCGAAGCCCTGCAGTGCCCGGGCGCCAATCAGGAGCTCGGCGGATCCCGCCACGCCCGCGAGCAGTGAGGCGGACGAGAATAGTGTCAGTCCCGTCAGTAGCATGCGGCGGCGCCCCAGAAGGTCGGCCATCCTGCCGCCGAGCAGCAGGAATCCGCCGAGCATGAGGCCGTACGCGATGATGATCCACTGCAAGGTGCTCTTCCCGATGCCGAGATCCTGCTGGATCGAGGGCAGCGCGACGTTCACGACCGCAACATCGAGCACGACCATGAACTGCGCCGCGCACGCCAGGATGAGGACCATTTTCTTATTTGCGTGTGCCTTGATTCCCATGATGAATTCCTTTTACGTCTCCATGGTTCCGGTCCGCGTGCCGCCGGGGCTGGCGCCGCCACCCTGCGCGGGTGATGAGGTGCGCAGGGTGACGGCCGGTGACCCGGAAGGCGCCCGCCGACGTCGACGCAGCGGTAGCTAGGCGCCCCGGACGATCTCGTAGGTGAGGAAGGCGAGGCCGTCGCCGACGGTCCGGCTGTCGACCAGGCGGATCGGCTTCTTGCCGGTGGTCTCGCCGAAGAGGCGTTCGCCGGCCCCGAGCACGACCGGGAAGACGAACAGCCGCAGCTCATCAACGAGGTCGTGCTCGATCAGCGTGCGCCCGAGCTGATAACTGGCGTAGACGACGATGTCCCCGTCCAGCTCCTGCTTCAGCCTCGTTACCTCATCGACCACGTCGCCCTTCAGGACCGTCACGTTGGTCCATCTGGGGTCCTGCGAGGGTCGCGGACACGACGTACTTGGGCAGGCTGTTCAGCCGGTCTGCCCACTCGCCAGGCCGGGATGCCCACCGCGTGCCGAACCACTCGTCGCTGCGCCGGCCCAGCAGCAGGGCCTCGGTGCGCAGCGCCTCGTCGTACTCGACCTTGCCCCACTCTTCGAGGTCCTTGCCTCCGTCCTGGACGAACCAGCCGCCCAGCCTGAAGCCCTCCTCGCCGTCGGGGTCCTGGACCACTCCGTCGAGGGACACGTTCGTGCTGATGACGATCTTTCCCATGTCGGTTCTCCCTGTGCTGTGTTGTCGGCTACCACCCGGTGTAGACACCGCGGCGCCGGGAAAGTGGCGCCCGCCAACCGCCCCGTTCGGCCCCTGGCCGGTGTCCATACCGGTGAGTGCGACATGACGCGGGAAGGGGGTGACCCGATGGTAGGGGAAGTGGCAGCCGACCTGATCTCAAGGGCGCGGGCCGGGGACGGTGAGGCGTTCCGGGAGCTGACCGAGCCGCACCGCCGGGAGCTGCAGGTGCACTGCTACCGGATGCTCGGATCGCTGCAGGACGCCGAGGATGCGCTGCAGGACACGCTGCTGGCCGCCTGGCAAGGCTTCGGAGGGTTCGAGGGGCGCGCCTCGTTGCGTACCTGGCTCTACCGGATCGCCACCAACCGGTGCCTCAACGCGCGCCGGGCGGCCAGCCGGCGCCTGCCCAAGGAGTGGGACGTGCCCAATGTTGAACCGCCCGAGCCGACCCGGCTCGGCGAGGTCGTCTGGCTCGAGCCGTTCCCCGACGCCCTGCTCGAGGGGGCGATCGGCGTGCCGCTCGGCCCGGAGGCCCGCTACGAGCAGACCGAATCCATCTCCCTGGCCTTCGTGACCGCGCTTCAGGTCCTGCCGCCCCGCCAGCTCGCCGTGCTCATCTTGCGCGACGTCCTCGGATTCCACGCCAGCGAGGTGGCCGGCATGCTGGACTCGACCGTCGAGTCGGTCAAGAGCGCCCTCAAGCGGGCGCACGCCAGCCTGCAGCGCCGATGGCCGACGGCCGGCGACCGCGAACCGCCGCCCGCCGCCGGCTCACCCGCCGAGGACGCGCTCGTGGCGAAGTTCGTCAGCGCCTGGGAGTCCGCCGATCTCGGCGCGCTGGTGGCCCTGCTCACCGACGACGTCTTCATGTCGATGCCGCCGATGCCCTTCGAATACGAGGGCCGGGACGTCGTGGCCCGCTTCTGCGCCCTCCTCTTCGGCGCGGGCCGCCGGACCGACCTCGTGCCGACCCGGGCCAACGGCCAGCCGGCGTTCGGGACCTACCTGCGCGCCCCCGGCGGCATCAGCCACGGGACCGGACTGTACGTCCTGACCCTGACCGGCGACCGGATCTGCGCCATGACCCGCTTCGAGAACAGCGTCCTCCCATCGTTCGGGCTACCGCGATCGCTCCCCAGCCGATAGCCGGCTGACCGGCTGACCCGCTGGTGACGAACTCCGGCCGCCTAACCTCGGGCAGCGCCGCCTTGCCTCAGGGGCAGACGGTGCCGTTGCGCGGGACGGCCAGGTCCACCAGGTACCGGTTCACCAAGCCGTCCACGCACGAGCTGCCCATCATGTACGCGGTATGCCCGTTGCCGTCCCACCCCAGCAGCACCCCGGACTTCAGGTCCCCGGCCAGGGCCTGGGCCCAGCGGTACGGCGTGGCCGGGTCCCGCTTGTTCCCGATGACCAGGATCGGCGGCGCGCCCGCGGCCCGGATCGACGGCAGCGGGTCTGAGCGGACGGGCCAGTAGGCGCACGGCAGGCTGCCCCACATGATCGACGCCCCGAAGGCCGGCGCGGCCACCGCGGCGGCCGCGGCCGCGGCGCGCCACCGGGAAAGGCCAGACGGCCCCCGCCCCGAAGGCCACGGCCGGTCCAGGCATTCCACCGCCATGTTCGCGTCGGCGAGGTTCGTGTACTGGCCGGTGGCGTTCCGCTCCCAGAGGGCGTTGGCCAGTTCGACCAGCACGGTCGCGTCGCCGCCGAACGCGGACGTCAGCGCCTCGCGCAGCGTCGGCCAGTAGGCCTGGCTGTACAGCGCGGCCGCGATGCCGTTCAGCACCAGGGCCCCGTCCGCGCGCTGGTTACTCAGGTTGTTGATCAGCGGATCCGCCGTGGCCCGGCTGACCAGGGCCTGGATCCGGGCCACACCCGCCGCCACGGAGCCGCGCCCCACGGGGCAGCCGGCCCGCGCGACGCAGTCCGCCACGAACGCGCGCAGCGCGACCTCGAAGCCCTGCCCCTGCACGATATTCATCCGCAACGAGGAGCTCGCGGGGTCGATCGCCCCGTCCAGGACCAGGGCCCGGACATGCGAGGGAAAGAGCTGCGCGTACCAGGTGCCCAGGTAGGTGCCGTAGGACTTGCCGAGATAGGTCAGCTTCGCATCGCCGAGGGCGGCGCGCAGGACGTCCATGTCCCGGGCCGCGTTGGGTGTGCCCACCCACGGCAGCAGGGCTCCGGACTCGCGCTCGCAGCCCCGGGCGAACCGCTTCGCCTCGGCGACGACCGGACCGAGGTGGCTGGCCCCGGTCAGGTTTTCGTTAGTGGAAAAGTACGTGTCGAGCTGGGCGCCGGTCAGGCACCTGATGGCGGGCTGGCTCGCGCCCACCCCGCGCGGGTCGAAGCCGACGATGTCGAACCGGGCCCGGACCGGGGCGGCGATCTCGCTGCGGGCCTGCAGCGCGTAGCTGATCCCGGAGCCGCCGGGGCCGCCTGGGTTGACGACGAGGGAGCCGATCCGCTGGGCCGGGTCGGTGGTGGCCAGCCGGATCACCGGCAGCGAGAACCGCCGCCAGGCGGGCCGGCGGTAGTCGAACGGGACGAGCAGCCGGGCGCACTGGAACCCCTGGTTGCAGGCCTGCCAGTGCAGCTTCTGGGCGTAGAAGCCGGCCAGCGTGGTCGGCGGCGGGCCGGGCGGCTCGGCGATCGGCGCGCTGGCCGGCGGGCGGGGCGCCGCGCTGGAGGCGGATGCGCGGGCGGCCGCGTGCCCGGTGCCGCTGGTGCTGCACGCGGCCAGGACGACGGCGGACAGCGCGCCGGTCAGCGCCAGTGCGCAACGGCGCCTTCGCCGGATCAGGAAAGCCACGGGGCGACGCTACTCCGCGGGGGTCGCGGCCGCCTGGTCACCGTACTTAGCCTCGTAGGCCTGGCGGGACCCGCAGACGCTGGCCTTCGGGCAGGCGCACTTGCTGCCGTCCCGGGCCAGTTTCACCACGATCTTGTCGCCCGGCACGCTGTGGCCGGTGACCACGCCGGGACCCTCGGGGGTCTCGACCGAGGAGCCGATGCTCGGGGCGTCCTTGCGGAAGTCCTGGTAGAGCGGGTGCTCGTACTTCAGGCAGCACATCAGGCGGCCGCAGGCCCCGGCGATCCGCAGCGGGTTGACCGGGAGTTCCTGGTCCTTGGCCATCCGGACCGACACCGGCTCGAAGTCCTTCAGGAACGTGGAGCAGCACAGGTCACGGCCGCACGGCCCGATGCCGCCCTGGAGCCGCGCCTCGTCCCGCGGGCCGATCTGGCGCAGTTCCACCCGGCCGCGCAGCTTGGCGGCCAGGTCGCGGACCAGGGCCCGGAAGTCGACCCGGCCCGGCGCGCTGAAGTAGATCGTGTACACGTTGGGGTCGTTGACGTAGTCCACCCCGATGATCTTCATGGGCAGGCCGTGCTCGCGGGCCAGCCGGCGGGCGGCCACCCGGGCCTCGGCACGGCGGCCCCGGTTGGCCTCGTCCCGGGACAGGTGGTCGTCGGTGGCCAGCCCGGCGCACAGCGGCAGCCCGTCCACGTCGTCGTCCACCCACTGCGGGGCCCAGATGACGTCGGCCACCTCGGGGCCGCCGTCGGTGGGCACGAGGACCTTGTCGCCGACCCGGGGCGTGAGCGACCCGGGGTCCAGGTAGTAGAGCCGTCCGTATCGTTCGAAACTGACGGCCATCATCATGCCCATCGCCTCAGGTTACGGGGAGATCACGCGATCCGCTCCCCCGGGGCGGCCGTTTTGCGCGGATTACGAGCTCGGGGGGTCAGGCGGGAACGGTGTCGGTGCACTGGCACTGGACCAGCGCGGGCGGCAGGATCCGGGCCAGCACCTCCCGGTGCACGGACGCGGCCTCGGCATGCCGCCGCAGGCCATCCGGGGTAAGGAGGACGTAGATGCCGCGCCGGTCCTCGCCGCACAGGCAGCGCTCGACCAGGCCGTGCTTGACCAGCCGGTCGATCAGGCGGGACAGGGCGCTCTGGCTGAGGTGCACGGCGTCGGCTAGTTCCTGAGCCCGGAACTTGTGCTCCGGGCTCTCGGACAGCCGGTCCAGTACCTCGAACTCGCTCACACCCAGACCCAGGTGGGCGAGTTCGTGGTCCAGCGCGGCGTTGGCGGCCGCATGGCTCGCGGTGATAGCCCGCCAGGTGGCTACCACCTGGTCAGCGGCCAGCGCGGGCGGCCGCTCGTCCGGTGCCGCGCGGCCTGCCGGTGCCTCCGGACGATCCTGGGACTGCATCACACTCACGAGCGCATGGTAGCGCGGAACCAGGTTAGATGCAACTGCATTAATTGCGTTTGCATCTAGTGCACGTACATGCATATTGTCTGGGGTCATGGAGTCAATCAGCCGCGCTCAGGCGGCATCTCCCTCCCAGTCCCTTCGTCCCCGGTCAGCCCAGGGTTCCCGGGCGTCCGCCCCCCGGCCGCCGGCGCCGCCCGAGCGGGCCGGCGCCCAGCGGTGGAGCCCGCAGCTGTGGGCCATCCTGATCGTGCTCTGCATGGCCCTGTTCCTCGACGCGCTCGACGTGTCGATGGTGGGCGTGGCGCTGCCCGCCATCCGCGCCGACCTCGGGCTGTCCACGTCGTCGCTGCAGTGGGTGATCAGCGGCTACGTACTCGGCTACGGCGGCTTGCTGCTGCTCGGCGGCCGGGCCGCTGACCTGCTGGGCCGGCGGCGCGTCTTCCTGGCCGCTCTCGCCTTGTTCGCGGTGGCCTCGCTGTTCGGCGGGCTGGTCAGCAGCGTCGGCCTGCTGATCACCGCCCGGTTCGTCAAGGGCATCGCGGCGGCCTTCACCGCCCCGGCCGGACTGTCCCTGCTCACCACCACGTTCCACGAAGGCCCGATGCGCACCCGGGCCATCAGCGTGTACTCCGCCTTCGGGGCGAGCGGGTTCTCGCTCGGCCTGGTGCTGTCCGGCCTGCTCACCGAGGTGAGCTGGCGGCTGACGCTGCTGGTGCCGGCGCCGGTGGCGCTCATCACGCTGATCGCCGCGATCCGGTTCATCCCGCGCGCCCCCGCCTCGCGGGAGCCGCGCGGCAGCCGCCGGTTCGACATCCCCGGGGCGGCGACCGTGACCGGCGCGATGCTCCTGCTGGTCTACACCGTCGTCTCGGCTCAGCAGGCCGGCTGGGCGTCGGCCCGCACCGTAGGCTCGTTCGCGGTGGTCGCCGTCCTCCTCGCCTCCTTCGTGGTGATCGAGCGCCGCAGCGTGGACCCGCTGGTGCCGCTGGGGATCTTCCGTTCCGGGCCGCTGACCCGGGCGAACATCGGTGCGATGACGCTGTTCGGCTCGTACGTCTCGTTCCAGTTCCTGGTCACCCAGTACCTGCAGACCCTGGCCTCCTGGTCCGCGATCGCCACCGCGCTCGCGTTCCTCCCGGCCGGCGTGATGGTGGCGGTGCTGTCCACCCGGATGAGCGCGATCATCGGGCGGTTCGGGACCACCCGGGTCTCGGTGCTCGCGTTCGCCAGCCTGGTGGCCGGCTACGCGGTGTTCCTCCGGGTCGGCGTCCAGCCCGACTATCCCTCGGTGATCCTGCCGGCGGTCATCCTGATCGGCGTCGCGTTCGGCCTGGGCTTCTCCGCGCTCAGCCTGGCCGCGACCGACGGTGTCGCCGACGCGGAGCAGGGCCTCGCGGCCAGCCTGTTCCAGACCTCGTTCCAGGTCGGCGGGGCGATCGTGCTCGCCGTCGTGACGGCGGTGGTGGACGCCGGGGGCGCCAGCCACATCACCTCGGCCCAGGCGACGCTGGGTGCCTACCGGCCCGCGCTGGCCGTGATCACGCTGGTCTCGGCGCTGGGCGCGGTGGCCGCGATCAGCGGGTTGCGACTCCGCCCGCCGCCAGGCGCGGCCGGCTCCGTCCCGGTTCCGGCGCGCGTTCCGGCCGTGATCGTCGAGGCCGGGGCCGTCGCTGACGTGGATGCGGCGCTCGCCGGGACGGCCCCCGCTGCAGCCACCGGGGCGGCGCTGGACCTGGAGTCCGACCTCGTCACCGGCACGGCCCGTGAGGTGGAGGAGGACTGCGCCACCCCTCTCTGCCTCTGACCCTTTGAGGCCTCTGACCTTTGGGTCCCAGGCGTGCGCTGCCCAGCCCGGCATGGTGCGGGCTGGGCAGCGAACGCTAGGCAACTGGGGGAATTGCGTTGCAGAGTCGCTGCGACTGGGCCGGCGTCACCAGGTCTCACCGATGATGGCTCCAGTGGACGGATGCAGCGGTACCAGCCGTCCGTGCGCAATCCAGCCGTTGAAGCCGTGGTCACCCGCGGCCGGGATCACGGGGCCTCCGTTGAGCAGCCAGAAGCGGCCCGAGCTATCGGGACTGAGATTCCAGAGGTAGGTGTGCCCGGTTGCGTCCCGGGGTAGAGAACCCGCTGCTGTCTGTGGCTGCCGACCGAGATCCGGACCACCGAGAGATACGAGGGGACCGTGGTCCGTGTCCGCCCCGTCAGTACGAGCGCGGTCAGCGTGGCACCGTCCCGGCTGATCACGGCGCAGGCGAGGTACGGGTACCGGGGCGACTGGCTAAGCAGGAGCCGCCCGCTGTTCAGCCTCCCCCGGCCGGGCCCGGATAGAGGGCCCAGACCTCGGCGTCGCGCCGCTGATGACGCATCCCCGGGGCATCGCAGGCCTGGCTGCCCAACGCCGCCGCGTGGGCGCACCACTGTCCGCTGAACACCAGTTCCTGCCCGCTAGCCGTCCAGGACAGGCTGTTGATGCTGAACGCTCTGGTCCAGGCCCGCCATTCCCCCCTGCCACACGGTCCGCACTCCGGTCCGTAGGTCGATAACCATGATCTTGTCAGGGCGCCCCGGACCTGAGGTGACCGCGACCGCGAGCCGCGACCCGTCCGGCGATGCCGCCATGGCATCGCTCAGGACATTGGCCAGTATGCCGCCCTTGACCGGGGAGAATCCGATCGCCTTGCCTGATCCCGTTAGGCGGAATCGGTAAATGATCTCCTTGTGGCGGGTCAGGAATCCGACGAAGAACGTCTGGTGGTCCGCACTCGCCGTCTGGGATATGCCCTGCCCTGCAGCCCCATAAGGATTGGGGATAGTGGCGGTGATCATGCCAGTAGCTGTCGCGCGCACGATGGTTGTACCCCGGGAGTCCATGGAGACGTAATAGCGCGGAGGTGCGGGGACGCCCGCCACCGGCGGCTCCGACGCCCGGCCGGACAGAATGGCCACCAGCCCGACGACCAGGGCGATACCCGCGGCCGCAGCCAGCGGCGCGATCCAGGGCAGCCAGCCACGGCGCCCAGGCCGACGCCGGGGGATGGTAAGCGGCCGGAGGGTGTCCGCGGGGACGGCGCGGGCCGCGGCGGCCAGCGCGTCGGTCAGCCGGTCCTCTGTGCTCGTCACGCTGGCTCCCCGAGCTGACGCGCCAGGGCGGCGATTCCCCGCGCGGCGGTCGACTTGACGGTGCCGGCACTGATCCCCAGCACGGCGGCGATCTCGGCTTCCGGCAATCCCAGCCAGTAGCGCAGAACCAGCACCTCCCGGCGCCGCCGGGGCAGCCTGGCCACCGCGGCCAGCACTTGCCTGCGGTCCTCGGCCAGCAGGGCCTCGCTCTCCGCAGACCGCTGAATAACGTCCGCGGCCAGGCCGTCGCGCGCGCCCCCGAAGCGGCGCGCGACGGCCCGGCGCCGCAGCGCGGTGCGGCATCCGTTGAGGACGGCGGCCCTCGCGTAGGCCAGCGCACCACCCGTTTCCGGCAGGTAGTCCCGGGTGCACAGCCGGGCGAACACATCCTGGACGATGTCCTCGGCGGACCCTTGGTCGCCGGTCATGAGCACCGCCAGCCGGACCAGCTCGGCGTGGTGGTCACGGAACAGCTCGGTCACGACATAGGCGGGTCCGCCCCGACGCCCGGCACCGCCATGCCCAGCCCCTCACGAGTCACCGCCCCAGGGAGCCCCTCAGCGGCGGGATCGCCGAAACCGGCTCCCCAGACCTGATAGCTCATACCTATTGCACGCGCGAACCGCCATTTCGTTGCTCCCGTCTCGGGGATGCCCATGATCGGGCTGCTTTTCAGGCCGCCGCGCAAAAGGCACCACGATGATGGGTCCGCTAGCCGGACAGGAGGGCGAGGGTCAGTTCCTCGACGGCCAGCAGGGGGGCCACGTTGAGCTCCAGGCGCTCCCGGCAGGTCATGATCGCTTCCATCCGGCGCACCGTGGCCTCCGCGGTGCTGGCCGCCGCCAGCCGGCGCAGTTCCTCTTCGTGACCCGCGCTGGCCAGGTCCACGTCGGCGCCCAGCTGGACGACCAGCACGTCACGGTAGAAGGCGGCCAGGTCCAGCAGCGCCCGGTCGAGGGCGTCCCGCTTCAGCCGGGTGGCCCGGGACTTCTGCCGGTCCTCCAGGTCCTTCATGGCGCCCGGCCGAACCGCGCACCGCCTTGGCCACGCCCTTGCCGGTGGAGCCCTCGCCGAACGCCTTGCGCAGTGCGTCCCGCTCCGGCGTGTTGAGCTCTTCGGTCACCGCGGCCGCCTCCTGCTCGGCCGCTTTCACCAGCCCCGCCGCCGCGCTCAGCGCCGTGCCCAGGTTGGTGATCCGGGCCGGCAGGCGGAGCACCTCGTCGCGGCGCTGCGCCGCCTCGGGGTCGGTGGCCAGCCGCCGCGCCCGGCCCACATGGCCCTGGGCCGCCCGGGCGGCGGTCAGGGCCCGGGCCGGGTCCACCCCGTCCCGGCGGGCGAGCACCTCAGCCACCGCCTCCGGCGGCGGCGTGCGCAGTGTGACCAGCCGGCAGCGGGACCGGATCGTCGTGACGAGTTCTTCCGCGGAAGGCGCGCAGAGCAGCCAGACCGTCCGCGGCGAGGGTTCCTCGATCGCCTTGAGCAGGGCGTTGGCGGCCTGCTCGGTGGCGCGGTCGGCGTCCTCGAACACCACCACCTGCCAGCGTCCGCCGGACGGCGCCCCGGCGGCGCGCAGCACCAGGTTGCGGGTCTGCTTGACCCCGTACGACAGCCCCTCCGGCTTGACCAGCATCAGGTCGGGATGGGTGCCCGCGCGTACCTGGTGGCAGCTCGGGCACTGCCCGCAGCCCCGGTCCGGGCAGAGCAACGCGGCGGCGAACGCGCGGGCGGCCACCGACCGGCCTGATCCGGGCGGCCCGGTGAACAGCCAGGCGTGCGTCATGCCCAGCGCGTTCTCGCCGCGAAGCAGCCGGGCGGCGACGGCGGCCGCCTGTTCCAGCTGGGCCACCACCCGCTCCTGGCCGACCAGGTCGCCGAAGACCGGCGCGCCGCTCACTGCTACGTCCCCGTCCATCCTCAGTCGACGATAGCCGGGAAGCTGCCGGTGTTGGCCTCGGCCATGGGCGGGATCGGGTCCGGCAGCATCTCACGGACGCGCTCCTGGATCGCCCGGCTCACGTCCTCCGGCGACCGGGACGCGTCGAGCACGAGGTAGCGGTCGGGTTCAGCCCGGGCCAGGGCCAGGAAGCCACACCGGACCCGCTCGTGGAAGTCCAGCGGCTCGGCTTCGAGGCGGTCCGCCGACCGGGCCCGGCGGCCGAGACCGTTGGCGGGCGGCATGTCGAGCAGCACGGTGAGGTCGGGCATCAGGCCCCCGGTCGCCCACTGGTTCAGCGTGGCCACCTCGGCCGTGGGCTGGTTCCGGCCCGCGCCCTGGTAGGCGAGGGAGGAGTCCACGTACCGGTCGGTGACCACGACCGCGCCGCGCTCCAGCGCGGGGAGGATCACCGAGGACACGTGCTCGGCCCGGTCCGCCGCGTACAGCAGGGTCTCGGCCCGGGGTGAGAGGCCGGCGTGCGCGGTGTCCAGCAGGACCGCGCGCAGCCGCATGCCGATCTTGGTCGCGCCGGGTTCCCGGGTGGTGATCACGTCGTAGCCCTGGTCACGCAGCCAGATGGCGAGCAGCCGGGCCTGGGTCGTCTTGCCGGCCCCCTCACCGCCCTCCAGCGCGATGAACACGCCGTGCCGGGCCGCGGGCGCCGGCTCGTAGCCGTTGACGTGGCCGGGAACCGGATGGAACTCTTCCCCCCGGACCGCGGCCACCAGGTCGTCGCGCAGCGGCACGCCCTTTCGGTCGTCCATCTGCCGGTAGGAGATCACGCCGACCCAGACCGCGATCGCCGCGGCCAGCAGCATCACGCAGTTGTAGCCGATCCCCTCGTAGCTGACGTTGGCGATGTGCAGGCTCCCGGTCCCGGACACGCCACGGAACAGCGCGGTGAAAGCGGCGGCCACGAACGGGGATACCGCGATCACGCTGAACAGGACGACGCGGATGGCGGAGTTGAGGAACGCGAACGTGCGGCCCCGCGTGTCGTCGTCCACCTCGAGACCGACGATCGTGTAGCCGGTCACGTAGGCCACGCCGGCGCAGGCGCCGAGCAGGACGACCAGCAAGACGGTCACGACCAGGTTCGGGATGAGCGCGATGAGCGCGAGCGGGATGGCCGCGCTGACGATGCTCAGGCCGAACAGCCGCCGCCGGCTGAAGCCGTTGAGGATGCGCAGGCCGAGGAACATCCCGCCGGCCAGCCCCACGAAGATCGCGGCGAACACGACGCCCCAGCCCGCGTTGCCGCCGTGCAGCGTGTTCGTGATGTACGGGTAGCCGAGCCCGACCACTACCCCGCCGGCCGCGAACGCCCCGACCATGCCGATGACCAGGCCGCGCACCACGGGGGTACGGCCGATGAAACGCCAGCCCTCCCAGATGGTCTTGGCCACCGAGGGTGCCGAGATGTGCGAGCTGAACTGCCGCTTGGGGATCTCCCGCAGCGCGTAGATGGTCAGCGCGGACACCACGAACGTCGCCGTGTTGAAGTACAGCGCCAGGTTCACCGGGTTGGTGGTGAAGTAGTGCGACAGGCCCTCCAGCGCCCGGCTGACCAGGGACAGCAGGCTGAACACGATCCCGGCGATCGGGGCGGTGCCGAACGTGGTGAACAGGCTGTACTGGTTGGCCTCTTCCAGCCGGTCCGGGGGCACCAGGTTCGGCACCGAGGCGTCCTTGGCTGGCGTCCAGAACAAAGAGACGCAGGACGCGAGGAACTGCACCACATAGATCCAGGTCAGCGGGTTAGCGAAGTGGATCGACAGGTCCAGCGGGATAGTCAGGTACAGGACCGCGCGCAGCACGTCGCCCACGATCATGTTGATCCGGCGGTCCAGCCGGTCCGCCACGGCGCCAGCCAGCGGCCCGAGCACCAGGGCGGGCAGCAGGGACACCAGCCACACCCCGCCCACCGCGCTGTACTGCGCGGCGGCGCCGTTGCCGGCCAGGGCGTACGCGAGCGAGGCCAGCGCGACCAGACTCAGCCAATCCCCCAGGCTGGACAGCGACGTCGCGATCCACAAGCGCCGGAACGGCCTGATGGACAGGACGTTGCCGCGCCGCTCGCGCGTTGGGGATCGGAGGTTCACTGGGTCAGGGTATCCACACCAGAGGGGCTCGCGTGGCTTGCAAGCTCGCGAAATGTCCGGTAGCTGCGGCGTTCCGGCGCTGGCCGGGCGCCGGCCGCAGCGGCTCTAGGTCCGGCTGGGCTTCTTCGGGGCGGCCTTCTTCGCGGCCGGCTTCTTCGGCGGCCGGCTTCTTCGGCGCAGCCCGGCGCCGCGGGGCGGAAGGGGCGGCCATCCGGCGCTCGGCCAGCAGTTCCGCCGCCCGCTGCGCAGTGATCGACTCGACCGCGTCACCCTGGCGCAGCGAGGCGTTGGTCTCCCCGTCGGTCACGTACGCCCCCCAGCGGCCTTCCTTGATGACCATCGGGCGCTTGCTGGCCGGGTCCTCGCCCAGTTCGCGCAGCGGCGGCGCGGCGGCCGCGCGGCCCCGGCCGCGCGCCTTCGGCTGCGCGAACAGTTCCTTGGCCTCAGCCAGGGTCAGCGTGAACAGCTGCTCTTCACTGTCCAGCGAGCGGCTGTCTGTGCCCTTCTTCACGTACGGGCCGTACCGCCCGTTCTGCGCGGTGATCGGCTCGCCGTCCAGCTCGCCGATCGTGCGCGGCAGCGTGAGCAGCTTGAGCGCGTCGTCCAGCGTGACCGTGTCCAGTGCCATGGACTTCAGCAACGACGCGGTGCGCGGCTTGCTGGAGTCACCCTCGGGCAGCACCTCGGTGACGTACGGGCCGAACCGCCCGGCCTTAGCCACGATCTCGCGCCCGGTGGCCGGGTCGGCGCCGAGCGGGAAGTCGCCGCTGGGCTGGGCGAACAGCTCCTCTGCCTTCTCCGGGGTGAGCTCGTCGGGCGCCGTGCCCTCGGGCACGTTCACCCGCTGGTCACCGCGCTCCAGGTACGGCCCGTAGCGGCCGACCCGGACGGTGATGTCCGTGCCGGCCAGCGGGAACGAGCTGACGTCACGCGCATCGATGTCGCCCAGGTCGCTGACCAGTTCCTTGAGCCCCTCCTCGCCTTCGGCGCCGAAGTAGAACCGGCGCAGCCAGGGCACCCGGGCCGCCTCGCCGCGGGCGATCGCGTCGAGGGCGTCCTCCATCCGCGCGGTGAAGTCGTAGTCCACCAGCTGCGAGAAGTGCCGCTCGAGCAGGGTGATCACGGCGAAGGCGAGGAACGAGGGCACCAGCGCGGTGCCCTTCTTGAACACGTACCCGCGGTCCAGGATCGTGCCGAGGATGTTCGCGTACGTCGAGGGACGGCCGATCTCCCGGTCTTCCAGGTCCTTCACCAGAGTGGCCTCGGTGTAGCGGGCCGGCGGCCGGGTGGCGTGCTCGGACGCGGCCAGCTCCAGCGCGTTGAGCGCGTCGCCCTCGGACAGCGGTGGCAGGCGGCGCTCCCGGTCGTCCCGGTCGCCGTCGTCGTCCGCGTCCTCCACGTAGGCCTTCAGGAAGCCGTGGAAGGAGATGATCTTCCCGGACGCGCCGAACTCGGCCTCCTCTCCCGCGGAGGAACGGCCGGACACGCGCACCGACACCGACTCCCCGGTGGCGTCCTTCATCTGGGACGCGACCGTGCGCTTCCAGACCAGCTCGTAGACACGCAGCTCGTCCCCGGACAGCCGGGACTGCGCCGGGGTCCGGAACGAGTCGCCCGCCGGGCGGATCGCCTCGTGCGCTTCCTGCGCGTTCTTCACCTTGCTGGTGTAGCGGCGCGGGGCGTCCGGCACGTACTCGGCGCCGTACAGCTCGCGCGCCTGGCGGCGGGCCGCGTCGATCGCGGTCTGCGACAGCGTCGTCGAGTCGGTCCGCATATAGGTGATGTGGCCGTTCTCGTACAGCCGCTGCGCCACCGACATCGTGTACTTGGCCGAGAAGCCGAGCTTGCGGGACGCCTCCTGCTGCAGGGTGGTGGTACGGAACGGCGCGTAGGGCGAGCGCCGGTACGGCTTGCGCTCGACCGACTTGACCGAGAAGTCAGCGCCCTGGAGCCGGCCGGCGAGTTCGGCGGCCGACAGCCGGTGCACCACGCCGGGCGGGGCAGCCTGGCCGTCAGCACCGCCGGTTGCAGCACTGCCGTTCACAGCAGTGCCGTTCACAGCAGTGCCGTCCGCCGCGGCACCTTCCAGGTAGAGCACGTCAGGATTGCGCAGCTCACCGGACGGGGCGAAGTCACGGCCCTGGGCGACCCGGCGCCCGTCCACCGCGACCAGGCCGGCCGGGAACGAGGACGCTCCCTCGTCGGCCGTGCCGTCGGCGCGGGCGAACACGGCCTGCAGGTCCCAGTACCGGGCGGTGCGGAACGCGATGCGTTCCCGTTCCCGGGCGACCACCAGCCGGGTGGCCACGGACTGGACGCGCCCCGCCGACAGCCGGGGCATGACCTTCTTCCACAGGACCGGGGAGACCTCGTAGCCGTACAACCGGTCCAGGACCCGCCGGGTCTGGTAGGCGTCGACCAGGCCGGTGTTCAGCTCCCGCGGGTTGTCCACCGCGTGCGCGATCGCCTCCGGCGTGATCTCGTGAAACACCATCCGCCGGGTCGGCACCTTGGGCTTGAGTTCCTCGAGCAGGTGCCACGCGATGGCCTCGCCCTCGCGGTCTTCATCAGTAGCGAGGTAGAGCTCGTCGGCGTCCTTGAGCAGCGACTTGAGCTTGGAGACCTGGGACTTCTTGTCGGAGTGCACGACGTAGAGCGCGCCGAAGTCATCGTTGACGTTGACGCCGAGCCGCGCCCACGGCTCCTTGCGGTACTTCTCGGGGATCTCCGCGGCCTTGTCCGGCATGTCACGGATGTGACCGATGCTGGACTCCACCACGTACCCCTTGCCGAGGTATCCCGCGATAGTCCGCGCCTTGGCGGGCGACTCGACGATTACCAGGCGAGTGCCCCCGCCGTTGCTCGCGGCGTTGCCCTTGCCCGCCGCGCGCTTCGCGGCGGGAGGTGTCCTTGCTGCCACGCATTCACCTTCTAGTCCGGCGCCTGTGCCCGGCCCGGTCTTGTCTATTGCTCGATCCTGCTTCGGAATCCCTTAGCTGCCAACCCTGAGCCTGACAACCCTCAACCCTGCTGAACCCTTGGCTTGCTCAAGCGTCTTTGTCAAGTGTGCTCGCTCAAGCCCCCTCGCCAACCGGCCCTGCTTCTCTCAACTCCCAGAGCCGGCATGGGTGTTCCCCCACCCCTCCGTTAGGCCCCTGGGCAGCCATCCCTGTGGCCCCCGGACAACCTCGCGGCGAATTTTTCGCCACTGCCGATTGAACCACCGCGTACGCCGAGCACAATATGAGGTGATGGCCGAGTACTCCTACCTCGTGCTGTACCTGCCGCGAGGAACGTCACGAGACGCCGCCCGGCGCCTGTTGACGGACCATGCCGAGTACGGCGAGTGGGAACTGGCCAGGCTCCGGCTGTATGCAGACGGCAGCAGGAAGGTCACCCTGCGGCGCCCGATCATACGCCCCGTACTGACCCTTTGAACACCGCTTGCTCATCAACGCCTGGGCGCCGCAGGCATTCCCGCCGGTCCGCAGGCTGCGACGCTGCCGGAGATCCGGCCGTCTCCCTCTGGCCTCCGCAGGGCCGCGACACGGTCGGCGATCCGGGCTGCCTCCCTCCGGCCCCCGTAGACGGTGGGGCGGCGGCCTGGCTGGGTCTTCGTTGCGGGCCCTTGAAGTTCTCGATCTTGACCTTTCGTCTGTCCCCCCGTCCGGGGCGGCGGCCACGGCCAGGGGCACCGCGGGGGCAGTTTCCGCTGGCCGTGGCCGCCTGGGCGGGGTAGCCACGCCGGTCACGGCGATCCTGCGCAGGTCCGGGCGCCGGCTGTGCCTGGCCGCGTCGCGTCCTGCCCGCCCCTGGCGGGTTACCCGCGCGGCTCCCGGTCGTTCTCCGGCGCCGGATCAGCAGGAAAATCATCCTCGTCGTCACCGGTACTGTGCGGGCTGGCCAGACAGGGTTTGCCGGACGTTCTGCTTCCCCCGGGCGGACAGCCTCACGCAATGCGTAACGATAGCACTACTGAGTGTGTGCATCGGGTTATCCGGCGAAAAGTGCCAGCCTTCAGCAGCGGTCGAGGAAGCCATCCAGGACGCGCGTGCCGAACTGGAGAGCGGACACCGGCACCCGCTCGTCCACGCCGTGGAACATGCCGGAGAAGTCCAGGTCCGCCGGGAGCCGCAACGGGGCGAAGCCGAAGCACCGCATACCGAGCCGGCTGAAGGACTTCGCGTCGGTCCCGCCGGACAGGCAGTACGGGACGACCCTGGCCCCGGGGTCCTCGGCGAGCAGGGCGGCGCTCATGGCGTCGCACAGGTCGCCGTCGAACGTGGTCTCCAGGGCGATGTCGTGGTGGATGAACTCACGCTCGACACCCGGGCCGAGCAGGCTGTCCACCTCGGTGAAGAACTCGTCCTCGTGGCCGGGCAGGAAGCGCCCGTCCACGTCGGCGGTGGCGACCTGGGGAACGACGTTGACCTTATATCCCGCCTTCAGCACGGTCGGGTTAAGAGTGTTGCGGAGAGTGGCGCCCGTGAGCCGGGACAGCGACCCGATCTTGTCGATGACCTGCCGGTAGGCCTCCGGTCCGTACTCGAGGCCGAGCGCGGTGCACGCCTCGGCCAGGAAGGCCTCGACCGCCGGGGTGAGCCGGACCGGCCAATCGTGCCGGCCGATCCGCGCGACCGTCTCGGCCAGTTCGGTGACCGCGTTGTCGGGTTGGAGCATCGAGCCGTGCCCGGCGATGCCGCGCGCGGTCAGCCGGAGCCAGGCCATGCCCTTCTCGGCGGTCTGGATCAGGTAGAGGCGCTGGCCGCCGAGGGTGACACTGAACCCGCCGACTTCACCGACCGCCTCGGTGACGCCCTCGAAGAGCCCCGGGTGGTTATCGACCAGGAAGCGGGCGCCGTAGGTGCCGCCTGCCTCCTCGTCGGCGAGGAAGGCCAGGACCACATCGCGGGGCGGGCGGCGGCCCTCACGCAGGCGTTGGCGGACCACGGACAGGATCATCGCGTCCATGTCCTTCATGTCGACGGCGCCGCGGCCCCAGACGCACGGGTCGTCTTGGCCGGGCGCCTTGGTGCTGGCGTGGCTCTTGGTGCTGGCGCTGCTCTTGGTGCTGGCGTCGCCGATGTGGCCGGAGAAGGGGTTGACCTGCCAGTCCGCCGCATCGGCGGGGACCACGTCGAGGTGGCCGTGGATGAGGAGGGCCGGCCGGGTCTGGTCTTCCCCGGTTATGCGGGTGATCACGCTGGCCCGGGACTTGTCGGACTCCAGGATGGTCGGCTCGAGGCCGACCTCCGCGAGGAGACCGGCCACATACTCGGCCGCCTGGCGTTCGCCGGGGCCTTGGTTGTCGCCGCGGTTGGAGGTATCGATCCTGATGAGGTCGCTGCACAGGCCCGCGACCTCGTCCTGAGCGGTGACGTTGTTGCTGCTGCGGCCCGAGGCGGCTGGAGTCTGTGTCATCACCCCATGGTCGCACTTAGCGGGAGCGGGATGGGGATCGGCCGGTCAGCTGGAGGGCAGCACCCGCCCTCCGGGCCCGGGGGGCCTCGAAGTGCTCCGCCGAGTGGGGGCTGCAGAGCTCAGCTAGAGGGGCGGCAAGGCCCGTTCGTCGCGGGGGGCGCCATCATTTAGCGTGCGGCCCGTCGGCCGGCGGACGACCGCTTCGCCGGACCCGGCTGGATTTGCTATCGTGAGGCGGCCGGTCCGGTGGATGATGCCGTGACCTGGCCCACGTCCGGGTGGCGGAATAGGCAGACGCGCTAGCTTGAGGTGCTAGTGCCCTGAAAGGGGCATGGGGGTTCAAGTCCCCCCTCGGACACAACTCAGAACTTTCTGACCTACAGATATGCAGGAAGCGCCCAGTGGGTGTGGGCGAGACCGCAGGTTATGAACGTGGGGGTTCAACTCGCTCCCAGACACTGCTCATTCGCCTATATCCGCGAGCGCGGCGGCCAGCCTGGTCGCTGTCGGTGCGCCCGGGAAAACAGCGCACCGCGCTCCACCTGCGGACTGCGCGTGGCAGCGGCAACGCGGACCGACCCGCCAGCCAGGAAGACCCGCTCGACCGTCACGGCGGTCAGATGCGAGACCACGGACAATCTCAAGATCGCACGGCGAGCATGACCACAAAGGTGCTGATCACCTCACCATCGGACAAGCCGGACCAGCCCAGTCAGGCAATCTGCGCCAGAGCCAAATTCGGCGCCGTTGACAAGCGGCACCTTGTCCGTTGCGCATCTCACATGCCAGAGTCCGACAGAGCTCAGCCGCGCCCTATTCCAGGAGGACACGTCATGACCCCATCTACTGGCGACGCAGCGGGGATCCCGAAACCCGGGCGCAGCCGGCTCGGCCGGTCCATTCCGGTGCTGGCCGGCGCCGTGATCGCCGCCGCCGGCCTGGCGCTGGGCTCGCTGACGGCGGCTAGCGCCCAGCCCGGTCACCGGGACTGCACGTACTGGCCGGCGTCGGTTGCCCAGCAAGCGGCTTGCGTCCAGGCCGAGGACGCTCATGACCCCGTCAACGGGAACACCGAGATGAACGTGAACGTGCTCGAGGACCAGGTCGAGCACTACTACGGCTCGGCCAGCGCGACCTACCCGGTCGTCGGCACGGTCACCATCCCATCCCACGACAGCAACTACGCCCACCAGATGAAGCAGATCGTGGACCGTGCCGAGGCCTACCTCGCCGCGGCCGGGCACCACGACCACGGGACGGGCAGGCCGACCGTCGTGTTCGACATCGACGACACCCTGCTCAACACCTACGACTACACCCTCGCCGAGCAGTTCGGCTACAGTCCGGCGACCAACGAGATCTGGGTCGACAACGCCGCGTTCCCGGCGGTCTTCTACATGCCGCAGCTGGTCAGGTTCGCCGCCAGCCACGGCTACTCCGTCTTCTTCATTACCGGCCGGCCGCAGTCCCAGACCGCGGCCACGATCAAGGACCTGACGAGCGCAGGCTACGCGGCGCCCCAGGGCGGCCACCTGTTCCTCAAGCCCGCAGTTCCGCCCGCCTACCTGCACTGCGCCAAAGCGCCGAGTTGCACGACGATCGAGTACAAGTCCGGCACCCGCAAGCACATCTCCAGTGAGGGCTACAAGATCGTCGCCGACTTCGGCGACCAGTACAGCGACCTGCTCGGCGGCGACGCCGGCCACCAGGTCAAGATTCCCAACCCCATGTACTACATCCCCTAACCGCCAGGTCGTCGCGTGCGGCTGGCCCAGCCCGGGCCAGCCGCACGCGATGGCCGCCTGCCCGGCGGCCGGTGGTTCGCCGGCGAGACATACGTCAAGGTGGCGGCCCGGTCGACATTGCTGTACCGGGCCGCCGGTCAGTTCGTCAGGTCATAGACGTACTGCTGTCCCACCGGCGCGACTTGGCCGCGGTCCGGCTTGCACGATCAGGGGGTCGTAAGCCGCAGGTGATTCATGTTCCGACCACCTTCCATTCATTCTGCGTTCATGTTTTGGTCGGTTGCGCTTCGCCTGGACTGGATAGCTTCAGCCTGAATGGGACAAGGAGCCCAGTCGGCAGTGGGGCTGGGCGGGCGGCGTAAGCGGGGAGTGCCGTGACGGAGATCCAGTCCGGGGATTTGATCGCTGAGCTGGATGAGGCATCGCTGAGCAGATTCCACATGCGCGCGGTGCTGGTGTCAGGGATGGGGTTCTTCACCGATGCTTACGACTTGTTCGTCATCGGGATCGCCTCCACCCTGATCGCGAAGGAGTGGAATCTCAGTTCGGGAAAGCTCGCTGTACTGAACAGCACGATGCTGGCGGCGGCGTTCCTTGGGGCCCTGGTGTTTGGCCGCTTCGCCGACGTGGTCGGTCGCAAGCGCGTGTACTGGATGGTCGCTGCGATCATGGTCGTCGGGGCCCTGGGGTCAGCGCTGGCTCCGTCGTTCTGGATCCTGATCATCTTCCGTTTCGTACTCGGCTTCGGCGTCGGCGGTGACTACCCGGTCAGCGCGGTGATGATGAGCGAATACGCGAACCGGAAGGACCGCGGCAAGCTGGTCGGCATGGTCTTCGGTACCCAGGCCCTGGGGCTGATCGTGGGACCGCTGATCGCCCTGGCTCTGATTGGCGGCGGGGCCAGCGACGATGTGGTCTGGCGGATCCTGCTCGGCCTGGGCGCTCTGCCCGCCGCCGCCGTGCTCTACCTGCGCACCAAGATGCCTGAATCGCCGCGCTACCGGGCCCAGGTACAAGGACGGACGGCGGAGGCAGCGAGCCAGATCGCTGACTTCACCAGTGGGCAGGTCACCGGCAACGGGTCCGGTTCGCCCGGCCAGAACCTAGGGTTGCGGGCGTTCCTGACCAATCGGCGCTACCTGATCCTGCTAGCCGGGACCGCTGGCACCTGGTTCCTGCTCGATTACGCGTACTACGGCAACACCATCTCCACCCCGCAGATCCTCGGCCTGATCTCCCCGCACGCCTCCACCACGACCAAGATCGCCCTCCAGCTCGCCATCTTCGTCGTCGCAGCCGTGCCCGGCTACATCCTGGCGATCGCTCGTCTGGACCGGATCGGGCACCGGCGGCTGCAGTTGGCCGGGTTCGCGATGATGGCGCTCTGCTTCGCCATCATCGCGATCGTGCCTGGGCTGACCACCATGGTCGTGCCGTTCCTGCTGGTCTACGGCGTGAGCTACTTCTTCACCGAGTTCGGCCCTAACATGACCACGTTCGTCATGCCCAGCGAGCTGTACCCGGTCAGCATGCGCGCGACCGGGCACGGGATCTCCGCTGGCGTCGGCAAACTCGGCGCGTTCATCGGGGTCTTTCTGTTCCCGGTGCTCCAGACGTCCCTGGGCCTGCGCGGCACGCTGCTGCTCACCGCCGGGGTGTCCGTGCTCGGCTTCGCCCTCACCCTGGTGCTGCCCGAACCCGCAGGCCGCAGCCTGGAAGATATGATCCCCACCACCCCCGACGTAGCCGTCCCGCCGTTGAGGGTGGCCGGTCAGGCGCCAGCGGGCTGACCATCCTCATGTCCCGGCTTCCCGGCGAAGCGCGGCAGCGCTGCTAAGAGTGCGGCCCGCGCATCGTCATCTGTGGCCGTGGGTATCTGTGCGGCGGCCATGGTGAGGAACGCGGCGGCGCAGCCGAAGGTCTCGCCGATGGCGCGGCCCGCCAGCCGGGCCAGATACGCCCGGTATCGGGTCAGCTCCCAGGCCCGCCCGCGCGGTGCCAGCGGCCCGGATACGGGCTGTGGCACCAGTTTCCACGTCCACGCCGTGATCGGTGCTTCCGCTGTGCCGTGACCGGGCCCGCCAGGCTGGATGAACTCGGCCTGGTCGGCCTCGTCACCGATCCGGTTCCGGACAAAACGCAGGCCGCCCAAGGTTTCCTCAATCAGCCTGCGCCGCGCCGGTCCCTGGCCCGCCATCACGTCGTCGTAAGTGTCCGGGTGGTGGCGGACCAGCGTTGCGTTGACGATGGTGACCCACCACACCGCTTCGCCAATCACGGCGAACGCCCGTGGCTGGTCGGCTGCCCTAACCTGAGCCAGCCGGGCGGCGGTGTCACTCATCGCGGTGACAGACCACAGCAGCGCGCTTGCCCCGCCCGCCTGGTCACCCGTGCGCTCGCTGTTCCACTCCTCTCGGCAGACGGCACCACAAAAACGGTCGTGCTCGCGCCGGGGCGCGTACAGCGTCCCGCACTCGTCGCAGGCCCGGGTGTCACTCACCGCGTCATGCTACGCGGGGGATCTATACGGAGGGTGGCCCCGGTCGGGATTTGCCTCTACCCATCCGGGTGCTTGCGCGGCGCTGACCAGGCTGCAGACCGGTTGCGGGCGGACTCCTGCCCGCTTAATGTCCTCTGCGCGGTAACCCCTTCCCAGGCCCCGATCTCCGAGGTCCGCGGGCGCAGCCCACGGTGGCTTACCACTGGAAGTGTTTCGACGCCTGTCTTCCGCTGGACATCCCCGCCCCATTACCCGCTCCTCCCCTCCATGCCGCCCGAACGGCCCACCGGACCACATCCGTTGAGGTGGAGCCCGTTCATCCCGGGCTGGCGATTCGCTTGAGCTGCACCACACCAACTGGCCCGGCCCGGCATGCTCAGCCTCGACGGCCGCTACCGGCGCCCTGCCGCGCAAACTCCAGCGCGTTCTGCGGTCCGTCAAGGACCTACGCGGCGTGTTCATTCTCACGTTGGACAAAATTCATCTTTTGTTCACCTTCGGGCTAGCCTGGCCGGATGATTGCATGGGCCCGTTGGCCGTCGCGGTCGCTGCGGCCCGCCATCTCAATGGTGAGGAGTGGCTGCAGGCGGGTGAGCTCGGCCTGGCCCTGGTGCTGTCCGCGCTCATCGGCCTGGAACGGGAGGTCCGGCAGAAGCACGCCGGGTTGCGGACTCACACCCTGGTTGGCGTCGGTGCGGCCCTGTTCATGCTGATCAGCAAGTACGGGTTCACCGATGCGCTCCAGCCCCGGCTGGTGGTAGTGGACCCCTCGCGGTGGCGGCCCAGATCGTGACGGAGGTGGGGATTCCTGGGCGCCGGGCTGATCTTCGTGCGGCGTGACTCAGTACGCGGCCTCACCACGGCCGCGGCGATCTGGGTCACCGCCGCGATCGGGTCGGCAGCAGGCGCCGGACTGCCGCTGCTCACGGTCCTGGCCACTGGCATCTACTTCCTCGTGGCTGTGGCCTTCCCGGTGGTAACCCGCCGGCTGCCCAGGTCAACTACCGCCATGTCGGCGCTGGGGGTCCGCTACCCCGACGGCCGTGGCATCCTGCGGAACGTCCTCCGGGAGGCCACCGCGCGGGGCTTCGCCATCGACGACGTCGCCACCGAGGCCCTCGGCTACCGGCGCCCACCCGGTCAGGCCGGCACGCTCCCGGAACCCCGGATGGTAGAAGTCACCCTCCACGTCCACGGCAAGAACTCCGTCAACGAGCTCGCGGCCACCCTGTCCGAGCAGCAAGACGTCGACGCCGGCATCGGCGCGCTTCAGGGCTGTCTGGCCGAACGACTCGCGGGCTGCTGACTGCCCCGGACCTCGTAGCAGCGTCGCGGCGCCGCTCAGAGGGTGCGAACCGCGAACCGACTTACCCTGAATTGACGAGGACCTCTGCACAGGTCCCCGGCGATGTAAAGGAATCGGGACGCCGGTGCGTACATGGGTGTGGAACGTAAACAGGCCGAGTTCACCGAGTTCTACCAGAGCACGCGGGACGACTGTTTAAGGATCGTCCTGGTCGCCGTCGGCGACCAGGCACTAGCCGAAGACCTGGTGGCGGAGGCCTTCGCCCGGGCGTGGACGGCGTGGCGCACGGTTCGCCGTCACCCGGCGGGTCGTGCGTGGGTGGTCAGGACCGCGCTGAACGCCCACGTGTCGTGGTGGCGGCGGCGACGCCGGGAGATGCCCCTGGAGGGGCACGACCTCCCGGTGCCCGCCGATCCTAGTTCCGCGCTGGACACCGCGGTCCTCGCTGCGCTGTGGCGGCTTCCCATCAGGCAGCGCCAGGTGATCGCGCTTCGGCTACTGCTCGACCTGGACACCGAGACCACCGCGCAGATGCTGGGCATCTCACCCGGCACGGTCGGTGTCCACCTGCACCGCGCGATCGCTACCTTGCGGGGCGACATCGCTCTGGTCCACGGCCGTGCCTCACCGCATGCGGCTGCCACCAACCAGCCAAGAGGCGTCACGAGGCACATGGAGGCTCAGGCATGAACGACGATGAGGCGCTCGCCACCGCGCGGGCATCCCTCACAACCACGCGGGACTTCCTCGACCAGGTGCACATGGAGCGCCCGGTGGCGGCTCTGGTGGCCAGGGCCCGCGGCCGCCGGCGGCGGCAGGTGCTGTCCGGTGGAGTAGCCGTCAGCGCCGTCGCGGCCATTGCGGTGCTGCTGGCCACACTCGGCCAGCCGGGTCCGGGTCAGGCGCCGCCGGTGGCGTCCGGCAGCACGCCCGAGGCGCAGACCACCGCGTACGTGGTCAAGCGGGTCGAAAGCGCGCTCGCCCACAACCGGATGGTCTTCCGCGGGACGTCGAACAGCATGGGCCAGCTGAGTGTGACCTGGGCGTATGGCCGACGGAGCCGGTTTGAGGAGTTCACGGGGAAACAGTGCGGCCACTCGCTGACGTCGGGGGAGTGCACCCACCGGGGCGGGTCCGAGAGGTTCCTCGCCGACGGAACCACGTTCGTGCACGGCAAGCTCACCGGCGTTTACGTCACGTACTTCAACCGCAGATACAGCCTCTCCAAGGTGTGGAACTCCCCGCCGAACGCGTGCTCAGCCGAGGCTGCAATGGAGGTGGGAGGCCCGGGGGTGGCCACGGCGCACTGGTCGGCTTTCATCCGCGCGACGATCGCCTGCGGCGCCGCCCGCGTGACCGGGCACGTCCTGATCGACGGCGTGGAAACCACGAAGATCTCCGGGAAGCCGGTCACTGTCAAGCTGTCACCGGGCTACGCCAAGGTCAGCCACGAGAAGTGGGCGCGAAGCTACTGGACCCTTTACGTCGATCCCACGACCTACCTGCCGGTGCGGATGTTCGGCGCGACGTATATGTTCGGCGGCCCGATGGCCAGCTACACCTCATCCTCTGTCACCGACGTGCGGTGGCTGAAGCCCACCCGCGCCAACATCGCCAAAGCCACGATCACCATCCCGCCCGGCTTCCACCACTGGCGGGGCTTGCCTGGCAACCAGTGACCGCTGGCAAGCAGTGATCGCAGGCAAGCAGGGGCGTGCCAGGCGAGCCAGCGATGCTCGGCCCCGGCGCCGCCGGGGCCGAGCCCAGCATTCGAGCGCCGCCTGGGCGGCGGAGGCAGGCAGGGAGGACTCATGCGACATTCTCCATGGAACCGGCCGGCTGCGGCGCTGGCCGGGGCGGGCCTGGCGGTGGCCATGGTCGCCGTTCCCGGCTCACCAGCGACCGCCGCCGGCCAGGCGGCCGCGCCGGTGCTGAAGCTGGCAGCCGCGCAGCGCAGCATCACGCTGGACAGCTTCGGCGGCAAGGTATACCTGGACCCCGGCATCTGGGTCGCGGTGCTGAAGTCGCCGCTGCAGTTCAACGTGCGGCGGGTGTCCTATACCCGTCCCTTCGCGATCACCCAGATCATCCACGCGCCGGGTGGTGGAGCCGTGCGGCGGCCACTGCCTGCCAGCGTGGTGCAATGGAACGGCGGGCTGCGCAGTTTCCTGACGCTGACCGCGCGGAATTCGGCCGGAAAAGTCGCCGTCTCCCAGACGATCCCGTTCTGCCCAGACACCTATGACCCTGAGCGGGTGACCCCCAGCGGGCCGGCCACGACGCCGTACCCACCGCAGTGCGACACCAACCCGTTCATGAAGGGAATGGTGTGGGGGGTGCAGACCGGCTGGGCGACCGATCCAGCGGAGTCCAACTTTCTCGGGCACCAGGTCAAGCTCGCGCTGGGCACCTACCACGTGACCGCCGCGATCCGCCCGGTGTACCGGCGGATGTTCGGCATCTCCGCCCGCGACGCCACCGCGACCGTGACGGTCAAGGTCGTCAAGGGCCCGAAGTGCTGCCCGGTCCCCGGGTGCTGCGCACCGGCCGCGACTCACGCGCAACAAGCTGCGGGGCCACCGCCGGTTGAGGCGGGAGTCCGGACCGCAGCAAAGCCACCCGAGTCCGCGCTGCCGGACCTGGTAGCACTGCCCGCCTGGCACATCGCGACCAGCCACGCGGCCAAGACCAAGACCGACTACCTCACGTTCGGCGCCACTGTGTGGGTGGGCGGCAACGGCCCGCTCGACGTCGAAGGATTCCGCTCGCACGGCTCGCCGGTCATGAAGGCATATCAGTACTTCTGGCAGGGAAAGCACCTCATCGGCCGGGTCAGAGCCGGGACTATGGGATTCGACAGCCAGAAGGGCCACAACCACTGGCACTTCGAGCAGTTCGCCAGGTACACCCTGCTCAAGTCCACCAGGTCGGTAGCGGTGACCAGCCACAAGGTCGGATTCTGCATCTTGCCCTCGGACGAGATCGACTTGCTGCTGCGTCGCGCCGTGTGGCAGCCATCCCTGGCCGGCCCGGCGGGCCTGTGTGGCTCACCGACGTCGCTGTGGGTGGCGGAAGAGATGCCGGTCGGCTGGGGCGACACCTACTACCAGGTCGCGGGCCAGTCGTTCAACATCACGCACGTGCCCAACGGCACCTACTACATCGAGGTGACCGCCAACCCGCTGCGGGTCCTGCACGAAACCACCACCCGCGACGACGTCTCGGTGCGCAAGGTCGTCCTGAGCGGCAGCGCCGGGCACCGCACCGTCAAGGTCCCGGCCTGGCACGGCATCGACCCAGAACACTAGACCCTGCGCCCACTCCATGAGCGGCGGCGGGCAGGGCCCACCGCCGCTCATGCTTGAGAAGCGCTGTGCGGCGGCTCGCTGTCACCCTGGGCGGGGACGGGGCGGGCGAAGATTTGGGTGACGGCGTGACGGAAGCCGTCCGGCAAGCCCGGCTGCCGATTCAACTCCACCAGCAAGTGCATGTGCAGGTAGGAGACTGTGCCCGCGATCAGCGCCAGCAACGCTACGCACCTAGTGGTGGTCGACCGAATCCCCCGGTCCGCACCGCACACACCACCTCGCTCTGACCTGCGGGTTCGCGAGCTGCACTCCGACGGCGACCGGCAAAACCGCAGATCAGAGACATGGGGTTCAAGTCCCTCTCGGAGTCGTCCGATTACCCATAGGACATGGACCCTGTGAACGGCATCGATATAGCCAGAGCGGCGCGGTTCAGTTTCTCCTTGTCCATCTCGAGGATGAGGAACGGCCCGGCCGCGGCAAAGTGCAGCCCCGACTCCTGGGCAGCCATGCGCGGGTAGCACGCGGGGGTGGGCCACACCGATCTGGAAATGGTCGTGATCGTGGGCGCACCCTTGGTGCTGCTTGCGGCTGTGATCATCCGGCCAGTCGATTCAGGCAGCAGGAGCGAACCTGCGGGTTGCAGGGTCCGTCAAGGCTGCCTGATCCAGACCGACAGGTGGCGAGGCTCAAGGGCCGTGTGCACGACCCCCGTCAGGTCGTCCTGGACTGTTCCCAGGTTCACTGCTCCCTGCAGTCGGGCCGCAAAGGCGGTGACCATCTGATCCGTGTCATATCGGGCCCGGTTGAACCGGCGGTCCACGTCCCGCTGGACCCGGTGCCGCAACGGGTTGAACAACGCCGCGGCCGCCAGTGTTGCCGCGGCGACAGCCACTGGCGAGGAGACCGATAGGACCCGCGTGGCCATCAGCACCAGCCCTGCGTACAGCCCCAGGAGCAGACCTGTGACGATCGTGTACGCGAGGGTCCGGGAGACGATCCGGTCGATGTCAAACAGGCGGTACTTCAAGATGGCCACGCCCATGCAGATCGGAAGGGCAAGCAGCGTGGCGGCGCCCGCGATGCCGCCAGCCACTCCGAGGATCCCGTGCATTCCTGACAGCCAGGTCGTGAGAGGGATGCCAATGCCGGCGATGGCCGATCCGGTCAGCAGCCACTTCAACTGCTGCCGACGCTCTCCGGACGAGCGCCGATAGCTGGCCACCTGGGCTACCAGCGAACCCAGCCAGCAGACTGCCAGCACTGGGAGGAACACGGCTTCGGCCGCACCCCACCAGGCCGCAGAACCGCTGGGGTGGGAAAGCATGACGAGGTTCCCGCCGGAATCCACGCGAATGTGGTGACCGCTGATGGCGCCCACCGTGACCACGCCGGCGCCGGCCAGATACAGCATGGCCAAGGCAAGGTAAACCCACAGGACCCACCGCCAGCGCGGCGACGGCGACTGGCCATCGGGAAAGAGCAAGACGGCCAACCCGGCCAGGACGATTCCGCCCGCCCAGCCGGGCTGCGCGAGCACCGCCAACCAGCCGACCGGCAGGCCGCCATGCCGAAGCCGGTAGTCGGCCACCGCATAGAAGCTGGCGTCCTGACTGAGCGCGAGGAAGACCGCCCCGCCCAGGAGGAGCCACCCGAGCGGGTTGCGCGGCTTTCGCCAGGCCACTAGGAAGCCGACCGCCCCGAACGCGGCCGAGAACCAGACCGGCGCGGAGCCGCCGCTGGAGTCCATGCTCTGGCGCGCCAGGCCGGCAAAAGGCACATCGGCGATCATCAATGCCAGCAAGACACCGCCGAGGACCAGTGCCGCGACCTGTGACAGCACACGAAGGCGACGGCCCGCCGCTATGGTGGCCTGCGGGCCGCGCAGACCGGGTGCGCCTATCCCCACAGGCCAAACGCTACGCCTGGGCCGTCCCGAAAACGTTACGGCAGAATATGGACTATCCCCGCTTGGATGGCGCCTACCGGTATAACCCGCGATCGGCGGACGACCCGTGCGTGAGTCGGCCAGCAGCGTGGCCGACGCCGCCACGATCATCCCGTCCACCGACAGCGGCGTGAGCGCCGCAACCCGCCCCGGTTGGCCGTTCAACTTCATCAGCAGGCTCATGACCGGCCCTCAACTGCGAAAACACCAGCCAGCACACATTGGGATTTCGGTGTAATCCCCCCTCGGACACTGTCGAAATCCCAATGGGGAGTCTGGTCGAGGTGCGCCTCGGCGCGGACGATGCGCTGGCCTGGCTGGTAGGTGAGCCGCAGGCCGAGCTGGCTGTAGATCTCTGCCTTGTCGGCTGGGTCCGCGTCTTTGAGAACGGCCGGGATGTCGCCGAGAGTGGTGTCGCCGGGCGCGTTCCGGCTGCGTGTCTGTTGCGTTCGGCGGTGGACTCGGTGATCCAACGGGAGATTAGAGCGGGGTCGCCGCCCGCATCGAGAGCGGCGCGGTAGCCGGTGAGCTTGCGGTCGCAGTCCGCGATCCGGGCCGCGATCTCGCTATCAGGGCCATCTACCGGTGCGGGTGGCAGTTTTGCGGCGGCGGTCAGCTCATCGATGGTCTGGGCCAGGTGGTGGGCGTCGCCTGCTCGCCGATGTGCGAAGCATCGCTTGGATCTGCGCCGGGCGCCAGCAGCTCACCGCAGATGAGGCGTCCAAGCCGGGCCACCCGGATCTGCATTTCGGCCGCGGCCCGTTCGTCAAGGTGCGTGTGCGTCAAGGCGGCCTGCACATGCTGCGATCCCCGAACGATGGACGTTCGATGATTGGCGATCCGGTCTGCCGCTTGCGCAGCCATGGTGTTTGGCTACGCAGCTCCGCCGCCCGGCGAGGCTGGCTGTGTAGAGCCGGGCGCTGCTGGCTGAGCGAGCCATCGCGGCACTGGCGCCGAGAACTTGTTGTACCGCGCGAGCAGCCGTATCGCGTTCTTGTTTTTGGGGTCGTCGAAGCCGAGGAACCGCAGTGCGGTCCCACCCCGGAAATTGGCTGCCGCGTTGGGCCCGGTGAATGCCGCCGTGGCGATGTTGGTGACTTCCGTGAGGAACTGGTTTGCGTTGGGGTTGAGTGCCTCCAAGAACCAATCGGTCCCGAACATGAGCCGGGACTCGATCGTGGGGTCCTGCGCGGCCGCGTCGGTAAGGTATTTGGCGTAGCCGGCCCGGGTCGCGGCATCGTCAAACCGGTCGCAGCCGACGTCGCCGTACAGTTGAGTGTAGGTCGTCATAGCTTTGCGGATCGCATCCGTCCACACGTAGTCCGCCGCATTCTGGTGCGCACCTCCGCAGTGGCCCAGATTGAGATGCAAGCCCGGGTATTCCTCCAGCAGCCTCTCCCATTCGTCGGGCTGTCCCATCCCGACATAGTCTGGTGACGCGTAGTTGGAGTTGTTGCAGTGCGCGGTCATCGGCACGTCTTCCTGCTCGCACCACGCCGCTAGGTCAGACACGATGGCGTTCAGCGTGTCGGCGTCGGCCTGGGTGAGCCCTGGTCGTGCCGTATTGCCGGTGGGTCGCCAACCCATCGGCGGGTACACCTTGACACCGATGAACCCGTAGTCCGTTACCGCGAGCTTGATCAGGTCGAATGCAGGGTGGATTGAGCCCGTCTTCACGTCGTTCAACTGTCGTAGCGGGTCGAAAGCCACAAACGGGTGAACTTGCATGCCCCCGACCCCCGGTAGGACGTCGAGCATGCTCGCGCGGCTGATCTTTTCGAACAGTTCCACCTGCTGTGCGATCGTGGTCGGAGGCTGCTCCCCGAGGCTGGTGCCGAGGTCCACCATCAACGGCACCGCGAGCTGAACTGCGTCGCCAAAGACGCTGGCGTAATCGGCGGCCAGGTCGAGCCGTGAGCGGGTGAACAGGGTGGCCCAGCGGACAGCGCGCAGCACCGTGCTGACGTCGAATTGGGATGCGAGAGCGGCAGCTTCCGGCGCGGGTGGAACGACGGCTGGGGGTGCTGGGCCCGCGTTGATCGCGGCCATCGCGGTCGCGACCCGGCCGATTAGGTCCGGGTGCTGCGCCTGCAGCATGTTCAGCTTGGCGGTCGCGACGGCATCTATCTGATCCGGTGGTGCAGCTAATCCCGCCGGGACACTTAACGGCGCCACTGCGTGGGGGCCTGTCGTGCCGAGCAGGGTGTTCACACGGGCAAGGTCGTCGGCGTAGCTGACGGTGCCCGAGGAGAGGATCCAGTCGGCGAGGTCGGCCAGCGGCCCGCTGACCGGGTCGCCGTGGAGAGCGACGTACTTGACGAAGCCTCTGATGGGTAGGTCCGAGGCGTTGAACATGTGACAGTGGACGTCCACGACGGTGTTGTCCATAGCGACCCCCCGTACGCTCGCGTACGGGTAACGCTACCCGCGAAGGAGGCGTGGCGTCGAGGCTGCCGACGCACAGCAGAAGGCTCTGGTTCGCGCGCTCGTCTGGTACTTCGGGCCTCGCGTGTTTGACCAGCCGACCCAGCGCTCGAGACGGCCGTAGCGGCAGGGCGATCTCGCGCTTACTGGGAAAGCGAACTATCCCCAGCCCGTGGGCCAGAGCCTACTGCCGCCGCTGCCGCCGAAGATTCCGGGCCACACCACGACTGCCGACCTGCTGTCTCCCAGGACCCCGCACCGGAAGAAGGCTGCCACCTACCTCCGCCGCAGTCCTCGCTCTAAGCCATCTGCGACGCCGAGCGCCGGGCCACCGCCAGGTTGTCGATCAGGCTTGCGGGCCTGGCCGCCACTTAAAGCGTCCTGTGCAGCACCCCGCCACGCTCTCCGGGCGAGATTCGGCCAACGGTGTGGTTGACGCCGCCGCGACTAGGCGATCCAAGGACAACGGCGCAAGCGCTGCCCCCCAGCAGAGCTGCCCGTACAGCTCCACCAGCGTGAGCATGTGCAGGTAGCAGGCCGTGCCTCGCGATAAGCGGTAGCAACGCCACGCGCCCAGTGGTCGTCAACCGGTCCGCGCCAGCGCTCACGACTGGCTCCCAACTGGGAAATCTCCCGCGAGCACGCATTGGCCAGCTTGGGTAAGTTGCGCTCTTTCGTTGACCAGCTGAGATAAGCCTCAGCCGACCCCTGGCTGCTGCAGGGTCAGGCCGAGAACGAGGCCGAAGATGTAGATGCTGGCGAACAGCGACGGGATCAATTGCTCGATGTGGCTGAGCGGCCAGTAGCGGGCAGGATCCCGACCCTCGCCAAGGGCCACCCATTCTGCCGACCAGTACGGTGACGCTGGCAACCTCTCTTCGACAGCACCAACCACGGCATACTTTGCTGAGTTCAATTGCCGGTATGACCGCAGCAGCCAGAACCATGCCATGCACTCAATAATGAGTCCCGCGAACAAGAATGCGAGTATCCACTTTGACTCGCGTAGATGACCGGACCATAGTAGGCCGATAGCGGTGACCGCGGCGGTGTTGAGAGTCAGGAAAAAAGTGTTCGTGCTGCCCCGCCGGGCGCTCACGCGGTCAGCCATCTCTACATACAGCTTGTACTGCTCAACGAGGATCGAGGCCTGTTCAGGCGATTCCAGGCCAGGCCGACCGGGCGAGTCATTCCAAAGTGCGTCACGAATGGGTCCCAGCGAAGGCGAACTGGCTGTCTTGACGTACCGATCCAGAAAACCACTCATTGCCGAGTACTCCCATCCACATCAACGGCGAGGCTATCGTTCCGGGGATAATGCCGTCGCAGTTTACCATAGAGACATTAGATCGAGTCTAATGACGGGGCAGGCAAATATTCGAGTTGGAAAACATGCCAGAAGGTTTCGCAGCCCTGCTTCAGGAAAGTGCGACACCTGCTCACCGGGCATTGCGCCGGAAACTGGCCCGGGATCATTTGGGAGGGCTGGCCTTCGTGCTCGGGCCTGCCGCCCTAACCCTGTGCCGTCAGCTGGCCTGTATCAGGATGCCTCGTGGGCCCTCCGGAAAGTTGGAGCACTGCTGAAGGAGGCCTGCCATGGGTCGAGCATCGCTACAGTCCGCGATCCTGGCATTGATCGCGGCGGTCGTTGTCGTCTTCGCATCGTCGTCCAGCGCACACGCGGCCAGCCTGGGCCGGACCAGCTCCGCCGAGGACGGCACGGCTTCGATCATGCTCGCCACCAGCAACCTGCCGTCCGGTTACCAGCCAGTGGCGTCGCTGACCGGTCCGCTGACCGGGCAGCGCGCCCGCGCACTTGATATCCAGCCCGGCCAGCTCGGGGCGCTGGACTCGTGGGTGCGCGCCTGGGACCAGCCGGGTACGGCCCGGGTGGTCGAAGTGGCGAGCCAGGTCGGCACGCACGACGACGCCCAAGATGCGGCTGAATCCGCAACCACGCACCTCGTCCATGAGGGTGCGGCACGGCAGTTGCTGACCGGTCCGGTCCGTGCGGCTTACGGCGTATCCATCGAAACGAACGGGATTCAGGAATTCGAACTCGTGCTTCCGCTGGCGCGGGGGCCCTACCTCTTCGTCCTCCTTGTACTTGTTCCGCAATCATCGTCTTCCGCGGCCAGCCCGCTCATGAGCAGGCTCGCCGCGGCCCAGGTGGACAAGGTTCCGGCTGACACGCCAGACACCGCGCCGTCTGGCAACCTCGCGTCCTACGTAGCCGGGAGCGTCGTCGGAGCTTTGCTCGGATACATGCTGATCGTGGATGGCATCGCCTATCTCCGCAGTCCGCTGCGCCGCCGCCGCATCACCAGGACTGGTCGCTACGGACCCACACCAGACGCTGTGAGCTTGACGGACGTGTCCGCCGCCGCCAAGCGCGACAAGCGAATCGCCGTGGCGCGGCTGGTGGTTCAGCTGGGTGGCGTGGGCGTGGCAGCCTGCGCGGTCGACTGGTTCCAGGTCCATTACTGGTACGCCTACCTAGTGGTGGGACTGGCCGTTGCCTGGGCGGGCGGGCGTTTCATTCGCCCCGGCGGAACACGCCGGGATCAGGCGCACACCATCTTGGCGGGATCACACCGAATCCTGGTCTCCGTGCTGTTGGCTGTGGGTTCGATCGCGGTTCTTTCCGGCCTGGCCGTCATCTGTCTCGGCGGCCTGCTCAACGCCCAGCCACCCGGACTACCGGAAAGAAATGCTTTCGGGCCGGGTTGGACCACCGCACAGAGCCTGTCGGGCAACGATGTGATAGGCGGGCTCATCCTGCTGGTGGTTGGCGCCATCATCTACCGCTACACCCGGCGGCTGGGCTCGATCGACGCGCGGCGGCTGCTGGAGCGCGATTCCCGGCCGCCGGTACTTTACCTGCGCGCGTTCGGCGATGACCGGTTGCGGCTGTGGACGGCGACACTGGGCCGGTCCTCGCTCATCGAGCGGTTCACATTGCGCCGGTTCGACAGGTTCGAGGAGGTGCTGGCCCGGCATCTGTCCCAGTACGGTCCGGTCATCGCGGTCAACCCGCCCGGGACCAAGCTGGCCCCGCTCGGTGCGGCGCGGCAGACCATCGACAACGCCGAATGGCATGCAGAGGTGGCCGGGTGGATGGCGGATTGCGCGCTCATCGTGTTTCTGACTCCGCCGATCGAGGTGCGGGAAGGGCTGCAGTGGGAACTGCGGACCGTTTCTGAGCACGGTTACTGGGACAAGACGCTCCTGGTCGTGCCGCCGGTGCCCGCGAACCAGTTGAACGATCGGTGGCAGGGGTTCCGGGCCGCCTGCGGTGACTTCTGGCCGTTCACCGTGACCGGAGCGCTGACCGACTCGCGAGCCCTGACCCTGGCCTTCCGGGATGACCAGTGGCAGGTAACCAGGGCGGACCGGCCGACGGAGTGGACCTATGGCGCCGCGTTCAACCAGGCCCTCGGTCATTCGAGCCAGCCCACGGTCACCTCCGGTCATGATCTGCGGTCGGAAGCGCACCATCGTCGGCTGGCCTGGCGGCCCGCGGCCCCCATCGCGGCAGTGGTGTCCGTCCTGGCCGTCGCCGGCCTCGGCACCTGGTACGCCGTGGGGCGGACTCCGCCGGCCCACCAGCTCACGGCAGCGACCTCTTCCAGCTCACCGGTACCGACGCCAACCTCACCGGCGTCATCAGCGGCCAGCCAGCCTGTCGCGGCAAGCTCTGCGGAAGCCTCGTCCTCGCCGCCGGTTGGCACGGTTCCGCTGACCGACGCCGCCGCGCAGTACCCGGCCGCTGCTGCGATCCAGGCGGTGATCACCCAGTACTTCACCGCGATCAACGACCGCGACTACAGCGCGTACCTGGACACCCAAAGCCCGGGAAACTCCCTGACCGAAGCGCAGTTCCAGGCCGGATTCCAGTCAACCCAGGACTCGGACGCGGTGATCACCAGCATTGCGACCGGGTCGGACGGGCGGCCAGCCGCCGACGTTGTCTTCACTAGCCGCCAGCAGCCCCAGGACGGCCCCGGCGGCGAGTCCTGCACGAAATGGTGGATAACGCTGTACTTCGACACCAGCGCAGCGACCTACACCATTGACACGCCACCAGCCAGTTACCACGCGATCTACCAGGCTTGCCCCTAGCTGGGAGACGTGATGGCCGTGCTAAGCGACGCCGACCCAGCCACAAGGTAAGGGCCTACGGGCCTACTGCCCTCGCTCAGGCAGTGGCGGGCAGGGCACCGGTTCCGATGCTCACGAATCCGGCAGCCGCCGCCAGGGCTAGGGGATCGCCGTTGCCGAGCTGCCACTGGGCTTGGGCCAAAGCGGGTGCGACGGGTTCACCGGAGGCAAGAAGTTGGTGGAACGCGATCATCAGCGGGGCTGTCTCGGCGTCGGGGACCGCCACGACTGAGGCGATGATCTGCCGGGTCCCCAGCGCGAGAAACGTCGCGCTGAGACCCATGAGCTCGTCGCCTGCCCGTACGGTCGATCGGCCAACATCGCAGGCGGCGAGGACAACGACCTCAGGTGCCTGATGAAGCTGCTCGATGTCGTAGACGGTTAGCGGGCCGTCGGCGAATGTCAGTGAGGTGAACAGCGGATTGTTCGGATGGATACGCCCATGCGCTGCAAGGTGCGCCAGGCTCGAACCATCCAGTCCGGTTATGACCGCCTCGACCGTGGCCGCTGCTCCCGCCAGTGCTGGCACCTGGTGCAGGGCCGCTACGGCCGTGGCCTCGGCCTCGGCACCGGGCAGCCCTGGCCCGGCGGCAACCACCGTCCGCCCCCGCTGGCTGCGCCCCGGTGGGCTAGCGGCCCACAAGGTGGCTGACGGTGTCACCGTGACCGGCCTGCCGGCGCAAGAGGGCAGGATCGACCAGGGCAGCGACTGAAGCACGCCCGTCGGGACCACCACCAGCGGCCGATCCGTGGCCTGGCTGATCACCGGCGACAGCAGCAGCGCGTCGAGCCGTTTAGCAGCATCGGCGAGCAGCGCACGGGCCGCATCGCAGCTGGCGTCGCTTGCCTGGTGGCGGGCCAGCCGGTGCAGCGCGAACCGCACCCTTTCGATCAGCCCATGCGCCTGCGCCGCGGGGCCAAGCTCGAAGAGCCGGACCCGGCCGTCGGCCACCATAACGGCGTGCAGCGTGTCGCCGAGATGAATGAACTCCAGCAAGACGGCATCGCCAAGTGAGTCGCGGAGCCTGCGTACCTGCAGCCGCTGGATGGGCGTAGCGGCCTGTTCCGCTGGAAGGCGGCGGTGATGGTCGCGGATCTGTCGCTCCAGCGCGACTTGCCGGCGCTCGAGCGTGGCGGTCCTGCCGCCCGCGCCCTTGAGCTTGAAGATCTCGCTAACCGTTATGCGAAGCTCCGACAGCGCAGCCGCAAGTCCAGAATCGCTTGGCGGCCGGACCGGCCGGAGCATCAGATGGGTGGCCCGGCCCTCCTCAGCCCATTCCAGCACGCGAGCAGGCTGGCCGCTGTCGAATGCGATGCGCAGCCCGAACTCGGCCACCTCGACCCGGTGCCCAGAGGCGTGAGCGCGCAGATCCGTCGCTCCCAGGCTCGCCCGGTGCTCGTCCATGATGCGCAGCGCGGTCCGGGCGGCGACCGTCGCGCCGCCGCGGTCGCCACTCACCCACCTCTGGAGTGCTTCGGCGTACCAGCCCTGGGCGCGCTGCTGGGCGGGCCCTCGGCCGCGCTGCCGGGCCGCCTGCTGGAATTGCACGCGGGCTTTGCTGATCCAGCCCCGCTGTACGGCAAGCTGGCCAGCCAGGAGCCGGGCTTCGAGGGCGGAAAACGGCCAGCCAGCCCCGGCCAGGTCGTCGGCGGCGTGCTCCAGGGACCTGACGCCGACGCCGGCCTCGGTACCACGGGGCTGACCGGCGGCCAGCCTGGCCCGCAGCACCGTGAAGCGGGCAAGTGCCGCCCAGCGGGGGCGCCCCTGGTGGCCGAACTCACGCACCGCCGTGCGGGCCTGCTGCAGTCCGAGGCTGGCCTGTCCGTCCAGAATGGCGACCTGCGCCAGCAGCAGCCGCGCCTCGGGCAGGACGATGTTCCGGCGCTGCTGCTGGAATTCCAGCACGGCCTCCTCGGCAGCCTGCATGGCCTCGGGCAGCAGGCGCACCGAAAGCAGCAATTGACACTTGTCGGTGAGCAGCTCGCCAACTGCTGCGCTGTGCGCGCGGAGACGCCGCTCAGCCACCTCGAGGTGGTGAAGCGCGGCCGGCACGTCACCACGCAGGCCGCTGATCCAGCCAAGATTCTCGTGCACGAACCCCAGCGACAAATCCAGCCCGTGGCTGGTACACAGCTGCGCAGCCTCGTACAGATCGGCCTCGGCGGCGGTGAACTCCTGTCGGTACCCGTAGAGGATGCCCCGGTTGTGCACGACCCGCTGCACCCACAGATGGTCGCCGGCGCGCCGCAGTATCGATAGGGCGGACTGATAATCGGAGAGCGCCTCGTCGAGCCTGCCGAGCTGAAGCAAGATTGCGCCCCGCTGCGCCTGCGCCCTGGCGCGGGCCACACCGTTCAGTCCCGACAGCGCCGTCTCGATCTCCCGGAGCGCATGCCCCCCACGCCCACGCACATTCAAGGCGAAGGCCAGCCTCATCTGGGCCTCGGCCACGAGTTCAGCCGAACCCGCCCGGCGGCCCAACCGGATCGCCGTGCGCAGGTGCCGCAGGGCGGTGTCCGGATCTTCCAGCTGCAGGGCCGTCATGCCAAGGACCTGCTCGGCTATGGACATGGGTGCGAACTCATGGTTCTGATGGGCCTGGTGGGCCACGGTCCGTGCCAGGAGGGCCGACTTGGCTGGGTTCGCGTCAACGAGCTGGAGCGCCTCACGGGCCCGCTCATTCAAGCTTGCGCTCACAACAGATTCTAGGCACGGCCCCACGACCAGGCGTCAAGACAATTTCCGACCTGAGATGTATCAAAAGGCTGCGAAGCAGCTCCGCCTAGGCAAGGGTCCAGCAACCCGCCACACCCCGGGAGGAAACATGGCCAAGCAGCGTGGCTGGGTTGAAACATTCCAGCACGACCAGCTCGTCGTCGCCCTGTCCGACCTGCCCGCCGTTGAGCAGACGCTGAGCAGCTTTGGCGTGGGCTGCAAGGGGATCGACAAAAACGCGGCCCTGGGCATGGCCTTGGTGCGCGACCTGACCGATGTTCCCAAGGCAGTTCACGAGCTCGCGCAGAGGGATGCCATCGGACCGGAGCTCAAGCGCTACCGGGCGGAGCGGGAACGGGCCCTTCCCTGCCCTGTCGCCGACCTCGATCTCCTGATCAAGGGCATCCGGATCCAGCTCTCCCAGCAGTTCCCCGGCTGGGAAGTGACGATCGGCAAGAACTACGGACCATCCCTTGTGAAGGGCTATCCCCATGTCAACGGCGGCGGGGACGGGGAGCCAAAGTTCACCGATGCGGCGTTCAGCACTCCAGTCTGTGGGCATGACCGAAACCGTCAACGGGGCCGCGGCGTAAGGGTTGGATTGCTTGATACCCGCATGTTTCCCGATCAGAGCCTGGCTGGTCACTATATCGCCGGCCCCGGTGACGTCCTCAACTCCTCCTATAAGCGGCCGTTCACGATGTTCGACGGGCACTGCGCGTTTGTTGGCTCCTGCATCCTGCAGCAAGCACCGGCCGCTGAACTCGTGGTGCGCCACGTTCTTAACAAAGACGGGGAAGGCTGGGCTTGGGAAGCTGCCACCGCGATGGCGGAAGTCGCCCAGATGGGGCTAGACGTGGTGAACTTGTCATTCGGGGAATTCCTTACCGACGACAACACCGCACCGATGGTCCTCGAAGCTGGAGTCAAACGGTTCAGCCCGGAGACCGTGGTCGTCGCGGCAGCAGGGAACAACGGAGATGCCAAAGAGCTTACGGATGAACTGGTCCACGAGGGCGTCAAAACGAACTCGGCTTCGTACCCGGCCGCGCTCCCGGATGTGGTTGGCGTAGGCGCGCTCGACCAGGAGGGTAAGCGCGCCGCGTTCACTCCGCATCCCGCGCCCTGGATCGCGCTGCTGGCGACTGGCGTCAACCTTGTCGGAGCCTATGTGGACGGGAAGGTCGCGCTTAAGCGCAAGAACAAAGACGATGACGTCACAGAAAAGAAGACCGTATATTTCCAGGGGAGGGCCAACTGGGAAGGATGTTCCTTCGCGGCCGGCGTCGTCAGCGGCGAAATCGCGGCCCGCACCGTACCGGGGCGCCGGTCCGCCCGCCAGGCGCTGAACGAGCTCCTGCACCCTGGCCCGGGCAAGTCCTGCTCCGGCATCTTGCCGAACAGCCTAGACAACTGATAGCTGAATGACGCGTGCATGGCCTGCACAGGCGGACCGGCATGGACCCCTGATGCGTGACGATCCGGTGGTCATCAACCTCGTCGCCCGCGCCCGCGACGGCGACCAGCCCGCCTGGAATGAGATCGTCAACCGCTATGCCCCGCTTGTGTGGTCGATCTGCAACCGCTACAAGCAGAGCCGCCAGGATATCGACGATATCAGCCAGACCGTCTGGCTCCTCCTAGTCGAGCAGCTAGGGAACCTGCGGCAGCCCGCGGCGCTGCCCGGATGGCTGGCGACCACCACCCAGCGCGAATGCTTTCGGGTGCCGCGGGCAGCACGCAGGTACCACTATCCGGGACCGCCGGGCGAGAGCCAGATGTCAGGAGACCCACCACCCCTGATGATCGAACAGGAAGTCATCGCTGCGGAGCTGAACGCCGCGCTGCGCGCGGCTTTGCCCTGCTTTCCAGCACGCTGCCGGCATCTGCTGTTCATGTTGATCACCGATCCCCGCTTTCCTATGCGGAGATCAGCGCTGCCCTCCCGGTACCTATCGGAAGCATCGGTCCTCAACGTGCGCGCTTCCTGGACCGACTGCGCCGCTCCCCGCTCCTTAATGTCCTCAGTGACCGGGACGCCCCAGACAGCGCCAGGCCTAATGACACCAGGAGGTGGGCCGCGTGCCTGACACATGGGACGACGAACAGCTTTGGGCACTACTTAAGGAGTCACTGCGGGCCCACCTTGCCGTCCCACCCGAATTCGTCGAGGCCGCGAAGAACGCATACGCGTGGCACAACATTGACGCCGAGCTTGCGCAACTCACCTATGACTCTACCCACGACCGGGAGAGCACGCCAAGCATGCGATCCGAGACCGCGTCAATCCGCTCGCTCACCTTCTCCTCGGAGCACATGACCATCGAGGTCGAGGTCCATGAGGACTCACTGCTCGGCCAGGCCATTCCCCCACAGGAAGGAACGATCGAGGTCCTGACCCGTGCAGGTGTTATTGCAACCATCCTGGCAGACGAAGTTGGCTACTTTCCTGTCCGTCCCATACCCGCTAGCCCATTCCGCCTGAAGTACCGCGCCACCGACGGCCCAGACATCCTGACCGGATGGATTACTCTCTGACCCCCGATCGCACAGCAGTCCTGGGGAGTAAGGCAGCACACGCTGCGCGATGCACAGGCGCAAAGCGGGCCTCCCGGATGGCCCCGACGGCGCGCTCCGCGGCCCAACGCTCCCCGCGCATCTTCATCGGCCTCGACATCTCATGGGACGGTTCCGGGCGTCTCGTGTTTGCGCAGGTCAGGAGCATGGGGGTTCAACTCGGTTCTGCCGCCGTTCAGGCCTCGCCGTTGCTTGCCCATCACTCTTGTTCTATCCGCTGTCGCGTGCTCCTGCCTGCCGTCGCGTGGGAGATGGGCATCATGCCTGCGGCTGACTGGCGGTCGGCGCTGCGCCGGGTCTACGTCGTGTCAACCCTGGTGCGCGCGGTGACTAGGTCGCCAGGCACCAACTCCCAGGGCCGCCTGGTGCCGGGCCAGCCTTTACACGGCCGAGGAACCCACCCCTGGCTGGTTGTCGTGTCAAGTGACGGTGACCAGCAGGTTCGCCGTCCCGGTGATGGCGGCGGTGAACGTGGTTTCGGGGTGCAGTGACAGGGCCTGCCCGGTCTGGCGGAGATCGCCGGGGGTGACGGTGAGCCAGAGGTAGGCGGTGGCGTGGAACCCGAACAGGCTGGGGGCCAGGTCGGTGCTGACGTGCACGGCGCGGAGGCCAGGAGCTCGGCGGGTAGCGGGGCATCGTCCGGGCGGATCACCGCTGTTGCAGCGCTCGCCGACGATCCTGCTCATCCCCGGCACGTCAAGCGCGGCCCACCTGCGGGAGAACGCGGCCGCGGTCGGCGTCGGGCTGCCCGCCGAGGCTGTCACGGCACTCAACGCGGTCGGCGCCGCCGGCCGGTTCGTCCCCCGGGGGCGGCGTTGAGCGCCAGCGTGCTGGTGGTGGCGGGGAGCCTGCGCGACGCGGCGGTGACGTCCCGGATCGCGTCGCTCGCCCTCGCCATCGCCGTGGCGGGTGTCACGGTCACGCTGGCCAGCGGCCGCAGCCTGATCCGCTTCACAACGAGGACATCGACACCCCCGTCCCGCCCGGTGCGGTGGGTGCGCTGAGGCACCAAGTCGCCGCGCGCACGTAACGATCGCGGGTTCGTCAGTTGCAGACGCCTCACCCGATGGTCGAGCCGCGACTTGCGGTCTACGCGTCAGCGGAGTCCAGTCAGGGATCGGCATTGCCAGGACGAGACCGTCGCCACGAGGCCAGCTTTTCAGGTGGCCTCTGGACGAGGCAGCTATCGGCGAGATGCCCTGCCCAGCACGCCGTCGATCACTACATCAATGGCGAAGCGGAACCGTTCGTCGGCGTCTCCAGCGACCAACTGAGCGGCGTGGGCGGTAATTAGCGGAAAGTCATCGGCCGGTAGGCGGGCGAAGTTGGCCGCGATTTCGGCAGCCAGTGCGCTGGGGTCGATGCGCCGCAGCTCGGCCTCGATGGCGGCGTACGTCACCTGGGCCGCGAGGATGTCGGCCGCCCACGCGGCGTCCTGAGCGTCGAGTCCGCCAGCAAGCAAGATTCCCAGGAGGTTCTCCAGCAGCCGCATAGCCACTTCGGTCCGTGGCGGGTCAACCATGGTCGCTGCGGCCATTCCAGGATGCGTGACGAGTTCCGCGCGCACCCGCTCCAGGAGGTTGTGCAATTGGGTACGCCACCGCGACGGATCGGGCGTTTCCAGCTTGACCGCCCCAATGATGCGATCGAACATCGCCTCCAGCAGGCCGTCACGACCGTCAACATAGACGTACAGTGAGCCGGCTCCAGTATCCAAGGCGGCCGCGACCCGGCGCATCGACACAGCTTCCAGGCCCTCTGCCTTGAGGATCGCGAGGGCAGCGTCGACGATTGCCCCTTCGCTCAGCGGCGCCTTCGCAGGGCGATCACGAGTCGAGCGGGGGCGGCCCGATGTCTTCATGTGCGGTGGACCTCCAGGTTCTGCACAGCAGGGCGGCGATCACGCTTGACCCTAACGCCGCGCCGCACGTACAGTGTACGTAACGAACAGCGTTCGTGACAAACACCGTATGCGACGCCTTTCCGAGCGGCTCACTTCTACCCTCTAACCAGAAAGCCATCATGGACACCGCCCCCACCACCACAAGCTCTCCCGCCGGAGCGCAGCTCTACAGCATGCGCTGGATCGTGGCGGCTGTGGTGCTGGCCGCCAACACCATGGATCTGCTCGACGCCACGATCGTGAACGTCGCCGGCCCCTCTATCCACCGCGAACTCGGCGGAGGTGCCAGCACGATCCAGTGGCTGAGCGCCGCCTACACCCTGGCCTTTGCCGTCCTGCTGATCGCGGGGGCACGGCTGGGGGACATCTTCGGCCGCCGCCGGATGTTCCTGCTCGGCTTGGTCGGGTTCACCGGCTTCTCGGCCGCCTGCGCCATGGCGCAGGGCATCGGCATGCTCATCGCCTTCCGCGCCCTGCAGGGCGGCTTCGGCGCTCTGATGATCCCGCAGGGCTTCGGCCTGCTGAAGGAAGTCTTCGACGATGAGGAACTGGGCCGGGCAACCCGCCTGTTCGGCCCGTCAACGGGCCTGGCCATGCTCGGCGCACCGATCCTCGCCGGTGCACTCATCGACGCCAACCTCTGGAACATCGGCTGGCGACTGGTCTTTCTCATCAACGTGCCGATCGGCCTCATCGCGCTTCCGTTCGCGATCCGATCGCTGCCGAGCGGGGCCAGTCACCCCGACCTCAAGCTCGACATCGGCGGCGTCTGGCTCGTCGGCCTGGCGCTCGTGGCGATCATCTACCCGCTCATCCAGGGCCAGACCGACGGCTGGCCAGCCTGGACGTTCGCGCTCCTCGCGGCTGGCGCGGTCCTGCTCTACGTCTTTGTGCGCTACGAGCGACGCCGCAGCCACAACGCCTTGATCGAGCCATCCCTGTTTGCTAACCGCATGTACCTCAGCGGCATCGCGGTCATGCTGTCCCTATTCGGCGCCTTCGGCGGACTGCTGCTCTGCGTGTCGCTGTACGGCCAGCTCGGCGAAGGGTGGTCGCCGATCCACGCCGGCCTGACCCTGACCCCGATGGTCGTCGGCATGATCGTGGGCATGCTCGTGTCGGGCATGCTCGTCAAGCGGCTCGGACGCCAGTTGCTCCACATCGGCATCCTGTTCATCGCCGCCGGCACCACCACGCTCGCCCTGATGCTGACTGGCGTGCATAGCGCCTCGACCTGGGACCTCGTTCCCGGCCTGCTGCTGGTCGGTGCGGGAGTCGGCATCGTGCTTGGCCAGCTCATCCAGTTCATCCTGGCCGCGGTCAGCATGAACGAGGTCGGATCGGCGTCCGGCGTCATGGAAGCTTCGCAGCAATTGTCAACCTCGCTCGGCGTTGCGGTTCTCGGCACCATCTTCTTCGCGCTGTTCAAACACCACCCCGCGACCGACGCTCTCCGGGTCACCTCATGGGTCTGCCTCGTCCCCCTGGCGGCCGCCTTCATCTTCGTGTTCCTGCTGCCCAAACACGCGCGGGAAGAAGAAAGACATTGAGGAGGACCGACGGCGCCGGGGTGACTTCTTCAGCTGCTCGGTGCATCTCCGGGTCCACCACAGTGGTGGGCGCTCCCTGGCACAACTCGCGCCCCGGGGCGGCGCATGTGTTCACCCGCTCAGGCATGGCCTGGCCCCAGCACGCCGAACTGGGCGCCGCCGGCGGCCCCACGAGCAGCTTTTCGGTGACTCGGCAGCTATCTCCGGGGCGACGGCAGTGGTGGGCACCTACCTCCGTAGCCCGGCGTCGGGGCGGTCCGGAGCCGTTCCATTCGGATTGGTAGAAGGGCTTCACCTACGAGATGGCCACGACGACGACGGACTCGTTTGTGAGTGGCACCGACCAGGTGATCCTCGAGTCCCATCTGCCCCACCGGCTGGCCTGTACCTGGCACACGATCATCCCTAGTGGGCCGCGGCGGTCGGCATGGACGAGGCCACCGCCGCGGCCTGGCGCGCTGAAGTCCGCTCTGAGGTCGCCTTCGACAGCGAGGACGTCGGCCACGGTGCCGTCAGCTCACGGTGACCCACGACGGCTTCGCGACGGGCAGCGCAGCGCTGCCGGCCATCTCTGAGGGGTGGCCGGCCGTCCTGGCCAGCCTCAAGACCCTGCTTGAGACGGGGTCATCCTTGCGCACCCCGTGGGAGGCCGCAGCGGACAACAGCACAGGTCCCGCGCCCTGAACCACAGCCCCGCCAGACGCCAACCTCGACCCTCTCGAGGCCCCCACGCTCGGGCGCGACGTGACCGAATGCGCCGCTCCCGGGACGGTGAGCCGGGCGCTGACGTAAGAGCGCAGTTGCCCGGCGGCCCGGTCCGTCTCAACGCTCCAGCCCCCGGGCAGTCCGACGTACCCAGTCATCGTCCGCCTGATCCACATGTCCGCCCCCACCTGTCATGACCGGCCCCCGATAACGAACTCGGCCGACAAGACTTGCGCGTAGGCAAATGGTTCAAATCCACCCTCGGTGCGGACCTGGGGCCAGCCGCGGAACTGTGCTGGCCGCCAGCGCGCTCACCCCGCCGCCCACCATCAGTCGGGATACATGGACCAGATCAATCGATATAACTCATTGCAGATCATGGGGAAATAAGGTCGGCGTTACACAAACGCACTTGCAGACGATGCCTGCTTTAGCAGCGTACATGCATCCAGAAGAACACTAGGAAAACAGGCATGAATTCTGCATGGCAGCTCATGTTCCCGTACGCAGCCGACGACCTTCGTGTGGCTCGTGCGAGTGGCTCAGCAACCAAGGCGGAACCGCGTCGATGCTCGCGATACCTGGGAGTACGCAGTGCCAGCGAGCTGGGCTCAGTCGCTTCGCATGTTCTCAGCGAAGTCTGCGCGGATCAGCGCGCGGTACACGATTCGCTGAATCCGGCGGCGCCCAGGGCGGCGATGGACGGGTCGCTTGCCGCGGACTTCTGCTCGGCGTCGATCTCGCGCTGATACGCGGCAGCACCCTGCCGGGCGGCCCGCAGTCGCGCCGCGTCGAGTTTGTTGGCGAATGCGACGTAGTCGGCAAGTGCCCGCGCCTTGGCGGCCGCAGCCGGGGATACGACGATCGCGGCGAGCTGGCGATCGAAGTCGTCGCGCAGCTTGGTGTGCTGGGGGAGCTGGGCGAGAAAGTCCTTCAACGGGATGTCGAACTGGCCACCGTTCAGCGCGATGATCTTCTGCTCCAACCCATCGCAGAGCGCATTGACCGCATTGAGGTACTGCTGGACCGTATCGCTGCTGCTCGACGACGACACCGGGACCGGTCCGGGGACCGCCGAGTGTTGGGTCGACGAGCAGGCCGCGACGACGACGCAGCTGCTCGCGGCGATTGCGAGTGCGCGCATCCGCCCCATGTCTCACATGGTTGACGCAACGGAGCTGGCTCTGCGCCTTCGTAGCCAGTTCGTTGCGGAGCCGCTATGTCGGCGAGATGGCGCCGGCGACTGTCGCTCGTCGGTCAGGTCACTACCGGCTCGCCCGGATCCGGCTGCCCAGGTACCTGACCAGCAGCATGGCCATGCCCTGGACTTCCTGGACACCGCCGACGCCAGCGAACTCGCCGAAGGGGAAAGACCTTGGGGCTGCGCGAGCATCGCCCACCGGCCGACCGAGCCGTGCCGATCGTGCAGTTCGCCGCCCCGTTGGCTGTGATGAATCGGGGATGGTGGCGCGGACGCGATTCCGCCTATCCTGGCGGCGCCCCGGGCCGCCGGCCGGGTCGTCCAGCCACGGGAACGTGACCTCGTGCGCGGCGGCTACCCGGAACGCGGCGACGTCGTCGTAGGTCTTCCCGACGACCGACAAGCCCGTCGGCACCCCGTCGCGCGACAGCCCGGACGGCACGCTCAGCACGGGGCAGCGGCTGGCGATGTTGAACGGCAGCGTCATCATGGCGTCCATCCAGTGCGCGGTCGGCTCGCCGTTGATCTCGACCGGGTCGCCGACTTCGTAGGTGGCAGGCAGCGCCGGAACCGCGAACGTCGGGCAGATCAGCGCGTCGTAGTCCTCGAGCAGCGCGCCGAGCGGTGCGTAGATCCGGCCTTCCAGGTCGAGCCCGGCGATCAGGTCGTCCTTGGCGATCTTCGCGGAGTCCTCGACGAGACGCCGGGCGTACGAGGTCAGGTCGGCGCCGTGCTGTTCATACAGCTCGCGTATCGACGGGCCGAAGATCATGCCGAAATGGATCTCGGCGGCGCGCTCGATGTCGGCCAGCCGCCAGGGCAGGCTGACTTCCTCGACGATCACGCCCGCGGCGCGGAGCCGGTCGGCCGCGGCCAGGGTGTTGGCCACGACGTCCGCGTCAACGCGGTAGCCGCCGAGGTCGGTGCTGAGTGCGACCCGGGGTCGTGCGGCCGCGAGGCTTAGGTCGGCCGGGATCACGAGCTTGGGCCTGATCGACGCCACATCGCTCGGGTCAGGTCCGGCGATCACGTTCTCCAGCAGCGCGCAGTCCGCGACCGTCCGGGCCATCGGTCCTTCGTGGCAGTAGTGGTCCAGGTTAAACACCTCGACCTCGGGCACCCGGCCATACGGCGGCTTGAACCCGACGACGCCGCAGAACGACGCCGGGATGCGGATCGACCCGCCGATGTCCGAGCCCGTCGCGAGCGTCGTGCTGCCCGCGGCCAGCGCCGCGCCCGAGCCGCCGGACGACCCGCCAGGCGAGTAGTCCGGGTGCCACGGGTTGCGGCTCACGCCCCACAGCTTCGTCCAGGTCACCGGCGCGCAGGAGAACTCCGGGGTCGTCGTCCGGGCATGCACGATGCCGCCCGCGTCGAGGATCCGCTGCACGAACACCGCCGTCTCCGGCGCCACCACGTGGCGCAGCGGCAGTGACCCGAGCGTGTTGAGCTGCCCGGCGATCGGGGCCTCTTCCTTGACCGCGACCAGCAGGCCCTCCAGCGGCCTTGGCGGGTCACCCTGGCCCGCGTAGCGCTCGGCGGCCGCGCTGGCCTGCTCCAGCGCCTGCTCGTAGTAGGTCGCGGCGAACGCGTTGATGGCGGGCTCGACTGACTCGGCCCGGGCTATCACGGCCGCAGCCAGCTCGGCCGGCGATAGGTCACGGGACTGGAACAAGCGCAGCGCGAGCGTCGCCGACAGATAGCAGAGGTCGTCGGTCACGTCGGCTCACCTTCGGTGTCGGCGGCCACCAGCTGGCGCCGCACTGGTTTCCAGCCCGGCCGCGGCACGCTCGCGCGCAGCCGCTGGGTGTAGGGGTGCTGCGGGTCGTCCAGGATCTGCGCGGTCGGCCCGCGCTCCACCAACTGCCCGCGAAGCATCACGATCGCGTCGTCGGTGAGCTGACGGACAACCGCGAGGTCATGGCTGATCAGCACGTAGGAGACCGACGTCTCGTCCCGGATGTCGGCCAGCAGATTGAGCACCTGGGCCTGGACCGACACATCCAGCGCGGCCACGGACTCGTCCAGGATCAGCACGCGCGGCTCCGCGGCGAGCGCCCGGGCAATCGCGACCCGCTGCCGCTGGCCGCCCGACAGCGCCCGCGGGAGCGCCCTGGCCTGGCGCGAGTCGAGGCCGACGAGGTCGGTCAGCTCGGCGATCCTGGCCCGGCGGCGCTTGACCTCGTACCCGTGGTGCAGCCGCAGGATCTCGTCGATCGCGTGCTCGGCGGTCTGCCGGGGATCCAGGCTCGTGTACGGGTCCTGGAAAACGATCTGCACCTCGCTGCCACGTCGCCGCCGCTCACGGGTCGACCGCGCGGGCCGCGACCGGTCCCGGCCGCAAGCCGTGATCGAGCCTCTTGTCGGCCGCTCCAGGCCGACAATCATCCGGGCGATCGTGGTCTTGCCAGAGCCGGATTCCCCGACGATCGCCAAGGACCGGCCGGCCCGAATCGCGAACGAGACGTCGTCGACTGCGACCAGGCTGCCGAACTCCTTGCGCAGGCCCTCGACGGCCAGGACGGAGCTGGCGTCGGCGAGAGCCGGGGCGGCGGCGCCGTTCGGCTGCGTTTCCTGCTGCCGCGCGCTTGTCCCGGCCGCCAGCTCGTGCTCATGCACGCGCTGCCTCCAGCTGGCCGCGCAGGTCGGCTGCCCGCAGGCAGCGCGACTGGCCGCCGTCGAGCGCCGCGAGGTCCGGCACCGACTCCGTGCAGGCGGGCTCGGCGTAGGCGCAGCGCGGCGCGAACGCGCACGCGCCCGCAGGTGCCTCGAAGGCCGACAGCGGCCGGCCGGGGATCGCGCGCAGCCGGCTGGCCTTCTGGTCGATCTCCGGCCTGGCCGCCCCGAGCGCCGCCGTGTACGGATGCAGCGGACGGCTGTGCAGCAGCTCCGACCGCCGCTCCTCCACGATCTGCCCCGCGTACATGACGATCGTCCGGTCGCAGATCGCCGCGGCCAGGTCCAGGTCATGCGTGATAAACAGCATCGCCAGGCCGTGCGCCTGCCGCAGCTCGTCCAGGATCGCCATGACCTCGGCCTGCGTCGTCACGTCGAGCGCAGTCGTCGGCTCGTCGGCCAGCAGCAGCGCGGGGCCGGTCAGCAGCGCAGCCGCGATCATGACCCGCTGCAGCATGCCACCCGAGAGCTGGTGCGGGTACTGCCGCAACCGCCGTTCCCCGTCGGCGATGCCGACCTCGCCCAGCATGCTGGCCGCGCGCCTGCTCGCTTCCGCGGCGCGGACGCCCAGGTTGGTCCGCAGCGCCTCGGTCATGAAGTCGCCGATCCGCCGGACCGGGTTCACGTGCGCGCGAGGATCCTGGAAGATCATCGCGACCTTGTTGCGGTAGCCGCGCAGTGCCGCGCCGTTCAGCGTCGCGACGTCCGCGCCGTCGAACCGGATCTCGCCTTCGACCTGCGCGCCCTTGGGCAGCAACCGGTCGATCGCGCGGGCGGTCATCGACTTGCCCGAGCCGGACTCGCCGACCAGCCCGACCGCCTCGCCCGGCCGGATCTCCAGCTCCACGTCCCGCAGCACCGCGCGCTGGGCGCCATCGACCGGCAGCGTGACGGTCAGCTCCCGCACCGACAGCAGCGCATCGCGCTGCGCGCTCGCCGCGCCAGCCGCGCTCGCGGCTCCAGCCGAGCTCATCGCCGCCCCACCTGGGCCTGCTCGAACAGTCGCTCGCCGAGGATGTTGAACGCGATGACCACGCCGACGATGCAGACGCCGGCGGCCAGCGCCGGGAGCGGGTAGCCCTGCAGGATGCCTGGCTGGTTCTCCGAGATCATCACGCCCCAGTTCGGTGCGGGCGGCTGCACTCCGAGGCCGAGGAACGAGATCGCAGCGAGGTCGACCATCGCCCACCCGAACAGGATCGTCGCCTGCGCCACGATCAGCGGCAGCATGTTCGGCACGATATGCCGCAGGCAGATCGAGGTGCCACTGACACCCTGAACCTCGAGGGCGGCGACGTAGGGCTGGCCACGTTCCCGCAAAGCAGTGCCACGCAGCACCCGGGCCACGTACGGCATGTACGCGATGGCGAGCGCGACCGCGGCGGCCGTCAGGCCGGCGCCGAACACCGCCGCAGCGAGCACGGCGAGCAGGATGCCGGGGAAGGCGAAGAGGATGTCGAGGCCGGAAGAGGCCACGGTGTCGGTGAGGCCGCGGCGCCAGGCGGAGACGACCGCGATGAGCGTGCCGAGCACCATCGCGCCGGCCACGACGGCGAGCGGGCCGATCATCGAGGACTGCGCGCCCGCCAGCAGCCGGGACAGCACGTCGCGGCCCTCGAAGTCGAAGCCGAGCAGGTGCCCGCCGACCGGCCCGACCCAGGCCAGGCTCAGGTTCGGCAGCTCCGGGTTGTAGGGCGCGATCCACGGGCCGATGATCGCCAGCACTATCGCGACCGCGATCACGACGGCCGAGATCATGCCGCCGACCCCGGTCGCGCGCAGCAGGCCGAGCACGCCCGTCCGCCCTGCGCGCCGCCCGGCGGCCGGGGCCGCGGTAGCAGCCGGGACGCCGACAGCCGCGCTCACCGTGCACACCTCATCGGTGCCCCTCTCACTGTGCCCTGCTTCCGAGCGCGACCCGCGGGTCGAGCACCGCGTACAGCACGTCGACCAGCGCGTTGATCAGCACGAACGCGGCGACTAGGACCAGCGAGATCCCCTGCACCACCGCCAGGTCCTTCGACTCGGCCGCCTGCACGAGGTACGCGCCCAGCCCGTTCAGGCTGAACGCGGTCTCCACCACCGCCGCCACCGCGATCAGCGAGGCGATCGTGATGCCCGACACCGTCGCGATCGGGATCGCGGCGTTGCGCAGCACGTGCCGCCGGATGAGCTGGCGGGCCGGGATGCCGCGGCTGATGGCCGTCTGGACGTGCTCGCGGTCGGCCTCCTCGCGGACTGCCGCCCGCGTCACCCGCGACACGATCGCCAGCGAGGAGATCGCGAGTGCGATCGCGGGCAGGGTGAGGTGCTGGACGTTGGACCAGAAGCCCGTGCCGTTGCCCAACGCCGGGAACCAGCCGAGCTTCACCGAGAACAGCAGGATCAGCACGATCGCCGCGACGAACGACGGCAGCGCTGCGGTGACCGCGGTCGACACCAGCACCGAGCTGTCCGCCCAGCCCGGCCGCAGCGCCGCCACCACGCCACTGCCGATGCCAGCGATCAGGATGATGATCGCGGCGTAGAGCACGAGCCCGCCGGTCGTCCACATCCGCCCGGCGATCACCGAGGACACATTCTGCTGCAGCGTGATCGAGATGCCGAGGTTGCCGTGCAGCGCGTTGTCCAGCCAGTACCAGTACTGGGCGAGGAACGGCTGGTTGAGGTGGTAGCGCTGCTCCAGCACGTGCAGGCTCGCGGGCGGCAGCGCCCGCCCGCCGGACAGCGCGCTAATCGGGTTCCCCGGCGCCAGGTAGAGCGCGCCGAAGATCACGAAGCTCGCGATCAGCAGGCTGGCCAGCAGCATGGCCAGCCTGCGGACCAGGAATCGCCAGCGCACCGGGCTAGCCCTTCCCGCCCAGGGTGTTGGCCCAGGGCGCGAACATGTACGAGAACGACGCCGGCGCCCCCGTCAGGCTGCTGCTCAGCATGAGGACGTTGGTCGGCTGCACGTTCGGGATCCACGGCAGCAGCTTCGCCGCGAGTTCCTCGGCCTTGGCAACCAGCTGGGCGCGCTGATCTGGGTTGGCGGTGCTGCGCGCCCCGTCCAGCAGCGAGGTCATCTGCGGGTTGCTGAAGCCGTCGTAGTTCTGGTCGCCGCCGGGCAGAGCCACCGTCGACAGCAGCGCGGCCGGGTCGGCGTAGTCGCCGTAGTTGACGGTGATGAACCCGTCGATGCCCTTGCGCGCGGCCGCGCTGGTGAAGAAGTTGATGTAGTCAGCCGCCGACACCGACCTGAGCACCACCTTCAGCCCGATCGCCTCGGCCGCCTGCTGGTAGGCACCAGTCTCGGCCGAGATGCTGGCGAGCTCGCTGGAGGTGCCGATCGTGATCGTCTGCCCGGCCACGCCGGCTTCCTTGACGAGCTTCTTCGCCTGGGCGAGGTTCTGGTTCAGCACCGGCGAGCTGTCGTAGGCCGCGTCGAACACCGAGGTCCCGTAGCCGAACGTGCCCGGGTTAGCCAGCCAGCGCGGCATCAGCGCCGCGCCGTCGTACACGTTGCTGATGATCGCCTGCCGGTCCAGCGCCATCGACAGCGCCTGGCGGACCGTGGGCTTGGTCAGCGGCCCGCTGGTCGCCGACACGACGAAGGCGTCGGTCATCTGGCCGGGCCCCTGGTTGACCTTGACGGCGCTGCTGGACTCGAGCTGCTTGAGGTTGGACAGGCCGAAGTAATACGAGCCCTGGATCGCGCCGGTCAGCATCCCGGAGGTGAACGACGCCGCGTCCGGCACGCCCTTGATCACGATCTGCCTGACCAGCGGCTTGACCGCGGGGTTCCAGTAGCGCGTGTTGAGGTCGGCAGTGACGCCCGCGCCCGCGGTCCAGGACACGAACTTGTACGCGCCGGTGCACATGATGCCGCCGCCCGGCGTGCCGTAGTTCTTGCCTTCCTTCTGCGCGTAGCTCTTCTGGATGATGATGCCCGGCATCGAGGACAGCTCGCCCTCGAGCCAGTAGTCGGGCTGCTTGAGGGTGATCGTGACCTGGTTCGATCCGGTCGCGGTGATCGACTTGACCCGGTCGAAGACTTGGCCGTAGAAGCCGCCGTAGGCCGGGTCCATCTGCCGCCGCAGGCTGTAGATCACGTCAGCGGGCGTCGCCGGGTCGCCGTCCCAGAACTTCACGCCCTGCCGGAGCGTGAAGACCATCTGCGTCGGCGCCGGCGTCGACACGGTGGCCAGGCCCGGCTGGACCGACCCGTTCGGCTCCTGCCGGAGTAGCGACTCGCACATCAGCGAGATCGCGGTGTTCTCCGGGTAGTCGAAGGCGAAGATCGGGTCCAGGGAGTTCACCGGACGGTACACCGCCCAGGTCACCGAGGCGACACTGGACGTGCCCGCCGGGGTAGAGATCACCAGGCCCTTGGTCGGCGAGACCTGGCCGGAGCCGCCGCTGGCGTTGCCGGAGCCGCTGCTGCCGCCCGTGCCCGGGGCGGCCCGGCCGCAGCCCGCCGCCAGAAGCGCGCAGGCCGCGAGCGCGGCCACCGTCGCCGAAGTGCGCCGTCGAGCGCTCATGCTGTCCTCCTGGAATGCCAGGCCTGCTCACCGCGGATCCATGTCTGAGTGACTGCCGCCTGGCCGATGTCATGGCTGTCGATACGGGATAGGTCGGCGTTGACCACTGCGAAGTCGGCGTCCAGGCCGGGGCGGATCGCGCCGGCCTGGTTGTCGCGACCGTTGATCCGGGCACTTCCGGAGGTGTAGGCGGACAGGAACGTGGTGAGATCCAGCCGCTGTTCAGGCAGCAACGGGTCTGCGCTGCCGTGGCCGTGCCCGTCTGGCACGACACGGTTGACCGCGACGTGCGCGGCCCACAGCGGGTTGGGGCTGCTGACCGGCCAGTCGCTGCCGCCACACAGGGCCGCGCCCGAGTCGTGCAGCGAGCGGAACGGGTACTGCCAGGTCGAGCGACGCTCGCCGAGGAACGGGATCGTCAGCTCGTCCATCTGCGGTTCGTGCGCCGCCCACAGGGCCTGGATGTTGGCGGTGGCACCGAGACGCGCGAATCGTGCGACGTCGTCCGGGTGCACGACCTGCAGGTGGGCGAGGTGGTGGCGCTGGCCGGTGCCGTCGCTGCCGCGACCGTTGGCCTGGCAGGCGGCCTGGATGGCGTCGAGTGCGTTGCGGACGGCGCGGTCGCCGAGCGCGTGGAAGTGGACCTGGAACCCAGCCTGGTCCAGTGCGGTGACGAAGCGCGGCAGCTCGGCCGGATCGATGAAGTCGAGGCCGGTGACCTCGGTCTGGCAGCCGTGCCCGTCGAGGTAGGGCTCGAGCATGGCGGCGGTGTGGTTCTCGGCGACGCCGTCGAGCATCATCTTGACACTGCTCGCGCGGAACCGGCCGTCCGGCGCGAGGGTGCGCTGCTCGATCAGCTCGGCGAGCTGGTCCAGGCCGCGGTGCCGGTCCCACCAGAGCGCGCCGACCACCGTGGCGCGGAGCGTGCCGCGGTCCGCGGCGCGAACGTAGGCCGAGAGCGGGTCACCCGACTTGTAGGAGCGGCCGACGATCGCGTCCTGCCAGCCGGTGATGCCCAGGGCCAGCAGGTGCTGCTGGGCCAGGCGCAGCGCCTCGTCGCGATCGTCTTCGGTCAGCTCGGGCAGCAGCCGGGAGACCAGGTTCTGCGCGCCTTCCTGGAGCATGCCGACCGGGCTGCCGTCCGCGGCCCGCTCGATCCGGCCGTCTGCCGGGTCGAGGGTGTCGCGGGTGATCCCGGCGAGCTGGAGCGCTTTGCTGTTGACCCAGGCGCCGTGGCCGTCGCGGTTCGGCAGGTAGACCGGGCGGTCCGAGGCGATCTCGTCCAGCGGCGCGGCCGTCGGGATACCGCCGGGGAACGCCTCCATCGACCAGCCGCCGCCGGTGACCCAGCCGTCGCCGGGGTTGCGCTTGACGTAGTCGCGGATGATCGCGAGGTACTCCGGCAGCGTGACCGCCCCGGACAGGTCGCACCGGCGCAGCTGATCGCCCGCGAAAACCGGATGCATGTGCGCGTCGATGAAGCCCGGCAGCAGCGTGCCGCCGGCCAGGTCGACGATCTCGGTGCCGGGGCCGGCGGCAGCCCGGGCGCCCGCGTCCGGCTGGGCCGCGACGATGCTCCCGGCCCGGACCCGCACGGCCGTGCCGGCCGGGAGGAACTCGTAGCCGTCGAAGATCGTGCCGTTGCAGAAGGTCAGGTCTGCGTCACCTGGCACCGGGACCTCCCGTCCGTGGTGAGTTGCCCGGTACTCAAGCACTTGACAAAGCTCTTGTCAATGCCTTTGACTAACCGGATCGGTGCTAGGCTCCCACTGAATTCCGGGGGGAAGCCCGCCCTGAGCAGCGGGAGGAGGCTGGCGTGACTGCTCCGCCTGACGCGCACGCCAAGCCGGCGCCGGAACCGCCTCGGCGCGGGCTGCGCCGCGGCAGCCTCACCAAGGAGATCATCGTTACCGAGAGCCTGCGACTGCTCGACACCGGCGGGCTCGACGGGTTCAGCATGCCCAAGCTCGGCCGCGCCCTCGGCGCCGACCAGACCGCCGTGTACCGGCACTTCGCCAGCAAGGACGACCTGATCCTGGCGATCGCCGACCGGCTGATCGAGGAGGCGATGGACGGCCTGGAGCCGAGCCCGTGCTGGGTCGACACACTCACTGACCTGGCCCGGCGCCAGCGGGCGACCTACCTCGCGCATCCGGCCGCCGCGTCGATGTCCGCGTACCGTACGACACAGGGGCCGGCCGAAATTGCGGCTGTCAACGTCATCCTCGAGGCGGTCCATGCGGCTGGCTTCGAGGGGGGACAGGCGGCACTGATGTACCGGACGGTGGGCGACCTCGCGCTGGCGTTCGCGGGTTTCGAGGCGGCGTTCCTGTCCCTCGACACGAAGGCGCAGCAGAGCGACCGAGCCGCCTGGACGCAGGCTTACCTGTCCGTCGACCGCGCGCAGTTCCCCGCGATCTGGCAGGTCAGAACGCTACTGCCCGAAGTCAAGGACGACGACATCTTCGAGAACTTGCTCGGCCTCGTGATGACCGGCCTGCTGCAGTCGGCCCCGCACCCCTGCGACTGTCACCGGCCGGCCGGCAGTTAGCTGCTCTCTTCAGGGGGGCGTGCAGCCGTACCCGTCGTCCCACGGCCGCTGACCGTGGCGTAACCGGGGCCGGGCGCGGGGCCGCGGCCCCCTTCGGCATTGAGGCAGGTCCAGCGTCCAGCAAGGAGGTGGACTACCGGGCCGGAGCGGAGCTGCTTACCAGCCATGAACGGGCGTGATCGACCAGAGCAGCAGGGGGTGTCGTGGACGTTGCCGAGCCGCCGCTTTCGGCGCCGCTGTTCGCTGGCTGAGGGCTCGGACCGGTGGGTCCCGCTGAGTGAGGGGCCCGGGCTGCGCGTCGTTGGGTCGGCCGGTGCGGCTCCCACTGGAAGGTGGCGACGGCTACGGCGAGCCCGATGACCGCCCACGCGCCGAGCACGATGAGGTCGCGCGTGGGGAGCAGGGGGTGGCCAGCGGTGTGCCCGAGAGCGGTTGCGGTGGCATGAACGAGCGGTTGGGCAGGGAGGTAGCTCGCGATGGTGGAGAGCCAGTGGGGTTCGCTGATGGAGCCGAAGATGCCGGAGATGACGATGACCGGAAAGTAGGTGAGCATGAAGGTGGGGGCGGCCGCCTCGACAGTGGGGATCACCGCGGTGAGGGCGGTGGCGGTGGCGGCCCAGGCGAACGCGCCGAGGATAAAAGCGACCAGGGCGCCGAGAACATCGCTGACCGTTAGGTGGACGTGGTACAGCAGGACTCCGGCAGCGACCGTGGCGGCTCCGGCGGCAACGGCCACGACGACGCTGGCGGCAATACGACCGACGAAGTAGCACCACCGTGGGAGCGGGGTGGCCCGCCATCGTTTGAGAACGCCAGCCTCCCGGGCCGCGACCAGGCGGACGCCGTAGGTGTTCCAAGCGGTAAGGGTGAGACCGAAGGCGGCGTAACCGGCGACATCGACGGCGCTGGTCTGGGCGTGGTTGCCGTGGGAGGCGATGAGCAGGATGACCGGGAGGCCGACCCCGATGGTGATGGCCCGGCCGCTGGCCAGCAGGCGCGCCTGGTAGCCGATCTGGGCGGCCAGGAGCCGTCCGACGCTCGGCATCCGTGGCGTGACAGTGCCGGTGGTCTCGGTCATCGGAGGGTCCCTTCGGGTGTCAACGGCTCGCCGATAGCCGTCAGGTAGGCGTCTTCGAGGCTCGGCGGGCCGACCTCGAGCCCCGAAAGGTCGAGGTGGTGACGGTCGGCCCAGCCGAGCAGGTCGCGCAGCGGCCCGGCCGGGTCCGCGGCGCGTACGACCAGCGCATGGACTTCACCGTCGACATAGGGGCCGAGCGTCACGGGCAGGTCGCTAATGGGGGCGACGTCGGGCAAGCGGTAGCGGATGGTCGCCGGCCCGCCTCGCGAGCGGAGCTTGTCGGGGGTGGTGTCGGCCACGACGTGCCCTCCCGCGAGCAGGATCAGCCGGCTGGCGAGATGGTCCGCTTCGTCGATGTAGTGCGTGGTGAGCACGACGGTGGTGCCGGTGGTGGTGAGGTTCTCCACCGCGGTCCACGCTCGCCGGCGGGCTTCGGGGTCGAGCCCCGTCGTGGGCTCGTCGAGGAAGAGAACCTCGGGCCGGCCAATGATGCCGATGGCCACGTCGACCCGGCGGCGCTGGCCGCCGGAGAGGGTACCGACCCGGGTCTCGGCGTCCTCGGCGAGGTCCACGAGCTCGAGGACCTCGCCGACGGGCCGCGGTGCCGGGTAGAGCCCGGCGAACACCGCCAGGGTGTCTCGGACAGTCAACTCGGCGTCGAGGCTGGTCGACTGGAGCACCAGGCCGATCCGGGCTCGCCACCGGCGGTCACCGCGGTGCGGGGCGACCCCGAGGACCCGGGCGGTGCCGCTGGTGGGGGCGAGGAAGCCTTCTAGCATCTCCAAGGTGGTGGTCTTGCCGGCACCGTTCGGTCCCAGCACGGCGACAAGCTGTCCTTCGGGCACCTCGAAGCTCACCCCGTCGACGGCCGCGAAGTCCCCGAAGTGCTTGGTGAGCCGGTCGGCGACGATGGCACTCACGACATCCGGCCACTGTTGCCGACCTGCCCATGGCGGCGGGCCCGCACAGAGCTGAGCGCCCCAATCGCGCCCCAGACCAGCAGGACCGCGCCGATCCCGGCGAGGATCGCCCCGCCGTGGATGGCGATTCCGGCCGCGAGCAGCAGTGTCCCGGCGATGGCGCGGGCGACAGGACCGTTGTGACCCCGGAAGAGAAACAGCATGGGAGGACCTTCCTGGTTGTTACGGGTTGGGTGGTGATCAGGAGAGGGTGACGCTCGGGTCGGCCATGCCCCTGACGGCCATGGCGACCGCGGTGCGGACGACATCGGCCAACGGCATGGATGGTCCGGCCTGGCGGAACCAGTGCAGGACGGCGGCCCGCTCGGCGGCAATGACCACGCCGGCCAGCAGCAGCGGCTCGAGATCGCTTTCTGCGCGCCCAATGCGACGGGCGATCACCCCGGCCAGTTCGCGCTCGCCGACCGCCTGAGCCTTCAAGTACTCGCCGTGCAGGGCCGGTTCGGCGGCCACGAGGGCGCGGAACCCGTCCAGCCAGTTCTCAGGCAGCCCTTCCTGGCCGCCCGGTCCGTAGAGACCGGCCATGACCTCGACTAGAGCACTGGCGAGCGACTCGCCAGCCGGCCGCCCGGCCAGATCTCTGGCCAGCCGGGCACCGCGCAAGGTGGTCGGCCAGACGATCGCCGCTTCCTTGCTCGGGAAGTAGTTGTTGAACGTGCGGGTTGACACCCCCACGACCTCGGCGATCTGCGGAACCCGCACTCTTGCCAGGCCCTCTGCCTTCGCCAGCTCGAAGGCAGCGAGCGCCAGGTCGAGGCGGATCTGTTCCTTCTGTAGGTCCCGGCGGCGCATGGGGGCGGGTCCCGGAGTGGTGGGTGCGGATGTCATGGCTTCACGATAACAACAACTTTGCGTATTACGCAATTCATTCTTAATAAGAACTAGCTGCGTACTGCGCTAACGATCAGGAACGGCCCGGCGGCGTAGGCCGGGGCGAGTTCGCCGGGCCTCTGAGAGGGCGAGGACGTTACGAGCAGGATGGCCGGGACCGCCGCGGCGAGCGCGAACTCAGCAATCACGGCGACCGTGATCATGTACGCAGGTTGCGGCCGGCCTGCTCAGCTTCGGGCTCGGCATCCACACGGCGACCGTGGCCGGGCTTGCATCGAGCACAGCGCGGTACCTGGCTGGCTTGGCGTCGCAGTCCGCAATCATGCCGGCCAAATATGCTTCGGAGTTAAGATATATGTTTCCGAGACGAATGTCTTGACTCGGAAACATATATGACTCTACGGTGCTCACAGGGGGGCAGGCAGCCTCCGCATTCGGAAGGAGCCCTGCATAAGCGCCACACTTGTCGTCGAGCACAAGGTGGGGGACTACGCCACATGGCGCAAGGTCTACGACGGACTCGAGCCGCTGCGAGCCAAGCACGGCTGTACCGGGCAGCGCGTGATGCGGCTCCCGGATGACGGACACAACCTGTTCATCACCCACGACTTCCTTAGCGTCGAGCAGGCGGCCGGCTTCGCCCATGACCCGGCCCTGCAGGCCGGGATGGAGCAGGCCGGGGTCGAGGGAGCGCCCAGGATCGAGATCTTCACGGATGTCTGAACCGAACCGCCAGGTGAGGCGGGGGAAGGGCAGCCGCCCTTCCCCCGCCTCGCTGGGCGTGGTCAGGGTGGATACCGATTTCGAGGACGAGTATCCCGACGGCGACAGAACCTGCACCGAGGCCTATGCGTCTTTGGTCCGCACTGGCGAGGCCCTTCTGGGCGAACTCGACCGGCGTATCCGGCTGACCTTCGGTGTGCCGCAGGCCGCCGCGACGGCACTAGCCGTCATCGACGGGGCCAGCGCGCCGCTGACCCCCTCCCAGGTCAGCGACCGGGTTCTCATTGCGTCGGCCACCATGACAGCCATGCTCGACCTCCTCGAGCGCCGCGGCTGGATCCGCCGCATTCCCAACCCCGACGACCGGCGCAGCGTGCTGATCGAGATCACTCCCGACGGTCGCGCTACCGCGGATCAGTTGCTACCCGGCATCCGCACGCTCGAGCGGAGCATCGCCTCCGCACTGAGCGCCGACGAACGAGCATGCCTGCTGGACCTGCTCGGCAAGATCCTTACCCGCACCGCCTCAGTCGCCGCCGAACACCCTGACCCCCTCAACGGCCGGCGCATCCGGCCCCCCGGCTCGACGGTCAACCGCAACGCACCTAGCCGGCCCGGTGGCATGGCCCGGTATTTCAGTACGTGATGCCGGGGAACTGCGCGCGAGCGTGCTCCAGTTGATCGGCCCACTCGTGCGGCCAGCCGAAAGCGCGGGCGGCCAGGCCGCTCAGGTCGGCGGCCGCGGCACCGCTGGTGAAGTGGACGTACTCGCCCCAGTTCATCCGCCGCGTGTAGGTGCCGCCGGAGTCGCGCGGGAAGTGCCGGGCCAGGTCCCGGAAGAACCGGTTCATGACCTCCGCCTGCCCGCAGTTCCGCCATAGCGGGTAGAACCAGTCGCGGAACCAGCGGGTCCCGCGACGAGGGAAATCGTCGGTGTTGCCGGTGAACCGGCGATAGACGCCCTTGGCCTCGCGGTCCATGCCCAGCGCCGTGTAGAGGTCATAGATGTAGAACTCGGCCCACTTGCTGTCGCCCCAGATCTCATACGCCGGTGAGCCATGGACGCCGTTGTTTGCGCTCTCCACGGAATGCCCGATCTCATGAGCGGGCAGCTCACGAGCGAGGGTGTTGCCCTCCCGCCAGGCGTCCAGCCCGCAGTCGCTGACGTTGTGGTAGTCGTGGACGGGGCTGACGTAGTAGCCCGCGTGGCCGCCGCCGTGCCGCCCGGCGTGATGGACGGAGTAGATACGCGGGTCGGGCCCGAACGCGTCGCCGTAGGTTGCCTTGGAGTACTGCCAGGTCACATTGATGAACCGGGGCAGCCACCGAGCCTCAGCCCAGCGCACGTCGGGGTCTGCGTAGATCGCGCAGTGCTCGTCGCTGTGGTACAGCCGGAGCAACTGGCGGTGGTCGAACCAGTGCTCCTGCCAGGTGGCCGGCGGGTCAGCCAACGGACGCTCCGACTCCGCCTCCACCAGGTCTCCCACCTCGCCGGGCACCGCCCGGCGGGTTTCGCTAGGTCTTCTTCAACGTGATCGTATGCCAGTGAGCTCGGCATCCCAGCTGGCTGCTCGCCGCTTCCAGGGCCGGCTCACGCCGCTGCAGGCCTGCTAGGCGCCGGCTTGGCTGGCAGGCTGGATGTTCTGGTTGACGTGGAAGAAGTTGCCGGGGTCGTACCGGGCCTTGACCCTGGCGAGCCGGTCGTAGTTGCGGCGGTAGGAGGCCACGATCGGGTCGTGGCCCTCACTCATCATGAAGTTGATGTAGGCGCCGCCGGCCGAGGTCGGGTGCAGTGCCTCCCAGTAGTCCCTGGCCCACTGGGACATCGGGCCGACGCTGGCCGGGTCGGGGTCGACGCCGGCGATGACGGCCGCCCACCCGCCGTCCCGGTAGGCGAACGCGGTGGCGTCCTGCGGCACCCGGCTGGCCGCGCCGTCGATCGGGTACAGGTGCATGGTGGAGTGCCCGGTGGGCAGTTGCGCGCCGTACTTGAGGTGCACGTCGATAGCTGTGTCCGAGATCTCGGTGAAGAAGTGAGCTTTCCAGTACCACTGCAGCCCGGCCGGGTAGAAGGCGTCGAACGCGCTCTGCAGCGCGGTGAACGGCATCGCTTGCAGACCGGTGATCAGCGGTGAGCCGAACGACTTGACCGGGGCGAGCACCTCGTCGGCCTGGTCGTGCGGGCCGGTGTAGCACCAGATGATGGCGCAGGCCTTGCGGCCCCACAGTTCCGTGGGGAACGGCGGCGCGGGCGGGATCGTGATCAGGCCGAGCCAGCCACTGAGCTCCTCGGGCAGCGACGGGAGCAACTCCCGGTACCAGCGCATGACCTCGGCGGTGTCGGCGAAGTCATACAGCACCGGGCCGCCGATGATGGTGCCGTGCTCGCCGAGGTCGTGGCACCGGAACGTGAACGAGGTGACGACGCCGAAGTTGCCGCCGCCACCGCGTAGCGCCCAGAACAGGTCGGGGTGCGAGGCAGGGCTGGCCGTCACAAGCGTGCCGTCAGCCAGCACCACGTCCGCGGCGAGCAGGTTGTTGACGGTCAGGCCGAAGCGCCTGGCCAGGTAGCCGATGCCGCCGCCCAGCGTCAGCCCGCCCACCCCGGTCGAGGACAGGACGCCGGACGGCGTGGCCATGCCGAACGCGACGGTCGCGTGGTTGACGTCAGCCCAGGTGCACCCGCCGTCCACCCGGACCGTGTGGTCCTGCGGGCTGACCGTGGTGCTGCGCATCAAGGACAGGTCGATGACCAGGGCGTCGTCCCACACGCCCAGGCCGGCCGCGTTGTGCCCGCCGCCTCGGACCGCGACCTCGATGTCGTGCGCGCGGCAGAACCGCACGCACGCGACGACGTCGGCGGCGTCGCGACAGCGCACGATGGCCGCCGGACGCTTGTCGATCATGGCGTTGTAGACGGCGCGGGCCTGGTCGTAGCCGGGATCGGCTGGCAGGATCAGGTCGCCGCGCACGGCGGCGGCCAGCTCGTCGACCGGAGCGGTGGCGATGACTGACATAGTCATGGTGGTTCATTCCCCCGTTGAGTGCCTGGTCTGATGTCCATTACGACGCTATGGAGCGCAGGCCGGCGCCGGCAATCGGGTGAACTACCGGCCGCTGGCGGCCTTGTCCCCGCGGCGGGCGCCTGCGGCGCCGCGGGCGTCGGGAGAACTACCTAGCCGGTGCTCGGTGACCGGCCAGATACTGGCGGGATCGCCTCTCAGGGCGGACGAGGGCGTGGCTACTGGTTGGAGTCCCAGGCGATCTCGAATAGATGGCCGTCGGGATCGGTGAAGTACCCGGAGTACACCCCGAATGGGCGCATGTGGGCCAGTGCGGTCACCGTGCCGCCGGCACCTTCAGCCTGTGCGAGCAGCTGGTCGACCTCGGCCTGCGACGTGGCGGGGAGGCCCAGGCTGAACTCGGTGGAGCTGGGCGGCCCGGCCGGCAGGCTGGCGTCCTTAGCCAGATTGGTGCGCTCGTACAGGCCGAGCAGCAGGCCCCCGTCGAGGGTGAAGAAGGCGATCGTCCCCTCAGCGCCGGTGACCTCGTCGTGAAACTCCTGCCCGACGATGCCCTCGGTCGGCCAGCCCAGGCCGTCCCGGTAGAAGACGACCGACCGGGCCAGATCGTCGACGGCCAGCGTGATGAAGAAGATCTTCGCTCGCATGTCATCTCCAGACGGCCCAGCCCCGGCCGGCGCTGGGCCAGCCGGGCTGATGCTCGCAGTATCCCGGTCACTACCGACAAGCCGCGAGCCGCTTGACCTTGACCCGATCGGCAGGACCAACCCAGCCGAAGGCCGGAGCACGGCGGCGACGATTAGGACCTTGCTCCGCGCCGCGCCCTTCCGTTCAGGTCCGGCCCTGGGTTGGTCCGGGTCTGCGCCAGGACCCGGCCGCGACGCGGAGCAGGGCGTCCGGCCGGTATGGGATGGCCTCGTCAAGAGAGATAACCGTGCTGGTGCGGACGACGCCGTCGACCGCGAGGATCGCGTCGGTGATCCGGTGCAGATCGTGCGTGCTCTTCGCGACGACTTGCACGAGCATGTCGGCGTCGCCGGTGGTGTGGTGCGCCGAGATGACCTCGGGCACCTCCAGAAGCCCGGCCACGATGCCGGGGTCGGTCTGGCTGATCGACAGGGACATGAACGCGACTAGCCCGTAGCCGAGGGCGCCGAGGTCCAGACGCTGGCTGAAGGGCTTGAGCGTGCCGTCCTGGGCGAGCCGCCGAAGACGGGCGTGGACGGTGTTCCGGGCGATGCCCAGGGTCCGGGCCAGGGACAAGATCGTGGCGTCCGGGTCGTCGTCAAGGGCCAGGATGATCTGCGCGTCAAGCGCGTCGATCGATGTCATGTTAAGCACAATGGCACAGAAAATACGATCCAGTAAGCATCTATCGCAGGCAAAAGAGGTCCTGTTGCGCAGTTCGCTATGACCGGCCACCGTGGGTGCCGAACAGACCCAGCCGGAAAGGAGCCACCATGAACCTGACCGCACCCTCCCGGCACTCGGACGCCCGCTGGATCGTGGTCGTCCTGGCCGCGGTCTGCGCCGGATTGCACATCTGGGACCTGCCTGCGGCGATCCCGTCGGTCCGGCACGACCTGGCCATGACGCTGGTGCAAGCTGGCGCCCTGCTCGGGGTCGTCCAGCTGGCCGGCATGCTCGGCGGTCTGGCCGTCTCGCTGCTCGCCGAGCTGGCCGGTGAGCGGCGCTGCCTGCTGGCGGGCCTGGCTCTGGCCAGTCTGGGATCGGCGGTCGGCGCTGCCGCCCCGTCTGTGGCTGCGCTGATGGTCTCCCGGGCGATAGAAGGGGCCGGGTCCATCATGGTCATGGTGACCGGCCCGGGCTTGATCCGCCGGCATGCGGCGCAGCCGCGGATCAACACCGCGATCGGCTACTGGGGCGCATCGACCGGCATCGCCGCCTTCGCCGGCCTGGCCGGCAGCGCCGTGATCCTGCAGGTCGCATCCTGGCGCCTGCTGTGGTGGGTCGTGACCGCCCTCACGCTGGCGGCGCTGCCCCTGGCCGCCGCTGTCCTCCCGGCCGGGCGATCCCGCGCCGCCGGCAGCGCGGCCGCCGCCGGCAGCGCGGCCGCCGCCGTGCGGCGGATCGGCGCCACCGTCCGCTCGCCCCGGCCCTGGATCGCGGGACTGGCCTTCGCCTGCCTCACCGATCCAGTGGATGACCGTGGTCGGGTTCCTGCCCACCATCTACGCCCAGAACGGGCTGCGCGGCATCTGGCCCGGCGTCCTGACCGCCGTGGTCGGCGGCCTCGGCGCGGCCGGCTCGATCGGCACCGGGCCTCTTCTGCAGCGCAGCGTCCCTGCCCGCGCCCTGCTGATCCCCGCCTTCGCGGCGATGGCCGTCACCTCCGTGCTGACATTCGCCGTCAACTGGGCCGTGCTGCCCGCCGGTATCATCCTCCAGGTCGTCTGCGTGGCCGCGTACTCGCTGTCCGGCGCGGCCATCCCGGCCACCCTGTTCCGTATCGGCGTCGATCTGGCCCCGCCGGCCGGCTCCGCGCCGGCGGTCATCGGACTGATGCAGCAGCTGTTCAGCGCGGGTGGCGTGGCTGGCCCCGCCATCGCCGCGTGGCTGGTCACCCGCACCGGCAGCTGGCAGTCAATGTGGTGGATGACCTGCACGTTCGCCGCACTAGGTGGCCTGCTCAGCCTGTACCTGAGCGAGCGCCGCCTCCGGATCACCCTCGCACCCCGCCCGAGCGGTGGCCAGCCGGCCACGGCGGCCGCCGGCCAGCGCCCGGCAGTGCCTGCGGGGCAGCCCGCCCACGCCTGACCGCACCCGGCTGCCGGCCCCTTCGCGCCGGACGCCAGCCCCCTCAACACCAGAGTTCGCGATTGTGCTGCCTGTTCATCCCGGTGCCCGGGGGCCGGGGGCACCGTCAGCTGCCGAGTTGCCGCGAGCTTGGTCAGGGTGATGCGGCAGGCTGGCCTGCTGTGCCGCGCTGGCCTGCAGCGGGGAGGGGAAGTCAGCCGGTGCTTCCTCGAAGAGCAGGAGCCAGGCGACGTTCACGCCGGCGAACACCAGAAGGGTCAACAGCACCGCTTCCACGCGCACCGGGGTGACCTGGAGCCCGAGGTCTCCGACGAGGCCGGGAACGATCGCCAGCAGCCCGATCAGGGCGTACAGGACGATCGCCACGGTGTACGCGATGAGGCCGATCTTGCCCACCGCGGCCCCGCGCAGCACGATCAGCACCACCGCTCCACCGATCGCGACGATGGCGAACGATGTCCGCCACAGGATGGCGCTGTCCGGGTCGACCAGGGCCAGCAGACTCATCAGCCCGGGCAGCGAAAAATGCAGCGCCACCCCGTAGGCTCGCCGCCGGGCCAGGGCACTTCCCCGCCACTCGGCGTGGCGGGTCTGCACCACGATGATCCACAGGCCCAGCAGCGTGAAACATACTGCGGAGAAGCAGACGTAAAAGTCCTTGAGCATGAGTTTCTGCCCTCCGGCATCCTGCGGGCGATCCCCCCGGTGGCAGGACGGGACGCTGCTCGGAGTCCAGGGTAGGGCCGGGCTATCAACCCTCAGCGCACCTGGCGGCGTGGAGGCGGGCTGCAATCAGGGTGTGGTTCACGTGGAGGATGCGGTGACGATCGGCAAGCCGGCGCCTGGCTCGCTCCCTCCGGGTGCTCCATCACCGGTTAGATCTCGATGCGCGAGCCCATGATCACGGTGCGCTCGCGCGGAAGCCGGAAGTACTCGGCGGCGTCAGGGGTGATCCGTGATGTCGCGATGAACAGGCGCTTGCGCCAGCGGCTCAGGCCCGGTGCATCACCCTGGACGAGCTCAATGCGCGACACGAAGTACGACAGCTTAGCGTCGGGGGCAGGGCCTTCGACGTCGGCGTCGCGGATCAGCGGGAGGAGGCCCGGGACGTTCGTCAGGTCCATGTAGCCGAAGCGGGCGGTGACGTGGATGATCCCGTCGTGTCTGTACCCGAGGTCGTCAACCTGCAGCCGTTCCGCCTCAGGGATGTGCGGTGCGGGCAACGTCTCGACCGAGAGGATGATGACGTTCTCGTGGAGGATCTCGTTGTGTTCGACGTTGGCCCGCATCGCCAGCGGGGCGGTGGTCTTGCCGCGGTTGAGGAAGATGGCGGTCCCCGGCACCCGGAGCAGCGGGGGCTTCATCGCGTGCAGCTGCGCGATGAACTCCGGCAGCGATCCCTCCTCGCGGTCCCGTTTCTGCGTAACGAGCTCGCGGCCCCGCTGCCAGGTGGTGAAGATGGTGAAGATGGTGAAGCCGATCAGCAGGGGCAGCCACGCTCCATGGGTCACCTTGGTCAGGTTGGCGGCGAAAAACAGCAGGTCGATGGCGAGTAGGATGCCGCCGCCCCCCAGCACGATCCATAGTGGCCAGCGCCACTGATGACGGGCGTAGTAAAAGAACAGCAGGGTTGTGATCGAGATCGTGCCGGTCACGGCGGTGCCGTAGGCGTAGGCCAGCGCAGCCGAACTCCGGAAGGCCAGCACGAGGGTGACGACGGATACCAGCAGCAGCCAGTTGATCCACGGGACGTAGATCTGGCCCATCAGCCGTTCCGAGGTGTACTGGATGCGCAGTCGCGGAAGGTAGCCGAGCTGCCCGGCCTGGTGCGCCACGGAGAACGCGCCGCTGATCACCGCCTGCGAGGCGATGACGGTCGCCACGGTGGCGAGCAAGACCATCGGGAGCCGGGCCCAGCTCGGCGCCAGCAGGAAGAACGGGTTACTGATGCTGGCCGGGTGACCCAGGATCAGGGCGCCTTGCCCCAGATAATTCAGGATGCAGGCGGGGAACACCACCAGTAGCCAGGCGCGCCTGACCGGCCCGCGGCCAAAATGCCCCATATCCGCGTACAGCGCTTCGGCGCCGGTGACGGCCAGGACGACAGCGGTCAGGGAGAAGAACGCAGTGCCAAAGTGGCCGGTCAGGAAGCCGACCGCGTAGCTGGGCGACAGCGCTTCCAAGATCACGGGATGGCCGGCGATGCCCCGCAGGCCAAGCGCGGCCAGGACAGTGAACCAGACGGCCATGACCGGGCCGAACACCCGACCCACAGCGCCCGTGCCAAGCCGCTGAGCCATGAACAGGACGACGATGATCGCCACCGTGATGGGGATGACGATGCCCGACACTGACGGTGCGGCGACCTTGACTCCCTCGACCGCGGAGAGCACCGAGATGGCGGGCGTGATCATGCTGTCGCCGAAGAAGAGCGAGGCCCCGAAGATCCCCAGTGCGGCCAGGACTGCCTTCGCCCGGCGTCCGCCCGGCAGCGCTCGCCGGCGGATCAAGGCGATAAGCGCCATGATCCCGCCCTCGCCGTCGTTGTCGGCCCGCATCACGAGCAGGACGTACGTGACGGTGACGATGATCGTCACCGACCAGAAGATAAGCGAGACGACCCCGAAAATGCTGTCGCGCGACACCTTGACGGGATGCGGGTCGCTCGGGTTGAAAAGCGTCTGTACTGTGTACAACGGGCTCGTCCCGATGTCCCCGAAGACCACCCCCAGAGCACCGAGCGTGAGAGCTGCCTGCGCAGGAGCCCGCCGGCTCAAACTCAAAATGTCCGCCCCCTGCCGCCAGCTTCCACGCGCAACCCTAACCAACCGCCCAGGAGAAGTCCGTTAGCATCGGCGCCCGCCCCCCGGACACCAGCTGGCGGCGGGTCAGAGGCCGAGCAACTCACGGGCGCGCCCGAAAGACGCTCCCGGATCGGTGACGTCAACCGGCACAGCCGTCATCCCCACGTCGGCTGCCCCGGCGAGATTCACCGGCTGGTCGTCAAGAAACACCACGTCCTTACATCTAACGCCCAGGCGGCCGGCGGCCAGCCGGTAGATGCGCGGGTCGGGTTTCAGGATGCCCTCCACCGATCCGTCCACCACGACGTCGGCCAGCTCGTCCAGGCCGAGGCGGTTGACCCACTCCTGCGAATGGAACGCGCGCAGGTCGTTGGTGAGAACTCCGACCGGCAGACCGGCGGCGCGCGCGTCACGCATCAGCGCGAGGGCTTCCGGCCGCAGCAGGTCCTGGGGAACTCCCTCGTACAGGGCCGCCATGAGCAGGCGGGTGTCCCCAGCTCGGCCCACGATGTGCCCGAACTGCTCACCTCGCCGCGCCCAGTAGCCGCGCTCCGGCAGCCGTCCGGCGAGCACGTCCTGCCAGTCCGGATCTCGTTCAGGCGCGAACGGGCCGGTCCAGCCGAGTTGCCCCGCCGCCAGGCCGAGCCGGGTCTCGGCGGGCCTGGTCAGCTCGAACGGCGTCACCAGGACCGGTCCTCCGAAGTCAACGACCAGCGCGGCTCCGGGCGGGGTCAACGCTCCGGCTCTTCGATGACGGCGCGATCGAACCGGACGATGTTGCCGGTCCACGAGCACTGCGGGCACCAGGTCAGGAAAATACGCTCATCCGCTGCCCATGACTCGGAGATCAGCCCGCGGTCCAGGGACTCTCCGCACATCGGGCAGAACCGGGGGCGGTCGAGCAGATGCCGCTCAGCGTGGGGCCCGAACCACTGTCCCGGGTCCGGCAGGCGGTGCGGGTCCATCGGCAGCAGCGGATGGTCAGCCACCGGCCGCCGCCTTCTCGCGGGCCACCGCCGCATCCCGGTGCAGCGCCAGCAGCTGGTCGCGGATCGGGGCGTAGCGCATTGACCCGCCGGTGATCCACTGGTCGGTAAAGGCCGTTCCCGCGCCGAACTTGTCCTTCTCGCACGGAAGCTCAATGCAGTCGTGGCGGGTCCGTACGGTGCCGAGCGGGTCTTTGCCTTCCTCGACGCGCTGCATGTTCTCCTTGAACATCTTGCGCAGCATCGCCACTCCGGCGTCGCTGCGCCCCAGGTGCTCCTGGGTCCGGTCGACGATCTCGCCCTGGGAGACCCAGGCCATGACGTCCTGGCCCTCGACGTAGTCGGTGATCAGGGTGCCGTCCTCGCGCTTCCACGGGAACTCGTACACGACGGGGCGATCCTGCCGCTCCCAGGTACCGCCCTCCGGGTGGTGCAACGTGTAGAAGAGCTTCCAGGTATGCGTGTCGTCGATGGGGACCCGGATCTGCATCTGGTCGATCCACTGCCCGCCGACGCGCATCCCGTACGGGAACATCAGCGGGTGGCCGATCTTCCAGTCGTCATCGTCGTCGGTGTGGCCCTGCAGCACCCGCCGCTTGATGATGCCGAACTCGAACTCGTCGAACGCCACCTTGATGTGCTTCTTCTGGAACGACTTGGGCGCCTCGAAGCCGTTCGTCTGGCCCAGGAACTCGAAGTAGTAGCCGTGCAGCCACTCGACGTGGTGCGGGTCCACGGCGTTCTCCATGATCTGCAGCCAGTTGCAGGGCAGCACGGAGTGGCCGATGTCGCGGATGCCGTCGAGCACGTAGACGTCGAACCGCGGCAGTTCCGGCGCCGGGCCGGGACCCACGTAGACCCAGACCATCCCGCCCAGCGCCTGGGCCTGCCCGGCCTGAGCCCGGACCCGGTCACGGAAGTTGGAGTTGTCGCTTTCCGCGGGCTGCTCCAGGCACTGGCCGTCGAAGCTGAACTTCCAGCCGTGATAGCCGCAGCGGATCCCGTCCTCGTGGACCACGCCGTACGTGAGCGACGCACGCCGGTGCGGGCAGCGCTCAGCGATGATGCCGTACCGGCCGGACGGCGTCTTGTACAGCGTCCAGTCCTCGCCGAGCAGCCGGACCGTCTTGGCGGGCCGGTCGTCGAAGTCCTGCTCGAAGGCGATGGGGTACCAGTAACGACGCAGCAGCGCGCCCATCCGCGTCCCCGGACCCACCCGGGTGAATTCCTCGTTCTGCTCGACGGTCAGCATGCGCTGCGTCCTTCCGGTAGTTGCCGCAGTGGGGGTCGGCGCGGCGGCAGGGTCAGCCGATCGGCGTAACGGTGCCGTTGTTGCCGTCGACGCGGATCCGCTGCCCGGTCTTGATCTGGGTGGTCCCGAAGGCCGTTCCGGTTACGGCGGGCAGCCCGTACTCCCGGCACACGATCGCGGCGTGGCTCATCATGCCGCCGACGTCGGTGACGGTAGCGCCGATCTTGCTGAAGATCGGCGCCCAGCTGGGCGCGGTCAGGGGCGCGACCAGTATCTCTCCCGGTTGCACCTCGCCGATCTGGTCGGCCGAGAAGATGACCCGGGCCGGCCCTTCCGCGGTGCCCGGGGAGGCGGCGAACCCGGACAGGGTGCCGTCGGCCGATCCCTCGGACGAGCGGAGCCAGCCAGCCACGCTGTCGGAGGTGATGCCCCACAGCATGACCGTGAACGGCTCGGTGACCACCTCGGGTGGCCGGCCCAGGGCCGGCGGCGCGCTCCAGCCGCGCAGGGCGTCCAGGATGGCTTTGCGCCGGGCGATCTGCGGGCCCCAGTACTTGCCGCCGCGCGGCTCCACCCCCACCGACCATGCGTGGTACATGTCGAACAGCGCGAGCGGCACCTCGTCCTGCTGGAGCAGGAAAATGTCGTCGGTCTCGGTGAAGAACCCGGCCTTGACGAAGATCTCGCCGAACGCCCGCATCTTGCGCCACATCACCGAGTGAGCCCAGTGCTCGACGTAGAAGTTGTGGTTCTCGACGTACGGGAACACGGTGCGGGACAGGCCGAGCTTGCCGTCGAAGGCGGCCCGGTCCTCGTCGCTGCCGAGCAGGTCGCGGTACTCGGCGACGATCCGGTCCCGTTCGGCGTGGATGGCGGCGATCGGCCGGGCCAGGTCCTCGCCGTCAGCCAGCCGGGCGATGTAGTCGCGGATGAAGCCGAACGGGATGTCCACGTACTCGATCCACACCCGGTCGGAGTGGTAGAAACCGGACCCGGAGGAGAAGTTGAACCACGGCTCGCACGACTCTTCCCACTGGGCCAGCCAGGCCTTACCGGCCTCGGTGGAGCGCAGGACGTCGCGGACGGCTTCGGGGTCGGTCTCGTCGAACGCGCTGGCCACCCCGGAGGACAGGGCCAGCCGGGCGAGCTTCTTCAGTTCCTCGTCGGGCCGGAAGAGGTCAACCTCGACCCCGGCCACCATCTTGGCGATGGCCAGGTCGGGGATGGACGGAAACGCCTGCTTGCAGAACCCGAAGAAGTCCAGGTACGCCGCGTAGCCGAGGTTGAGGAACTCGAAGTGGTAGTGCCACAGCTTGAGCGCGAGGTCGCACAGCCGATGGTAGGACTCCTGCTGGGTGAGGCCGGATCCGGTGCCCACTCCGTCCGTGATGACCTCGATCGGCTCGCGCTCGGGCAGCGCTTCGACGGTAATCGCCGACATCTCCTGGACCAGGGCGCGGATCTTGACCAGCCAGGCGTCGTACAGCCGGTCCCAGTTGCCGAAGTAGTAGCCGGCCCGTTCCAGGAAGTGCGGCACCCGGGCCTCGATCTCGGCCGGGTTCGCCACCCCGACCGGGGACAGGTAGGTGTAGCCGTTGAGGATGCGGAAGTCAACGCCGAGGGCTGGCGGGATGATGTAGTGCCGGGTGTTGTACTGCGACAGCGACGCGATGGCGTACTCGTAGATCGTGGCGTCCCAGGGGGTGACGACCTCCGGCCAGTGCACGCCGTCCCGGAACCAGAACTGGGTGTCCTCATACTCGCGGCGGTCCTCGCTGAACTGGGAGGAGTAGCGGTAGAGCTGCTCCCACCCTTCGGCGCCGGGCGGGGTGGAGATCTCGAACGGGCTGGGAAACCGGTCGGCCATGTCATCCTCCGTTGGATTAGGGCTTACGGGCGTGCAGCGGGCGGGCCAGGGTGGCGACGATGCTGGCCATCGGGTCCAGGCCGGTGGAGACCGTGGTCTTCTTCTTGCTCCACACCGTCTCCGGCCGGGCCTGCAGCAGGACGACGTTCTCCCCGTCCGGCAGCTCCGTGTCGACCGCCCACTCGACGTCCTGCGGGCAGCCGTAGTGCTTTTCCGCGGCCCGGGCCAGCCGGGCGACGGCGAGGATCTCGGCGTCGGTCAGGCTGGGCGCGCTGGCCTGGTCGGCGGCCAGTTCCACCCGGCGGACCCGGTCGTCGTCGCCGAGCCGGTAGGCGTGCCGTTTGGCGCTGACGGTGCGCTGGGTGATGACGCTCATCACCTTGTCGACCATGAAGTTGTCCGGGGTGACCTCTCCGGACACCACTCCCTCGCCGAACCCCCACGCGCTGTCGATGGCCACCGTCGAGCGGTCACCGTTGCCGGGGTTGAGGGTGAACGCCACTCCCGCCGACCGCGGCTTGACCATCTTCTGCACGGCGACGCACATCTCGACGTCCAGGTGGCTGTAGCCCAGCTGGCTCCGGTAGCTGACCGCCCGGTCGGTGAACAGGCTGGCCCAGCAGCGGCGCACGGCGTCCAGGACCTGGTCCTCGCCGCGTACCCACAGGTAGCTGTCGTGCTCACCGGCGAACGAGGCGTCCGGCGAGTCTTCACAGGTCGCGGACGAGCGCACCGCGACCGCGACCCGCTTGCGGCCGGACCGCTCCGAGAGCACCCGGTACGCCTCGCGGGTCCCGGCCTCGACCTCCCGTGGCATCGTCCAGGCCATGATCAGCTCGCGTACCGCCCGGGCCCGCCGGGTGACGTCGCCGGTGTCGCCTGGGTCCAGGCCGTCGAGCACGGCCTGGATGGCGTCCACGCCGGACGCGGCGCGGGCGGCCCGGAACGCGTGCGTGGTGATGGCGAACCCGGGCGGCACCGGCAGCCCGGCCCGGGCCATCTCGCCCAGGCTGGCGCTCTTGCCGCCCAGGCACGTCTTCTCCACGTCGCCGAAGCGGTCGAACCAGACCAGGTTCTGGCTTGCCGCCCGCGCGTCCGGACCAGGCTGTGGCGTCATACCAGGGTGTCCTCTCGCGCGGGCGGGCCGAATCGGCTGTCGCCGGCTGCCGCAAGGTCAGCCGGGCTCGGGATCCGCATCTCCTGAACGCGGTTGCGGTAGGTGACCAGCGCGGTCACGCCCCCCTCGATCAGGCGGACCCGGACGAACTCGGCGTTGAAAGGCTCTCCCGGGTCGTAGCCCATGGCCCAGGTAGCGAAGGCGCGGATCGGCCCGGAGTGCGTCGCCACCACTATCGACTGGCCGGGGGTCTGCTCGCGGACCCGCAGGATGCCGGCCCAGAACCGGCGCACGCAGGAGATCGGTGGCTCGAAGTACATCATCGGCAGCGTCAGCCAATGCGTGATCGGGTCGCCGCCGCCCTGCTGGACCCCCCAGAACCGGTCGATCTCGACCAGCCAGCCCGGGCGCTCGCCGAGCCCGATGCGCTCGTACTTCTCCATCTCCCGGTGATACAGCCGGAACGCCGAGGTGACGTCGCGTGGCCCGTACGGGGTGGCCACCGCGAAGTTGCCGAACTCAGGCATGGCCGTGATCGGCGAGACCTCGGCGTCGCGGCCGAACAGTTGCAGGTTGTCCGCCAGCCCGCGGCGCAGGTGCTCGGCGGTCTGCCGGGCCCGGTTGGTGGGCGCGCAGGCCATGATCACGCGGTGGCCGGTCTGCACCCGGCGCGCGATCTCCTGGCCGCGGCGGTGCGCCTGCCACGATCCGAGCGGGGTGAGGCCGGATTCGGACGAGTAGCCCTGGGTCTCGCCGTGCCGGACGAAGTAGACGTCGGTGACCACCGTGACCTGCTGGTCCCGGCGTTCCGGCACGATCTCCTTGGTCCGGGTGACGTCGGCCCAGGACCGGGTGACCCCCAGCTCCGCACCGTTCCACTCGGGCAGGTCACCGGGGCTGGGCGGCCCCTCCTGCCGTTCCCGGAACCGGCGCAGGTACAGCGGCACGTCCGCGTCCGCCGCTGCGCCGTCCGGGGCGCCGGACGGGCCGGCGGTGCCGCGCGACTGGTACCGGGTCAGGTACGCGGGCGCGTCCGGCCGCTCGGTCCGCGGCAGGTCCGCCCGCCCTGATCCGTTCGGCTCGCCTGCGCGGGTCACGTGTGCACCGTCAGGAACTTCTGGTTGACCACGCCGTCGTAGTAGAACAGCGCCCGGCCCATCTCCGCCTCGGTCCAGGTGATCGGCTCGGCGTCCGGGTCGACCCAGTAGCCGCCGGTGAACATCTCGTTGCGGTTGCCGCAGGGGTCGAAGAAGTACAGGCACTGCCCCCGGCTCACCCCGTGCCGGGTGGGATTGGTCTCGATGTGCACCCCGTGGTACGCGCACGCGTCCGCGGCGCTGCGCAGGTCGTTCCAGTCGTCGACCCAGAACGCGAAATGGTGCAGGCCCCGGTTGGAGCCGGTGATCACCGCGATGTCGTGGGAGGTGTGCGAGACCTCCAGCCAGGTCGCGATCTGGAACCCGTCGTCGCCCATCACCTGCTCGGTGAGCCGGAAGTCCAGGATGTCGCGCAGGAACACGGTGACGGTGTCCACCTCCTCGGCCGTGAGGAACAGGTGATCCAGGCGCGGCGGCGCAATGCCGGTCAGGTTCATCGGCCGGGGCGGCGGGTTCGTGCGCGGCAGCAGGTTGCCGACCTGCTCCATGCCGTGCACCAGCTCCATCCGGTGCCCGCTGGGCAGGTCAAAGCGGATGGCCTGGCCGTGCCCCGGACCCCACTCCCCCTTCTCGAGCCGCTGCACCTCCACGCCGGCGGCCTGCAGCCTGCCGGGCGTAGTGGTCCAGGTCCGCGGCGTCGGTGACCTTGAAGCCAAACGAGTTCAGCCCGTGGGTCGGCGCGTACACGAGCACCACCGAGTGGTGCTGGTGCTCGTCCCAGCACTTCATGAACACCCGCTCCGGCTCACGGGCGGTCTCGAGGAGGCCGACGACTTCGCTGTAGTAGGCGGTAGCGAGTTCGAGGTCCGGGACCCGGATCTCGACGTGTGACAGCCGCAGGATTCCCATCAGGTGTGCACCTTCATGAAACGGTCGTTGAGCTCGCCCTCGTAGTAGAAGATCGCCCGCCCTGCGTTGTCCTCGGTCCAGGTGATCATCGGGAAGTCCGGATCCGGCCGGTACCCGCCGGTGAAGACCTCGTTGCGGGTGCCGAGCGGGTCGAAGAAGTAGATGGTCGAGCCGCGGGTGATCCCATGCCGGGTCGGGCCGACGTTGACGGAGATGCCGTTGTAGGCCAGGATGTCGGCGGCGTCCCGGACGTGGTCCCAGTCGTCCAGCCAGTAGGCGAAATGATGCAGGCCGCCGTTCGGGCCGCTGACCACGGCCAGGTCATGCGGGGAGTGCGACCGTTCCATCCAGGTACCGACCTGGTGGCCGTGGCCGTCCAGCAGCTGCTCGGTGACCCGGAAGCCGAGGACGTCGGTGTAGAACTGGGTGGACTCGCCGACCTCCTCGGCGGTGACCAGCACGTGGTCCATCCGGGGCGGGGCGATGCCGGGCAGGCCGCCCTCGCCACCCGGCCGGTACACGAACGGCTGCGGGTTGAGCCGCGGCAGGGCGCTGCCCAGCTTGCGCACCTCGTGCACCAGTTCCATGGTGTGGCCGCTCGGGGTCTCGAACCGGATCGACTCGCCCTGGCCGACGCTGTCGCCCTGGCTGAGCCGCTGGACCGGCAGGCCGTACCGGGCGACCGCGTTCTCGAGCTCGGACAGGTCGTCGTCCCGCTCGACCTTGAAGCTCATCAGGTCGAAGCCGACCCGGGGGGCGTAGGTGAGCCGCAGCGAGTGATGGTCGGTCTCGTCCCAGCACTTGAGATAGACGGAGTCGGCGGTGCGCTCCACCAGGACCATCCCGATGACCTCGGTGTAGTAGGCGCTGGCCAGGTCCAGGTCGGTGACCGTCACGTCGACGTGGGACAGTCGCAGGATTCCCACCCGTCCCCCTCTCCGGGAGCGCATCGGTGCTGCGCGTAAGGCGCGGGGCGGCCGGGCTCGCCCGCTGTGCGCTGTGTCACAAAACCTAAATCTGGTGTCCCGCATACAGGACCCGCGTACCTCTATGCGGGACAGTTGTTCTAGATTCGCCCCATGACCGCAGAACAGCCGCCTGCTGGCCAGCCGCCTGCAGAACAGCCGCCTGCTGGACGGCCTGAGGCGATGCGGGCCGCGCTGCGCAGCTACGTGGCCGCCCTGCATCACGCCTACCTGGGCGCCGCGGCCCTGCTCCCGCCCGGCGAGAGGGCCGCGCTCCCGCTCCTGCGGGCTGGTGAGTTCACGGTCGTGGTGGCGGCGGCCCGGTACCTGCACGTCCTGGCCACCGCCGACCCGCTGCCGGTGCCCCATGGCCAGGAGGTCGCCGAACACGACACCGACGGCGACCTGGCCTGGACCGTGCGGTTCTACGACCCGGTCGTGCTGCCGGCGCTCGCGCTGGTGGCGGAGCCCGGCCCGCCCGCGTCGGGCGACGTCCGGCGCGTGATCGGGATCACCGACGTGATCTATCACCTGTCCGTGGCGCCCGGCGGCGGCCTGGCCCCGCATCATGCGCAGCATGCGGGTACCGGGCTGGCCAACCAGCACGCGGCCGCGGTCCGCGACGCGGACACCCTCCGGGCGGCGCTGCGCGGCCGGGAGGCCATGGTGGACGAGTTCGCCGTCGCCGAGCGGCTCGGCCTGCATCATGCGGTGCGCATGCTGGCGGCCGCTCTCGCCCCTGATAACCCCGACGTGGCCCGCGCGGCGGCTGGCGATGACGACGCGGCCATCCGCCGCGCCCTGGTGGCATCGGCCCGGCCCGGCCGCGGCCGGGCCGTCGCTGGCAGTCCAGGCCACTCTCGCGGCGCATCATGACGGCGACGCGGCCGGACGGCGAGACCCAGCTGCTGGCCAGCGTGCGCAACGCTGCCCGGCTGCTCCGCGAGTTCGGCCGTGGTGAACCGCAGCTCGGGGTGAGCGACCTGGCGCGCCGCCTGGGCATCGCCAAGAGCACCGCGCACCGGATCGTGCACACCCTGGCCGCGGAGGGGCTGCTGGAGCGGGTGGACGACACCGGCCGGTACCGGCTCAGCGTGGCCATGCAGGTCCTGGGGGCGAGCGCGCAGAGCGCCTCCCTGCTGCATGGCGCGGCCACCCCCGTGCTCGACCAGCTGCGCAACCTGACCAAGGAGACCGTGCAGCTCGCGGTGCTCGACGGCCGTGAGGTCGTGTACGTCGAGCGCCGCGAGAGCCCGCACACGGTCCGGCTGTTCGGCCGGATCGGCAACCGGGCGCCGGTGCACTGCACGGGCACCGGCAAGCTGCTGCTGGCGTTCCTGCCGCCCGACGAGCTGGACCGGCGGCTCGACGGCATCCGGCTGACCCGCCGAACGCCGTACACCATCACCAGCGTCAGCGCCCTGCGGGCCGAGTTCGACCAGATCCGGGTCCGGGGCTGGGCCGAGAACGTCAACGAGTCCGAGATGGGGATCGCCTCCATCTCCGCACCGATCAGGGACCGGGCTGGCACGGTGATCGCCGCCGTCTCCGTGGCCGGTCCCGTGCAGCGCATCAACGGCGACAACCTGCGCCGCTTCGCGCGTCCCGTCACCGACGCTGCCGCCCAGATCAGCCACCGGCTGGCCGGTGGCGTGGCCGAGCCCAGATACGCCGAGCCCAGAGAGGGCATCTCATGAGTAGCCTGACCGACGCTGAGGTCAGCAAGCTGGCCGCCGACCTCTACCAGGCCCGGCAGGCGCGGATCGCGATTCCCCCGCTGACCGCCCAGTATCCCGGCCTGACGATGACGGACGGGTACCGGGTGCAGCAGGAGCTGGTGGCCACGCTCATCGCGGCGGGCGAGCGGGTCGTCGGTTACAAGCTCGGGCTGACCAGCGCGCCGATGCAGCAGATGCTGGGGGTCGACTCTCCCGACTTCGCCCCGGTGCTGTCCTCTCACCTGCACCCGGACGGCGCGGTGGTGGCCGCCGCCTCTTTCATCGCCCCGCGGGTGGAAGCCGAGATAGCGCTGGTCCTGCGCGAGGACTTGCGCGGTCCGGACTGCACGGTGCTGGACGTCGCCGCGGCGGTCAGCGGCGCGGTGCCGGCGCTGGAGATCGTCGACAGCCGGATCGCCGACTGGAAGATCAAGCTCGCCGACACCATCGCCGATCTGGCCAGCAGCGGCGCCGTCGTGCTCGGGCCTGCGTTCACGCCGACGGCCGGCCTGGACCTGCGGGTCGTCGGCATGGTGCTGACCTGCGACGGCGACCTGATCGCCACCGGGGCGGGCGCCGCCGCGCTCGGCAACCCGCTGCAGGCCGTCGCGTGGCTGGTGCAGACCCTGCACCCGCTCGGCGAGTACCTGCGGGCCGGCCAGTTCATCATGACCGGCGCCCTGCACGCGGCGGTCGGCATCACCGCCGGCCAGAACTACCGCGCTGAGTTTGACCGGCTGGGCGCGGTTGGACTGCGCGTCCGCTGACCGCCCGGCGCCCTGACCGGCCCGGCGCCCGCCGAAAAGCCATCCGGCCACGACCGACCGTCCCGACGCGAAAAGGACAGCCCATGGGACTCAGATGCGCGATCATCGGCTCCGGCAACATCGGCACCGATCTGATGATGAAGATCCGGCGCTCGGGTCAGCTGGAGCTGGCCGCCCTGATTGGCATCGACCCGGCCAGCGACGGCCTGGCCCGGGCCCGCGGCCTGGGCGTCGAGGCCACGCCGGACGGCATCCGCTGGGTGGCAGATCACCGCGACCGGGTGGACCTCGTGCTGGACGCCACGAGCGCGCACGTGCACGTGCGGCACGCCGCGGTCCTGGCCGATCTGGGCATCCCCGTCATCGACCTGACGCCGGCCGCCCGCGGCCCGAAGGTGATCCCGACCGTCAACCTGGCCGACCACCTCGATGCGCCCAACCTCAACATGGTCACCTGCGGCGGCCAGGCCACCACGCCGATCGTCGCCGCGGTCAGCCGGGCCGCCGACGTCCCGTACGCCGAGATGGTCTCGACCGTGGCGTCGGCCTCGGCCGGGCCCGGCACCCGGCAGAACATCGACGAGTTCACCCGGACCACGGCCCGGGCCCTGGAAGAGATCGGCGGTGCCGCCCACGGCAAGGCCATCATCATCCTCAATCCCGCTGACCCGCCGATCCTGATGCGCAACACGGTGTTCTGCGCGCTCCCGGAGGGCACCGACCATCAGGCGGTGCTCGACTCCGTGCAGCGCATGGTCGCCGACGTGGCCGCCTACGTCCCCGGGTACCGGCTGAAGAACCGCCCGGTCATCGAGGAGGGCCCGTTCGACACCCCGGGCGGAACCGTCCCGCACCGGGTGGTCGTCCTGCTCGAGGTGGAGGGCGCCGGGGACTACCTGCCCTCCTACGCGGGCAACCTGGACATCATGACCGCGGCCGCGGTCCGGGTCGCCGAGGCCAAGGCCCAGCGGCTGGCGGGGGTGGCGGCGTGACCGCGACGGACTTCCGCCTGACCGACTCCACGCTGCGCGACGGCTCTCACGCCGTCCGGCACCAGTACACCCGACAGCAGATAACGGACATCGTGACCGGCCTCGACCAGGCCGGCGTCGCGGTCCTGGAAGTCGCCCACGGCGACGGCCTCGGCGGGTCCTCGTTCAACTACGGGTTCTCCGGCACCAACGACATGGAGCTGATCGCCGCCGCGGTAGCGGCCGCGCGAACCGCGAAGATCGCCTGCCTGCTGATCCCGGGCATCGGCACGGCCGAGGACCTGCGGGCCGTCGCCGACCTGGGCGCCTCGGTCGCCCGCATCGCCACCCACTGCACCGAGGCGGACATCGCCGAGCAGCACATCGGCATGGCCAAGGAACTCGGCCTGGAGGCGGTCGGCTTCCTGATGATGGCCCACATGATCGAGCCCGGGCAGCTGCTCGAGCAGGCCAGGAAGATGCAGGACTGCGGGGCTGACGTGGTCTACTGCGTGGACTCCGCCGGCGCGATGACCACGCCGATGGCCCGCGCCCGGATCGAGGCGCTGGTCGCCGGGCTGGATATCCCGGTCGGCATTCACGCCCACGAGAACCTCTCGCTATCGGTGGCCAACTCTCTCGCCGCGCTGGAGGCCGGGGCGCTGCACGTTCACGGGTGCACCGCCGGGGCCGGCGCGGGCGCGGGCAACTGCCCCACCGAGGTCCTGGTCGCCGTCTGCGAGAAGCTGGGCATCGAGACCGGGGTTGACGTGCTGGCCGCGGCCAACGTCGCCGAGGAGACCGTCCGGCCGGCGCTGCAGCGGCCCCAGATGGTCGACCGGGCCTCGCTGATCCTCGGCTACGCCGGGGTGTACGGCTCGTTCATGCTGCACTCCGAGCGGGCCGCGGCCCGGTACGGCGTCCCGCAGGCCGACATCCTGCTGGAGCTGGGCCGCCGCCAGGTGGTCGGCGGCCAGGAGGACATGATCATCGACGTGGCGCTGGAACTGGCCGCACGGTCCGGTCAGGAGGCCTCGTCATGACCAGTACGCCAGTCCCGGCCGACGTCAGGGATCTCGCCGCCCGGCTGGTGGACGCGGAAGCCAAACGGGCGCCGATCGCGGCGCTGACCACGACCAGCGGACCGTTCGACGTGGTCACCGGCTACGAGGTCCAGGACGCGGTGGTGGCCGCGCGGGTCCAGGACGGCGCCGTGGTGACCGGGGCCAAGCTCGGCCTGACCAGCGCGGCCAAGCAGCGGCAGATGCACGTCGACCAGCCCCTGTACGGCTGGCTGACCGATGACATGGCGCTGGACGTCGGCCAGCCCCTGGACTGCGGACGGCTGATCCAGCCCCGCTGCGAACCCGAAATCGCCTTCCTGATGTCCAGGGATCTGGCCGGCCCGCAGGTCACCACGGCGCACGTGCTGGCGGCCACGGCCGCGGTGTACCCCGCGATCGACGTGCTGGACTCGCGGTTCGCCGGCTACTCCTTCACCCTCCCGGACGTGGTGGCGGACAACGCGTCCGCCGCCGGGTTCCTGCTCGGCGGCCAGGCCACCGAGCCGGCCGGCGTGGACCTGCGGCTGACCGGGCTCGTGCTGGAGAAGAACGGCGAACTGGTCGCCACGGCGGCCGGGGCCGCCGTGCTCGGCCACCCGGCGGCGGCGGTGGCGTGGCTGGTCCGCGCCCTGGCCGGCCGGGGCCGCGGGCTGGCCGCCGGGCAGGTCGTCATCGCCGGCGCGCTGACCGAGGCGGTGCCCGTAGCGCCCGGGGACACCGTCGTCGCCCATTTCGACCGGCTCGGCACCGTCGAGCTGGCCTGCCGGTGAAGTGAAGGAGCTCCGCTTATGCCGTTCGTCCAGGTCACGATGGTCTCCGGCCGGACCGCCGACCAGAAGCACGCGCTGATCGCCCAGGTGTCCGCGGCGGTGGCCAGCGCGCTGGACACCCCGGTGGAACGGGTCCGGGTCGCCATCTACGAGGTCAGCGCGGACGAGTGGGGCATCGGTGGCGTGCCCTACGCCACGGCCCGCGGTCCGGTCGCGGCGCCGGTCCACGTCCGGGACGGCCCAGCCACCACCACCGTCGCCCCCGGCTGACCCGCCCGCCGGGGAGGCCAGGCCATGATTACCGTCCGGCACTTCATCGACGGGGAATGGGCCGGCAGCGCCGACGGCGCCACGTTCGAGTCGGTGTCACCGATCGACAACACCGTCATCGCGCACGTGGCGCGGGGCGGCGCCGCCGACGCCGACCGCGCCGTGGAGGCGGCCCGCCGCGCCTTCGACCACGGCCCGTGGCCGAAAATGAACCCGGCCGCCCGCAAGAAGATCCTGCATGCCGCCGCGGCGCTCATCGAGGAACGGCTGGAGGAGTTCGCCACCGCCGAGACCCGCGACATGGGCAAGCCGATCAGCGAGTCCCGCACCAAGGACGTTCCCCGGGCCGCGTACAACCTGAGATTCTTCGCCGATTTCGCGGAACACACGCACACCGAGACTTACGCCAAGCCGTGGGACAACGTGATGACGTACACGCTGCGCGAGCCTGCGGGCGTGTCCGCCTGCATCTCCCCGTGGAACTTCCCGCTGATGCTGGAGACGTGGAAGATCGCGCCGGCCCTGGCGTTCGGGAACACCGTGGTGCTCAAGCCCGCCGAGCAGAGTCCGCTGACGGCCGGCCTGCTGGCCCAGGTGTTCGCCGATGCGGGGATGCCGCCCGGCGTGTTCAACGTCGTGCAGGGCTTCGGCCCCGGCGAGGCGGGCGAGCGGCTCACCGAGCACCCGGGGGTGGACCTGGTCACTTTCACCGGGGAGAGCGCCACCGGCCGGCTGATCATGGCCAGGGCCGCCGGGACGCTGAAGCGCTGTTCGTTCGAGCTGGGCGGCAAGAGCGCGGCGATCGTGATGGCCGACGCGGACCTGGACCGCGCGGTGCCCGGCACCATCGACGGCATCTTCCGCAACCAGGGCGAGGTCTGCCTGGCCGGCTCGCGCCTCTACGTGCAGCGCCCGATCTACGACGAGTTCTGTGCCCGGTACGTCGCCGCCGCCCAGAACCTCGTCGTCGGCGACCCGCGCGAACCAGCCACCCAGGTCGGCCCGCTGGTGTCGCGGGAGCACCTGGACAAGGTGCTGTCCTACGTCCAGCTCGGCGAGCAGGAGGGCGCGAAGCTGCTGACCGGCGGGCACCAGCTCACCGACGGCCCGCTGGCGGCGGGCAACTACGTGGCCCCGACGGTGTTCGCCGACGTGGAGAACAGCTGGCGGATCTCACAGGAGGAGATCTTCGGCCCGGTGCAGGTGATCGCGCCGTTCGACGACGTGGACCAGGCCATCGCGCTGGCCAATGACAGCCGCTACGGCCTGGCCGGCATGATCTGGACGACCAGCCTGGACACCGCCCACAAGGTGGCCCGCGAGGTCCGGACCGGCACGATGTGGGTGAACTGCTTCTTTGTCCGTGATCTCCGCGCGCCGTTCGGCGGCATGAAGGACTCCGGCGTCGGGCGCGAGGGCGGCCTGCATTCGGAGGAGTTTTTCACCGAGGCCAAAGCTGTCGTCCTGCAGTTCCCGTCCTAGGCAGGCAGGCGTGCCGTCCTGGGAACGGATCATCCCCCTGGCCGACCTGCCGGGCCGCGCGGCCGTGCGAGCGGTGCGCAACGGCCACGGGTTGTGCCTGTCGCTGGCCGACGGGTCACCCGTTGCCGTCGCGGACGTCTGCGCCCATCGCAGTACCGCTCTGTCCGGCGGCCTGGTCCGCGACGGCATACTGACCTGCCCGGGTCATTTCTGGCGGTACGACCTGCGCACGGGGCAGTGCGTCAACCGCCCCGACCGGGTCGCGAGCTACCAGTGCCGCGTGGTCGACGGCTGGGTCGATGTCCTCGTACCGGACCCAGCGCCCGTGGTCGGTATCCGGGCGATGCTGCTCGCGGCGGCCGGGCAGCGGACGGTCCCGGAGGCCACTGACCAGTCCGGCGGGCCGGGCGCATGATCTGGCGCAGCTGCACGGACGCTCACGGCGAGCTGGATCCAGCCGCGGCCGCCGCCGCCCTGCACCGGGCCAGGCAGTCGGGCCACACCCTGGACGTACTGCTGTCCGACGAGTTCCAGCTCAGCCTGGAGGATTCCTACCGCATCCAGCACGGGGTGACCGCGGCGCGGCTCGCTGACGGAGAACGGCATGCCGGGTGGAAGCTGGGTTACACCTCGGCCGCCATGCGCGCTCAGATGGGCGTTTCCGCACCAAACTTCGGGCCGCTGACCGACGCCATGCTGCTGACCTCGCCCGCGGTGCTGCCCGGTGGCGCCTTGCAGCCGCGCGTCGAGCCAGAAATCGGGCTGCGGCTGCGCCAGCGCATCGAGGCGCCCTGCTCGCTGGCCAGCGCGCTGGCCGCCTGCGACGCCGCGCTGGCGTGCCTGGAGATCGTGGACTCGGTCTGGTCGGGTTATCGGTTCACCCTGGAGGACAACACCGCGGATGGCTCATCCGCGGCCTGGGTAGCCGTGGGCCCGCAACTGCGACTGCCCCTCGACACACTTCCGTCGCTGCAGGTCGCGCTGGCGGTGGACGGGGAGATCGTGGAACGCGCGACCGGCGCCGCAGCGGGCAGTCATCCGGCCGCCGGGCTGGTGTGGCTGGCCGAGCAACTCGCCGCGGATGGCCGCGCGCTTGAACCCGGCGACCTGGTCATCACCGGCGGTCTGACTGCTGCGCAGCCACTGGAGCCCGGCCATCGGGTCAGCGCAGCCTTCGGCCCCGGGCCCGCGCGCATCAGTCGAAGTGCTCAGGTGTCGATCTCGACCACGAGCGGGCTGAGCGGCGGCAGCACGAGGTCGATCGTCAGTACTCCATCTGCCATCGTGCCGGGCGCGCCGGTCACCCGGGGTGCCTCGCCGAGCGGCATCTCCGCCGAAGTGACGCTCACCGAGCGGCGTACTTCGGTCGCTTCGAGGTTGTACGCGGTCAGCACCGCCCCGCCCTCCTGGTCGAGGACGTGCAGGTGCGTGAGTGTGTCGATTCCGGCGAATCGGCCCCGGGCGAAGTAGGGCTGGAGCCCCCGGTACCTGCGCATCGCCTCGGCGAACCGGGGCCACTGCTCGTCGTTCTCGGCGAGCCCTCCGACGCCGAGGTGACGGCAGCATGAGGCGTACCACCAGAAGGCGAGCATCGTCGGGCTGTCGTGCGCGCTGTTGATGTGGAGGTAGAGCGGGATGTCGTACGCGAGGTTGTACTCATAGAGCGACAACGCCCTGCCGCTCAGCAGGTCCGCGTAAGGGTCCCACATGTATTCGAAGCCCCACAGCTCGTCGTGGGCGCCGGTTGATCCGTGCTGGTAGTACAGGGGCAGTCCGCCGCCGATCCGGTCGTGCGCCTCGATGGTGAGGCCGGGGAATCGCGCTTTGACGGCCCGGATGACGCTCAGGATGCCCTGGGAGTGCTCCTCCCGGGTGAGCGGGACGCTGTGGCCGTGCTCGCTCGACCAGCATGGCTGGTAGTTCACGAAGTCAAACATGAAGAACGAGGCACCGGCTCCGGCCAGGCGGAGCAGCCGATCCGACTTCTGCCGCTGCCAGACCGGCGAAGCGGGGCACACGAAGCCGCCGACGTAAGGCGTAGCGTCGGTCCACAGGTCGATCTCCCCGTCGGGGCGCCTCCGGTAGATCCTGGGGTCTTCCTCGGTGGACTTCGTGTGGACCATGAGGTGCAGCGCCAGCGACAGGCCATACTCGTCCTTCAGGCGCCGGACGAAATCCTCGATCGGCCCTAGCCGCCCGGTGTCCCAGACGGAGCTTCCCTCGAACAGGTCCCATCCGGGGTCGAAGTAGAACGCCTGCGCACCAGCCGCCTGCGCCCGCGCGGCCTCCTCGAACAGCTCGGGCAGCTCCTGCAGAGGGGCGTTTGACCCGCAGCGCCATCCGAGGCGGTACAGCTCGTTCCAGTGGATCTTCGGGTCGTAGCCAGCCGGGGTGACATGGCCCTTCGCCCGGAGAAGCTGCTTGTAACTGGTGTAGCCGGCCTGCCAGTCCCCGTCGTAAGCCACGATGGTTGACGATCCGAAACTGAGGCGCTGACCCGGGCCCAACTCGCCGGCGTTCTCGGGGAAGCCGTCGCGCACGCCGACGCCACTGTGCCGAAGGCAGAGATTGCGGTCGCTGTGGAGCTGGTCCAGCTGGAGTGAGGCAACCTCGGCTGCCGGGCGGCGCGCGACGACGTACTCGCCGTCGGCGACGCTGAACTCGGCGTGCTCCTGAGAGTATTTGGCGACGAGGAAGCCGCCGTCTTCTTCAGCCCACAGCCAGGCCTCGGAGCTCCGGCCGGGAAGGCTGGGGCGTCCCGGCCACTCGGAGGGATAGAGGTCGTACGCGTGGTAGCTGGAAAGCAGATGGTCAACATCCTGCGCGCGATATCGGCGCAGCGGGACCGGCACGAGCTCAGCCCGGTCACAGCCGGGACGCCAGGCCGATCGTCCGCGGTCGAACAGCGTCTTCCGGAAGCCGAAGCGGATGTCGCCCAGCCTGAGATGGTCACGGCCGGCGTGATTTGACAGCGAGAGCTGCTCGATGATCTCGCCTGACCCGGCGAGCGTGATCTGGTGCTCGAGGCGGACGCCGGTGGGCCCCCGGGGGCCGAAGTCCAGCTGGCCGAGGAGAGACAACGTGGCACCGGAGTCTTCGTGGTGCTCGATCGACCAGTCGAGCGGGCGCACCCGACGGCAGGCGGCCGGGCCGCCGTGGTAGCCGGAGTTCGTGGCCCCGGTCACGCTGAGCTGGTAACAGTAGCCCTCGTCGGCGACGACACGGCCCGAGGCGAGGTGCACGACCTCATAGGGGTCGAGTCGCTGATCCCAGTCGACCCGCAGCCTCCAATGGGGGCTGGTGAGGACGAGCTCTGTGCCGCCCGCCTGGTTGTCGCCCTCGATCAACTGCACTGATTCCGTCGGCACCGGTCCCCCTCCACCGCCAGACGATTCTCGCGCCCAATATTGTTGACTGTCAACGGTTTTTAATTTCGGTGACGGGTAGGACGGTCTGCGGGGACGACGCGTGCTAACGGCGGCGGGTCACGATGATCGGTAGTTCGCTCGGCACCAGGGTGCTGCTGACCACGGGGCGCACGGCGGCGCCGTCGGCGAGCCGCAGTTGCCAGTGGGCGGCGATCACGCTGAGCAACAGGGTTGACTCGGCCCAGGCGAACCCCTCGCCGATGCAGTTCCTGATGCCCTGGCCGAACGGGAAGAACGTGGCCCGCATATCGCTCTTGCTGTAGTCGGTGGCCCACCGGTCCGGATCGAAGCGGTCGGGATCGCGGTGCAGCCGAGGGTCACGGTTGAGCGCGTACGGGCTGAAGAAGATCCTGCTTCCTGCCCGGAGCAGGTGACCGCCCAGCTCGACATCGACGAGCGCCCGCCGGGGCAGTATCCAGACCGGGCTGTACAGGCGCAGCGTCTCGGTGATCACGGCGCGGGTGAAGGGCAGCCTGCTCAGGGTCTCGTAGCCGGGATCGGCGCCGGCTAGCACCAGGTCGGCTTCCTGCTGGAGCCGCTCCTGGATCCGCGGGTGTCGAGCCAGCAGGTAGCAGGCCCAGGCGATGGTGTTTCCCGTCGTCTCGGAACCCGCGATGACGAGCGTTGTCGCTTCGTCGCGCAACTGCTCGTCAGTCATCCCCGCGCCGGTGTCGTCGTCGCGGGCGCGCATGAGGATCGAGATCAGGTCGCCATGGTCCGTCCCCACCCTCCGGTATGCGTCGATGACGTCGGTCAGCAGGACGCTCAGGCGCCGGTTGGCCGCGCTGAACCGGCGGTTGGACCGAGTCGGCACCCACCCGAGCCCCGGAACATTCGCGCTGATCCCCCGGGCCACGAGTTCGGAGAGGAGCACCCGCAGGAGGCGCTCGATCTCGTCGATCGCATCCGCGCCGATGTCGCTGGAAAGGAGCGTCCGGGCCAGCACGGTGAGCGTGATCGACCGCATCTCCCGGTCGAAGGCGAGCGTCCCGCCGTCTGGCCATGCGCTGATACGCGGCACCGCGACGTCGCGCATCGTGGCCACGTAGCGGGCGATCTCGGTGCGATGGAACGCTGGCTGCATGAGCCGCCGCTGCCGGTGATGGCTCTCGCCTTCGGACATCACGAGCCCGTTGCCTATCAGCCGCCTGGCCCGGCCGAAGTTGAGGCCCTTGCTCAGCTTCCTGGCCTCCCCGACCAGCGCCTCCCTGATGGCGCCCGGACTGTTCAGTACGTAAAAGCGGAACGGCCCGAACCGGATGCGAACCACATCGCCGTGCTCCCTCGCCCGCTGGAACAACGCGAGCGGGTCGCGGCCGAACTCCAGCGCGTGCCCCAGAACCCGCTGTCCGCCCGGCATCATCCGGACGTCGCGCGTGACCACTCCGCTAGCTACGGTCATCTTCCGCGCTCCTGACTGCATCGCCACAACCCGGCTGCCCGACGAGTGCGGCACCTGACCGATCGTTACTGATGCACTGGCGAATGAACAACGCGCCATCGGCCGCCAAGATGCCTGCCGCGCGGGCGCGTCCTGCATACTGCCTCTCATGATGATCGGCGTGGGGCTGGACGCCCGGCTCGGCCTTCCGTTCGGCCAGCTGCGTGCGGCCGCCCGGGAGGCGGAGCGGCTCCGGTTCGAAAGCCTGTGGACCCCGGCCGGAGGAGTGCCGGACTCGTTTCACATCTGCGCGGCCTGGTCGCAAGACACCTCGCTGCGCAGCGGGATTTCCGTCGTCCCCGCGGCGCGGATGTGGACACCGCCGAGCCTGGCCGTCCAGGCGGCCACGCTGGCTCAGCTCTCCTCGGGGCGGTTTGTGCTCGGCCTCGGCACGGGGGGCTACGGGCCCGGTTTCTGGGCGTCGGTGGGCCTGCCCGACCGCCCGGTCGCGGTGATGCGCGAGTACGTGACCGAGGTCCGCGCTCTGCTGGCCGGCCAGCAGGTCACGGCCAGCCGGATCACCACCAGGACGGGGATGGGTCCTGGCAGCCCCGGGTGGCCGCAGTCCGCCTCGCTCGGCCTGGAGGGCCTGCCGCACGGCTCCGGTATACCTGGCCGCGCTCGGACCCCAGATGCTGCGGCTCGCCGGTGAGACCGCCGACGGAGCGCTGCTCAACTGGGCCACGCCGGAGCGTATTGCGGTCAGCCGGTCGGCCATCGACGCGGGTGCGGCCCGGGCAGGCCGCGATCGCGGCGCGGTCCCGATAACCATGTACATCCGGGTCTGCATCGACGACGACGCAGCAGCGGCACGGCAGGCGTTCGGCTCCCAGGTGCTCGGCTACGCCATGGGCCGCCCCGGTATCCCGCAGGGCGCAGGCTACCGGGGCCTGTTCACCCAGATGGGCTTCGATGCGGAGCTGAGCGAGCTGGAGCAGCGGCGTGACCGGGGCGCGGCCATGCCCGAACTGGTGGCCGCGGTCTCCGACGAGATGCTGCAGGCGGTCGGGTACTACGGCCCGGCGGGCCCGGCGCCAGCCGCGTTCGCCCGGCTCAGTGGCGGACTGGACGAGGCCATCGTCCGGATCATCACGACCCGGCCCGGCCTGGAGCCGGTCGTCCAGGCCATGACCGCACTGACGCCGTCGCTGATCATGGAGGCGAAACAGGCCGGCCAGACTAGATCGAGTGTTCCCTGCCTCACGGACGTATCGAGCAAGGTGCTATAGCCGGGCTGGGCAACTAGGGTTTGGAGCTATGCCAGACGATGAAGCCGATCTCAGTTCTCCCAGCGGTTCTGCTTCGCCCGACCCCGGAGTGAGTGCCCGGCGTGTGCTGGAGCCCTTGAGCGAGGCCGAATGCATGCAACTGCTCGCCAGCGGCGGTGTGGGGCGCCTGGTCTACAACAGCCGGTATGGGCCCACGGCGCTACCGACCGTGTACAGGATCGACGGTGAGTCGATTGTCTTGGGCACGTGGGACCCTGCCCTCTTCGACGAAGATCTGCGTACTGGTATCGCGAACGCCGAGTTCCACGTCGCCGTGGAGGCCGACCAGCTCGATCTGGAGGCGCGCGAGGGGTGGATCGTGCTGGTGCGGGGAGCGGCGCATCATCTGGACACCGAGGCCGAACGCGCGCCGATGATCAGCGCCGGGCTTGAGCCGTGGATCGAGGGTGTGCCTGCGCACTTCATCCGGGTGAACCCCACCAGTACGTGGGGCAACCGCGTTCTCCGACCGTGAGCCGGACGCCGGAAAGCCGCCGGTGACTGGCGCCGCTTTCAGGCCCTCGAACGGATCTCCCAAAGATCCGGGAAGACCGGGCGGAACAGGGTGCTGCGCAGGTACTCCACACCGGAGGATCCGCCCGTCCCGACCCTCGTGCCTATGATCCGCTCGACCGCCTTCACGTGCCGGTAGCGCCACTCCTGAATGCCCTGGTCAACATCGATGAGGGCGTCACAGACCTCGGCCGAGGTCCCCGCATCGGCATAGACGTCGGCCAGCAACGCCAGGACACGGCCATCTCCCAGATACGGCTCGCGTGGGTCCCGATTCAGGACATCGTCGGGAACCCGCCAGCCGTGGGCACTCAGATAGCACAGCAGCGACTCGAAGACTGACCGCCGCCCCACGATCTCGTCCAAAGCAGGGTCACTGCTAGTGTCGCCGAAATTGCGCCGGCCGAACGCGGCCTCGATGCGGCGGAACTGATAGGACTGGAAGCCGCTTGAACTCCCCAGGTCGGGACGGAATCGGGCGAACTGCCGGGCAGTCATCGTCTCCAGCACGTCCATCTGCACGACCGCCGTCTTGAGAATCTTGGCGATCCGGCGCGCAGTTTCCACTGCGCCAGGGCCGTATGCGGTCTCCAGGCGGCGCTGCAGCAATTCGGTTTCATACAGCGTCTGCTTGAACCACAGCTCATAGACCTGGTGGATGATGACGAACAGCATCTCGTCGTGCACGTCGCTGATCGGGTGCTGACATGAGAGCAGGTCGTCCAGCCGCAAGTACTTCCCATACGTCAGGTCGGCGGGCGAGTTCATCGGCTCCTCCTTCGCGTCATGCCCCGGACCGCAGCGCCCCCAGGCCTCGCAGACCGGCTGCTACGAACCCGGTTACCGCTGGCGACCACAGACTCACTGTGCGTCCGGCGGGCGCAGTGACGCCGACGGCACTGGTGCAGGTGGTCAGGCATCGCGAAGCGCGGCGCCAAGGATACGGCGGCACGCTCCGGCCAGGTCGTGCTCCTCGGACACGACCCGTATCCCCACATTGCTTTGCATTCTTTACATATTTTTCCGGGCCGATGGTCACTTCGGCCGGGATTTTGCCTTGCCGGGCTGAACGTGACCTTGAGTCGAGTTGGTCGTAGCTAGCGGCTTGGCCGGCCGCGTCCACCGGGTGAACTCGCGTCCAGCCTGTTCGGACAGCAGTACGCCGCTGCGGTCGCGCTGAAGGCGGTGCTGGCCACGGTGGTGCTGGCCACGGTGGTGCTGGGCCTGGCCGTGCTGCAGGTATTGCTGGCCGTGTGGATGTACCGGGAGCTGCCGCTGGCGGGCTGCCAGCCGCGCCCTGCGGGTGGCGGTGCGTTCCTGGCCGGGTGCTTTTTCTATGGCGCCTTCGTCGCGAAAGTGCTGCTGGTGCAGACCAGGCGGCTGCCCGGATGGGCGCTGCAGGCCGCGGGCGGCACGCGGGTCCAGCGGTTGGTGCGGGCGACATTAATGACGTCGGAGAGTTTCACCGGGCCCCCGTATGGCTGACCGATACCACGGGGCACTGATTGTCTATTTTCTCAATCCGGTTACTCGCCAAAAGGTAAGATCACACCGTGAGCGCGATTGGATCGCAGGGCCGGCCGCCGATCCGGCTCGGCATCATCGGAGCCACACCGGCCCGGGGCTGGGGGGCCGCCGCCCTGGTGGTGCGGCCGGCAGCATGAGCGATCCAGCCATGAGCGGTCCAGCCACACTGCCCATCGTCGAATGCGGAGATCCAGTCTTGCGCCGCCCGGCTGAGCCGGTCGGCCCCTCCGACCTGCACACCAGCGAGCTACGGCTGCTCATCGCGCAGATGCGCGCCACCATGGAAGCCGCGCCAGGCGTCGGGCTGGCTGCACCCCAGGTCGGCGTGCCCATCCAGCTCGCAGTGCTGCATGATGGTCCGGAACTCTGGGGTCAGGTGACCGAGGACGAGCGGAAGGCCAGGGAACGGAACGGTCTCCCGTTTACCGTCCTGATCAATCCCACGCTCCGGCCCGTCGACGACGGCGATCACGCCAGCTTCTACGAAGGGTGCTTGAGCGTCTCCGGGCTCACCGGGGTGGTGGCCCGCTACCGCGCCGTGCGCGTCGAAGCGCTCGACGAGCACGGCCAGCCCGTCAACCAGGTGTTCTCGGGGTGGGCGGCCCGTATCGTCCAGCATGAAGTCGACCACCTCGGCGGCCGCCTTTACCTGGACCGGGTCGAGACCAGATCGCTGTCCACCACGGGTAACTACGCTCGGCTGTGGGCCCGGCGGTCAGCGGAAGACGCGGCCGCCTCCCTCAGGTTCACCCTGCGATAGGGATCATCTGGAGCGTGCGCCAGTACCGCGATTGAAGGCAAGCTCCTGCTGGCGGTACCGGCTGAGGGCGCGCGTCGGCCAGCCTAATAGCGGATAACTCCCGGAGTCCCGCCCCCGCATGCGATCGACTCGCCGTTGATCGAAACCGACAGGGGCGAGGCCAGGAAGGCGATCACCGCCGCGACCTGGCTAGCGTCGATGAGCGTGCGGGTGAGGTTGCGGCCGGCCATCCGCCGCTCGATCTCGGCGGGCTCGACGCCGGCGGCCGTGGCCTGTGCCGCGAGGACGCCCGGCGTCGCCTCGGTACGGGTCAGTCCCGGGTGGACGGCGTTCACGTTGACCCCGCTAAGGGCCTAGTTCGTCAGCCAGGTTCTTGGTCATCGCCGACACGGCCACGTTCCGGATGGATCCGATGACCGACCCGGTGCTGAGGGCGGCCAGGCCGCTGACGCTGATGATCCGGCCCCAGCCAGCCGCGACCATGCCCGGCGCCACCGCCTGGACACACCGCAGGTAGCCCATGACCTTGACGTTCACATCAGACCAGAGCGCATCGCCGGTGATCTCGGGCAGGGACAGCGGCGGTGCCTGCCCGGCCGGCCGCGCAGCGCAGTTGACCAGGATGTTGACGCCGCCAAGCCGGTCCTGCGCGGCCTCAGCCAGCCGCCGCACGGAGGCGTCGTCGCCGGTGTCGACATGGAGGGCAGGCACCGCCCGGCCTGCCGCGGCGCCCAGGTCGGCACCCGCCTCGCTCAGCCGGCCCACGTCGCGGGCCGCGATCGCCACCTCAGCGCCCTCGGCCAGCAGCGCGGCCGCGACGGCCTTGCCGATGCCGCGGCTCCCGCCGGTCACGAGCGCACGCCGCCCACTGAGCTGCAGATCCACCTGTCACCAACCCCTCTGGCGCCGACGGCATAGTCTCGCAGACGGTCCCTCACGACGCGCGGCCAGGTGCGCAGGGAAAGGCAGCCGGCGACGGCTGCGACCCGGGAAGATAGGCGGCGCTGACCCCCGGGGGTAGGGGTCAGCGCGTGACCGGCCAGGCCTTCCTCGGCGCCTCGGATGCCAGCGTGAGCAGCATTTCGGCCATCGCCAGGCCTGGCCGCCTATACTGTCGCCACCGGGGCCGATCCACTTCCAGACCTGCTGGCCAGTTCAACCTGACCCCCTCTGATCCGGCGCCGCCGGGAGGGGCCGACGCCGGGAGGCTGGCCCCGGGCCGGTACCGCGGAAAGGGGAAGAGAGCCACAATGACTGCCCAGGACCAGGCCACGCCCCTGGAAGTAGCCGACCTCGGCGAGTTCACGGCGGCCTGGCAGGCCTGGCATGCCGGGCAGGAGGCCCGGCTGGCCGACCCGCACGGCTTCCTGGCCATCACCAGCCTGCACTGGCTCACCGAGACGCCGCAGCGGTTCGACGACGCTCCAGGTGCCTGGCACACCGGCCCGGACGGCGTGACCGTCGAGCTGGCCGACGGTGAGGAACTGGTGATCGGCGGGGCCGCGGTGTGCGGCCGGCACTCGTTCGGGATGATCGCCGAGCGGGGCGGGGTCAACGCGGGCTGGGGTGACGCGGTGATCGAGGTGGCCAAGCGGGGCGGGCACGACATCGTCCGCCCGCGCCACCCGGACACCCCGCTTCGGGTTCAGTTCGCCGGCACGCCGGCCTACCCGCCGCATCCGCGGTGGGCCGTCACCGGCCGTTACGTGCCGTTCGCCGAGCCGCGACCGACCACGGTCGGCGCGGCCGTGGACGGGCTCCAGCACGTCTACGACGCTCCCGGGCGGATCGAGTTCGTGCTGGACGGCCAGCCGCTGAGCCTGACGGCCTTTCCCGGTCACGGTCCGGGCAGCTTGATCGTGCTGTTCACCGACGCCACCTCCGGGGTCACGACGTACGCGGCCAACCGGGCCCTGCAGCTGGAAGCGCCGGGGCCGGACGGGCGGGTGGTGCTGGACTTCAACCGCGCAACCAACCTGCCCTGCGCCTACACCGACCTGGCGACCTGCCCGCTGCCGCCGCCGGAGAACCGGCTCCCGGTGGCGATCGAAGCCGGAGAGAAGATCCCGGACGAGCGCCGCTGATCCGCCCGGGAATGAGCTGCTGCGGGACCCGGGCACCAATCAAGATCGGTATTAGGCGAAGTACTTGACCAGGCAGAACTCGTTCTCTTCCGGGTCGGCCATCACCAGGACGATGCCCTCGGCGTAGTCGTGCCGTTCACCGGTCGCCCGGCCACCGGCCTGCACGACCGCCTCGACAGCGCGATCGAGGTCCTCGACCGTCAGATCGAGGTGGATCCGGGTCTTGGCGGTCTTCGGTTCGGGGACCGGCTGGAAGTTGACGCGAGGGCTGCCACGCTCCCCGAGCTCGTACCAGCCCGGCAACGACGGCCGCGGTTTCCCGCCCAGCAGGCCTGGCCCAGAACTGGGCCACGAGATGCGGGTCAAGGCAGTCAATCGTGATGCCCGACAGGCGAAACCCGGTGGTCGGCATGTGCCACCTTAAGACGACCGATGCTCCAGCCCGGCCCGTGACCGGCGCGGCGGGTGCTGCGTTCGCGGCCGGCGGCCGGTCGCGTTAGGCGAGATACGCGATGAGGATGGCTATGTCGTCGTCGCGGTCGTTGTCTGGGACGGATTGCTCGACGAGGGCGTCACACAGGCTGGCCGGGTCAGCTGAGAGGTCGGCCTTGAGCGCTGTGGCGAGCCGGGCGATTCCGGCGTCGAGCGTCTCGTCGCGTCGCTCCACGAGGCCGTCGGTGAACAACACCACGCAACTGCCCGGGGCAAAGGTAACGACCTGCTCGGGACGGTTGCGCATTTCCAGGCCGAGGAGCGTGCCTGGTGCTTCGCCGAGCATGCTCACCGAGCCGTCGGGTCCACGCAGCAGGGGGGGCGGATGTCCGGCGAGGCAAAAGCGGAGTGTGCTTTCGGCGGGGTCGATGACGACGACCGCAGCGGTGGCCAACGGTTCTTCTACCGTGCGGCAGAGGAACCGGTCCAGAGCCTCGAGCAGGGCAGCGGGTCCGTGGTCTGGGGCCAGGGCGCGGGCGGCGCTTCGTATCTGCCCCATCGTGATCGCCGCCTCCAGCCCATGGCCAGCGACATCGCCGACGATGAGCGTCATCCGGCCGTCGGGCAGCAGCACGGCGTCATACCAGTCACCACCGATGCCGTAGCGGGTCTCCGCGGGCCGGTAATAGGCGCCCAGCTGCACTCCCGGGCTGTCGGGCAGGGCGCCAGCCAGCAGGCTGCGCTGTACCGATATGACCAGTTCGCGGTCGCTGTCGTGCCGGGCCGCGCGACTGAGCGCGTCGGCGATGGTCGAGCCCAGGGCGGTGAGGGCGATCTGGTCAGGTCCGTCGTCCAGCGGATGGGCCCTGGCAAAGACGAGGGTCAGGACGCCGAGGGTCCGCCCGCTGCTGCGCAGGGGCACGGCCACCCAGGCCTGCTGCCCGGAGATGGACTGCCCGATGCGCGCGTCGGGATATTCCGCCGCCAGGTCCGCGGCGGTCGGCACGTAGACGATCGCTGACGTCTCGAGCGCTCTCCGGGACGGGGAGAAGTCCGAGAGCGGGTACGCCCGCCAGTGTGCGAGAAGCGGCTCAGGCAAGCCGACCGCGTTCACGGTCACCAGGCGCTCTGGCTGTTGCTGATCCACCAGGACGAGCCGGGCCGCTGACGCCCCGAAGGGCAGCAAGCCGTGCTCGAAGACGGAAGCTGTTACCTCGGCTAGTGAAGCGGAGGCCACCAGGGCGCTCATCATCCGCTGCAAACGCTCAGTGCGCTGACGTGCCGCCCGCTCAGCCTGCAGCACCCGAGCCCGCCCGAGAGCGTCAGCAGCCAACTGGGCCACCACCCGGACCTCGTCCTTCTGGGCCTGGGTAAAGGCCTGGGGCCGGGCCCAGGCCACGCTCATCGCACCGATCAGGCTCTGATGCTGATCGCGCAGCGCAAGAGAGGCCGTCGAAGCCAGCCCTGCTTCGATGGTGTCCTCGGGGTGAAGCGGGTAACGGGCTCCGGCGTCAGACAGGGACGGCAGCCAGATTTCGCGTCCGGAGCTCAAGACGGCGCCCAGCGGGGTGGAGTCGTTGACCGGGACGGCCGGGTGTCGCGGCGCGACGCCAGCGCTCAGGCTGGCTGGGTCGTAAAGATGCACCGTCGTGGCCCCAGCCTCCAGAACCGCGATATTCGCGAATTCGGCACCCGCCGCGACGGCTCCCTCCCCCGCGATCACCCGTGCTACCTCATCCGCGGTTTCAGCTTGGGACAAGGCTCGCACCAGCTGACCGAGCAGGACTGTAGACGACACCCCCGCCTGCTTGTCCGCGTCTGGCACAGCAACTCCCGTTACATCCGGCCCCCAGGTGTCCTGGCTCTCAGCAGCCGAGCTTCCCAACGATCCTGGTACCGCCTCCTGATCTCCCGAGCAGGATTTTCGTATATCTGCGTAACATTAGTGTCACGCCAGCACCGGCCGTGTTCGCGGCCTCCTCGCCGGGCAGCCGATCCGGGGGCTGGGACTCAATCAGTCTGCGGGCGCGGCAGCACCGTCCCGGCCCAGCTCGACTCGGGCAGCGGTCATGGCGAGCTCGACGAGGCGCTTGCGGGATGGCTGATGCATTTGGCGGAGGCGGAGGATCGCGAGCCCGTCGAGCAGGGCGGCGAAGCGGAGGGTGAAGTCGTCGATAGCGGCTGGGGGGGTGAATACGCCCTCCTGGATGCCGCGGGTGACGATGGCGGCGAGGTCATCGCGCCAGAGGGCCAGCAGTTCTTCCAGGAACTGGCTCACCTGCCGGTTGTGCGGTGCGCGGGCCCAGGCCTCCATCCAGAGGATCCAGCTCGGATCCGATGGGCTGGCGGGCAGGTAGAAGCCGATGAACCGCTCGAGCTGCCGCCAGGCGCCGGTCACCTTGGCCAGCCCGGCGCGGGTCCGGATGAGGTCCTGATGGTCCCGCCAGGCCAGGGTCTCCAGCAGGATGTGTTCCTTGCTGGAGAAGTAGTACATCAGCTGGCCGGAGCTCATCCTGGCCCGCCGGGCTATCTCGGCGACCCGCACCTGGTCGATACCCGCCTCGGTGATCAGCTCCACGGCGGCCTGGAGGACACGGTCGCGGCTGCGCTGCCCGTCCTCGGTGCTGGCTGGCCCGCGTCGGCGTGTGGCTGGCGCGGCGACTCGTAGTGCCTGGTCTGGCAGGGGCATCTGCGCGCGCTCCATGATCTTCAGTTGACGCGGCCAACGCGGCGAACGCCAGTCTAGAGTACTGCTCTAGACTAACGCTTTACTGTCGCTTTGCCTTCCGGTAGGCTGGGATTTGCCAGGGGGAAGAGCGCCCGGCGCAATTGTTGCCTGTCGCGTAGGTGTGAGAACGATGAGCACACTAATTCGAACCGACCAGGTGCCCGCGGCCGACCGTCTCGATTTTGTCCGGGAGATGACGGCCGCACGTGGGTGCCGATGGAGTGCCGTTCCGAGCTCGGCGACTACCGGGGGGAGTTCCGCGCCAGCGGTCTGGGTGCGATGCAGGTGGTCGTGATGGACATCATGCCCATCACCGTGCGCCGCACCCCCAAGCTGATCTCCCAGGCCGATCCCGACCTGCTGAAGATGGTGCTGGTGTGCGGCGGCAACTCATGCGTGGTGGCCCAGGACGGCCGGCAGGCCCCCCTGTCGGCGGCCGACTTCGCCATCTACGACACCCGGCGTCCCTACGAGGTGGCGTGCGGGGTTGACGGACATCGGCCGACGCAGATGATGACCTTCATGTTCCCGCCGTCCCTGTTGCCGCTGTCCCGGAACCGGCTCGGGCAGCTGGCCGCTGTGCGTTTCCTGGCCGACGCCGGCCTCGGGGATCTGACCTCGAAGTTCCTCCTCCAGCTGGCCCGCAATGTCGATCACTACAGCCCGGCCGAGGCGGCGCGGCTGTCCACCGCCGCACTGGAGGTGCTGGCCACGCGGCTGGCCCACGAACTGGATGTCCGTGACTGGGGGCACGCCGGAGGCCCGCCGGCACGCGCTGCTCACCACGATCCAGGCTTTCATCCAGCAGCACCTGGGTGATCCCGGGCTGTCACCGGCCATGATCGCCGCTGCCCATCACGTTTCCCTGCGCTCGCTGCACCAGCACTTCCACGATGAAGGCCTGACCGTCGCGGGCTGGATCCGGCGGCGGCGGCTGGAGTCCTGCCGCCAGGATCTCGCCGATCCGGCTCTGGCCGATCGCCCGGTCGCGGCTATCGCAGCCAGGTGGGGGTTTTCGAGCGCGGGCGACTTCAGCCGGGTGTTCCGGGCCGTGCACGGATTGCCCCCGGCGGAGTACCGCATGTCTGCGCGCACTGTGAAGTGCTCTGCGCGGTAGCCCAACGACAGCCCGTTCCCGCCCGTCAATGCTGGCCATATGACCAACTGACGTATGGCGAGCAGACGGGGGATTGACGTTGAGCACCACCGAGATTGAGCAGCCGCAGGCTAGTTACGCGCTGGGGCACACGGCGGAGGAGTACGAGCGGCTGCGGATGCAGGCCCGCGTGTGGGAGGTAGCGACCGGGCGGCTGCTGGACCAGGTCAGCCTCGGACCGGGCGCCAGCTGCCTGGACGCTGGCTGCGGGCCCGGCGAGACGATGCGCGCGATGGCCGAGCGGGTCGGGCCCGCAGGCCGCGTGCTGGGCGTTGACGCGGACCCGGCGCTCGGCGCCATGACGCTGGCGATGCTGCACGGCGCAGGACACCGTCAGTGCGCGTTCCAAGCCCAGGACCTCACGGCCGCCGGACCGATTCCAGGTGCTCCGTTCGACCTCGTGTACGCCCGGCTTCTGCTGTTCCACCTGCCCCAGCGCGTCGACGTGCTGGCGCGGCTGTGGGACGCGGTCGCCCCCGGCGGGCACCTGCTCGTTCAGGACTACGACCTGCGCAACGTCAGCACGCTGCCCAAGCTCGGCTGGGACGAAGAGCTGTTCCGGGTGATCACCGGTGCGTTCGGGGCGGTGGGCGCCGACGTGTCGGCTGGAGCCCGGCTTCCGCGGCTGTTCGCGCAGGCGGGCGTCGGTGCGCCGGACGGCACCGACGTGGCTGGACGCCTCGAGCCGCTCGCCACTGGCCGCGCCATCATGGCGGGTACCTTGCGCAGCTTGCTGCCCGACCGCACTGGCCCACGGCGTCACCACCGAGCCCCGCGCGACTCAGGTGCTGGCGGCGATCGAGCGGGACGCCGCCCGGTTCCCCGACTATCAGGTGCTCTGGCCGTTGCTGATCGGCGCCTGGAAGCGCAAGGAGCAGGCATGACCCCGGTGATCCCGTACCTGCGGGGTTCCGGCCGGCCGCCGGGAGCGACGGCCGTGAGCCCCGGCCCGCTGGACGTGCAGGCCATCCGCGGCCACTTCACGTTCCCCGGGCTCGGCCGCATCGTCACCAACAACGCGGCGAGCACCCAGCCGCCGCGGGAGCTGGTGGAGCTGTACGCCTCGCTCTCGCCCGGGTACGAGAACGTCCACCGGGGGCAGTCCGCCGCCTCGCAGCAGATGACCGCGCTGTTCGAAGAGTCCTACGACACGATCGCCCAATTCATCGGCGCGCCCAGCCGGGCCACCATCGCGCTGTACCGGAACACGACCGAGGCCATCAACGCGGTCATGTACTCGCTGCTCACCGAGTTCCGCGACGGCGACAACGTCGTCACGACGATGTTGGAGCACAACTCCAACTACGTGCCCTGGTATGCGATGTGCCGGGAGATCCTGCCGCGGCTCGGCCGGCGGGTGGACTACCGCCTGGCCCGGTTTGATCCGGTCACCGGCGCGTTGGACCTGGACCACCTGGCGTCGCTGATCGACTCGCGCACCAAGCTGGTGTGCTGCACGGGCGCGTCGAACTTCCTCGGCACCCGCACCCCGCTGGCCGCTGTCCGTGCGCTGGCGGACGCGAGCGGATACGCACAGCCGAGTGGCGAGCGCCGATCGTACCTGCTCATCGACGGCGCGCAGCTGGTGCCGGGCTCGTTCGTGGACGTGCAGGCCCTCGGCGCCGACTATCTGGCCTTCTCGTTTCACAAGCTGCTGGCCCCGTTCGGGGTGGGAGTGCTGTACGCCCAGGAGCACCTGCTCGATTCCGCGCTGCCGTTCCTGTACGGCGGTGACATGATCGCCGAAGGACGCGTGTTCCCGGACCGGGTCGAGTACAACTCACTGCCCTGGAAATACGCCGCCGGGACCCCCAACATTCTCGGCGCGATCGTCTCCGCGCAGGCGCTGCGGCTGCTGCTGGACCTGGCCCTCACGCCCGGCCGCCCGGCGTACTTCGGGACGTCCAGGCCCATCGGAGCGGCCGCCGTGCGCGCGGCCATGGACCGCGTCTCCCAGTGGAATCAGCAGTTGACCAGCCGGGCGCTGGACGGGCTCGGTCCCATCGGCGGGATCACCATCTACGGGCCCCGGGACCCGGCGCGGCGCACGTCGCTGGTCGCGTTCAACCTGGCCGGCCGCGATCCGGTCAGCGTGGCCGAGGCCCTGAACCGGGCCGGGGTCGAGTCGCGCGCGGGCTGCCACTGCGCCACGCTCGCCCATCACGCGCTCATGCTGACCCCTCCGGCCAGCTGCCGCCTGAGCTTCTATCTCTACAACACCCCCGACGAGGTCGACCAGGCCGTCGCGGAGGTCGCCACTGTCGCGGCCGGACGCCGCAGGCCGGTGGCGCCCTGGCGTCGGTTCCAGCGCCGCGAGCCTGGCCTCCGGCCCGCGGGTATCCGGAGGTATAACCATGCGGACGCTCGTATCGTGTCCTGACTGCAGCGCCCCCGCCGAGATCACCGAGCAGCTGTGCTGATCACCCCTCGGGTGCCGCCGCGCACCCACCAGCTCTGCATCCACTGCCGGCAGAGCCCGGCCGGGTTCTGGGTCAGCAACAGGAACGACACAGTGGTACGCCGGCCCTGGTGCCTGGCCTGCTGCCAGAAGCTGGACCGGGCCTGCTGCGACGTAACGTCGTTCGACGGCTAGTGCCGCAGCAGCGCTTGGCCAGGTTGCGCGCGGCGGGAGGGTCAGCCTTCCGAGGCGAGGTCCGCACGGGTCAGGGAACGCAGGCCCGGGCGCAGCAGGTCGATGATCTGCTCCGGGCTCGCGGCGGTGAGTGCGTCAGTGTTGAGCAGGTGCCGGGAGACGACCACGCCGAGCATCACGGCGCCGACCAGCGCGGCCCGCACGTCCGCGTCATCGGCGGGGATCGGCAGGCTGATCTCGGCCTGGAAGCGGGCCGCGCCTTCACGCAGCGTCTGAGCGGCTTCCGGGTGCGTGAGCATGGACCGCAGCAGCGCCAGCGAGTGCACCGGCTCGCTGGCGAGCGACTCGGCGAGCCGGGCCAGGATCTGCTCGGTGACCTGCTCCGCTGACCCGCTCAGTTCAGGCACGGCGCGGGCGCGCGTCACGCACTGGAAGAGTCCCTGCTTGGAACCGAAGTAGTGCATGACCAGCCCGCCGTCCACCCCGGCCTCTCCGGCGATGGCCCGGATGGTGGTCCGCTGGTAGCCGCGCTCGACGAATAGGCGGGACGCGGCGGCCAGGATCCTGGCCTCGGTCCTGCGGCGCTGCTCGGCCCGCGACGAGGCGACGTCGGTTTCCGGCACGAAGTTATTCTACGAGCGTTGACCGGGTCGGCGGTTTCGTTCTACACTCGTTCAATCAACAAGCGTTGAACGGGAGGGCGTCATGACGCACTTGACTCCGGCACAGGTCCTGGAGCGACGGCGGGAATTGCTGCTTAATCACGACACCGAAGGCTTCGCCGACCTGTTCGAGCCGGGCGGCGTGATCGAGATACCGTTCGCGGGCCCGGATCTGCCCGCCCGGCTCGATGGCCAGCAGGCCATCCGCGACTACTCCCGCCGCGTCGCGGCCTCAGCCCTGCGGATCGACGACCTCGACACGGTCGCCGTTCATCACACCGACGACCCCGAGGTCCTGATCGTCGAACTCGTCACGAGGGCGACCGTCACCACGACGGGCCATACGTTCACGGCCCGCTCGATCCAGGTCTTCCGGTTTCGCGACGGCAAGATCCTGCTGTTCCGTGACTACGTCAACCCGAACGCCCTGGCCGAAGCGCTCGGCGCCTGAGCCTTACCGCGGCCCAGTCCGTAGCAAGGGCCGGGCCGCCGATGACGGGACCGCACACCGTGGCCAACTGCTGGCGGGCGGGACACAGGCGACCGCGCCCGGACCGGGCTGGCCAGTCGTCAGCCGGGCGAGCACCACGAGTCCTGCCGACGTGACCAGTACCGCCAGGAACGCGACTGCGCCGCTCACGACGCCGAGCTGGGCCGACTCGCCGAGCAGCAGGTTGCCCACGGCCAGGCTGGCCACCGGGGTGACCACGGCGATGACCGGCAAGGTGATCATCGGGCGCCCCGCCTGGTACGCGGTCTGCGTCAGCAGCAGCGAGCACGGGCCGCCCAGCATCAGGGCGTAGGTCGCCCAGGAACCGGCCACGGCGATCAGCCCACCGCCGATGACATGCGAGAACGCCATGGTCACGACGGCTATCCCGGCGTCGGCCAGCCCGGCGGCCACGGCCAGCAGGACCGCGCGGCGGCGGCCGGCGGCAGCGAGGCCGGCGGCGGCGAGCGGCACCGCACCGGCGGCCAGGCACGCGGCGGCCAGCCCGGCGGGCCCGGACGCGCCCGGGGCGCCCGGGCCACTGCCGGCGGGCGAGGCCAGCACCACGAACGAGGTGATGCCGGCGATGACGGCCAGGACCGCGGCCCAGGCGGTCCAGCTCAGCCGGCGGCCCGACCACAGCCGGACCGTGGCCACGCTGAACAGCAGGGACGAGGCGACCAGCATCTGCACGATCGTCAGCGGGCCGGTGCGCAGCGCGACCGCGTGGGTGGCGAATCCGCCGAGTTCGACGCCGATGCCGAGCAGCCACCACGGGCGCCGCACCAGCAGCAGGAGCAGCCGCGGCCGGCCCGCCGCCTGGCTGGGCGCCGCGGCGGCCTGGCGCTGCTGCAGCGCGGCACCGGTCCCGTACAGGACGGCCGCGGTCAGCGCCCACACCAGGGCGGTCACCGGAACACGCCAGGGCAGCCAGCCGGCGACGGCGCACCCGGCGGGGCCCCCGCCGCCGGGGGCCTCTTCGTCTTGTCTCTCGTTGCGAACAGCGCCACGCGATCGACGGTATCGACGCGATACATCGCAAGTCATCAGGGTTTCCCCCGATATCCGCGCGGAACAACCCCAGTCATGCTCGCCTGGAGGACCCGGTGGTCACCCCGGCCGGCCTGGCCGTGACCACGGTCCAGCCGGACCGAGCGTCGTCACTGCCCCCGTGGACCGGATGCAAATGTTCCTATTTCGCTCAGCATTACGCAGCAGACCGGGCTAACTGATCATCCAGGTACCATATGGAATTGCTGCTCGCGCCCGGGGGAACGGCAGAGAGGATACTTCCATGTGCACCAGTTTTCGTGTGACCGCGGCAGACGGGGCCGTCATAGTGGGCCGGACAATGGAATTCCCGAATGCGATGGCCACGAAGCTGACGGTGCTTCCTCGCGCCTACCGGGGTACCGGAATCGGTAAGCACGGCAGCGGAATGAAGTGGACATCGGCTTACGGCGTGGTCGGGATGGACGCGTTCGGGCAGCCGGGCGCCATGACGGACGCGATGAACGAACAGGGCCTGTACGCCGGGCTCCTGTACATGCCGGGCTTCTGTGAGTACACGCCGGCCGAGGACACCGATCCCGCGAGCCTGATGTCGATCGTCAACACCGTGGCCTACGTGCTCGGGGTGAGTGCCACGGTGCAGGAGGCTACGGCCGCGATGAGCAGGGCCACCGTGTGGCCTTACGTCTTCGGGCCGTTCGGCTTCGCTCCGCCGGCCCATCTGGTCCTGCACGACGCGTCGGGAAAGTCCGCGGTCATCGAGTGGCGCAACGGCGAGATGACCGTCTTCGACAACCCGATCGGCGTCACCTGCAATTGGCCGCACCTGGACTGGCACCTGACCAACTTGCGGAACTACATCAACCTCTCAGACCGGAATCCGGCGGCGATCACGATTGACGGGGTAGAACTCGGCGCCATGGGCCAGGGGCCGGGCATGAACGGGCTGCCCGGTGACTCCAGTTCGCCGTCCCGGTTCGTCCGGGCCGCGGCCTTCGTGGCGAGCCTCCGTCCGGTAGCCACCGGAAAGGAGATGGAGGAAACGGCCCTGCATATCCTCAATAACTTTGACATCCCGCTGGGATTCATCCGGGACAACGACGACCCGGCCAACGACGACCACACGCTCTGGTCGTCTATCGCCAACCTGGCCCAGCGGCGCTACATCGTCCGCACCTACGACAACCCCGTCCCCCAGCTCATCGAACTTGGCCAGGTGGACTTTTCAGCGCCCGGGCCCCGCGAAACCGCGCTGCCGCACAACGCGTTCGCACCGCTGGCCGTCTAGCGCTGCCAGTGTCACAGGCTCGGCACACACCCGTTACCTGCACCTGTTTTTTACCTGCGCTCTGTTTTTTACATGCACCCTGTTTTCAGCTCCACCCACACGGCTTTACCCATCGGGTTGTCGCAGACTCCCCACGTGTCGGCCAGGGCATTCACGAGGACGAGTCCGAATCCTGATTCGCTGGCCGCGGTCGGTGTGCACGGCTGCGGCCACCGCGGGTCCGCGTCGTGGACCTCGATCCGGATCCCGGTTCCGGTGTCCTGCATCTGCAGCAGCAGCAGGGATCCTTTGCTGTGCTTGACCGAGTTGGTGACGAGCTCGGACACGATCAGGAGTGCTGGTTCGCTCAGGTGGGCTACCTGCCACGAGGTCAGCACTTCGCGGGTGGCCCTGCGGGCCAGACCGGGAGCCTGGCTGGCCATCGGGAGGGTGAGTTGCCACGCCCGGCAGGAGTCTCCCGTCTCGGCGGGAGGGTGCTGCCCCCGGAACGGCTGCGCGGCGTCGTGGGACGTACTCAGCTTACAAGCCATTGTCTGACTGCCTCAGTCTCATTATCTGCCGGGCCGCCCGGGCATTTCACGGCGGATATGGCTGCGGCGTTGAGTCTCAACAGCGGCTGGCACGCTGGCCGGCCCAGGTGATCTGAGCTGGCGCCTGTTCCCCCGTATGACACCCCATGTTCGGAAATGTACCTGAAGGAAAGCTCAAGGAAAATTGAGGATACTCTGATACTTTTCGGACCTTAAGCTGATCAGCGGCTGACCAGCAGCTGATCTCGAGTCCGGTGCGAAATCCGACGGTGTGCGGCGCTGCTGCCGACGGCGCCAGGATCAGCTGTTCGAGTTGCCGCACGATGCTGGCGGGCGGGATCGGCAGCGGCTGGGCGAATACGTTCAGCAGCGCGTCAACGGACTGCCCGACGGTGAACCTCAGTCCCGGCGTCCTGCCTCGCGGCCGGGGAGAGCGGCCCGCTGTCCATGGCTTCCCGGATCCCCCAGGCGAGCGCTTCGGCGTTGTCCGGCCGGACGAGTACCACGCCGCCGCAGTCGGTCTCAGGCAGGCCGCCATCGTCCGAGGCGATGACCCGGCACCCCGAGTGCTGGGCCTCGATCGAGACGATGCCGAACGTCTCGTGCCAGTACTGGCTGTTGGAGGGCATCACCACGATGTCGTGACCGGCCATCAGGGCGGCCATCCTGGCCGGCGTCTTGCAGGTGGCCACCACGGAGATGCCCGGATGCTCGCCGAGCAGCCGCTCGATGATCTTCCCCTGCGGCTTGTCCGCGCCCGCCGTCGTCGCGGTGAACGTGAGCGCGGGGTCGGAGTCGATGAAGTCGACGTGCAGGGTCTCCAGCAGGGTATAGATGCCTTTCTCCGGGCTCAGCCTGCAGGCGAACAGGACGCGGATCTTCCCCGTGTCGTTGCGGGGCCGGGGCTGCGTGGCGAAACATGGTTCAGCGAACGGGTACACGACACTGATCGTCGAAACGTCAACGTCCAGGTACGACGACCAAACCGCGGCCGCGTACCGGCTGGTGGCGATCAGGACACGCTCCCTGGTCCCCGCAACGGCGAAGGCCCTCTTCCGTTCCCGGATGGACGGCGGATTGTGCAGGATCAAAAAGGCCGGGTACCTGGTCGCCACCGGGTGAGGTTCGTTGACAAAAACGACGGTGGCGTCAAGTTCGCTAACCTCGGCCAACGTCCGTACAGACAGGAACGGAACGCCAGGGAAATCGACCCGGCCATCGCTGGCGCCCAGGCCGACCGTGACCACCTGCGCTGGGATGCCCCGCCTGGTTAGCTCCCGGACCTGGCCGATCGTATAGTTCTCCGAGCCGCCAGTGCCAGCGGGCAGGGGATTTCCCGGAGACCAGATGAACGATATCAACGTTTGCTGCCCACGTTTCTTGTGGCCGGGGTTCCGAGAGAAACAAGACAATGCCCGTGTGCGGGCCGGACCCGCGCGTGGCCGAACGCCTGATGGCGCCGCGGTATGTGCTTGAGGTAAATAATGTGGACCGTGGCCAGGCCCGCGACGGGGCTGCAACCTGATCCTCCCGCGAAAGGCTCAAAACCCGGGACGCCGGCCAAAATCCACGGCATTCACAACGGTGAGCAACAACGGGCATCGCCAGCGTACCATCGAGCAACGCCAGCCCACCCCGGCCACCGTGTGGCCTGTCATCCCGCCCGCCGCGAGGCTGTGCGTACGCCGAGTTGTCCCGGCAGGTCAGACAGACCGGGCTGCTCGAGCGGCGGCCGCGCAACTACGCCTGGAAGATCACGTTCACCGGGCTGCTGCTGGCCGCCGGGTGGGCCGCTTCAGCGAGCACCACCGCCACCGCGCCCACCCGAACACCGAAGGCGCGGACCTCGATATCGCGATTGGTGCGCTGGCCTTCAGCGAGTCCCAGCCGCCGCCGCGGCTGGCTGGTTCCGCTACTAACGCAACCTGACTGACCTGGACCAGGGCGCGGCAAACCCACTCTCTAACGCCAACTCGCGGAGGATGTGCAGCCCCGCAGGCCATTACCGGCGCGCGAACCGGCGAGACCGGCTAGAGCGGCCGGACCGGCTGGACCGGCTGGAGATCAGGTGGAAGATGAGCAGCAGGACCGCTGCGCCGACGATCGCGGTGATCCAGGTGGAGAGGTTGAAGAACCCGTGCAGGCTGTGGATGTGGAACAGTTTGGTAGCGACCCAGCCGCCGAGTAGCGCGCCGGCGATGCCGATCAGGCAGGTGAGGATAAGGCCCTGGGACCTCCTGCCGGGGATCAGCAGATTGGCGAGCAAGCCCGCGACCAGGCCGAGAATAATCCAGGCGATGATGCCCATAACCGACTCCTTTAGCCAGTAAACGAGGTGACGCACGCGGTGGTCGGTCATGCTTAGGCAGATCGCAAGAGGAGAGGAACCCTCCCTTTAGTTCTCACCATCCTCGGTCCGTGGCGTCTGGCCGGCATCGTTCCGTGCACGAAAAACCGGGCCCTGCCGAGCACCCGCGATATTGGTGGGTGCAGCTGCCAGGGTCCGGAGCGGTAATTTCACTTTAGCCTTCGCAAGCCTCCGCGCATAGGACATTTCATAGCCAATTAAGGTTTTTCGCCCGAACGAGCGGCTTCTTCGGCCACTGCCCTCCATCCGCCACTTCCCACCGACCGTAAGATCGCCGCCGATACCCGCTCCGCCACCCAGGTCTGGGGTCACCAGTGGCCGCGAGTGGCGTAGGGTCGAGATGCAAGCTGATGGTGAGCTGTTGGGTCAAGTCCCCGCCTGGCTGCTGCGGCGTGGAGGCGACCTGATGGTGTGTATCAAGCTGAGATGACGACCAGCCGGCCTACCGTCCTCTGGGGCATGATCGCGGAACACGCGGCGGCGGTCGGCCGCCGGGTGAGCATGGACGATGTGTGCGCGGTCGCCGTGTCCTCAGCCCAGGCCAGCGGCGCCTGGGTGGTCGCCGCCAGCAGCCGGGGGCCCGACTTTGTCATGTGCGTGACCGATCAGGTTAGTGAGCAGCTCGCGGAACTCCAGCAGATGGTCGGCGAAGGGCCGTGCCATGACGTGCTGGCCGCCGCAGCGCCGGTCCTGACCCCCGACCTGCGCGATACCGAGTCCGGCCGCCGGTGGCCAGCGTTCGCACCAGAAGCCCGCCGCACCGGCGCCACCGCCGTCTTCGCGTTCCCGCTGGTGATCGGCGCGATCCGGGCTGGGGTCATCGGCCTGTACCGGAACTCCGCCGGGCCACTGTCCAGCCTGCAGCTTCGTGACTGCCTGCTGCTGGCGGACACCGCGACCGTGCTGCTGCTCGACAGTCTCGACGGCGGCGCTGCGGCAGCGGTCAGCCACGACGGGACGCGGCCGGGCGGCCAGTCCCCCGATCTGGCGGTGCACCGGGTCGAGATCGATCAGGCCACCGGGATGCTCACCGTGCAATTGGGGGTCACGGCCGCGGAAGCCTTTGCCCGGCTCCGGGCCTACGCTTATGCGGAGGACAGACGGCTCGCCGACGTGGCCGGTGACATCGTCGCGCGCCGGCTGCGCTTGGAGCCTGATGCAGCGGACACCGGTGCATGAGACATCAGGCCAGCGCCCGGCAGGGTCGCCGGACGGCGGCGCCTCACCTGCCACCGACGAGAAGGTGAACCCAGATGGACTCCGAACTGCTCACCGACACCTTCGTCAACCTAGCCGACACCATGGTCGCGGAGTTCGACATCATCGACTTCCTGCACATGCTCACCGACCGCAGCGTTGCGCTGCTAGCTGCGTCGGCAGCCGGGGTGGTGCTCGCTGATCCGCGCGGCGAGTTGCGGGTCGCAGCGGCGTCCAGCGAAGCGGCCGGCCTGATCGAGCTGTTCCAGATCCAGAACGACGAGGGACCGTGCCTGGACTGCTTCCGCAGCGGCCATTCGGTCACGGCCGCCGACCTGGCCGGGCCGGACCAGCAGTGGCCCCGGTTCGCCGCCGCGGCCACCGGCGCCGGATTCCGCACCGTCGAGGCCCTGCCGATGCGGCTGCGTGACCAGGTCATCGGGGCGCTGAACCTGTTCCGGGTCACTCCGGGCCCATTCGCGCCGGGAGACTTGCGGATCGGCCAGGCCCTGGCCGATGTCGCCACCATCGGCCTGCTCCAGGAACGCAACCTGCGCCGCAGCGAGACCGTCGCCGAGCAGCTCCAGGCCGCTCTCAACAGCCGGGTCGTCATCGAGCAGGCCAAAGGCAAGCTCGCCGAGCGCTCGGCCACCGACATGGACAGCGCGTTCCGGATGCTCCGCGACCACGCCCGCAACACCAACCGGCGCCTCACCGACGTGGCCCGGGATTTCGTGGACCACCCGTCCGCGGATTTCCCGCCGCCCCTTCGCGCCCGCCGGGGCAGCGGAGATCCTCGCTGAATCGGCGGATCAACGGATCCCCCGCTGAATCCGCGGGTCAGCCAGCAGACCTCGCCATCCGGGCCGTGGCCTGGTCGAGGATGTCGGGGCTGGTGGCGAAGTTCAGCCGCGCGTATCCGCTGCCCGCGGCGCCGAAGTGCAGGCCAGGCTCGAGCGCGACACGCCCGTGGTCGAGGAACCGTTCCCGGGCCCGGTCGTCCGCGCCGAGGGCGGCGCAGTTCAGCCAGGCCAGGAAGGTCGCCTCAGGTGGGTGCCAGCTGAGCATGGGCAAGCGCTCGCGCAGCAGGTCGCCGAGCAGCAGCCGCCGCTGATCCAGGGTGACCAGCAGCTGGTCGAGCCAGGGCTCCCCGGCCGTGAACGCCGCCACGGCGCTGATGACGCCGAAGTGGCCAATGCGCCACCGGGTGTCGGGAGGAAGCTGGTCGGTCACCGCCGCCATCCGCGGTGCGGCGGTCACGACGGCGGCGCACTTCAGCCCGGCCAGGTTCCAGGCCTTGCTGGCCGAGAGCACGCTGACCGCGACCTCGGCGGCGCCCGGCACGGTCAGCAGGGGGGTGAACGTGGCGCCGGGAAGCACCAGCGGCCCGTGAATCTCGTCGCTGACGAGGGCGACCCGGTAGATCCGCGCGAGCCGCACCAGCGCGGCCAGTTCGCCTGCGGAGTGCACCCGGCCGACCGGGTTGTGCGGGTTACAGAGCACATAGGCGGCCGGGTGGGTGGCGAACGCCGCCTCCAGCGCGGCCAGGTCAAGACGCCATCCGGCCGCGTCGCAGGCCAGGGGCACCTCGACGAGCCGGGCTCCGGCCTCAGCGACCCAGTCAAAGAACGGCGGGTACACCGGCGGGCTGATCGCCACCGCGTCACCCGGGCGGGTAAGCACCCGGAGCAGTTCGACGACGCCGACCCCCACGTCGGTCACGGCGGTCACCGACGCCGGGTCAAGGTCCCAGTCCCACCGGCGGCCAGCAAACCCGGCGAGCGCCCGGCCCAGCTCAGGCACGGCCATCGCGTACCCCACGTCGGACCGCTCGACAGCCTCGCGCAAGGCGTCCGCGATCGGCGCGGCGAGGGCGAAGTCCATTTCAGCCACGGTCAGCGGCAGCACGTCGGCTGGATACGTCTGCCACTTGGCGCTACGCCGCTGCCTGAGAACTTCGAGCGGGTCCACCGACAACTCTGGTCCGGCACCGTCCATGGGCCCAGCCTTCCCCATCCGATCAGCCAGATCGACTCCGGGGCCCGGGGATGATCCTTAAGCTCGTGGCATGGCCAGGTACTTCGATGTTCATGCGGCCAACCCGCAACGGCGAGCGATCATCCAGATCGCCGACATCGTCCGCGCGGGCGGCGTGATCGCCTACCCCACGGACTCCTGCTACGCGCTCGGCTGCCAGCTCGGCAACACCGACGGCATCGCGACGATCCGGTCGATCCGGCAGCTCGACGACCGGCACCACCTCACGCTGGTGTGCCAGGACTTCGCCCAGCTGGGCCAGTTCGTGTACGTCGCCAAGCCGGTGTTCCGGGCGATCAAGGCGGCCACCCCCGGCAGTTACACCTTCATCCTGCCCGCGACCAAAGAGGTGCCACGCAGGTTGCAGCACCCGGGGAAGAAGACCGTCGGGGTACGGATCCCCCGCCACGTGGTGACCCAGGCGCTGCTCGCCGAACTCGGCGAGCCGCTCGTCTCGAGCACCCTGCTGCTGCCCGGCCAGGACGAGCCCATGACCCAGGGGTGGGAGATCAAGGAGCAGCTCGACCAGGCCGTCGCGGCCGTGATCGACTCGGGCGACTGCGGCACCGAGCCGACCACGGTGATCGACTTCTCTTCGGAACCGCCCGAGATCGTGCGCCGCGGGGCAGGCGACACATCCGGGTTTGAGTAAGCCACCGACCGTGAACCTACGACGACACGACCGAGTGCAGGTCTCACCACGGCCCGGAAGTACCGGCCAATCGCTGAAAGTAGTTGCCCCGGCGCCCAATCCCGTCTTCAGGACGATCCGAAGTCCCTACATGCACGCGCGGATCCGCTGGGTGGCTACGATCGTTTCCGCGTCCGGCCTCATCGTGATCATGACGGCGGCATGCGGGATACAGCCGGCCCGGCACGGCGGGCCGGCCCGGCACGCGGCACCCGTCAAGGTGCAAGCCGTGCCCGGGCCAGCCGGCTCGTTCGTGGCCGCGCCGCAAACGGCAGCGCCACAAGCAACGGCAGCACAAACGGCGGCTCGCCCGGTCTCCCTGAGCATTCCGCTGATCGGGGTAGACACCCATCTGATCACCCTCGGTCTCACCCGAGACGGCTCGTTGCAGGTGCCGGCGACTACGTCCGTCGCCGGGTGGTTCACCGGAAGCCCACCGCCGGGCGCGACCGGATCTGCCATCATCGCCGGGCACATCAACTCCTACCGGGGCCCGGGGGTGTTCCTCCGGCTCGACGAGTTGCGCCCTGGAAACCGGATATACGTCCGGCGATCGGATCAGACCACGGTCACATTCCGCGTCACCGCAGTGCACAGATACCTGAAGAATCATTTCCCGACGCAGACTGTGTACGGCGCCACGCCCGACGCGGAACTGCGCCTGATCACCTGCGGCGGAACCTTTGACTCCGCCACCGGCCACTACCTGAGCAACATCGTTGTCTATGCGGCGGAAGCACGCTGAGCCGCGCCACGGTCCCGGTGGCGTTCAGGAGTTACGGCCGGGTGAGCCATAGGCTCGCGGAACATAGCTTCGACGAAGGAACGGGGTGGCGATGGCATCGCAGCGGGCCAGCGAGCTGGAATACCTCCACGCGAACGCGCTTCAGCAGCCGCAGTGGCCTGATCACGATCGGCTTGAGGCGGTGCTGGACCGGCTGGGCAGACTGCCCCCGCTGGTGTTCGCCGGGGAGTGTGACCAGCTCAGGGAGCGGCTGGCCGCGGTGGCACGAGGCGAGGCGTTCCTGCTGCAGGGAGGTGACTGCGCCGAGACGTTCGCAGGCACGACAGCCGCCGGGATCCAGGGCAAGCTGCGCACGCTGCTGCAGATGGCCGTGGTCCTCACCTACGCCGCCAGCGTCCCGGTGGTGAAGGTCGGCCGGATGGCGGGCCAGTTCGCCAAGCCCCGGTCGGCCGCGACCGAGGTCCGCGGCGGCGTGGAGCTTCCGGTCTACCGGGGAGATGCGGTCAACGGGCTGGAGTTCACCGCGGCGGCGCGAACCCTCGACCCGGGGCGGCTGCTGGAGGCCTATCACTGCTCAGCGGCGACGCTGAACCTGTGCCGGGCGTTCGTCAGCGGCGGATACGCGGATCTGCGGCAGGTGCACGCCTGGAACCAGGACTTCGTGGCGGCCAGCCCGGCCGGGCAGCGCTATGAGCGGCTGGCGGGCGAGATCGACCGGGCGATCGCGTTCATGCACGCGTGCGGCGTCAATCCCGAGCAGTTCCGCGCGGTCGAGTTCTACTCCAGCCACGAGGCGCTGCTGCTGGACTATGAGCGGGCCCTCATCCGCGCCGACGCCCGCACCGGCCAGCGCTATGACCTCTCCGCCCATCTGCTGTGGATCGGCGAGCGCACCCGCGACCCCGCCGGTGCGCACGTCACCTTCGCGCGCTCCATCCGCAACCCGCTGGCCGTGAAGGTCGGGCCGGCCACCACGGCGCACGACATCCTCGCCCTGGCCGAGGCCCTGGACCCGGACCGGGAGCCGGGCCGCCTGACCCTCATCACCCGGATGGGCGCCGGCCGGATCGCTGATGTGCTGCCGCCGCTGGTGGAGGCGGTCACCGCCAGCGGCACTCCGGCCGCCTGGGTGTGCGACCCGATGCACGCCAACACGTCCATCACCGCGAGCGGCCAGAAGACCCGTGACTTCGACGACGTTCTCGCCGAAGTCGCCGGCTTCTTCGAAGTCCACCGCGCCCTGGGCACCCATCCCGGCGGCATCCATCTCGAGTTCACCGGGGACGACGTCACCGAATGCACCGGGGGCGGGCATCACCTCACCGAGAGCGACCTGCACCACCGCTATGAGACCGCCTGCGACCCCCGGCTCAACCGGAGCCAGTCCCTCGACCTGGCGTTCCTCGTGGCGGAGTACTACCGCCAGCACACTGCCGTTCATCGGGCGCCACCTGCAGCTGCCGATCGGGACGCTGACCTAGCCGCGCGGTAGCCGGGCTGGCCGTCCCGTGGTGCAATGAGAGCAGTGCAATGAGAGCAGGCCCTGGAGCGCGGACCTCGCGGTACGTGGACGTATCGGCATTAATGTCACCAACCCGGCGAACGTGGCGGTCAATGAAGGCACTCGATACCACACCAGGGACGTCGGCTACGAGCGATGTCCCCGCGGGGGTACAGGTCGAGTGGCTGGCCCTGCCCGACGGCACGGTCCGCCGGGTGGTCACCGTCGGCTCCGAACTGCTGCCCCCTGACGCCGCCGCCCGGGCGGTGGCCCCGAAGTGCGCGTGTGGCGAGCCCCGGCGGGCTCGCGCCCAGTCGTGCGGAGCGGCCGAGTGCGTCGAGCGACTCTGGGCTGGCCTTGGGTCCTGACCAGGGCTGCTTCTAGAGCTTGCTGCGGATAGCGACCTGACAGAGCTCGGGAAGCCGTCCCTCGGCCGCGGCGGCCGCGATCCGCGTGCCGGCTATGGCCAGCGCCAATCCGTAAGCGGCGGCGAAAATCAGCAGCGCCGGCATCCGGACACTGGCGGGATCCGCGCTGGTGAGCACGGTGGCGATGATCACCGGGCTGGCCAGCAGGGCGGTGCCGCCCACGCTGCCGAAGACGGCGAGGAACTGGTAGGACGTGTATCCCTGGGCGGCCTGGCGCAGGGGATTCCCGGCTCGCTTGTCCATCGGATACGGGATCATGACCGTGAAGATGTTGCTCAGGGCCAGGGCCGCGCCCAGCCCGGCCAGGCCCACGGCCGTGCCCAGGAATCCGAACCCGGGCCGCCCGGCCACGGCGGCGAGGCCGAAACAGACCGCGGCCAGCAGGGGCACCGCGATCACGCCGAGCACGATGTCCTGGCCGGCGAAGTAGGAACGCAGCTCGCGGCGGCCGGTCAGCGCCGAGGCCTCGAGGACGAACGGGGGCCCGGTCAGCCCGACGGTGTTGGCGTGGAAGTAGCCGACGAACCCGGCCCCGACGACGGCACTGCCCAGGACGAAGGCGGGATGACCGTCCGGCCCGAGGATGGCCCGGGCCGCCACGGCGACCATGATGACCGCGGTGATCGCCCAGAAGACCAGCGACGCGGGCTCGCGCCGCTGGTAGATCCAGAACCGGGCGGTCACCGCGCCGCGCAGGCCGTACCGGGCCAGCGGCAGCGCCGAACCATGGACCCGCGAGGACTGGGTGGTCGTGTCCGCGGTGACCAGGGCCCGGCTGAGCGACCGGACCCACAGCCAGCCGAGCACGACGATCACGGCCGCCAGCAGCGCCAGCCGCAGCAGCGCCGCGCCGGGATGCCCGTCGGAGGCGTCCTGGATCGCGTGCGCGGCCAGGCCCGGCGGCAGCCAGCGCAGCCACGAGTCAAGGCCGTGGAAGCTGGCCGTGGTGAAGGTGCCGTCGGCGGCTTCCTTGGGCACCACCTGGGTGAAGAACTCGTACAAGGCGAAGAGCGGGATGATCAGGAACGCGGCCAGGTCCTTGCCGCGGCGGGAGCGGAGCAACCCGGCCATGCTGGTGGTCGCCAGCCGGGCCAGCGTGATGCAGAACAGCACCTGGAGCAGCACCGCGACCACCGCGACGAGCACGCCGGACGGGCCGCGGGCCAGCCCGACGGTCACGCCGAGCAGGCCGATCACGTTGGCCAGCCGGCCAGGCCCCGGTGGCCGAGGCGGCCAGCAGGCCCACCGCCAGTGGCCGGAGGCGCAGCGGGTAGAGCGCCAGCGTGGCCGGGTCGAGGGTGCTGTCCAGGCCGAACGCGAAGATCGGCAGGATCAGCCAGCCGAAGGCGAACACCGTGAAGATGACCGCGGTCACGTCCACCGACGCGCTGTGGCCCCGCAGCAACGCCAGGATCACGAACGTGCCGATCGCGGTCAGCACCGCGAACGCCGTGCTGACCAGGAAGGAGACCTTGGCCGGCGTGGACGAGTGCAGCGCGTTGCGCAGCAGGCGCAGCTTCAGCTGGACGAGGAGCCAAGCCATGACAGAACCTCCTCGTCGTGGGCCCGCGGGCCGACCAGGTCGATGAACGCCTGCTGCAGGGTCTTACCGCCCCGCACCTGCTCGGTGGTGCCGGTGGCCACGATCGTGCCCTGGTCGATGATGGACACGTGGTCGCAGACCTGCTCGACCAGCTCCATCACGTGGCTGGAGAACAGCACCGTCGAGCCAGAGCCGGTGAAGCGGGTCAGCAGGCGGCGGATCACGTCGGCGGAGATGGGATCCACGCCCTCGAGCGGCTCGTCCAGGAACAGCACCGCTGGATTGTGGATCAGCGCGCAGCCGAGCATCGCCTTCTTGCGCATGCCCGTGGAGTAGTCGGCGACCAGCCGCTTCGCGTCCGCGGTCAGGTCGAGCACGTCCAGCAACTGCGTGGCCCGCGAGCGCGCCTCGCTCGCGGGCAGGCCACGCAGCCGGCCGGCGTACTCCAGCACTTCCGCGCCGCTCAGCCGCTCGAACAGCCGGGCCTGGTCCGGCACCACCCCGATGACGGCCTTGGCGGCCCGCGGGTCGGCCCACACATCCAGCCCGTTGATCAGGATCTGGCCGGTGTCGGGCCGCAGCAGGCCGGTCATCATCGACAGGGACGTGGTCTTCCCCGCCCCGTTCGGCCCGACCAGCCCGGCCAGGGAACCGGCCGCGATCTCCAGGTCGATCCCGGACACCGCCTCCTTGGCCCCGAAACTCTTGCGCAGGCCGCGCACCTCGATCGCTGGCTGTCCCATGTCGGCCTCCCGGCCCATGTCGGTTTCCTGGCCCATGTCGGCCTCCTGGCTATGAGCGGACGGTGTCGGGGAGCTTGCCCGTGGCACCGAGCTTGTAGGCGATGATCAGTGCCTGCTGGCTCTTGGCGACAGCCGAGCCGGCGCCTGCGATGACGTAGTCACCGTCGATGGTGACCGGGGCGTTGGACAGGGCCGACAGCGGCGTCTTCAGCAAGACCGCGCCGGTGGCCGTGTTGAACGCGTACAGGTCGCCGTTGTAGGTGGTGGTGAACACCACGTTGTTGGTGATCGTGGCGGCCCCGTAGGGCGAGGAAGGGAGTTTGTCGTCCCATTCGATCTTGCCGGTGTCCTGGTCCACGGCGACCATCTCGCCGGTGGCCTTGGCGATAGCGGCTTTGAACGCCTGGCCGCTCTCGGCCACGCCATGGGCGGTGAGGGGGACGGCGAGGTTGTTGACCGCGGCGAACGTCGTCGAGCCGTTGCTCGCCAGCTGGGATTCGACGCCGCCGAACACGCCGGGCTCGAGGGTGAACTTCGCGGGCAGCGGGATGCGTGAGGTGGGCGTGGCGTGCTCGGTGAGCAGCCCGTCGTTCTCGTGCCCGGTGTGCACGCCGACCGGGAGCTTCCAGACCAGCTTGCCGGTCTGCGCGCTGAGCTCGATCAGGATGCCGGCCTTGCCGCCGTCGATGACCACCGGCTGGCCGTGGGCGGTGGTCAGGACCGGCGAGTTCTGCAGGTCCCAGTCGTAGAGGTCGTGCGGGGTCAGCTGGTAGTACCACAGCAGCTTGCCCTGCGGGCTCAGCTTGACCACCGAGTCGGTGTAAAGGTCCGGGCCCGGACGGCTCGTCCCCCACGGATAGCCGTGGGGCCACGGGCCCTGGCCGATCGGGCCCGGGTTGGCGATGCCGAGGTAGATATTGCCCGCGCTGTCGAACGAGGGCGGATCCCACAGGCCGCCACCGGAGTTGAGGGCTGGTTTCCCCCACAGGTCCTGTACCTCGTCCCAGCTCCACTCCGGCGCGCCGGTCCGGGCGTTCAGCGCCCACAGGGTTGACTTGGCGCCGCCGAGATACTGGCCGACGGTCGGGTTGACCGGCACGGTCGACACGTACACCGTGCCGTGGTCGTACCCGGGCGCCATGTCGATGCCCTCGCGGTCGTTGCCGATCAGCGTCCGGCTCCACAGCTGCCGGCCGGTGGCCGCGGACAGGGCCACCGCCGCGTGGTTCGTCGCCGCGTACACGGTGCCGCCGACCACGTTGACGCCGTCCGGGCCGCCGTTGGGCGAGCTGTAGTCGTGCGTCCACAGCACCGTGCCGGTAGCGAGCCGGATCGCCATCACGTTCGACTCGAGATCCTGGGTGTACACCACGCCGTGCACGACCACCGGCGTCGTCGCATACCCGTCGTCCACCCCGGCGGACTTGGCTAGACCCGTTCGACTCGACCGGCACGCACCAGGCCACGCCCAGCTTGGTGACATCAGAGCTGGTGATCGGGCTGGCGACGTCCCGGGTGTTCTGCAGGTTGCCGCCGGGCAGCGTCCAGGCCGCCGCGACCGCCGGATTGCCCGCGGCGCCCGGCGTGCCACTGACCTGGCCCGCGGTCTCCGGCGTGCTACTGACCTGGCCCGCGGCTGCGTGCTTAGCGAAGCAGCTGGCCACGGTGGAGCTGGCGTTGCTCCCGCAGCCACCGACGGCCAGGCCTGCGGCCACGGCCAGGGATACCCCGGCCGCCGCGGGCCGCCACGTCATGCCACCCGGTACACCCATGATTGCCTCCCGGGTCCGGCTCGAAAAACTGATATCAATATGCTAGACTCGTGTTATCAGGCGCGTCAAGTGGAGGTGGTTCCGGTGGCTTCGAAGGTTCCTGCTGGTCCCGATCGGCAGCTGAGTCCCGGCCCGGAGCTGACCTCGCCGCCGGTGACCCCGCCGCCGGTGACCGAACGCGAGGCGTGGTCCGCGGCCGGGGTCCGGGTTCTGGTGACGGCCATCGTGGTGGCGCTCGTCGGCCTCGCGGTGCTGATCGTGGACCTGCCCCGGACCAGCGGCGCGACCCGGGCCATCCTGCTCACGATCGCCGTCCTGCTCCTGATCGCCGCCGCGTCGGCGTTCTCTGGCCTGACGCCGGTCGTGGCGGGCGAGGCCCGCGTGGTGCAGCTGTTCGGGCGCTACCGGGGGACGATCCGGGGGCCGGGCCTGCACTGGGTCAACCCGGTCGCGCGCCGGCGCCGGGTGTCGACCCGGATCCGCAACCACGAGACATCGATCGCCAAGGTCAACGACGCGGACGGCAACCCGATCGAGATCGCCGCGGTGGTCGTCTGGCAGGTCCAGGACACGGCCCAGGCGATCTACTCCGTTGACGACTTCACCCAGTTCGTCGCCATCCAGACGGAGACCGCGGTCCGGCACGTCGCGTCCAGCTATCCCTATACGAGCCACGGCGGCGGCGAGCTATCCCTGCGCGACAACGCAGAAGAGATCACCCAGCGGCTGTCCGCGGAGATCGCGGACCGGGTCAGGCCGGCCGGGGTGCTGGTTATCGAGTCCCGCCTCACCCGGCTGTCCTACGCCGCCGAGATCGCCCAGGCCATGCTGCGCCAGCAGCAGGCCAGCGCCGTGGTCGGGGCCCGGCAGCGGATCGTGGAAGGCGCGGTCGGCATGGTCCAGATGGCCCTGCAACGGCTGGACGAAGAGGGCGTCGTCGAACTCGACGAAGAGCGGAAAGCCACGATGGTGTCCAACCTGCTGGTGGTCCTGTGCAGTGAGCAGGCCACCCAGCCGGTCGTCAACACTGGCTCGCTCTACCAGTGAGGCCTGCGCCGTGACCACCAGCGTGGAACCGCGGTGAGCGAGCGTAAGAGCGTGCTGCTGCGGCTGGACCCGGCGGTGCATGACGCCCTGGCCCGGTGGGCCGGTGACGAGTTGCGCAGCACCAACGCCCAGATCGAGTTCCTGCTGCGCCGCGCGCTCGCCGAGGCCGGACGGCTGTCCGGGCACACCCGGCCGATGCGTCCCCGCGGGCGCGCCCCCGCTCGGACTAACCAGTGCGAGGCGGCTGCCGTGGGCGCCCAGCCTGGGCTGCCAGCGCAGATCTTACGGATCGGTGACGCGAGGCCAGCCCTCAGTAAGAAGGCCGCCACCACGCGGCGCTCATGGAGGTGGATCGGCGGATCACCGCAGGTCCACCCTCATGAAGGAGAGCGGCATGAGCAAGCGCAGATGGCTGGCCGCGGGCGGCAGCCTGCTAGCAGCCACGATCGGCCTCCTCGGCGCGACCGCCGGGGCGAGCGCAAGCACCGGCGCACGAGTAGTCGGCTACACCTACATCGACGGCAATACCGCCACCGCGAACACCATCGACGCGTTCGCCCGGCACGCAGATGGCTCGGTCACCCCGCTTCCGGGGTCTCCGTTCGCCGCGGGCGGCGCGGGCACGGGCACCGGCCTGGCCTCCCAGGGCGCGATCCAGGCCACCCGCGACGGCAGGTACCTGCTCGCGGTTGACGCCGGCAGCAACCAGATCTCGGTCCTGCGCGTCACCCCCGGTGGCGTGCCGGTCCCCGTCGGCCGGCCGGTCTCCTCGGGCGGTGTGCAGCCCGTGAGTATCGCGGTCTCCCGCTCCGGGCTCGTCTACGTGGCGAACTCCGGAGCCGGCGGCAGCGGCTACTCCGGCTTCCGCCTGGGGTTCGGCGGCACCCTGACGCCGATCCCCGGCTCGACGGTAACCGTCCCGGATGCCGCTGGCGTGGGTGACGTGTTCTTCAACGCCACCGGCAACCGCCTCGTCGGCACCCGGACTGGTACCTCGCAGATCGACAGCTTCGTGGTGCTGCCTGGCGGTCGCCTGCTCGCCGCCCAGGGTTCCCCGTTCACCGGGCAGGGCCTCGGCCAGCTCGGTGCCGAGTTCTCGCCGGCCCGTCCTTGGCAGCTGTTCGTCAGCAACGCGCACAACGGCGCGGGCCTGGGCACCGTGTCCGCCTACCGGGACGGCTTCCTCGGGCGCCTGTCCCCGATCGGGGCCTCGCCGTACGCCGACGGGCAGACCGCACCGTGCTGGGTGGAGCTCAGCCACGACGGCAGGTACCTGTTCACCGTCAACACGGGGTCGGGCAACATCTCCAGCTACGCCATCCACGCCAACGGCTCACTGTCCCTGATCGGCAGCACGCCCATCCGCGGCGGCGGGGCTGACATCGACGCCCGCCTGTCCCCGGACGGCAGGACACTGTCCGTGGACGGCAGCGGCAACCACATCCTGTCGGTCTTCGCCGTGCACGGCGGCACGCTCACCGAGCTGCCCAGCTCGCCGACACCACTGCCGCCCGGCGGCGCCCCGGCCGGGATCGTCAACATCTAGGCCCGGCCAGCAGGCCGTCCCTGGCCGCCTGATCCGGGCGGCCAGGGACGTTCGCGGCCGCCCGGCGGGCGGCGCTGGGCTTCCGCGGTCCCCAGCTGGACCTGCGGCTTCCGTAGGATCGGGGCCATGGTGCCACCGGATCCCGCGGTCGGAGGGATCGTCCCGTCGCCCGGGCTTGATCCCGACTCTGAGCAGTGGATTCAGTCCCTCCGCAGCATCGGTGCGCAGCGTGAAGCCGGACTGGCCCGCCTGCACGAGTTGCTGCTGCGTATCGCCCGGAGTGAGCTGCACCGGCGGGGGGGCCAGCTCCAGATCGCCGGACCCGAACTCGACGATCTCGCCTATCAGGCCACCGCCGACGCGCTCGTGGCTATCGTCAGCAAACTGGGCGAATTCCGGGGTGAGAGCCGCTTCACGACCTGGGCCTACAAGTTCGTCGTGTTTGAGGTTTCGGCCAAAATCGGGCGACATTTCTGGCGTCATCCCACCGTGCGCTGGGACGCTGAGGACTGGGATCGGCTTCCCGACCGCTTCGGGCTAGAGCCCGCCCGGGAGGCTGAACGCAAGGACCTGGCCGACGCCGTGCGCCGCGCGGTGGATGAGCACCTGACCGCCCGGCAGCGGCAGATATTCGTGGCGCTCGTGCTCAATGGTGTTCCCCTAGACGCTCTGGCCATCGAGCTCGGTTCAACCCGGAACGCGATATATAAGACAATGTTCGACGCCAGACGTAAGCTGCGAGCCACCCTGGCCGCTAACGGGTATCTGGACCAGGAAACTTCGAGGCCTTCATGAACGGCTCGTCAGCGCTGGACCGCTTCCTGCGGACCGACCCGCGCGATGTGGGATGCGCTGAGGCCATGGACCTGATGCACGTGTACGTCGAACTAGTGGCGGCGGACGCGTCGGCGGCCCGGCGCTACCCGGGCATCGCCGCCCACCTGGCCGCGTGCGGGCCATGTGCGGGGGACTTCGACGGATTGCTCGCGGCGGTACGCAGCTCGGCGGAATGACCGGCGACCCAGGTCATGTGCAGGCCACGACCATTCGAAGACCCAGGCCACATGAAGAGGAGAACCATGGCCGAGCCATTTCGCCCGGTAGCTCCGGTGGATCCGACGAACCTGCGGCCGATCCTGTTCCTGGAAGCGGCCCGCGAGATCATGCTCAGCCCCGACTGGTCCCACCGCGCCGTGTCCGTGGTGATGGAGAGCCACACCGGACCCGGGCGCTTCAGCTTCTACGGGGCCAACCACCCGGACGTCATCGAGCAGGTCCACGCGCGCCAGGTGGACATCTCGACCCTCAACCCGGCGGCCCTGCTGACCATGGCGCACCGTGGTACCGGCGCGTTCGACAGTCCGCGGGAGGTCGCGACGATCGCCGTGCTCCCCCACGATGACCAGCTGGGGTTCGCGGTGACCGACCGGCTCGGGTTCACCAGCCTCGACGAGATCGCCGAGGCCCAGTACCCGTTGCGGGTGTCTACCCGCGGCTCCATCGACGCGTGCACGCCGATCATGGTCGACGTGGTCTTGCGCGCGCACGGCTTCAGCCTCGACGACATCCGGGCCTGGGGCGGCGAGATCAGCTTCGACCAGCCCATGCCCAACCATCCGTCCCGGATGGGACGGCTCGAGCGCGGTGAACTCGACGCCATCTTCGACGAGGGCGTCATCCTGTGGGCCGACCAGCTGGCCGGGGCCGGGGCCCGGTTCCTGCCGCTCAGCTTCGACCGGCTGGAAGTCCTCCAGGACCAGGGCTTCCGCCGCGGGTTCATCGAGAAGTCCCGCTACCCCTCCCTGGCCGGCGACGTCGCGACCGTCGACTACAGCGGCTGGCCCCTCTACTGCCGCACCGACACGCCCGACGTCCTCGTCGAGCACTTCTGCCGGGCCCTGGTCAGCCGGCGCGAGCACATCCCGTGGGACATCGGCCCCGTCCATCAGCCGCCGCTGCCGCTCGAGCGCATGGTGCACGAATCACCGGCCACCCCCCAGGACGTCCCCATGCACCCGCAGGCTGCCGCCGTCTGGCGAGAGCACGGTTATCTCCCCTGAGACCCGCGGGACTGGGCGCGCTCCCGCCGCGCGGGCAGCAGCGCCGTGACGGCCAGCGCCGCGGTCAGCAGGAACATCCCGGGATAGCCGACCCAGCCGACGAGCAGCCCCATCCCGATCGCGCCGGCGCCCATGCCGGCGTCGTACGCGGCGTTCCAGATCGCGCTGACCGCGGTATGCCCGCTGCTGGGGACTCGCGCGTACATCAAGGTCAAGGTGGCGTTCTGCAACAGCCCAAAACCGATCCCGAACGTAGTGGCGCCGGCGATGACCAGAACGGGACTGGACGTCGCGGCCAGGGCCGCCATTCCAGCGGCGGACAGGGCCACCCCGGGACAGAGCAGCCCGGTGTGCCCGCGCCGGTCCCCGGTCTTCCCGGCGGCCCAGCGCGCGACCGTGGCCGCCGCGGGCTGGGCGAACAGCGCGATCGTGGCCACCGCGGCCGACCGTCCCGCGATCGCCAGCGGCAGGAACGTCACCAGCACACCGGCGGCCATCGTCGACGCGGAGAAGATGACGGCTGGCCGGAGCAGCGCCCGCTCCCCGAGCCTGGACAGCACACCGGGCGCGCCGCCGTCCAGTCCACGCTGGTCAGGCAGGCCCGGGAGCACGGCGAGGACCAGCAGCGCCGCGGCGGCGGTCGCGGCGAACACGGGCCGGAAGCCCCAGTGGGCGGCTATCCAGACGCCGGCCGGCAGGGCCACCAGGGCCGGGATACCGCCGACGATGCCGACCAGGCCCAGTCCCTCACCACGACGTTCCGCCGGGATCAGCGCGGCGGTCAGGGCCCCGCCGGCCACAGTGGTGACCGCGAACCCCGCACCGCGGACGACGCTCACCCCGATGAGCACGGCCGGATTCGACCACACCAGCAAGGCGAGCGCGGGCGCCCCGAGCATGAGCAGACCCGCGGTCAGCGACAGCCGGTAGCCGGTCCGGGCCAGCAGCCGCGGGGTCACCAACTCGACCGCCACCGTGGTCAGCAGCAGCGCGCCGGTGACCATCCCGGCCCCGGTACCCGCGCCGGAGGACTTCGCGAACAGCGGCATCACCGAAAGCGGCAGGTAGAAGCTCACTGACGCGCCGACGATGGTCACAAACCGCAGCAGCATCGGGCGGGTGACCAGCGACGGCCGGGCCGCCGGGGTGCCCGGGGTGCCCGGGGTGCCCGGGGTAGCTGCGGCGTCGGGGGTGAGGCTTACCGTGGTCATGCTCATGACGTTAGGTGCCGACCGGACCCCCGGTAAGATCCAATTTCATGGCTGCGGAGTGGTCCAGTGCCGCCCGCCGGAGTTCCGCTCCCCGCTAGCGAAGTGCTCGTGCCCCAGCACGGCGAGGAGCTGCAACTTCTCGTAGCCCTCGGTGCGCGGTGGAGCGGTGAGCACGAGCAGCGCCTGGGACTGATCTTCGGTGAACAGCACCTGGCAGTCCAGCTCAAGCGCGCCCAGCTCAGGATGGATGAGCGTCTTGTGGTCCTCGAACCGCCTGGCGACCTCATGCCGTTCCCACAGCGCCGCGAACTCGGTGCTCACCTTCTGCAGGGCCGCCACGAGCTGGCCGGCCCGCGACCGCGGGCCCATCGCCCCGTAGGCGGCGCGCAAGTTCGCGACCTGGGCCCGGCTCTGCCGGTCGCGGTCCTCCTCGGGATAGATCAGCCGCTCCGAGGGATCGGTGAACCAGCGGTAGATCCCGCTGCGGGCCAGGCCCGTGTAGCCCGAGCTGGTACCGAACAAGGCCTCGGCCATCGCGTTCTGGATAAGCGTTTCCCCCAGGCTGGACAGGATGAGCGCCGGGGTGTCGTGCAGGCGGTCCAGCACGCGGAGCAGCGCCGGAGCGACGTGCGTCGCGGCCGACACCGAGGCGGGCGGGTTGTGCCCGGCCAGCTGGAACAGGTAGTCGCGCTCGTCGCTGGTCAGCCGCAGCGCCCGGGCCAGTGACGCCAGCATCTGCTCGCTCGGCTGGGGACCCCGCTGCTGCTCGAGGCGCGTGTAGTAGTCGGTCGACATCGACGCGAGGGCGGCGACGTCCTCACGCCGCAGACCCGGGGTCCGGCGCCGGGGGCCCGCGGGTATCCCGACGTCCCCGGGCCGCAGCGCTTCGCGGCGCCGGCGCAGGAAGTCGGCCAGTGCGGCCCGGTCCAGTGCGGCCATGCCTCCATTATCGGCACCCGCGCGCCCCCAGCCAGGGATCGCGGATCCCCTGATAAGCGGTCTCTGCCCCCGCGGCGACCGACCGGCAACACTCCAAGCATGAACATCTCCGGAAACACCATCTTCATCCCCGGATCCACGAGCGGCATCGGTCTCGCCCTGGCCCTCAGGCTCCAGGCCGCCGGCAACACCGTCATCGTCGGCGGCCGGCGCGCCGGCCTGCTCGACCAGATCGCCGCCAGGCACCCCGGCCTCGACACCGTGCAGATCGACACGACGGACCCGGCCAGCATCGAGTCCGCCGCGAAGGAAGTGCTGGCCAGGCACCCGGACCTCAACGTCCTGGTCACGATGGCCGGCATCATGCGCGTCGAGGACTGGCGCCAGCCCGAGTCGTTCCTGGCCTCGGCCGAGGCCACCGTGACGACCAACGTGCTGGGGCCGATCCGCCTCATCGCTGCCTTCGTCCAGCACCTGCAGGCCCAGCCGGACGCCACGATCATCACCGTGTCCTCAGGCCTGGCCTTCGCGCCGCTGCGGGTGACCCCCAGCTACAACGCGTCGAAGGCCGCCATCCACATGCTCAGCGAGTCGATCCGGCTGCAGTTCGCCGGTACGACCGTGAAGGTCGTGGAGTTGGTGCCCCCAGCCGTCCGGACCGGCCTGTTGCCCGGCCAGGAGGACAGCGAGTTCGCCATGCCACTCGACGACTACGTGGACCAGGCCGTCGCGCTGCTGCAGGCCGAGCCTGGCGCGCAGGAGATCCAGGTCGAGCGGGTCAAGTTCCTCCGTTACTGCGAGGCTCGCGGCGACTATGACCAGGTCGTAGCGACACTCAACGCAGCCGACCCGCACGGTCAGTAGCAGCCGATCGCAGTCACGTAGCAGCCCGCCACGGTCGGTAACGGTCAGGTGGCCCCGGGTCCGCTCGGGTGACCGCGCTCGTCGGCGACGCCGGTCACCTATCTGCCCGACCAGCACCGGGGTCAGGATCCAGAGCACCCATGCGTCGCTGGTGACGAGGAAGAGCGGGATGGACACCGCGAAACCGGCCATCACGCCGTAGGACTCCCAGTCGTTCTCGGTTTCGGTCACTGGAGGGGTGTCGGGCGCCTGCAGGTCATGTGCGGCGACATGGTGCACCGTCAGGAGCAACGCTGCCGAAGACAGCACCTGCAACAGGGCGTAGAACCCGAACTGCAACGTGCGCGGACCAGCGGAATCCTGCCCTGGAGTGGTGAGCAGCCTGGTCGCGAACGGGTTCAGAATGATCATCAGCAACCAGAGCACGTTGTAGTTCCGGACCTGCGCGTCGACCCGTTCGATATACCGGAACACGGAGTGATAGCGCCGCCAGGCTGCCGCAATGACTACGAAGCTGATCAGGAACGCCACATAGCGCTCGTAATTGTTCCCTACCGACATCATGAACTTGGACAGGGTGGCCCCGTGGGGGACGGGCAAGTCGAGAGCGAGCAAGGTGATCGCGATGGCGACCACCGCGTCCGAAAAGGCGACCAGGCGATCGGTCGCGCGCGACTCGAACCTTCGTACGTCGTCGGACACCCGTCAGTCCCCCTCCGCATAGGCCGGTGCGGGCCAAACGGTACTACCCGACCGTGGGACGTGCGCGGCGCGCATGACTGCCACAGCGGCGGCGCGGCTATGGCCGGAAGGAGTCCCCCTGCGCGCCGCCTATCACCTCTCCCGCAGCCGGGGCCTATCACCTCTCCCGCAGCCGGGGCCTTCAACCTTCTCGCGCCCACAGGGGAAGGCCGGGCGCCGCGGTCTCGCCTCGAGCTGGGTCGTCCCGCCTCGAGCCGCGGCGTCCCGCCTCGAGCCGCAGCGCGACGACCTCGGATAGGCCTCTTGATCCACCCCGGCGCTCGTCCGCTCCACGGTACGGCAGGGCAGGGCTGGTCAATAACTTAGAAAGTAACATTCGAAATAAGGTGCATTGCGGCGCCTAATTCGATACTATGGACGGGTAGCTAGGTCGTTTCTCGTCTATCCGGGAGGTGATCCGGTGCCTGAAGAGACGCAGCCCCCGCTCCCCGGTGACGGTTTCCCGGACGGCCCCGGCCATCCCGCCTCCTCAGCGAGCGTCCCCGTTCCGGGCGCACCCGCGCACCGCGCCTCCTTAACCTCCGCCCCGTTCACTCCCACCCTTCGCACCCCCGGCGCCTTCACCCCTTCCCCCGCCCCGGCGCCTCCTCCCGCGCTCCCGGCACCTTCACCGATGCTCCCTTCTCTAGTGACCCGGTTGTGGACGAGATCCTGGACTGGGAGATGGAGGCCCTGTCGCGTGAGGACGACCCTTACCGGTCGTACTGCGAGGAGGGTGAACCCCGCGACGAGGACGAGTGGCTGGAGGAGTCTTATCTCCTCGCCGCTCCTGGTGCGGCCGGCCCTGAGCAGTTCGCGGTGGGCGCGGCGGCGGATGCCATGGCCCCCGGGCCGGTCCTGGCCATCCTGGCCGATCGCGTCCAGGGGGATGGGCTGGAGCAGGTGGATGACGATCAGCTGACCGGGGTGCTGCAGGCCGCGGTGCGGCTGGCGTCCTGGTCGGCGTCGCTGAAGATCGCCGCCACCTCCCGGCTCGCCGCCCGCCGCGAGGCGGACGGCCGCAAGAGCGGGGACTGGCGGCCGTTCGACCACGTCGACGACGAGGTCGCGGTCGCGCTCACGCTGACCCGGCGCAGCGCCGCCCGGCTGCTGGACCTGGCCCTGAGCCTGGACCGGCTGCCGCTGACCCGCGCCGCGCTGGCGGCCGGGCTGATCGACGAACGCCGCGCCGAGATCATCGCCGAAGAACTGTCCGGCCTCGACGACGAGCACGCCGCCGCCGTGGAGAAACTCATCATCGCCAAAGCACCCCGGCTGACCAGCGGGCAACTCCGCGCCCTGGTCCGCCGCGCGGTCCTGTCCGCCGACCCCAAAGCCGCCCGCGAGCGGAAAGAAAAAGCACTGCAAGACGCCCGGGTCGAGATGTTCCCCGAGACCGCCGGCACCGCCGCGCTGTCCGGCCGCGACCTGCCCCCCGCCGCCGCGCTGGCCGCCGACAAGCACCTCACCGCCCTGGCCCAGGCCCTCCAGGCCGCCGGGACCCCCGGCACCCTGGACACCCTGCGCGCCCGCGCCTACCTCCACCTGCTCACCGGCCAGCCCGCCACCACCCTCATCCTGCAAACCACCCACCCCGGCCCCCCAGCCCGCCCGCCAACCCCCGGCCCCAGGCACCGGCACCCACGCCCCCAGCACCCGGCACCCAGCGCCACACCGGCAGCACCCGGCAGCGGGCACCCGGCAGCGCAGGCACCCGGCAGCGCTTCACCCGGTCCCTGTCCCGGGCCGGGTCCCGGCCCCGGGTCCCGGCCCGGGCGGCCTGCCTGGGCTGCGCGGCACGGTCAACCTGACCATGCCCCTGTCGGCGTGGCTCGGCTGGACCCAGTCCCCCGGCGACGTCCCCGGCTACGGCCCCCTCGACGCCGAGCGACTCCCGCACCCTCGCCGGCCTGCTCGCCCAAGACCCCGGCAGCCAGTGGTGCGTCACCCTCACCGGCCCCGCCGGGCACCCCGTCGCCCACGCCTGCGCCCGCCACGGCCCCCGGCCACAACCAGAGCCACCCAGTCCCGGCACACCAGCCAGCCCCAGCACCTCACCCAGCCCTGGCACGCGAGCAGGACCCCGAACAACCACCGTGCCCCCCGCCACCACCACTCCGACCGCCGCCCCACCACCGGACTGGCTCCGTACCCTCACCTTCACCACCCTGCAAACCCGCGACTGCACCCACCCCCGCGAATCACGCGGCTACCGGCCCAGTCCCGCCCTGCGCCACCTCATCCAGATCCGCAACCCCACCTGCACCGCCCCCGGCTGCCGCCGCGCCGCCACCCACTGCGACCTCGACCACGTCACCCCCTACGACCGCGGCGGACGGACCTGCGAATGCAACCTAGGACCCGCCTGCAGGCACGACCACCAGTGCAAGCAAACCCCCGGCTGGACCCTCACCACCCCCACCCCCGGCACCCTGACCTGGACCACCCCCGGAAACCGCACCCACACCACCACCCCCGCCCAATACTGGGAATGAACGGGCGTGTCCCGGCTGGGTAAGTGACGTGGCCTGAGGCTCCGTCACGCGGCCGCCTGCTGCGGGCTCACGTAACCGGGCTTGACGTGTCTCGGTAGGGTGAAGCGAGGTCGAGAGGCGCTGCAACGGGTTCCGGCCCGCCACGCTCGACCTGGCCCATGCCGAACTGGGCTGTGCACCAAGGGCGCCTCCTAGTACAGGAGGTGCTTCACGGATATGTCATCAGCGGCAGGAGCGCCGCAGGCGTTCCGCCAGCAGACCCCGGGCCAGCAGACCACCGGCGAGCGGACCCTGCGCCAGCTTCTGGACCAGCGCATCGTGGTGCTCGACGGAGCCTGGGGCACGATGCTGCAGGGGGTCGGACTCAGCGCGGCCGACTACCGCGGCGAGCGGTTGCGTGATCACCCGCAGGACGTGACCGGTGACCCGGACCTGCTGAACCTGACCCGGCCGGATGTGGTCCGCGAGGTACACCGGCAGTACCTGGCCGCGGGCGCCGACATCACCACCACGAACACGTTCACCGCGACCAGCATCGGCCAGGCTGACTACGGCCTGCAGCCGCTGGTACGGGAGATGAACCTGCGCGGGGCCGAACTGGCCCGGCAGGCGGCGGATGAGGCGGGCGGCCGCCTGGTCGCCGGGTCGGTCGGCCCGCTGAACGTGACCTTGTCGCTGTCCCCGCGGGTGGAGGATCCGGCCTACCGGGCAGTGTCGTTCGACGACGTGTACGCCGCGTACGCGGAGCAGATGAAGGCGCTGGCCGAGGGCGGCGTGGACCTGCTGCTGATCGAGACGATCTTCGACACGCTCAACGCCAAGGCTGCGATCGCGGCCGCGCGTGACGTGGCCGGGCACCTGCCGTTGTGGATCTCGGTGACGATCGTCAACCTGAGCGGCCGCACCCTGTCCGGGCAGACGGTAGAGGCTTTCTGGCGGTCGGTCGAGCACGCGGCCCCGGTAGTGGTGGGGGTGAACTGCTCGCTGGGCGCGGAGGAGATCCGCCCGCACATCACGGAGCTGTCCCGGCTGGCCGGCACGTACACGGCGTGCCATCCCAACGCCGGGCTGCCCAACGCCTTCGGCGGTTACGACCAGACCCCGGAGGAGACCGCCGGGCTGCTCGGCGAGTTCGCTGCCGCGGGGATCGTGAACGTAGTCGGCGGGTGCTGCGGCACGACACCGGAGCACATCGCCCGGATCGCCGCCGCCGTGGCCGGTCTGCCGCCCCGTCCGGTGCCGGCGGTGCCGCCGCGGACCCGGTTCAGCGGCCTGGAGCCGTTCGAGATCGGGGCCAGCAGCGAACCCGGGGCCAGCAGCGGCTTCGTCATGATCGGGGAACGCACCAACGTCACCGGGTCGCGGAGGTTCCGGCGCCTGATCGAGTCGGGCGACTACCAGGGCGCGGTGCAGGTCGCCCTGGAGCAGGTGCGGGGCGGGGCCAACCTGCTCGACGTGAACATGGACGCCGACCTGCTGGACAGCGAGCAGGCGATGACCACCTTCCTGAACCTGATCGCGACCGAGCCCGAGGTCGCCCGCATCCCCGTCATGGTGGACAGCTCCCGGTGGAGCGTGCTGCGGGCCGGGCTCAAGTGCCTGCAGGGCAAGGGCGTGGTCAACTCCATCAGCCTCAAAGAGGGCGAGGGGCCGTTCCTCGAGCAGGCCCGGTACGTCCGGGAGCACGGCGCCGGCGTGGTGGTGATGGCGTTCGACGAGCAGGGCCAGGCGGACACCACCGAGCGCAAGGTGGCCATCTGCGGCCGCGCGTACGACCTGCTCACCCAGCAGGCCGGGTTCGCGCCCGAGGACATCGTGTTCGACCCCAACGTGCTCGCCGTCGCCACCGGCATCCCCGAGCACAACGGGTACGCGAAGGCCTTCCTGGACGCGCTGCCGCTGATCAAGCAGCGCTGCCCCGGCGTCCGGACCAGCGGCGGCATCTCCAACCTGTCGTTCTCGTTCCGCGGGAACGACGTGGTGCGCGAGGCGATGCACTCGTCGTTCCTCTTCCACGCGGTCCGGGCCGGGCTCGACATGGGCATCGTCAACGCCGGCCAGCTCGCGGTCTACCAGGACATCCCCGCGGAGCTGCTGGAACTGGTCGAGGACGTGCTGTTCGACCGGCGCGACGACGCCACCGACCGGCTGGTCACCTTCGCCGGGACGGTACACGGGCCGGGCACCGGCAGGGTCGTGGACCTGTCCTGGCGCGAGGCGCCAGTGGAGCAGCGGCTCACGCACGCGCTGGTGCACGGCATCGCCGACTTCATCGAGGCCGATACCGAGGAGGCCAGGCAGCGGGCCACCCGGCCGCTCGACGTGATCGAGGGCCCGCTGATGGACGGCATGAAGGTCGTCGGCGACCTGTTCGGGACCGGCAAGATGTTCCTCCCGCAGGTCGTCAAGAGCGCCCGGGTGATGAAGCGCGCGGTGGCCTACCTCGAGCCCTACATGGAAGCCGAGAAAGAACAGGCCCGGCTCGAGGGCCGCGCCAGCGCCGATCGCGGCCAGGGCAAGATCGTGCTCGCGACGGTCAAGGGCGATGTGCACGATATCGGCAAGAACATCGTCGGCGTCGTCCTCGGCTGCAACAACTACGAGGTCATCGACCTCGGCGTGATGACTCCCGCATCTGTCATCCTGGACACCGCGGTCGCCGAGAGCGCCGACGCCGTGGGGCTGTCCGGGCTCATCACCCCCTCCCTGGACGAGATGGTCAACGTGGCCACCGAGATGCAGCGCCGCGGGCTGAAACTGCCGCTGCTCATCGGCGGCGCCACCACCTCGCGCCAGCACACCGCGGTGCGGGTCGCGCCCCCGTACGACGGGATCACCATCCATGTGCTCGACGCGTCCCGCGTCGTCGGCGTCGTCTCAGACCTGCTCAGCGACGACCGGGCCGCGGTGCTGGACGCCGCCAACCGCGCCGATCAGGAGCAGCTCCGGGAACAGCACGAGAAGGCCCAGCGGCGGCCCTTGCTGACTCTGGAGCAGGCTCGCGCCAATCGTGAGCGGGTCGCGTACGGCGACCTCCCCGTCCCGGCCTTCACCGGGATCCGGACCGTCCAGCCGGACCTGACCACGCTGCGCGAGATGATCGACTGGCAGTTCTTCTTCCTCGCCTGGGAGCTGAAGGGCAAATACCCGGCGATCCTGGGCCAGCCTGCCGCGCGCGAGCTCTTCGACGACGCCAACGCCCTGCTCGACGGCATCATCGCCGACGGCAGCCTCCGCGCGGCGGGCGCGTACGCCTTCTGGCCCGCGCACGCCGAGGGTGACGACATCGTCATCGGCCCGGGCCACGGCGACGTCCAGGGCCACGGCGACGCCCGTGGCTCCGGCGACGTCCGGCTGCCGATGCTGCGCCAGCAGACCGCCAAGCCCGCTGGGCGGGCCAACCGCTGCCTGGCCGACTACCTGGCCCCGGCCGGCGACCACCTCGGCGGGTTCGCCGTGGCGATCCATGGGGCTGACGAACTCGCGGCCGGGTACGAGGCCCAGCTCGACGACTACCACTCGATCATGGTCAAGGCGCTGGCCGACCGCCTCGCCGAGGCGTTCGCCGAGCATATCCACCTGCAGGCGCGGCGCGACTGGTACGAGCCGGGCGCCCAGCCCGGCGCCGACGACCTGCACGCCGAGCGCTTCCGGGGAATCCGGCCCGCCTTCGGCTACCCGGCCTGCCCGGACCACAGCCCCAAGCGGGACCTGTTCGGTCTGCTCGACGCGCCGCAGCTGGGTATGGCGCTGACCGAGTCCTGCGCGATGACCCCGGCCGCCAGCGTCAGCGGACTGCTCTTCGCCCACCCGTCGGCGCGGTACTTCACGGTCGGCCGCATCGGCGCGGACCAGGCCGTGGACTACGCGCGGCGGCGCGGGGTGGACCTTGCCGAGGCGGAGCGGTGGCTGCGCCCGAACCTGGGCTACGACCCTTCGGGAGCAAATTAGCGCCCTGGGGGGAGAATGGCCGCCCGGCGGCCACAAGGCGTTAACTTGTCTTTTCTACGGTCCCGGCCATGGGCGAATCGCGAAGTAACGAATCAGGTCCTCCGGCGGCTGGTCGCGCCTGGCTCACCCGGCGGGGCTTCCTCACCGGGGTAGTCGGCTTTGGCGCAGCGGCAGGGCTGGCCCGGGCCACTGAAGGCCCGCTGTGGCACCAGGACGCGTTCGCGGCCACCGCGCCGTCGGATCCGCCCACGGTCACGTTGCCGCTGCCGACTAAGACCGCGCCCGAGCAGCTCCTGCTGACCTGGGGCGCGGACCCGGCCACCTCGGTCACGGTGTCCTGGTCGGCGCCGGGCACGGTGGCTCAGCCCGCGCCGACGCTGGCCTACTCGACCTCACCCATCACGGCTGGCCACCTCGGCCGGGTCGTCGAGCTGCCCTCGCCGTCGCCACTCGACGTGAGGCGGCGCTACAGCCGGGCGGCCTCGGTGAGCTTCACCGACGGGCTCAACGATCAGACGACCTACTTCTACCACGTGCAGCTGACCGGCCTGCACCCCGGAACCCGGTACTACTACCAGGTCAGCGACGGGGCGGCCACGCCGTCGGTAGCGGGGGCGTCGTTCGAGACGGCGCCGGCCGGCCGGGCCCGGTTCCGGTTCTCGAGCTACGGCGACCTCGCGACCCCGTCCTGGGACCTCAACACTTCCGGGAACATCTGGCACGAGTCGTGCGACAACTCCTACTACGCGGTGAACGCGATCGAGAGCCCGGGGGACGGCCAGGGCGCGCCGTTGTTCCATCTCCTCAACGGCGACCTGTGCTACGCCAACCTGGACATCCTGAACGCCCCCGGCGTGTGGCGGGACTTCGGCGCCAACATCGCGCGGTCGGCGGCCAACCGGCCGTGGATGCCGGCCCTGGGCAACCACGAGACCGAGTTCGGTGTGTGCGACCACGCCGGGCAGACCGGGAACGCACCCGGCGGGATCGCCGCCCAGGGGGCGGCCGGGAACTACTGGAACGGCCCGTACGGCTACGGCCATTACCTGAGCCGTTTCCTGCTCCCCGACAACGGCGTGACCAACTGGGACGGCAACCACCTGCGCGGCAACTTCTACAGTTTCCAGGTTGGCACCGTGAAATTCATCTCGCTGGACGCCGACGACGTCATTTACCAGGACGGCGGCTCCGCTTACCTGAACGCCGTGCCCAACGCCGCGCCCGAGACCACCACGTCGGGGGCGGCCATCCCCAACGGCACGGTGACCTACAACCACGGCTACACCGGCGACCTCAAGATCGTCCCGGCCAATAACTCCGCGGTGCCCGACCCCTCGCTCGGGACCCCCAACCTGCAGACGCTGTGGCTGGAGCGGACCCTGGCCCAGGCCCGCCGGGATCGCGGCGTGGACATGATCGTCGTCTTCATGCACCAGTGCGCGATGTCCACCTCGGTCCCGGGCAACGGGTCCGACTTCGGCATCCGCCGGGCCTGGCTGCCGCTGTTCGACCGCTACCAGGTCGACCTGGTCCTGTCCGGGCACGAGCACGACTACGAGCGCAGCTATCCGGTCCGCGGGTACGACCGCGGCGCGCACGGCACGGTGGTCTCGCCCAATCCGGACCAGACCACCGGGGAAACCATCGACACCCGGCGGCCCTCGGTGGCAGCCACGAAACCCTCGTCCTATAACGGAACCCCGGCCTGGGACACCTCCCAGGGCACCGTCTTCCTGGTGCTCGGCGGGGGCGGGACCAACGGGCCGTCCAACGTCTACGGGACCGACGCGGCCGACGGCCTGCCCCAGGCCAAGGTCATCACCGAGCGCAACGCCATCAGCGGGTCGCAGGCGGCCGGTTTCACCCGCAACGCCGCCGACTCGATCGAGGACGCTCCCTGGTCGGCCGCCATCAACGCCAGCGACCCCTACGGGTACGCCATCTTCGACGTGGATCCGGGCGCGCGGCCTGGTGACACGACCATCACCATGAAGTACTTCGCCATCCCGGCCGTGAGCAACGAGGCGGGCGCCGCCCACGACGGGACCACGACGCTGCCGACGAGGCCGTTCGAGACGTTCGTGTTCGGCCGCGGGATAGCGCGCGGGCCCCATCCCGGCCACCACGCCGCCCGGACCCTCGAGGCGAGCGGGGCCGGCTGACCGGCCGGATTCCTGGGCCGGACTTCTGGATCACCCCGGTTGAAGGCGTTAGATTCGATGCTTGTGCAGCCATTGGCCAGCGACGATCCCGCCGAGATCGGGGGCTACCGGCTGCGCGCCCGGCTCGGCGCCGGCGGGATGGGCCGGGTCTACCTGGCGTCCACGCGGGCCGGCCGGAGCGTGGCGCTGAAGGTGGTCCGGCCGGAACTAGGCGACGACCAGGACTTCCGGGCCCGCTTCCAGCAGGAGATCCAGGCCGCCCGGCGAGTGCACGGGCTGTACACCGCGCAGGTGCTCGACGCCGATCCGGCCGCTACGCTCCCGTGGCTGGTCACGGCCTACGTGCCCGGCCCGTCGCTGCAGCAGGCGGTGGCCGGGAACGGGCCGATGCCCGAGGCGACGGTGTTCCGGCTGATCGCCGGCGTGGCCGAGGCCCTGCAGGCCATCCACGCCGCCGGTGTCGTGCACCGCGACCTCAAGCCCTCCAACGTGCTGCTCGCGCCGGATGGACCGCGGGTGATCGATTTCGGGATCGCCCGGGCGCTGGAGGCGACGGCGCTGACCCGCAGCGGCATGATGGTGGGCTCGCCGCAGTTCATGGCGCCGGAGCAGATCCGCGACCAGCCCGTGACGCCGGCGATCGACGTGTTCGCGCTCGGCTCGCTGGCGGCCTACGCGGCCCAGGGCCGTTCGCCGTTCGGCGAGGGGCACAGCGCCGCCGTTTCCTACCGGGTGCTACACGAGCCGCCCGACCTGGACGGCTGCCCGCCGCAGCTCCGGGCCCTGATCGAGCCCTGCCTGCGGAAGGACGCCGCCTCCCGGCCCGCGCCCGGGCAGATCCTCGAATTCTGCCTGACTCATGCCGCCGAGGGCGCCGATCCCGGCTGGTCCCCGCCGTCACCCGCGCTGGCCACGACCGCGAGGGCTCAGGCGCCGCCGGAGCAGACGACCGTCGTGCCGGTGCCCGCCCCATCGCCCACTGCGCGGCTGACGCCACCGCAATCCATGATCAATGCGGTCAGGCTGATGTACCTGGGCGCGGCGCTCGCCGCAGTGAGCATCGTCACCACGATCGCGACCACGCCCGCGCTCAAGGCGGCGATCAGGCAGCAGCACCCGTTCCTGGCCCCGGGACCGCTCGGCGCGGTGATCACCGGCACGCTGACCGTCACCGTCGCCGGGGCGCTGATCAGCGTCGGCGTGTGGCTCGCGATGGCCCGCAGGACCAGGCGGGGTCGGCCCGGGGTGCGGGTCGTGTCCACGATCTTGTTCGGCATTGACTGCCTGACCGTGGCCAGGACGTTCTCCCATGGGCTCGTGACCGGGCCGACCTGGATCATCGGGCTGGCTCAATGGGGTATCGGCCTGGCCGTGATCGTGTTCTTGTGGGATCGGCGGTCGAGCGCGTATTTCGCCCGGCAGCGCCAGGCCAGATCGCTGGCCACTCCCCAGTGGCGGGGGGCGCCGGGCGCTAGGCGTCCCGGCTGATTTTCCGCCAGATACTGGCGCCGAGCGAGCTGAGGCCCAGACCGAGCCCAAACGCCCCGCAGGCGCTCACGACCGGCCCGCCAGGCGCAGCCGGTGGGTGCCCGGCGAGCAGGGCCGGGCCCGCGAGGGCCGCCACGTAGCCGGCCAGCGTGAACCCGACGCTCAGGGCCAGGCCGGCCGGGATACGGGCCAGGAAGAGGGCGACCGGCGAGCGGCCGGTGGTGATCAGGCCACTGAAGACCCCGGCGGTGACGTCCGCCGCTCCGGCCGAGGTCCCGAGGAGGATGGCCAGCAGGGCGTAGCACGCCCCGGGCCAGGCACCGGCGCGGACGAGGTCACTGGCGATCACCGCGACCGCGGTCAGGGCGGCTGCCGTGATCATGAGCCCGCGGCGCCTGGTCAGCTTCAGGAACTCGGCTCGGATGAGACGGACGCCGGGCAGCCACGCGTCTCCGGTCAGTGCCCCGGTGCTCACGCGGCCCGCCCCGCAGTCGAAGCCCGGGGTGCACCGGCGATCTCGCCGACCGGGCCCTGCGCGACGATCCGCCCGTGGCCGAGAACCGCGGCGGCGGCGCAGGTGTGCGCGGCCTCATCCAGCCGCCGCGTGGACAAGACGACGGTCCGGCCCTCGTCGGTGAAGCTGCGCAGCAGCCGCCGGAACTGCAGTATCCCGGCCGGATCCAGCCCGTGCGCAGGCTCGTCCAGGATCAGCAGCTCGGGGTCGCCGAGCAGGCACGCCGCCACCCCGAGGCGCTGGCGCAGGGCCGCCGGGTAACTGGCGACCCGGTCACCGGCCCATTCGCGCAAGCCCACCCGTGCCAGGGACGGCTCGATCCGGCCGTCGGCCCCCGGCTCCCGGGCCGCGGCGAGGACCTGGAGGTTTTCCCGCCCGGTGAGGTAGCGGTGGAAGCGGGGCGCCCCGACCATGGCGCCCACCCTCGCCAGGGCCAGGCCCCGCTGCGCCGGGATGGAGATCCCGAGCACGCGGATGGATCCGGAGCTGGCCGGGGTCAGGCCGAGCAGCAGCCGGATCAGGGTGGTCTTACCGGCGCCCTCCGGTCCGGCCAGGCCGAACGCGCCGCCCCGGGGGATGGTGAGGGACACGTTGTCGATCGCCATCCGGCCGCCGAACTTCTTGGTTAGCCCGGACGCCTGCAGGGCCGGGGGGTCATACATGCGGTCATCCTCCGCAGATCGGTTAGCTGGGAACACGACCACCAGCCTGCGCGAAATCAGCGCTCACGTCGTCACCCTGGCGCGCGAATCCCGGCTAGTCCCTGATCGGTAGCCCGCCCGCTGGCGTCCCCCCAGCCGGCTACGCCCAGACCATCCCCCAGGAGGACTCCGACCGCGCCCGCTGCTGGCCAGGATGACCCCGCACAGGGCCACCGCCCCGCCAGCCAGTTCGACCGGGCCGGGGATCTGGGCCAGCCAGGCCAGGGAGATGAGGATGGCTGTCGCCGGCACCAGGTAGAGGCTGAGCGTGACCCGGCCCACGTCCATCCGGGACAGCGCGTACGCCCACAGCACGAACCCGGCCGCCGAGGGCGCCACCCCGAGGAAGACGGCCGAGGCCAGCGCGGGGCCGCCGGCGTGCGGCAGGGCCCGCAGCAACGATCCGGCCCAGGGCAGGATGAACAGCGTTCCGGCCCACATGGCGTAGACCGTGACCTCGAAGCCGGTGTACCGGGCGAGCAGTGGCTTCTGCGCGGCGTGGAAGATCCCCTGGACCACGGCGGCGGCCAGCACGACGAGCGCCGCGACGCCGAAGCCCAGGCCGTGCGAGACCGCGATGATGGCCGTGCCGGCCAGTGCGACACCGCTCCCGGCCCACCACCGGCGCCCCAGGCGCTCGCCGAGGAGGCCCGCGGCCAGCAGGCTGGCGTACACCGGCGCCGTGGCCACCAGCAGGCTGGCCGTCCCCGCCGGGACGACCCGTTCCCCGGTGTTGAGGAGCAACTGGTACGCGGTCATCCCGGCCAGGCCGCACCCGGCGATGAGCGGAAGATCGCGGCTTCGCGGCCGCCGTACCCCCAGGAACGGGGCGGCTACCGCCAGCGCCGCGGACGCGACCACGAGCCGGGCCACCGCGAGCCCGGCCGGCCCGAGTTGCGGCACGGCGACGGAGATGGCCGGGAAGGCGCTGGCCCACAGGACCACCGTCCCGGCGGCGGCCAGGCTGGCGGAGGGTCGCAAGAGGCTCATGACCCCAGTCTCGGCCGGCAGAGACTTTAGGTCTAGTTACAGAATCACTAGCAAACGATAAGCTGTTCTTCCATGTTGGATATGCGCCGCCTCCGGGTCCTGCATGCCGTCAGCGCGCACGGATCGGTCACCGCAGCCGCGGCCGCGCTGGGCTACTCGGCCCCCGCTGTTTCCCAGCAGCTGGCCGCCCTCGAGCGGGAAGTCGGGATGCGGCTGACCGAGCGTGCGGGCCGGGGCATCGAGCTGACCACCGCGGCCGGCCTTCCTGGTGGCGCACACTGACGCCCTCCTGGCCCAGCTCGACGCGGCCGAGGCCGACCTGGCCGCGCTGCGTGACCAGGTCGCCGGGCGGGTCACGCTGGCCGCCTTCCCCTCCGCCGCGGCCGCCATCGTGCCCGCGGCGTGGGCCACGCTGGCCGGCTCCGCACCGCACGTGCAGCTCGACCTGGTGGAGATGGAGCCCGAGGAGGCGCTGCCCGCCGCGGCGCGAGGTGAGATCGACGTGGCCATCGCCCACGAATACGACCTGCTCCCGCGGCCCCTCGACCCGCTCTTCGAGCGGCGCGAGTTGCTCAGCGATCCGGTGTGGCTGGCCGTCCCGGCCAGCAGCAGCGCAGCCACGGAGGGTCCGCTGGAGCTGCGCTCGCTGACCAGCCAGCCGTTCCTGGCCCCGCGCAGCAATACCAGCTGTGCCGAAATGATCCAGCGGGCCTGCGCCCGGGCGGGCTTCGTCCCCCGGGTCGTCGCCCGGGCCAGCGACTTCCACGTCCTGCTCAGCCTGGTGGCCGCGGGCGCCGGGGTCACCCTGGTTCCCCGGCTCGCCGCCTGGCACCTGCCGCCGGGGGTGGCGCTGGTTCAGCCCGCCGAGCCGGTCACCCGGCAGGTCTTCACGGTCAGCCGCCGCGGCGGCGACCGCCAGCCCGCGGTCCGCGTCGTCCTCGACGCGCTCACCGCCGAAGTTACTGGCGGACGCGGGCCAGGACGAGAGTGATGTCGTCCTCGCCACGCTGGCGCAGCGCCTGGCTGATCGTCTCCGAGGCGCTGTCCAGTGACGTACCGGGCTGGTCCAGGGCGGAGCTGAGCGCGTCGCGCAGCGCGGCGATACCGTCGTCGAGCGGCCGGGTCCGGCTTTCCGCCAGTCCGTCGGTGTAGAGCGCGAGCGTGGCTCCGGGCGGCAGGGCGACCTGGGTGGCCTCGAAGGTCCCGGCGCTGAGCCCCAGCGGGAGACCGGCGGGCACGGAGAGCACCTCGGTACTGCCGTCCGGCAGCGCCAGCACCGGAGGCGGGTGACCAGCGGCCGCGATCACGCAGGTGCTGGCCCCGATGTCGATCACGGCGCAGATGCAGGTGGCGTACGGCGAGGCGGGCATGCCCGCGACCATCGTGTCCAGGCTGGCCAGCAGCTTGGCGGGGGACAGGTCCAGGCCGGCCAGCAGATGCGTCGCCGTGCGCAGCTGCACCATGACCGCCGCCGCCTCCGGCCCGTGCCCCATCGCGTCCCCCACGACCAGGGCCACCCGCCCGTCCGGCAGGGCGACGATGTCGTGCCAGTCCCCGCCCACCATGCTGGCCCCGACCGGCAGGTACAGGTGTGCCACCTCCACGCCCGCCGGGACGCGCGGCTCGGCGGGCAGCAGGCCGCGCTGCAGCGCGAAGGCGGTCCGCCGTTCCCGGTGGTACAGGCGGGCGTTGTCGATGCACACCGCCGCCCGCGAGGCGAGCTCGCCCGCGGCGGCGATGTCCGCGGGCCCGAAGTCCGGGCTCTCCGGCGCCCGCCCGAACGTCGCGCAGCCCAGGACGATCCCCTGGGCCACCAGGGGGACCGACAGCCACGACGCGTAGCCGGAGGTGAGGTCCCGCCCGCCGGGGCGGCGGGCGACCCGCTCGGCACTCTCGTCGTCGAGGCGGTCGAACAACACCGGGCTCCGGGTGTGCATCGCCTGGAAGCTGGGCGACTCGTCCTCGAAGACCAGCACCTCACCGGGGCGCAGCACGCTGTCGGTGACGGAGGTGGGCTGGCCTGCCAGCCGGGCCACCAGCCGCCGCATGACCGCCCCGTGCCCGGCCTGGGGCGAGACGGGCTCGTCGGCGGCGAGCAGCCGTTCGAACACGAAGATGGCCACGGCGTCGGAGAACGCGGGAACAGCGACGTCGGCGACCTCGCGGGCGGTGCGGGGCAGGTCGAGCGTGGTACCGATCCGGTCGGCCGCCTCACGCAGCCAGCCCGCGCCGACGGTCGGCGAGACGTGCTGCCCGATCACCAGCACCCCGGCCTCCGGGCCCGCCCAGTGGTTCCCACCGGACGGCGACCGGGCCGCTGCCGCCGGCGAAGGCCATGCTCATCGTCGCGGTCCAGACCCGCCCGGCCGCGACCTCAGCCAGCGCCTCTCCAGCCAGCTCACGCTGACCCGGGCCGGTCATCAGCACGTCACACACGTCACGCCCGGTCACCGCCGACGACGGATGACCGAAGAGCCGCTCAGCCGACAACGGCCACGAGACCACCCGGCCCGCGGAATCCAGGGTGAACGCGGCCATCCCCGCCAGGTCCGGCCCCCGCCGCCGGGGCAGTGCCGACCCGCGATCCACGGTCATCTACGCCGCCACCGGTATACGCACCAGTCCTCGCCGGCCAGCACCCCGCCCCTCGCAGCGGCCGGCCCGGCAATGGCGGCAAGCCATTCCGCGCCGGCGACCAGGCGATACTGGCAGCCATTGCCCCTGTCCCGCGATATCGCGCAAAGACGAAATATATCGCAAGACCGTTGACAAAATCCGCTGAGACGCGGAACCCAGGCCAGGTCAGGGAAGATTGGAGCTCCGCAGCCCGTACTCCTCCAGCCAGCCGAAGGAGTCCTCGGGCTGGCCACCAGAGGGCCGGTATTCCAGCCCGACATAGCCGTGGTAGCCCTGGCGGCCCAGGTGGCCGAGCAGGAACCGGTAGTTGATCTCCCCGGTCCCCGGCTCGCCCCGGCCGGGGACGTCCGCGATCTGGACGTGGCTGATGAGGGACCAGTACGTGTCCAGCGTGGTGGCGAGATCACCTTCCATCCGCTGCATGTGGTAGGCGTCGTACTGGAGCCGGACATTCTCGCGGCCGGTCTGCGCGATGAAGGCGGCCGCCGCCGCGGTGGTGGTGAGCAGGCAGGGGCCGTTGTCCATGGAATTGAGCGCCTCGATCATCACCTGACGGCCCGACTCCGCGGCCTGGTCGGCGGCCCAGGCCACGTTGTCCCGGGCCAGCCGGAGTTGCTGGTCCAGCGGGTAACGCTCGTCGCGCAGTCCGGCCAGCAGGTTAAGCCGGGGGCAGCCGCAGTCCGCCGCGATCCGCAGGGCGAGCGGCACGTTGGCCCGCAACTGGCCGGTGCGGTCCGGGGTCAGCGGCCAGGCCCCGGTCGCCGGCGGCCATGTTCCCGGCGTCGAAGTTGAGCAGCGCGAGGTGCAGCCCCCAGCGCTGGGTCAGCTCAGGAAGCCGCGCGGCCTCGTCGTCGCCGGGCCACCACAGCTCGACGGCGCCGAACCCGGCCGCGGCGGCCCGGGCGAACCGTTCGGGCAGCGGCAGGTCCGCCCAGAGCAGGGACAGGTTGGGCGAGAACCGCAGCGTCATGCCGTGACCCTCTCATGTCAGGCCGGAGTCTCCAGCACGACCACGGCTTCGCCGGGCGGGGCGTCAGCCGACGCCGGGTCGGCGAGCTCGACCCGGTTCCGGCCTTCCCGCTTGGCGATGTAGAGCGCCGCGTCGGCGAGCCGCTCGAGCCGGTCCAGCGCGGTGGCGTGGTCCGGGAAGCCGACCACGCCGAGCGAGGCGGTGACCGACACGTCGGCGCCCGACAGGGAGATCCCGGCGATCGCCGCCCGGATGCGCTCGGCGATCTCGAGGGCCGCGGGAATCTGGGTGTCGGGGAGCAGGACCGCGAACTCCTCACCGCCGTTGCGGCCGGCGAAGTCCCGGGCCCGCAGCACGCCCCGCAGTACCGCGCCGACGTTGGCGAGGACCTGGTCCCCCACCGGATGACCCCACCGGTCATTGATCTGCTTGAAGTGGTCCAGATCGATGAGCAGCAACGCCAGCGGCGAGGTCGTCGTCGAGGCCTGGGCGAACAGGCGCTTCATCGCGTCCGTGACCGCACGTTTGTTGGGCAGCCCGGTCAGGCCGTCGGTCGCAGCGCGGATCTCCGCGACGGCCAGGTTGCGCAGGTTCGCGAGGACCGGGGCGGCCTGGCCGACGGAGTCCCGGATCCGCTGTTGCTCGGCCTCGGTGTAGGAAGCCGGGTGGTTGAGCAGGACAGCACCCGATCACCTGGCCGCCGACGGTGAGCGGAAGGCACAACGTGGCCCCCGGGCAGGAGGCGCACACCGGGCACGCGAGCAGGGCCGACCGCGCCGTGTCCTGGCCGTGCGTCCGGCCCGACCGGACCGCGAGGCAGGACCGGGGCTTCGCACCGCGCAGGGTGTCCGCGAGCGGCGAACCACCCGGCAGCGGCGTGACGGCCTCCAGCCGGTCGGCGCTGTTGTTCCGGTTGAGTACGACCGCGGTGGTCGCCGTGAGCTGCGTTCGAGGTGGCGCTGGAGTAGCTGGTGCGCCTCGTCCTCGTCGTTCGCGACCTGCAGGGTGTCAGCGAACTCGGCCTGATCCTGGCCCGGCTCCAGGCTGCGGCGGATCCGGCGGATTCCGGACAGCAGCAGGAGAACGCCGACCGCGAGGCCGAGGACGGCGGCGCCCACGATGAAGCCCACGGTCCTGGCCTGGTTCGCGGCCGCCGAGACGCGGTCCATGTGCCCGTCGTGCTGCTCGACGCGGAGCAGGTGGCCAAGGTGGACGCTGACCGGCTGATAAGCGGTGGTCAGCCGGGCGGCGAGGGTGGCGTCCGGATGGGCCGGCACGCTGGTCGGGCTGAGCAGATCGCGGACGACGGCCCACTGCCGGACCAGCCGCTCGATGCCGGCCAACTCACCCGGAGGGTCGCCGGCGTGCAGCCGCTCCAGGGAGTAGAGCTGGGCGTCGGTCGCTGGAAGACGGCTGGAGTAGAGGAAGCCGAGCAGCCGGGAGCGGTCCACCGGCCGGGGGGCGAGGAAGGCAGCTTCGCCGGCCGCGTACGCGCTGTCCATCGTCCGGGCCAGCTGGCCCGTGGCCGTCGAGGTGGTCAGCTCGTCGCTCGCGGCCTCATTTCCCAGCGCCGTGGCGGAGCGGGTGCCCACGATGCCGATGACCGCCACGCAGACCACCACGGCGGCGAGCCCCACGCACAGGGTTATGAGCGAACTGGCTGCAGCTCTAGCAAGCGTCCGCATTTACCCATAGTTACACAGTGTGCTCTATATGTAACTATCCGAGCTCGCCAGGGCGACGAAATGTACGGATATCAGCGAGTTTCTGAGCACGTTCCGTAGCGAAAGGTCAGCTAGGTTCGCCCCGGTCCCGCGGCCCGCAGGCCGGCCAGGTGGATGTCGAGGAATCGTGGCCAGGCCCCGGGAGCGACGTCTCCCGGAGCGCCTTCTCCGGCCGCTTGGACGAGCCCGCGCATCCCCCAGACGAGCGCCAGGACGTCGCCGGGGGTGGTGTCCGGGTTCACCGTGCCGGCCGCGATGGCCCGGGCGGTGAGCTCGTCCAGGGCGGCCCGTATCCGGTCGACGGTCGCGTCCTCGGTACGGCGCTGGACGAACAGGTTCGCGTAGCGGGCATGGTCGGCGAACGACTGGCCCAGGGCCCGCAGGAACTCTTCGAGCCCGGACCCGTCGGTGCGCGCCAGCGCCCGGTCGGCGGAGGTCAGGATCTCCTCGAGGGCCAGCCGCAGCAGCTCGTCGATCAGGGCGTCCTTGCTGGCGAAGTGACGGTAGACGGTGCCGACGCCCACGCCCGGCCCGCGCGGCGATCTCCTCCATGCTGGCGTCGGGGCCAGACTCGCCCAGCACGTCGCGCGCGGCGGCCAGGATGCGGTGATAGTTCCGGACCGCGTCGCGCCGGGTGCCCAGGACCGGGTGCGGGGCGGGACCGGTCACTCGCTCTCGTCCCCGGTGACCGTTCCGCCGGCCACCATCGCCAGTTCGCCGTGGTCCAGCTCACCGGCCCCCCGCCGCAGCCCGCGCGTGGCCGGGATCAGCAGGCCGGCCAGCGCGGCCAGCGCCAGCCCCGCGGCCATCACCGCGAACCCGGTGGTGTAGCCGGACTCCTCCGGCAGTCCGGAGGGCCCCAGTTGCGAGGTGACGATGCTGGCCATCACCGCCGCGCCGATGCTGCCGCCGATCGTGCGGATGTTCGCGTTCATGCCGCTCGCGACGCCGGTCTGCGAGGCGGGTACCGCCGCCACCACCAGCGCCGACATGGCCGAGAACGCGAGCCCGAACCCGACCCCCATGATCGCGCTGGAGAGATAGATCTCCCATTCGTAGGTGTGCGCGAAGGCGAGGATCGCCATGGCCACGCACCCGATCAGGCACCCGGCGATCACCAGGACCTTGCCCCCGAGCGCGCGGGTCAGCCGGCCCGCGAACATGCCCACCGCGAACATGGTGATCGTGGAGGGCAGCAGCATCAGCCCGGACAAGGTGATGCTCGCGCCGAAGCCGTACCCGGCGGCGGGGGGAGTCTGCACGAACTCGGGCAGGAAGGCGAACGTCGCGTACATCCCCACCCCGATGAGCAGGGCGACCAGGTTGTTGGTCCACACGGCGGTCCGCCGCATCATCTTCATGTCGATCAGCGGGGTCGCCGCGCGCAGTTCGGCGGCTACCCAGGCCACCGCGAGGACGACCGCCGCGGCCAGCAGGCCGATCACCCGGCTGGAGCCCCAGCCCCAGACCGGGGCCTCGCTCAGCGCGACCAGCAGCGCGACCAGCCACCCGGACAGCAGCACCGCGGGCAGCCAGGAGATGCGGCCGGGCGTGCGCACCGGCGACTCGGGCACGAACAGCACCGCGGCCACCGCCGCCACCACGGTCAGGATCAGCGGCAGCCAGAACAGCCAGTGGTAGTTCAGCGCGTTCACGATCGGACCGGCCAGCACGATCCCGAGGCCAGCCCCGACCGCGGTCAGCGCGGCCAGCACCCCGACCGCGCCCGCCACCTTCCCCGGCGGGAACTCATCGCGGATGATGCCGAACGCGACCGGCAGCATCCCGCCGCCGGCCCCCTGGATCACCCGGGCCACGATCATCACGCCGATCGAGGGAGCGAGCGCCGCCAGCAGCGAGCCGACGGCCAGCGCCACCAGCGCGGCGACGAACACCCGCTTCTTGCCCGTCATGTCGCCGACCCGCCCCAGGATCGGCGTCATGATCGACGCCGACAGCAGGTAGGCGGTCAGCACCCAGGTCACCGTGTCCTGCGAGGTGTGCAACTGGTGCTGCACCGTGGTCAGCACCGGAACCACCAGCGACTGCAACAGCGCGAACGCCGCGATCCCCAGGGCCAGCACCGCAAACGTCACCTGATGGTGCGCGCGCCGGATACCAGCGACCACGACGACCTCCCCCGAAACGGAATCATGCTTCCGATTAGGGAGCCTAGCAAACGGAATCCATATTCCGGTAGCTGCTGGACGGTCCCGCCGCCTGCCGGCCTAACGTGGTCCCATCCGGAGCACCGCGGCGGCGAGCGCCGCGGCCAGCACGACGCCCGCGGCGATCAGCAGGGCCAGGTGGTAGCCGTGGTGGAGCAGGGGCGTCACCACGAGCGGGCCGAGGATCTGGCCGAGGCCGTAGCCGGTGGTCAGCAGCGCGACCGCACGCGGGTACCGCAACTGGACGCCCAGGGCCAGCGCCATGGAAGCCACGCCGAGGAAGGTGGCGCCGAACAGGACCGCGGACAGCAGCGCCGGGACGACCCCGCTGACCAGCGCGGGCAGGGCTATCCCGGCGGCCTGGATGAGGAGCGCCGCGCACAGCAGGGTGGACCGCCTCCACCGCCGGCTGAGGTGGGCCCACGACCGCCGAGGCCGGGACGGCGGCGAGCCCGGCGAGCACCCAGGCCCCGCTTCCGGCCCAGGCGGGTGAGTTCTCGCTGATCGCGGCGACCAGGAAGGTCCCGGCGATGATGTAGCCCACCCCCTCCAGCGAGTAGCTGGTCAGCAGCACGGCGAACCAGCGGCGGGCCGGGGGCGGGTCATCGGGCGTCGGCACAGTTCCAGGCCGGCGGGGCGCGGCTGCACGGTTCCAGGTTGCACTGGGCGCTCCCCGGGCCGCAGCGGCCAGGCGGCGACCGTGAGGAGCAGGGCGAAGCCCGCCGAGGCCAGCCAGGCGGTACGCCAGGTCCCGGCGGCCAGGACCACGACGCCGGACAGGGCGATGCCGGCGCCGACGCCGCCGAATCCCCAGCCGGACAGGTACTGCCGCGGCCCGCGCAGCCCGGCCAGCAGCGCGCTCACGGCGATCATGAAGACGAGGGCGCTCGCGACCCCGGCGACGAGCCGCAGCGCCAGCCAGGCGGCGTGGTTCTCGGTGGCGCCCATGAGCGCGAGCGTGCCGACCACGAGGACGAGAGCCGCCCGCAGGGTCAGCACCGACCGGGTGACCGCGGGCACCACGATGCCCAGCAGCGCGCCCGCCAGGTAACCCACGTAGTTGGCGGTGGCCAGCGCCGACCCGTACTGAGCCGAGAGCCCGGCCTGGCTGTGCATGAGCGGGAGGATCGGCGTGTAGGCGAACCGCCCGATGCCCATGCTGGCCGCCAGCGCCGCCGCGGCCTGCAGCACCAGCGTCCACGGCGCCCGGCCCCTGACCCTGGCGGTTCCCGGGGCCTGGCCGGTGGCTGTCGTCATGGTGGCCGTCCTTCGCGTGGGCTGGTGACTACGACGCTAGAAGGGCCGCTGGGCGGACTCCAATGCCTTTCCCGCTGCGTCTATGCTCGGCAGGCATGGATGTCGAGGTGCGCCACCTGCGGGCTTTCCTCGCGGTGGCGCGGGCAGGCTCGTTCACCCGCGCATCCGGGCACCTGCTGATCACGCAGCCGGCTCTCACCCGCACGATCCAGCAGCTCGAGGCCATCTTGCAGGTGACCCTGCTGGAGCGCACCTCGCGCCATGTCGAACTGACCGCGGCGGGGCGCGAGTTCTGCGGTCACGCGGAGCGGGTACTCGCGGACCTGGACGCCGCGCTCGCGTCGGTGCGCAGCCACGTCACGATCCGGCTCGGCTTCAGCTGGCTGCTGCCCGACCCGTGGGCGCAGCAGGCGGTCGGCCAGTTCGAGCAGGCGACGGGGGCCACGGTGTCCCTGGTCCGCTCGGACGACCCGCTGGCCGCGGTCGAGCAGGCGTCGATCGACGTGGCCGTGATCCGCGGCGCCATCCCGGACAGCTCCCCGGTGCGCCGGGTTCACCTGTTCGACGAGGTGCGGGTGGCGATGTGCTCGGAGCACTCCCGGCTCGCGTCGTATGAGCGGCTGGACTGGGACGAGGTACCAGCCTGGCCGCTGGTGGTCAACACCGTGAGCGGCACGACCGGCCCGTGGTCCTGGCCGGCGGGCCAGGGGCCCGCTCGCATCGTCGAGACGAGGAACTTCGACGAGTGGCTGGAGTCGGTGGCCGCCGACCGGGGCATCGGAGTGGTCCCGGATGTCGCGATGCGCCGGAACATCCACTCGGCGGTGCGCTTCATCCCGCTGGTGAACGCCCCGTCGAGCCCGGTGTGGCTGGCCTTCCTGCCCCGGGTGCGCGAAGCGCTGCTCCGCCAGTTCGCGGCGGCGGCGATCGCCGCCGCCCCGTCGGGGAGCGGGCGGAGATGAGCCAGGCCCCGCCCGACGTCACCTTCGAGGTGCTCGACGGGACAGCAGCCGGCGCGCACGCCGACGAACTGCAGGCCCTGTACGCCGAGGTGTACGCCGGGACGCACGGCCGGGACGAGGAGGCGGCCCGGTTCGCCCGCCGCTTCCGGGTCCAGCACCGCCAGCCAGGCTATGTCCTGGCTGAGGCGCGCCGGGGCGGCTACCTGGTCGGGTACGCGGCCGGGTTCCCGCTCCGGCCGTCCACCTCCTGGTGGCGGCACCTGACCACCCCGCTGCCGGACGAGACGACGGCCGAGCATCCGGGCCGGACCTTCGCCGTGGTCAACCTGCTGGTCCGCGCGTCGTGGCGGCGCCAGGGCATCGGCGCCGCCCTGCACGGCCTGGTCCTGGCGACCCGGCCCGAGGAACGGGCGACGCTCACTGTCGCGCCGTCCGCCACCCCGGCGCAGCACGCCTTCCGGGCCTGGGGCTGGCGCAAGGTCGGGCGGACGCGGGATCCCGCTGCTGGCTCAGCGGTGGCCGACGTGCTCCTCACCCCGCTGCCGCCCGCCGCCCCGCTTCCGCCCGTCATCCCGCTTCCGCCGGGCACCAGCCCTAGAGACGCATAAGGCCCGCCGGGACGGGTCGATACCGTCCCTGCGGGCCTCCGCGTGCCGGTCCGTTACTGGGTAACGGTGTCCGCGCGGTGCGGCAGCTTCCAGCCTGGCCGCACGAAGTGGCAGGTGTAGCCGTTGGGGTACTTCTCCAGGTAGTCCTGGTGCTCGGGCTCGGCCTCCCAGAAGGGGCCGGCGGGCTCGACCTCGGTGACCACCTTGCCCGGCCACAGGCCGGAGGCGTCCACGTCGGCGATGGTGTCCTCGGCGACCCGCTTCTGCTCGTCACTCGTGTAGAAGATGGCCGAGCGGTAGCTGGCCCCGACGTCGTTGCCCTGCCGGTTACGGGTGCTCGGGTCGTGGATCTGGAAGAAGAACTCCAGCAGGTCCCGGTAGGAGATCTGGTCGGGATCGAAGGTGATCTCGATGGCCTCCGCGTGGTTGCCGTGGTTCCGGTACGTCGCGTTCGGCACGTCACCGCCGGTGTAGCCGACGCGGGTCGAGATCACGCCGGGACGCTTGCGGATCAGGTCCTGGACGCCCCAGAAGCAGCCGCCGGCCAGGATGGCCTTCTCGGTGTGGCCCGTCATCGTGATGCACTCCTCGTCTCGTCGCTGGTCTGCTCGTCGCTGGCCTGCTCGGTCTGCTCGAACAGGTCGCGGTACTCCCCGTACCCTTCGCGCTCCAGGTCGTCGAGCGGGATGAAGCGCAGGGCCGCGGAGTTGATGCAGTACCGCAGCCCGCCCTGGTCGGCAGGCCCGTCGGGGAACACGTGGCCGAGGTGGCTGTCCCCGTGGGCGGACCGGACCTCAGTCCGGATCATGCCCAGGCCGATGTCCTTCTTCTCGACGATGTTGCGCGGCTCGATCGGCACCGTGAAGCTCGGCCAGCCGGAGCGGCTGTCGTACTTGTTCACGGAGGCGAACAGCGGCTCTCCGGACACGACGTCCACGTAGATGCCGGGCTCCTTGTTGTCCCAGAACTCGTTCCGGAACGCCGGCTCGGTGGCGCTCTTCTGGGTGACCCGGTACTGCTCCTTGGTCAGCCGCGAGACGGCCTCGGGGTCCTTGCGGTAATTCTCAGGCATGTCAGCTCCTTTGCCGGACCGGGTCCTCGTTGGTGGCGAGGGTGGTCCACCTCTAACAGCACCCGCACGGGCCTGGGTGTTCCCGTCCCGGACCACGCGCAACCCCCGCTGCCGGGCCACGCGCAACCCCGGCCGCCGGGCACCCGTCAGCCCGCCGGCGGACCCGCCCAGAGAGACCGTCCCGCTCACTCGGCCAGGGACTCCTCGGTGACCAGCGGCCGGTGCGCGAGGCCGTGCAGCGCGGCCGCAGCGAGCACCGCCGAGACCAGAGCGGCCACGCCGCAGATGAGATAGCCGAGGGAGTAGGCCTGCCCGAGCGCGTGGAACGCGACGTCCTTGAGCGGGTTGAACGGCACCGGGGTCCCCTTCGGGCCAGGCACCGTGGCCGGGACGCCGTTCGCGCCGAGCGGCCCGGACTTCACCGCGTCCACCGCGGCCTGGACCGAGGCCCGCTGTCCGGCGGGCGCGTGCGCGGGTGCGCGGTAGAAAGTGCCCAGCGCGGCTCGCAGCCGGGCGCTGGCGGCGACTGTGGCCTGGATCTGGCTGGCCGCCTGGCTCAGCGCGACCGCGCCGATGACGGCCGGCCCGAGCGTGAACCCGAAGTCCCGCAGCTGGCTGGTGGTCCCGGAGGCCATCCCTGCGAGGTGGTTGGGCACGGTGTTGACGGCCACCGCGGTCACCCCCGACAGCGCGAACGCGAAGCCCACCCCGACCAGCACCAGCGGGGCGATGACCGGGGCCAGCGACATCCCGCTGACGGGCACGGCGGAGAGCCACAGATCACCCGCGCCGATCAGCAGGAACCCGCCACCGAGCGCCCAGCGCGGGTTGTAGCGACGGATAGCCCGCGCCGTCAGCGGCATCAGGACCAGCGCGAAGCCCTGCAGGAGCACGAAGGCGATGGCCGTCTTGAGCGGCGTGAAGCCCTGGATCGCCGATAGCCGGATGCTGGTCGAGTAGGCGGTGCCGAGGAACGCGAACATGCCGAGGACGGTCACCACCGAATTCACCGCGAAGGGACGACTGCGGAACAGGTCAAGGCGCAGCAGCGGGGCGGTGGAGCGGCGCTCGACCGCGACGAACAGCAGCAGGAAGATCGCCGCGACAATGAATCCGGAGATCACCAGCCCGTCCGACCATCCGCTGGTGGCCGCGTTGATCACCGCGAACAGCAGGGCGAACAGGGCGATCGCGATCGTGATCTGGCCCGGCCAGTCCAGCGAGCGGCCTTCGGGTGCGGAGGAGTTCTGTGCCGTGCACGCCACCCCGGCGCTGATCAGGGCGAGAATGCCAACCGCGACGAAGGCCCACCGCCAAGCCGCGTAGGGGTCGCTGCCCCAGTGAATCTTGGTCACCAGGCCGCCCAGCACCGGGGAGATGAAGCCGCCGGCCGACAGCGCGGCGGCCCAGATCGCGATGCCCCGCGCTCGCGACGCCACGGTGTGCGTCCCAGCGGCCACCATGGCCAGCGACGTCGGGAAGAGCACCGCCGCGCCGATGCCCGCCAGGGCCTGACCTGTCCACAGGATGCCCACCCGGGCGCCGGTGGAGGTACCCGCGCCGGGGGTGAGGACGCTGACGAATTCGCCGACGGCGAGCAGCACGCTGCCCCCGATCAGCAGCCGCTTACGGCCGAACAGGTCCCCGAGGACGCCCCAGGTCAGCTCCAGCAGCGCGACCGGGACCAGGAACGCGTCGGAGATCCAGGTCAGCTGGGACGCCGTCGTGCCCAGGTCCTGCTGGAACAGGCCGTTGAGCACCGCGGGGATGGCCAGCCCGACCTGCCCGACGCACGCCGCGAGGGCCGTGGCCACGGTCGTGGCCACGGTCAGCGATGGCGTGTGCACAGCGATGCGGGGCTTGGTTCCGGTGATCGCCATGTGTACCTCCGTCCGCTATGTGAACGGATAACAGCTCACCCATCAGCCGCAGATGAAACGCGATTGCGCCCGCCGGACGATTCGGGGAAGGTTGGGGTCCATGCCGACGCGACTGGTCCACGTAGTGGCCGACGCCCAAGATCCCGCCCGGCTGGCCCGGTTCTGGGCCGCCCTGCTGGGCTGGGAGATCGCCGACGAGACGGCGGACGAGGTAGACGTCTGGCCGGCCGGGTACAGCTACCCCGACCCGGTCGCCGTGCCGATCGTCTTCGTCCCGGTCCCGGAGCGCAAGACCGGGAAGAACCGGGTCCATCTGGACCTGGCCAGCGCGTCGGCCGCGGATCAGGCCGAGCTGGTCAGCCGGGCCCGGGACCTGGGCGGCGGGCCGGCAGACATCGGCCAGGGCGACGTGCCGTGGGTGGTGATGGCCGACCCGGAGGGCAACGAGTTCTGCGTGCTGGAGCCACGGGACGTCTACCGCGACACGGGCCCGGTCGCCGCGATCCTCACCGACTGCGCCGATCCCGCGGCGCTGGCCCGGTTCTGGGCCGGGGCGGCAGGCTGGCCGGTCACCCGCACCGAGGACGCGGGCCAGCTCGCCGGGCTCCGCTCGCCCGCGGGGGTGGGGCCGTACCTGGAGTTCCTGCGGGTACCCGGCGGTAAGACGGTCAAGAACCGGGTCCACCCGGACGTGGCGCCCTACCGCGGCGAGGATCCCGCCGCCGAGGTGGCGCGGCTGCGCGCCGCGGGCGCGACCCTCGCGGACGTCGGCCAGGGTGACGACGTGTCCTTTACCGTCCTGGCCGACCCCGAGGGCAACGAGTTCTGCGTCCTGTCCCCCCGCTAGCGCCCCGCTCGCGACCCGGCCCGGGGCAGGGCGCGCTGGATCAGGTCGCGACCAGGTCGCAGACGAAGATCAGGGTCTCGCCGGGCGCGATCGCGCCCGCGGCCCCGCGGTCCCCGTAGGCCAGGTCCGGCGGGATGATCAGCTGCCGGCGGCCACCGACCTTCATGCCCTGCACACCCTGGTCCCAGCCGGCGATGACCTGTCCCACGCCCAGGCGGAACTGCAGCGGCTCACCCCGGTTCCAGCTGGCGTCGAACTCCTCGCCGGTGGAGTACGCGACCCCCACGTAGTGCACCTGGACCGTGTCGCCCGCCTTCGCGACGGCGCCTTCGCCTTCCCAGACGTCGGTGATCTCCAGGTTCTTCGGCGGCTCGCCGCCGGGAAAATCGATCTCAGGCTTGTCAGTGCTCATGGTTGCGTCTCCATACAGAACGTGATGCTTCAGCCACAACGACAGCGCAGTCTACGTCAGGTGCCCCGCCGCAACGCCCGGGGTCCAGCCGATGGCGGGCGCGATATGCCTGGCGATCGTGGCCAGGATGCGCGCGTTGTAGGCCACGCCGAGCTGGTTGGGCACGGTGAACAGCACCGTGTCGGCCTCGCGCACGGCCTCGTCCGCCGCCAGCTCGCGCGGCGACGGCGTCCGGCTCCCCGACGTAGGTCCGGCCGAACCGGGACCGGACGCCGTCCAGCAGCCCGATCTGGTCCTCGTGCTCCTGGTCGCCGAAGTACATCCGGTCGATGTCCTCGGTGATCGGCAGCACGCTGCGCGATACCGAGACGCGCGGCTCCCGCGGCCAGCCGCGCTCCGCCCACGCCGCGCGGTACAGCCGGATCTGCTCCGCCTGGAGCTGGTCGAACGGGACGCCGGTGTCTTCGGACAGCAGCGTGGAACTCTGCAGGTTCATCCCGGCCTGGGCGGCCCACTGGGCCGTGGCGCGGGTCCCGGAGCCCCACCAGATCCGGTCGGCCAGGCCCGGCGACTGGGGCTGGATGGCCAGGCCGCCGCTGACCCCGGTCCGGGCCGGGTCGGTCCGAGCGACCGGGGCGCCGCCGATCGCGGCCAGGAAGACCTCGGTCTTGCGCCGGGCGGCGTCCGCGTCGCTCTCCCCGTCCGCGGGCCGGTAGCCGAACGACTCGGCGCCGCGCAGCACGGTCTCCGGTGAGCCCCGGCTGACGCCGAGCTGCAGCCGCCCGCCGCTGATCAGGTCCGCCGCCGCGGCCTCCTCGGCGAGGTACAGCGGGTTCTCGTACCGCATGTCGATGACCGCGGTGCCGATCTCGATCCGGCTGGTCCGCGCCCCGATCGCGGCCAGCAGCGGGAACGGGGAGGCCAGCTGCCGCTCGAAGTGGTGCACGCGGACGAACGCCCCGTCGATCCCGAGGTCCTCGGCCGCCTGGGCCAGCTCGATGGTCTGCAGCAGCGCGTCGGAGGCGGTCCGGGTCTGCGACCCCGGAGCGGCCCGCCAGTGCCCGAACGACAGGAAACCGATCCTCTTCATGGCTGTATCAAGCGCCTGCGGCCTGCCGGGATTCCCCGGGGCCGGCGGCCTGGCCACGCGGGGCCGGCGGTCCTTACTTGACGGGTCGCGCGCCTAGCGTTACACCTTCATAAAAGCCTTGTATTAAGAGCAAAATTCGCCGCAACGACCACCATCACCCGCTGCTCCCCCGCCCCGGCACGCGGTGATGGTCCCGGCTACCCCAAAGACGGGGCGCAGGCTGGAGGTAGGCAGATGAGTCATCGGATGAAGGCCGCGCGGGATCGCGCCCCCGGCGCACCTGGCCCCGGCTGGGGCTGGCCGGCCCACGCGCGGTCCTCACGGCGTTAGCCCTGCTGGCCAGTGGCCTGGCCGGCGTGGTGGGCACCGGGCTGGTCCGGGCGCCGGCCGCGCGGGCCGATACGGTGCCGGCCCCGCCGTCCGGCTGGACCACGGTGTTCGGCGACAACTTCGCGGGCGCGGCGGGATCGGCGCCGTCGGCGGCGAACTGGTTCTACGACATCGGGACCGGCTACGGGACCGGGGAGAAAGAGCAGACCACCAACTCGACCAGCAACGTGTACCTGGACGGGAACGGCCACCTGGTACTGAAGGCCATCGACACCGGCGGGACCTGGACGTCCGGGCGGATCGAGAGCACCCGGGACGACTTCGCGGCCCCGCCGGGCGGCAAGCTCGAGATGACCGCGTCGATCGAGCAGCCCAACCCGGCCAGCGGCCTGGGCTACTGGCCGGCGTTCTGGGCCCTGGGCTCCCCCATGCGGACCGGCGGCGGCTGGCCGCAGTCTGGCGAGATCGACATGATGGAGGACGTCAACGGGCTGAACGAAGCCTCCCAGACCTTCCACAACTCAGCGAACAGCCCCGGCCACCCGCTGATCGCCTGCCCGGGCGCGGGCTCCGGCTGCCAGACCGGCTACCACACCTACACGGTGATCGTCGACCGGACCAACACCAGCGCGGAGACCATGCAGTTCCTGATGGACGGCGTGGTCGAGAGCACTATCACCGAGGCCTCGGTCGGCACCGCCGCCTGGCAGGCCGCCGTCGATCACGGGTTCTTCATCATCTTCGACCTGGCCATGGGCGGTAACTACCCGGACGGCGTCTCCGGCACCACCACTCCGACCTCGGCCACGACCTCGGGCGCGTCGATGAGCGTGGGCTACGTGGCCGTGTACGAGCAGGGCGGCAACTCCACCCCGACCGCGACCGCCAGCGCGACCGGGACGGTCACCGGGCTCAGCGGGCTGTGCCTGGCCAACCAGAACTCGCTCAACACCGCGGGCAACCCGATCGGCGTCACGGGCTGCAACGGCAGCGCGGGCCAGCAGTGGTCGCCGTACTCCGACGGGACGCTGCGGACCCAGGGCGGCTGCCTGGACGTGGTCAGCGCGGGCACCACCAGCGGCACCAACGTGGACTGGTATCCGTGCAACGGCTCAGCGGCCCAGAACTGGACCCACCAGGCCAACGGCGAGCTGGTCAACCCGAGCTCCGGGCTGTGCCTCACCGTTCCCGGCGCCAATACCGGCGCCCGGCTGGACATCGAGACCTGCACGGACTCCGCCCAGCAGAAATGGACCCTGCCCACCGGGAGCAGCAGCGGCGGCGGCGGCGGACCTGCGGGACCGCCAACCTGGCGCTGAACAAGACCGCGACGGCGTCCTCCACCGAGAACGCCGGCACACCGGCGGCCGACGCGGTGGACGGCAACTCCGGCACCCGCTGGTCCAGCGCGTTCTCCGACCCGCAATGGCTGGAGGTCAACCTCGGCTCGTCTCAGGCCATCTGCCAGGTCACCCTGAACTGGGAGACCGCTTACGCCACCGCCTTCCAGATCCAGACCTCGGCGGACGGCACCAACTGGACCACCATCTACTCCACCACCACGGGCACCGGCGGCACCCAGACCCTGAGCGTGACCGGCACCGGCCGTTACGTCCGGATGTACGGCACGGCCCGGGCCACCCAGTACGGGTATTCGTTGTGGGAATTCAGCGTGTACGGAACTGGTGGAAGCAGTGGGGGCGGGGGGACCTGCGGGACCGCCAACCTGGCCCTGAACAAGACCGCGACGGCGTCCTCTACCGAGAACGGCAGCTTCCCCGCAGCCGACGCCGTGGACGGCAACTCCGGCACCCGCTGGTCCAGCGCGTTCTCCGACCCGCAATGGCTGGAGGTCGACCTCGGCTCGTCTCAGGCCATCTGCCAGGTCGTCCTGCAGTGGGAGAACGCCTACGCCACCGCGTTCTCGATCCAGACCTCGGCCGACGGCACGAACTGGACCACTATCTACTCCACCACCACCGGCACCGGCGGCACGCAGACCCTCAACGTGACCGGCACCGGCCGCTACGTCCGGATGTACGGCACGGCCCGGGCCACCCAGTACGGGTACTCGTTGTGGGAATTCGAGGTGATGTAGCTAGCCGCTGGAGGTAGCGCGCGGCCCGGCCCGGGTGACACCATCATCCGGGCCGGGCCATTTTCGTACCGATGGGCGCCGGCAGGCGTGATCTTCCTGGTCCCGGGGGACAAAAGCATCGGGTCGGACATCAGAAGGACAGTGAGATGAGACGTTACGCACGCCTGCCGCGGGTCGCCGTGGCCAGCGTGACCGGCGTCCTGCTGCTGGCCGCGGTGCCGCTGACCGTCCTGCCGCTCTCCGGCCGCCAGCGCGCCGAGGGCTGGGTGCTCGCGGTGGCCCTGGTGGTCTTCGTCCCGCTCCTGGCGCTGGCTGCCTCGGCGCACTGGCACCGGGTCTTCAGCCCGGAACTGCATGCGGCCGCGATAGTCCGCGGCATCATCTGGCTGCCGGTGGGCGCCATCATGGTGGGGGCGGTGGAGTTCGGCTGGCATCAGGACGTCCACGGGGCCGCCAGCGCGGCCGCCGCCATCCTCATCGGGGCGGGGGTCGGGCTGGGCAGCAGGTTCTGGTGGCTGTCTCGCCGGCCGTGACCGCGCTGGACTTTGCGGACGGGCGCCGGACTTCAGGACGGGCTGCCCCGGAAGGCCGGGGGCTCGAGGCGGGTGAGGACGCTTTCCCCGGTGGCGTACGGGATGAAGCTGCCGTGATGGGGATTCGGGTCGAGCGGCTTGCCGAGTGCGGGGAAGGCCCGCTGCGGGCAGGTGGTCCGGTCGCACACCTTGCACCCCGGGCCGATCGGGACCAGCGCGGACGGGCTGGCCAGATCCAGGCCGTGGGAGTAGACGAGCCGGTGCGCGTGCCGCAGGTCGCAGCCCAGGCCGACCGCGAACGTCTTGCCGAGCGTGCCGTAGCCGCCGTAGCGCCGGGCCACCGTGCGCGCCACCCACAGGTAGCTGCGGCCGTCGGGCATCTGGGCCAGCTGGGTCTGGATCTCGCCCGGGTGGACGAACGCCTCGTAGACGTTCCACAGCGGGCATGACCCGCCGACCCGGGAGAAGTGGAAGCTGGTGGCCGACTGGCGCTTGGAGATGTTGCCGGCCCGGTCAACCCGCACGAAGATGAACGGCACCCCGCGGGCGCCGGGACGCTGCAGCGTGCTGAGGCGGTGGGCGACAGTCTCGTAGCCCACGTCAAACCGCCGCTGCAGCAGCGCGATGTCGTACCCCACCGTCTCGGCGGCGTCCAGGAACGGCCGGTAGGGCAGGACCAGCGCGCCGGCGAAGTAGCTGGCCAGGCCGATCCGGCAGAGCATCCGGGCCTCGTCGCCGGACAGGTTAGCCTCGGTGACGATCTGATCGATCTCCCCGGCCAGCTCGACCGAGGCCAGGTGGGTGGCCAGCTGGAACGCCCGCTGCCCGGAGTTGAGCAGCGGGGACAGGGCCAGCACCCGGGCCTCGGGGTCATACCTCCGTTTGACGCCCTGGTCACCGTCCGGAAGGTCGGCCACCCGCAGGCCGTGCCGGCGGGCGAGCCGCTCGGTGATCCCCGCCTCGGTGTTGCCGATCCGCAGGTCGGCCTGCGCGAAGATCTGCTCGGCGGCGAGGTCGAGCGGCGGGAAGTAGTTCCGCCGCGCGTAGAACAGCTCCTGTACTTCCTCCTGCGCCATGGGCGGCGGCACCGACATCGACCCCGGCTCGCCCGCGTCGATGCGGGTCATGATCGTCTCGTTGACGTCGCGGCCGTGCCGGTAACGGCGGTGCAGCTCGATGACGTACCGGCCGACGGCGGGCATGGCCGCGGCCAGCTCGCGGATCTCCGCCATCGAGATCTGCTCGCCGACGGAGGGATCGGTCAGCACGTCACGCAGTTGCGCTACCAGGCGGTCGGCGTCCTCGGCCGAGAACTGCTGCAGATCGGCGTCGAACACGCTGGCCAGCTTGAGCAGGACCGAGGCCGTCATCGGGCGCTGGCTGGACTCCATCTGGTTCACGTAGCTGGGTGAGATGCCCAGGGCGCTGGCCAGGGCGGCCTGGGTGAGGCCGCGTTCTTCGCGGAACCGGCGCAACCGGACCCCGACCCGCGCTTTCGTGACCGGCATCACACATCCCATCCTTCAAAGGTTTTGTTAACAGTCGCTCGCCAGTTGACTGACGTTTCCCGGCCGGCGCCGTCCACTCCCGCAGGTCCCGCAGGGTATGGCCCGCGTTCATCGGTCTAGACCATCGCTGATCGTCTTCACAAGTATTACAGAATCGCAGTTTGAACGCCACAAACCTCCACACATGCAGGTCTACCACTGTGCTGGCTTTGAGTGCACCTTGTTAAGATAGGTTGTCGGTTTCCCTGCGGGCCCGACGCGAGTCGGGCTGCGGGTACCGACGCTGGCGATCGGAAGGACATCCTGTGAGTGACGCAATTCCAGGCCTGAATCAGCCTCCAACGGCGCACGGCGGCCTGATCTCATGGGTAAACGAGATCGCCGCTCTCACCCGGCCCGCCCGCGTCCAGTGGTGTGACGGTTCGCAGCAGGAGTGGGACGAGCTCACCAGCCTGCTGGTGGAGCAGGGCACCCTCCTTCCGCTCAACCCCGAGCTGCGGCCGGGCAGCTTCCTGGCCCGCTCCGACCCGTCGGACGTCGCCCGGGTCGAGGACCGCACGTTCATCTGCTCGGAGAAGGAAGAGGACGCCGGGCCGACCAACAACTGGGTCGCGCCCGACGAGATGCGCAAGACGTTCGCGGACATCTTCGACGGCAGCATGGCCGGCCGGACCATGTACGTGGTGCCGTTCTGCATGGGCCCGCTCGGCTCGGAGATCTCCCAGCCCGGCGTGGAGATCACCGACTCGCCGTACGTGGCGGCCTCGATGCGGATCATGACCCGGATGGGCGCCCCGGTCCTGGCGGAACTGGGCCGCGACGGGTTCTTCGTCCGGGCCGTCCACTCGGTGGGCGCCCCGCTGGCGCCCGGCCAGGCCGACGTGCCGTGGCCCTGCAACGACACCAAATACATCTCGCACTTCCCCGAGACCCGGGAGATCTGGTCGTACGGCTCCGGGTACGGCGGGAACGCGCTGCTGGGCAAGAAGTGCTACGCGCTGCGGATCGCCTCGGCCATGGCCCGGGACGAGGGCTGGCTGGCCGAGCACATGCTCATCCTCAAGGTCACGCCGCCGGAGGGCGAGGCCAGGTACATCGCGGCGGCTTTCCCGTCCGCGTGCGGGAAGACCAACCTGGCCATGCTGCAGCCCTCGATCCCCGGCTGGACGGTGCAGACCGTCGGCGACGACATCGCCTGGATGCGGTTCGGCGCGGACGGCCGGCTGCATGCGATCAACCCGGAGGCGGGCTTCTTCGGGGTCGCCCCCGGGACCAGCCCGGCCACCAACCCGAACGCCCTGAAGACGCTGACCCGCGACACGGTCTTCACCAACGTCGCGCTGACCGACGACGGCGACGTCTGGTGGGAGGGCCTGACCGACGAGCCGCCTGCGCACCTGACCGACTGGCAGGGCCGCGACTGGACGCCCGCGTCGGGCAGCCCGGCCGCGCACCCCAACTCCCGGTTCACCGTGGCCGCGGCCCAGTGCCCGTCGATCGCGCCGGAATGGGACGACCCGGCCGGGGTGCCGATCTCGGCGATCCTGTTCGGCGGCCGCCGGGCCACGGCGGTGCCGCTGGTCACCGAGGCCTACTCCTGGCAGCACGGAGTCTTCATCGGGGCCACCGTGGCCTCGGAGACGACCGCCGCGGCGACCGGCCAGGTGGGCCAGCTGCGCCACGACCCGTTCGCCATGCTGCCGTTCTGCGGTTACAACATGGGCGACTACTTCGGCCACTGGCTGAAGATCGGGGGCCTGACCGACCCGGAGAAGCTGCCCCGGATCTACGCGGTCAACTGGTTCCGCAAGGACGAGAACGGCCGGTTCGCCTGGCCCGGCTTCGGAGAGAACAGCCGCGTGCTCAAGTGGATCACGGAGCGGCTGTCCGGGGACGCCGGGGCGCGGCCCACCCCGATCGGCTACGTGCCCACCCCGGAGTCCCTGGACACCGACGGCCTGGCCACCACCGACGCCGACCTCGCCCTGCTGCTGTCGGTGGACACCAACACCTGGCAGGACGAGGCCGACCACACCCGGGAGTACTTCACCACGTTCGGCAGTCACCTGCCCGAGTCGCTGTGGGATGAGCACGACGGGCTGCTGGAGCGGCTGAAGACGGCCGACGGCTGACCGGCCGGCCCCGCTCGAAGCGGTGGAACAGTAGCCAGGCTACGACCAGGGTCGCGGCGAAGGCGGGCAGCCAGGCCAGCCGTTCCGCGATCCAGGCCGCACCCGACGGCGACGTCAGCAGGCCCGGAAGGCGCCCGGCCAGCGCCCCGGTCATGGTCACCGCCAGGAACGCGGACTGGTGCCAGAGGAACAGGGTCATCGCCGACAGGTTGACCAGGGCCACGGCGGCCCAGGCCAGCGGGCGGCGCATCAGCCGGGCCAGCTGGGGCCGCAGCAGCAGCGCGAGGCCGACCTGGGCCACGCCGAAGGTGACGGCGGCCAGCGTGGGCGGGTTCAGGTTCGAGATCGCGGCCCCGTTCACGCCCACCATGCTGGCCGGGTAGCCGGCCCAGGTGACCAGCACCGCGGTGCCCGCAGCGCCGGCGGCGAGCATGAGGGCGGGGACCTTCCAGCCGCGCAGCGCCCCGCGCGCCCACGCGATCCCGAGCAGGTAGGGGACAAGCCAGCCGGCGCCGACGTTGACCCAGCCGATCCAGCCGGGAGCGCCGAGGCCGAACCGGGCCAGGTCCACCCCGGCGACCACGGCGGCGGGGACGAGCGCGGCCGCGGCGCCGCACCGGCGGACCAGCGCCTCCGCCAGCGGGGTCAGGGCGGTGAGCCCGGCGAACACGCCCAGGAACCACAGCGGGTCGAGGACCAGCGTCACCAGGGTGCGGATCGTCCCGGGACTGACGCCGCCGAGGGCCATCGCCGCGGTGAGCGGCACCCAGACGGCGACCAGCACCGCCACCGGGCGGCCCAGCCGGGACAGGCGGCCGCGGAGCCAGGCCAGGTACCCACCGGGTCGTCCCCCCGCGCTAGCAGAGCTCCGCGCCGCCGCGTACCCGCCGACGAAGAAGAAGATCGCGAGGGTCTGGAAGATCCACGACGCCGGGGCCAGGGCGGGCAGGGCGGCCAGCGGGCTGGCGTCGTGCAGCCGGGCTCCGGACGGGGAGCGGGTCAGCACGAGCGCGGTGACCAGCCAGTGGCCGAGGATCACCCCGGCGATGGCCAGCGCCCGGAGGGCGTCGACGCTGCGGTCCCGCCCGGCCGGGGTGGCCGCGTCGATGCGGGCCGCCATGTTCCGGAGGTTCACGGCGTGACCTTCCCGGGCTCGCCGAGCGCGATGTAGGCCAGGTTGCGCAGCGACACGCTGCCCGGCTGCAGGTAGCCGCTGTGCCCGTCGCCGCCGCAGCCGAACCGGCGGGCGCCGAAGGACGGCGCGGTGGGGTCGGCCCCGAACCCGATGCCCAGCAGCCGGACGTGCGGCACGTCGCGGATCCAGTCAGCCAGCGTCCCGGCCGGCCCAGACCCGGGCCGTCGTGTGCAGGGACCGCACCGAGGAGGCGTCCATGCCCGGGCTGCCGTACACCGCGATGTCGGTGACGGGCAGCTGCGGCGCGGCCAGCCCGCACACCACCGATCCGTAGCTGTGGCACAGCAGCGCGACCTGGTCGCCGTGCCCGGCCAGGCTGATCACCAGGGGCCGCAGGGCCTGGGCGCCCTGGCCCGCGTTTCCCGAGGTGAGGACGGCCGGGCTGAGCAGGCTCGGGGTGCGGTAGCCGAGCCAGGCGAGGACCGCGAGCCGGGCCCCGGGATCGAGCCGCCGGGCCTGGGCGGCCAGCGCGCGGGCTCCGCCCTGCGGCGAAGCGCTCCCGCGGGTAGTGAAGGTGGCCAGGGACGTATCCGAGCCCGGTACGAGGATCACGACCCGGCGGGCGGTAGCCAGGTTCCCGAGGACCTCGACGGCCTCACCCGGGCCGCTCGCGTCGAACCCGAGCAGGTGCTGGTGACTCAGGGCCGCCAGGGTGCCGGCCAGCCCCGGGTTACCGGAGCGGGCCGCGGCGCTCGCCGCCTGGGCGGCCGCCGCCGAACTGGCGGCGTAGCGGACGGCCAGCGCCGCCGGGGTAAGCGCGGGCAGCGAGACCGGCGGCTCGGGTGGGGGCTGCGGGTTCACCGCCGCCGTCAGCGTGAGGCCAGCGGCAGCGGCAGCCACCGCGAGAGCGGCGGCGCGGCGCAGTTTCATGGCGTGTCCTTCCTGGTCCAGCGGGTGTACTGGGCAGAAAGCTACGGACGCGCCCCCGTAGTCGGCGTCACGCTGCAGAGCCCATCTGGAGGCTGCTCCTCAGGTACTGGCGGCCAGGCCCGGAAGGGCTATCGGGCGGCCCTGCCCCCTACCTGAGTAGGGGCGGCCAGATCCCCCGCGCGGGTCACGAAAGGCCCGGGCCCTCGCGCTTACGCTGAGGTCATGAGTTCCGGAGTCTCCCGCCGGGAGGCAGTCGTCACGGCCGTGACCACGGCCGCGGCCTGGATCGCGGCTGTGGCCCGGGCAGCGGTGGCGACCGGGGCCACCGACCCTCCGTCGCCCACTCCGGCCTGGCGGCAGCGCCTCCAGATCGGCCCGGTGGACCTGGTGTTCCTGGCCGACGTCGTGCTCGCGCTCATCCTCTGGGGCGCCACCGACTCCTGGCTGAACACCCAGAACGGCCGGCACCACCATCCGTTCGGCACCGAGATGCTCCTGCTGTTCGCGTTCGTGCTGGCCGCGCCGCTGGTCCTGCGCACCCGCTTCCCCGCCACGGCCTGGGCCGCGTCTGCGGTGAGCCTGCTCTGGGTGTCCGTGGCGATCGGCTCGCACACCCTGTTCACCGGCGTCTACCCGGTCGCGGGCGTGCTCGTCTACGGCCTGTGCCTGTACGCGGTCGGGGTCCGCGGCAAGGGCTGGTTCGTGCTCTGCGTGGCCACAGTCACCCTGCTGGGCGCCCTCGTCGTGGACGCGCGGAGCAGCGTGGGCGCCATCCTGGCCGCCATCCCCCTGCTGATGGGGGCCATCGTCCGGGCCCGGCGCAGTAGCCGCACCGCGCTCGCCCAGCAGGCCCGCCGCCTCGAGGGCGAGCGCGCCCTGCTCACCGAACGCCAGCGGATCGCCCGCGAACTGCACGACATCGTGGCCCATCACATGTCGGTGATCGCTATCCAGGCGGAGGCCGGCCCGCGCAAGGTCGCCGACCCCCCGCCGGAACTCGTGGAAAGCTTCGCCGACATCCGGGCCAGCGCACTGAGCGGCCTCGACGAGCTGCGCCGGCTCCTCGGCGTCATGCGCAGCAGCGGGGCGGACACCGCACCCCAGCCCGGCCTCGCGGAACTGGACGACCTGCTGGACTCCGCGCGCAGCGGCGGCGTGCGGGTAACGTCGTCGGTCAGCGGCACGGCCAGGGTCCTGCCGCAGGGCATCGACCTGTCCGCCTACCGGATCGTGCAGGAGGCGCTGAGCAATGTCATGCGGCACGCCCCCGGCTCCGCCGCGCGGGTCGAACTCGGCTACGCCCCGAGCGCCCTGGTGATCAAGGTGCGTAACGACGCGTGCGCGGCCCAGGCCGGGGACGCGGACCAGGAGGGCGCCGGTCACGGCCTGATCGGCATGCGGGAACGGGCGGGCATGCTCGGTGGCCACCTGGAAGCGGGCCCCACCGACGACGGCGGTTTCCTGGTCACCGCGGTCCTGCCGGACACCGGGGACCGTGAGGGGAGCGGGCGATGACCGTGCGGGTGGTGATCGCCGACGACCAGGGCATGGTCCGCTCCGGATTCACCACCCTGCTGAACAGTGAGCCCGACATCGAGGTCGTCGGCGAGGCCGTGAACGGGCAGGAGGCGATCACCCGCGCCATCCAGCTCCGGCCCGACGTGATCCTGATGGACGTGCGGATGCCGGTGCTGGACGGGCTGCAGGCGACCCGTCAGATCACCGCGATGGACGGCGCCCCGAGGGTCCTGGTCCTGACCACGTTCGACCTGGACGACTACGTGTACCAGGCGCTGCGCTGGGGGGCGAGCGGCTTCCTGCTCAAGGACGCCTCGGCCCGGGAACTCGCCGAGGCGGTCCGGGTCGTCGCGGCGGGCGACGCGCTGCTGTCCCCCAGCGTGACCCGGCGGCTCATCGCCGAGTTCGCGCGGATGGGGGCGCCCCGCGGCCCCAGCCGCAAGACCCTGCAGGATCTCACCGAACGGGAGACCGAGGTGCTGGCGCTGGTCGCGCGCGGCCTGTCCAACGCGGAGATCGCCGGCCGCCTGGTGGTCGCGGAACAGACGGTGAAGACACATGTCAGCCGGGTCCTGATGAAGCTGGGCCTGCGGGACCGCACCCAGGCCGTGGTCCTGGCCTACGAAACCGGGCTCGTCCAGCCCGGCGGATGAGCAGCCCCGGGATGAGCCGCCGCCCCCGGCGCGGCCGGGACGTCACCGTCGCCGCAGCCTGGTCGGCGGCCCTCATCGGCTGGAACAACCTGGCTGGCCAGCAGGCCTGGCATCAGCGCTGGTACCCGCTGGCCAACCTGGCTGCCACCGGGACTGCCCTGGCCGCCGCGGCGGCCAGCGGCCTGACCGCCGACGACCTCGGACTGCGGCGCGACCGGGTGGCCGCCGGACTGCGCTGCGCCGCCGCCCCCTCCGGAGCCCTCGCCGCAGGCTGGATCCTCCTCGCCGCGGTCCCGGCCAGCCGGCCCGCCCTCGCCGACCAGCGGATCACCGGCCTGACCTGGCCCGAGGTCGCCTACCAGGTGACGGTCCGGATCCCGGCCGGCACCGTGCTCTGGGAAGAGGTGGCGTTCCGCGGGGTGCTCCAGGCCGCCTTGCGCCGCGCCCTCCCCCGGCCCGCGGCCCTGGCCGTGACCAGCGGGGTGTTCGGACTCTGGCACGTCCGGCCCACGGTGGAGGCGCTGCGGATCAACCAGATGGCGGCCAGCCGCCGGGCGACCGCGGGTTCCGTCGCCGCCACCGTCGCGGGAACGGCCGCCGCCGGCCTGCTGCTGTCCTGGCTGCGCGAGCGGTCCGGCAGCCTGGCCGCACCGGTCCTGCTGCATCTGTCCGCCAACTGCGGTGCGGCGCTGGCCGCCCGCTCCGCGCACGGAATATCGGCCACCTCAAAGTAGTTGCACGTTCAAGTAGATGAGGTCGGACAGCGCTCAGACTGGTCAAGCGGCCAGTTCGCGCAGCAGGGAGCAGCGATGCAGTTCGGGATCTTCACCGTCGGGGACGTCACCACTGACCCCACGACCGGCCGGACCCCCACCGAGCACGAGCGGATCAAGTCGATGGTCGCCATCGCCCGCAAGGCCGAGGACATCGGCCTGGACGTCTTCGCGACGGGCGAGCACCACAACCCGCCGTTCGTGCCTTCCTCGCCCACGACCATGCTCGGCTACGTCGCCGCCCAGACCGAGAACCTGATCCTGTCCACCGCGACCACGCTGATCACCACCAATGACCCGGTGAAGATCGCCGAGGACTTCGCCATGCTGCAGCACCTGGCTGACGGGCGGGTCAACCTGATGCTCGGCCGCGGTAACACCGGGCCGGTGTACCCCTGGTTCGGCAAGGACATCCGCCAGGGCATCGAGCTGGCCATCGAGAACTACCACCTGCTGCACCGGCTGTGGCGTGAGGACGTCGTCGACTGGGAAGGCCAGTTCCGCACCCCCCTGCAGGGATTCACTGCCACCCCGCGGCCGCTGGACGGCGTGCCGCCGTTCGTGTGGCACGGCTCGATCCGGAGCCCGGAGATCGCCGAGCAGGCGGCGTACTACGGCGACGGGTTCTTCGCCAACCACATCTTCTGGCCCACGGACCATTTCGTCCGGCTGGTCAACTTCTACCGGGAGCGCTTCGCGCACTACGGGCACGGCGCCCCGGAGCAGGCCATCGTCGGCCTCGGCGGCCAGGTCTACATGCACCGGAACTCTCAGCAGGCGGTGGCGGAGTTCCGTCCCTACTTCGACAACGCGCCGGTCTACGGCCACGGACCGTCGCTGGAGGACTTCACCGAGCAGACGCCGCTCACCGTGGGCAGCCCGCAGGAAGTCATCGACAAGACGCTCACCTTCCGCGAGCACTTCGGCGACTACCAGCGGCAGCTGTTCCTGATGGACCACGCCGGGCTGCCGCTGAAGACCGTGCTCGAGCAGCTTGACCTGCTCGGTGAGGTGGTGCCGGTGCTGCGCCGGGAACTCGACGCGAAGCGCCCGGCCAGCGTGCCCGACGGCCCCACGCACGAAGCCCTGGTCGCGGCGTCCGTGGCCGAAGCCGCGTCCGGTGCGAGCCAGTCCGGACGAGACCAGCACCGCGCCCGCGGCGAGCCGCCGATGACCCCGCGCACCATCGCCGTCGTCTCGGCCGGGCTCAGCCAGCCGTCATCCACCCGGCTGCTGGCCGACAAGCTGGCCGCGGCCACCGCCGGGCAGCTTCCGGCCGGGACGCAGGTGATCACCATCGAGCTGCGTGACCTGGCCCATGACATCGTCAACGCGTTGCTCACCGGGTTCCCCAGCCCGGCGCTGCGCGAGGCCACCGAGCAGGTACTCCGCGCGGACGGGCTGATCGCGGTCACCCCGCTGTACAGCGGCTCCTACAACGGGCTGTTCAAGTCGTTCTTTGACGTACTCGACCCGGGCGCGCTGGCGGGCCAGAGCGTGCTCATCGCGGCGACCGGCGGCACGGCCCGGCACTCGCTCGCGCTGGAGCACGCGATCCGCCCGCTGTTCACCTACCTGCGCGCCGTCACGGTCCCCACCGCGGTCTTCGCGGCGACCGAGGACTGGGGCGCGGCCGACGGGTCCAGCGAGGCACTCACCGCCCGCATCGCCCGGGCGGGCGGCGAACTGGCCAGCCTGATCGAGCGCCGGGAGCCCGCCGCCGAGACGGACCCGTACGCGTCCGTGACTCCGTTCGAGCAGCTCCTGCACGACCACTGAGCGCACCGCGCGCCAGCTGAGCGCGCCGCGCGGCCGCTGCTTGCCTGGCTGCACCCCTAGTTCACGTCTTTATTTAAAAGTCATAAAAACGGTTATCGGGATCTTGGAGGTCCGTCTCCCCTAGGAGATGCTGTCGGACGGAGCGCGGTAGCACTGGTGCTGCCGGCAGAAACGGACCGCTGATGAACCTGAGATCCCCCCGCAGCGCTACGACAGGAACCAGCGAGACAGGAACCAGGACGGGCCCAAGGCGGCAGCGGAGCCGTTCCGGCCTGGCCCGCCGCCTCCGCCACGGCGCGATCCTGGCCGTGGCCGTCCTCGGCGCCGCCGGACTGTCCGCCGCACCGGCCTGGGCCGCCCCGGCGAAGCCAGCCGCCGCCCAGGCGCCCGCCGCGGCCCCGGTCAGCCCGGCGGCCCACCTGGCGGGCGAGCCCAGCTTCGGCCCGAACGTGTACGTCTTCACCCCGAGCATGCCGCAGAGCCAGATCCAGGCCACGGTGAACTCCATCGCCAGCCAGCAGATCCCCAACCAGTTCGGCACCCAGCGGTACGCGCTGCTGTTCGAGCCCGGCACCTACGGCTCGGCCGCCGACCCGCTGACCTTCCAGGTGGGCTACTACACCGAGGTGGCCGGCCTGGGCGGGTCGCCCGGGGACGTCACCATCAACGGCACGGTCGACGTGTACAACCAGTGCTTCCCCACCACCGACGGCAGCAGCAACTGCATCGCACTGGACAACTTCTGGCGCTCCTTGTCCAACCTGACCATCAACATCGCCGGCCAGACGGGCTGCCAGTCCGGCACCGACTTCTGGGCCGTCTCCCAGGCGGCGCCGATGCGCCGGGTTGCCATCACCGGCGGCACCCTGTCCCTGATGGACTACTGCTCGGCCGGGCCCCAGTACGCCAGCGGCGGGTTCATCGCCGACTCGTCGTTCTCCGGCAACGTGGTCAACGGCTCGCAGCAGCAGTTCCTGGTCCGGAACACCAGCCTGAACGGCTGGTCGAACGGCGTGTGGAACCAGGTGTTCTCCGGTGACCCGGGCGCCCCGGCGCAGAGTTTCTCGGCTACCTCAGGCCTGGCCAACGGCACCGCGCCCTACACCACGCTGGCCACCAGCCCGGTGACCCAGGAGGAGCCGTTCCTGCAGACCGACTCGGCCGGCCAGTACAGCGTCTTCGTGCCGGCCCTGCAGCACAACTCCTCCGGCCCGTCCTGGGCCAGCGGGCCCGCGGCGGGCTCGGCCGTCCCGATCAGCAAGTTCTTCATCGCCACGCCCGGTACCTCGGTACTGGCCATCGACGCGGCCCTGGCCCTCGGGAAGAACCTGATCCTCACCCCCGGGGTCTACGACCTGAAGGCTCCGATCCTGGTGACGCGGCCGAACACGATCGTGCTCGGCCTGGGCTTCCCGACCCTGGTCCCGCAGAACGGCACCGCGGCCATGCAGGTGCTGGGCGTCCCGGGGGTGAAGCTCTCCGGAATGATTTTCGACGCCGGGCCGAAGAACTCGCCGGTACTGCTTCAGGTCGGCGGCCCGCTGGCCGCCGGTACGGGCAGCGCTGCCGATCCCACGCTGGTGCAGGACGTGTTCTTCCGGATCGGCGGGGCCACGGCCGGCTCGGCTACCGACAGCCTGGTGGTCAACAGCTCGCACGTCATTCTCGACGACATCTGGGCGTGGCGCGCGGACCATGGCGCGGGGGTGGGCTGGACCAGCAACACCGCCGACACCGGGCTCATCGTCAACGGCAACGACGTGACCGCTTACGGCCTGGCCGTGGAGCACTTCCAGAAGAATGAGGTCATCTGGAACGGCCAGGGCGGCCGGGACATCTTCTTCCAGAACGAGATGCCCTACGACCCGCCCAGCCAGGCGGCCTGGATGTCCGGCGCCGCGGACGGCTACCCGGCGTTCGTCATCTCGCCCAAGGTGACCAGCTTCTCCGGCTACGGCCTGGGCAGCTACTGCTTCTTCAACCAGGGCGTGCCGATCGAGTCCGCCACCGCGTTCTCGGTGCCCGACGCTCCCGGTGTCCAGCTGAACGACGTGTTCACCCGCTTCCTGAACGGTTCGGGCAGCATCGACCACGTCGTGAACGGCACCGGCGCCGCAGTAACCGCCGATAACCCCGGTCCCAGCGACGTCGTCAGCTACCCCTGACCACGATCCGCTGACCGGTCAGCCCGGACCATCTACCGGGCCCCAGGCAGGCCCCGTCCGCACCCGCGGGCGGGGCCTGCGGCGAGTGAGGCAGGGACAGCCGGGCCAGGCGCCGTCCGTGGGCCAGACTAAGCTCCGGCCCATGGGTACCGACCACGAGCTGCGGTCCGACCCGGAGCGGCTGCGGACGTTCGAGGAGATCTACGTCCAGGCGGGCCAGGACTTCGGCGCGATTCCGTGGGCTGCGCTGGCCGCGAACCCGGCTCTGGTGAGCTGGCTGGACCAGCAGCCTTCACCGGCCGGGGACGGGGCCCTGATCATCGGGTGCGGGCTGGGTGATGACGCTGAGGAGGCCGCCCGGCGGGGCTACCGGGTCACCGCGTTCGACCTGTCGCCGACCGCGATCCGGCACTGCCGCGAGAGGTTCCCCGGATCCGCCGTGGACTATCAGGTCGCGGACCTCTTCCAGCTGCCCGCCCGCTGGAGCGGGGCCTTCAGCCTGGTGGTGGAGATTCGCACCCTCCAGTCGCTTCCGCTGACGCAGCGTGCGGACGCGACCGCGGCCATCGCGGCGACGGTGCGGCCGGGCGGCCGGGTGTTCGTCCGCTGCCTGGCCCGGGATGACGACGAGCCGCCGGTCTCCCGCCCCTGGCCGGTCAGCCGCAGCGAGCTGCGCGGTTTCGTCCAGGCGGGCCTGCACGAGGCCGAATTCGCCGATCAGCCCGCCACCGGGGCTCACCTCCGGTTCTTCACCGCCGTCTACGCCCGGCGGCCTGCGTCACCTGAGCGACGTGAGACGACTTGAGACGAGCAGCGGCAGCTGAGGGACTGGTCCGGGGCGGATACCGGCTCTAGGGTGAGCACCACGATCACTATTTCCGGGAGGGTCAATGAAGACCAAGGCCGCGGTCCTGCGCGGAGTTGGCCAGGACTTCGAGATCACCGAGCTCGACCTGGATCCTCCCAAGGCCGGCGAGGTACTGATCCGCTACGTGGCGGCTGGCCTGTGCCACTCCGACGAGCACCTCCGGCACGGTGACATCGTGCCCCGGTTCCCGATTGTGGGCGGCCACGAAGGCGCGGGCATCATCGAGGAAGTCGGCGAAGGCGTCACCCGGCTGAAGCCCGGCGACCATGTGATCTGCTCGTTCCTGCCCGTCTGCGGGCACTGCCGGTGGTGCTCGACCGGCAAGTCGAACCTGTGCGACCTGGGCGCCACCATCCTGGACGGCATGCTGCCCGACGGCACCTACCGGTTCCACGAGAACGGCGCGGACCTCGGCGGCATGTGCATGCTCGGCACGTTCTCCGAGCGCGCGGTCATCTCCGAGAACTCGGCCGTCAAGGTGGACTCGGACCTGCCGCTGGACAAGGTCGTGCTGATCGGCTGCGGGGTGCCCACCGGTTTCGGCTCGGCGGTGCACGCGGCGGCGACCGAGCCGGGCGACACCATCGCGATCTACGGCATCGGCGGCATCGGGATCAACTCGGTGCAGGGCGCGGCGCTGGCCGGGGCCCGCAACGTGGTGGCCATCGACCCGCTGGCCAACAAGCGCGAGGCCGCCGAGCAGCTCGGCGCCACGCACAGCTGCGAGACCGCCGAGGAGGCCCAGGAGCTGATCACCCAGCTGACCCGGGGCGTCGGCGCGGACAAGGCCATCGTCACCGTCGGCGTGGTCACCTCGGAGGTCGTGACCAGCGCGTTCAACGCGATCCGCAAGGGCGGCACCGTGGTGGTGACCGGCCTGGCCGACCCCACCAAGACCACCATCGAGCTGCCCGGCGCGATCCTGACCCTGTTCGAGAAGCGGATCCAGGGCAGCCTGTTCGGCTCCGGCGACCCGTTCGCCGACATCCCGAGGATGGTCGAGCTGTACCAGTCCGGGGACCTGAAGCTGGACGAGCTGATCACGTCCACCTACACCCTGGACCAGGTGAACCAGGGCTACCAGGACCTGATCGACGGCAAGAACATCCGCGGCGTCATCCTGTATGACTCCTGACCCGGGACGGCTCACGGCGGAGGGCCCGTTCGTGAACCCAGGAGGATGACGCAGCCCGTCGGGCCGCCGCCCGTCGTCGGCCTCCGGCGGGAGCGCGAAGTGCTCACGGTGGCGCTGGCGACGGGCCTGGCACGTGGTGATCGAAGGACCGCCGGGTACCGGCAAGTCCACGCTGCTGCGCGACATCGCCCGCGAGGCCGGCACGGTCGTGGTCTTCGTCGAGGGCAACGCCGAGCTCACCCCGGCCCGGCTGATCGGCCAGTACGACCCGGCGCAGGTGCTCGCCGAGGGCTACGTCCCGGCCAGCTTCACCGACGGGCCGCTGCTCGCGGCCATGCGCTCGGGGGCCCTGCTCTACCTGGAGGAGTTCAACCGGGTCCCCGAGGAGACCCTCAACGTCCTGATCACCGTGCTCACCGAAGGCGAGATCGCGGTGCCCAGGCTGGGCCCGGTGCGGGCCGCCGCAGGGTTCCGGCTGGTCGCAGCCATGAACCCGTTCGACGCGATCGGGACCGCGCGGGTCAGCCACGCGATCGCCGACCGGATCTGCCGGGTCGTCCTCGGGTACCAGGACGCCCCGGCGGAACAGGAGATCACCACGGCGGTCACCGGCCGCCGGGGGCCGGTGGTGGACTTTGCGGTGAGGTTCACCCGCGCCACCCGGGAGCACCCCGACGTTCGCATGGGCTCCTCGGTGCGCGGCGCCATCGACCTGGTCCTGCTGCTGGACGGCCTGCTCCGGCTGCGCGGCGAGCCGCGGATGACGCGGGCCAGCGCCCGGGACGCCGCGCATGCCGCCCTGTCCGGGCGGATCCGGATCGCTGACGGATGCGAGCGGACCCCGGAGTCGGTACTCGACGAGCTGCTGGGCCAGCTCTGGCCGTCCGGCGAGCCAGATCCGCTGCCCCCGCCCGACGACGGGGCTCCCGACCACCCCGGCGGCGGGTCCCTGGACGGCCAGGGAAAAGCCGACCGCCTGCCGGCGACCCCGGCAGGCACCGGCCAGGACAGAACTAGCCCCGTCCGGGCTAGCCCGGACGGGGCTGGCCAGGACAGGGCCAGCCCGCGCCGTACCTCGGCGTCCGCGGTCCGCCGCGACCGGGGCCGGGGTACCGCCCGGCGGAGCATCAGCCGGGCGGAGCTGGCCGCCCGCCACTCGTCGTTCGCGGAAGTCTCACCCGAGCTGGGCCGGCTCGACGAGGAGGCGTTCGCCCGGCTGCTGGCCGCCGACCCGGACGCCGCCGTGACCCTCCTGCCCGAGCTGGCCCGCGCCACCGACCGTGAGCTGCGCGCCGCGGCCCGGCGGGTGGCCGCGCGGGTCTTCGTCCGGCTGGCGCGCGGCGGCCACCGGCCCGCCCGGGGCGCCCGCCGTCTCGGCCCCGGCCGGGCCGAGGGGGACCTCGACCTGGACCGGACCCTCGACCGGTGGTCGGGGATCTGGCCGCCCAGAGCCGACGACCTGGTGACCCGCTCCTGGCACGCGCACCGCCGCGCGTTGTGCCTGCTCATCGACAGCAGCGGCTCCATGTCCGGCCTGGCCGTGGCCATCGCGTCCGTGGCCGCGGCGAGCCTGGTCCTCGCGGCTGACGGCCGGCTCGCCCCGGCCGTCGTCAGCTTCAGCGGCGACACGACCGTCCTGCATGCCCAGGGCAGGCCCGGGCCGCCTGATCAGGTCGTCGGTGACCTGCTCGCCCTGCGCGGGCACGGGGTGACCGACCTCGCCGCCGCGCTCCGCGCGGCCGCGGCCCAGCTGGCCGCCGTCACCGCCGACGAGCGGGTGGTGCTGCTGCTGTCCGACTGCCTGCGCACCGCGGGCGGGGACCCCGCGCGGGCGCTGGCCGGGATCAGCCGGCTGCACGTGCTCTGCCCGCTGCCGACCGCGGAGGCAGAGCGGGCCGCCACAGCCCTGGCCCGTCGGGGACATGGCCTGAGCCAGCCCGTCCGGACCCTGGCGGACGTGGCTCCCGCCCTGACCCGCGTGCTCTCCTGAACCCCGGCTGCGGCTACGGCTCCAGGTAGCTGCTGAAACCGTCGGCCGTGGAGTTCAGCGCACCGACATCCGCCTCGGTTACGCTCCCGGCGCCGGTCATGATCAGCGGCGAGGTGGTGAAGTACCCGGAGAACCCGTACCTGGTGCCCTTGTAGTTGGTCAGCCTCCCGCCGCTGAAGGCGGCCACCTTGGTCTTCGCCGCCGGGAGCGGTGAAGCTGGACGGCGGGGTCCAGGGATCGTCGCCGAACTCGGTGCCGATCCGGACTTCCTTGAAGGAGACCCCGGTCCCGATGTTCATCGTGAAACCAGAACTCGTCTTCGCGGTCAGGTCGTTGACGGTAAAGGTGAGATCACCGTTCCCGGTGTTGTAGAAGATCTCTTCCTGTACCGAGCGCCCCGAGGGGTAGCTGACCGCTCCGCTGGTCCACGAGGCCGGCGTCCCTGAGCACGGGTTGGCGCCGGCGGTGGCGCAGACCAGGGCGTGCGTGGAGTTGTTGAACACCGCCACGGCCGGGCTGTACGGGCTGGTCGACGTGGTGTCGGACACACCCAGGACGTAGACGGCGCCGCCGCCCCAGAACTGGACCGACTGGCCGAGCCCGCCGACGTAGGCGCTGTACTGACTGGCGTTGCGGAGGTACACGGTGGCCTGGGCGTAACGGAACTGCGCCCCCGTGAACTGATACCCGGCTTCTTCTTTCGTCGGGACGACCTTGCCGGTCGCGGCGCTGGCCGACGCGGCGGCCATCAGGCCGGCGGGCAGGGCCAGGGCTGCGGCCGCCGCGGTTAAAGCGGCGAGCCTCGTCAGTCTGGACATGGGGATCCCCTTTCCCGGCGGCCGTTCAGGGTCGTCGTCGACCGCTGTTGCCTACCGGTCTACCGCATCAGCGAAGCGGGCAACAGGGGCGTAGGGCCCGGCCGGTCAGGAAGTCAGGGGACCCACCTTCCGCGGCCGGGGCGGCACGCGTGCGGGGCGGAGCGGGGGCACGCTGTCCAGCAGTTCCTGCGGCCGGCTGACCCGGTCCTGGCGCTGCGTGGCCATCGGCTCCTCGAGCTCCGAGGACGCGAAGCTGTCCGGCCAGTCGGCCGGGCCGTAGCCTGCCGCCAGGTCGCAATGATGCAACTCGACCTCGACCAGCCGCCGGGTAAGTAGCTGCGCCGCGGGGAAGGGCGCCAAGCCGGGGACCCGCACCGAATGCGCCCAGGCCTGATCGGGCAGCTGCCGGGCTATGGTGCGCAGCGCCATCGCGGAGTCGGCCACGTCCGCCGCGAGATCCTTGGCCTCCTGGGCCGCCCCGCGCTCGATATCGGCGTCCCGGGCCGCGCTGCTGGCGTAGGCCGGGCGGTCCTGGCCGGACCGCGCGCCGATCAGCAGATTCCGCATCGCGTCCGCACCGCGGGCCAGATGGGCCAGCACCCGGGCCCTCGTCCAGCCGGGCAGCAGCGACGGCTGCCGCAGGTCCGGCTCGGTGATGATCCGGACCGTGCCGAGCAGGCGCTGCGTGGCGTCGTCGATCTGGTCGTAGAGCTGGCGTTGCGCGGCGTCCATTCCCTCACTCTAGAAGGGCGGCTGCCCCGCCAGGAGGTGGTGCACCGACGATGACCAGGTCCCACGGCAGCAGATAGGTTGGGCCTGGATGACATGATCCTGAGCGGCAGACGGGAAGGCACGAGCCACATGAGCACCCAGGACCACGACCCGGCGGCGGAGAGCCTGGCAGTCGACTCGCTGTCCTTCGACACGTCGGTCGCTCATCCGGCCCGGATCTACAACTACTGGCTCGGCGGGAAGGACAACTACGAAGCCGACCGCCAGGCCGCCGAGCAGGCTATCGCGGTCACCCCGGACATCCTCCCCGGCGTGCGCGCCAACCGGGCCTTCCTGCGCCGCGCGGTCGAGTTCGCGGCCGGGCAGGGCATCCGGCAGTTCCTCGACATCGGCACCGGGCTGCCCACCGCCGACAACACCCACGAGGTCGCGCAGGACATCGCCCCCGAGTCGCGTGTCGTCTACGTGGACAACGACCCGATCGTGCTAGCTCACGCCCGCGCGCTGCTGACCAGCACACCCGAGGGCGCCACCGCCTACGTGGACGCCGACGCCCGGGATACTGCCAAGATCATCGAATCGGCGGCCGGCCTGCTGGACTTCACCCGGCCGGTGGCCGTGATGGCCCTGATGGTGCTGCAGTACATCCCCGACTCTGATCACCCCGAGCAGATCGTCTCCGAGCTGATGGAGGCGGTGCCGTCGGGCAGCTTCCTGGTGATCTCGGACACCACGACCGACATCGGTGACGGCGCCAGCCGCGTTGCCTCGAAGATCAATCCGCGGATGGGCCCGACCCGGCTGACCCCCCGGCCGCGGGCCCAGATCGCTGCGTACTTCGACGGCCTCGACCTGGTCGAGCCCGGGCTGGTGGGGATGCCGGAATGGCGGGGCGAGGCCAACCCCCACGTCGTCATCAACGCGTTCGCTGGCGTAGCCCGCAAGCCGTAGCGCCGCAGGCTGTAGCGCACCGGCCGGCCAGGATCAGTGGGACCAGCCGCCCCCGCGGCGCCGTCCGTCCCCGCCGTGCTCGCACCGCCACGCTCCTCGCGCCCCCCGGGTCGTCCCGGACAGGAACGTTCCCGGGGCCGGGGCGCGCTAACCGCAACCCCAGACCGGTCGAGAAGGTTGGTGGTGGTTTGCCTGGCTTTACGGGACAGAACAGTCGCCGCAGGTCAGCCGGCCTGGATCAGGCCGTCCGCATCAGCCCGCGCCCCGGACCCGGAAGAACATCGTGGGATGCCACCAGGCGTTCGTTTTATGCCAGCCGATCCGGGTCCCGGTCTGCAGCGCACCGAACGTGTGGCCACGCCGGACGAAGAACTCAACGTGTCCGGTGCCGTAGAAGGCCAGGTCACCCCGGCGGGCCTGACTCGCGGTCTCGCGGACCAGCCGCCCCGAGGCGAGCATGGCGGTGGTTGACCGGCCGAAATGGATGCCCTCCCGGGCGTAGGCGGCCATCACCACCCCGGAGCAGTCGTAGCAGCTCGGGCCGGCACCGCCCCAGCAGTACCAGTGGCCTGCCGCGTGGTGGTAGGCCCAAACGTAAGCCGCCTGCCGCGGGGTCCGGGACCCGGCGGAGGCGGCTTGGGAAGTGGCGGCGAGAGAAACCACCGCGAGTGATGCTGCGGCCAGAAGAGCGATGAGAAGACGACGGAATACGGGATACCTGCCCACAAGGGGCTCCCAGATTGCAGGGTGCTCTCCGCTGCGGTGGCCACGGGTTCACGGTGACCAGCGAAACTCAGCCGGAAAGCCCGACAAGTTCAGCACTGTAACCGACGCGAGACCTCTGGGGCGGCATTTAGGCCGCATTAGCCCCCACATGCCCCGCCGCCCGGCTCGCCGGGCGGCGGGGTCTTGCGGGCCTCTGACCAGGCTATGAGCTGCGCTTCCAGGTCACGCCGAACCCATTGCCGCTGCTGTTGAGCGCGCCCGGCTGGGCCTTGGTCGCGCCGGACGAATTGATCATGGTGAGCTCGTCATCGGTGAAGGACGAGATGACGCCGGAGGTGGAACCGGCCTTCACGGTGGCGCCTGACTCGGTCCAGCTGCCGAAGTCCGGCAACGGGTAGACGCCACTGCTGCCACTGGGCGCTTCCGCTATCCACTCAGCACTCGAATTGGCACAGCTTGAACACGTCTGAGTCGTGGAAAAACTATCCGCCGAGCGACTTGAATCGGTCACCTTCAGCGTATAACTTGTGCCGCTGCGCACGACGGAGGCCGTGATGCTGTCGCCTGCGTGAAGCGTCGAGCCAACGACCTGAATGTCGTTGGTCGGATACATCTCCCACCACGTGTAGTAATAGGCGACATCGCGGTAGCACTCGATGAGTGTGCCGTCCTGTTCCACCGAGCTGCTGCTGTACCCGTCGATGCCGACCCAGAAGGCCGCGAGGGAGGTGGTGGAGGTGCAGCTGACGCCGGGCTCTGTCCAGCTGCCGGTGACCGCGCTGAAGCCGCTGCCGGTGTCTGCGTACCCGGACCAGTTTGTGCTTTGTACCTGGGACAATCCCTTGACCCGGAGCGAGGGCCGTGATACCCGATGGTCGGCTGCGTGCTGCCCGACCGACAGGTGCTCGAGGGCCTGGCGGGCCACCTGGGCGGCCTGCGCCGCCGCTGACCTGGGGGTGGTGCTCGCGCCTGCGGCCGGGCTCATGGCCAGCAGCAGGCCGAGCGCTGGCACGCTCACCATTAAGAAGCGGGCCAGCAGACGGGGACGAGTACGGTGCATGGTGGGTCACCTCTCGCTTCGGGCGGCCATTGCCAGCCGCTCCTCAGCAGATACTAAATTCTGGTAAATCAACCATCAATAACGTGACCAAAAATTTAACCGAAGCGGGCGCCCGTAATGGTCTGCGGCGGTCAGTTCTCCCGGGAGAAGATCCGCAGGAAGAACAGGAACCCGTTCAGCGCATCCAGGAAGATCGGCGCGGGGAGCGGGGGCGCGGGGGCGCGGCCTGCGCGGCGCCAGGGGCGCCAGAAGCTCAGCCGGGCCAGGCCGGACAGATCGCGCTGGGTCGGGTCAGCCGGCCGCCCCGAAGCCCGGCCGTACTGGCCCGCTAGCCACCCTCTCTTCCGTTGCCGGCCCGGCGGCGGCATGCTGGAAGCGATGCCGCCGCAGATCGAGGGACAGCGGCGCAGATGCGGCAAGGGACAATCTTGAAGTACACGGTGCGAACGGCCGACGGTAGACGACTTTCCATCCAGTCAAGTGGTGATCCCGACGGCAGACCCGTTTTCATCCTGCACGGGACGCCCGGAAGCCGTTTAGGCCCGCACCCCCGATCGGCTGTCCTGCACCGGCTAGGCGTCCAGCTGATCTCCTTTGACCGGCCGGGTTACGGGGGATCCGACCGGCTGGCCGGGCGGCGAGTCGCGGACGCGGCCGCTGACGTGCTGGCCATCGCGGATGCCTGCGGCCTGGACCGCTTCTCGGTGGTCGGGCGATCGGGGGGCGGGCCTCATGCCCTGGCGTGCGCGGCTCTGCTGCCCGAGCGCGTAACCAAGGCTGCCGTCCTGGTCGGACTGGCCCCCCACGGCGCTGATGGGCTCGACTGGTTCGACGGTATGACCCAGTCCAACGTCATCGAGCACGCCGCGGCGGCCAACGGCTACGAAGACATCGTGGCGCACACCAAGGCGGTGGCAGGGGAAGTCCGGGCCAACCCGGCCAGCCTGATCACCAGGCTCCAGGCGGAGCTCCCCGATCCCGACCGTCGGGTCGTGGCGGACCCCGCCATCAGGTCCATGCTGACCGAGACTTACGCCGAGGCTTTGCGGACCTCTGACTACGGCTGGATCGATGACGCGCTCGCGTTCTGCTTGCCGTGGGGCTTCGATCCAGCTTCGGTGACCGTTCCCGTCCTGCTCTGGCATGGGGACAGCGACGTCTTCTCCCCGGCCAGCCACGCCCGGTGGCTTGCTGACCGAATCCCCAACGCTGCGGTGGTGGTACAGGCGGGGGCGGCCCACTTCGGGGCGCTGGACGTGCTGCCGGACATCCTGCGGTGGCTGTCCGCGGGCCGCCGCCCCGATGATCGCGCTCTCAATCACCGGCGGCCCGACGACAACGGGTTAGTGGGGCAGGCGGGACCAGCTGGTGCTGGGTAGGGTCAGATCTCCTGGGGTTCCAAGTCACGGTTGATGCGCTGCCACCTTTGCAGCTGCGAGGAATCCGGGTGACCGGCCCCCAGGACACGAGCGAGGCTGGCCAGGATCCGGGCCCTGGTTTCCTCAGCTTCCTGGGCCTTTCCCGCCTCACGAAGCGAAATGGCCAGGTTGGCCTGGCAGACCAGCGTGTCCGGGTGACTGTCGCCCAGAGTTTCCCGAAGCATCGATACGCTCTGCCGTTCGAGCGCCTCAGCGGCCTCGGGGTCGCCCGAATCGCCGCGGCAGTTGGCCACGTTGACCGAACAGGACAAGGTCAGCGGGTGGTGCTCGCCGAGCGTTCGCTGCATCCTCCCCAGCGTGTCGTCTGCGAGCCCCAGAGCTTCGGGGACGCGGCCCGTGCATCGCAGGTAGCAGGCCAGGTTATTGGCCGCAACCAAGGTGTTCGGGTGATCGTCACCGAGGCTGGCCTGGTGCGCCGCCTTCACCTCGGTAACCAGCTGAACTGCCCGCGGCATGTCGTTCGCAGCTGCGTAATCGCAGGCCAGGTTGAGCGCGCATGATTGTGCGTCGGGCGCGCCGCTCCCGTACCGGCGCCGGTACCGGTCGTAGGTGTCTTGGGCCAGGGCCATGGCTTCGGTCTGCTCCCCCGCCTTGCGCAGGGAGACGGCCAGGCTGGTCGCCGTGCGCAAGGTTTCCAGCATGTCGTCGCCGAGCACATCCCGGTATTTCTGCCAGGTGTCCCGCAACAGGTCTGCGGATTCCCGGAATTCGCCGACAGCCCGCAGGTCGTGAGCCAGATCGGACGCTGAATAGAGGGTGTAGGGGTGCACGGGTCCGAGTACCTGGCGCCGCCGGTCCAGCGTCTCCTCGTCGAGAGTGCGCGCCGTGAAGCAGTCACCCACGAGGCGCAGGGAGCTCGCCAGATTGTGGGCGGCCATCAGGGTCCGCGGGTAGTCCTCGCCGAACTGCTCCTTGAACCGTTCGTAGGTTTCCCGGTCTGAGGTGAGCGCCTGCTGGAAGTCACCGAGTGCGCGCAAGTCGGCGCCGAGGCCGTTCGCGGTCATCAGCGAGTGCGGGTGGTCGGCGCCGAGCACCGCACGCTGCCGTTCCAGGACGTACGTGTCCAGTTCCCGGGCCTCGGCGAAACGTCCCTGGGATCGCAGGATGTTGGCGATCTGGAACTGCAGGTGCAGCGTCTGCAGGTGATCGGACCCGAGCTGGTGGCGCCAGAGACTTTCCAACCGCCTGGCCAGGACCAGCCCAGAGTCGAACTCACCGTGCTTCCACTGATATCGCACCCAGTCGATGAGCAACTGGCGAGTGCGGGGGTCGTCACACTCGTCCGCCTGTGACGGTCCCAGGTGGGGCCAGATGATGTCATAGGTCGACCAGTTGGCTGGGTCATCGGTCTCGCCTTGGCGGGGGCGAGCGCCGCTGAGGATCTTGTGCACCTCGTGCCGGGCCTCGATCCGTTCTTCTTGGGTCATCTGCGAGCGGATCACCGCCTGCACGAGCCGGTGGATCTGCAGTGAGTTCGTGCCCTGATCCACCTTCACCAGAGCGAACCGGCTGATATCCCGGATCACCCGGCCCAGCATCAGCTTCTCGCTCAGCGTCTCGTCGAAGGGCAGCAGGGACTCGTTCATCTCGTCGCTGTAGAGCAGGTCCATGGAGATAGGCCCAGGTGAGAAGAACGCGCAGAGCTGCAGCAGCCGGACCCCGGCAGGAGATCGCTCCTTCAGCCGGTCGAAGGACAGGTTCCATGTCGCGACCACCGGCATCGGGTAGTCCGGCGGCTGATTCAGGGCCAGGATCCGGGTCAACTGGGTAGCCAGTTGCTCGACGTATGCGTGGGCCGGCATCCCCGTCTGTTCAAGCCACGCACTAGCCTGCTCGACCGCGAGCGGCAGGTGGCCAAGGGCGTCGGCGACTTCCTCGGCGTCGGCCAGGTCCAGCTCGGGCACATGCCGCAAAAGGTGCCCGACGCTTTCGTCTCGGGTGAAAACGTCCACCTCGAGCGGCTCAGCTGAGTGCGTCCAGGCCTGGTTCCGCGAGGTGATGAGGACATGGCCTGACCCGGTGGGCAGGTACGGTTCGAGTTGCTTGGGGTCGTCGGCGTTGTCAAAGATAAGCAGCCAGTGCGGGGTGGTGTCCCGGCGCAGCTCCTCCAGAGCCGCCTCGGCTGCCTCGGCCACATTGTCACCGACCTTGAGGCCCATCTTGGGGGCCAGGTCCGCGAGCGCGCCGCTGGTTTCCTCAGCCCGTTCCGACGGGACCCACCAGACCAGGTCGTAGTCGGCCATGAAGCGGTGTGCGTACTCCAGCGCGAGCTGTGTCTTGCCGACGCCTCCCAGCCCGTACAGGGCCTGCGCGACCACAACCGCCCGGCCGCCCCCGGCCAGCTTGTCGCGCAGCAACTCCAGCGTCGCCCCGCGGCCGGTGAAGTCGGCGTTTCGGGCGGGAACGTTCCAGATCGGCGGGATCGTGCCGGGGAATCTGGGCTCCTCTGCCTGGCCTGCGGTTCGCCCTATGGGCTGGGCTGGCCGGTCCAGGGCCCACAGCAGCTTCGCGGTCGCCTGGGCCGCGTCCATCCGGGCCAGGTCCACGACCGGATGCTCGTTGAACGGCTCGGTGATCCGCACCTCGCTGATCCGGACGGGGATGAGCTGACGGTGCGTGTCCGCCGCATCAGCCGACGAAAGTGTCTTCCAGATGGACTTGGCGTCGGGCGAATGCAGGTACGCGGAGGAAAGCACCGCTATGGCGCGGGGGGCTATCTGGAGCTCACGCTCGGCCTGGATGCTGCCGCGGACGCCCCCATCACCGCCGCCAGCCGTCAGCACGGTGCTGCGCGGCAGGACGCGGAAGCCGGCCCGAGTGAGCACAGCCTCGATCCAGTCCGCCCACATCCGGTCCTCGGGCACGTAGCTCAGGTAGACCTGTGTGGAGGATGCGGGCTGTCGCCGGGTGAAGGCGTCCTTGTACTGGAGCCGGAGATCCTCGGCAATCGGCCGCATGGCGCTCACGTGCCCGGCGGTGACCGCGTCGGTGATCCGCTCAAAGGAGGAGAGCAGGGAGGCCGGCGAGCCAGGGTCGTCCCCGAACGTGGCCAGGGTTTCCTCGAAGGCGTAGAAGGGCTTGTACGGGACCTCCACCGAGGCCCAGTACAGGGCCGAACTCTCGGGGGTCATCCCGGCGGGGAACCCCTCGAACTTCGTCCGGGCCTGCGCCCGGCCGACATCGAGCTTCTCCTTCTCCCCGTCTTCGATGCGCATAGGCACCGGAAGCACCCGGATGTTGCGGTCCCGGTACCGCCCACTGATCTGACGGGCCACATTGGCGGCACCCTCGATGCTCTGATCGCTGAGCGTAAAGCAGATCGTCAGGACATCGGGGAGCTCGATCGTGCAGATGTCAGCGACGTCACTCAGCCCAGTCCGGCTGTCGATCAGCACATAGTCGTATTTCTGCTTCATGTCGTCACGCATGGCCCGGAAGAAGCGGCCCCCGCCGAGCCGGTCGTAGAAGTTGTCCCAGTCGAGTGAGCAGACCGCAGCAGAATAGTCACGGTTCTGGCGCCCGGCCGACAGGAAATCCAGTTTGCCGCCATCCGGGAACACCCAGTCAAGTGAGACTGCGTGCCGTTCTACCTGGGCGAGTTCGAGATGCCAGTCATCGCTGCGCGGCCCAGGATCGACCGCCGCCGACGCGTAATCGTTGATAATTTCAATCACGCCGGGGGTGGCGCTGACTGTCGATTCGTCCAGGAACGGATGAAAGAATTTGTGCAGGCCCGGCGACTCCAGGTCCCAGTCGATGGACAGAACACGCTTCCCATTGCTGGCCAGTATCCAGGCCACATTGGCCAACGCCATCGTCCGGCCGGTGCCGCCCTTGTAGGAGTAGAACGTGATGATCTGGCCCTGGCTCGTCTCACTCATCGGGCATCTCCGGGATCATTCGGATCGGCTATCCTCAGCCGCGGGCGCTCGATGACGGGACCTGCGGGTGGATGGGCGGTCGCTTCTTTACGAAATCTCTTCAGCATGATCATCGTCATCTCGGGCAGGAGCTGACCAAAATCCTGGAGGGTGGGAATTCCATTCGCGGCCATCTGGCAGCGGCGTGGCACGCTGGCCAACTTCCGTCCCAGATGATGCTGCAGACCCGCGCGGAGGTCCTGGCGGGCCTCATATGCCCCCGTGTCTTGGCTGTTCCAAGGGACCAGCACACTGACCCAGGGCTCTTCCACCTGGTTCAATCGATTGAGTTGTTCCTGGTGATCGGCCGACAGGCTCACCCAGGGGTCCACCAGGCACAGGCTGGGTGGCACAGGATGGTCAGTGTTCGTCCATCTGGTCGCAGAGTCCTCAAAGGCCCCCACCAGCGGTCTAAAGTCCAGGCACTTCTTCGCAAGTTCTTGGGCATAGTCGGCCAGCGGCTGCGGATATTCAGGCCGGTACGGGCTCCAGGTATGTGGCGTGGCCCCGTAGTAGTCCGGTGACCGACCGGCCGGGAGGGTGGAGGTGTCGTGGGCCAGCACCGCGATCTGGAGCTGGCCATCCGCCGTGCGCCGCGCGCTGGCCGGCCCGAACGCACTGGGCAGCGAATCAAAGTCCGCCCTCGCGGCCTGCTGAACCACCGTCTCGTCAGTAAACGGAACGCTCTCTTCACCGATGGCGATGATCCGCTCGGCGAGCCTGTGCACCGCGCGATGGTAGTCAGCCCGGTAGTTCTGCAGTTTCATGATCCCGTAGAAGCCCTCTGTGCAGTAGCGCTCACCAAGCAGCTTGTGATCAAATTGCACAGACTGCGCGACATAGGGCAGCTTTTCCCGGGGAAGCCTGGTCCACAGGGCCGGCACGATAGCATCGACTACCTTGCGCCCTCGGGCTTTATGGGTGATCTCACGGCGGGCGAACGCAAACCACTCACGACCGCAATTGTCACTCTCGAAATATCGTCGCGAGTAAAGCGGAACGAATACGCGGCTCTTGTCCAGCACTGCCGCGAGTTCCGGCGACCATTGAGTGCCGATCTGATTTTCCCGGTCCATGAAACCGGCTTCTTCCGGCCGGGCATCGGTCATCTGTAATATTTCGGCGCACAGGTCCTTGTAGAGCTTGTAAACCCAGCGGTCTGGATCGTCGCGATCGGTTGGATCCCGTTTGGGTGTCCGCGCATAGCTCAGGAAGAAGTACGGCCTATCGTCTCGCCCCGAAGGCATCGGCGCTTTATCCCCCTATCACGCCAGCATCACCAGTCCCGGCGGTGAGGCTAGAAATCTTTCGCCACTCCAAAAGCGCCCAGGCGAAATGATGATATAAGAGATTTCCACTGGTTACCAGAGGGTACCTACGCGGCCCGGGAGCCGTCCGTCCGGTCAGCGGGGACAGCTCCGATCGGCTCACCCGTCCAGGAGGCCGGTCAGCGTCACGCTGGGCGGGTGAAGGCCGACACGGTACGGCCCATCTCCTGGACGAACCGTGCCCCGAGTGAAGTGAGCGCGCTTGAACCGAGCAGGGTCCCGATCGCCTCGCCGGTTTTGGCCTGGCCCTCCCGGAATCGGCATTCGGCTGTTCCGGCCGCAGCACCGACCGCGTCCTGCGCTCTCACGCGCCAGAAGTCCGTGACCGCCAGGTGGGCATAGGCAGCCTGCAGGAGTGCTTCGATCCGGCACTTGCCCTCGCCCCACGGCGTGGGAAAAATGCGGTTGTCGGCTGGATCGCAGAGATCGTACAGATCGAGCACCGCACCCAGCTTCGCGCGCTGGAACTCCTGAATGAGACACAGAGCCAGGCGTTCCGGGGCGGCCGGTGCCGACGCCGCGACGGCTCCGAACGCATGCCTGGCGACCGAACTGGCCCCGTGCCCGTCCGGGACTGCAGTCAATGGGGTCAGCGTGGTGAGCCCGGCGGCCAGGGCTGGGAGGTATCCCTCGTGGTCCCGCTCGATTTCCCGCCATGCCGCCCGGAAGTCGCGTTCCCACTGGCCGGCCTCAGCGTCGGTCAGCCGCGGTGCGGCCGGCCATGGCCCGCAATCTCGGTATGGGTCGGTATCGTCGAGAGCTACACGGCGTCCGCCCGCGCTCAGCCTGCGCACCGGCTGCCACGTACCTGACCTGCGGTTCCCCGGAACCGCAGCCGCGCAGGAAGTGCTGTCGAACAAGGCGGCCCGGTCCAGGGTCCAGCAGGACTCGCCAACCGTGACGATGACGGCATTGGTGCTCACGCTGATGCGCGCCATTCCGGGTTCCCCAGCAGCAGGCCCCTCTCCCTCACCCGGGCCTAGGGTCAGCCGGCCGAGCGTGGGGAGATGGACGGACCCCCGTACGAGCGGGACCGAGACCACCGCCTCCATCCCGGCACGAGTCGCAGCGGCGGCCGCGACCGCTCCCAGGTGGCCCAGCCCAGCGGAAAGGTCCCAGGCCACCCGTCCCTCTGCGTTGCGGTCCTGGCCGTCGCCGTTCGCCTCCGCGGCCAGGTTCAGCTCTTCCAGGCATCGGACGGCCCAGACCCGCAGATATGGATGGCCGAGGACGTCGTCCAGGGCGGCCGGCTGCTCGCGCTCGATGGCAGCTAGCAGATCCCAGGCTTCGCGCAGTCGCGCCTGATCCGCTGCAGGGACCGTCGTGGTGTTGGTCGCCGCTTGGTGGACTGCGCCCAGCAGACCGCGCAGGAGGCTGCGCTGGCCTTCGATGAGCCGGCCGATGGCCGCGGCGTCTCCTGCTCCGGAAGCCAGCGCGCGGAAGTCCGTCTCATTCATCGCGTGGACCGTAATTCCGGCTGAGCCTGCGGGCTCCTCGGGCAGATGGCTGCTCACGTGGGAGATCAGGGCGAGGAGGTCCGCGCAGTAGACCGAGGGGTTGTCGAAGCCGGTTTCAGTGCTGTAGCGGTGGGTGTACAGACCCCCGCCGCAGCTATCGACCACCGGGCACTCCCGGCACGCCCGGCACAGGCCGGCGATTCCCTTCTGACGAGCGACGATGCCGGGATGCTGGCCCACGAGGTCCAGGGAATGGTCAAAGACGTTCATTCCGGTCGCCGGGGCGCCGTCAAAGGCTACCTTCAGCGAATCGACCTGCTCATAGCCGCCGTCAGCCTCAATGACGACAAGATCTACCGGGTCGAGCCCGAGGGACTCAGTAAGACTTCCACCGCCGCGCAGAGTAGAAAGGACCGAGTCAAAGGTCCGTATTCGAAGTGGCTGTCCTTCCGCGACCCAGCGGTCGAAGATAACGGCCAGCCAGTCTGCGTACTCGGTGTCGGCGCCGCGGTTACGGAGCGGAGGGTGGTCCCACGTGGCATGAGGCAGCAGGAAATCGATCCGCGGCGGCTGCAGGTCCTTTAAGGACTCGTAGACCACAAGGGGATCGTTAGCGATGTCGATCGTACATAGCAGTCCCGCGTACAGATGGCGAAAACGATCGCTGCGCAGCAGGCCGATAGCCCGGGTCACCTTGTCGTAACTGCTGCGTCCATTTGCGTACCGCCGATGACGGTCATTAGCAGTCCGGTCACCGTCGAGGGAGACACCCACCCGGACGCCATGCTCGGCGAAGAGCTCGCACAAGGGCTCGTCGAGCTGGACACCATTGGTATGGATCCTGAGGTCGAGATCACAGACGCCGCCCAGGGCCGACTGAAGAGCGGTGATCACCCGGCGCAGCCGCGTAACCCCAGCCAACAGCGGTTCCCCGCCATGCAGAATCACCTGAACGGCAGGGAGCGCGTGAGAAGCAGCATGTTCGGCAATGCGCTGGGCTGCCTGCCTGATCACATCATCAGGGATGCCACCAGGCCGGTCCCGCCAGCTCTGATCAGCGGCCTCGTATACGTAGCAGTGATCACACGCCAGATCGCACCGGCTGTGCACCTTAAGAACGATCTGGCTCAGTGACACCACTGGCCTGTCTACCTCAGGCCTTCCATGTCATACGGACGAGTTAAAAAGTGCTCCGCCGCGCTCTGCCGCGGCTGACGCGGGAAGAGCCCGCTGTACCGCCCGGCCCAGGGTCACCGACGTCAGGGCTGGCATCTCTTTCAACGGCACCGGTCGAAGATCTACCAATTTGGACGGAACATCAATTTCTATACCCTTAGTTCTTGGCATAGCCGCCAACCCATCTAGGCCCACTGGGCTCTGTAAGCTCAGCAAAATACGTCTGGTTTGCTGATGTTCGTCCGATTTTATGTGCAGGCTGTAACCAGTCAGGCCTCAGGCTATCACTTAGAGTAATTAGCCTCGCCTGTGGCACGGGCATGGCGATGCGTAGCCTTGGCCGTTCTCCAGGCAGGGGCCGGTGAACGCCCATGGCTCAGGCGCCACCGGCTAAGGGTAGGGCAAGCACGACAGGACCGCGAGTAAAACGAGTTACGTGTCTGGCCAAATTTGCCCGAGGACGGCCACGGGTCGCCGATCCCCAACGTGACCTGCGCAACTGTGCAGGCCACCGGCTATAAAGAAGAGGAAGCCCGGCGATACGGCGATGGTCACCACCTCCACCTGCGCGCGGCCATCCGGGCCGGGCCCTCAGCGAGCCACTGTTTGAAGATCGTCAGCAGCCAGTCGGCGGGCCGGCTGTCGCGGACCAGGAGGCGAGGCGGCTGGCTACGGACGAGCTCACAGCGGCTGCATCTTCAGCACGATCTGGCTCGGCGGAACGGCGACCCACTCAGGCACGCTCTTACCTAGATAGACGAGCTGAAGGCCGGGCCAGGCGTCGGGGGTGGGGGAGCGGGACGAAGCACACGCCGCAGTACGTGGTGGAGAGCGGCCGTCGGCAAGTCGGGCATCTCTTCGAGAAGGACTACGCGAAGGTCTGGCAACGCGGTCGGAACCGCATCAGTGGGTGTCATGGCCTCCATCAATCTGTCGCGCCCCGGTGGGCGAGAGGTTCTACGATGCTCAAGCGCTTTAAACCCACCCAGTGCCCAGTCAGAGGCAAAGGGTCGATACTGAGTTTATCCAACCTTTGGCAGCGCGGCGTTCTGCACTTTCGTCAGTGCGCGAGAGATTTCTCCCCGTGGAGTTTATCCCGCACGGAGGAAGGGTAGGCTTGCTTGCTCGGGCCGCATTCAGCGGATTCAGCTGTGTTAATTTCCCTGCCTCCGCCGACGCCACGTTGTGTCCACCGTCAGCCTCCATTCACCAGGCCTGCCGGCCTGTATGAGACTGGACCTAGGCGATCACGCCGCTCTGTGTCACTCTTGTAGGCATAGGCCAGCTTAACTGTTTCGTCCGGTGCACCATGAGTTATGGCTGTTGTTACGGGGGCGGGTGGGAGTCGCCGTGATAACGACGCGGCGGCCCAGGTTCCGGAGAGGCCGTCGGGCCGTATGGGTCATGCCGGCGGTCCTGGGCAGCGCTGTGACGGCGTACCTTGCCTGGGGC
>CAWJPL010000018.1:0-148690 GCA_963844695.1 uncultured Actinomycetes bacterium
CGTCAGCCGCCAGGTACAGCGCGGCCATCTCTTCCCGGGGGTAGGACTGGTGCAGGTAGTTGATGGGCGCGACGCCCACCTCGCCGTGCTCCCCGTTGATCCGGCCGACCGTGACCTCGACGTCGTCCCGCAGCCGGCGGTACTCCTCCACGCGCTCCCGGCTCGGGCTGGCCACCTGGACCAGCACCGCACCGGGCGGTCCAGCCGGCCCTCGTCGAGGAGCTCACCGTAGGCGTTCAGCCGGTGCAGGATGCCCTTGGTATAGTCCAGCCGGTCGACGCCGAGCAGCACGATGTCCGGTTTGCCGAGGGCCTCGCGGATTTCCTGGGCCCGGGCCCGCACGTCCGGCTCCCGGGCGATCTTCTCAAAGCCGCGCGCGTCGATCGAGATGGGGAACGCTGCGGCCCGGACGTCACGCCCGCTCAGGAAGTTGTCCTGGGCCACGCGCTGGCGCCGCGCGCCACGTGTGGCGTGGTCGGCGTGCGTGTCGTCGAAGCCGGCATCGGGGACCCGGACCAGCGAACCGCGGGTGGCCAGTCCTGCGGACCGGCGGCAGGCGCGCAAGAAGTTGGTGGCGTCACTGTGCCGCTGGAATCCCAGCAGGTCCGCGCCGAGCAGCCCGCGGACGATCTGCCGCCGCCAGGGCAGCTGGGCGAAGATCTCGTAGCCGGGAAAGGGGATGTGGGTGAAGTGGCCGATGCGCACGTCGGCCCGCAGTTCGCGTACCATCCCCGGCACGAGCTGGAGCTGGTAGTCGTGCACCCACACGGTCGCGCCGCGGGCGGCCTGGGCCACGACGACCTCCGCATAACGCCGGTTCACCCGGACGTACGCGTCCCACCAGGGACGGCGGAACTCAGGCTGGGCGATGACGTCGTGATACAGGGGCCACAGCGTGGCGTTGCAGAAGCCTTCGTAGTAGTCGGCGACCTCTTCTTCCGACAGGCCCACGCTGACCAGGTGCATCCCGTTCGTGTCGAACGGCTCCGGCGCTTCGCCCGCCGCGCCTGGCCAGCCCACCCAGGCTCCGCCGGTCGAGCGCATCACCGGTTCGAGCGCCGTGACCAGGCCGCCGGGGCTGGGCCGCCACTCGGTTTCGCCGTCCGGTCCCTCGGCCCGGTCCACCGGCAGCCGGCTGGCCGCGACCACGAAGTTGTGCTCGCCGTATACAGCCGTGGTCTCATCCTCCCTGTGGCCGGGCCCAAGCTGTCCCCGGCGAGGCCGGGGCCCACCGAGCCGGGCGCTCGTCGCGGGCCCAGCACTTCCCCCGGCCAGCCCCGCGAAACAACCCTATCCCGTGCACCAGCGGCGGCATTGCTCCCGCTGACGGTACTTATATACCCACTAACGAAAGGCGGGGTCCCGGCCCGCATGCGGACTGCCCTGATTCGCAGCGGGATTGACGTTCGTTCTTGGAGCGGGGCCCGCCGCGCGGCGGGGGTATCCGGGGTTCCGGATGGTCTCAGCCGGGCAGGCTGCTCATTCCCGCCCGGACCCGGTCCGCCGTGGTGTCGAGTTCGTCGCGCCCGGGGGTGCGAGGCTTGGCCTTGAGCCGGAAACCATCACCGGGGGTGCGGGGGATCACGTGCAGGTGGACGTGGAAGACCTCCTGGCCGGCGGCGACACCGTCGGCCAGGAAGAGGTTGACGCCCTCGCAGGGCACCGCGCTGTTCCGCAACGCCCGGGCCAGCCGGTGAGCCACCGCGAACACGAGGGTCCCGGTGTCCTCGTCGAGGACCTCCAGGCTGGCCGCGTGCACCCGGGGAACGACGAGCAGGTGCCCGGAGGTCAGCGGCCGGACATCCATGAACGCGACCGTCTGATCGTCTTCGTAGACCTGGCTGACCGGCAACTGCCCGGCGATGATGCCGCAGAACACGCACGAGTCCGCCGGGGTGGGGGTCATGCCGCTATTGTGCCTGACCAGCGGCCAGACAGACAGGCAGGCAGGGATGAGGTCAGTCAGGTGAATGGGCGGGCGGTCCTGGTGACCGGGGCCAGCCGGGGCATCGGGGCGGCCGTGGCGCAGGCGTTCGCGGGCCAGGGCGACCGGGTCGCCGTGCACTACGCCAGCTCGGCCGGGCTGGCCGCTGACGTGCTGGCCGCTCTGCCCGGCGGCGGCCACCTGATGATCCAGGCCGACCTGGCCGACCCGGACGCGGTGCGCGGCCTGGTGGATCAGGCCGCGGCGGCCCTGGGCGGTCTCGACGTGCTGGTGAACAACGCAGGCGTCTACGCCGCGCAACCGGTCACCGAGGGGACCTACGAGGAGTGGCAGGCGGCCTGGCAGCACACCCTGACGGTGAACCTCACCGGCGCCGCGAACGCGATCTGGTGCGCGGTCCGGCACATGATCGCCGGCGGCGGGGGGCGGATCATCAACGTCTCCTCCCGGGGCGCCTTCCGCGGTGAGCCCGAGCACCCTGCCTACGGGGCCAGCAAGGCCGGGCTGAACGCGCTCGGCCAGTCGCTGGCCCGCGCGCTGGGCTCGCACGGCATCGCGGTCGCCACCGTGGCGCCCGGGTTCGTGGACACGGACATGGCGGCCAGCGTCCTGGCCGGGCCGGACGGCGACGAGATCCGCGGGCAGAGCCCGTTCGGCCGGGTGGCCAACGCGGCGGAGGTCGCGGCCGCCGTGCTCTACCTGGCGTCCCCGCAGGCGGAGTGGGCGAGCGGGGCGATTCTCGACCTCAACGGCGCGTCCTACCTGAGGACGTAGCCGCTGGGTCCGGCTCGCCGATGTCGCCGAGGATGAGCCGGGCGAGGTGGAGATGGCGCGGGGTGGCCGGGGCCGCGGGATAGTGCCGGACCGACCACTCCACCTGCCGGAGCACCATGTGCGCCAGGTACGCCCGGGTGGCCTGGCGGCCAGCCAGGCCCAACAGCCGGTCCAGGATGCGCCGCCGCAGCTCGTCATGGTCATAGACGTAAAAGACCAGGGTGGCGAGGTCAAAAGCGCGATCACCGGCCAGCGGCGGCGGATTGATGTCGACGACGCCGGTAATCGTGGTCCCATCACTGAGCAGATTCAGAAAATGAAAATCGAAATGTGTGAAGTCAACTCCGGGTGGGATCGCGGAGCCGCAACTCGCGCCGATCCTGCACACGCCGGCCAGCAACTCCCGGGTATCCGGTCTGGCCGCCATCGTGGAATGCAGGCAATAGCCGTCACCGCCGGCCAGAAGGGTGGTGGTGATCAGCTGCCGCCAGGCTGCCCCGCCGCCGCCCAGGCCCGCCTGGGGCGTCGTTGAGCCGGAACAGCCCGGGCAGCAGGCGGGACACCGCTTCGCAGTCGGGGTCCCCGCCGGCCAGGCTGAGGTCACGACCGGGCATTCGTTCCTGGATCCAGAACGCCCTGCGGCCAGACGCTGGGCCACCTGACCCGGCGCTATCCGGCCCTAGCCCACCCAGCTGGCCGATGGCCCGCAGCCGGGGCGCCGGGTAGCCGCGAGCGCGGAGCCGGCCGGTCATGGCGTCCAGCGCCCGCAGTTCGCTTTCCGGCGCCGGAGTGACCTTCAGCAGCCAGCTGGTGCCGTCGCGTTCGCGCACCCAGAACGCGGCGCCGGACTCACCGCCCGCCGGGACGAGTGACACCACGTCGAGGCCAGCCTGCTCGCACACGGCCCGGCGGAGTTCGCCCGGGCCGGGTTTGCCTCGGTCCAGTTCATCCCGACTCTGTTTGCCGGGGCCCGGTTCACCCGGACGCGGGGCAGGCTCAGGGTTTGCGTCCGGCACCGCACCAGAGTGGCACGTCCGGCGGGGCCGGCTCACCGGGGTCGGGCCGCCACTGCGGCGGCTGGACCACGCCGGGCGCCAGCAGCTCGAGCCCGTCGAAGAAGCGGCTCGCCTGGTCACGATCGCGCAGTGTGGCCTTCGGCCCCCGGAGGCGCTGGTTCATCCGCCGGGTCATCTCGGCTACCGAATCAGGCCGTACGTCGCTGGCCGGATGGGACACGACCAGGTAGCTGCCTTCCGCCAATCCCCCCAGCAGCGAGCTGACCACCTCGTGCGGGCCGTCCTCGTCCGGGATGAGGTGCAGCACGAGCAGCAGCAGCAGGGCGACCGGGCGGTTCAGGTCGAGGGTGCGCTCGGCGGCCTTGAGGATGATCGCCGGATCCCGCAGGTCGGCGTCGACGTAGTCGCACTGGCCGGCCGGGCCGCTGATCAGCATGGCGCGGGCGTGCGCCAGCACGATCGGGTCGTTGTCCACGTACACCACGCGGGCGGCCGGGTCGACCGACTGCGCGATGTCGTGGGTGTTGCGGTCGGATGGCAGCCCGGTGCCGATGTCCAGGAACTGCGCCACCCCGTGCTCCCGGGCCAGGACGCTGACCGCGCGGGCCAGGAACGCCCGGTTGGCCCGGGCGTCCCCGACGATCCCGGGATTAGCCCCGATCGCTTCCTCCGCGGCGTCCCGGTCGGAGGCGAAGTTATCTTTTCCGCCCAGCCAATAGTCGTACACCCGGGCCGAATGGGCGCGCCGGACATCTACCTGGACGGCCTTAGCCCGGGCTGAAGCCGATCTTTCCAGCCATTCGCCTGCCACCGGTTACCCCAGGAATGTGTCGTTACGCCGCCTGAATCGCAGCATAACGGGGCTTGCCCCGGTGAATAAGACCCAGGGCCGGGCCAAAACAGGGCGTCAGGCCGGGCCGCGCCGCGGACGGCTTCCGGCCTCCGGCCGCGGACGGGCCTCCCGGTATACGATCGTGCGAACCAGGCCCCGGACCGCCCTGGAGGATGACTGCAGCGGATGAAGATACCCCGCCCCCTCATCAACGATCCCGGCCTGGTCTCGCTGAAGAGCGCGGCGCGGGCGGCCATCGTGATGCCGGCGGTGTTCGCCTTCGCCGACCAGGTGATCGGCCAGCCGCAGACCGCGCTGTTCGCCGCCTTCGGATCGTTCGCGATGCTGGTGCTCGCCTCGTTCAGCGGGCCGCCGCGGAGCCGGTTCACCGCCTACCTGTCCCTGGGGATCAGCGGTGTGGCCCTGGTCGCGCTGGGCACCGCCTGCTCCGGCAACGCGTGGCTGGCCGCTGGAGCCATGGCCGTGGTCGGGTTCGTGATCTTGTTCTCCGGGGTGATCAACGGGTATTTCGCCGCCGGCGGCACCGCGGCGGTGCTGGTCTTCGTGCTGTCCGTCTCGGTGCCCGCGCCGGTCTCGGCGATCGGGCCGCGGCTGGCCGGCTGGGGCCTGGCCGCGGGCGTGGGCCTGCTGGCCGTCATGCTGATCTGGCCGCCCCGGGAACGGGCCACGCTGCGGGCGGACGCCGCCGGGGGCTGCCGCACCCTGGCCGGCCTGGCCGACTCTCTCTGCGACGACCGGGCCGTCGAGGCCGCCCGGCTGGACGCGGCGCGGGATTCGATGAACGGCCTCCGGGGCCGGCTGACCACCACTCCGCACCGGCCGACCGGGCCGACCCGTCCCATGGCCGCCCTGAGCGGGCTCATCGACGAGCTGACCTGGCTGTTCCAGTCGCTCGAGATGATGGCGAGCGCCCCAGCCGGCGACCTCTGCGTGGCCGAGAACTCAGCCGCGATCCGCGCGGTCGCGGTGGTCCTGCGGGCCAGCGCCGGGGAGCTGGATGGCCGGCCCGAGCTGTCGGACCGCGACCAGACCGGCAAGCAGCCGGTGCAGCGGCTGGAGCACGCCCGGGAGCACGCCGCCCAGCTGCTGGCCCGGCGGGTCGCGGAACAGCCGCGCATGCCGGATCAGGAGGCGCTGCAGGCCCAGGTGGATCGCGGGTTCCGGGTGTACACGATCTCCTACACCGCGCGCCAGATCGCCGGGTACGCACGGGCGGCCAGCCCCACACCCGACGGGCCGTCCATCGTCGGGGTCCCTGGCCCCGCCGAACTGGCGGCCGCCACGCCCTCCGCTGTCCTCGACCCCGACCCCGGCCCCGACCCGCTGACCGGCGCCGTCCCCGCCTGGGGCCGCTGGCCCAGGTGGCTGCGCACGCTGCTGGCCGGCGCGGAGGGCTTCACCGAGGCCCACGCCGACTACCGGTCGATCTGGTTCCGCAACAGTGTCCGCGGCGCGGTGGGGCTGGCCATCGCGGTGTTCATCGCGCAGAGAACCGGTCTCCAGCACTCCTTCTGGGTCGTGCTGGGCACGCTGTCGGTGCTGCGCTCCAACGCGCTGGGCACCGGCCGGTCGGTGATCAGCGCGCTGGCCGGGACCGCGGTGGGCATCGTCATCGGGGCCGCGATCCTGATCCCGCTCAAGGGCGACGACACCGTGCTGTGGGCGATCCTGCCGGTCGCGGTGCTGCTGGGGGCGTACGCGCCCCGGGTGATCTCGTTCGCGGCGGGCCAGGCCGCGTTCACCGTGGTCGTCCTGGTCCTGTTCAACATCATCGCGCCCACCGGCTGGAAGGTGGGGATCCTGCGGATCGAGGACGTCGCGGTCGGCTTCGCGATCAGCCTGGGGGTCGGGCTGGTGTTCTGGCCCCGGGGCGCGTCCGCACTGCTCCGGCAGAACCTGGCCGCGGCCTACTCGCGGACCGCGGACTACGTGGCCGCCATGGTGGAGGAGCTGAGCGGGCTGGACGGCGGCGCGAACCCGGGCCGCGCCGAGCTGGCCGCGACCACCGCGGTGCACCGGCTCGACGACTCCTTCTCCCAGTACCTGGCCGAGCGGTCCGCCCAGCGGATCGACCCGGAACGGGTGACCCGGATGGTGGGTGGTGCGGCCAAGGTGCTGCGGACCGGCCAGTCCCTGGCCACACTGAACAGCGTGGCCGGCAGCCTCCCGATGCTGGGGCAGTCCCCGAACGGGCCGGGCACCGCGCTGCCGATCAGTCCCGCGGACGACGCGGAATCCGGGGCGCGGAAACCCTGTGCGGGGCACCTGGACCAGAGAGTCCTGGCCCTGCGGGCCTGGTACGTGACGCTCGGCGACTCGCTGGTCAACGGCACCGCGGTCCCGCCGCCCGAGAGCCGCGACGCGGCGTCCCGCAAACGGCTCCTGCAGTGCACCCGGGAAGCGATCGGCGGCGGCCAGCCCGTGGTGGCCCGTAACGCGCTGCTGGTCCTGTGGGCCAACGAGCATCTGGAGACGCTGTGGCGGCTCGAGGGGCACCTGGGCCGCGGGCAGGACTCCGGCCCGCCGGCTGCTGACCGCCAGGCGGCTGCGCCAGCCACGGCCCCCGCGGACTAAGCCCGGGGTTCAGCTGGGCCGGGTGGTGCGCAGCCGGATCGTGACGTCCAGGTCGCGCAGGCTGGCCAGCATGTCGCCGGGGTATTCGGTGCCGATGTCGGTGAGCACGTAGCCGAGCTCGTCCCGGGTGCCGAGCAGCTGGCCCTCGATGTTGGCGCCGTGCTGGGCGAGCAGCTGGTTGATGCTGGCCAGCACGCCGGGGACGTTGCGGTGCAGATGGACCAGGCGGTGCGTGCCGGGAGTGTGCGGCAGCGCGACCCGCGGCAGGTTCACGCTCAGCGAGGTCGTGCCGCAGCTGACGTAGTCGTGCAGCTTCCCGGCCACGAACTCGCCGATGTCCTGCTGGGCCTCCTCGGTGGAGCCGCCCACGTGCGGGGTGAGGATCACGTTGGCCAGGCCGCGCAGGTCGGAGTGGAACTCCTCGCCGCGGCTGCGCGGCTCCTGCGGGAACACGTCCACGGCCGCGCCGGCCAGATGCCCGGACTCGATGTTGCGGCGCAGCGCCGCGTGGTCCACCACGAAGCCGCGGGACAGGTTCAGGAACAGGCTGCCCGGCTTCATGGCCGCGAACTCCGTCTCGCCGAACAGCCCGCTGTTCCCCGGCCGGCCGTCCACGTGCAGCGTGACCGCGTCCGAGATCTCCAGCAGCTCTTCCATGGTGCCGCAGCGCTGCGCGTTGCCCAGGGCCAGCTTGTCCGCGGTGTCGTAGAAGTACACCGTCATGCCGAGGCTCTCGGCCAGCACCGAGAGCTGGCCGCCGATGTTGCCGTAGCCGATGATGCCCAGGCGGCGGCCGCGCACCTCGTGGCTGCCCGCCGCGGACTTGTCCCACAGCCCCGCGTGCATCTGCGCGTTCTTGTCGGTGAGCCGCCGGGTCAGCGCGATGATCTCGGCCAGGACCAGCTCGACCACGCTGCGGGTGTTGGAGAACGGGGCGTTGAAGACCGCGATGCCGCGCTGTGACGCGGCGGCCAGGTCGATCTGGTTGACGCCGATGCAGAACGCGCCGATGGCGAGCAGGCTGGGCGCGGCGTCCAGCACCCGCTCGGTGATCTGCGTGCCGGACCGGATGCCGAGCACCTGAACGTCACCGATCGCGGCGATCAGCTCGTCCTCGTCCAGCGCCCCGGCCCGCGTCTCCACCTGGTAGCCGGCCTTACTCAGCCGGGTGGCGGCGTCGGGGTGAATGTTCTCCAGCAGCAGGACACGGTCGTGCCCGATCGCGGCGTCCAGCGTCAACACCCTTCCGGTGGTCGGCCGGCCCGGTGCACGGGCCAGGCTCATCGGCCCGGTCAACAGGCCAGGCTCATCGGCCCAGCTCACGGGCCAGGCTCATCAGCCGGCCGCGTCCTTGGAGCCAGCGCCGCCCACCAGCCTATTCGTCACCAAGCGTGCCCGGGCCGGCGGCATCGCAGTGCTAACGATCATGACGACGAACACATTCGTCACCTGAGGGTGTGTTCAGGTGCGGCGATATCCGGGATGGACGCCGGTCGTGAGACCTTGCCGGGCGGCCAGCCGGTTGAGCAAGTCGTTCAGGATGGCTCGCTCGTCAGCCGTGAGCCCATCGGTCATGACGTCCTCATGCGCCGCGCCGAGGCGGCCGAGCTCCTTCATGAACTGAGTGCCGTCCCCGGTCAGGTAGAGCGCATAGTGCCGGCGGTCGGCCGGGTCCCGGCGTCGTTCGATCAGCCCACGTTCTTCGAGCCCATCCACGAGAAGTACGAGCCGGCTGGCCGGAGTTCCGAGCTGCCCGGCGATCGCCTGCTGGCTCTGGCCGGGATTCCAGGCGACGAGGCGCAGCAGCCCTGCCTGGGGCGGGGTGAGGTCAAGCTCGCCGATGCGCTGTGCGAACTGGGCGGCGGCATGCGCCCCGAGCTGGGCGAGCAGGAATGCGCTTCCTAGGCGCCTCGGCGGGGACCGCGCCCTCCTGCGTCTCCCGCCCGTCCGGGCGGTCGTCATTTTTCGTGGCCACGGCAGGATCATATCCGTTTGACAATCATATACAAGTTGTAACTATTATTATGCGTATACGGTCTGACCCGGGGAACCCAGGAGGAACCATGACCAGTCCGCAACCCGCCACCCGCCGCGGCCGCCCGCAGGGAGGTCCGCCGCTCCTGGCGCCTGCCCTCGCGTACGGTGCCCTGACGATCGCCGCCGTCGTCCTTTCCGCTACGGTGCCGCACCCGTCGGCCCCGGCCGCATCGGTGCTGGTCTACGACCGTGCTCACCACACGGCCCTGCAGGTCGCCGGATTCCTCATCTCCGGCGCCTCCGTCCCGCTGGCCATCTGGACTGCCACCGCCTACCGGCGGCTGCGGACACTCGGAGTCACAGCGCCCGGTGCCGTCATCGCGCTCACCGGCGGCCTGCTGGCCGCCGCCTCACTCTCGCTGTCCGGCCTGATCACCTGGACCAGCTCGCAGGTCACGGCCGCAGCCGGGCCGGGGCTAGCCCGGGCCCTGGCCGAGCTGAGCTTCGCCACCGGGGGTGCCGGGTTCGTCGTGCCCTTCGCGCTGCTGCTGGCCGGGGTCTGCGTGCCCGCGCTCATTCTGCGCCTGACGCCCCGGCCGTGGGCATGGTTCGGGCTGGCCGTCGCCGTGGCCGCCGTCCTGTCCACGTTCACTCTGCTCACCGCCACCGTGGACGTCCTGCTGCCCATCGGGCGTTTCGGGGGGCTGGTCTGGCTGATCGGGACCAGCGTCCTGCTGCCCCTCGACCGCCGGGCTCTGCGGGACGCCCGGTCCACCGAACACCTGCAGAGAGCCGCATCATGACCGGCGAATTGTCCGGGGCCGGGGCCGGAGGTGGCTCAGGATTCGGTGAGGCGGCGGGCCACGGTCGCCGCGTGGCCGGGATCCAGCAGGATCGTGTAGTGGTTGGCCCCGGGCACGGTCTCCATGGTGAGCCTCGGCACCTGGGCCGCCCACGTCTCGCACAGCTCCGCCGGGAGCAGGCCCGGGGGCTGGCCGAACATGCCCGCGGGCGCGGTGAGCAGCCGGGCCGGGCGGGTCAGGCCGCGGAGCGCGGCGCCGAGCCGTGCGCTGCTGCCCAGCAGTTCCCGGCCGTCCGCCCGCGCCGCCTCCTCAGACACCCGGGAGCGCAGCACCCCGTCCACGCCGGTCAGGTCGTAGCGGAGGTACTCCTCGAAGTAACCGTTCCAGGCGTCTTTCAGGGCCGGGTGCACCCGCCAGAAGTCGAAGTACGCGTCCACGCTCGGGTAGCTCTCGCGCAGCCGGGCCAGCGCGGGCCCCAGGGTGGCGTCCAGCAGCGCGTCCAGGTCAACGCCGCCGGGGACCGGCAGCGGCAGCCCCCCGTCGACCAGCAGCAGCCCGTCGAAGAGGTCCGGCGCGCGGTCGAAGATGAGCAGCGCGAGGTAGGCGCCGAGTGAGTGCCCGGTCAGCACCGGCAGCTCCAGGCCCAGGTAATCGACGGCGTCCAGGACGTCGGTGATGTGCCGGTCGAACCCGTACGGGCCGGGCAGCTCCGCGCTGTGCCCGCGGCCACGCAGGTCCACCGCGAACAGCGACCACTCGGTGGGCAGCGCGTCGGCGACCGGCAGCCAGGACACGGCGTTGGCGGTGATGCCGTGCAGGGCCATCGCGTGCCGGGGGCCACGGCCCCAGCGCAGCACCCGGAGGGTGCCGTCCGGTCGCGGGACGTCGAGCTCTACGGGGTCTGGGTGCACGCTTCCTCCAGCACGCTTCCTTCAGCACGGGCCGCCTGGCCGTTCCGGAGTCCACGGTACGTCCCGGTTGCGGGAAGTTCACGGCCTGGCCCGGTGCCGCTCGCTACGGTGAGGGCGCCGCCCGTGGTGGCGCTGCCCGTGGTGGCGAGACAGCGGTGCGGATACCAGCCGGCCCGATACCAGCCGGGAGCAGAACGTGACTGCCTCGTTTGCGACGACCTTGCTCGGCTGGAAGCCCAGTGGGAAGAACAAGCTCGGCTGGGCCCTGGTGCCGAACTTCGCCGACGTCGACAGCGCCGAGTCGATGCGCATCGCGGCGGGCGTGCTGGATCAGCTCGCCGTGGCCCGGGACAGCGTCTCCGACGTGCCGAAGGACCCGGGCGGCCCGCTGGAGCAGGCGGTCTGCGATCACCTGGGCTGGGTGCTGCAGCGCAAAGACCCGAACCGGGGCTGGCGGGTCGAGCGGGGCGCGGTGATCACCCGGTTCGACCAGTACGCGCACCTGTCCGAGGTGGACGCGCTGGTCCGGGCCAACCCCCAGCTCCGGGTCACGGTCGGCACGGACTACCTGATCAGGCCGGACGTGACCGTGTCGCTGGCCCGGGTGCGGACCGCGTCCGGGCTGCCCGCGCTGCACGCGGCGGTGTCCTGCAAGTGGACGATCCGCTCGGACCGGGTGCAGAACATCCGGCACGAATGCCTGCAGATGATCCGGCATCGCCGCGGCCGGCAGCCGCACCTGGTCACGGTCACCGCGGAGCCGCTGCCGACCCGGCTGGCGTCCATCGCCCGGGGCACCGGGGAAGTGGACGCGGTGTATCACATCGCCTACGACGCGATGGCGGCCAGCGTGGCCGGCCTGGCCAACTCTGAGCAGGCGGATGCGTGGCACGAGGTGACCGGGCAGCGCCGGGTGCTGAGCTATGAGCTGCTGGCCGGCACGCTGGCCTCGTGGTGACGGCAGAGCGGTAACGGCGTGGGACAACCGAACTGACGGTGCCTGCGGGCACAATCGGCGGAAAGATGAGGGCGGGAGGGCCGCGGTCGTATGGGCACACCTGAGGGGCGGGCGGTGGGCGAGCTGACCTCCCTGGAGATCTGCGCCGGGGCCGGTGGTCAGGCCCTGGGCCTGGAGCAGGCCGGGTTCTCGCACGAGGCCGTGGTCGAACTGGACGACGCGGCCTGCGAGACGCTGCGCCGCAACCGGGGCGACGCGTGGAAGGTCATCGAGGACGACGTGGCCAACGTGGACGGCCGGGGGTTCGCGGGCGTCGATCTGTTCTCCGGCGGCGTGCCCTGCCCGCCGTTCTCCATCGCCGGCAAGCAGCTCGGCCGCGAGGACGAGCGGGACCTGTTCCCGCAGGCGCTGCGCCTGGTCGAGGAGGCCGGCCCGCGGGCCGTGCTGCTGGAGAACGTGCGGGGGCTCGCGGCCCAGCGGTTCGATGGCTACCGGACCCAGGTCCTGGAGCGGCTGGCTGACCTGGGGTACCAGACCTGGTGGGACGTAGTGCAGGCCAGCCAGCACGGGGTACCCCAGCTGCGGCCCCGGTTCGTGCTGGTCGCGGTGCGGCAGCCGTGGGCCTCGTGGTTCCGGTGGCCGGCCGCGGCGGTGGCGGCGCCGCCCACGGTGGGGGAGATGCTGGCCGACCTGATGGGCGCGGGGGGCTGGCCCGGGGCTCTGGACTGGGCCGCGAGGGCCAGCGGGATCGCGCCCACGATCGTGGGCGGGAGCAAGAAGCACGGCGGTCCGGACTTGGGGCCCACCCGGGCCCGTGAGGCGTGGAAGGGGCTGGGCGTGGACGGGCTGGGCATCGCTGACTCCGCGCCCGGTCCTTCGTTCCCGGTGGACCAGCGGCCCAAGCTGACCGTCCAGATGGTCGCCCGGCTGCAGGGCTTCCCCGACTGGTGGGAGTTCTCGGGCCGGAAGACCGCCGCGTACCGGCAGGTGGGCAACGCCTTTCCGCCGCCGGTGGCCCGGGCCCTGGGCGAGGCCATCCGGGCCGCGCTGACCCACCCCCAGGCGGGCCCGGCCGGCGCTGGCCCCCGCGACGCCCGCTGGCCACCGGGCGGGCCCGGCCGAGTCTTGATGGTCCCTGCCGCGGCCCGCGACGTCGCCGCCGTCGCCGGGGCACTGCTCGTGCTGACCGCGGCGGTGAGCGTGGTCGGCACCGTCATCATTCCCCGCAAGACCGGCAGCCATCTCACCCGGCTCGTCGACCGGGTCGTCGCCGTGGCGTTCCGGCTGATCACCAGGCCGGCCCGGAAATATGAACTGCGCGACCGGCTGGCGGCCGGGCAGGCGGCCGTGATCCTCCTGGTTCAGCTGGCCCTGTGGCTCGCCACCTTCTTCGTCGGTTTCGCGTTGCTGGTCTGGCCGCTGACGCCGGATATCACCACCGCGTTCAGCACCGTGGGACCGGCCTTGTGGACCTTCGGCTCGGCCGAGGCCCACGGTTTCTACGAGAAGGCGTTGCTGGACACGGCGGCCATGACCGCGCTGGTCACCGTCACGCTGCAGATCGCTTACCTGCCGACCCTGTACGCCGCGTTCAACCGCCGCGAGACCGAGATCGGATTGCTGAACTCACGGGCCGGGTCACCGTCGTGGGGGCCGGAGTTGCTCGCCCGCACCCACTACGCGCTCGGCTCGGGCACCTCGACGCTGGACACGCTGCCGGAACTGTACGCACAGTGGGAGCGGTGGGCGTCCGACGTCACGGAAAGCCACGTCACCTACTCGCCGCTGATCTGGTTCCGCTCGGCGGACCCGCTGGCCTCGTGGGTTACCGCGCTGCTGGCCGTGCTGGACTCGGCCGCCCTGTACCTGTCGCTGTGCCCCCGGGCGGCCCCGCAGGTTCCGGCCCGGCTCTGCCTGCGCAGTGGCCTGATGTGCTTCGACCAGATCGCCCGGTCCATGGGTTTCGACGTGCCGGAACAACCCGACGTCGCCGCGGGTATCAGCCTGACCTACGAGGAGTACCTCGAGGCCATCGTCCGGCTGGGCGAGGTGAACTTCCCGATCGAGCGCGATCCGGCCGAGGCCTGGCCGCAGTTCGTGGGCTGGCGGGTCAACTATGAGCGGGCCGCTTACGCGATAGCCGCCACCGTGGACGTGGTGCCCGCCTTGTGGTCCGGTCCCCGGCGGCGCCCGACGCCGACCATTGCGCCGCTGCGCCCGATGCCCGGGCAGACAGACTCCGCGGCCGCTGGCTAGGGGCAGCTCAGCCGCCGGCTGGGGCACCGCAGCCGTCGGCTGGGGCAGCGGGCTGTCCGGCGGCGTTAGATGGCGGTGAAGCCGCCGTCTACCGGGATGACGGCGCCGTGGATGTTGGCGGCGTCGTCGCTGGCCAGGAACACGGCGGTGGCGCCGATCTGGGCTGGGGTGCTGTAGCCGCGGGACGGCAGGGTGGCGATCAGCGGGTCGAGGAAGTCACGGTGGGCCTGGACGACGTCGGTCAGGGTGGGACCTGGGGCGATCGCGTTGACCCGGATGCCTACCGGGCCGTACTCGGCGGCCAGGGCCCGGGTCAGGCCGTGGACCGCTGACTTCGTAGCGCTGTACAGCGCCGTCTTGGCCATCCCGCTGGTCCCGTTGATGGAGCCCATGTTGATGACCACGCCTTCGCCGCGCTCGGCCATCGCCGGGGCGAGCGCCGCGGTGAGCAGGATGGGCGCCTTGACGCTGACCGCGAGGGCCGCGTCGATCATCGCCTCGGTGGTGTCCGTCGCGGCGGTCTGGCCGACCAGGTAGGCGGCGTTGTTGACCAGGATGTCGATGGGGCCGCCCGCGACCTCGGCCGCGCGGGCCGCCAGGGATGCGACGGAGGCGGCCCCGCCGGCCAGGTCGGCGGGCACGAACGCGGCCGCGCCGCCGGCGCTGATGATGCCGTCCACCACCTCGGCGCCGCGGGCCGTGTCCCGGCCGTGCACGATCACCTGGGCGCCCGCGGCCGCCAGGGCCTCCGCAACGCCTCGGCCGATGCCGCTGGTGGCGCCGGTGACCAGAGCGGTCCGGCCCTTGAGCTCAGCACTCATGTCAGGTCTCTCCGAGCAGTCAGGTCGAGGTTCTCCGGGCGCTCACGTCGGGTCTCTCCGAGCACTCACTGCCAGGTCGCTCTCCGAAGAATGGACTGTATAGTTCAAACACCGGGAACCCTACGGGCTAGAAAGTGGACCGTCAAGTCCACTCCTCGGCTATGCGAGATTGGAAGCCTGCGGCGCGGTGCGCTGACGTGGATGTGGAGGATGGCGGAAATGGCTGCGACCCTGACCCGGAAGGGGCTGGCCACCCGGCAGCGGATCGTGGCCGGGGCGGCGGAGCTGTTCCGGGCCCGCGGGGTGGCGGGCACGTCGCTGGACGACGTGTGCGAGGCCACCAGCACCAGCAAGAGCCAGCTGTTCCACTACTTCCCCGACGGGCGCATCCAGCTGCTGGCCGCGGTGGCCCAGCACGAGGCGGACCGGGTGCTGGAGGACCAGCAGCCCGCGCTGGACCAGCTGACGTCCTGGCCAGCCTGGCAGGCCTGGCGGGACCGGGTCGTCGGGCGCTACCGGGCTCAGGGCCAGTCCTGCCCGCTGGCCGTGCTCACCTCCCAGCTGGGGCCCGGCTCGCCGGAACACCAGGAGGTGGTGGTCGGGCTGTTTCGCCGCTGGCAGCAGAAGATCGCCGACGGGATCCGCAGTATGCAGGCCAGCGGCCAGATCGGTCCTTCGGTGGACGCGGACCGGCGGGCGGCCGCGCTGCTGGCCGGTCTCCAGGGCGGAGTGCTGATCATGCTGGCTACCGGGGAGATCTCGCATCTTGAAGTGGCCCTGGACGAAGGGATCGGCGCGTTGCGGGGGGGCAGGGCGTGAGCGGGCTGCGCTCCCGGGTCCGGCGCTTCCTGCAGAAGCCCGGGTCGGCGAGCCTGGGCGGGTACGAGGTCCTGCTGCCCGACATCGCTGCGCGCGAACAAGAGCTGCGTGACCTGGATGACGCCGCGCTGACCGCGGCGGCGGCCGAGGCCGAGGAGGACGCCGGCATCTGCGCGGTGGGCCGGGAAGCAGCCCGCCGGGCGCTCGGGGAGCGCCCGTTCGACGTCCAGCTGCTCGGCACCCTGGCCCTGCTCTCCGGCCAGGTCGCCGAGATGGCGACCGGAGAGGGCAAGACACTGTCCGGGGCGCTGGCCGCCGCCGGCTATGTCCGGCGCGGGCACCGGGTCCAGGTCATGTCGGTCAACGACTACCTGGCCCGGCGGGACGCGGAGTGGATGGGCCCGGTGTACGACCTGCTCGGCGTCAGCGTCGGCTCGGTCACCCAGGCGTCCACCGCGGAGGAGCGCCGGCAGGCCTACGCCGCGGACGTCTGCTACGGGTCGGCCAGCGAGATCGGCTTCGACGTGCTCCGTGACCGGCTGGCGACCAGCGTCGCCGAGCTGGTCACCACGGAGCCGGACGTGATCCTCATCGACGAGGCCGACTCGGTGCTGGTGGATGAGGCGCTGGTGCCGCTGGTGCTGGCCGGCTCGGCCGGGGCGGCCGATTCCGGGCGGGAGATGGCCGAGATCGCCGGGCGCCTGCTGCCGAGACTGCACTACGAAGTGGACGACGAGCGCCGCAACGTGTTCCTGACGGACGCCGGTACCCGCGTCGCGGAGCAGGCCCTCGGCGGGATCAACCTCTACGCCGAGCAGAACCTGGACACGCTCACCCAGCTCAACGTGGCCCTGCACGCCCGGGCTCTGCTCCAGCGGGACGTGGACTACATCGTCCGCGACGACCGGATCCAGCTGATCAGCGCCTCGCGCGGCCGGGTGGCCCGGCGGCAGCGCTGGCCAGACGGCCTGCACGCGGCGGTCGAGGCCAAGGAGGGACTACTGGCCAGTGAGAGCGGCCAGATCCTGGACAGCATCACGATCCAGGCCCTGGTCCGGCGCTTCCCGCTGGCCTGCGGGATGACCGGCACCGCGGTGGCGGTGGGTGAGCAGCTGCGCGAGTTCTACGGACTGGAGATCGCGGTCATCCCGCCCAACCTGCCCTGCGTCCGCGAGGACGAGCCGGACCGGCTCTACCGGGCCGTCGCGGAGAAGGAGGACGCCGTCGTCCGCCAGGTGGCTGAGACGCACGCCAGCGGCCGGCCGGTCCTGATCGGCACGCTCGACGTGGCTGAGTCCGAACGCCTCGCCGCGCAGCTGAGCCAGGCCGGGCTGTCCTGCGTGGTGCTGAACGCCAAGAACGACGCGCATGAGGCCGCGATCGTGGCCGAGGCGGGCGCCCGGGGAGCGATCACGGTCTCGACCCAGATGGCCGGCCGGGGCACCGACATCCGGCTCGGCGGGACCGCTGGCGACCGTGACGAGGTGGCCGGGCTGGGCGGACTGCTGGTGATCGGCATGGGACGGCACGCGAGCAGCCGGCTCGACGACCAGCTGCGCGGCCGGTCCGGGCGCCAGGGCGACCCGGGTGGCTCGGTGTTCTTCCTGAGCATGGAAGACGAGCTGATCACCACGTGCGTGCCGGACGCGCCGCCCGTGACGGACGCGGAACCGGACGGCCTGGTGACGGACTCGAAGGCGTCCTGGACGGTCGGCCACGCCCAGCGGGTAGCCGAGGGGGTGCACCTGCAGGTGCACCGGGACACCTGGCGGTACAACACCCTCCTGGAGGACCAGCGGCGCAGCGTGCTCGAGCATCGCGACGAGCTGCTCCGCACGGATACCGCGCTGCGCACACTGGCCGAGTCGTTCCCGGAGCGAGCCGCTGAGCTGCGCGAGTCCGTCCCGGAGGAGGTGCTCGCCGAGGCCGCCCGGCAGATCAGCCTGGCCCAGCTCGACCAGGCCTGGGCAGAGTACCTGGCCAAGGTGGCCGACCTGCGGGAAGGCATCCACCTGCGGGCGCTCGGGCACGGGCCCAACCCCTTCGGCGGTTCCCTCAACCCGGCTCAGGAGTACAACCGGGAGATGACCCGGCTGTTCGGCGAGTTCCTCGACGACGTCACCGCGCTGACCGGGCACGCGTTCCAGACCGTCACGATCACCGCGGATGGGGCAGACCTGAAGGCGGGCGGCCTGGCCCGGCCGAGCGCCACCTGGACTTATGTGGTCCAGGACAACCCGTTCGGCACCGACTTTGGCCGCGCGGTCCAGGCGATCAGCCGTCTGCTCGGCCGGCACTGATCAGCTTAGCCGGCACAGAAGTTGAAAGTGCCGCAGCAAGCTCTTTGCCAGTGGTGAGGGCTTCTAGGAGGGAGCTGCGGGTATACACAAGGCTACGAGAAGTGGGTAAGAATAAAGGTTATGAGAGATAGGAAGAGGCGGTGCGGTGCGCTGACGTGGATGTGGAGTATGAAGAAAATGCTGGATGATAGAAAGGGGCTGGTACCGCAGGGATAGTGGATGAGGTGATGGAGCTGTTCGAGCCTGTGTGGAGAGTACGTCGCTGGAGATGTGTGAGAGGCCAGCAGCAGAGCTAGCTGTAATACTGCCTGGATGGGCGCATCTAGCTGCTGGCTGCGGTGGCTCAGCAAGAGGCGGACGGGGTGCTGGAGGACTAGCAGCTCGCGCTGGACCAGCTCGTCTGGCCAGCCTGGCAGCTGGCGGGACGGGTCGACGGGCGCTACCGGGCTCAGGGCCAGTCCTGCCCGCTGGCCGTGCTCACCTCCCAGCTCGGGCTCGGCTCGCTGGAACACCAGGATGTGGTGGTCGGGCTGTTTCGCCGCTGGCAGCAGAAGATCGCCGACGGGATCCGCAGTATGCAGGCCAGCGGCCAGATCGGTCTTCGATGGACGCGGACTGGAGGGCGGCCGCGCTGCTTGCGGTCTCAGGGACGTGTCCTGATCATGCTGGCTACGGGGAGATCTCGCATCTTGAAGTGGCCTGGACGAAGGGATCGGCGCGTTGCGAGGGGGCAGGGCGTGAGCGGGCTGCGCTCCCGGGTCCGGCGCTCTGCAGAAGCCCGGGTCGGCGAGCTGGGCGGGTACGAGGTCCTGCTGCCCGACATCGCTGCGCGCGAACAAGAGCTGCGTGACCTGGATGACGCCGCGCTGACCGCGGCGGCGGCCGAGGCCGAGGAGGACGCCGGCATCTGTGCGGTGGGCCGGGAAGCAGCCCGCCGGGCGCTCGGGGAGCGCCCGTTCGACGTCCAGCTGCTCGGCACCCTGGCCCTGCTCTCCGGCCAGGTCGCCGAGATGGCGACCGGAGAGGGCAAGACACTGTCCGGAGCGCTGGCCGCCGCCGGCTATGCCGGCGCGGGCACCGGGTCCAGGTCATGTCGGTCAACGACTATCTGGCCTGGCGGGACGCGGAGTGGATGGGCCCGGTGTACGACCTGCTCGGCGTCAGCGTCGGCTCGGTCACCCAGGCGTCCACCGCGGAGGAGCGCCGGCAGGCCTACGCCGCGGACGTCTGCTACGGGTCGACCAGCGAGATCGGCTTCGACGTGCTCCGTGACCAGCTGGCGACCAGCGTCGCCGAGCTGGTCACCACGGAGCCGGACGTGATCCTCATCGACGAGGCCGACTCGGTGCTGGTGGATGAGGCGCTGGTGCCGCTGGTGCTGGCCGGCTCGGCCGGGGCGGCCGATTCCGGGCGGGAGATGGCCGAGATCGCCGGGCGCCTGCTGCCGAGACTGCACTACGAAGTGGACGACGAGCGCCGCAACGTGTTCCTGACGGACGCCGGTACCCGCGTCGCGGAGCAGGCCCTCGGCGGGGTCAACCTCTACGCCGAGCAGAACCTGGACACGCTCACCCAGCTCAACGTGGCCCTGCACGCCCGGGCTCTGCTCCAGCGGGACGTGGACTACATCGTCCGCGACGACCGGATCCAGCTGATCAGCGCCTCGCGCGGCCGGGTGGCCCGGCGGCAGCGCTGGCCAGACGGCCTGCACGCGGCGGTCGAGGCCAAGGAGGGACTACTGGCCAGTGAGAGCGGCCAGATCCTGGACAGCATCACGATCCAGGCCCTGGTCCGGCGCTTCCCGCTGGCCTGCGGGATGACCGGCACCGCGGTGGCGGTGGGTGAGCAGTTGCGCGAGTTCTACGGACTGGAGATCGCGGTCATCCCGCCCAACCTGCCCTGCGTCCGCGAGGACGAGCCGGACCGGCTCTACCGGGCCGTCGCGGAGAAGGAGGACGCCGTCGTCCGCCAGGTGGCTGAGACGCACGCCAGCGGCCGGCTGGTCCTGATCGGCACGCTCGACGTGGCTGAGTCCGAACGCCTCGCCGCGCAGCTGAGCCAGGCCGGGCTGTCCTGCGTGGTGCTGAACGCCAAGAACGACGCTCATGAGGCCGCGATCGTGGCCGAGGCGGGCGCCAGTGGAGCGATCACGGTCTCGACCCAGATAGCTGGCTGGGGCAGCGAAATCCGGCTCGGCGGGACCGCTGGCGACCGTGACGAGGTGGCCGGGCTGGGCGGACTGCTGGTGATCGGCATGGGACGGCACGCGAACAGCCGGCTCGACGACTAGCTGCGCGGCCGGTCCGGGCGCCAGGGTGACCCGGGTGGCACGGTGTTCTTCCTGAGCATGGAAGACGAGCTGATCAGCGCGTGCGTGCCGGACGCGCCGCCCGTGACGGACGCGGAACCGGACGGCCTGGTGACGGACTCGAAGGCGTCCTGGACGGTCGGCCACGCCCAGCTGGTAGCCGAGGGGGTGCACCTGCAGGTGCACCGGGACACCTGGCGGTACAACACCCTGCTGGAGGACCAGCGGCGCAGCGTGCTCGAGCATCGCGACGAGCTGCTCCGCACGGATACCGCGCTGCGCGCACTGTCCGAGTCGTTCCCGGAGCGAGCCGCTGAGCTGCGCGAGTCCGTCCCGGAGGAGGTGCTCGCCGAGGCCGCCCGGCAGATCAGCCTGGCCCAGCTCGACCAGGCCTGGGCAGAGTACCTGGCCAAGGTGGCCGACCTGCGGGAAGGCATCCACCTGCGGGCGCTCGGGCACGGGCCCAACCCCTTCGGCGGTTCCCTCAACCGGCTCAGGAGTACAACCGGGAGATGACCCGGCTGTTCGGCGAGTTCCTCGACGACGTCACCGCGCTGACCGGGCACGCGTTCCAGACCGTCACGATCACCGCGGATGGGGCAGACCTGAAGGCGGGCGGCCTGGCCCGGCTGAGCGCCACCTGGACTTATGTGGTCCAGGACAACCCGTTCGGCACCGACTTTGGCCGCGCGGTGCAGGAGATCAGCCGTCTGCTCGACCTGCAGTACTCATGTCAGGTCTCTCCGGAGCTGCTCATGTCGAGGTCTCCGGGCGCTCACGTAGGGTCTCTACGAGCACTCACGTCGGGTCTCTCCGAAGAATGGACTGTATAGTTCAAACACCGGGAACCCTACGGGCTAGAAAGTGGACCGTCAAGTCCACTCCTCGGCTATGCGAGATTGGAAGCCTGCGGCGCGGTGCGCTGACGTGGATGTGGAGGATGGCGGAAATGGCTGCGACCCTGACCCGGAAGGGGCTGGCCACCCGGCAGCGGATCGTGGCCGGGGCGGCGGAGCTGTTCCGGGCCCGCGGGGTGGCGGGCACGTCGCTGGACGACGTGTGCGAGGCCACCAGCACCAGCAAGAGCCAGCTGTTCCACTACTTCCCCGACGGGCGCATCCAGCTGCTGGCCGCGGTGGCCCAGCACGAGGCGGACCGGGTGCTGGAGGACCAGCAGCCCGCGCTGGACCAGCTGACGTCCTGGCCAGCCTGGCAGGCCTGGCGGGACCGGGTCGTCGGGCGCTACCGGGCTCAGGGCCAGTCCTGCCCGCTGGCCGTGCTCACCTCCCAGCTGGGGCCCGGCTCGCCGGAACACCAGGAGGTGGTGGTCGGGCTGTTCCGCCGGTGGCAGCAGAAGATCGCCGACGGGATCCGCAGTATGCAGGCCAGCGGCCAGATCGGTCCTTCGGTGGACGCGGACCGGCGGGCGGCCGCGCTGCTGGCCGGTCTCCAGGGCGGAGTGCTGATCATGCTGGCTACCGGGGAGATCTCGCATCTTGAAGTGGCCCTGGACGAAGGGATCGGCGCGTTGCGGGGGGGCAGGGCGTGAGCGGGCTGCGCTCCCGGGTCCGGCGCTTCCTGCAGAAGCCCGGGTCGGCGAGCCTGGGCGGGTACGAGGCCCTGCTGCCCGACATCGCTGCGCGCGAACAAGAGCTGCGTGACCTGGATGACGCCGCGCTGACCGCGGCGGCGGCCGAGGCCGAGGACGACGCCGGCATCTGCGCGGTGGGCCGGGAAGCAGCCCGCCGGGCGCTCGGGGAGCGCCCGTTCGACGTCCAGCTGCTCGGCACCCTGGCCCTGCTCTCCGGCCAGGTCGCCGAGATGGCGACCGGAGAGGGCAAGACACTGTCCGGGGCGCTGGCTGCCGCCGGCTACGTCCGGCGCGGGCACCGGGTCCAGGTCATGTCGGTCAACGACTACCTGGCCCGGCGGGACGCGGAGTGGATGGGCCCGGTGTACGACCTGCTCGGCGTCAGCGTCGGCTCGGTCACCCAGGCGTCCACCGCGGAGGAGCGCCGGCAGGCCTACGCCGCGGACGTCTGCTACGGGTCGGCCAGCGAGATCGGCTTCGACGTGCTCCGTGACCGGCTGGCGGCCAGCGTCGCCGACCTGGTCACCACGGAGCCGGACGTGATCCTCATCGACGAGGCCGACTCGGTGCTGGTGGATGAGGCGCTGGTGCCGCTGGTGCTGGCCGGCTCGGCCGGGGCGGCCGATTCCGGGCGGGAGATGGCCGAGATCGCCGGGCGCCTGCTGCCGAGACTGCACTACGAAGTGGACGACGAGCGCCGCAACGTGTTCCTGACCGACGCCGGTACCCGCATCGCGGAGCAGGCCCTCGGCGGGATCAACCTCTACGCCGAGCAGAACCTGGACACGCTCACCCAGCTCAACGTGGCCCTGCACGCCCGGGCCCTGCTCCAGCGGGACGTGGACTACATCGTCCGCGACGACCGGATCCAGCTGATCAGCGCCTCGCGCGGCCGGGTGGCCCGGCGGCAGCGCTGGCCAGACGGCCTGCACGCGGCGGTCGAGGCCAAGGAGGGACTACTGGCCAGTGAGAGCGGCCAGATCCTGGACAGCATCACGATCCAGGCCCTGGTCCGGCGCTTCCCGCTGGCCTGCGGGATGACCGGCACCGCGGTGGCGGTGGGTGAGCAGCTGCGCGAGTTCTACGGACTGGAGATCGCGGTCATCCCGCCGAACCTGCCCTGCGTCCGCGAGGACGAGCCGGACCGGCTCTACCGGGCCGTCGCGGAGAAGGAGGACGCCGTCGTCCGCCAGGTGGCTGAGACGCACGCCAGCGGCCGGCCGGTCCTGATCGGCACGCTCGACGTGGCTGAGTCCGAACGCCTCGCCGCGCGGCTGAGCCAGGCCGGGCTGTCCTGCGTGGTGCTGAACGCCAAGAACGACGCGCATGAGGCCGCGATCGTGGCTGAGGCGGGCGCCCGGGGAGCGATCACGGTCTCGACCCAGATGGCCGGCCGGGGCACCGACATCCGGCTCGGCGGGACCGCTGGCGACCGCGACGAGGTGGCCGGGCTGGGCGGACTGCTGGTGATCGGCATGGGACGGCACGCGAGCAGCCGGCTCGACGACCAGCTGCGCGGCCGGTCCGGGCGCCAGGGCGACCCGGGTGGCTCGGTGTTCTTCCTGAGCATGGAAGACGAGCTGATCACCACGTGCGTGCCGGACGCGCCGCCCGTGACGGACGCGGAACCGGACGGCCTGGTGACGGACCCGAAGGCGTCCTGGACGGTCGGCCACGCCCAGCGGGTGGCCGAGGGGGTGCACCTGCAGGTGCACCGGGACACCTGGCGGTACAACACCCTCCTGGAGGACCAGCGGCGCAGCGTGCTCGAGCATCGCGACGAGCTGCTCCGCACGGATACCGCGCTGCGCACCCTGGCCGAGTCGTTCCCGGAGCGGGCCGCTGAGCTGCGCGAGTCCGTCCCGGAGGAGGTACTCGCCGAGGCCGCCCGGCAGATCAGCCTGGCCCAGCTCGACCAGGCCTGGGCGGAGTACCTGGCCAAGGTGGCCGACCTGCGGGAAGGCATCCACCTGCGGGCGCTCGGGCACGGGCCCAACCCCTTCGGCGGTTCCCTCAACCCGGCCCAGGAGTACAACCGGGAGATGACCCGGCTGTTCAGCGAGTTCCTCGACGACGTCACCGCGCTGACCGGGCACGCGTTCCAGACCGTCACGATCACCGCGGATGGGGCAGACCTGAAGGCGGGCGGCCTGGCCCGGCCGAGCGCCACCTGGACTTATGTGGTCCAGGACAACCCGTTCGGCACCGACTTCGGCCGGGCGGTCCAGGCGATCAGCCGTCTGCTCGGCCGGCACTGAGCAGTTCTTAGCCGGCACCGATTAGCTAGTGCCGCAGCAGGCTCGTTTGCCCAGTGCGCTGAGGGCTTTCTCAGCGCGGGAGCTGCCCGGCGTGGTTGACGAAGGCGCGCTGCAGGACGGCGGCTATGCCGTTGGTTGTGCCGTCGGCGATGTTGATGTCGCGCTCGCCGAGGTACTGGAGGGTCTGCTTGCTGAAGATCCACTCGCTTCGCACGCCCTGGGAGGTCATGGCCACCGCGACGCCGTGACGGCCGAGCGCGTCTGTGGTGTCCGCGACCACGGTTACGCCGGGGATCAGGGCGGCCGCCCGGTACAGTGCAGCGCTGACCTGTGGTGGTGTGATCGCCTCGCGCAGCAGGTCGCCGATGGTGGTGAACGCTTCCTCCGGGCGTGGCTGTTGCCCTTGCATCTCGCGCTCGATGAGGCTGAGCAGGGGATGCGGGTCGGTGGGCAGTGACTGCAGGAACCTGTAGGTGGGGTCGTGCACGCTGCCCCGGTCGGGGCACTTGGCGCCGGGGCTGTCGGGGAGCGGGGTGTCCTGGCCGTCCTCGCGGAGCAGGCCCGGCACGCACAGGCTGGACACCGACTGCCAGATCTGACGTTGGTGCGGCTTGTCCAGGACACAGTTGTTACCGGACCCGCCGTTGCAGGTCTGGAAGGCCACCCAGCTCTTGATGTACCAGAACTGGCTGTCGCGCACCTGAGGGCCCGGCTCCTGGGCGGCGGCGGTGGCGATCTTGGCCAGCAGCCGCATGGCGGCGGGCGAGGCGCCGGGAGAGTTCCCGGGCAGGACGGCCAGCGCGATGGCGGCTGCGGCCATGGCGGCGGCCCCAGCGGCAGCGATGATGATCGCCGCCCTGCGACGGCGGCGGGGGGCGGGCCAGCTTGCCGGTGGACTGCCGACCGTGACGGAGTTCACTGACCAGGTGCTCCTTGAGGGCCTGCTGGCGGCCGGCCGGAAGGTCCCGTTCAGCGGGGGCTGGCAGCAGCCGGGCCAGCTCGGCCATGTCCCCGCCGCGGGTGCCGTTGGCATTCATCAGGTTCCCTCCGGTGTCGTCCGGGCCGCGTTCTCATGGTCATCCGATACCTGTTCACGGCCGTCCGCCGGTTCCCCCGCAGCGGCCCCCAGCTTCCTGAGCTTGCGGCGTGCCCGCGACAGCCGGGACCGCACGGTGCCGACCGGCACGCCAAGCGCTTCCGCGGCCGACGCGTAATCCAGCCCAGACCACACGCACAGCGCGATGAGCTCACGCTCGCCGCCGCGAAGCGCGGCCAGCGCCTTCGCGACCTCACGTAGCTGGGCCGTGTCGTCCAGCCGCCCAGCTAGTTCGTCGGCGAAATCGGGCACCACCGGCGGCGGCGGAAGCCTGCTCATCGCCGCCTGGTGGCGGCGGGACGCTCTGGCCAGATTGCGGGATACATTCACCGCGATGCCCAGCAGCCACGGCCGCAGCGACTCACCGCCAGGGTCGATTCTGCCGCGCTTTCGCCAGGCTTCCAGGAACGTGAGCGAGACCACCTCCTCGGCGACAGACCAGTTCGCCGTCAGCCGGAAGCCCAGGTTGTAGACCGCGCGGGCGTACTCGTCGAAGAGCATGCCGAACGCATCTGAGTCCCCGGCGCGGACACGTGCGCGCAGATCCGGCTCCATACACTTCACTGTCCGCTCGTCGCCTTGCGGTTCCAGTCGCCCCGGACTGCGACGGGTCGGTTCGGGCCACACGGTCAGGAGCCGCCAGCTGGCCCGGGCAGACCCCTAGCCCCGGGCAGACCCCTTAGCCTCAGGCGAGCCCCGGAACCTCCGCCCGGCCCGCCTCGCTGTCAGCAAGCAGGGCGTCCAGGCTCGCGTCACGGAACCAGTCACCGGATGTTCCACCGACCGCGGCACGCCTATTGCCTGGGCAGACCGTCGGGGCAACGTTACGTGCCGCGGCACTAGCACTGATTGGCTGGCATCGATTAGCTAGCACTGAGCAGTTCCGCGGCCCGGTCGCGGATGTCGCGGAGCAAGGCCGGGACGCGGGCGGCGGTCAGGCCCGGGTTCACGATGCAGGCGCGCAGCGCGAACGCTCCGTCCACGCTGGTGCCGGCCAGGAACGATCGGCCGCCTAGCTGGACGGCCTTCAGCACGGCCCGGTTGTGCCGGTCCAGGCCAGCCCGGTCCAGGCCAGCCCGGTCCAGGCCAGCCGGGTCCAGGCCAGCCGGGTCCAGGCCAGCCGAGTTCAGCCGGGCCGGATCCATCCCGGCGGGCCGGTGCCGGAAGCACACCACACTGAGCCCGCTGGCCAGCAACTCGAAGTCGGATGACGCCTCGATGGCCTGCCGCAGTTCCCCGGCTGTGGCCAGGTCGGCGGCGATCAGCCGCCGGTAGCCGTCCCGGCCCAGGTGGCGCAGTTGCATCCAGACCTTCAGCGCCCGGAACGGGCGCGTCTGCTCCAGCCCGTACTCCGAGAACCACACCGGGCCACCCGGCCCGTCCTCGTCCCCGTCGGTCCGCAGGTACGCGGGTACCAGGCTGAACGTGTCCCGGGCCGCCGCACCGTCGCGGAGCAGCACCAGTCCGGCGTCGACCGGGACATACAGCCATTTGTGCGCGTCCACCGCAACGCTGTCCGCCCGGGCCAGGCCGTCGCGGACCGTTTGGTAACGGTCCAGCAGCAGGATCGGCGGCGCCCCGTAGGCACCGTCCACATGTAGCCACACCCCGTACCGTGCGCACACCCCAGCGATCTCACCGAGGGGGTCGATCGCGCCGGTGTTTGTGGTGCCCGCGGTGGCCACCACTGCGACCGCGAGCTTCCCGGCCGCCTGGTCGGCCAGCACCAGGCGCTCGAGTTCGTCCGGCCGCATCCGGTGATCCGGGTCGGAGGGCACCACCCGGATTGAGGCCGAGCCGAGGCCGAGTACTTCGGCCGCCTTGGCGACGCAGCTATGGCTCTCGGTTCCCGTGTAGAGCACCAGGCGGCCGGCCAGGCCGGCCAGCCCGTCCCGGCGGTCGTCGGTGCCGGCCCGGGCCGCGACCCGGTGCCGGGCCACGGCCAGCGCGGTGAGCGTCGCGGCCGAGCCGCCGCTGACCAGCTGGCCCGAGTAGCCGCCGGGCCAGCCGAGCAGGCCGGCGAACCACCGGATGACCTGGTGCTCCAGGTGCACGGCGGCGTGGTTGCCGCCCGCCACGCTGGGATCCATCGCGGCCGCGAGCGCCTCGGCCAGGACTCCGAGCGGATGCGGGGGGGAGTTGACCCAGGCGGCGAAGCCCGGATGACCGTTGCCGAAAGGGTACGGGGCGACGTGCGCGGTGAACTCCGCCAGGACCGCCTCGGCCGGCTCGCCCTGCTCAGCCCACTCCGCAGCGCGCATGGCCTCGAGCAGGTGGCGGGGTGGCGGCTGATAGGCCGGCCGGTCCGGCAGCCGGGTCAGGTAGTCAGCGACCACGTCGGCCACCTGGTGGCTGACCCGGCGGATCTGCGCCGCGTCCCAGAACGTGGGTGGACCCGTCGGGTCCCTGAGGCAGAGGTTCCCGGGGCTGGGCTGTCCTGGGCTGGTGGCCTGGGCTGGGGTGCCCTGGTTCGGGGCCTCCCCGGCCGGAGAGGTCATGGCCGGGGAGCCAGCCTTTCCAGTACCTCGGGGACGGGGCCGGGATGGACCACGCCGAGCCGCTGGGTGGCCCTGGTCATCGCGACGTACAGGTCGCTCAGGCCGCGCGGGGACTCGCCCAGGATCTGGGCCGGGTCGGCGATCAGCACTGAGTCGAACTCCAGCCCCTTGGCCTGGCTGACGGTCAGCACTACGACCTGCTTGTCCAGGTCTGGGCCGTCCACGTCGGCTGCGTCACCCGGGTCCGCACCGTCCGGCTCGGCGCCGTCCGGGCTCTGCGCCGTCCGGGCCTGCGCCGCTGGTCCGGTGGCCGTTCGGGCCCGCTCGCAGGGCGGCGGTCACGGCCTCGGTTACCTCGCCGGCCAGGGCCGGCGGGACCAGCACCGCGACGTTGCCGCCCCCGGCCTCCGCGGCCTCGAGGACCGCGGCCGCCGCCACCTGGTAGGCCAGTTCGTCCGCCTTGACCTCCTGCCGCCACGGCGTGGTCCCGGTCTCCCGCACCGACATGGGCACGTCGAAGTCCGGGTCGATCTTGGCCAGCACGTCCGCGGCCACGGCCATGATCTCCGCCGGGGTCCGGTAGTTGATGGTCAGCCGGTCCAGCCGCCAGCGGTTGCCCAGGTGCGGGGTCAGCACCTGGTCCCAGGACGTCGCGCTGGCCGGGTTGGAGGACTGGGCGATGTCACCGGCGATCGTCATGGAGCGGCTCGGGCAGCGGCGCATCAGCATCCGCCAGGCCATCTCGGACAGCTCCTGTGCCTCGTCCACCACGATGTGCCCGAACGCCCAGGTCCGGTCGAGAGCGGCCCGCTCCGCGGTGGTCAGGTAGCTCAGTTCCTCGTGCCGGCCGGCCAGCCGGTCGGCGTTCAGCAGGTCGTAGGCCATCAGGATTTCCGGGTCGTCTTCCAGGTCACGGGAGACGATGTCCAGCACCCCCTGGGCGTAGGCGACCTGCTGCTGGCGCTCGCGCCGGGCCCGCTGGCGGGCCAGCCGGTCATCGTCGCCGAGCAGTTCGGCGGCCTCATCGAGCAGTGGCACGTCGGCCGGGGTCCAGCCGCCCCGGGGCTCCCGGCGGAGCAGGTCACGCTCGGCCGCAGGCAGCCGGGGCGCCGCCGCCGCCAGCCGGCGGGGCGAGGCGAACAGGTCATCCAGCAATCGCTGCGGGGTCAGCACCGGCCACAGGTGCGCGATCGCGGCCCGCACCTTCGGGTCCTCGCGCAGTTCGGCCCGGATGTCCTCGGTGTCGGCCGACCCCAGCACCGTGCTGTCCGCGACCGGGACCTCCTCGCCGAGGATCTCGGCGACCATTTTGTCGGTCTCCCGCAGGCCGGCCGTGAACTTGCTGGTGACCTGCTCGACCAGGGCGTTGATGATCTCCCGGACGAAGATCGGCCGGGCCTGGTTGTGTGGCCGGCGCGACCGCCGGGCCCGTTCCCGGGCCTGCTGTACGGTCTTGCGGTCCAGCGTCAGGACCTCACGCTCGAACGTGATCTCCACTGGCTCGGCGGGGAGCTGCTGCCGGTTGCGCACCGCGGCGGCCAGCACCCCGGCCATGGCGGGCCGGCCCTTGATCTCCGCGGTTTCCGGTGCTTCGCCGCGGCGGGCGGTGATCCCCGGGTACAGGTCCGCGATGGTCGACATCAGCACCCCGGTCTCGCCCAGCGAGGGGAGTACGTGCCCGATGTAGCGCAGGAAGGTCGGGTTCGGCCCCACGATCAGCACGCCCCGCCGGGACAGCTGCTCGCGGTAGGTGTACAGCAGATAGGCCGCCCGGTGCAGGGCCACGGCGGTCTTGCCGGTGCCTGGCGCGCCCTGGACGACGGTCACGCCGTTGTGCGGCGAGCGGATGATCAGGTCCTGCTCGGCCTGGATGGTTTCCACGATGTCCGCCATCCGGCCCGTCCGGGTGGCGGACAGCGCCGCGATCAGGGCCGCTTCACCGGTCAGCCCGGCGTGCCCGGCCGCCTGGCCCGGGCTGGCCTGCCCGTCGGGACCGACGTCGAGGACCTCGTCGTCCACGCCGGTCACCTTGCGCTGCCGGGTCCGGATGTGCCGGCGCCGCAGGACGCCCTCGGGAGAGAAAGCGGTGGCGATATAGAACGGGCGGGCCGCGGGTGCCCGCCAGTCCACGAGCAGGGCCTCGTAATCGGAGGCGTCATCGAGAATGCCGATACGCCCGATATAGCGGCTGTCACCCTCGGCCAGATCCAGCCGGCCAAAGCACAGCCCGTTCTCGGCCGCGTCCAGCTGGGTGATCCGCTGCGAGTACATCTCCACGAAGGCGTCACGTTCTGACCTGGCCGCGGGAGTACCGCCGGTCTCCAGCAAAACCTTGGACAACCGGCCCGACGCCCGGTCCCGGAGGTCGTCGAGTCTGCCATAGAGCATGGAAATGTATTCCTGCTCTTGGTCAGAATCTCCGTTTGACAACCGGCCTCCTTTTACATTATAATGCCGCGCATTCAAGCTCAATAAATCCGTCTAGATGAAAACTCTAGGCGATTTTCTTTTCTTCCCGGTCATGGCGCGGTTCCGGAATCTCATCCGGCCTCCCCAGACAGTTCCGGCCGCAGCAGGTCCATCAGCAGGCCGTCGTGGAACCGCCCGTCCGGACCGCGCTCATACTGGCGCAGCACGCCCACCCGGCGGAACCCCACCTTCTCGTAGCAGCGGATAGCCCGGTGGTTGGCGGCCGCCGGGTCGATGGTGAGCCGGTGGTGCCCGCGCTGCTCGAACAAGAACCTGGCCAGCAGGGACACGGCCTCGGTGCCGAGGCCCTGTCCCTGACCGCGGCGGCTCAGGTAGATGTCGATACCGGCGTGCCGGTACATCGGGTCATTCTCCTCGTGGTACTGGATCCCGCCGATGACCTGGCCCGCGGCCTCGACCACGAGCAGCACGCTCTCATCGTCCCCGCGCAGTCCGGCCGCCACCGCGCTGGCCGGGTCCGGATCGCCCCACCAGCAGGCCACCTCCGGCTCGGCCAGGATCGCGCGCAGGACCGGCACGTCCCGCTCGTCCCCCGGGCGCAGCCGCACCCGCGCCCCGGTCAGCACAGGGTGGGCCAGGCCGTCATGGCGGCCAGGTGTGCTCATCGTGGCCCCCGCTCCTTCGCTGTGGCCCGGCCTGCCCAGGCAGTATCCAGGCCGCTGCCGACATCCTGCCGCAGCGGGCATGGCCCCGGGTCTGGCGGGGAACGCCGCAGGTGAGACGTTAGGCCGGGCTGAGTCGTTGTCGGGGAGTGCTGCCAGTGCCGGACCAGGAAGCCCAGGACCCGGGGACGCACTGGGTGCTGCACGTTGACCTGGACCAGTTCATCGCCGCGGTCGAGGTGCTGCGGCATCCTGAGCTGCGCGGACGCCCGGTCGTGGTCGGCGGCGACGGAGACCCGGCCAAGCGGGGTGTGGTCAGCACCGCCTCCTACGAGGCGCGCGAGCACGGCGTGCATTCCGGGCTGCCGTTGCGGACCGCGGCGCGCCGGTGCCCCGACGCGGTGTTCCTGCCGGTGGACCGCGAGGAGTACGAGGCGGCGTCGGCCACGGTTATGGCCACGCTGCGCGGGTTCGGCGCGGTCACCGAGGTGATGGGCTGGGACGAGGCGTTCGTGGCCGTGGAGACCGACGACCCAGAAGGGTTCGCCCGGGAGATCGCGGCCGGGATCCGCGCCGCGACCCAGCTCGACGCCACGGTCGGGATCGGGCAGAACAAGCTGCAGGCCAAGCTGGCGACCGGGTTCGGCAAGCCAGCCGGCGTGTTCCGGCTGACCCACGAGACCTGGTTCGACGTGCTGGGTGGCCGTCCTACCGACGCGCTGTGGGGGATCGGGGCCAAGACCGCGCGGAAGCTGTCCGCGCTGGGCATCGAGACGGTCAGCGACCTGGCCCGCGCCGACCCGGACGCGCTGGCCGCGGAGTTCGGCCCGGCGACCGGGCCGTGGCTGGTCCGGCTGGCCCGCGGGCAGGATCACTCACCGGTGTCCAGCGCCCCGTACCTGCCCCGGTCCCGGGGCCGGGAGGTCACCTACCAGGTCAACCTGGAGGACTGGGACCAGGTCCGCGCCGAGGTGGTCCGGCTGGCGGGACTGGTCACCGCCGACGTGGCGGCGGAGGAGCGACCCGCGGTGCGGGTCGTGGTCAAGGTCCGGTACGCCCCGTTCTTCACCTCGAGTCACTCCCGGTCACTGCCGGGGCCGACAGCTGACGGGGACGCTATCGCGGAGGCGGCGCTCGCCGCGCTGGAGCGGTTCACCGACCGGCGGCCGGTCCGGCTGCTGGGGGTACGGGCCGAGTTCGCCGACGGAGGCTGACTCGGGACGGCGGGTCTGGTTCCGCCTCGCAGCCCTGGCCCCGGGTCCAGCCCCCGGTCTCAGCTCCTCCCGCGGCTGCGCGCCGCCAGGATGATCTGGGTGACGTCGTAGCGGCTCAGCCCCAGCTTGCGGGCGATCTCGTCCGGCCGCAGGCCCTGCTGGTTGTACAGGGCCGCCAGCCGGCGCTGCGACGGCGTGCCCGGCAGCCGGGGCCCGCGAGGTGCGGCCGGGGTGGTGCTCGCCGGGCTGGCCTTCGCCGGGGCGAGGCGGGCTCGGGGCAGCGCCGGGCTGGGTCGTGCCAGCCTGGGCTGTACTGGCCTGGGCGGGCGCCGCCGGGCGCGCGGCCCGCGGCTGGCCGGGGCCGGCTCGGGCTGGCCGAAGGTGCCGCGCCGCTGGTCGTGGTACTTGCCCTGGGCCAGCTCGGCCTTGGTGTCCTCGTCCAGCAGCAGGAACTGCTCGGCCGACTTGTTGACCCCGACCGCGACCATGGTCAGGCCCTTGAGGTTCTTCGCCTGGCACTCAGGCTTCATGCAGTAGTCGTATTTCTCAGCTCGCTCGGGATGCAGGTCATCCCCGCAGCTGACACATTTGAATTTCATCTCTGACCTGGACATACGTAGGAATAACACCGCCGTGGGCTGGTTGCTTCCCGGCCAGGAGGGCGGCCGTCGCGCGGCTCCCGGGCCAGGCCGGCGGCACGTGGACGGAGGCCAGCGGGCTGGTGTTGAGGTGTCTCGCAGAGGTGATCTGGGCCGCTGCGGGCACCGCGCTTCCGGGGTGCCGCCTTTGGAGGCCACGGCGGTCAAGCGGCGCGAGGTCACTGGGAAATCATTTACAAATGGCGGATTCTACGAAACTACCTGCGATGGGAACGCCGGCGGCGTACGCATGTGCCCGTCTCGTTTATCCATGGGCAAGAATGCTGGACTGGCCGTCGGGTTGGCTCAGTTGAAGGCCGTATTAGCTCGGTTCGTCCCAGGGTTCGCAGTGGGCGGACTGCCGGGGCTGGAGCAGTTCTGCCGAGAGCTACTTACTCTTCGCGTCGCGGCTGATGAATGGACAGGGCGCAGGGGATAGTCCCTGACCGCGGCCGCTGCGAAAGGCCGTCACCACGAGATACACGTGAGGCGGCGCGGCGAACCCAGCGGGCCTGCTGGCCGGCCGAGGTGAAGCCGCCGCCGGAGACTGCCCCGATGGCGGGCTTGCTATCCAGTGACTCAGATGCGAAGGTAGGCCACAGAGGTAGCAGTGAATCCTGCCCGGGACCCCGGTAGGCCAGTTCTATGAGCCCGGGGGTGCGGCTGAGCCATTGTAGCTGGCGGTTGCCTGGCCCAGCAGGATGAGGTAAGTCTTCATCAACTGTTAATCTGGCGAGGCGCCCCTAGCGGGGTTTTTGCCCGGCCGGGACTTGCAGCTGGGCTCTGCTTGTTCTTCTCCTCAAGCCCAAAAGTTTCTAGTCGGCACTATTGCTGTTTTGCGTGCGCGTGTGGCAGACAGCGAGTTTTCACATCTCGTGAATAGACCACCTGCCTGGCGTGCGCCCCGGTTACTTGAGCACTATGGGAGACCTTATGAAGAAGACCGAGTCCATTCGCGGCCGCCTGTTCCGGCGCGGCGGGGTAGTCGCTGGCCTGGCCGCGCTGGCTGGGCTGGCCGTAGTGGGCAGCGCCGCCGCTTCCACCCACTCGCCCGCGGCGTCTCAGCACCCGTCCGGGCCGCGGCCCACGATCGTGCTGGAGCACGGGGCCTGGGCTAACGGCGCGAGCTGGAACGGCGTGGTGCGGCGGTTGCAGGCGGACGGCTACACGGTGGACGTGCCGCCGAACCCCTTGATGGGCCTCGCCTTCGATCCGGCATACCTGGCCGACTTCCTGCACACCATCTCCGGCCCGATCGTCCTGGTCGGGCACTCCTACGGCGGCGCGGTCATCACCAACGCCGCCACTGGTAACAAGCAGGTCAAGGCCCTCGTCTACGTGGACGCCTTCGCGCCCGACCAGGGCCAGACTGTCGGCCAGCTCGCCTCCTCCGTGCCCGGGTCCTGCGTCCTGGCGGCCGACCCGACCACCATCTTCAACCTCGCGACCTTTCCCGGCGCGCCAGCCGGGGTGTTCGACGCGTACTACAAGCAGAACCTGTTCCCCGCCTGCTTCGCCAACGGCCTGCCGCTGAGGCAAGCCCGGGTGCTCGCCGCGACCCAGGAGCCACTCTCGACCATCGCGCTGAGCCAGGCGAGCGGCGTGCCGGCCTGGAAGACGATCCCCTCCTGGGCCGTGGTCGGCACCGCCGACCGGGTCATCCTGCCCGCGATCCAGCTGGCCATGGCCCGGCACGCGCACGCCCACATCACCAAGGTGCACGCGCCGCACCTGTCCATGGTCTCGAACCCGGGCGTCGTGACCCGGGTGATCCTCAAGGCCGTGCACGCGACCGGCTGACCACCCCGTCCAGTAGACAGAGGGTCAACTGGCCCGGCGGTCTGCAGCCCGCATCCGGACTGCAGACCGCCGGGCTGGTCACCTGGCTCATGCACCTGGTCGGGCTCGCTCAGCGCCCGGCAATCGTTATCTAAAATTACGGCCGGGAGCCTGATGTTCCACCGTCGCGGGTAGCGTGGCCAGCGGAATCCGAGCTGGCCAGACGGGGAGGACACGTGACCGACGGTGGCCCGGCGCGGCCGGGAACAGATCGCGAACTGCTCGAGCTGATGCCCTTCGCGGTCACCCTGGGCGTCGAGCTCGACGCAGCCTCCGCCCGGGAGGTGCGGGGGCACCTGGCCTGGTCAGCGGAGCGGTGCACGGCCGGCGGCATCCTGCACGGCGGCGCGCTGATGGCGCTGGCGGACAGCCTGGGCGGTATCTGCGCCTACCTGAACCTGCCGCAGGGCGCGCGGACCGCCACCACCAGCTCCAGCAGCGTGTTCCTCCGCGGTATCACCGGCGGGGTGGTCAGCGCCGTGGCCCGGCCGCTGCACGCCGGGCGGGCGGTGATCGTGGTCCAGACGGACCTGACCGACGACGGCGGCCGCCTCGCGGCCCAGGTCACGCAGACGCAGGCGGTGGCCCCCGGGTAGGACGCGGCGCCGCTACCCGTCCTCGGGCTGGCGGCCTGCGGCGGCCTTGCTCGGGTCCGGCGCGGCATCCGGTGCGGAATCCTGCGGCGGATCTGGGCGCAGGCCGGACAGGAAGTCCTCGACGCGTACCTTGAACCGGATCACCGGCTGCCGGAACCGCCGCTCGCGCCGGGCCGCCCGGGCCCGCTTGCGCGGGCGGTGCTGGTAGCGCCAGCGGGCCCAGGGTGAGCCGGGCCGGGCCAGCCGGATGGCGCCGACGATCAGGAACGGGAACAGGAACAATCCGAGCAGACCGGTCCATATCTTCCCCTTGAGCAGCGTGATCGAGGCCAGGGAGAGGGTGACCCCGACGCTCACGGTGAGGGTGGCGACCGCTTCCCAGGCGTTCGCGTGCCGGTCAGGGGGGCTGGGGATGACCGACGGGACGACCCCCAGCAGCAACAGCACGGTCACGCCGACGGCCACGAACACCGCGTCCACCGACAGCCGCCCGTCGCTGGTCCAGTACACGTCGCGCAGGTGCAGGATGAGCGCGAACTCGTCGAGGACCAGGGCGGCCCCCAGCCCGAAGAGGGCGGCCGCGCCAGCCCGCCAGTTCAGCGAGCCGCCCGGGGCCACCATGGGGGTGACCCCGCCGATGAGCATGAACACGACCCCGAACACCATGTGGTGCACGTGCAGGCTGCCCGGGGTGACGTTGCCCGGCCACCAGCGGACCTGGGCCCGGATCAGCCGCACCGACAGCCGGATGAACCCGAACCCGGCCACGAACGCGCAGAAGAAGCAGAACAGCGGCAGCCGTCCTGACTGCACGATGTTGGTGCTGAACCAGCTGGACATGTTGCCCCCACCAGCCGGGCCGTCGTTGGGTAGCGCGCACTGCATGATAGTCAGCCGCGGCGCTCGCACACGCTGCTTTGAGCCTGCTCAGCAGCGGCGCCCGGTAAACGCGATCCCGGCGGCCGCCGGGATCGCCGGACCAGCTGACTGCCCATTCAGTTCTGCTGGTCAGCCCATTACGTAGCCTGCTCCGGCGCCCGGGCCTGAGCGCGGGCCTGGGCCTGCGGGCGGACGAACTCCTCGAACGCCTCCTCGGGCTTCGCGGACCCGTGCACGACGGCCCCGACGGCGCGGAGCATCGCTTCGGGGTAGTCGCTCTGGAAGATGTTGCGGCCCATGTCGACTCCGGCTGCGCCCGCCTCCACGGCCTGGTAGGCCATGGTCAGGGCGTCCAGTTCGGGCAGCTTCTTGCCGCCCGCCATGACCAGCGGCACCGGGCAGGCCGCCGTCACCGTGTCGAAGTCCTCGCTGCAGTAGTAGGTCTTGACGACGTGGGCGCCGAGCTCCGCGCAGATCCGGGTGGCGAGCCGCAGGTAGCGGGCGTCCCGGGTCAGCTCCTTGCCGACGGCGGTGACAGCGAGCACCGGAATGCCGCAGCGCTGCCCCTGATCCACCAGCCGGGTCATGTTGCGCACCGACTGGGTCTCGAACTCGCCGCCGATGAAGACCTGGACGGCGACGGCGCAGGCGTTGATCCGGACGGCGTCCTCCATGCTGACCGCGAGCTGCTCGTCGGACAGCTCGCGGAGGATGCTGGGGCCGCCGCTGGCCCGCAGCACGATGGGGGCCCCCGAGGCGGGCGGGATCGTGGACCGGACCATGCCCCGGGTGGTCATCAGCGCGTCGGCGTAGCGGAGCAGCGGCACGATCGACAGGTCCACCCGCTCCAGGCCGGTGGTGGGTCCCTGGAAGTACCCGTGGTCGATGGCGAGCATCACGGTCCGGCTGGTGGCGGGCCGGAAGATCCGCGCCAGCCGGCTCTGCATGCCCCAGTCCAGGGCGCCGCAGCCCTTGAGCGGGAACACGGCGGCGGGGGCGGGTACCGAGGGCTGGAAACGGGCGCCACTGGTGGCGTCGTCGGTGTCGGCCATGGTCGGTCTCTCCCGGGGAGCTGGTCTGGCGGCCGGTGCCGGCTGCGGTTTGATGGGGCTAGGCGCCTGCCGCCCGCCACAGCGGGCTGAGCAGGCCGTCTTCGGAGATGGCGAGCATCCGGGCGTAGATCTCGCGCCAGGCCGGGTACCGCTCGTCGTAGCGGGCCACGGCGGCGGGGCCGGGCTCGTAGGTGGCGCCCCGGCGGCGCAGCTCCGGCCGCAGGTCGTCGAGGCTGGCGTAGCTGCCCGCACCGAGGCCGGCGCACAGCGCGGCGCCGAGCGCGCTGCTCTCGGTGACCACGGGCACGTGCACGGGCACGCCGAGCACGTCGGCCATGATCTGCGGCCACAACCGGCCCTTGGCCGCGCCTCCGGTGAACGTGACCTCCCCGAAGCGCAGCCCGGTCAGCTCGGTGATGATGTCCCGGTGCCCCCGGGCGACGTAGGCCCCGGCTTCCTCGAGGGCCCGGATGCAGGCGCCCCGGCCGCTGGCCGCCGGGTTGCCGAGGTCGAATCCGGCGAACGCCGGGCTGGCGTGCACCCAGCGCCGCGCGTTCATCAGGTTCGACATGATCGCGACCACCCCGCCGGACCCCGCCGGGACCTGGGCGGCCGCCTCTTCCATGACCACGTACGGGTCCACGCCGCGGCGCCGGGCGGCGGCGACCTCGGTGTCGCAGAACGCGTCGCGGAACCATCGCATGCTCATGCCGATGTAGAAGCCGATCCCCTCGAGCATCCACTGGCCCGGCGTGACGTGGCAGAGCGTGCGCAGCCGGGCCTGCGGGTCGATGAGCGGTTCGGGCAGCAGCACGGTGTTCTGCCAGAAGGTCCCCGCGACCACCGTGTACTCCTCGGGGGCCGTGCCCGCCCCGAGCAGCCCCAGCTGGGTGTCGGCCCCGCCGGCCACCACCGGGGTCCCGGCCCGCAGCCCGGTCTGCCCGGCGGCCGCCGGGGTGACCTGGCCGACCACGGTGCCGGGGTCCACCACCGGGGGCAGCACGTCGGCCGGCAGCCCGCACAGCGCCGGGATCGTCGCCGACCAGGTCCGCTGGGCGAGCGTGAACATCCCCGAGCTGGAGCCGCAGGACGGCTCGGTGACCTGGGCCCCGCACAGCCGGTAGACGATCCAGTCGCTGAGCATGCCCAGGCTGCCGGTGGCGTCCAGGATGTCCGGGCGGTGCCGGGCCAGCCAGCGCAGCCGGGCCGGCGTGGTGATGGACACCCAGTCGCCCGCCTCGGCGTAGATCTTCTCGGCCGCGCCCTCGCGGACCAGGTCCGCCGCTTCCTCCGCCGACCGGCTGTCCACGTTCGGGCAGGCCCAGATCTCGCGCCCGGCCCGGTCGTACAAGACCACGCCCTCGCGCATGCTGGTGGCGGCGACCGCCGCGACGTCGGCGCCGGAGGCGCCGGCGGCCCGCAGCGCGTCCTGGACGCAGGCGGCGATCGCGCGCCAGCCGGACTCCACGTCGAAGTCCTGGCCGCCCGGCACCCCGGGCGGCTCGTGGTGCGCCCACTCGCGCACCGAGACCGCAGCCTGCTGCCCGGCCTCGGTAAACAGCACGGCGCGGCAGCTGCCGGTGCCCGCGTCGATGGCCAGCAGGTAGCGGTTCGTCATGTCATCGCGCTCCCGGCGTGCAGCACCTGCGGGTTCACCACGTCGGCGGGCACCCGCCCGGCTATCAGGCTGGCTACCGCGGCCACCGCGCGGCGGGCGCCGCGAGCCAGCGTCTCCGTCGTGGCCCCGCCGATGTGCGGGGTGACCAGCACGTTCGGCGCGTCCAGCAGCGGGTGGCGGGTACCGGCGGCCGGGCGCTCCAGCACGTCCAGGGCCGCTCCGGACAGCGTTCCCTTCTCCAGCGCCGTCAGCAGGGCGTCCTCGTCGACCAGCGACTCCCGGGCCGTGTTGATGAAGTAAGCCCCCGGGCGCATCTGGGCGAACTGGGACTGGGAGAACATGTGCCGGTTCTCCGGCGTGGCCCGGGCGTGCAGCGACACGATGCCGGATCGGGCCAGCAGGGTGTCCAGCGGGACCAGGCCGACGCCGTCGGGGGCCTCGGTGACCAGCGGGTCGTAGCCGAGGACGGTGAAACCGAGCGCCCGCGCCCGCGCGGCGACCTCGTGGCCGACCCGGCCCAGGCCGACCAGGCCGAGGGTGACGCTGGCGGCTTCCTGGCCGAAGTACTCGCTCCCCTCGAACACCGACTCCGCGAACGCGCCCCGGCGGAGCAGGTCGGAACTGGCCCGGGGGACCATCCGGATGAGCAGCAGCGCGAACGCGATCGTCAGCTCGGCGACCGCTTCCGCGTTCTTACCCGGGGTGTTGACCACCGGGATGCCCCGGTCGGTCGCCGCGGCCACGTCCACGTTCACCGGGCCGCCGCGGGCGCAGCAGACCAGCCTCAGCCGCGCGGCGTCGAGCACCTCGGAGCTGACCGGCGCGCCGTGCACGATGAGCACGTCGTGCCCGGCGACCGCCCGGGCCACGTCGGCCGGGTCGCCGACGTATTCGCGGAGCCGGTGCTCCGACGCGGTGCGCGGCGGTGCGAACGTCACCCCCTCGATCTGCATCGAGGTCACCTCCACCCCGGCGCCGAGCCGCGCCAGCGGCTCGGCGTAGGCGGAGGAGGGCAGGTACGGATCGCCGATCACCAGGACGCGCACCGGGTCCGGCCCGCCCACCGGGGACACGGCTCACGGGAAGACGTAAGTAGGTTCGAGGTCGATCGCGTGCCCGCTGCCGGATTCCAGGACGAACTTGAGCAGCGGGGAGGTGTCCAGGTAGTAGAACTCGATGGACTCCCCGATCCGCCCGCCCATCAGGATCTCCGCGCCGCGCTCGCGCCAGTGCACCTTGAGCGCCTCGCTGTCCTCGGTCGAGTGCTTCATGCACGCGATGTGCTGGACGCCCTCGCCGTGAGTGTCCAGGAACTCCTGGTAGATGCTGGGGCCGCTGACCGGCTGGATGAGCTCGAAGCCGAGCCCGTTCACCGTGGTCTCGGCGCCGATCATGCGGAATTCCGTCTTCTCGCCGCGCACCACGGTGTCGTGCAGCAGCGGCGGCTTGTAGTCAAACACGCTCCAGGGTCCCCAGCCGAGGTTCTCGGTGTAGGACCGCAGCGCGGATTCCATGTCGGCCACGACCACCGCGATCTGGGTGATGGTCATCGGGACCGGGGGGGCCACGATGCGCCCGCCGTTACTGCCTGCCATCTGCTACCTCCTGGATCGAGCCCGCAGGCTCTGCTAGCTCTCCGGTCGAGCCCGCAGGCTCTGCGCGGAGCAACGCCTGGGTGATGACTTCGAGGTTGTCAGCCGGGCTGTGGCCCTGGCCAGCGGGGCGGCGCGAGTTGAAGATCGCGCTGCCGCTGACCAGCACGTCGATGTCCCAGCCGGCCATCTCGGCCGCGTTGGCCAGGCTGACCCCGCCGTCCACGCCGACCAGCACGTCGGCGCCGGCCTGCGCGGCGAGCGCGCGGACGGCCGCGACCCGGCGGCGGGTGTTGGCCGCGGGGGCCTGGCCGGACCAGCCCGGGTTGACCGCCAGCACCAGGATCAGGTCGGCCAGCTCCAGGACCGGCTCCACCGCCTGCACCGGGGTGCCCGGGTTGATCGCGACGCCGCGCAGGAAGGAGCGCGGCTCCCCGGCCAGCTGCGTCATCTCCTGCAGCGTGCGGTGCAGGTGGCGGGTGGCCTCGGCGTGCACGGTGATGACCGCCGCCCCCGCCGCCGCGATGTCTGGCACCAGCCGGCGGGGCTCCTCGACCATCAGGTGCGCGTCCACCGGCAGGCCGGTCGAGGCGACTGCGGCCACGAACGCGGGGCCCACGGTGAGCTGCGGGCAGAACGCGCCGTCCATCACGTCCACGTGCGCCCAGGCGGTCGTGCCCCGGAGGATCTCCAGCTCCGCGCCCAGCCGGGTCAGGTCGGCGGTGATGACTCCGGCGCTCAGGCGGGGGACGGTCACCACGGCCCGACTCCCCTCAGCGATGGAGCATTCGCTCAACTGGTGCGCATATGCTCGCGTGGAAGAAGTATCGGCCTGCGGGCCAGCCTTGGCAAGGCCCTGACCGGGAATTTCCCGGCGCCGGGAGCGCAGGCGGCTGACCAGGGCGGATCAGCCCCGCTGCAGCTCGAGCAGGCGCAGCGCGACGAGCTCGTTGGTCACCAGGACGTCGAGGAACCCGCCGCGCAGGGCGCCGAGGATGGCCTCCGCCTTGTGCAGCCCGCCGGCCACGCCGACGACCTTGGGGATGGAGGCCAGTTCGGACAGCTCGATGCCGATCCGCCGGTCGTGGATGGGCAGGCTGACCACCTGGCCGTCGCTGTCGAAGAACTGGCCGAGGATGTCGCCCACGACACCACGGTCACGCAGCTGGCGGACGTCGTCCGCGGCCAGGTATCCCATCTGCACGATGGTCGCGTCAGCGGCAGGCGTGCCGACCCCGACGATGGCCTGGTCCACGCCGCAGGCCTGGGTGAGGACCTGCTGGATGGCCGGCTCGGCCTTGAGCGCCGCGGCCAGCTTGGGCGTGGACGCCACGATGGGGGTCGGGATGATGGTGGCGGTGGTGGCTTCCGGCTCAGTGCTGCCTTCGCCCTTGGACGACAGGATGGTCTGCAGGTAGCCGTCCACGCCGCCGGTGAGCGTGACCATGTGCACCGGGCCGACGGCGCCGAAGTTGGTCGAGGCGATGACCCTGGAGACCGTCTCCCCCCAGCCGACACCGAGCGAGCCGCCGGGGCGCAGGTGGGTGCTCATGAACTGGGCCCCGCCCAGCCCCAGCCGGGCGTTCAGCAGGTGATGGTCGGCGGGCTCCTTGACATGGTCCGGGACGACCAGCGCCTCGGTCAGGTCGAAGGTGCGCCGCAGCTCGCTGCTGACCTCGAACGCGTCGAGGTGGTCCGCGTTCAGGTTGATCGAGACCAGGCCCACCTTGCGGGCCCGGTCCAGCATCCGCCCGACCGACGCCCGGGACACCGACAGCCGCCGGGCGATCTCGTCCTGGGTCAGCTCGTCCTTGTAGTAGAACCAGGCCACCCGGAGCAGCAGCTCCTCCGCCCCCGACCTGCTGTCAACCGCGCTCACCGGTAACCCCTGTTTCCCCGCGGTGCCCTACTCACGGTCGATCACCTGGCCGCCGTCCAGCGGGATCACCGCGCCGGTCAGGAAGGACGCCGCCGGGCTCAGCAGCAGCAGTATCCAGGCCGCGACTTCCTCCGGGCTGCCGATCCGGCCGAGCGGTACCTGGCCGCTGAGCCAGCGGTAAGCCTCGTCCAGGTCCTCCGCCCACGTGGCGTGGATAGGCGTGTCGATGGGCCCGGGCGCGATGCCGTTCACCCGCACGCCGAGCGGAGCCAGCTCACCAGCCAGGGTGCGGGTCAGATAGTCGAGCGCGGACTTGGTCATCGCGTACACCGACTGGCCGACCCGGTGCAGCGTGCCCGACGAGGAGCTGATGTTCACCACGGCCCGCACGCCGGACTCGCGGAGGGCGGGCAGGGCGGCCTGGATCAGGAAGAACGGCGCCCGGACGTTGGTGGCGACGTGCTCGTCGAAGCCGGCCACGTCCCATTCGCCGAGCGGATGGTGCTGGATCACGGCGGCGTTGTTGACCAGTCCGTCGATGTGGCCGTAGTGATCCAGGCAGGCTGCGGCGACGTGCTCAGGGCTGGCGGGATCGGCCAGGTCGGCGGGCAGGCACAGCGCATCACCGCCCGCGGACCGGATTTTCCCGGCCACCTCGTCCAGGGGGTCCGGGCGCCGGCCGACCAGGACGACCCGGGCGCCAGCGGCGCCGAGCTGGCGGGCCGTCGCCGCACCGATGCCGCTGCCCGCTCCGGTGACGATGACGACGGCCCCGGTCAGCCCTGGGTCGGCCAGGATCTGTGCGGCAGGACCCGGCAACGCTGCCATAGGGACTCCCAGGGAGACGGGGCGCCATGCTCGCGCCGCTTTGAGCGTATGTTAATCAACTGAGCGTTCGCTCACGGCTACCCGGGCGGCGCGGTGAACGGCGCCTCGTCGAGGAACCGGGTCAGGACGTTCCCGGTCATCCGGCCCACCGGCGTCTCCGCCCCGGCCTGGCGCAGGGCGCCGCACCACGCGATCGAGCCCACCGAGAACACGGCGCCACCAGCGCGGTCTCGAAGAACACGACGTCGGACCGGACCAGCGCGCTGTCCGGGCCACCCTGGCGGGAGTCCGCCGTGGTCACGTCCTCCACCGCCCCCTGGTAGGCGTGACTGAAGTCGCGCGCGGACGCCACGACTACGGCGTCCGGCGGCGTGCCCAGCGCCGGGTCGGCCCGGTCGATCTCGAACCCCGCCGGACCGCCGAGGACGGAGCCGCTGCCGCCCAGCGGCGCACCGGGGTCGATGCCCTCGAGGATGAAGCCGACCCGTTCCTCCCCGGGGCCGGCGACGATCCGGTAGGGCAGCGACGCGTCGAATCCCTGCGCCGTGAACCCCACCCCGGCCAGCGACTGCGGGGAACGGCCCCGGTGCCGCCACAGCCCGCCGCGCTCCGTGGTCATGGCCTGGTGCCATTCGCCGGGCGCTGATTCCCACACCCTGGTTCCCGCCTGTCCCCGCCGGACCTCGATGAGGAAGGGGTCGTCCTCCGGCGCGGTCGTGACCCAGTAGAAGCCGTTGCCGCCGAGGTACATCAGCCGCCCCCCGGCGGCGAGGTAGCCGTCCAGCCCGTCGAGCATCTGGGTGCTGTAGTACTCCGGGTGGCTTCCGGTCAGCACCACCCGGTACGGGCTCAGCGCGGCGGCGCCGCGGGTGTGCAGGTCGTCGTCGGTCAGGACATCGACCTCGATCTGCCGCTGCTCCAGCCAGTGCAGGAGCTCGAGGTCGGCGCTGAACTGGTGCGGGCCGCGGATCAGCGGGAGGTGGTAGCCGGGGCGCATGTTCAGCACCGGGCGGCGCCACGAGGACAGGCAGCACCCGGTGCCGTCCGGGTGCAGGTCGTACAGGCTGAGCAGCCGATGCGAGGCCATGAAGCGGTCGCGGTCGGTCACCGGCAGCGCGGAGGCGTCGCCCGCGGAGCTGATCGGATGCTCCCAGGAGGCGTGCTCGTTGGCGTAGGCGAGATAGCTGAAGGTCGGCAGGAGTACTGCGGCGAGTGGACGGCCCGCGCGGGACCGGTCCGTGGTGGGCCGGCTCGGCGCGGGGCTGGCCCGTGCCGGGCTGACTCGCCCCGGCCGGTCCGGGCGCGGCGCTGACGATCAGGGGCACCACGTCCTCGTGCTCGCCGGCCCGCAGCCTGATCCCGTAGGCGCCGCTCGGCCACTCCGCTGGCACCTGGAACGACAGGCTGGTCTCCCAGCCCGCGTCGGTCAGGTCGTCCTCGTGGAAGTAGGCCGCCCGGTACTCCTCCGGCCGGACCACGAAGCTTTCGGTGCCCGGGGTCCAGTTCCGCCCGGTCACACCCAGCGCGGGCGAGTTGACGAGCGTTCCGTCGCACCGGCCCGGGCCAGTGTCGCGGACCCGGAACGGCGGCCGCGACGCGTCCGGGCCGAAGCGCCACTCGTGGCGCAGGCCGCCGACGCGCGCGGCTGGCGCGTCAGCCGCGAGGGCGGCCAGGCTGGCAGCGTCCAGCGAGCCGGAGAACAGTCGCGGAGTGTCGATCTTCCCGTTGAAGCACCGGTCTACCGCCGGCCCGTGTACTGCCGCGCCGACGCTGATGAGCTCCGCTGCCGGGCAGGGCGCGCCCAGGTCGTGCGGCCGGGCGTCGGCCGGCAGTCCGGAAACGGCCGGAAGGACGGCGCTCCCGGAGCTGCGGGGCAGGACAACCAGGGTGACCTGGCCCGCGCCGTCCCAGCTGGCTGCCGCGAAGTACCAGTGCCCGGCCTCGAGCACCGGGCCGGCGGAGTGGCCGCGCGGCGGCGCGTCCGACGCGGCCTGCACGGCCACCCGAACCCGGCAGTCCTCGCCGATCCCCAGCTCCCAGCCCCCGTCGCAGGCCTGCCCCGCCATCAGGCACTGGGGTCCGGACAGCCAGCTGGGGCAGAACCACAGTGTCGCCGTCTGCCCGGCCGTGGCCGGCTCCGCACCGTTCAGGTCGGCCACCAGGTAGGAGCCGCTGCGGAGACCCTGGTACTGGCCGGGGAACCGGCCGCTGACCGGGGGGACGGCCGGCTCGGCCTGCAGGCCGAGCCGCACCACCTCGGCGCTGACCTCGGGCAGCGTGCTGCTGACTTTGACGTCCACGGTGCCGCCTGGATAGGCGACGCACGGCTGCGCATAGCCAACGAGTTCCACGCTGGGTTCTCCGTTTCGTCTCGTCACGGGTGCTCTGGGCTGGCGGGCCCGTCCGCGGGCCCGTCCGGGGGACCGCCCGCCCAGCGCTGGTCCAGCACCGTGGTCCCGTCCAGGCTGACCCTGGCCGCGATGACGGAGGACCGCCGGTGCGAGGTGCTGCGCACCGCGACCTTGACCCGCTCGCCGGCGGGCAGCCGGAGACTGACGTCGACCTGGGCCAGCACCGTGGCACCTGCTGGCTGGCCGGGGCTTATCCGCGCCGTGAACGTCTCATCCAGGCGCAGGTCGGCGCCGGATGGCGGCTGCAGCCGTGAGCTGGCCCCGAACGTCACGGCGGTCTCGGCGGCGGCCTTGTCCTGGGTCACCCGGTAGATCGGTTCGCCGTCCGTGACCCATCCGGTGTCCGGCTCCGCGGGTGGTGCCGCGACGGCGGCGGGCGTGTCCGTCCGGCTGGCCCCTCCGCTGACCGGCAGCCGGAGCACCGAGGTCGTCCCCGGCCCGGTCATCAGGCCCAGCGCCGGGTTCGTGGGTGACGGCCAGATGTGCGGGAAGTCGGCGCAGGCCACGCAGAGCCGCACCCGTGAGCCGGCCGGAAGCTCAACGGCCGCCGCACCGAGCGTGACCGTGATCATCCGTGCCGCCTGAGGGCTATCGGCGCCGCCGGGCGGGACCCGGCGCCAGCCGGTGGTGACGAGCGTGGACCGCCCGTCCGGGCTGACCATGCAGACGCGTGCGACCAGGTTCAGGTCGGTGTCCGGCGGCAGGTCCAGGTAGAGATCGGCCTCCGGGCCGCCCGCGACCAGCAGCGGTTCCGGCAGCGGGTCACTGGTGAAGGTCAGGCTGCGTGCGTCGTCGCTGCTCTGCTCCTCGGGCCAGCCCTGGCCGGTGCCGAACGGGTCCCAGATCCCCGCGGTGAGGCCGACCAGCGGATCTGCCCGGTAGTCACGCCGCGCGGGGGTAGCGGGCGGACTCGCCGCGAGGTGATGCCCGGCGAGGAAGAACTGCCTGCTGGACACTCCTTCGGGCGGCCACTGACGTGCGGCCCGCCAGCCACCGCCGCTGGTGAAGAACAGCACCGGCGGGTCCGGCTCGGGGCGGGGCTCTCCGGGCCGCAGGTGGGTGTCCCACCAGTCCGCCATCGCGCCGACCCAGTCGTAGGGCTGGTTCTGGGACAGATGCGGCAGCACGTGCATCCACGGGCCCATGATCAGCCTTCTGGGCCCGCCCACCTGGGCGTGGACGCGGAGGATGGCGTCAGCGTAGGCGTCGGCCCAGCCGCCGATGAGCATGGTGGGCACGTCGACGGCGCTGGCGTCCACCACCCGCGCCTGCCAGTAGTCGTCCCGGTCCGGGTGCGCCTGCCAGGCCAGGGCCTGGGGCTGGCCAGTTCCCAGCCGCCGCAGCCGCTGCCGCCAGATCTGCTCCCAGCGGCCGCCGGGGTCCTGGCGGGTCGGCGGGCACAGGCCGAGGGCCACCATGTGCGCAGCCCACGCATAGCGGCCCAGCATGGCCGGGCTGCCCCCGGGCGCGATGGTGTCGCGGTACATGTCCGTGGTGGCGTAGACCGCGGCGATCGCCCGCAGGTGCGGTGGCCGGGCCGCCGCGGCGGCCAGGGCGGTCATCCCGCCGTAGGAGACCCCCCAGGCGCCCACGGTGCCGTCGCACCAGTCCTGGCGGGCGGCCCACTCGATGACCTCCGCGCAGTCGCGCCCTTCCCGGGGCAGATCGAAGCTCTCCCCGTAGCTTCCCTCAGACGCCCCGGTGCCCGCCATGTCCACGAACAGGGTCGGGTAGCCGCGCCGCCCCAGGCCCGCCCGGGTGCGCGCGAAGAGGCTGCCGATGATGTCGTCCGTGCGGTACGGGTAGTAGCTGACCAGCACTGGCCCCGGGGCGTGCCCCTCCGGGAGGTACAGGTCGCCGGACAGCCGGGTCCCGTCGGCCAGCGGGATCTGCAGATCGCTTAGCGCAGCGGCTGTCATCGGCTAGATCTTCTCGATGTCGGGGGCGGCGGCGGGCCGGATCACCAGCTCGGTCACGGCCACCCGGCGCGGCCGGGAGATCAGCCAGGCGACCGCGTCCGCGACGTCGCCGGGCAGCAGGGCCCCGCCCGCCTCGACCAGGGGCCGGACCGCCGGGCTTCCCCGGGTCAGCGGGGTGTCCACCAGGCCGGGCTCGATCAGGGCGACCCGGACGTTGCTGGCCTGGAGTTCCTTGCGGACCGCATGCCCGAGGCCGACCACGCCCCACTTGCTGGCGACGTACAGCGGCTCGCCCACGTAGGTCTCCCGCCCCGAGACCGAGGCGATCACCACGATGTCGCCCGCGCCCGCCTGCTTCATCAGCGGCGCGACCGCCCTGATGCTGTTGGCGGTGCCGAGCAGGTTGGTCGCCACCACCTGCTGCCAGCGCTCGGGCGAGCCGCCGGTGATGCTCGACTGGTCGGCGATCCCGGCGCTGGTGACGAGCACGTCGATGCGGCCCAGGTCGCGGGCGATCTGGCTGACCGCCTGCTGCACTGACTCGAAGTCCCGGACGTCGGCCACCACGGCGCGGACCGCCACCCCGGCATCCAGGAGTTCGCTGGTAGCGAGGGACAGGTCGGGGCCGGGCAGTGAGAGCAGGACCACGGTGGCCCCGGCGGCGCCGCAGGCCGCGGCGCAGGCCCGGCCGATGCCGGTCGCGCCGCCGGTGATCAGCACGACCGGCGCCCCGTCCGCGGCGGCCCGCCCGCCCGCCCCCGGCGGCCCGGTCATGAGCCGGCCGACGTCGCGCCGGTGATCAGGCCGACGAGGTGCATTCCGGTCACCGGCTGTTCCCGCTGGTCGAGATCGGCGATCTTGCGGCCCAGGCGGAACACCGCGACCCGGTCCGCCACCCGCAGCACGTGCTCCATGTTGTGGCTGACCAGCAGGGTCGCGACGCCCTCCGCCTTGAGCCTGCCGATGAGCGCCAGTACGGCCTCGGTCTGCTGGACGCCCAGCGCCGCCGCGGGCTCGTCCATGATGACCACGCGGCTGCCCCACAGCACGGCCCGGGCCACCGCCACCGCCTGGCGCTGGCCGCCGGACAGGGCGCCCGCCTTCGAGGTGACGGGCGGCATCCGCAGCCCGAGCCGGGTAAAGGCCCCTTCCACCTCGCGGCGCATCCGGCGTTTGTCGATCCGGCGCACCGCGGCGGCCAGCCGGCCCGGCCCGTGGAGCTCCCGGCCCAGGAACATGTTCTCGGCGATGCTGAGCGTGGGCACCAGGGCCAGGTTCTGGAACACGGTCTCGATCCCGGCCTCCCGGATGGTGCGCACGCCTCCTTCGGACCACGGCTTGCCGTCCAGCCGGATCTCCCCGGAGTCCGGCCTGGTCACCCCGGAGATGATCGAGATCAGCGTGCTCTTCCCGGCCCCGTTGTCGCCGACCAGGCCCAGTACCTCGCCGCGGTCCAGGGCGAGCGAGACACCCCGGAGCGCGACGACCGGCCCGTACCGCTTGGTGATGTCCGAGACCTCCAGCGCGGGCGCCCGGCGGCCGTGGCCGGCGGCCGGGACGGGTCCGTCCAGCCCGGCCTCCGCAGACGATCCGTTCACGCCTGGCCCCGCTGCGGCCAGCCCGTCCGGGACCGGGCCAGCGGGCGGGCCCCGGCGGGCGGCCCCGTGGCGGGCGCGGCGGTCTTGTCGGTCTCCAGCGCCTCGGCCTCAGCGCTCTCCGGCACCGGCACCCGCTCCAGCCGCTGGTACAGCACGTCGAGGGCCGCGGCGACCACCAGCGCCGCGCCGACCGCCAGGTCCGCGACGTAGGGGCCCACGTTGATGAGGATGAGGCCGTCGTCGAGGACGCCGATGAACAAGATGCCGGCCAGCGTGCCCCACAGTGAGCCGCGGCCTCCGTTGAAGGCCACCCCGCCGAGCAGGATCGCGGTCAGCACCTGCAGTTCGAGGCCGACGCCGATCTGCACCGAGGCGCCGTCCAGTTGCGCGGTGACGATGAGGCCGCCCAGGGCGGCGGCGGTGCCGGACAGGATGTAGATCACGCAGGGCAGCCGCTTGGAAGCGACGCCGAGCGCGGTGGCCGCACCCTTGTTGGCGCCGATCGCGATCAGGTGCCGCCCGGTGCTGGTCTCGTACCAGACGTACACCCCGATCAGGAAGACCGCGAAGAAGATGAGCACGATGACCGGGACCCCGATCAGCGTGCCGTCACCGAGGAAGTCAAAGGCGGAGCCGAAGCCCGACCGGGTGCTGTCGCTGGTGATGGTCTGGGCCAGGCCGGCCGCGCCCGCGAAACCGCCGAGGGTGACGATGACGGGCGAGAATCCGAGGTAGGAGATCAGGACCCCGTTCATCGTGCCCCAGGCCGCCCCGACCGCGAGCGCGCCCAGCGCGGCGAGCCAGACGGGCCAGCCGAAGATCTTGTCGAACTCGCCGAAGCAGGCCGCGGCCAGGCCACCCACCGAGCCCACCGACAGGTCCAGGTTCCCGGAGACGAGCAGCATGGCGCCGGGCACGGCGACGATGCCGAGGACCGATATCTGCTCGAGGACCACGAGAATGTTGCTGCGCGTGAAGAAGCTGCCCGTGGCCACGCTGAAGTACAGCGACAGCAGGACGAGCGCGACGAACAGCCCGCCGCCCTGCGCCGAGGCCAGCCGCTGCAGCGAGTTGCGCGAGTTTCTGAGCCGGGGGGCTCCGCCGCCGAGCCAGGAGTGCCCCAGTCGCCGTGCGTTCATGCGGTTGCCCTCCCAGAGGTGCCGGCGCTCGTCCGGCGGAGTCTCCCGGCTGTCGAGTTCACCAGGTGCCGTTAGCTGTTGAGCTCGGCGAGCAGCTTCTGGTTCACGGCCTTGGTCTGGTACGTGCACAGCACGTACGGGAAATTGATCTTGGTGGGCGACTTGCCCTCGATGGCGTTGGCGGCCGCCGTGATGCAGGCCTTGCCGATGGCGACGGCGTCGAGCGCGCCGGTCGCCCGGATCGGGCCGCCCGTCTCGATGGCCTGGATCACCGGTCCCGAGCCGTCGAAGCCGCAGATGAACATGTCCTTGGTCCGCTGGGCGGACGGATGCGTGCCCTCGAAGGCGCGCAGCACGCCGTCGCAGCCCTCGTCCGCGATGCAGATCACGACGTTGATCCCGGGATGAGCCTGGAGCATGGTCTGGAACGCCGGGAACGTGTCCGGCGAGAGGACACCCTCGTGCTGGGCGACGACCTTGGCCCCCGGCGCCACCGCCTGCATCGCCTTGACGCAGCCCTCGACCCGCTGCCTGCCGGTCAGCTGGATCTGGTGAGTCAGCAGCGCGACCTGGGCCTGGCCCCCGAGGTTCTGCTTGACCCACTGTCCCGCGTACGTGCCGACGAGCTTGGCGCCCTGCAGGTTGTCGAAGATGACCCAGCCGTCCACCCCGGGCAGTGCGTTGTCGGAGTAGTCGAGGAACTTGGTGCCCGCGGCGTGCGCCTTGTGGATGAGCGGGACGATCGCGTTGTTGTCCAGCGGGAGCGCGACGATGGCGCCGACGTCCTCGCCGATCCAGGTCTGGATCTCCGACAGCTGCCCGTTCAGCTGCGAGTTGGCGTGGCTTTCGAGCAGCTCGTAGCCGCGCACCTTGCACTCCTGCTGCGCGCCGGCCATCAGCGGGGCCCAGATCGAGGCGCTGGTGTCCGGCTGGCTGAAGCCGATCTTCTTCCGGTTACCGGAGGGCTTTCCCGACGAACTCGAGCTCGCGCTGCTGCCGGTGCTGGTGGTGCCGCAGGCGGCCAGCACCGGGCCGGCGACCGCCAGCGCGCCGGCGGTCGCGCCCGCGCGGCCAAGGAAGCGCCGCCGGGACAGCGGCGGGCGCGGGCCGGGACCCGGACTCGCCGCGCGGGACTTCGGGTCTGGCTGGGGGGTGGTCGGCTGCTCCGGCACGTTCCAATCCATGTCCGCCTCCGCGGGGGTGGATGCTGCGGTTTTTGCTCGGGGTGTGACTTGGGGGGAGTCGCTGGGGGTCGGGGGCAGCTCTGGCTGCGGAGCACCCGGGGGGCAGTAATCGAGCATTTGCTCGGTTACTGCGCAAATGTTCACTTTGGGAGACAGTATGCACGGCACGCATTTCGCCGGCAAGGGTTCACGCCCCATTCACCGGGCGGATCCCGGACCGGGCCGCGCGACGGTCAGCCGGCCCGGTCAAGCCCGGCCGGCGCGCAGCCCCCGCTAACCGGCTCGGCCGGCCAGCCCTGGCCGGCCAGCCCCGGCCCGGCCAGGCCGTGACGGCCGCGCCCTGGACGGCGCCCAGGCCGGCCGGACGGCGGGAGTCATGGCACGGCGGGGCCGAGGCAGCGGATCACCCGGACCGGTTCGCGGCCGGCCCGGATCCGGACCGGCAGGCTGGCGGGCAGGGCGAAGGTCTGGCCCCGCCGGATCGGCTCGCTGCCGAAGTCGCCTTCGACCCACCCGTCGCCGGCGGCCACCACCGCGATCGAGAACCGCCCGTCGCTGACCTCGATCTCGCCGGGAACCTCGAGCGCGGTGGCGTCGAAGAAGGGCAGCACGTCGCCGGAGAACAGGCCCACCTCACGCGAGTCGTGGCTGGTGCGCAGCACGCGCGGTTGCTGGCGGGCCCGGGCCAGGGTCTCCGCCCGCCCGGCCGCGGTGTAGTCGATCATGTCCAGGGCCAGGTCCCAGCCCAGGCCCATGGTGGCCCCGTCGTCGTCCGCCCCGGACGTCTCCGGGATCACGATGTGGTCGCTCGGTTCCTGGACCTCGATGAACGAGATCTGTCGGCCCCAGGTAGTGGGGCACGCCCGCGTGCGCGACGTACACCTCGCCCGGATGCACCGGGGTGCGGTGCAGGGTGGCCCGGACGCCCGCGGTGTCATGACGGCGGGCCGCCTCGGCGAACCAGGCCCGCGAGGTACCGGGGACGAAGCCGATGCCCGCGTAGGCCGGCTCCTGGCCGTCGCCCGGCGTGTCGAGCAGGATCCACGCCTCGGTCTTGCCGAACGGTGAGCCGAGGTGCCGGCGCGCCCACTCCCGGGTCGGGTGCGCGTGCAGCGGGACCTGGCCGGCCGGGGACAGGAGCTTGACCAGGACGCCGGTGATGGGCCCCCAGCGCTCGGCGAACCGCCGGCCGACCATCTCCTCAGGCAGCGCCTCGACCAGTTCCCGGAGGGTCACCGGGCCGCCCCCGGGCACGGGGACCCGGCTCAGGCCCTGCGAGCGGCCCTCCGGGTCGTCGTTACCGGCCTGGGTGCACGAGCCGACCCAGTCTTCGGACCACCAGTCGTCCGGCCGCGCGGGCAGGCCGCGGAACGCCCTGGTCAGCGATCCGCCCTCATAGAAGCGGTAGAGCGGGTGGTAGTCCAGCGGCAGCGGCCGCCGGATGGCCTCGCGGAGCGGGCTGGCCGCAGGACTTCTGGTCGGCGCCATCGCCTTCGGCGACCGGTTCAGAAGATGGCGATCGGATTCCACGGCGACCCGGTCGCGCCGGGCAGCCGCAGCGGCAGGCCGACCACCATGAACTCGTCGCGGCCCTCCTCCGCGCAGGCCTGGGCCAGGTCCTCGAGCTGGAGGCTGTCCGAGGCGAACATGCCCATCGCGGTGATCTGCAGCGGGTGGATCGGGTACAGGATCCCCTCGACGTTGCTGGGCACCGTCTCCCCGTCGCCGTCCGGCAGGAACGCCGCGATCCGCCGTTCGTACATCCACGGGATCGTGTCCACGTGCAGGCCCGCCTTGCCCTCGCCGGCGGGCGGGTAGTCGTTGTTCCACGCACCGAGTTCGAGCCGGCGCCGGTGATGGCCGGTGCGGAAGACCAGGATGTCGCCCTCACCGAGCCGGACGCCCTGGGCCTGCTCGGCCGCCTCCAGCTCGGCCCGGGTCACCGCCTCGCCCGGCTCCAGCCACTTCACCCCGCGCAGCCGGGGGATGTCGAGCAGCACGCCCCGGCCGACCAGCCCGTTGGCGTAGCTGGTCACGTCGAGCGCGGTGGCGCCCCTGGTCGTCATCACCTCCAGGGCGGCCCCGCCGTTGTAGACCTGGCCCCGGTAGGCGATGTGGCACAGCGCGTCCATGTGGGTGTGGCAGTCGCCGTGGAAGGCCAGGCCCAGGTAGTCGGTGGCGAAGGTGAGGCTGCCCGAGCCGATGTCGATGTCGTGCCCCTGGACCACGTGATGGGTGACCGGGCTGGGGTTGTCCGGCCCGGCCACGGTGTTCATCGGGATCGACATCGTGACCTGCCGCCCGGACCGGACCAGGGCGGCGGCGGCCCGCACGTGATCCGGGGTGAGGTAGTTGAGCGTGCCGCGCGTGTCGTCGGCACCCCAGCGGCCCCAGTTCTTGACCGCCTCGAAGAGCTCCTCGAACTCGGCCAGGGTGACCGGCGCGGGCCGGGTCAGAGTGGTCACGGAATCACTCACCGCCTGTCTGCTGGAGGCTGTCTGCTGGAACCGAATCTGCTGAAGCCAAATCTGCTGGTACCGAATCTGCTGGGGGGGCCGGAAGCAGCCGGGACACCCGGTCCCCGAACTCGTCCAGGGCGGCCGTGCCCTGCAGCGCGCCGATCTCCAGGTCATACTGGCGCGTCTCGCCGGGCTCGAGCCACTGCAGCTCGCCGCGTTCCCGGGCGTCCGCCCGGCCCGCGTCCCGGTTCGTGCTGGGCTCCAGGCCGAGTGCGTAGGTACCCTCGCCCAGCATCCGCCACACCGTGTGGTGCGGCAGCTGGCTGATCCGGAACACCTGGTAGACCCCCAGGCCCCGGGCCCGGTTCAGTACCCCCACCGGCACGGTCCCGGCCGGCTCGGCGATGAGCTCATGTTCGAAGCACGCTTCGGTGGCCCCGCGGACCGGGCCGGACATCAGCTGGTACCCGTCGACCGGCACGCCGTAGTCCGTGCTGGTCCGGCGGCTCGGGACGACGAGTTCCGCGCCCTCGTCGAGCACCGGGAAGCCGGCGTTGCAGTGATACAGGAACATGTGCGAGGCCGGCGTGTGCCCGGTGTTCTCGACCACGTCGTGAATGGTGAACGCCGACGCGCCGACCCGGGCCTCGATCCGCCGCCGGAGCACGAGCTGCTCGGCGAACACCGCGGACTGCAGCACCTCACCCTCGGCCCACAGCACGCACTCGTCGCCCTCCCACCGCTCGCCGTACCCGGTCAGCCGGGCGGGCAGGCCGCCGGCCCGCCCGTGCAGCCCGTACCGGACCGACGACTGGATGTGCGGCTGGTTGAAGTGGGCGGCGGTGTCCTCCGCCGGTCCCAGGGTGTGGTCGAGACCGCAGGTGACCACCATGCCGCCACCCCAGGCGCGGAACCAGCCCCAGTCGTCCGGCTCGTAGTACCAGGGCCCGCTGACCCCGGCCCCGGACAGCCAGCTCAGCGGCTGCCCGCCCAGCTCGCACCGGCCGACGTCGAAGCAGCGGTCGACCAGAACCTCAAACGCGAACCCGGTGCCGGTCCGGAATTCGAGCACCCGGACCCCGCGGCCCAGGCCGTCCCCGAGCGTGACCAGCCGGACCCCCGCGACCTGCTCCAGGCGCCCGACGCGGCGCAGCAACCCGGCTCGCGGGTAGCCGGTGCCGAACAGATCAGGCATGTGGTTAGCCATCCTCACCAGGGCGAATACCAAAGTTCCTCCAATTGTGCGCAAATGTCAAGGTGCTGAGCGTCTGCTCATATCGGCCTGGACAGGGCGGGCGGGCCGCCCGCCCGTGGCCGGCGCGCGGGACCGGGCGGATGATGGGTCGGGACGGCCGCGCCGGGCGGCAGCGGCTGGCACCGGGGGACAGATGCAGCGGCAGGCCCGCCGCGCGGTGGCGGGGATCGTGGTTCTCGCGGCCGTGGTACTCACGCTGATCGCGTGCAGCGCCGCGGCCCGAGGCCAGCACAACCCGGGCCAGCACAGCCCCCGCGGCCCGGACCGTGGTCACGTTCACCTGGGGCGGCGGCCTCGCGGACCAGATGGGCGCGCTGCCGGCCTTCCAGCACTACCGGATGCACGCCACCTTCTACGTGCCGTCCGGCCTGGTCTGCCAGCCCGGCGAGCGGACCGGGCTGCCCGCACTCGCCGTACCTGACGCTGGGCGAGGTCCGCCGGATCGCCGCGGACGGCAACGAGATCGGCGGCCTGTCCGTGCAGCATGTCCCGCTGGCCTCGCTGCCCGCGGCGGAGGCCCAGCGGGAGATCTGTGACGACCGGGTCAACCTGACCCACTGGGGTTTCCGCGTCACCGACTTCGCCTACCCGTTCGCGCTGGTAAACCAGACCCTCCAGAACCTCGCGCGGCGCTGCGGCTACAACTCCGCGCTGGGCACGGGGCAGTTGCGCGGCGCCGGGCTGTGCCCGCACTGCGCCTGGGCGGAGACCATCCCGCCCCGCAACCCGTACCTGCTGCGCGCGCCCATCGAAGTGGCGTCGGTCGGCACCAGGTGGTCGCCGGCCACCTTCGAGAAGATCGTCACCGGGGCCCAGCAGCACGGCGGTGGCTGGATCATCTTCACCGTCCACGACGTCTGCGCCCAGGCCTGCGCGCTGGGCGTGACCCGGCCCGAACTGGACAGCGTGCTCGGCTGGCTGGCCCGCCAGGCCGGGCACGGGGTGAGCGTGCGCACCGTCCGCCAGGTGATCGGCGGCCCGGTCCGCCCCGCGGTGGCCGGTCCCGCCCCGCGGCCCATTCCCCCGCCGGGGGTCGTCAACTCCCGCCTGACCGCGGTCACCGCGGGCGGCACGCCGGCCTGCTTCCAGGCTGGCCGGTACGGCACGAACCACGCCACCTTCCGCTACCAGCGCCGGTCCGGCCCGGGTGGGGCGGGGGCTGAGGTTATTTCTTTGACGCAACGAAAATCTGGCACGGCGCAGATCGTGCCCACCATGGACCTGGGCGCGTGCGCGCCCGCCGCGACCGCGGGCCACCCGTACACGCTGGGCGCCTGGTACAAGTCGAGCGGGCCGGTGGTCTTCAACGCCTACTACCGGATGGCCACCGGCCGCTGGGCGTTCTGGGCCAGCAGCCCGCCGCTGGCCGCCTCGCGCGGCTGGACCCAGGGGACCTGGACTTCGCCCGCCGTCCCGTCCGGGGCGACCGCGGTCAGCTTCGGCCTGGCGCTCAACTCCGGCGGCACGCTGGCCACCACCCGGTACAGCCTGGCGCCGGTCCGCTACACCAGCACCCGGCTGATCGTGTTCGGCGTCCTGGTCGCGGCGGCCCTGATCGCGCTCTTCGGCGTCCGCAGGGCCCGCCGTCCGCTGATTCCGCCGCCAGGTGATCTCGGTCAGCAGCCGCCGCGGCGGAGGCCCTGACCACGGGCGCTCAGCCGCGGGTGAAGCGGAACACGGTCTGGTAGCGCCGCTCCTCGCCGTGGGCGAGCCAGATCATCGAGCCGTCCTCGCGGGCGGCCGCGTCGCCGGCCACGTGATGCGTGGACGGCTCCAGCCCGACGGCGTAGCTGCCCTCGCGCAGGTTCAGCCACTCGAAGAAGGCCGGGAACGCGGCCGGGTCGTAGTCCAGCTCGAAGGCCCGGCCCCGGGCCGCGTTGACGACCCGGACCCGCTGCCGCCCGTCGGGGTCCGGGGTGAGCGCGTGCTCGTAGACCTGCTCGGCGAACCCGGGCTGGGGGCCGGGGAAGACCAGGTGCGACGCCCCTTGCTCGGCCACGCTGTCGCTCTCCCAGAGTGTCTGCGCGATGGGAGCGTCGAACGTGCTCCCCTCCTCCAGCAGCGGCCAGCCCACGTTGACGTGGTACAGGAACATGTGCGGGGTCAGGTCGAAGCCCGCGTTGCGGACCCGGTCGGTGAGCCGGATCTCGGTGCCGCCCAGGTCGGCCTCGATCCGGCGGTGCAGCACCAGGTTCTCCGCGAAGATCGCGGCCTGGTGGACCTCGCCCTCGGCCCAGAGCACGCAGCGGTCGCCGTCCCACCGCTCGCCGTAGCCGGTGAGCCGGGCCGGGATGTTGGCCACCCGGCCGTGCAGCCCGTGCCGGGCGGTGTGCCGCGGCGGGTAGTGGTACTGCTCCGAGCCGACCTCGCCGCCGAACAGGATGTGATCCAGCCCGGCGGTGACGACCAGGCCGGACATGCTCCGCAGCCAGGACAGGCCGTCCTCGTCGTGGTGCTCGTGCAGCCCGGGATGGCGGAACCCGGTCGCGGACCGCCAGCCGACGGACAGGTCGTCGAACTCGGCCAGGCCGAGGTCCATGGCCCGGTCGACCAGCACGTCGAAGCGCAGGCCGCCGCCGGTGCGGAACTCCAGGACCCGGATCCCGCGTTCGCTGCCGTCGTCGAGCACCACGGCCCGCACGCCGCCCGCTGCGGCCAGGTCGCCGGTGACCCGTTCGAGGGCCAGGCGCCCGGGCCCGGGCTGCCGGCTGGGACGTGCTTGCGGTCGTCACGACATCACCTATTCCACCGTTGACTTCGATCGGCTGGCCGCCGCGTACAGCTCGTTGACCCGCCGGACCACTCTGGCATGTGGCTGACCGGCCAGCAGTCCCTCGCGGACCAGGGCCGAGGCCGTGGTCTGGAACTGCGGGTAGCCCGCGAACCGGGGCCGCACCCAGGCCTGCTCGACGGTGGCGAGGGTGGCGCGGTAGAACCCGCCGCCCGCGGCGTCGGCCCCGGGGTGCTGCCACGCCTGCCGGGCCGAGCTCTGCCCGCCCAGCTCGGCGTACCGGCCGATCTGTACCTCGTCGGAGAGCAGGGTCCTGATCAGGGCCGCGGCGGCGCCCAGTTCGACGGCGGACCGGGTGATGGCCACGCCGGTGCCGCCGAGCACGCTGCCGATCCCGCCCGGGCCCGCCGGGGCGTCGAAGGCGGCCAGCCGCGAGGATCCGGGCTCGCCGCCCAGCGGGCGCTGGTAGGTCACATACCCGTAGACCAGCGGGCAGTAGGCGGGCCCGCCGTCGGCCGCCATGGCGTCCAGCACGCCGATCGGGTTGCGCTGGGACAGCTCACGGTCGGCGTGGGCCAGCAGGTCCGACATGATCTCGAGGGCCGCCGTCCCCGCCGCCTCGGTGACGAACGGCCCGTGGTCCCCGGCCGGCCCGTGCTCCCCGGCCGTCACGTCGTGCTGGGCCGGTCCCGCCCCGGCCGCCACGCAGATCGCGCTCAACATCAGCAGCGCGTGCGGTCCGCCCAGGCACAGCGTGGTCGGCTGGGTCCGGGCCGCCTGGCAGGCCTGTTCCCAGCTCGCGGGCCTGGCTTCCATCAGGTCCGGCCGGGCCACCGCGACCTGGGCGGCAGCGTCCAGCGGCAGCGCCCACGGCCGGCCGTCCAGCACGTAACTGTCGTAGGACGCGCCCACCGAGCCCGTCCGCCAGGCCGCCAGTTCCGCCTCCCCGAACACCTCGTCCAGCGGCAGCAGGGCGTCGTCCCGGACCGCCTCGCCGAGGCCGGGATGGTCCACGACCAGCAGGTCGAAGTCGTCGGCCAGGGTGCGCAACGGCCGGGACTCGAACCCTTCCAGTGACTGCCGCTGCCAGTACACCGACACGTCCGGTTCCAGCGACCCGGCCAGCGTGTCCAGCACCCGGTAGCCGCGGGGGTGATCCCAGGTCAGTCCGGTCAGCCGGACCGTCACGAGATCTCCCCGGGCTTGCTGGCCGCGGTAGCCTCGGCGACCACCCCGCTGCTGGCCAGCCGGTCCACCGACGCTCCGTCGTAGCCCAGCTCGGTGAGGATCTCCCGGGTCTGCTCGCCGGCCAGCGGCGCGCCGCGGTACACCTCCGGCGGGGTCGCGCTGAACCGGTACGGGAATCCGGGGGTGGTGACCCGTCCCTCGGTCGGGTGGTCGTAGCTGACCAGCGAGCCGTTGTGCTGGACCTGCGGGTCGGCGAGCACGTCGGCGTAGTCGTACACCGGGCCGGCCCAGATGCCCCGCGCGCCGAACTCGGCCAGCCACTCGGCCGTGCTGCGCTCCGGCAGCCGGGCCCGGACCAGCGCGGTGATCTCGTCGCGCCGGGCGTGCCCGTCCACGTCGTCGTCCATCCCGGCGAACTCGCCGATGCCGAGCACCTCGCCGAGCTGGGCCAGCGGCGGGAAGGCCAGCGCCAGGTACCCGTCGGCGGTCGCGAACGTGCCGTACGGCGCCCGGATGTAGGCGTGCCCGTGCACCTCACGGCCCCGGTGCTGCGGGATCCCGCCCACGGTGTAGATGGACAGCTCCTGGGCCTGCACCGCGATCGCGGAGTCCAGCATGTTGACCGTGACCAGTTGCCCCTCCCCGGTACGCTCCCGGTGCAGCAGGCCGGCCAGGGCGCCCTCGAACGCGCCGTACCCGGTGATGGCGTCCACCGCGTAGGTGCCCGCGGGCGCGGGCGGGTCCGAGGCGCGGCCCACGTTGAGCATCGCCCCGCTCATCGCCTGCAGCAGCATGTCCTGGCCGGGGCGGCCCACGTACGGGCCGCTCTCGCCGTACCCGGAGATCGACACGTACACGATGTCCGGGCGCACCGCGCGGACGGACTCGTAGTCCAGGCCCAGCCGCTCGGCCACCCCCGGGCGGTAGTTCTGCAGGAAAACCTCGCTGCGCCGGGCCAGGTCCAGCACGATCGCGCGGCCCTCGCCGGTCTTCAGGTTGACCGCGAGGCTGCGTTTGTTGCGGTTCAGGGACAGGAACGACGCGTTGATCTGGTGGCCGGCCGCGCCCCCGGCCGGGGTGTGCCGCTGCCACTCGCCGCTGACCGGCTCCACCTTGACCACGTCCGCGCCCAGGTCGCCCAGGCGCATCGCCGCCAGCGGGCCGGCCATCGCGATGGTCAGGTCGACGACCCGGTAGCCGGACAGGATGCCCATCTGCTCTGCTCTCCTTAGCGGGCCGGGAAACTAGCGGGCCGGGAAACTAGCGGGCCCGGAGCTTTACCTGGCCCGGAACTCTGGTGGCCTGCGCCCGGCGAAGGCGGCCCGGCCCTCCGCGGCGTCCTCGGTGGCGAAGCAGATCGTCTGCAGCTGGCGCTCGTAGTCGATGGCCCGGCCCAGTGGCATCTCGAACGCGGCCCGCAGGTTCCGCTTCGCGGTCTGCGCCGCGATCGGGGCCCGGCTGGCGATGGTGGCGGCCAGTTCCGCGGCCCGGGCGGCCAGGTCCGCCGCGGGCAGCACCTCGGTCACCAGCCCCCAGCGCAGCGCGGTCGCGGCGTCGACGGGGTCGCCGGTGAGCAGCATGACCGCGGCGTTGCCCGGGCCGATGCTGTGCGCGAGCAGCGCCGACATCCCGCCGCCGCCGATCCAGCCCAGCTTGATCTCCGGGGCGGCGAACGTGGCCGGCTCGGCGGCCAGCCGGATGTCGCAGGCCAGGGCCAGTTCCAGGCCGCCGCCGAGGGCGTACCCGTTCACCGCGGCGATGACCGGCGGGCGCAGCAGCCTGATCGTGTCGCAGTAGTCCGGGCGGTTGCCGAACTCCCACGGGGTCGCGTAGTCGTCCAGCCCGGCGATGTCGCTGCCGGCGCAGAACGCCCGCCCGGTGCCGGTCAGGACGACCGCGCGCACCTCCGGCTCCTCGTTCACGTGGGTGACGTGGCTCATCAGGGCCGCGGTCATCGACGGCGTGAAGGCGTTGAGCTTGGCGGGCCGGTCGATGGTCAGGTACGCGACCTGGCCGCGTAGCTCCATCCGGACCCGGCCGGGGTCATCGGTCATGGGGTTCGGCTCCCTGCATCAGGTCCGCGCGGGCGCCTTCGACGATCTCGCGCATCGCGGCTTCCGCCTTCCGGTGATGACCGCGCTGGATGGCCTCGGCCACCCGCTGATGGGCCGGCAGCGTCTCGCGGTTGTGCGCGACCGAGTGAGTGTGCAGCGGGCGGATCGCGCCGAGCGCCACGCTGACCACGTCGTGGATGTACAGCAGCAGATCGTCCTGGCAGGCCGCGAACACCGCCCGGTGGAAGGCCAGATCGGCGGCGATGAACTCGTCCGGCGCCTCGACCGTGGCCCACAGTGCGCTCACGGACGCGGCGATCACGCCGCGCTGGGCCGGGCTGGCCGACTCGGCGGCCAGCCGGGCCGCGCCCGGTTCCAGCGCGACCCGCAGGTCGGCGAGGGCCCGGATGTCCGCCGGGCTCGGGTCCTCGGAGTACCGCCAGCGCAGCACGTCCGGGTCGAGCAGGTTCCACGACTCCCGCGGCCGCACCCTGGTCCCGGCGCTGGTCCGGCTCTCCAGCAGTCCCTTGCCGGCCAGCACCTTCACCCCCTCGCGCAGCGCCGAGCGGCCCACCTCGAACTGGCTGACCAGTTCGTCCTCGGTGGGCACCGGGCGGCCCGGGCCGAGTTCCCCGCGCACGATGGCCGCGCCCAGTGCGTGCACCACCTGGGCGTGCCGGGCCTGGCCGGGGTAGGCGGCGGTCACGGCGGCGCCTCCGTTCCTGGTCAGGGGCTCCTGACCAGCCCGAGGCTACGTTCCTGTCGGGCGTACGTCAACACCTTCATCTGATGAAGCTTCGTGTTGGTCCGATGAACCGTTGACGTGGCCGGCCCTCCGCCGTACGCTGCCCACAGCGCGGCCCGGCGGGTTCGCGACCGGCGGAGGGAGATCCGTGCAGCTGATCAGGTACCGCGTGGGCGGCGGTGCCCCGCAGGTCGGGGTGCTCGACGGTGACCAGGTCCGGGCGCTGCCCGGGGTAGCGACCATGGCCGAGGTGCTGGCCCGGCCCATGACGTGGATCCGCGGCGCCTGCGAGACCGTGCTCGCGGACGATCTGGCGGGCGCCAGCGGGTCCTCGTTGCGGGAAATTAGCGTGCTGGCCCCGGTGGATGGGGAGACCGAGGTGTGGGCCGCGGGGGTGACCTACGAGCGCAGCATGCACGCCCGGGTCGAGGAGAGCCTGGATTCGGCCGACGTCTACGACCGGGTGTACACGGCGCCCCGGCCGGAGCTGTTCTTCAAGTCCGCCGCGTGGCGGGTGGCCGGCCCGGGGGACCGGGTGAACGCGCGCGCCGACTCCCAGGTGGACGTGCCCGAGCCGGAGCTCGCCGCCGTGCTGAACGCCGACGGCGACGTGGTCGGCTACACCATCTGCAACGACATGAGCTCCCGGTCGATCGAGGGGGAGAACCCGCTCTACCTGCCGCAGGCCAAGATCTACCTGGGCGGCTGCGCGGCCGGCCCGGGGATCCGGCCGGCCTGGGAGCTCACCGACCCGTACGGGCTGACCATCGAGATGACGATCAGCCGGGGCGGCGAGCCCGCCTGGACCGGCCAGGCCAGCACGGCCGGCCTGCGCCGGACCGTGCCCGAGCTGGCCGCGTTCCTGTTCCTCGAGGACGAGTTCCCGGCCGGGGTGCTGCTCTCGACGGGCACGTCGCTGGTCCCGGACCTGCCCTTCACGCTGGGCGCGGGCGACGAGATCCGCATCTCGATCTCGGAGATCGGCGAGCTGGTCAACCACGTGGTCCGCGGCAAGGCCGCCCTCCGCGGCTGACTCCGCAGGTCCGCAGCCGCCCGGAAAACACCTAGGCCATCCCCGCAGGCCCGGCCGGTTCACCGGGCCGGGGCCGCGGGCGTCCGCCGCCCGCGCGAGCGTTTGCTCATGTTGTTAACATCTGCTCAACTCAGAGATGAGCCGTGTTCCCGGGCTCGCGGGACAGCCTGCCGCCGTGGCCGGCCTGCTCCGGCGGGCTCGAGATCACAGCCGCACGGCCGCCCGCCGGACCGGCTCCGCGGGAACCCCGATCGCGATCTTCTAGGGGGCAGTGATGGAACGGCGTTTCGAGGGCAAGGTCGCGCTGGTCACCGGTGCGGCGACCGGGATCGGGCAGGCCGCCGCGGTGCGGCTGGCCACCGAGGGTGCGCTGGTGGCGGTGAACCACCGGCCCGGGCAGGATCCGGCCGGGACGCTCGGGCAGATCGCCGAGGCCGGCGGCGAGGGCTTCGGCATGGCCGCCGACATGCGCGACCCGGCGCAGGTCCAGGCGATGGTGGCCGGGGTGGCCGACCGGGGTGGCCGGCTCGACTACGTGGTGTCCAACGCGGCCGTCAACCCGTTCATGGCCTGGGACGAGACGAGCGTCGACGACTTCAACCTGCTGTTCGAGACCAACGTGCGGGGCACCTGGGTGGTCTGCACCGAGGGGGCCAAGCAGATGATCCGGGAGGGGCACGGCGGGGCGGTCTGCTGTGTCAGCTCGATCTCGGCCCACGTGGGCGCGCCCGGGCAGACCGCCTACTGCGGCACCAAGGGCGCCATCAGCATGCTGGCCAAGGCGCTCGGCCGTGACCTGGGCGAGCATGGCATCCGGGTCAACGCGGTGGAGCCGGGCTGGACCAAGACCGACATGAGCGCCCCGCTGACCGACGACCCGGAGGCCCTGCGTTACTACACCGAGCGGGTCGCCCTGCACCGCGGCGCGGAGCCGGCCGAACTGGCCGCCGCCATCGCCTGGCTGCTGTCGCCCGACGCCAGCTACGTCACCTCGGCCACGCTGCTGGTCGACGGGGGCTTCATCGTGAACGCCGAGTTGTGAGGAGATCGCCGGTGCCGGAGCCAGCACAGGTCCTGCGGGACGCTTATGACCAGGTGAGAAGGGACTACGGCGCAGCCATCGGGCAGCGCCGGGCGGAGCTGGTCACGCCCGCCCTGGTCCTGGACCTCGGCGCGCTGCAGCGCAACATCGACCACATGGCCAGCGAGCTCAAGCAGATCGGCGCGGCCGTGATCCGCCCGCACTACAAGGCGCACAAGAACCCGGACATCGCCCGCCGTCAGCTGGCGGCGGGCGCGGGCGGGCTGTCCATGGCCACCGTGTGGGAGGCCGTGGTGCTCGCCGCGGCCGGGTTCGATGACCTGTTCGTCGTCAACACCGTGGCGCATCCGGCCAAGCTCCGGGCGCTGGCCGAACTGGCCCGCGATCACCGGATCCTCGTCGCGGTGGACGAGGCGGACAACGCCGCGGACCTCTCGGCGGCGGCCACCGCCGCCGGGTCCACGCTCGGCGTCATGATCGAGGTGGATACCGGGATGGACCGCTGCGGAGTGGACTCCGCGGCGGACTGCGTGGCCCTGGCCCGGCAGCTGACCGGCCTGCCCGGGCTGCGCCTGGAGGGGATCACCGGCTATGAGGGGCACTGCTCGCTGACCCCGGACAACGACCTGCGGCACGAGCGGCAGCGGCTGGCGATGACGTTCTTCACCGGCGTGGCGGCGCTGCTGGAAGCGGACGGCATCCCCTGCCCGATCCGGTCGGCGGGCGGGATCGCGACCTGGAACTGGACCGCGGCCTTCCCGGGCATCACCGAGATCCAGGCCGGGACCTACGTGGTCATGGACAACTTCCACGGCGTGATGGTGCCGGGTTTCGAGCACTCGCTGACCATCCAGGCCACCGTGATCAGCCGGCAGAGCGGCAAGGTCATCGTGGACGCGGGCAACAAGTCGGTCGCCGACCCGGCCGACGTGACGATCACCGGGCATGACCTGCCGGTGCTCCGGTTCGACGAGGAGCACGGCATCTTCGACGCGGCCAGCGGCTCGTCACTGCGGGTCGGCGACCCGGTGTCGCTGGTGCCGGGGTACTCGCCGAGCACCGTCAACTGGTACGACGCCTATCACGTGGTGGAGGACGGCGTGGTGGTGGATATCTGGCCGGTCATCCCGCGCGGGCCCGGCCATCACGGCCTGGCGCCAGGCCGGACGGCCTGACCTCCGAGTAACAGATCGGGTGGCTGGGACCTTGCCAAGATCCAGCGGCTAGGTCGATACTCCTGTGAACGGATGACCGATCCGTGAGCGATTGCTCTCCACTCAAGTGATCCTGTTCCCGGTAGGTGGCAGGAAGGAGTCTCACGGTGGCTGTCGAGGCTGATCAGTCAGGTACAAGTAAAGGCACCGTCGCGTCCGAACTGCAGGCGAACGCCGTCGGCCTCCCCGGCATCCTGATGCAGGGGATCGCGACGATCGGGCCGTCGTTCGCGATCCTCGCGTCGTTCGTGTTCATCGTGGGCTTCGCCGGGATCGTGACGCCCTGGGCGTTCCTGTTCGGCGGCATCCTGCTGGGCCTGCAGGCCCTGTCGGCGGCCCAGCTGGCCAAGGTGTTCCCGTCCGCGGGCGGCTGGTACACCTGGATCGCCCGGGCCCTCCACCCGCGCGCCGGGTTCTTCGCCGGGGTGCTGTTCTCCATCTGGCTGCCCCCGGTGGCCACGCTCACCATGTCGTACCTGGCCAAGACGGTGCTGGAGCCGGGGATCAAGTCCGAATGGGGCGTGGACATCCCGTGGTGGATCTGGGTGGTCCTCGGGGTGGCGCTGGTGATCTTCTTCGCCTACCGGGGCATCGCCATCTCCGAGAAGGCGCTGATCATCACCGGCGGCATCGAGATCGTGATCATGGTGGCGCTGGCCTTCACCGGACTGGCCTCGCCCGGCCCGGGCGGATTCAGCTGGGCGCCGCTCAACCCCGGTCACTTCGGCCTGGCCGGCAACCTGTTCCTGGGCGTGGTGTTCTCGATCTTCGCGTTCAGTGGCTGGGAGTCCACCGGGCCGCTGGCCGAGGAGAGCAGGAACCCCAAGCGCAACGTGCCGATCGGGCTGGTCGGCTCGGTCGCCGTCCTGACCGTCTACTTCGTGTTCGTGACCTGGGGTTACCTGGTCGGTATCGGCACCGCCAAGGTGGGCGGCATCGCCACCGCCACCACCTTCCCGGTCGCAACCCTGGCCCAGCGGGTCTGGGGCGGCGCCTGGGTGCTGCTGCTGTTCGCGCTGCTGAACTCGGCCATCGCGCTGTCCATCGCGTGCTTCAACGGCGGGACCCGGACCTGGTACGCGATGGGCCGCTCCGGCGTGCTGCCCAAGATGGTCGGCAAGGTCAACGCGAAGCGGAAGACCCCCGACAACGCGATCGCCCTGCAGGTGGGCGTGCAGGTCATCGCGTTCGTGTGCGTGCTGATCTGGGGCGCGGCGAACGTGTTCTTCTCCTGGGCGAACGCGATCACCATCGGCCTGGTGCTGATGTACGTGCTGTGCAACATCGGGGTGGTCAAGTACTACCTGACCGAGGGCCGCGCCCAGTTCAACCCGCTGCTGCACCTAGTCGTCCCGGTGGTCGCCACGGCCGCCGGCATCCTGGTCGTCTGGAAGTCCTACTTCTCCCCGTTCACCAGCACCGGGCCGGTGTTCTGGGGCCTGATGACCTTCATCGTCGTCCTCGCGCTCACCATCGTCATCCTGATCTACCTCAAGGTGGCCGGCAAAGAGGACTGGATGCGCCGGGCGCAGCTGGTGTTCGAGCAGACCGGCGGCCACTAGGCGGTGGTGGGCTGGTGACCCAGGCGCCCGTGCCGCCGGCTGTCGGGGCGCCCGGGCGGCTGCACGGGCGGGTCGGGCTGATCACCGGCGCGGCCAGCGGCATCGGCGCGGCGGGCGCGGAACTGTTCGCCGCCCAGGGAGCGGCCCTGGTCCTGGTCGACGTGGACGCCGCCCAGGGCAGCCGGGTCGCCGAGGCGATCTGCGCCCGGGGCGGCCGGGCCGAGTTCGTGGCGGGCGACGCGGCGAGCGCGGAGGACGTGTCCGGCGCGGTCCGCCTCGCCGTGGCCACGTTCGGCCGGCTCGACCTGCTCTGGGCCAACGCCGGGATCGGCGTGGCCAAGACGGTGCCCGAGATGACGCTGGACGAGTGGGACAGGGTGCTGGCCGTCAACCTCACCGGCGCCTTCCTGCTGGCCAAGTTCGGCATCCCCGAGCTGACCGCGGCCGGCGGCGGGACGATGGTCATCACCGGCTCGGCGAACTCCTTCACGGCCGACCGCAGCTGGGCGGCCTACTGCGCCAGCAAGGGCGGGCTGCTGATGCTCTGCCGGGCGCTGGCGCTGGACCACGCCAGCGACGGCATCCGGGTCAACATCGTCTGCCCGGGCTCGGTCGCCACGCCGCTGCACGAGGCCTGGCTGGCGACCCGGCCCGGCGGCCGGCCGCTGGCCGAGACCCGGGAGGACGACCGGGCCGCGCATCCGCTGGGGCGGTTCGCCGACCCGGCCGAAGTGGCCCAGGCCGCCCTGTTCCTGTCCAGCGCGGAGTCGAGCTTCACCACCGGGGCGCCGCTGCTCGTGGACGGGGGCGTGACCGCGTGAGGGGACGCCGTGGCCGATTACTCCATCTGGGTGATCGAGTTCGCCCGGGCCCGCTCACCGCTCGGGCTGCTGCTGCACGGCCAGGCCGGGGAGCGCGAGATCCCGTACTGCTTCACGCTGCTGCGCAGCGCGGAGCACACGATCCTGGTCGACTGCGGCTACCGGGACGCCGGCCGCGGCCGGGAACTCGCGGCCGAGGACGGGATCACGGTGTGGCGCGACCCGGCCGAACTGCTCGCCCGGGCCGGCGTGGCGCCCGGTGACGTCGACGCGATCCTGGTCACGCACGCCCACTTCGATCACCTCGGCAACGTCGCGGCCTTCCCCAACGCCACCGTCTACATCCAGCGGCGCGAGGTGGAGAAGTGGTCCTGGGCGGTCAGCCTGCCCCGGAGCATGGACTGGCTGAAGCAGGGCGTCAGCATCGACGACCTGGCCACGCTGCTGCGGCTGGCCGGCGACGGCCGGCTGCGGCTGGTGGACGGCCCCGCCGAGAACGTGTTCCCGGGCGTCAGCCTGGTGCCTGACTTCGACACGCACACCTACGGCCACCAGCACGTGGTGGTCCGCAACGAGACCTCCGGCGTCTGGGTGGTCCCTGGTGACGTGATGTACCTGTACGCGAACATCGAAGGGGTGGCCGGTGACGGGCGGTACGTCCCTATCGGCCTGGCCATGGGCAGCCAGGAGAACTGCATGCTGGCCCTGGACGAGCTGATGCGGGTGACCGGTGGCGAGACCAGCCGCATCCTGCCCGGCCACGAGCGGCTGCTGTGGGACCGGCACCCGTCACGCCGCTTCCCGGACGGCCTGCACGTGGCCGAGGTATGCCTGCGCCCCGGGGAGGCGAGCAGGCTGCCGCCCGGGAACGTCCCCCGGGCGGGCGGAGGTGATCCCGGATGAGTTCCTCGGTGTTCCACCGTGACCTGCGCGCGGCCTACCCGTCGGTGGTCAGCGCCGAGGGCATGTACCTGCGCACCGAGTCGGGGCGCCGCGTCCTCGACGCGGTCGGCGGCGCGGCGACCGTGGTCCTCGGGCACGGCGTGCGCGAGATCACCGACGCGATCGCCCGGCATGGCAGCGAGCTCAGCTTCACCTACGGCGCGACGTTCACCAACCCGTGGCAGGAGCAGCTGGCTGAGGCGCTGGTGGCGATGAACCCGGAGATCGCCGCCCGGGTGTACTTCGTCTCCGGCGGCTCGGAGGGCGTCGAGACCGCGGTGAAGATGGCCCGCCAGTACCACCTGCAGTGCGGCCGCCCGGGCCGGCACAAGGTCATCGCGCGCTGGCAGAGCTTTCACGGCAGCACGCTCGCCACGCTGTCGCTGTCCGGGCGCCCGTCCTGGCGGGAGCCGTTCCTGCCGATGCTCCCCCCGGCCCCGCACATCGTGCCGCCGTACTGCTACCGCTGCCCGCTGGGACACACCTACCCGGGCTGCGGCGTGGCCTGCGCCGACGACCTGGAGCGGACGATCCTGATGGAGGGACCGGACAGCATCGCCGCGTTCATCGCCGAGCCGGTCATCGGCTCGACCGTCACCGCGGTGGTCCCGGTCCCGGAGTACTACCAGCGGATCCGCGAGATCTGCGACCGCTACGACGTGCTGTTCATCGCCGACGAGGTGCTGAGCGGCTATGGCCGCACCGGCCGCTGGCTGGCCATCGAGCACTGGGGTGCCGCACCGGACATCGTGGTCATGGGGAAGGGCATCAGCAGCGGCTACGTCCCGCTCGGGGCGGTACTGGCCGGCCAGCGGGTCGTCAACGCGTTCACCGCGGGCTCGGGCACGTTCAGCCACGGGTTCACCTACAGCGGCAACCCGTTCTGCACGTTTGTCGGCCTGCAGGTGCTGCAGTACGCGCTGGATCACCGGCTGTTCGAGGGGGTGACCGCGAAGGGCGAGCTGCTGCGCACGGCGCTCGAGCAGCTCGCCGCGCGGCATCAGATCATCGGCGACGTGCGCGGGCTAGGGCTGTTCGCCGGCCTGGAGTTCGTGGCCGACCGGGCCACCCGGGAGCCGTTCCCGGAGCAGGCCGGCCTCACCCGCAGGATCGTGCGGGGGGCACTGGAGCGGGGCGTCCTCATCCTGCCCGGCGTGGCGGGCGCCAACTACGGCCAGGGCGGTGACCACATCCACCTGAGCCCGCCCTACATCATCACCCCGGCCGAGATCGAGCTGGTCGCCGGGGTCCTGGACGAGACGCTGACCGAGATCGAGGCCTCGCTCTAGTGGTGTCCCGGCCACCGGTGTCCCGGCCACGCGTGCTGATCACGTCGGGCGACCCGGGCGGCGTCGGCCCGGAGCTGGTCCTCCGGGCCCTGGCCGATCCGGGGACCAGCGGGCTGGCCGAGTTCACGGCCGTCGGCGACCCGGCGGACTTCGAGCGGGCCGCGGCGGCGCTCGCCCTGCCGCTGCCCCGCATCCACCCGGCGGCGGCCCGGTAGGCGGGCCGGGAGGCGACCCGGGTGACGGCCCGGACGGCGGGCCTGGCCCGGCGCCGTCCGGCCCGGTGCCGCTCGGACGGCCGTCGGCGGCCGGGGGACGCGCCGCCGTGGCGGCGGTCCGCGAGGCGGCCCGGCTGGTGGCCGCCGGGGACGGTGACGCGCTGGTCACTGCCCCGGTCTCCAAGGAGGCGCTGCGGCTGGCCGGGTACCCGTGGCCTGGCCAGACCGAGATGCTGGCTGACCTGTGCGCCGCCAGTGACCTGCGGGTACTGCTCCTGGGCGGCCCGCTGCGGGTGGTCCACGTCAGCGCGCACCGCTCGCTGCGCGAGGCCATCGAGGCGGTCACCCCGGCGGGCGTGCTGCGGACCGTCGAGCTGGCCGACGGCATCGGCCGGCGGCTGCTCGGCCGCCCGCCCCGCATCGCCGTCGCCGGGCTCAACCCGCACGCCGGGGAGCACGGCATCCTCGGCGAGGAGGACGAACGGTTCATCCGCCCGGCGGTCGAGCAGGCCCGGTCGCGGGGTATCGACGCCGACGGCCCGCTGTCCGCGGACACCCTGTTCCCGCGGGCCGCGGCCGGTCAGGCCGACCTGGTCGTCGCCATGTACCACGACCAGGGCCACATCCCGGTCAAGCTGCTCGGCCGCGGCGAGGGGGTGGCGGTCACCCTGGGCCTGCCGTTCCTGCGGATGTCGCCTGACCATGGTGCGGCCTTCGACATCGCGGGGCAGGGCGTGGCCCGGCCGGGCAGCATGACAGCCGCGATCCGGGCCGCCGCGGCCGCCGCTCGTGGTCATCAGCCGTGACCGCCCGCCGGGCCCGGGCGGCAGCTGACTCCCGGGCGGCAGCCGAGTCCCGGGCGGCAGCTGAGCCTCGGGCGGCTGAGCTCCGGGCGGCGGGCGACGGCTACCTGCTGGCCCTGGACGCGGGTACCGGCAGCTGCCGGGCGGCCCTGTTCACCCTGGACGGCCTGTTCACCCTGGACGGCCAGCCTGGCGCCGCCCTGGCCCAGCGCGAGTGGTCCCACCCGCCGGCCGGCGGCGTCCCCGGCTCACAGTCCTTCGACCCGGCCGGCAACTGGGCGCTGATCTGCGCCTGCATCCGCGAGGTGCTCGGCGCCGTGCCCCGCCCGGGGGCGGTGCGGGCCATCGGCTGCTCCAGCATGGGCGGCGGGCTGGTGCTCTACGGCCGCGCCGGGCAGGAGCTGTGGGCCTGCGCCAACGGCGACACCCGGGCCGGGCAGGAAGCGGCGGTCATGCTGGCCGACGGGACCGCGGCCGAGCTGTACCGGCGGGGCGGCGGCTGGATCTCGCTCAGTGCCGCGCCCCGGCTGGCCTGGGTGCGCCGCCACGAACCCCAGGTGTGGGCGGACGCTACCCGGCTCAGCATGATCGCCGACTGGATGGTGTTCCGGCTCACCCGGACGCTGGCCACCGAGGCGTCGATCGGCTCCACCTCGGGCTTGTTCGACCTTGGCCGGCGGGCCTGGTCCCCCGAGCTGCTGAACCGGTGCGGCCTGGAGGCCGGCTTGTTCCCCGAGGTGGTCGAGGCCGGGACGGTGGTGGGTCAGGTGTCCGGAGAGGCGTCCAGCCAGACGGGCCTCGCCCCCGGGACACCGGTCGTGGCGGGCGGGCTGGACACCGCGCTCGGCCTGACCGGGCCGCGGCCCGCGGTACCCGGCCGGCTCACGGTCACCGGCGGGAGCTTCTGGAAGCAGACCGTGGTGGCGCCCGCGCCCGCGGTGGACCCGGCTGGCCGGCTGCGCACGATCTGCCATGTCTGGCCGGGCCAGTGGCTGGTCGAGGGGATCAGCTTCTACGCCGGCTTCGCGCTCCGCTGGCTCCGGGACCGCGCCGCCACGGGCCGGCCAGCGGGCCGCGCGTGGCGCTACGCCGAGCTGGAGGAACTGGCCGCCGCGGTACCACCCGGGGCCGGCGGCCTCACCGCCCGGCTGGTCCCGGCCGATGCCTGGGCCTGGGCGCGCTGGCAGCCGCCGTTCCCGGCTCGGGCCCGGTGCCGCCCAGGCGGGCCCGGGGGAGCAGGCGGGCGGGCCGGGCGGCCCGGGCGGGCCAGGCGGGCAGGCCGGGCTGGGCGAGCAGGTGCGGGCCATCCAGGAGGCCGCCGCCTACTCCACCCGCCGCGCGGCCGGGCTGATCAGCGAGCTCCTCGGTCCCGGCGCCGGGGAGGAGGTCGTCCTCACCGGCGGGGCAGCCTGCAGCAGGCTGTGGCCGCAGATCCTGGCCGACGTGCTCGGGTGCCAGGTCGGCCTGCCTGAGCACACCGAGTCGGCGGCCCGCGGTGCGGCGATCCTCGCGGGCCGCGCGGCGGGGGTGCGGCCGGCCGGCCCACCGCCCGGTCCGCGACCAGATGACGCCGGGCCCGCCGTCCCGGCCCCGAGCCGGGCGGTGAGCCCCAGCCCGGCCCGGCAGCGGGCCTATGACCAGCTCTACGCGGGCTGGCAGCCGGCCGGCCCCGGGTGCCGGGGCGCGACCTGGTAGCCGTTCCATGACCACGGTCAATTTACTGACCGGGGGCGCCCCTTATTGACCGCCGTCACGGAGCCGGCGCTAGTCCAGGTGGGCGGTGTCGTTGTAGAGGCGGAGAATCCACCGCTCCGGCATGATGACCAGCCGGGAGATCGACGCGTTGTCCGCGCCGAGGAACGCGAACGGCCGTGACCCCGTGGCCATGGCCAGCAGCACGGCGATGACGCCGCCGTGCACGACGACCGCGACCCGCTGGTCGCGATGCGCCGCGGCGATCCGCTTGATGGCGCCGCCGGTCCGGGCCTCGAACACGTCGGCGGGCTCGGCGCCGGGTATCACGTCCCACCGTTCCTCGGCCCACATCCGCTCGGCGATGGGGTGATTGTCCGCGACCATCTTGCGGAACACGCCCGCTTCCCACTCACCCAGGTTGACCTCGCGCAAGTCCGGCTCCACCTGCGGGGTCAGCCCGAGCCGCTGCGCCAGCGGTGCGGCCGTCTGCGCCGTGCGGCACAGCGAGGTCACGTAGATGGCGTCGATGGGCTGCTTGGCCAGCCGCTCAGCCAGCCGCTCCGCCTGCTCACGCCCGTTCTCCGAGAGTTCCGGGTCGGCGTGGCCGTCCACCAGCGGGAACGGCTTGTCCATGTAGGCGGCCTCGGACTCGCCGTGCCGGATGATCAGGATGTCGGTCGCACCGGGCGGCGGCCGGAACCGGGTCTGCCGGTAGACGGCCGCACCCGGGTGCGGCCCATGCTCCGCCTGGCCGTCCGGCGCCGCGCCAGCCGGCTCGCTGGCCGCGGGCTCGCTGGCCGCCGGGGCGCCGTACGGGGACTGGGCGGGCTGGGACTCGCGTTCGGGCATCACCACGTCCGCAGGGTAGCCCGGCGGGCCGCGCGCTTCGCGACCAGGCCCGGTGAGATGCCGCTATTGTGCGATGCGGCCGGTGCGGCTCGCCGCCAGGGCGCCCCTGGTATCCGAGACCGTGGCCGCCGTCTCGTGCCGGGCAGGTTCCCGGCCCGGGCCCGCGGCCGGGGAGGGCAGATGGCTCCTGCAGAGTACGACTTCATCATCGTCGGCGGAGGCTCCGCCGGCAGCGCCCTCGCCAACCGGCTGTCCGCGGACGCCGCTACCCGGGTGCTCGTGCTGGAGGCTGGCCGGCCGGACTACCCGTGGGACGTCTACATCCACATGCCGGCCGCGCTGACCTTCCCGATCGGGAACAAGTTCTACGACTGGGGGTATGAGTCCGAGCCTGAGCCCGACCTGAACGGCCGCCGGGTCTACCACGCCCGGGGCAAGGTACTTGGCGGGTCCAGCAGCATCAACGGGATGATCTTCCAGCGCGGCAACCCGCTCGACTACGAGCGCTGGGCCGCTGACCCGGGCATGGCGGACTGGGACTACGCGCACTGCCTGCCGTACTTCAAGAAGATGGAGACCTGCCTGGCCGGGGCGGACGAGTACCGGGGCGGCGACGGCCCGCTGGTGCTGGAACGCGGCCCGGCCACCGGCGCGCTGTTCCAGGCGTTCTTCGCCGCGGTCCAGCAGGCCGGGTATCCGATCACCGACGACGTGAACGGGTACCGGCAGGAGGGCTTCGCCGCGTTCGACCGGAACATCCACCGGGGCCGCCGGCTGCAGCGCGGCCCGGGCCTACCTGCACCCGGTGATGAGCCGGCCCAACCTCGACGTGACCACCCGCGCCTTCGTCACCAAGATCCTCTTCGAAGGCGAGCGGGCGGTGGGCGTGGAGTACCGGGCCGGGCCCGCCCGCGGCGGCGCGGTCCAGGGCCGCAGCACCGCCCGGCTGGCCCGCGGCGCCGAGATCATCTTGTGCGGCGGCGCGATCAACACCCCCCAGCTGCTCCAGCTGTCCGGCGTGGGCCCGGCGGAGCTGCTCCGCGGCCTCGGTGTCCACCTGGTCGCCGACCTGCCCGGGGTGGGCGAGAACCTGCAGGACCATCTCGAGGTCTACGTGCAGTACGGGTCGAAGCAGCCGGTGTCGGTGGCCCCGGCGCTCAAGCTGCGCAACCGGCCCATGGTCGGCGCGAAGTGGCTCTTCCTGCGCGGCGGCCCGGGCGCCACCAATCACTTCGAGGGCGGCGGGTTCATCCGCAGCAACGACGAGGTGGCCTACCCCAACCTCATGTACCACTTCCTGCCCATCGCGATCCGCTACGACGGCTCGTCGCCAGCGGGCGGGCACGGGTACCAGGTGCACGTCGGGCCGATGTACTCCGACTCCCGCGGCTCGGTCCGGATCGTCTCGCGCGACCCCGCGGTCCATCCCGCGCTGCGGTTCAACTACCTGTCCACGCCGACCGACCGCCGGGAGTGGGCCGAGGCCATCCGGGTCACCCGGGACATCCTGAACCAGCCCGCGTTCGACGAGTACAACGCGGGGGAGCTGTCCCCGGGCCCCGAGGTCGCGACCGACGAACAGATCCTGGACTGGGTCCGCCGGGACGCCGAGACCGCGCTGCACCCGTCGTGCACCGCCAAGATGGGGACCGGCGCCGACGCCGTGACCGACCCGGCGACGATGCGGGTGCACGGGCTGGACGGGTTGCGGATCGTGGATGCCTCGGTCATGCCGTACATCACCAACGGCAACATCTACGCCCCCGTCATGATGACCGCGGAGAAGGCTGCCGACCTGATCCTGGGCAATACCCCGCTGCCCCCGGAGCCGGCCCCCTTCTACCGGCACGAGCCGCACAAGCCGGCGGCTGAGGCCCGGTGACCGACCCCCGGGACGCCCAGGACTCCCGACCCCCCACCGACCCCCGGGACCCCCTCGGGCTGGCCGCCGACGCGCCGCTGCTGGACGCCTGGCTGCGGTTCACCGCGCAGGCGGACGCGGGGGCCCTGACCCCGATGAGCGTGCCCGGGCACAAGCAGCGGCATGACCTCACCGGCACGGTGACCGCGGGCGACGCGCCCTTGTACGGCGGGCTGGACAGCATCAAGCACGCTGACGAGTTGCTGGCTGAGGGGGAGCGGCGGGCCGCGCACCTGTGGGGCGCCGACTGGTGCCGGTTCTCGGTGGCCGGCTCGACACACGGCAACCAGGCGCTCGCCCTGGCGGCCGGCCAGCCGGGCCGGCCCATCGTGGTCACCCGGGCGCTGCACCGCTCGCTGCTGCTCGGCATCGTGCTGGCCGGGCTGGAGCCGGTGTGGGTGCTGCCCGAGGTGGACCCCGCGACCGGGCTGCCCGGCCCGGTCCCGGTCCGCGCGGTCGCGGACGCGCTGGCCCGGCACCCGGACGCCTGCGCGGTGTTCCTCGGCGACCCGTCCTACGTCGGCACCACCGGCGACCTGGCCGGGCACGCGGCGGCCGCGCACGAGGCCGGGGTGCCGCTGCTGGTTGACGCGGCGTGGGCCGCGCACCTCGGCTTCCACCCCGGGCTGCCACCGCACGCCCTGGCGGCGGGCGCGGACGCCATGGTGACCAGCGCGCACAAGGTCCTGCCCGCCTACACCCAGGGGGCGCTGGTGCTGGCCCGCACGGCCGCGGCGCGGCCCGGTGCGCCCCGCCTGGACCCTGCCCGCCTGGACCCTGCCCGCCTGGACCGGGCGTTCGAGGCGACGCATACGACCAGCCCGGCGGGCGCGATCATGGCCAGCATCGACGCGGCCCGGGCGCTGCTGGCCCGCGACGGCGAGGAGCTGTGCGCCCGGCTGCTGCGGGTCGTGGCGGCGGCCAGGGACCGGCTGCGCGAGGTGCCCGGCCTGGACGTGCTCGACGGCCCGGGCGTCGAGCCGGCCAAGCTGGTCGTCTTGCTGGCCGGGACGGGGGCGCACGGCGTCGCGGTGGAAGCCGACCTCATCGCGGCCGGAATGCCGGTGGAGATGGCCGACCGCGACACGATCATCCCGATCGTCACCCTGGCTGACGACGAGGCGGCGGTGAGCCGCTTCACCGCCGCCCTCGCGAGCATCGTCGAAGCGCACCGGGGACCGCCGCGGCGGGCGGTTCCGGCCGCATCGTGGACGGTCATTCCGGAAATGGCGATGCCGCCGCGGGACGCATTCTTCTGCCGCAACGAAACCCGCTCCGCCAGCGAGGCCGTCGGCCGGGTGAGCGCCGAATTGGTGGCGCCGTACCCCCCGGGTGTCCCGGTGCTCGCCCCGGGCGAGGTGATCACGTCGGCGGCACTGGACGCGCTGCGCGCGGCCCGGGCCGACGGCGGCCGGATCGCCTACGCCGCCGATCCGACCCTGGCCACCGTCCAGGTCATCGCCCGGCCGTAACCAGCCTGCTACCGGTAACAACCTTTACTGGCCCATTGTCGGCACGGCCGCGGCGGCCTAGCCTGGGCCGATGGATCTTCTGCGTGGGCGGCAGGGCAGGACGCGGCTGGGCGGGACACGGCGCGCCGCAGCGCGGGCGGGGGCGTGCGGCGCGGCGTTCAGCCTCGCGGCGGCCCTCTGCGCGGCTGCTCCGGCCGGGGCGCCGCCGGCCGGGGCCGGGCTGGACGGCGCGCAGCTGGCCGGCGCGGCCAGCGCCGCCACCGGATCAGGTGGCGGGACGCCCGGTGGGTGGCGATCGCCAAGATCTGCGCCGAGCCTTCCACCGGGGCGGTGCTCACCACCGGGTCGCACCGTAAGCCCGCCGGCGCGCCGGCCGCCGCGATCCGGGTGGACCAGGTCGGCTACCCGTCCGGCGCGGCCAAGCTGGCCGAGATCATGACCAAGGCCCGGCCGTCGGGCGACCTGCGCTGGGTCCTGGTCCGCGCCGGGTCCTGCACGGTGGCCGCCTCCGGGGTGGCCCGGCAGAACCTCGGCGCCTGGAGCAAGCGCTACGGCTGGGTGTGGGCCGCCCGCTTCACCGGGGTCCGGGCGCCCGGCCAGTACCGGGTCGGGATCCTGGGTGACGCCTCGGCGGCGTCGCCGTGGTTCGCGATCGGGTCCGCCGCGCGGCTGTACGCCCGGCCACTGGCCAACGCGCTCTACTTCTACGAGAACGAGCGGGACGGTCCCGACTTCATCCACACTCCGCTGCGCAGCGCCCCGGGCCACCTCAACGACCTCAGCGCGATGACCTACCGCACCCCGCCGGTTGACGACAACGGCAACTTCAAGGGCAGCCTGGCCAAGTACGCGACCGGAGTGCGGATCAACGCTTCCGGCGGCTGGTTCGACGCCGGGGACTACCTGCACTTCGTCGAGACCACCAGCTACACCGAGGCGGTCCTGCTGCAGGGCGTCGCGTCGTTCCCCCAGCAGATGGGCTCGGGAGTCAGCGCGGGGTCCCCGGGCGCGGACTTCACCGGCGAGGTCAAGTTCGGCCTGGACTTCCTGCGGCGGATGTGGCACGAGCGCTCCCGCACGCTCTACTACGAGGTGGGCACGGGCGAGGCGAACAGCTACTACTTCGCGGATCATGACATCTGGCGGCTGCCGCAGGCCGATGATCACTACCGCGGCACCAATCCGCACTACGTCTACATCCGGCACCCGCCCGTCTTCCGGGCCGGCCGGCCCGGCGCGAAGCTGAGCCCGAACCTGGCCGGCGGCTGGCCGCCGACTTCGCGCTGTGCTACCAGGTGCTGCGCCACTCCGACCCGGGCTACGCCGACGGCTGCCTGCGCTCCGCCGAGACCGTCTACTCGCTGGCCGACCCGCACTGGAAGGGTCACCTGATGACGGCCATCCCGTGGGACTTCTACCCGGAGACCAGCTGGCGGGACGACATGATGCTGGGCGCGACCGAACTGGCCCGTGCCCTTCAGGAGGCCCGCCACCCCGCGGCCCTCCCGGCCGGCCTGCCCGTCCGGTCCGCCGCCACCTACCTGCGCGACGCAGCCTCCTGGGCCAGCGCGTGGATCCACAGCAAGCAGGCGCTGGGCGACACGCTGAACCTCTACGACGTCAGCGCCCTGGCCGACTACGAACTGATCCTCACCATCCGGGAGCAGCACGCCACCGGCCTGGCCGTGACCACGGCCCAGCTCCTGGGCAACCTGCGCGGGCAGATCGAGAAGGGCATCCACATCGGGGCCAAAGACCCGTTCCGCTTCGGATTCGCCTGGGACCAGTGGGACACCACCACGCACGGCGCCGGGCTGACGGTGATGGCGGACGAGTACGACGCGCTGGCTGGCCGGCCGGTCTACGCGGCCTGGGCCCAGCGCTGGCTGGACGACATCCTCGGCAGCAACGCGTGGGGCGTCTCGCTGATCGTCGGCGACGGGACCGTGTTCCCGGACTGCATGCAGCACCAGGTGGCGAACCTGGCCGGGTCGCTCGACGGGCAGCCGCCCGTCCTGGCCGGGGCGGCGGTGGAGGGGCCGAACTCGTTCGCGGCCACCGGCACCGTGCCGAACATGCGCCGGTGCGCGGCCAGCGCCCCGGGTGACATCCCGTACGCCTCGTTCGACGGGCAGCACGCCGTGTTCGCCGACAACGTCCAGTCCTACTCGACCGTGGAGCCGGCGATCGACCTGACCGCGCTGACCCCGCTGGCCTTCGCCTGGCAGCAGCACGGGGCGCGGTAGTTCCGTGCCGCGCCGTTTCCCGCTGAGATAGCTTGAATCGGGCGAACGGAGGCCGGATGGAGCTACTGGGCACGGAGGGCGACGGGTCCGGCAGGCCCCGGCGGCGGGTCGGCGTGCTGCTCGCGGTGGCGCTGCTGGTGTACGCGGCCGACGTGATCAGCAAGGTCATCGTGGTCGCGACGCTCACCGAGAACGTGCCGGTGCGGGTGGCCGGCTCGCTGCTGCAGCTGGACTACCTCCGCAATCCCGGGGCCGCCTTCTCGCTCGGCGCGGACGGGTACACGGTCGTGTTCACGCTGATCGCCGCGGCCGTCATCGTCGCCATCCTGCGGATGGCCCGCACCCTGGCCAGCGGCCGCTGGGCCGTCGCGTTCGGCCTGCTGCTCGGCGGGGCGCTGGGCAACCTGACCGACCGGATCGCCCGCAGCCCCGGTCCGCTGCGCGGCTGGGTCGTTGACTTCATCCAGCTGCCGCACTGGCCGGTGTTCAACCTGGCCGACTCGGCGATCTGCTGCGGAGGTGCGCTGATGGTCCTGCTCACGATCCTGGGCGTGCACCCGGACGGCCAGGTCGGCCGCGGGACCTCCCGCGGGCCGCGATCGTGGTCGTGAGTCCCGCGGCCCGGACCCGGGGCCGGAAGCTATCCGCTGAGCCGCGGTCCCGGGTAGAGGATCGTCTTAGGCTCGGTGAACGTCTCCATCGCGAACCGGCCGCCGACGCGGCCGCGGCCGCTCACCGAGCCGGACCGGCCGCCGAACGGCAGGTGCGACTCCCACAGGTTGGTGGAGGCGTTGACGTTCACCCAGCCGGCCCGGGCCCGCTCCGCGAAGGCCAGACCCCGCTCCAGGTCGCCGGTGAACACCGCTGCGGTCAGCCCGAACGGCGAGGAGTTGGTCAGCTCCAGCGCCTGCGCCGCGGACGTTACCTCGACGATCGGCACGACCGGGCCGAACGTCTCCTCCGAGGCGATCAGCATGTCCGGCGTCACCCCGTCCAGCACAGTCGGTTCCGCGTAGAGCGCGGTGGGGTACCCGGGGGCGCGCCGCCCGCCGTGACGCAGCTTGGCGCCGCGACTGACCGCGTCGGCTACGTGCCGGTCGAACTTGGCCGCCGTGGCCTCGTTGTTCAGCGGGCCCATCGTGGTCTGCGGGTCGAACGGGTCGCCCAGCCGGACCCGGTCCGCGGCGGCCGCGACGACCCGCTCGGTGAACTCGGCGCGGATCGCGGCGTGCACCAGGAACCGCTCGCCGGCCGTGCAACTCTGGCCCGCGCACAGGTACGCCGCCTCCAGCGCCGCCTCGGCGGCCAGATCCAGGTCCGCGTCCTCCAGGATCACCATCGGGCCGTTGCCGCCCAGTTCGAGCAGTTGCGTCTTGCCGGCCGCCCGCGCCGCGACCAGCCCGCCGGTCGCGACCGATCCGATGAACCCCACGGCCGCCACGCCCGGATGCCCGGCCAGCGCGTCGCCAGCGACCGGCCCGGCACCGGACAGGAAGCTGAACACCCCGGCTGGCGTGTCTTCGGCCGCGATGATCCCGGCGAGCACCGCGCAGCACGCGCTGGTGCTCGGGGCGGGGACCCAGACCACGGCGTTGCCGGCCGCCAGTGCGGGCGCGAAGAGCTCCGCGCCCATCGTGTACGGCCAGTTCCAGGGGCTGATCACGCCGACCACGCCCAGTGGCACCCGGGCGGTGATCACCCGGCGCCCGGCGGAGGTCGACGGGGGGAAGGCCCCGTCCAGCCGCCGCACGTCCGCGGCCGCCATCCGGAAGTATTCGGCCAGCTCGTCGACCTCGTCGTAGGCCTCGGCCAGCAGCGGCTTGCCCTGGTCGAGGGTGAGCACCCGGGCCAGGTCGTCGCGGCGGCCCAGGATGGCAGCGGCGACCCGCTCGCACCAGGCCGCCCGCTCGAACGGCGACCGGGCCGCCCAGTCCGGCCAGGCCCGGGCCGCCGCGCGCACCGCGTCGTCCACGTCCGCCGGTCCGGCCGCCGCGACCGTGGCGAACGTCTCGCCGGTCGCCGGGCTGGTCGCCGGGTCCGGGGGCGAGGCGCCCGGGCCGCCACTGACCGCCGATATAGAGCAGGTGCTCGTCCACGAAAGGCCTCCCGCCCACTGCTGGTCCGTGTTGCCGCTGGTCGCGGTTACTGCTGGTCCGCGTGACCTGGCCCGCCTGGCCCGGTCCGCCTGCCTGGCCTGATCTGCCTGGCCTGATCGTGAGGCCGGGCCGCGGTCAGCAGTCCGCGCAGAGCCGTCCGAGCTTGCCGAGCTGGTCCGGCGGCATCCGGAAGACCGGCCCGGAGACCGACAGGGCGGCCACGCAGCCGCCGCCCGGGCCGAACACCGGCGCCGCCACCGCGACCAGCCCCTCCTCCAGTTCCGCGACCGCCGTAGCGTAGCCGTCCCGGCGGACCTGGGCCAGTTCCGCGCGCAGCACGCCGGGGTCGGTGACGGTGTGCTCCGTATAGCGTTCCAGGCTCGCGGGCGCCGGGATGGCGCCGAACGCGAGGAGTACCTTGCCGTTGGCTACCGCGTGCGGCCGGGTACGCCGCCCCACCCAGCCGCCCGAGGAGCTGAGGATGTAGGTACTCGCCACCTCGGCCACGTTCAGCACGTCCGCTCCGGCCGGCACCGCGAGGTTGATCGTCTCGCCCGTCAGCTGGGAGAGCTTCTCCATCGCCGGCTGCATGGTGGCCACGATGTCGGCGCTGCGCAGGGCCACCGTGCCGAGCCGGATGATCTCGACACCCAGCCGGTAGCGGCGGCCTGACCGGGCCAGGAAACCGGCCCGTTCCAGGGCGGCGGCCAGCCGCGAAGCGGTGGACTTGTGCACGTCCAGCGCTTCGGCGATCTCTGTCACACTGAGTTCTGGCTTGCTGTCCTCGAAGCTGGCGAGCAGGGTCAGCACCCGCTCGGCTGACTGATAGGTTGCGCCCCCCGCAACGAGGCTTTCACTCACGCAACCACAATGACCGAATTGCCCGTTCTGCGTCAACTGTCATCACCGGCGACTCATGGCATACTCACTGTCGAGTTCCACCCGAATCTCACCGTTGAACGTCGCGGTTGAGTTCCGCCGAATTGCGCTGGGCCGCCCGTTATCCCCCGGGCGCCCCCGAGGGACGAGAGCAGGCCCGGGTATGGCCGACCCCGATGACGAGCTCACTGCCGGATCCGCACACGATCCGCTTCCCGAGGCCCTGGGACTGGCCCAGGCGGCGGCCGACGCCGGGCTGGGCCTGAAGCTCCTGGGCGGGCTGGCGGTCCGGGTGCTGTGCCCGGACTTCCCGCCCCGGCTGCGCCGTGACCAGGACATGGACTTCGCCTGCCTGGCCAAGGGCCGCAAGGAGGTGGCGGCCTGGCTCGCCGACCAGGGCTGCGTCCCCGATCGCCGGTTCAACAACCTCAACGGCGACCGGCAGATGTACTTCAACGCCCCCTCGGGCCGCCCCATCGACGTGATGGTGGACCGGCTGACCATGTGCCACACGCTGGAGTTCCGGCCGTCGTTCGGGCGGCTGCCGCTCACCGTCGACTCGGTGGACGTGCTGCTGTCCAAGCTGCAGATCGTCGAACTGAACGAGAAGGACGCACACGACATCACGCACCTGCTGGCCGGTCTCCCTGTCGGCGAGGGTCCGCCGCCCGCGATCGACACCGGGCGGTTCGGCAAGGTGCTGGCCTCAGACTGGGGCTGGTGGCGGACGGTCACCGGGAACCTGGCCAAGCTGCCCGCCCTGCTGGCCGACAAGCCGGAACTCGTCCCGCCCGGGGCCCGGTACGACCCGCTGGCCCAGGCCCGGCAGCTCCTGGACGTCGCCGAGCAGACCTCGAAGGGGGTCAAGTGGAAGCTCCGGGCCAACGTGGGCGACCGGGTCCGCTGGTATGAGCTTCCCGAGGAAGTAGACCACTAGCAGCAGTCTTTCCCGGCATGCGGCTTAAATTCGCGTCGCCCTGCTTGACGCCGGTTTCGGCATGGTGCTAGACGTTGCACAGGACGCACGGGCGTTGCGCACCGCGCCGGTGAACGTTGCATGCCGTGAACCAGGAAGGCGTGGTGTTCACATGAGGGTTTTCTTTGCCACCGATATCCACGGCTCCGAGGTCTGCTGGCGGAAGTTCCTGAACGCGGCGGCGTTCTACAAGGCTGACCTGGTCGTGCTGGGCGGGGACGTCACCGGCAAGGTCATGGTGCCGGTCGTCTCCCACAACGGCTACTGGCAGGCGACGGTGCGCGGCGAGACGTTCCGGATGGAGACCCAGGCCGAGCTCGACGAGGTACAGAAGAAGATCCGCAACGCCGGGCACTACCCGGCTCTGGTCAGCCCCGACGAGCTGCAGGCCCTGAGCGACGAAGAGGGCGCGGTGGACCGGCGGTTCAGTGCCGAGATGACCCACTCGCTGGACCGGTGGCTGGACATGGCCGACGGGAAGCTGGGCGGCGGCGACATCCCGTGCATCCTCAACGGCGGCAACGACGACATCTGGGAGATCGACGACATCATCGAGGCGTCGCCGAACGTCACCTTCGGCGAGGCCAAGTCCCTCGACCTCGACGGCTTCCACCTGGTGTCGATGGGCTGGACCAACCCGACCCCGTGGAACACATTCCGCGAGGCTCCCGAGGAACAGCTCAAGGAAAAGATAGACGCGGTGGTCAGCCAGATCCCGGACATGGAACGGGCCATCTTCAATTTCCACGCCCCGCCCTACGGCACCGGCCTGGACGAGGCGCCCGCACTCGACGAGACGTTCCGGCCGACGCATGGCGGCGCGGTCATGAAACCGGTCGGATCGACCGCCGTGCGCGATGCGATTAACAACTACCAGCCAATGCTCTCGGTGCACGGGCACATCCACGAGAGCCGCGGCATCAAACGCATGGGCCGGACGCTGGCTATCAATCCCGGCAGTGTTTACAGCGACGGCGTCCTGCAGGGTGCCGTACTCGAGCTGAACGCGAAGAAGGGGAAGGTCACTAAGTACCTTCTGGTAAATGGCTGAAACCGGCCGGCTTGTCAGTGCGTGAGCAATAGGCTTGGCCCCGCCACCCCCCCAAAAGGCCCCCAACCGGGAGATCAGCATGGCAACTGACGCAATTGGCGGCGAGACGCCGACACTGTTCCTACGCAAAGCCACCGGGTTGGTCCGTGGCTGGTCCGTCCGGGACTCGATCATTTACGCCTGCCTGGCGACCAACTTCGTCACGCTGGGGCTCTATGAGTTCACCTTCGCCGGGCCCGCCTTCCCCAAGGGCCAGTTCATCACGGCGGTCCTGATCTCAGGTGTCTGGGTCTCGTTCCTCGTCATCGCCTACGCCGGCCTGGTCGTCACCATCCCGAGGGCGGGAGGTGACTACGTCTGGCAGAGCCGGATCCTGGGCAGTGGCATCGGCTTCGTCCTGGCCGCGACCGGCTGGTGGTTCATCCTCTGGCTCTGGGCGCCCATCTACGGCAACATCCTCTCGGTCCAGCTGTTCCAGCCGCTCTGGGCCACGCTGAAATGGACCTGGCCCGCGGGCGGTGCCGCCTGGTTCGGCACCAACAACGGGATCTTCATCGTCACGCTCATCACGATCGCCCTGGCCGGCGTGCTGGTCTCGCTCGGGATGGCCGGGTACGCGAAGGTCCAGCGGTGGTTCTTCCTCGGCGGCATGATCGGCTTCGCCGTCGTCGTCGTGCTGCTCCTGGTCAACTCGCACGCCAGCTTCGTGAGCTCGTTCAACCTCGAAGGCCAGAAGCTCTTCGGCGTGCACAACGCCTACGCGGCGACCAACCACGCCGCCGCCAAGGCGGGCTACACCACCTCGCCGTTCGGCTTCGGCCCGCTCGGGCCGACGATGCTGCTCGTGCCGGCCTTCATGTTCTTCCTCCTGTGGCCGAACTGGGGCACCACCCTGTACGGCGAGGTCCGCGGCGCGAGTGACTTCCGGCGGGTATTCACCGGCATGTTCGTCGGCCTGTGGATGACCGTCATCCTGACCGTCCTCTTCCTGCTGCTGGTCATGAAGACCATCGGCTGGGACTTCTACCAGAACCTCAACGCGCTGGACTACAACCTCACGCCGACCTTCGGCATCTGGCCCTACCCGTTCATGTTCGCGGGCTGGCTGGTGCACAACACGGCGTTCCAGGTCGTGCTGATCCTCGTGCTGAGCCTGTGGTTCTTCGCCTGGGTCGGCACCCTGTTCCTGTCCTCGACCCGGGTCATCTTCGCCGCCGCGTTCGACCGGGTGCTCCCGGACCGGGCCGCCGAGGTCTCCGAGCGGCGCAAGGTCCCGGTGTGGTCGCTGATCCTGATGCTGCTCCCGGCGGCTGGGCTGGCTGCGATCTACGCGTACTCGACCACGTTCCGGTCCTACACGCTGGACGCCACCCTGGTCATCGCGGTCACCTACCTGGGCAGCGCCATCGCCGTCGTGCTGCTGCCCTTCGTCAAGCCCGACCTGTGGCGGGCCTCGCCGGCCAGCCGGATCAAGCTGCTCGGCGTGCCGATCGTCCCGGTGGCCGGGGTCGTCACGATCGGCCTGCTCGTCTTCAACCTCTACGAGTGGCTCAGTAACGACAACTACTTCGTGAACAGTCACGACTCGCTCATTTACATGGGCGCCATGTACGTGCTGGCCATCGTGATCTACGTGATCGCCCGGGTCGTGCGCAGCAGGCAGGGCATCGACCTGAGACTGATCAACAAGGAGATCCCAGTCGAATAAGCAGAGCTGAGTAGCCTGGGCTGGCTAAGGCGCAGCAGCCCGATAGCACGGCATGAGTTGAGTGCCCCGGCCCCGCCGCCAGAGTTGCCGGTGGCGGGGCCGCGGCAACCCCGCAGCCAGCGGGGCACGGGACGCGACACGGATAGGCAGGAATCAGCGGCATGAATGACATACCGGCCCGGGCGAGCGCAGTGATCGTGGGCGCCGGCATCGTCGGCAACAGCCTGGCCTGCCATCTGGCCCGGCTCGGCTGGCGGGACCTGGTCCTGGTGGACAAGGGCCCGATGCCGAACCCGGGCGGCTCGACCGGGCACGCCTCCAACTTCATCTTCCCGATCGAGTACTCGAAGATGATGATGGAGCTGACCCGGGACAGTACCGAGCAGTACCAGGAGCTCGGGGTGTTCACCCAGAGCGGCGGCATCGAGGTCGCGCGGACCGAGGCCCGGATGGAGGAACTACGCCGGCGCTGCACCGCGGCCAAGGCCTGGGGCATCCCGGCCCAGATGGTCTCGCCCGCTGAGGTCGCGAAGCTGGTGCCGTACCTGGACGAGTCCGTGATCCTGGGCGGGGCGCACTTTCCCACCGTGGGCGTGGTCGACTCGCTGCGGGCCGGCACGCTGATGCGGGAGGAGGCGCAGCGGTCCGGCGCGCTCCATGTCCTGGCGGGCGCCGAGGTACTCGGCATCGACACCACGGGGCACGGCCGGAACGGGCGGCCGAAGATCACCTCGGTGCGCACCACCGCGGGGGAGATCGAGACCGGCGTCTGCGTGGTCTGCTGCGGTGTGTGGAGCCCGCGCATCGCCCGGATGGCCGGGGCCCGGATCCCGCTCACCCCGATCGTGCACCAGATGATCAGCGTCGGCCCGATCCCGCTGTTCGAGGGCACCCAGGGTGAGATCGCCTACCCGATCGTCCGCGACGTTGACACCAACATGTACGAACGGCAGCACGGCGGCGACATGGAGGTGGGCTCCTACGCCCACCAGCCGATCATCGTCCGCCCGGACGACATCCCCTCCATCGAGGAGTCCGCGCTGTCCCCGACCGAGCTGCCGTTCACCGCGGACGACTTCGACCCGCAGCTGGCTGAGGCGCTGGAGCTGATGCCGGACCTGCTGGGTGACGAGAAGGTCGGCATCCGGTACTCGATCAACGGCCTGATCTCGATGACCCCGGACGGTCACCCGCTGCTCGGCCCGGCGCCCGAGGTGGACGGACTGTGGTCGGCCGCGGCCAGCTGGATCAAGGAGGGGCCAGGGGTGGGCCGCGTCGTGGCCGAGTGGATGAGCGGCCAGGTCCCGTCCGTCGACGTGGACGAGGCCAACATCGCCCGGTTCTACCCGAGCCAGCGCACCGTGGCGCATGTGCAGGCGCGGGCCCGGGAGGGCTTCAACAAGATGTACGGGATCGTGCACCCGGCCGAGCAGTGGGAGTCCGGACGCCCGGTGCGGGTCAGCCCGGTCTACGACCGGGAGCGTGACCTGGGTGCCGTCTTCTTCGAGACCGCCGGGTGGGAACGGCCGCACTGGTACGCGTCCAACGAGCCGCTCCTGGAGCGGTACGCGGGACGGCTGATGCCCCGGGACGCCGAATGGGACGCCCGCTGGTGGTCACCGATCATCAACGCGGAGCACCTGGCCATGCGGGACGGATGCGGGCTCGTCGACCTGTCCGCTTTCGCGATCTTCGACGTCATCGGGCCGTCTGCCCTGGACGTGGTGCAGACGCTGGCCGTCGCACAGCTCGACGTGGCCCCGGGCCGGGTCGTCTACACCTCGCTGCTGGACGAGCGCGGCGGGTTCAAGGCCGACCTGACCGTCATGCGGCTGGGCGCCGAACGGTTCCGGGTCGTGACCGGCGGCGCGACCGGCCAGTCCGACCTGGCCTGGTTCGCGGAGCAGCTGCCCGCCGGCGGCACCGCCGCGCTCGCCGACCTGACCTCCGCCCAGGCCACTCTCGGGCTCTGGGGGCCGCGGGCGCGCGAGGTGCTGGCCTCGGTCAGCGGCGACGACGTGAGCCACGGCGGGTTCCCCTTCGGTACCTGCCGGGAGGTGGAGATCGCCGGGCTGTCCGTGCTGGCCTCGCGCATCTCCTACGTCGGGGAGCTCGGCTGGGAACTGCACGTGCCCATCGAGCAGGGCGCGAAGCTGTGGGACGCGCTCTGGGCGGCGGGCGCCCCGCACGGCCTGGTGCCGGTCGGTATCGGCGTGTACGGCACCACCGGCCGGCTGGAAAAGGGCTACCGTGCCTTCGGCAACGAGCTGACCGCGGACTACACGCTGGTCGAGGCGGGGATGACCCGGCCGAGGGTGAAGGCCCAGCCGTTCATCGGCAAGGACGCCTACCTGGCCCAGCGGGCCGAGCCGCCCGCCGCGGTGCTCTGCACGCTCACCGTGGACGAGCACGCCCCGGCCAGCGGCCCGGTCCGGTACATGCTGGGCGGTGAGCCCATCCTGTCGGCCGGCGGCGACCGGCTGGTGGACGCGAAGGGGCGGCCGTCCTACGTGACCAGCGCCGGCTCCGGTCCCTCGGTGGGCCGCCACCTGCTGCTCGCCTATCTGCCCCCGGCCCAGGCCAGTGTGGGCACCCGGCTCCAGGTCGAGTGCTTCGGCGACGCCTACCCGGTGACCGTGGCGGTGGCCGGGGCCACCCCGCTGTTCGACCCGGACAACGCGCGGATCCGGAGCTGACCGGCCGTGGAGATCGCCGTCTGCGTGAAGCGGGTCCCCCAGGTCGGCGGGCGTATCGTCGTCACCCCCGACGGGCAGGACGTGGACACCCGGATGTCCGGGTTCGCCATCAGCCCGCACGAGGAATGCGCGGTGGAGGAAGCCGTCCAGATCACCGAGCGGCTCGGCGGCTCCGTCTCCGTCCTGACCCTGGGACCGCCGGAGGCCGCCGATCAGCTACGCGAGGCACTGGCGCTCGGCGCCCACCGGGCCGTGCTGCTGGAAGACGGCGGCCGTGAGTGGGGACCGGCCGGGACCGCTGCCGCGATCGTGGCCGAGGCCGGCCGCCGGGCCGCCGAGGGCCCGGGCTACGACCTGCTGCTGCTCGGCAACGAGGCGGCCGACACCGGGGACTACCAGGTTGGGGTGCGGGTGGCGCACGGACTCGGCTGGCCGTGCGCCACCGGGATCAAGCACCTGGAGGTCACCGAGGACCAGGTGCGGGCCCGCCGGGAGTACCAGGGCCGCGAGGAGACGTTCGAGTTCGGCGGGCCCGCGGTGATCACCGTCAAGGAAGGCATCAACCTGCCCCGCTACCCGTCTCTGCCGGGGCGGCTGCGGGCCAGGCGGGCGGCCATCGAGCAATACCAGCCCCAGTGGCAGCCCGAGGGCCTGCGCAAGCTCGCGCTCCGGGTGCCGGAGCAGCCGCGGCAGCAGGCCACGGTGCTCGGCACCGGGACGGACGCGGTGCCCGCCCTGGTCCAGCTGCTGGACGAGCTGGGGGTGCTGAAGTGACCGAGGCAGCGCCCCGCGGCCCGGCGGGAAGTACCGTGCTGTGCCTGGTCGAAATGGACGAGGCCGGGGTGACGGACGCGTCGCTGCGCGCGCTGACCTTCGCCCGGTCGATGGCCACCGGCGGTGTCCCGGCCCTGGCCGCCGTGCTGTTCGGCCCGGCCGACCGGGTCCCGGCCGGCCTGCTGGGCCGCTACGGGGTGACCGAGGCCTACGTGGTCGAGCCGGCCGCGCTGGACGGGTATGCGCCGCAGGCCTGGGCCCGGACCCTGGAAGGCCTGCTCAGCGTGACCCTGGCCAGCGCGGTGGTGGCGGCCGGAACCGACCACGGCAGCGAGGTGCTCGCCCACCTCGGCGCGATCACCGGGCAGCCGATGGCGGCGAACTGTCTCGCAGCCGAGCCCGCCGCGTCGCCGGCCGGCCCGGGCGGCGCCCTTGCCGTGTCCCGGCAGCGCTGGGCCGGGCTGCTCATCGAGGACGCCATCCTGGAGGGCACACCGGCCCTGCTCACCGTGGCCACCGACGCCGTCCCCCCGGTGCCGGTCGAGGGCGGGGTTGAGCCCGCCGTCCGGGTCCACGAGCCCGACCTGGCTCTGGAGGACCTGCGGATCCGGGCGACAGTGTCGGCCGGCCGCGACGGCGGGATGTCGCTGGCCACCGCCCGGGTGGTGGTCGGCGGGGGCCGCGGCGTCGGCGGGCCCGACGGCTTCGCCCCGCTCGAGGAACTGGCCAGCCTGCTCGGCGGGGTGGTCGGGGTGTCCCGCGTGGTCACCAGCCAGGGCTGGCGGCCGCATACCCAGCAGGTGGGCCAGACCGGTACCAAGATCACTCCGGAGCTCTACCTCGCCTGCGGGATCAGCGGGGCGATCCAGCACATGGCGGGCTGCGGCAGCGCCAAGCACATCGTGGTGATCAACACCGACCCCTCGGCGCCGATCCTGGCCCGGGCCGACTACGCGGTGATCGGCGACCTGGCCGAGGTGATCCCGGCCCTGGTGGCCGCCCTCAAGGAACGGGCCTGAAGGAACGGCCGTGACGGAACGGGCCTGAGAACGGCCCTGATGGAACGGCGCTGAGGGCTGGGCCCGCCGGAGGTCCGGCGGGCCCAGCCTCCGGCCGGTCAGTCCGCGGGACCGGCCGGGTCTGGGTCAGGTCCGCTGCGCGGCCTCGAGATTCTCCCGTACCGCCCGGGTCAGCGGGTGATCAGGGCCGAGGGCCTGCTCGCAGTCGGCCAGGGTGCGCTCGAACACCGTGATCGCCTCCGACAGCCGCAGTGCGGCATGGTAGGCCGAAGCCAGGTTGGCCCGAGAGGTCAGGGTGGACTGGTGGGTCGGGCCGAGCACCCGCTCGCACGCGACCAGGGTCTGCTCGTACAGCGGGAGCGCGTCCTTGAGCCGCCCGGCCGAGTGATAGGCGTTGGCCAGGTTGCCGCGGGCCGTCATGGTGTCCGTGTCGTCGGCGCCCTGGGCCATCTCCCGGTCGGCCAGGGTCCGCTCGTACACCGGGATGGCGTCCTTGATCCGGCGGGCCGCGAGGTAGGCGTTGGCCAGGTTGCCGCGGGCGGTCATGGTGTCGGGGTGATAGCTGCCCAGCACCCGTTCCCGGTCCGCGACCACCCGCTCGTACTGCGGAAGCGCCTGCTTCATCCGGTCGGCGGTCCGGTAGGCGTAGGCCAGGTCGGCCCGGGCGCCGATGCTGTCCGGATGGTCTGGACCCTGCGCCTTCTCCCGGTCGACCAGGGTCCGCTCGTACATCGGCACGGCCTGCTTGAGCTGGCCCACCGTCTGGTACGCCTGGGCCAGCCCGGCCCGCGCGGCCAGCGTGTCCGGGTGCACAGGGCCTAGCCCTCGCTCCAGGTCAGCCAGGGTCTGCTGGTACACCGGCAGGGCATGCTCGGGCCGGCCAGCGGCCAGGTAGGCGCCCGCCAGGTCGCCGCGCGCGGCCAGCGTGTCCGGGTGCCTCGCGCCCAGCACCCATTCCCGGTCCGCGACCACCCGCTCATGCATGGGCAGCGCGTCGGCGTGCCGCCCCGCGGCGGCGTAGGCCCGGGCGAGATGGCCACAGGACATCAACGTGTCAGGATGGTCGGTACCCAGGTCGCGCTGCCGTTCCGCGAGCGTGTGCTGATAGACGCCGATCGCTTCGTCCAGCCGGCCCGCGGCTTCGTAGGTGGAGGCCAGGCCGTCACGGCAGCGGAAGGTCTGGATATGGTCCGCGCCGAGCACCCGGGTGCTGGTCTCCAGCATCTCCCGCCAGTAGGCGAGGCCCGGGCCGCTGATCTCGTCACTGTCCAGGCTCCGGCCCGCCTGCGCCAGGACCGGGTGGGTCTCGGGCGTCCAGAGCAGGTCGCCGCTGCACTCGCGCAGGCTGACCGTGCAGTCCCGCAGGGCCTGGGCCAGCCGGGGCGGAACTGGGTCCGCGGGCCAGGACTGCATCAGCGCGTCCGCGGCGCAGCGGACGGCGAGCCCCAACTCCGACGCCGGGATGATGCCCCGGGTCATGGCCTGGATCGCCGGGTGCACCTGCACGGTCCGCGTGGTGCTGGCCGGGTTGATCGTGACCAGCCCGGCCCGGGCGAGGCTGTGCACCGCGTCGCGGGCCTCGGCCGGCTCGGCCGGCATGGCCGGGTGGCCGGTCAGGTATCCGCAGGCGGCCGGGCTGGTGAAGACGACACCGGGGATACCGGCCGGGTCGAGCAGGGCGGCCAGCACCAGGGCGGGCCGGGCGAAATTGGCCGGCGGGATCTGGTCGGCCAGGTCCATGGCCAGCGACCAGGTCACGCCCATCTGGCCGAGCGCGGCGTAGTCCAGGCCCCGATCAGACGAGTCCGGCCCAGACGAAGGCCCAGGCGAGCCGGCCAGACGGATCCAGGCCAGACGGATCCAGGGCGGTCAGGCCCGTGGCGCCCGGGCCGCCGGGCGTCCCGCTGCTGGCGCTCATCCGCCGTTTCCGATCGTGGTACCAGCCCCGGTAGTCGCGGCAGCTGGCCCCGGTGCAGATCAGCGCGGCCGTGGCGTGGGCCAGCCCGAGTGGCTGGCAGTCCAGGTCGTGGGCCAGGTCGAGAGCCTCGGTGCGCTGGCCAGGATCGGTGGCGAGCCGCGCGCTCAGGTAGGCCAGGGCTTCGCGGGTGCTGAACGCGGGGACGGGTGCGACCCTCCGGTTCGGCGCGGCCAGGCTGCCGTCCCGCCGGGCCGTGACCACGACCCGGCCGTCGGTCCCGGCCGGCCAGAGACCCTCGAGGTCGGCGGGGTCGGCCAGGTCGTCGAGGACTACCAGCCACCGGCGCTCGGTCCTGGACAGCCAGGCCAGGAAGCGCTGCGCCGCCGTGAGCAGGTCGTCGCCCGGATCGGCGGCGCCCAGTTCCGCGAGCGTCAGCGCGTAGCCGGTCAGGATGGCGTTCCTGTTGCTGGCCTTCACCCAGGTCAGCAGGTCCACCGCGCGGCTGTCCCAGAGTTGGTGCGCCAGCGCCGCCGCCAGCTGCGTCTTCCCCGTTCCGCCGGAGGCGGACAGAGAAGCAGAGCCGCCGGAGGCGGACAGATAAACCGGGCCGCCGGAGGCGGACAGCTGAGCCGAGCCGCCCACGGCAGAATCCAGCCCGGGGGTTGCCATGCCGGGAGACGGGACGAGAATTAGCGTGTCGCCGGGATCGAGCTTGCCGATCCGCCCCAGCCCCGTCTCCGGACGCGTGCTGTGGCAGTCAGCCAGGGGTGGGACCGGGCCGCATCGCAGCGGCCACTCCACTAGGCGGGCCGGCGCGATGGCCATGCGGGTCCTGGAGAACTCGTTGCAATTGCGGGGCTATCCACCGTCTGCTCCCACCCACATCCGGACATCTCTTGCGATCCGTTGCAGTCGATCGAAACAGTTGCACAAGACAGCCTATGACGGCGCAGCCTGAAATGAGCAGCGTTCTGTAGGCAAGAGGGAACGCATCGCGGCCGGCGGTGCGTGACCAAAAAGGGGCCGCCGCCGGTCCGGTCAGATGGCCAGGCGCCCGCGGTCCGGGCCGCCCAGCCGTTGCAGCAGCGCGGCCCGCCATTCTTCGGTCTGCCTGACCTGGTTAAAGGTGAACAAGTGCAGGCCGGCCACGGCGGCACCGGGGGCCGTCAGGGCCGCCCCGGTCCGGTCCAGCAGTCGCTCCGGGCTGTAGCCACCGGGCAGGCCGAGACGCAGAAACAAGTCCGTATGCCCGGCCAGGAAGCGTGTGGATTCGGCCACACCCGCCCGCGCCGCCATGCGCAGCAGCCTCGCCCGGTCCACCGGGCCCGCCAGTCCCACGTAGAGCGGAAGCGTGACGCCGCGGGCCCGGATCCGGGCCACCCACTTGCGCAGCACGGCCGGGTCGAAGCAGAGGTTGCTGACGATGTAGGAGGAGTGATGCCGCTTGTCCCACATGGCCTGCACGGTGATGTCGTCGTCGATCCGCGGGTGGCTCTCCGGGTAGCCGGTGATCCCCACGCGGGCGAACGGGCGTCCCATCTCGGTGAGCCGGGTGAGCAAGGGCAGGGCGCTGTCGAACCGCCCGGCCGGGGGATCAGCGTCGCCCGCGGGCACGAACACGTCATCCACCCCGCAGGCGAGCAGCCGGGTCACGATGGCGGCCAGGTGAGCGTCGTCCACGACCAGCCGGGCGGACAGGTGCGGCACCACCCGGTACCCCCGGGCCGCCAGGCGCTCGGTCAGGTCCAGCGTGGCGTCCAGCCCCCGGGCGGGTGAGGCGGTCACGGTCACCGTCATGCCGGGCGGGACCCAGTCCGCGACGGCCTGCTCGACCGACCCGGACGGGAAGACCTCGTAGCGCGGCTGGGCCAGCAACGCCGCCGCGCTCGTCAGCCCGCCCCGCACCGCTCCGCCTCGGCGGCTAGATCTTCTGGGGTTTCCGGGGCTTGCGGTGCTGCTGTGACCCGTGGGGTGTCCGCGACGGCGCGCCCGGCAGGTCAGCCGCTGTACGGGTCCGCGTGGCAGGCGATGGTGCGGGTGGAGGCAGGCGGTGAGTCCGCGTCGGCGAGGGGGTCCGGTCCGGGGACAGGGTCGGCCGGTGCGGGGGAGCCGGCCGGGGCGGGGCAGGCAGCCAGGAGGAGTTCGAGTTCGCGTTCCAGGCGGGCCGTGCCGGTGTCGATCACGGTAAGAGGGAGGCCGAACCGGTCCGCAACCGCCTGCGCGCCGGCCTCCAGGGCCGGGTCACGGGACTGGGCCAGCCAGACCACGCGCCGGTAGTGGCCGAAGTAGTCCGGCCACAGCTCCGGGTAGCGGTCCAGGCCGAGCCCGGCGAGCACGGTCCGGCGGAAGCTGCGGACCAGGAAATCGGTCAGCACGTAGGTGCCCGGCTCGGCCTCGAACAACGCCGCCACCCGGTCCGGCCCGGCCAGCAGGTCGTAGCAGTGCAGCCCGGGCAGCCGCCGGAGCCCCAGGCGGCCGGACAGCTCGTCCAGCGCCCCGTAGGTGCCGCAGTCCGCGTAGCCGATCGCCACCGGCAGCCCGCGCGCCTGCGCCGCGACGGCCAGCCGCTCCACCTCGGGGGCGATCGCGGCGGGCCGGTTGTGCAGCAGCGCGGGCAGGCAGTGCAGCTCCACCGGCCAGTCCCGGCGGGCGGCGATCTCCCGGATGGGGCCGCCCAGCGCCCCGCAGGCGATGACCACCGCCTGGGCCGGCTCAGCCGGGGAAGGCCAGCTGGTCGATGAAGCGGTCGTTGAAGTCGGCCCGGTCGGATAGCTCGACATACCTCACCTCCTCCAGCAGGGCCAGCCCGCCCGCCCGCTCACGCACGCTGAGCAGGGCCATCTTGGCTCCCTCACCGGCCACGTTCCCCGCGCTGACCACGCGGAGCACCGGGATATCGGGTACCAGGCCGATCCGGATGGCGTTGGCGGGGGACAGGTAACTGCCGAACGACCCGGCCAGCAGCACCTGCTGGATGTCGCCCGGCTCCAGCCCGGCCTCCTCCAGCAGGATCCGCCACCCGGTGGCGATGGCCGCCTTGGCGAACTGCAGCTCACGGACGTCCCGCTGGGACAGGTAGACCGACCGGGACACGTTGCCGGGCTCACCCAGCCAGTGCAGCACGAAGACCCGCTCCGCGCCGAGCTGGGTCAGCCGGTCCGCCAGCCCGGGGGCCAGCTCCGCGGCCCGCTCCTCGCTGACCAGCCGCCCGGAGGAGTCCAGCAGCCCGAGCCGGACCAGGCCGGTGACGGCGTCCACCAGGCCCGAGCCGCACAGGCCAGCTGGCTCGACGTCCCCGATGACCTTGAGCTCCAACCCGTCCGGGGTCATCGTGACCACCTCGATAGCCCCGTCCGCGGCGCGCATCCCGCACCGGATCGCCGCCCCCTCGAAGGCCGGGCCCGCGGGCGCGGCGGTGGCCAGCAGCCAGTCCCGGTTGCCCAGCACGATCTCGCAGTTGGTGCCGATGTCGATGAACAGCCGGGTCCGGGCGTCCCGGTCCATCCCCGAGGCGAGCAGCCCGGCGGTGATGTCGCCGCCCACGTACGCGCCGAACGGCGGGAAGATCACCGCCCGGGCCCGGGGATGGGCGGGCAGGCCCAGTTCGGCGGCGAGCACCTCGGGCAGCAGCCGGGTGGCCAGGATGAACGGGGCCACACCCAGCGGCTCGGGGTCGATGCCGAGCACGATGTGCGTCATGGTCGCGTTGCCGGCCAGCGCCACCTCGTAGACCTCGGCCGGCTCGATCCCGCCCGCCGCGCAGACCTCGGCGGCCAGCTCGGCCAGGGTCTGCTGGGCCAGGGCGGTCAGCCGGGCCAGCGTGTCCGGGTCCATCATGGTGGCGCTGATCCGGGTGATCACGTCGGCGCCGAAGGGCTGCTGCTGGTTCAGCGCCGAGGCCACCGCGACCGGGGTGCCGGTGGACAGGTCGAGCAGCGTGGCCACCACCGTCGTGGTACCGAGGTCGAAGGCGATGCCGAACAGCCGCCCCGAGGTGTCCCCGGGCTGCACGTCGATCAGCACCTCGTCGACGATCACGGCGGTGACCTTGAAGTCCGCCGCGCGGAGCGCCCGCCCGGCCACCCGCACGGCGTGCAGGTCCGGCCGCAGTTCCAGGTCGTCCACGCCGTCCAGGATCCGCTCGATGTCACTGCGCTGGTCGGCCAGGGACGGCTCGTCCAGCTCCAGGTAGCGCTTCTGCACCGCGGGCCGCAGGATGACCTGGCGGCCGACCCCGACGGTGGCCGCCTTGGGCCGGGTGGCCAGCGGAGGGACATCGATCCGCGCGTCGGCGTCGGCCAGCACCCGGCAGGCCAGCCGCCAGCCGTCGCGCAGCTCGTCGGGGGAGAACGCGCGGATGTCCAGCGCGGACGGCGCCGCCGCCCCGTCCAGCATCCGCACCTTGCACTTCTTGCAGGTGCCGTGGCCGCCGCAGGTGGAGTCGATGGCGATGCCGTTCCAGCTCGCGGCGTCGAACACGCTCACCCCGGCGGGCACCCGCACCTGCCGGCCGCTGGGCTCGAACCGCAGGTCGACGCGGACCGGGCCGTCAGCGGAAACGTCAGCGTCCCGGTGCTGCGCCGTGGTCACGTCGCGGCCTGTGCGGCCTGGGCCGCCTGCTGGGCCCGGTGCGTGGCGATCCATGACGCGCCCCACGGGTCCCGGTCCAGCAGCAGGTCGGCGGCCTGCACGGCGCGGACGATCTGCGGCGCGCGGGCGTCCAGGATCGCGCTGGTCAGCCCGCTGGTGATGGCCATGGGCAGGAAGGCCGCGCCGATCGCGTGCCGGTCCGGCATGCCGAACGAGACGTTGGACGCGCCGAGGGTCGTGTTCACCCCGAACTCCTCGCGCAGCAGCGAGATGGTCTCCATGGTCTTGACGACCAGGGAGGTGTCCGCGCCGACGGGCATGGCCAGCGGGTCGATCACGATGTCCTCGGCCGGGATGCCGTACCGGCCGGTCGCCACCTCGATGATCTTGCGGGCCAGGTCCAGGCGCTTGCGCGGGTCCTCGGGGATCTCCTCCTCGTCGTTGGGGAGCGCGATGACCGCCGCGCCGTACTTCTTGACCAGCGGCAGGATGGCCTCCAGCCGCTCGTCCTCGGCGGTCACCGAGTTCACCAGCGCCTTGCCCTGATAGGCGGCCAGGCCCGCGTCGAGCACCTCGATGATCGAGGAGTCGATGCACAGCGGCAGGTCGGTGAGTCCCTGGATGAGCTTCACCGCCGCCACCATCAGCTCGGCCTCGTCGGCCAGCGGCGCGCCCATGTTCACGTCCAGCACCATCGCCCCGCCGGCCACCTGCTGGGCCACGTCGATCTCGATCCGGGACAGGTCACCGCGGCGGAGCTGTTCCTGGAAGATCTTGCGGCCGGTCGGGTTGATCCGCTCGCCGATGATGCAGAACGGCTGCTGCGGGCCGATCACGACCTCGCGCGAAGCGGACCGGAGGACGGTTTCCATGGGTGTGCTCCCTAGGCCGGTGTCATCGCGCGGCGCCGGCGCAGCAGTTCCTTGGCCCGGACCACCGCGGCCGACGCGTCGGCCGCGTAGCCATCCGCGCCCACCACGTCCGCGTACTCCTGGGTGACCGGCGCGCCGCCCACCATCACGATGACCTGGTCGCGCAGCCCGGCCTTCTGCAGCGCGTTGATGTTCGCCTTGAACATCGGCATGGTCGTGGTCAGGAACGCCGAGAACCCCACGATGTCCGGCTTGTGCTCGACGATCGCGGCGATGAACTTCTCCGGCGCGACCTGGACACCGAGGTCGATGACCTGGAACCCGGCCCCCTCGAACATGATGTTGACCAGGTTCTTGCCGATGTCGTGCACGTCGCCCTTGACCGTGCCCATCACGATCGTGCCGATCGACTGGGCGCCGGTCTCGGCCAGCAGCGGGCGCAGGACTTCCAGCGCGCCGGCCATGGCCTTGCCCGCGATGAGCATCTCCGGGACGAAGAAGTCACCGCGCTCGAACCGGGCGCCGACCTCCTCCAGGGAGGGAATGAGGGCCTCATAGAGCAGGGTCTCCGGGCCCAGGCCCATCTCCAGGCCGGCGTTGGTCAGGCTGAGCACCTCAGGCGCGTTGCCTACCAGGGTGAAGTCATAAAGCTGGCGAAGCAGCTCCTCCTGCGTCACGAGGCACCTTCTCTCTAGCGCGTGGCGGGGGATTCAGGAACATGGGCTTCCGGCCCGGACCCGGGTTCGGGCCCGGGCCGGGCTCGGGCGGCGGGACGTGGCCGAGAACCGCGGACAGCGCGAGGGCCTGGGTCACGCACTGGGCAGCCGCCCCGGGGATCCTCGGCGGACTGAGACGGCTGGCCGGCGCGGACACCGACAAGGCGCCCACCACCACCGCACCGTCCCGGTAGACGGGGGCGGCCACCGCGACCAGCCCCGGCTCGAGCTCCTCGTCGGTGACCGCGTAGCCACACCGGCGGACCTGGCGCAGGTTCTCCTCGAGGGCGGCGCGGCTGGTCAGGGTCCGGGAGGTGCGGGCCTCCAGCCGGCCGGCCGGCAGCTGCGCCGCGCCGTAGGCCAGCAGCACCTTGCCCAGCGCGGCGCAGTGCAGCGGGACCGGGCGGCCGACCCAGTTGGTCCCGCCGATCAGGTACTTGCTGTCCACCTGGGCGACCTGCTCGACCAGGCCGTCACGGGCCACGCCCAGGTTCACGGTCTCGCCGGTCTGCGCGCCGAGCCGGTCCAGGAACGGCCGGGCCACCTCGATCAGGCCGGCCTCGGCGCCGCCCCGCCAGGCGTACCGGACGAACACGTCACCGGGGCGGAACCGGCCGTCGTCGTCGCGGCGGACCAGCCCGCCGCGCTCCAGCGCGACCAGCAGCCGCGACGTGGTGCTCTTGGCCAGCCCGGTGGCCGTGGCCAGCTCGGTGAACGTCACCGAGTCGGGGGCGTGCACGACCTCGGTGACCAGCCGGACGGCCCGGTCCACCGCCTGCGTGCCGGTGGGAGTGGCCACTGCTGCCTCCCGCGTGCCCGGCGGTTGCCTGCTGCCCATGAGATCACTGTCCAATGAGTTCCAGATTACGGAACTCTGTTCTACTATGTGATGTTACGTAGCGGTGCCAGGGAGGGTCAAGACGGGCCGGAGGTGGCAATGTTCCGCAACACGATGCCGCGCTACGAGATCCTCTCCCCGGACGCCATCGGCGTGCTGGACAAGGGGTGGCGGCGCATCGTCTCCGAGATCGGCGTCCAGTTCGCCAAGCCCGAGGCGCTGGAGCTGTTCCGCCGGGCCGGCCAGAAGGTCGAGGACGAGGTCGTCTTCCTCGACCCGGACTTCGTCTTGGAGCAGGTGGCCAAGGCGCCGCGCGAGTTCGACATCCAGGCCCGCAACCCGGCCAACAGCGTGCACATCGGCGGGGACCAGATGGTGTTCGGCGGCGTCTACGGCTGCCCGTTCGTCCGCGAGGGCGACGTCCGCCGCGACGCCACCATGGAGGACTTCCGCCGGCTGAGCATGCTGGCCCAGACCTTCCCCGAGCTGGACACGGCCGGCGGGGTGATCTGCGAGCCGAACGACACGCCGCTGGACTCCCGGCACCTGGACATGATCTACGCGCTGCAGACGGTGACCGACAAGATCTACATGGGCAACGTGGTGTCCGGGCCGAACGCGGTCGACACCATCGCGATGACCGAGATCCTGTTCGGCGGCGGCGCGGGCCGGGACAAAGGCCGGGCGTCGATCGAGCAGACCCCGGCCACCATCTCGCTGATCAACTGCAACTCGCCGCTGCGCTGGGACGACCGGATGCTGGACGCCCAGTTCGAGTACTGCGCCGCGAACCAGCCGGTGGTGCTGACCCCGTTCTTGCTGATGGGCGCGATGTCGCCGGTCACGATCCCGGCCGCGCTGGTCCAGCAGCTGGCCGAGGCGCTGTCCGGCATCGCGCTGGCCCAGCTGATCCGGCCCGGCTGCCCGGTCGTGTTCGGCTCGTTCCTGTCCAACATCGACATGCAGTCCGGCTCGCCCAGCTTCGGCACCCCGGAGTCGGCCATCGGCCTGTTCTGCACCGGCCAGCTGGCCCGGCACTACGGGCTGCCGTTCCGCACCGGCGGCGGGCTCAACTCCAGCCAGACCGCGGACGCGCAGGCGGCCTACGAGGCCCTGATGACGCTGCTGCCGACCTTCCTGGCCGGCACCAACTTCGTCATGCACGCCGCCGGGTGGCTCGAAGGCGGGCTGGTCAGCTGCTACGAGAAGTTCATCATCGACGTGGAGCTGCTGCGCATGCTGCGGGTGGAGTTCACCCCGCTGGAGATCGACGAGGCGTCGCTGGCCTTCGGGGCGCACGAGGAGGTCGGCCACGGCGGGCACTTCCTCGGGGCGCAGCACACCATGGAGCGGTTCCGGGAGTGCTTCTACCGGCCGCTGCTGTCCTCGACCGCCAACTACGAGCGGTGGGTGCGCCTCGGCGCCAAGGACACGACCGCCCGGGCCGGGGAGATCTCCGCGAAGACGCTGGCCGAGTATCAGGCGCCGCCGCTGGATGACGGGATCCGGGCTGAGCTGGAGGAGTTCGTGACCCGCCGCCGCGCCGAACTCGGCGACTGACGGCCCGTCCTCCCCGGTACTCGCGCGGCCCCCGACCCGCAGTCACACAATCCTTATCTCTAACGCCACCCCGGGCCGGCGACCTCGCCCAGCCGCAGGAGACCCACCCCCGCCCCAGCCCGGCCACAGGAGACCGGCCGAGGGAGACCCGGCCCAAGCGACGGCCGCGGTGGCCCGGTCCGCTGGGCCCCGTCCGCGGGCCCGGCCCGCAGGCGCTGGTCCCCCTCTACCACTTATCCCGTCCACCACTTATCCCGCGAAACGCTCGCCATAACCGGGACAAAACACCCGTCAGGACGCACGTCACGCGGGATATGTGGGCGCCGGCGGCGAGGCGGAACCAGGCCGGCGGCCGGGGGCTAGCATGTGGGCCGTGACTCAGTCAGGGATTGATCCTCAGGCGACCGGGGCGCGGGGCGTCGGCCTGGCCACGGTGGTGAGCGGCGCAGCGGGTCCGGGCGGGACGGTCCTGGACACCTGGTTCCCCGCGCCGGAGCTGGTCCCGGCCTCGCAGGCCAGCGGTACCGTCCGGCTGTCCGCGGCCGAGGCGGCCGACGCGCTCGGCCCTGACGCGCCCGGGCTGCTCGGCCCGGACGAGGCCCGGGGGGTCGAGGTCGTCGCGGTCCGCACCACTATCGGCAGCCTGGCCGCGCCCCCGGCCGACGCGCACGACGCGTACCTGCGGCTGCACCTGCTGTCCGGCCGCCTGATCCGCCCGCGCGGCTGCAACCTGGACGGCGTCTTCGGGACGCTGGCCAACGTGGTGTGGACCAGCCACGGGCCGTGCCCGGTCCCGGACTTCGAGGCCACCCGGCTGCGGCTGCGCCGCCGCGGCCCGGTCGCCGTGTACGGCGTGGACAAGTTCCCCCGGATGGTGGACTACGTGCTGCCGGCCGGGGTGCGGATCGCGGACGCGGACCGGGTCCGGCTGGGCGCCCACCTAGCCGAGGGGACCACGGTCATGCACGAGGGCTTCGTCAACTACAACGCGGGCACCCTCGGCACGTCCATGGTGGAAGGCCGGATCTCGGCCGGCGTGGTCGTCGGGGACGGCTCCGACGTGGGCGGCGGCGCGTCGATCATGGGCACTCTGTCCGGTGGCGGCAAGGAGACGATCTCGGTCGGTGAGCGCTGCCTGATCGGCGCGAACGCCGGCGTCGGCATCTCGCTGGGCGACGACTGCGTGGTGGAGGCCGGCCTCTATGTCACGGCGGGGACCAAGGTCGCCCTGCCGGACGGGCAGGTGGTCAAGGCCCGGGACCTGTCCGGCCGCCCGGGGCTGCTGTGGCTGCGCGACTCGCAGACCGGCGCGGTCCGGGTCATCGAGCGCGGCGGGCACGGCGTCGCGCTGAACGCGGCGCTGCACGCGAACGCCTGACGGGCGGGGAGGGGAAACCATGCGGCTGGCCACCTGGAACGTCAACTCGGTGCAGGCCAGGCTGCCCCGGCTGCTCGGCTGGCTGGAGGAGACCCGGCCGGACGTGCTCTGCCTGCAGGAAACCAAGGCCCCTGACGCCGGCTTCCCGGTCAAGGAGGTCGGGGAACTCGGCTACGAGGCCGCGTTGTACGGGACCGGCCGGTGGAACGGGGTGGCCATCCTGTCCCGGGCCGGCCTGGACGACGTGCGCCGCGGCTTTCCCGGTGAGCCGGGCTTCCCCGACCCGGAGGCCCGGGCCATCTCGGCCACGTGCGCGGGCTGCCGGGTGTGGTCGGTGTACGTGCCGAACGGGCGGGCCCTGGACAGCCCGCACCTGGCCTACAAGCTGTCCTGGCTCGCGGCCCTGCGCGGCGCGCTGGCTGCCGAGCTCAGCCCGGACGCCAGCGGGGCGCGGCTCGCCGTGTGCGGGGACTTCAACATCGCCCCCCGCGACGACGACGTGTGGGACCCGGCCGCGTTCGTCGGCTCCACCCACGTCACCCCGGAGGAACGGGCCGCCCTGGCTGGCCTGCTGGACCTCGGGCTCACCGACGTCCCCGCCCGGGCGCTCAAGGGGGAGCCCTTCACCTACTGGGACTACCGGGCGGGCATGTTCCACAAGGGCATGGGCATGCGCATCGACCTCGTCCTGGCCAGCGAGGTGGTCGCCGCGGCGGTCAAGGACGCCTACGTGGACCGGGAGGCCCGCAAAGGCAAAGGCCCCTCGGACCACGCCCCGATCGTGGTGGACCTGGATCTGCCCGCGACGGGCTGAGCGCCCGGCCCGGCGGCCTGGGCCGCAGCCCTGGGCCGGCTGACCCCTGGGTCCTGGGCCGCGCGTCGTCGCAGCTCGTCGCGTTCTTGTCCGCGGCACCCTCTATTCTCGGCGGACATGGTTGCTCTTGTCTGGTTCCGCCGGGACCTCCGCGTGCACGACCATCCGGCGCTCTGCGCGGCGCTGGCCAGCCACGAGCAGGTCGTGCCGGTGTTCTGCCTGGACGACCGGCTGCTGCATGGCCGCCACGCGTCCGGGCCGCGCACGGCGTTCCTGCTGGAGTGCCTGGCCGACCTGGACCGCCAGCTGGCGGAGCGCGGAGCGCGGCTGGTCATCCGGCATGGCCCGCCGGAGCGGGAACTCCCGGCGCTGGCCGGTGAAACTGGCGCCACTGAGGTCCACCTGAGCCGCGACCCGGGCCGGTACGAGGCCATCCGGGGCCGGCGGGTGCGGGCCGCGCTGGAGCAGGCCGGTGTCACCGGGCACGCGCATCCGGGGGTCAGCGTGGTCGACGACGTGCGCGCCATCCGGACCGGCCAGGGCCGCCCCTACACCGTGTTCACGCCGTTCTACCGCAACTGGGAACGCGTCAGCCGACGGCCGGTCCTGGACCCGCCGGGGCGGATCGACCTGCCCGCGAAGACCCGGCCCGGCCGGGTGCCCTCCCTGGCCAGCCTCGGCCTCGAGCAGGAGGTGGCGGAGCCGGCTCCGGGCGGGGAACGCGCCGGGCTGACCCGGCTGGCGGAGTTCCTGGACGGCGCGGTACGGGACTACTACTCGGGCCGCGATCAGGCCGGCGCCGACGGCTCGTCCCGGCTGTCTCCCTATCTGCGGTTCGGCTGCCTGTCGCCGCGCGCCGTGGAAGACCAGCTCCCCGGCGGGATGGGCGCCGGAGCCACGGAGGCCGGAGCCGCCGGCGGGGAGGCCAGGGGCTCAGCGGCACTGCGCCGCCAGCTCTGCTGGCGTGACTTCTACCAGCACGTCCTGGCGCACCACCCGGACAACGCCGAGCAGGAATTCCAGCCCCGCTACCGCGGCACGCTGGCCTGGCCGGGCCGGGACGAGGAGTTCACCGCGTGGACCGAGGGCCGGACGGGCTTCCCGCTGGTGGACGCGGGCATGCGGCAGTTGCGCCGGGAAGGCTGGATGCACAACCGGGTCCGGCTCGTGGTGGGCTCGTTCCTGACCAAGGACCTGGGCATCGACTGGCGCCGCGGCGAGGACTGGTTCATGCGGCTGCTCCTGGACGGCGACCAGGCCAGCAACAATGGCAACTGGCAGTGGATCGCCTCGGTGGGAGTGGACCCGCAGCCCGCGTTCCGGCGTATCTACAACCCGTCCCTGCAGCAGGAGCGCTTCGACCCGGACGGCCGGTACGTGCGGCGTTACGTGGCTGAGCTGGCCCAGGTCCCGGATGAGTACCTGGCTGAGCCGTGGCGCATGCCCGAGCAGGCCCAGGAGCGGGCCGGCTGCCGGATCGGCCGGGACTACCCGGGGCCGGTCGTGGATCATAAGGCGGCCCGGCTGGCGGCTCTTGATCGTTACCGGGTCGCAGCTGACGCCGGCGCCTGAACCCGGGGGCGGTGCGGCGGGGGCATGTTCTCCCGGCCCACCAAACGCCGGGAGAACATGCCCCCACACCGCACCTCGGCCTAGAGCATGAGGATCAGCATGTAGCCCATGGTGACGGCCATGGCGATCTGGCAGCAGGCCGTGAGGTGGGGGGACAGCATCCGGCTGGTCAGTGACGGCATGTTGTCCCGGCCCACCGGACGCCGGGAGAACATGCGCCCGCGCCGCTGGCCGGAGCGCCGGTCCGGCGCCGCCTCGTCGGCCTGCCAGGCCTGCTCGTAGGGCTGGGTGGCCTGGCCGCCGCCCGCCGCTGTGGGGACCAACTCAAGGGTCGCCTCCGGTGTTGCGCGGGGGGTGCTGGCCCGGGCCAGGGCGGGAAGGCGGTCAGCCTGCCACATCACGTAGCCCACCATGAACACGGCCAGGACCAGGGCGAGCAGCGGGAACCGGCCGGCCGCAGCCGGGCCGCCCATGGTCATCCCGGGATGCGTGGCCGACACCACCGCGCCGGCCGCGAGGAGCATGTACACCATGGCGCCGCACATCACGAGGTGGGGCACGTGATGCCGGTAGGGCGACTGGTCACTGTCACTATCACCGGCACTGTCACCGGTGTCGGAGCGGAGCTGGCGGCCGCGCCAGGCCCGCCAGCCGAACCAGCCGCTGCCCGCCCCGAACATCACCGCCCAGACCACGTCCGGGAGCGGGTTGAGCCAGCTCACCAGCATGCCTGCCATGGCCACGCCCATCACCGTGTGCACCAGGTCGACGTCGCGCTCGGCTCGCCGCTGGTGCGCTCGCGCGATGATCAGCCGGGAGGCGCAGTACCCGGCGGTCGCGATCATGGTGACGGCCAGGATGCCCGCGAGCCAGGAAGGTCCAGTCACGTCACGGACCTCCCGGCGGGCCGGTCCGCGGCCGGCCCGGGTCCTACGAACCTGGGCCCAGGTCCTACGAACCGCCCCACGTCGGCCGGCGCCCTATCGGCCGGCGCTCCATCGGCCGACGGCCCGTCGGCTCGAGGCGTCCCGGTCCGCGCGGGCCAGTAGGCCAGGACTAGCAAGATCAGCAACGGGCCAGACTCGGGGTCGGTGCCGCTGCCGGTGAGGATGCCGCCGAGGTCCTGGGCCGCCACCCCGATCGCGGCCGCCAGCACCGCCGCCACGGCCAGAGCGACTCGGGCCGCTGACGGCGGCAGGTACACGCCGACCGCGATCAGGCCCAGGATGGCGGCCAGCCCGACCGAGGCGGCCAGCCCCTGGTGAGCCAGGAGTGCCGCGCCATGCTGGCTGATCGCGGCCAGCCAGGCCGGTTCGCCCGCGGTCATGCCGGAGAGCATGGTGTGCAGCGCCTGCGGGGCGCGGTTCGCGGGCAGCAGCGCAAAGTAGGCCAGGCTGGCCCACAGGACGAGCCAGAGCGCCCGCGCGGCCGGGGCGCCCACGGCCCGGGCTGCGACGAACGGGACGGCCGAACCGGCGGAGCCGGCCGCGGTCCCGCCCCGGTCGCGCGGCCACAGCAGGACCGCCAGCAGCGCGTAGAGGATCACCGGGCCTGGTGCGCCGTTGAGCGGGCTGGCCGTCCCGGTCAGCACCCCACCCAGCCCTTCACCGAACCACCACACGCCTAGGGCCCAGACGATCGACGCCCCGAGGGCGGGCCTGACCGTGGGCCGCCAGGCAATACCGAGGCCCAGCAGGAGCTGGATGGTGGCGAAAGCCGTGTTCAGCGGCACCGGATGCTGTCCCACGAGATGGGCGTCCCAGAGGACCGGCCGGCTCACCAAGGCTGGGTTGCCCTCCGCCGCGGCCGCGAGCATCTGGCTGAAGGCCCGGGTGAACATGACCGGCTGGTACTGCAGGATCGCGTCTAGCAGCCACAGGGCGCCCAGGGCCAGCTGCAGCCGCCGCCGGGCGTCAGGCACGGGCCAGCCCGCCGGGGCGAGGGTCCGGTCGTCGCCCGGCGCGCGCGTGCCGCGCTGGGTAACGGCTGCCTCACTCACGGCTGGCTCTCCTTAGCCTCGTACTTAATTCGCCTTAGAGGCGCTCGCTGCAGGCGATCGTTAGAGCATTTATGGTGCGCCGGGCCGCGATAAGAGAATCGTAAAGGCCGGGCTATTCCCGCCGCAAGCAGGAGCGAGCATGAAGCCATCAGGACCAGCCTGAGCTGCAATGACGACGAGCGTGCGGCAATGGTTCGCGCTACGGATTAAACCCACCGGGGGTATCTGCGGAACCCCCGGGAGGTATTAATGAATGCCGCCCCAGGAGATGCGGAGAACCCCGCAGGGGTATTGTTCCGGCTCACCGCGGGCGGGTCGGTGTCAGCAGGAAGCAGAAATAAATGGGCGGCCGTCCGCGGCCGTGCCGGTCCTGGCCGGTGCCGTGCCGGTGGCCGTGCTGCCGGTGGCCGTGCGTGCCCGTGGCCTGTGCTGCGGGTGGGCTTGGCCGCACCCGTCCTGGATGCGCCTGCGGTGGCCGGGCCTGCTGACTCCACCTTCCTGACTGGCCCGGCCAGTCACCCACCCGCGGCCGCGGCGGCACCGAACGCCCGAGCGGCGGAAAAATCCCGGAAAAGTTGTTGGCGCCGGGCGGAACGACGACTCCTAACTGTGCTGGTGCGTGTCTGGGCCGGCTCGAGGAGGGGACGTGGCATGGACTCAGTGACCAGAGGATCGGGGATCGTCCTCAGCGTGCTCATCGCGGCCACGGCCAGCGTCCTGTTGTTGCTGCCAGGCAAGCCGGCGGCTTCCTGGCGTGGCCCGGGCACGCCCGGCCGGGTCGTCATGGCCTCCGCCGTGGCGACGTCAACCTGGCGTCCGCCCGGACCTGGATCGCGACCTGCCGCCAGCAGTCGGGCCGGCGGCCAGGCGGCGGCCGGGCCGCCCCCCGGGTGCCGTGCCGCGGCCGCGCACAGCGGCCGGGCCCGGGCCGGCCTGACCACCCTCCGGCCCGGCCCGGCCCGGGTCGGGGACGGCCCGGGCCAGATCATGCCGTCCGCCTGGAGCGCACCGTGGCCAGGACACGTCCAGGCGGTAGTCCCGATACCGCGGAATCCACCCGGATCTGCCCTGATGAGTTCTAACGTGATGCCATGCTCGACCGCGAGATCGTGGCCGCCATCGTCGCAGGCGACCCAGCCGGACTCGCTTCGGCCTACGATCGCTACGCGCCGGGCCTATATACCTACTGCCAGTCCCTGCTCACCGAGCCGGCGGACGCGGCTGACGCCGTCCAGGACACGTTCATCATCGCTGCGGCGAAGGTCTCCGCGCTCCGCGACCAGGATCGGCTCCGGCCCTGGCTGTACGCGGTGGCCCGGAATGAGAGCTACCGGCGGCTCCGGGCCGCGGGCAGCGCCGCCTCACTCGATGAGGCGGCGGAGGTGACCGACGAGACCAACGATCTCGGGTCAGATCTGGAACACGCGGAACTCCGCGAAGTGGTGTGGTCGGCGCTGGGCGGTCTTACCCCCAGCGAGCGGGAGATCATCGAGCTCAACCTGGGACACGAGCTGACCGGCGCGGACCTGGCCGATGCGCTAGGCGTCCCGCGCAACCAGGCGCACGCCATGGCCTCGCGGGCCCGGGCTCATTACGAGTCCGCGCTCGGCGTGCTGCTGGTGGCCCGCTCCGGCCGGGACGCCTGCCCTGAACTAGCCGGGATCCTGGAGGGCTGGGACGGGCGGCTCACCGTACTGCTGCGCAAGCGGGTCGGACGGCACATCCGGCGCTGCGACGTCTGCGGCGACCGGGAGCGGCGTGAGCTCAGCCCGGCGGCCTTGCTGAGCGTGCTGCCGGTGGCCGCGCTGCCTGCCGCCCTGCGCCATCAGGTGCTCGGCCTGATCGCGGACGGCTCGCCCGGCGCCGTGGCCCAGCGGCTGGCGGTCGGGCAGCGGGCCGGCACGTTCAGGCCCGGGGGATTCCCCCGGCCGCTCGATCCGCCGTCGCCGGTCCGGCTGCACCACGGGGCGCACTCCGCTCTCGTGCGGGGTGGCGCCGCGGCCGGCGGGGCCGCGATCGTCGGCGGGGTCATCGTCGGCGGCGGACTGCTGCACCATCCAGGACCGGCCGGGCCGCCGGGTGCCGGCCGCGCGCTGCCCACCACCGGTGCGCCGCCCGCAGCGGGCCGATCCGCCGCGCCCTCGTCCGGCAGGGGCGGCTCCGGGGAGGGAGTCACCTCCCCCGGGCCGCAGGTGCTGCGTACCGCCAGCGGCGGCGCCAGCGCTGGCGCCAGCACCGCTCCGTCCGGGTCGCCCAGCGCCCCGGCTGCCTCTGCGGCGCCGTCGCCCGCGATATCCGCGGTCGTCACGGGCACGCTGACCGTGTCGCCCGCGAGCCTCAGCCTCAGGCTGTCCCTCAGCGGCCTGTGGACCGGGACGCTGACCCTCACCGCCCACGGCGGGCCGGTCTCCGGCTACCATCTCGCCGTGCCTGTGCCCCTGCTCCAGGAACTCACCGTCAGCCAGGCCTCCGGGTCGCTGGCCGCCGGGCAGAGTGTCAAGATCACGGTGACCGCCGCGGGTGCGGCCCTCTTCTCGACCGCACTGCTGACCGTGAGCCCGGGCGGCCTGAGCGTCCCGGTTACCTATCAGCTGCTCGGCTAGTGCGGTCTGGTTCACGCCGATTCGGCCGGACTCGATCCGAAAACTCCCGCGAGGCCATAGCGTTGATCGCATGCGTGACGGGGAATTGGTGGCGGCAGTCGCGGCGGGCGATCCGGCCGCGCTGGCGGCGGCCTACGATCAGTTCGCTCCGTCGCTGTATACGTATTGCCAATCGCTGCTCAGCGAGCCGGGCGATGCGGCCGGGGCGGTCCGCGACACCTTCGTGGTGACCCAGGCGAAGCTGCCGCTGCTGCGTGACCCGAGCCGGCTGCGGCCCTGGCTGTACGCGGTGGCCCGGAACGAGTGCCGGCGCCGGCTGCACGGCCATGGAGCCTCCGTCCCGCTGACCGACGACGAGTTCGGCGCCGGTGAGGCGACCGCCGACCTTGGCCCGGCCCTGGAGCAGGCCTGGCAGCGTGAGATGGTGTCGTCCGCGCTGGACGAGCTGGAGCCGGGCGACCAGGAAATCGTCGAGCTGCACCTGCGGCACGAGTTCTACGGCGCGGACCTAGCGGACGCGCTGGGGGTGCCGCGGAATCAGGTGCACACGCTTACCAGCCGGGCCCGGACCCGGTTCGAGACCGCGCTGGGCGCGCACGTGGTGGCCCGCACCCGTCTGGGATCCTGCCCGGAGCTGTCCGCGATCCTGGGGGACTGGGGCGGGGACCTTACCCCCAATTTGCGCAAGCGGGTCCGCCGGCACATCGGTACCTGTGAGATCTGCGGCGAGCACGAGCGGCGGCATGTGAACCCGGTAGCGATGCTCGCCGCGCTGCCGGACCCCGTCCTCCCGGAGAGCCTGCAGCACGAGGCGCTCAGCCTGCTCGCGGACACCTCTCCCGGCGCGGCCCAGGAGCGGGCCGAGATCGCGGAGCGGGCCGAGCCGTTCACCCGGTCCGGTTTCCCGGTGCCGCTGGACCCGCTGGCGTCCAGGCGCGGGCCGGCCGCCTTCGTGCCGGCCGCCGGAGTGCTGATCGCGGTGTTCGTGATGTTCGGGGGCGGGGCCATGCTCGCAGCGAACTCACTGCATCACGCGCCGCCCCCGGTTAGTTCCGCGCTGGCCCCGTCCGTCCCGTCTGCGGACGCAGCGCCCGCGGTGAACACCCCGAAGCCCTCGACGTCCCGGTCCGGGCACAAGAAGGCCCACGGCAAGCACGGCGCTGCAGTGGCCAGCGGCCCCGGGTACTACACACCAGGCGCCACGATGTCCGGGAAGTCCTCCAGGCCGGGCGGCCACCCGTCCTCGGCGACCCCGTCGAAGTCCAAGCACACTTCGGCCCCACCGAGCAGCAGCTCGCCAGCTCCCCCCAGTTCCACGCCGCCGTCAACGCCTCCTGCCTCGCCCTCGCCGACGGACACGACCACGCCGGGCAGCGGGAGCACCTCCGGCGGCATTCTCGGGACGATCATCGGCTTGCTGTAGGCGGGGCCGGCCCAGCGACCGCCGTCGCCTGGTCATGTGGCGTCAGGGAGTGGTAGAGACGCTGGCGTCCGCGCGGAGCAGGGCAGCCGCCATCCGCAGCGAGACGAGCTTGCCGAACGCCGCGTCCCGGGGCAGGTATTTCATGCCGCAGTCCGGGGCCAGCACGATCCGCTCCGCGGGCACGTACTCCAGCGCCCGGCGGGCCCGCGCGACGATCTCGGCCGGGTTCTCCACCGTCTCGTCACCCAGGTTGAGCACGCCCAGGATGATTGTCTTGCCATCCAGGCTGCGGAGTATCGAGCAGTCCAGCCCGGACTGCGCGGTCTCCACCGAGACCTGGTCACAGACGCACTCGGCTAGTTCCGGCAAGAACGAGTAGCCCGACGGCCGGTCATGGATGATCGCGGCGTAACCGAAGCACAGGTGCACGGCGGTCGTTCCGGTCATGCCCTGCAGGGCGCGGTTGATCGCCCGCACGCCGTACTTGCGGGCCTCGTCCGGACGTGCCTGCAGGTACGGTTCGTCGAGCTGGACGATGTCCGCACCGGCCGCGAACAGGTCCGCGACCTCCTCGTTGACCGCCTCGGCGTAGCCGAGGGCGAGATCCTCGGTGCTGGCGTAGTAGTCGTTCTGGGCCTGCTGGGCCATGGTGAACGGGCCCGGCACAGTGATCTTGATCGTCCGGGAGGTGCTGGCGCGCAGGAACTTCACGTCCTCGACCTCGACCGGGTGGCGGCGGCGGATCGGGCCGGTCACCCGGGGCACCAGGTTGGGCTCCCCGCTACGGTCCAGCGCGGTGCCGGGATTGTCGATGTCCACCCCGTCGAGGGCGGTCGCGAACCGGTTCGAGTAGCTCTCCCGGCGGATCTCGCCGTCGGTCAGGATGTCCAGCCCGGCCCTTTCCTGGGCCCGGATGGCCAGTTCGGTCGCATCGCCCTGGGCCTGCTCCAGGTATTCGGGAGCGACCCGCCACAGCTCGGTGGCCCGGACCCGGGGTGGGAACCGGCCGCGCAGCCGCGCACGGTCGATGAGCCAGTCTGGCTGCGGATAACTGCCGACCAGGGAGGTGGGGAAGAGCATGACAGCCACAATGTCAGATCGGCCGCCGGTGCGCAGCCCCAGGGCGGGGTGGCTATCCGGCGGACGGCAGGCTCGCAGTCGCTGCCCGGCCGGTGACCTCGGTGCTGACCAGCCGCCTGGTCACGCTGAGCGGGCCGAGCCCGGACAGCGCCTCGGTCACCCGCGCGGCCAGCCCGGGGGCGGCGGCGGTGGATTCGGCCAGCCCGATGGCCGAGGTGCCGGCCAGCCAGGACGGGATGATCTCGGTGACGTCCCCGATCACGTTGGCCTTGGCCCGGTTGGACCGGGCCAGGGCGGTCAGGTGCCGCGTGTCCGGGTCGTCCTCAGTTCCCAGGACCAGGACCAGGTCACTGGACGCGGCCACGGTCCGGACGGTCTCGGCGCGGTCAGACGCTGCGTAGCAGAACCCGTCCGGATCGGGACCGCGCAAGGCCGGGAACCGGGAGCGCAGGGCGGCGGTCGCGATCGGCGTGTCCTCGACCGGCACGCCCGGCACCAGCACGTAGGAGACCCGCCGCGGGTCCGCGACCTGGACCGCGCCCGCCCCGACCCGGGTCTCGGCCAGGATGGCGTGATCCGGGGCCTCGCCCAGGATCGCGGGCAGCACCGCGAGGCCTGACTGGCCGATGAGGACCACCTGATCGCCACGCTCGGCGAACCGGCGGGCCTCGGCCTGTACCCCGGCCACCAGCGGGCACGTCGCATCGATCACGTCCAGGCCGCGCCCGGCCGCCTCGGTGCGGACCCCGGGGGCGACGCCGTGCGCCGGGATCAGCACCAAGGCGCCATCGGGCACGTCGTCCAGGGAACGGGCGAAGACCGCACCGTTCTTCTCCAGGTCCGCACAGGCCTGCGGACTCGCCATCAGCTGCCCGCACACGTACACCGGGCCCCGGGCCAGGGCCTGCCGGGTGGCCTCCAGAGCCCGCCGTGCGCCCGGGCACCACGGGCTCACCGCGCTGAGCAGGCGCCGGGTCCCGCCTACCGACGCCCATTCCTCGACGGCGCTGCGGGCCGCGGCCATGGCCACACCGTCCACGCTGCTGGCCGCGGCGCCGATCGCGGTGGCCGTGCCGTCGGCGTGCAGCGCGGTGGTGACGAACAGGGCCGCGCCGTCGTCGGCCTGGGACGCGTCACCAGACTGTGGCACTGGCGCGTACCGGACGCGCACGCCCCGGCGGTACAGCAGCCCGCCCACCAGCGGCGCGGCCGGGCAGCTCAGCTGCCCATGTGCGGGGTCGCCGATCTCTGTGGCGACCAGCACCTCTCCAGGGGCGACCACGGTCCCCGGCGCCAGGCATTCGCGTGCACTCGATCGGCTCATGGCTGTCGTCCCCGTTTCCTCGCGGATCAGTCTAGTGATGGCGAAGCCGGAGTGTGTGTACCTGGTGACGGACTGTGTCGGACATGCCGCCGCGCCTGCGGGGTGCTCCGGGACCGGAAGGGGTCTGGGTACAGGAGGGACTGTAGGTTACTATCTCAATCGGAATTAAATGCTTTAGGATTCAGGACTCGGCGTTTCGCTACGGCGGTGTTTCAAGTTCCGGTGTTCACGGGCCCGTGTTCCGGGGCCTGTGTTCAGGGACCTGGGCTTCAAGAGCCTGCGTTCCCGGGCTCAGGGGAAGGGGCTGACCCGGCGCGAGCCGGGGCGGCCCGGGTCAGAGATTCGCCCGTTCAGTACGGCCGGCACCGGGGGAGTAGAGAAGATGAGCATGGCCCCCTTGATCACGAAACGCCGTCCGGATCAGGGGCATACCAATCAGAGAGGACTGGCGCCATGACCGCTACCGACGACCTGCTGGCCAACAACGACCGCTACGCGGAGGGTTTCACCGGGCCGCTGCCGCTCCCGCCGTCCAAGCACGTCGCCGTGGTGGCCTGCATGGACGCGAGGCTGAACGTCTACGGCATCCTCGGCCTTGCCGATGGCGAGGCGCACGTGATCCGCAACGCGGGCGGGGTGGTCACCGACGACGAGATCCGCTCGCTCACGATCAGCCAGCGGCTGCTCGGCACCCAGGAGATCATCCTCATCCACCACACCGACTGCGGGATGCTGACCTTCACCGACGACGACTTCAAGGCGAGCATTCAGGCCGACACCGGCATCAAGCCCGAATGGGCCGCGGAGGCCTTCTCCGACCTGGACGAGGACGTCCGCCAGTCGATCAACCGGATCAAGGCCAGCCCGTTCATCCCGAACAAGGACTCGGTCCGCGGCTTCGTCTTCGACGTGGCGACCGGCAAGCTCAGCGAAGTGGCCTAGCCGGGCCGCACCGCTGGGCGCCCCCGCGGCGGCAGCAGGGTCAGGAGTCCGAGGAGTCGGCCCGGCCCTGCTGCTCCGCCAGGAACTGCTCGAACTGGGCGCCGATCTCGTCGGCCGAAGGCAGTTGCTCCGACCCGTCCACCAGCGAGCCGCGCTCGGCTCCCTCGGCGAACGCGTCGTACTGCCGCTCCAGCGCCTGCACGACTTCCATGATCTCCTCGGAGCCCTCGACCTGCCGCCGGATCTCCTCGTCGGTCTCCTGGGCCGCCTCGCGCAGCGCCTCGTCGGGCAACTGCAGCCCGGTCGCGCGGGACACCGAGTCGAGCAGCGTGATCGCGGCCGTCGGATACGCCGCCTGGGCCAGGTAGTGCGGAACATGCACCGCGAATCCGACCGCGGCGCGCTCTTCCTCACCGAATCGCATCTCGAGCAGCGCCGCCACGCTGCCCGGGACCTGAAGCCGGTCCACCAGTGGCGGGTAGCCCGTGGTCAGGCCGGACGTGGTCGCGTGGGCGGTCACGCCCAGCGGACGGGTATGCGGCGCACCCATCGGGATGCCGTGGAAGCCGACCGCCAGCCGGACCCCCATCCGGGCGGCCAGGTCCCGCACCGCCTGCGTGAAGCCCTCCCACTCGTGATCCGGTTCCGGGCCGGTGAGCAGCAGGAACTGGCTCCCGGCGGTGTCCTTGAGCAGGTGGATGGCCAGTTCGGGGGCTTCGTAGGACTCCCAGCGGTCCCGGGAGAAGATCATCGGCGGCCGCCGGGACCGGTAGTCGATCAGCCGGTCTACGTCGAACCGGGCGACCTCCTCGTGTTCCAGCGTGCCCAGCAAATGGGCGGACAGCAGTTTGCCCGCCGCCCCGGCGTCGATGAACCCGTCGAGGTAGTGCAGCATCACTGCCCCGTCCAGCACCGGCGCGCCAGGGCTCACCTCGTAGAGGTCTCCCGGATCTCGCACCACGCTCACTGCCCTTCCAGGGTGTCAGTCACTCTGCCCGCTACCTAGTACCAACCATGAATGGCTAGTCATCCATCCCGGCAGGGTCGATCTCTGTTCCACGCTACCGCCTGCCGCCCCCGTCAGTCGGCCTCGGCCGAGCCGGTCAGCCGGAGCTTGCGCTGTGCGCGCTGGTAAAACGTGGTCCGGCCCAGCCGGACCACGTTGGCCGCGGCGGGGAGGGTGCCCAGCTCGACGGCGTCCCCCGCGTGCACGAACCCGACCACGATCCCGTCGGCCTCCACGGCCAGCTCGCCGCTGTTGGGCAGCACGGTGAGCAGGACCTTCTCCGAGCTGGCCAGGAACAGCGCCCGGTTGAAGGCCGTGTGCGGGGCCACGGGGGTGACCAGCAGGCCCTCGGCACTGGGGGAGACGAGTGGCCCGCCCGCCGAGAAGTTGTAGGCGGTGGACCCGGTGGGAGTGGCCACGATCACCGCGTCCGCCGCGTACCGCACGAACGGGTGCGACTCCACGGTGAGCTCGACCACCGCGGCGGAACTGCGGCCGGGGATGCGGACCAGGTCCACGTCGTTGAACGCGATCGTCTCCTGACCTGCGAACTCGGCCCTCACCGCGGAGCGTGGCTCCACGGTGAAGCGGTGCTCATCGATCGCGCCCAGGGCCTCGGCCATCTGCGGGGGGTCGATCTCAGCCAGGAACCCGAGCTTGCCCACGTTGACCCCGAGCACCGGCGGCTTCGGGCCGGTCGACATGCGCATGGCGCGCAGCATCGTGCCGTCACCACCCAGGCTGACCATCAGGTCGGAGCGGCAGGCCAGGTCCGCCGAGGTGACCGCCTCGACGCGGCCGGGCACCCGGCTGGCCTCATCCTCGACCGCGAGGACGGTCACCTTGCGGCTGCTGGCCCAGGCGAGCAGCTCGAACATGGCCGAGTTGCAGTCCCGCCCGGGATGCAGCACGACGCCCACCGTGTTGACCATGCCCACGGCCCAGCCTCCTCAAGTCGTGATGAGCGCCCGCGCCCGGGCGGAGCGGACCGCCTCGGACAGCGTGTCGATGTCATAGGCGCCGTAGTGGCGTTTGTCGTTGATGAAGAACGTGGGCGTGCCGGTGACCCCGGACAGGTCGGCGGAGTCCACGTCCTCGGCCACCCGGGCCGCGCCCGCATGCTTGCGCAGATCCTCGGTGAAGCGGGCGCCGTCGAGGCCGAGGTCGGCCGCGTAGTGGATCAGGTCCTTCGTGGTGAGCGCGCCCTGATGCTCCATCAGCAGGTCGTGCATGTCCCAGAACTTCCCCTGCCGGGCGGCCGCTTCGGCGCCTTCCGAGGCCAGCTGGGCGTGCGGGTGCACGTCGTTCAGGGGCAGGTGCCGGAACACGTAGCGGACGTCGCCGAAGTCGGCCAGCAGTTCCCGGACGACCGGCTCGGCCTGCCCGCAGTACGGGCACTCGAAGTCGCCGTACTCCACCACGGTGACCGGGGCCCGCTCCGGCCCGCGGATGTGATCGCGGTCCGGGTCGACCGGGACGGCCAGGTCGGTGATGAGCGTGGACGTCCCGAGCAGGGCGCGTATCTTCAGCCGCTTGGGCAGCCGCCGGGTGGCGCGGAACACCGTCCAGGTGATCGCGGACGCGCAGAACGCGGCGGACAGGATGCCCAGCTTCGCCTCGGCCAGCAGGGGGCCGTGGAAGGCGAGCGAGGCGATCAGCAGGGCGACGGTGAAGCCGATCCCGGCGATCGCACCCGCGCCCACGACACCGGCCCAGCCCACGGGCGGCCGGATCCGTCCCCGGCTGAGCTTGGTGACGAGCCAGGCGGCCGCGGTCGTGCCCACCGGTTTGCCGACCACGTAGCCGATCAGGATGCCCAGCGTGACCGGGGACGTGTAGGCGCGTGAGAGCAGCCCCGTGCTGATCACGACACCGGCGTTGGCCAGGGCGAACAGCGGCACGATGAGGTAGCTCGACCACGGGTGGTAGAGCTGCTGGAGCCGCTCGTTGGGGGAGATGGCCAGGCGGACGCCGCCGCTGGCCTCGCGGGCCAGCTCGGGAGTGGGCTGCTCGCGGAACAGCCGGAACAGGTCGCTGGCCCGCTCCAGGTCAGCGCGCGGCGCGGGGTAGGCGTAGGTAAGCAGGCCCATGAACAGCCCCACCACCACCGGGTCCACGCCGGACTTGAAGAAGGCCACCCACGCCGCCACCCCCAGGAAGAAGTAGACCGGGCCGAACCGCACGTTCGCGGCCCGGACGACGGCCACCACGACCAGCAGGCCTACTCCGACGAACAGCGCGGGCAGTCGCAGGCCCACGCTGTAAAAGATCGCGATAACGGCTAGCCCGGCCAGATCATCCACCACAGAGAAGGTGAGCAGGTAGGTGCGCACCCGGTCGGGCAGCCAGGAGCCGACCAGGGCCAGCATGCCGAGCGCGAACGCGGTGTCGGTGGACATGGCCGTGCCCCAGCCCCGGGCTCCCGGGCCACCGGCGTTGGCCGCCAGGTAGATGCCGATCGGGACGATCATGCCGCCCAGGCCGATCAGCAGCGGCAGCGTGAGCCGCCGCCGCTCGCGCAACTCGCCCATGTCGAACTCGCGCCGGGCCTCCAGGCCGACCACCAGGAAGAAAAACGTCATCAGGCCGGAGTTGACCCAGCCGTGCAGGGTGTCGGACAGGTCCGTGCTGCCGAGGTTTACCGACAGCCGGGTGGACCAGAGCGACTCATACGACCCGGTTGCGACGTTCGCCCAGATCAGCGCGGCCACCGTCGCGGCCAGCAGCATCGCTGCGCTGCCCGTCTCCGTGCGCAGGAACTGGCGCAACGGCGTCTCGAGGTTCCGCGCCCACGCGGTCCTCCCGGACAGCAGGGAAGGCGCCGGCTGGGATTCCGTCATGCCCGGATTCTCCCAGGAACGCGGACGACAGTCGCCTGCGGCTCAGCCCTCCGGGCCGCCGGCAATCTCGTCCTCGTCCTCGTCGGTCACGTGGACTGCCGCCTCTTCCGCCCCCGCGCCGCCTCCGTCGATGCCCACGTCCTGGGCGACGAGGTCCGGCTCAGTGTCTGGATGGGCCCCCTCGTCCTCGGCCACCAGGCGGCCGGCCCGGGGCTGCTGCTCGTCGTAGGACTCCGGGCCTTCCCGGGGCAGGTCGCTCTCGGCCTTCGGGTCAGGGTCGGCGTACGGGTCCGGCTCCGGTTCCTCCTCGGCCAGCAGCTGATCGAGGGACTCACCCTGGCGCTCTTCGGCCAGGGTGTCGCCGAACCGCTCGCCGGCCGACCACTTGTCGGCGGGCTCGACGCCCGGGTCCAGCGGGTCCTCGTACGGATCCTCGCTGTCCTCCAGCGTGTCGGAGGAGTCCAGGACACCGTCGTCCTCGAAGTCGGTGTCCTCGAGCCCGTCCGTGCCCGGGTTGCTGTCGCCGCCGACCTCATAGTCGCCGGTGCCGCCGCCGTAGGTGTACTCGGCGGTGCCGTCGCCCGGATCGGAGGAAGTTTCGTCATTCTCTTCGGCCATGGTCCCAGGCTAGCGACAATGATCGTCTGTCCGGACCGGGAGCGGCCCGGAACAGGGTCAGCTTTGGTGGGCCGTCTTGAAATCCTCCCACCGGTCGAGCAGAGCCGGCAGTTCCTTGCTGACGAACTCGAAGTACAGCGCCGACTCGGCGAGCCGGGCTCCGGCGGGGGTGCCCGGGCCCAGCACCTCGGCCCCGCCGCGCATGGTGTCCGCCCAGCGCATCATGACCCGGTCCCGCACCCGCAGCACCTCGTGCCAGACGTTCTCCGGCATCCGGTACACGTGCCGCCGGGAGCCGGGCTCGGTCTCCCGGCTGACCAGGCCTACCTGGACCAGGTAGCGCACACCCCCCGACACCGCGGCCGGGCTGACCCGGAGCAGCCCGGCAAGTTCCTCCGCGGTGAGGCGGCTGGTGTCCGCGGTAAGCAGGGCGACGAAGATTCTGGCCGGCATCCGCGGCATGCCCGAGTCGGCGAGCAGCGCGGCGAAGTGCTCGACGAACTGCCGTACCGCGGCGCCATCCCGCGCCTGCTGGGCTTCCTGCGTCTCGGGGCTTCCTGCGCCTCCTGGGGCTGCCACGCGTCCTCGGGCTGCCGTGCCTGCTGGGCATCCTGCGTCTGCTGGGCTCGCCCTTCCTGCTGCGCTTCGCGGGCCTCCGGCACTGGCTGTCACCCCTCCCATGGCTGACCTGCTCGTGAGTTTACTAGATACATAACTTTCATGATTTTGTGAATCAAGTGCTAGGCTCGGGCCTATGACTGCGGTGATCGAGGTAACCGGCCTGAGGAAGTCCTTCGGCCAGGCGCGCGCGCTGGACGGGCTCGACCTCACCGTGGCCCCCGGAGAGGTGCACGGGTTCCTGGGGCCGAACGGCGCCGGCAAGACCACCACCATCCGGGTCCTGCTGGGCCTGATCCGGGTCGGCGGGGGGACCGCCCGCCTGTTCGGGGGCGACCCATGGCGGGAGGCGACCACGCTGCACCGGCGGCTCGCCTACGTGCCCGGCGACGTCACCCTCTGGCCGAACCTGTCCGGCGGGGAAGTCATCGACCTGCTCGGCCGGCTTCGCGGCGGTCTGGACGAGAAGCGAAAGGCGGCCCTGCTGGAGAAGTTCGGGCTCGATCCGGCCACGAAGAGCCGGGCCTACTCCAAGGGGAACCGGCAGAAAGTCGCGCTGGTCGCCGCGCTCGCATCCGGTGCTGAGCTGCTGATCCTGGACGAGCCGACCTCGGGGCTGGACCCGCTGATGGAGGCCGCGTTCCGGGAGTGCGTGGAGGAAGAGCGGCAGGCGGGACGGACGGTCCTGCTGTCCAGCCACATCCTGTCCGAAGTGGAAGCACTCTGCGACCGGGTGACGATCATCCGGGAAGGGCGCACGGTGGACTCCGGGGCCCTGGCTGACCTGCGGCACCTCTCGCGGACCTCGGTGCGTGCTGAGGTGGTCCGGCCGCCGGACGGGCTGGCCGGGCTGCCGGGGGTCCACGATCTGGACATCAGCGGGAACCGGGTCAGCTGCCAGGTCGACAACGACGCGCTCAGCGAGGTGCTCGCCCGGCTGGTCGCCGCGGGGATCCGCAGCCTGGCCAGCCAGCCACCCACGCTGGAGGAACTGTTCCTGCGGCACTACGCGGACCCGTCATGACCGCGCTCGCGGCCCGTACCCGTCGGCCGGGCGGCCCCGGGGAAGGCCACGGCCGGGCCGGGCTGGCCGGGACCGGCGCGCTGATCTCCCTCGCCCTGCGCCGCGACCGCATCGTCCTGCCGGTCTGGCTGTACGTGTTCGCCGCCAGCATCGCCAGCACCGGATACAGCTTCCGGCACCTTTACACCCGCCTGCCCGAGCGCCTGGCGCTCATCGCCAGCGTCCGCGGTGACGCCTCAGTCCTGGCGCTGAGCGGGCCGGTGTCCGGGGACAGTGCGGGTTCGCTGGTCGCCTGGAAGGTCCTGGTGTTCGCGGCTGGCGCCGCGGGGCTGATGGGGATCTTCACCGTGGTCCGGCACACCCGCGACGACGAGGAGCAGGGCCGGCTGGAACTAGTAGGCGCCACCGCGGTCGGCCGCCAGGCGCCGCTCGCCGCGGCCCTGGTGGTGGCGTTCGGCAGTTGCCTGGTGCTCATCCTGCTCATCGCCGCGGTCCAGGTCGTCCTGGGCTACCCGGTGGCTGGCTCGCTCGCCCTGGGCGCGGCGGTAGGTCTGTCCGGGTGCGTGTTCGCCGCCGTCGCCGCCGTCTGCGCTCAGCTGACGGTCAGTGCCCGGACGGCCCGCGGGATGGGCATCGGCCTGCTGGGAGCGGCGTTCCTGCTCCGCGCGGTAGGCGATGCGGCGTCTGGGATGGCCTGGCTGCGCTGGGCCTCCCCGCTGGGCTGGGCCGAGCAGATACAGGTGTACGCGAGCCCCCGGTGGATAGTTGGCGCGCTCTTCGTGGCGGCCGCCGCCGTCCTGGCCGGCGGGGCTGCACGGCTGGCCGCCCGCCGCGACCTGGGCGCGGGCCTGCTGCCTGTCCGTCCTGGCCGGCCGGAGGCGGCCGGATGGCTGCGCAGCCCGCTCGCGCTGGCCTGGCGGCTGCAGCGCGGTGCCCTGCTCGGCTGGGCGATCGGCTTCGTCCTGGCGGGTGCGGTGCTCGGGTCGGCGGCCAGCGGGATCGGCGCGGTGCTGAACACCAGCCCCCAGGCCCGGCAGATATTCATCCGGCTCGGCGGGCACAGCGGTCTCGTCAACGCCTATCTCGCGGCGGTGATCGGGATACTGGGTGTCGTCTCGGCCGCGTACGCGGTAGCGGCGGTCCTCCGGCTGCATGCTGAGGAGACCGAGCGGCGGGCCGAGCCGGTGCTGGCCACCCCGGTGGGGCGGGTTCGCTGGGCGGGCAGCCATCTGCTCGTCGCCGCGGGCGGAAGCGCGGGGCTGCTGCTGGCGGGTGGCCTCGCCACGGCGCTGGGCGACGGGCTGACCTCCGGCGGCCTGGCCACTCAGCTACCACGGCTGATCGGCGCGGGGCTGGCGCAGATCCCGGCCGCCTGGGTGATGGGGGGCGTAGCGGCGGCCTTGTTCGGCCTGGTGCCCAGGGCCGCGGTGGTGGGGGCGTGGACTGCGCTCGGCCTGGTCGCGCTCATCACCCTGCTCGGTCCGTCGATCAGGCTGGCCCAGGGGGTGCTGGACATCTCCCCGTTCAGCCATCTGCCGAAGCTGCCTGGGGCGCCGGTCACGGTGGGGCCGCTGGGCTGGCTGGTGGGGGTGGCGGTGGTGCTGGGTGCGGTCGGGCTGGTTGGATTCCGGCGGCGCGATTTGCTTTGAGTGGGGCGGGGTGTGGGTGCGGGCGGTGCGGGTGCGGGCGGTGTGGGTGCCGTGGGCGCTGGCTGGCCCTGCGCGAGCCTGGATCCGTCTGTTGCGGCCGGCGCGGGTGTGCTGCTTCCGTCCGGCTCGATCGGGTACGCCTGCGCCCGGCGCCGCCTGCGTCTACGGCATCTGCTGCCCGCGTCTAGGGCACCTCGCGGCCCGGGGGGCGCCGCACCTGCTGACCGCGTACACCTCCCTCGCTGGCTGCGTCCGCGGTGCGGACGCTTGCGCCGCTCCTCTCGGAGGGGAGCCGTATCAGCAGGGCTTAGTGGGCTAGGACTAGGTAGGCGTAGCCGAGGACGGCTCGGTACACCTCGACGTACTGGCGTTCGCGGGCGTCTAGCCAGTCGCGTACCTCAGCGGCGCGCGGGTCCCCGGCCTGCGCGAGCAGCCACTCCTGACGGCCAGCGCGGAACGTGGACTCGAAGTCGTCCCATTCCAGCTGGCTGGCGACGCTCAGGTGGATGACCCGCCAGCCCGCGGAGCGGCAGGCCTCCAGCAAGCCCGCCAGGGGCAGCACCTGCTCGCCGAACAACTCCGTCGCCGCGGCCGACGGCGCTGTTTCCCAGTAGCCGTCCCCGAACAGCAGCCGGCCTCCGGCCGGCACGATCCTGGCCAGCGCCTCCAGCGCGGAGGTGGTACCGCCCAGCGCGTGGGACGCGCCGGTACACAGCACCCGGTCCGCCGGGCCATCCCACCCCGAGACGTCAGCCTCGGTGAACTGAACCCGCCCGCCGAGATGACGTTCCGCAGCGAGGCGCCTGGCGCGGTTCAGCGCCCGGGCGTCGGTGTCCACGCCGGTGCCAGTGGCCTGGCCGGCCCGGGCGACGACCCGCAGCAGGAGCTCGCCCCAGCCGCAGCCCACGTCGGCGACGTGAGCTCCGGGCCGCACGTCCAGCCGGTCCATCAGAAGTTCGGCGTGCTCCTCCGACAGCGGCACGTTCCAGCGCATCCGCGCGTACAGCGCTTCGTCGAGATCATCGGCTTCCACCAGGGTCACGGTAACCATCCCGCGGGACTCCAGGCCGGCGGGGAGGCCAGTCCGGCTCCGCAACAGCGGCGGGCATAAGAGTAAGGCCCCTCCGAGTATGAGTCGGAGGGGCCTCACCCGGGTGCATTGCGCTGGGTCACCGGTTACCCGGCTACCTGGCGCCCTGCGGCCCGCCGCCTAGCCTGGAAGCAGCGACCGAAATCCCGGTTACCCGGCTTTCCTGTCGCCCGGGTTTCCCCGGCGTCCCGGGGGTTTCCCTCCGGAAGGACTCCCGCTCTTGCGGTAAATGAATTTGTACTCCGGTGGGGGGAACAGGCGCAAGGCTTTCTGGCCAGGAATTTCAAGATTTTTCTTAATCTCTGCGAAATCCACAAGAAGACGCGTGTTATCCCCCGCGAAAGGCGGCTGTCCACCGCGCTATCCACAGTCTGGTCCACAGTTTGATCCACGATCTGGCCCGCGGTGGGTCCGACTGGTCAGGCCAACGACCTGACCAGTGGGGACGGACGACTGGGACGGCCGCAGGGGCTGCAGCACCGAGTCCAGCACCCGGGCCATCCGGCGGCCGGGGCCTGGCGGGGGGATGAGGGAGATGCGCGGGAGTGGGGCATACGTAAGCGAGGCCCCTCCATGTATGAGATGGAGGGGCCTCGCCGCGGCCATCTAACAGGACACCGATTGCTCGGCTACCGGGGTGCTATCCGGCCGCTCCACCGGGGCGGGGAAATCAGCCCGGAAGGCCAGTTTCCTGGCATTCTCTATACCCGCCCAGACGTTCCGGTTTCCCGGTCCGACGGAGTGCGGGGGTTCAGCTGATCTCCATACTTGGTGGTGCAGAATTTTTACCGCTTACCCCGGGGCAGCGCAAGGGTTTTCTGCCATGAAGTTGCTGATTTTGTGGTTATGAACAGCTTTTCCACATCGGTGGCCTGGTTATCCCCTGAAGCGGGCGGCTGTCCACCGGACTGTCCACAGTCCGGTCCACAGACAGAGTCAGTCAGTGCGGCCGGGGACCGGCCAGGACGCGGGCGGTTGCCGATCCACCTGCCGGGGTTCACCCGGCCTGTTCGGCCTGGCCGGGGTCAGCTTCAGCCGGGTCAGCTTGAGCCGGGTCTGCTAGGTCTGTGTCGGCCTGGCCAGCCCCGGCCTGGGGCGGGCCGGCCTGGGCGGGCCGGCCTGAGCTGGGTTGGCCTGGCCAGTTTCAGCCTGGCCGGGGTCGGCTTGGTGTGGCCCGGCCAGAGCGGCAGACTCGGCCGGGACGGGGGAGCCGGCCAGCGGGTTTTCGTTGCGGCCCGGGGGGTGGCCCGCGGGGGCCCGGCGGCGGCGCAGGCTGCCCAGCAGGGCGAGGCCGAGCGCGCCCGCAGGCGGCAGGGTGACCAGAGCGGGCAACTGATAACGCCAGGAGAACTCGAACAAGTCAGAGGCGAGCAGCACAGCCACGGCCGAGCCGAAGATCAGCAGGCAGGCTAGGGCCAGCTCGCGCTGGCGGGCCGAGAGGATGCTCCGCCCGCGGGCGGCAGCCAGCCCGCCCACCAGGGCGATCACGGCACCGGCCAGGCCGGCCAGCGCGGCGAAAGCCAGCAACGGTCCCGGCGTATAGCCGCCGTGCAACTGGTAGCCGCGCAGGAATCCGGCCAGCGGCCGGGCCACCGTGGCCCGCCCGCCCATGGCGGCGGGCAGCAGCCGGATGTGGACCGGTCCGCCGCTTGAGGCGAAGTGCAAGCCCAGCATGATGGTGTGATCGGGGCTGAGGAAGATGCTGCCGCCGTAGGTGGGGTAGCTGGTCTGGAACTGCCAGCGTGAGATGGGCGTGTCGCCGGTGCTGGTCACCCGGTGGACCTCGAACAGCCTGGCTGCGTCGCCGAGGACCCCCGCCACCACGCGCAGCGGCTGCTGGGTGATCACCCGGTGCTCGAAGTTGCCGATGACCTCCCCGTGGGTGCGTCCGGGCGGGGCTACGTACGTGTGGTCGGGAGACGTGTCGCTGTGCACCAGCCCGTCGGGCCCGAGCCGGATCGCGAGCGCCCGCGGCGGGCAGACCGCCCGCTCGTAGGCCGGCAGCTTCAGCGTCGTGCAGTCCGCGCTCTCCGCCAGCCGCCCGTAGATGGTGCTTCCGGCGGCGGGGGCGAGCGAGAACTGGTGGGTGACCACGTACTCGCGCAGCGAGAAGGCGATGATGGGCAGGGCGAACGCCACGCAGAGCAGGACCGCCTGGATCAGCTTGCGCCGCCAGCCCGGCACCACGATCAGCAGGTAGACCAGCGCGGGAAGGATCAGGATCTGGCCGACCTGGGCCATCGGCGCGCTGGCGCCGAGGGCCAGCCCGCCCGCCGCGATCAGCCGGGGCCCTGGCTCGGGCCGCCAGAGCAGCAGCGCCAGCCCGGCGACGATCAGGGCCTCGAACCAGACGTCCGGCATGATGGTCTGCTCGATCTGCACCTGGTAGGCGTCGAGCAAGACGGGTGCGGCGGCCAGCGCGGACAGCCAGCGCGGTACGCCGCGGCGGACCAGCAGCAGGTACAGGACCACGGCTATGGCGAGGCCCAGGAGGTGCTGCAGCGTCGTGACCGTGTTGAGGTCTCCGCCGGTCAGCAGCACCTTGAGGACCAGGTTGTAGCCGAGCGGGTCGTTGCCGGGCCAGGCGCCGAACAGGTACTTCAGGCTGTCGATGTAAAGCAGCGCGGGCTGGTAGGCGGCCATGGACAGGCCGCGCAGGACCAGCCCTGCGAGGAGCAGCGCCGTGATCAGCCAGTGCCGCCGCAGCGTGGTGGCGGCCGCCACGCCCGGGCGGCGCGGGGCTTGCGGAGCGGCGCCGGTGCTGTTCCTGGCGGGGCCGTCAGCAGGCCCGTCTGCCGCGGGCGAGCCGGTGCCCGCGGTGGCTGGCATTCGCATGACGGTCATCCCGGTCGGTGGGCGGCCCGGAGGCGGACGGCCCGGTCGGTGGGCGGCCCGGTCAGCGGGCCCAATCGGAGGGCCCGATCGGAGGGCCCAGTCGGTGGGCCCAAACGTGCAGGGCACTGACGACGAAGACTATCCGAGCTCCCTGAGCGACGGGCCCCGTCCGCGGTCAGGGATGGATTTTCTTACCTTCGCTAAGCATTGCCATGAAGGTAGCGAGACGCCGCGCCCGGGTCTCCGGCCGCTTGGCGTCGGCGAGGCGGTAGAGGATCGCGTACCGGTTCGCACGGTCGAGGTCCTCGAAGAACGTGCGGGCCGCGTCGTTGCCAGCGAGCGCGCGGGCGAGGTCCTCCGGCACGGCCGCGGTGGACTGCGATTCGTAGGCGGCGGCCCAGCGGCCGTCCGCCCGGGCCAGTTCGACCTCCCGCAGTCCGGCGGGTCTCATCTGGCCGGCCTCGATCAGGGCGTCGGCCTGGTCCCGGTTGATCCGGGACCACTTGCTGCCGGGCCGGCGCGGTGTGAAACGCTGCAGCCAGTGGTCGTCGTCCAGGCGGCGCTTCTGGCCGTCGATCCACCCATGGCAGAGCGCCGCGGTGAGCGCGTCAGGGTAGGACACCCCGGGGGCATCCGAGCCTTTCTTGCGGATCTTCAGCCACAGGCCCGCTGAACCGGCGTGATGCTCGCTGAGCCAGGCGTCCCACTCGGCGGCGGAGCTGAAGCCCAGCACTGGAAGCCCGTCGTCAGGCATAGGGACAGTGAACCATGCGTTCGGGTCCTTGGAAGTCAGTTGTATTTTCGCAAGTAACGAAGCCGCTCACCCCCCGAGAGAGTCGTGACAGATCCAGCCGTGACCGGACCAGTCGTTCCTGAACCAGCCGTGACCGGGCCCAGCCGCCGCCGGCGGCTGCTGATCCTCGTCATCTGCTGCATGAGCCTGGTCATCGTGGGGCTCGACAACACCATCGTGAACGTCGCGCTGCCGTCCATCCAGCGGGACCTGCACGCCTCGGTGTCCGGGCTGCAATGGGTGGTGGACGGCTACACGCTGGTGCTGGCCAGCCTCCTGGTGCTGTCCGGCTCCACCGCGGACCGGTTCGGGCGGCGCATCACGTTCCAGGCCGGCCTGGCCACGTTCACGGTCGCGTCGCTGCTGTGCAGCCTCGCGCCCAGCCTGGGCTGGCTGGTGGCCTTCCGGATGCTGCAGGGTGTCGGCGGCTCGATGCTCAATCCGGTGGCGATGTCGATCATCGTGAACACGTTCACTGACCGGGCCGAGCGGGCCCGGGCCATCGGCGTCTGGGGCGCGGCGGTGGGGGTCAGCCTGGCCCTCGGCCCGGTGGTCGGCGGGCTGCTGATCGCCTCGGTGGGCTGGCGGGGAATCTTCTGGGTGAACATCCCGGTCGGGGTGGCGGCGATCGTGCTCACCGCGCTGTTCGTGCCCGAGTCCAAGGCCCCGCACCCGCGGCGGTTCGACCCGGTCGGCCAGGTGCTGGTGATCGTCACGCTGACCTCGCTGATCTACGGGATCATCGAGGGACCCAGCCACGGCTGGGGGTCCCCGGAGATCATCGGCTGCTTCTGCCTGTTCGCGATAGCCCTCGCGACCCTGCTCTTCTACGAGCCGCGGCGCCGCGAGCCGCTACTGGACTTCCGGTTCTTCCGCAGCGCGCCGTTCTCCGGGGCGACGGTGATCGCGGTCAGCGCGTTCGCGGCGCTGGGCGGGTTCCTCTTCCTCAACACGCTCTACCTGCAGGACGTGCGCGGCTACTCGGCCCTGCACGCCGGGCTGCTCACGCTGCCGCTGGCCGCGGTCACGGTGGTCTTCGCGCCGCTGTCCGGCCGGATGATCAGCATCCGCGGCCCGCGGATCCCGCTGATCGTCGCGGGGGTCTGCATGTCCGGCGGCGCCCTGATGCTGACCGGGCTGACCGCGCAGCAGTCCACCGGCTGGCTGCTCGCTTCCTATGTGCTCTTCGGGATCGGCTTCGGCGTGGTGAACGCCCCGATCACCAACACCGCGGTGTCCGGGATGCCCCGCGCGCAGGCGGGGGTCGCGTCGGCCATCGCGTCCACCAGCCGGCAGGTGGGCCAGTCACTGGGGGTGGCGGTGGTGGGCTCCGCGGTGACCTCGGTCATGGTCGGACCGATGCGCACCGGCTTCACCACCGCCAGCCACGTGGGCTGGTGGATCATCACCGGCTGCGGGCTGGTCGTACTGGTCGTGGGCCTGGTCACCAGCGGCCGCTGGGCGCGGCAGACGGCCGCCCGGACCGCGGACCGGCTGATGTCGGAGGAAGAGGAACCGGTCCCGGTCGGGTGACGTCCCGCGTGCCTGACGGCCCGCGGGCGATCAGGCTGCCGGGGGGCAGCCGGGGCGCCGGGCTGATCAGGCAGGCGGAGGGCTGATCAGGGAGAAGGTGGCGCCCTGATCGTCGGCGACCACGGCGATCCGGCCGTACGGGGAGTCGCGGGGCGGCTGGATCACGCGGCCGCCCGCCGCGCTCGCGGCTCTCGCGGCCGCGTCAGTGTCGGCGGCCCCGAAGTAGGTGGTCCAGCGCGCAGGCTCGTCAGCAGGCGTGCTGCTGCCGGGTTCGCCGATCCCGCCGACCTCGGTACCGTTCACCTTCAGCGTCGCGTAACGGTAGCCGTCCCCGCTCAGGTCGCCGTACTCGTAGCCGAACACGGCCTGGTAGAAGGCCCGATTCTGGTCGTAGGCGCGGCTGATGTTCTCGTTCCAGCACAGCGAGCCGGGCTCGTTGGCCAGGCCCACCCCGGTATGCGCCTGGGCCTGCCAGAGGCCGAAGACCGCGCCGCCGGGGTCGGCCGCCACCGCCATCCGCCCGACGTCCATCACCTCCAGCGGCTCCATGAGGGTCAGGCCGCCGGCCGCCTTGATCTTGCTGACCGTCTCGTCGAGGTCGTCCGAGGCGAGGTACGTGGTCCAGGCGGCAGGCGTCCCGGGCGGCCCCTGCTTCGGGCCGATACCCGCCACCGGCCGGTCGTCCTTCAGGCACATGGCGTAGCCGCCGGCCTCGGGCGGCGCGGGCTGGACATACCACCCGAACACGCCCGTGTAGAAGGCGCTGGCCCGGCTGACGTCGTCGACCGCGAGATCGATCCAGCACGGCGTACCCGCCGGCCAGGCGGTGTCACGAGTAACCATGATTCCCCTACGTGGTGAGGCCGGGCGGCCCCTGGGCCCGGCAAGCAGGGCCAGCCTAGGAGGGCCTGGGACGGGGCGCACCCCGGCTGGCCGGCCCGGGCGGACACAGGGCCGGTGGTAGAAAAGCGCTGTGGAGACATGGGATGCGATCAGAGCGCGCAGGAACGTCCGCAGCTACACCGACCAGCCCATCAGCCGGGAGGACCTGGAACGGATCCTCGAGGCCGGCCGGCGGGCCCCGTCGGCGCGGAACTGGCAGCCGTGGGATTTCGTGGTCGTCACCGACCGCGACGAGCTGACCGAACTGGCCCGGGTGTGGCAGGGCGCCGGGCACGTAGCCCGGTCCGCGGCCACCATCGGCCTGGTCGCGCCCGTGCTGGAGGACGAGCACCGGCGCGAGGGACTGCGGTACGACCTGGGCCAGGCCACCATGGACATCATGCTCGCCGCGGCTGACCTGGGCATCGGCAGCGGCCACGCGTCCGTGGCCGACCAGGACCTGGCCCGCCAGCTGCTGGGCTTCCCGGAGGACCGGTTCCTGGCTTACCTGATCGCCCTGGGCTACCCGGCGGACCGCCCGCTGGCGCCGATCGCGCGGCCCGACCGGCGCCCGTTCGAGGACGTCGTGCACTGGGACCGCTGGTAGCGGGCCCGGGCCGCTGGAGCATCGGACGGGAGAGAGCCGGTCAGTACACGAGCCAGAACCCGCTGACGGCCAGGGCTCCGAGCGCCACCAGGGCGAACAGGGCGACCCAGACGCCACCGGGGACGCCGGTGAGCACCGCGAGCTGGTCCGCGTCCGACCGGGAGGCCCGGCCCCGCCGGCGCGAGCGCTGCAGTTCCAGGACCGGCCGGATCCCCCCGACCAGCAGGAACCACGCCATCGCGTAGCCGAACGCGGCTTGCAGCAGCGACGAACCACGCCAGGTCACCAGGGCCACGGCCGCCGCCACCGTGACCGTGGCGAGGATCCCGTAGGCGTTGCGGACCATCAGGGTCAGGGCGGCCAGCAGGACCAGGGTGAGCAGCAGCGCGGCCACCAGATGCCCGGTGGCCAGCAGGGCCGCCGCCCCCAGCCCCAGCAGCGGAGGGGACAGGTAGCCCGCCGCGGCGGTGGCCACGATGCCGGGACCCGAGGGGTTCCCTGCGGACACGGTGAGGCCGGCCGTGCTGCGGTGCACCCGGACCCCGTCGAGGCGCCGGCCCACGGCCAGCGCGACCAGCGCGTGGCCACCCTCGTGGGCGATGGTCACCACGGTGCGGGACACCGGCCAGGCTCGTCGCCACCCGACCAGGATCAGCGCGGCCACGGCGGTGCCCAGGACTAGCAGACGGGGTGGCAGCGCCTCGGCGGTGATCACCTCGTGCCACAACTGGCTCAGCGATGTGGCGTCCACGCCCGCCATCCTGCCAGCCCGACCAGGCTGGCCGGGCCCGCGAAGCGGTCAATTCAGCACATCCACGGGCGATTCCCAGGCTCAGCGCGGAAACCAGGCCCGGTGCGGAACTGGACTCAGCGGCGGGACAGGCCGTCGATACGGGCGATCTCATCGGGGTCGAGCGAGAAACTCAGCACGTCGAAGTTGGCCGCGATCCGCTCCGGTCGCTCAGACTTCGGGATGACCGCGATGCCGTGCTCGAGATGCCAGCGCAGCACCACCTGGGCCGGGGTCACCTCGTGCTTCTCGGCGATCCCGGTCAGCACGGGGTGGCCCAGGTCGGTGCCCTTGAGCGGGCTGTAGCCCTCCAGGGTCACCCCGCGCTCGCGGCTTTCCTCCAGCACGGCCTCGTCGTACTGGGCCGGGCTCCACGGGATCTGGTTGACAGCAGGCGCGGCCCCGGTGGCCTTGATCAGCGTGTCGATCTGCGCGAGGGAGTAATTGCTCACCCCGACCGCCTTGGCCAGGCCCTCGTCACGCAGGGCGAGGAACTCCCGCCACACCGGCGCGAGCGCCCGGGCGGGTGGTGGCCAGTGCACGAGCCACAGGTTGACGTGCGTGGTGCCCAGCGCGCGCAGGCTGGCGCACAGCGTCTTGCGTTCCTGGCCCGCCTTGCCGGGGGAAGCTTGGTCGTGATGAATACCTCGCTGCGGTCCAGGCCGCTGTCGCGCAGCGCGTGGCCCACCTCAGCCTCGTTGCCGTACATGGTGGCCGTGTCGAGGTGCCGGTATCCCACCTGCAACGCGGTGAGGACGGCCTCGAAGCCGGCCGAGCCCCGCAGCCGCCAGGTGCCGAACCCGAGCAGCGGCATGCTGACCCCGCCGGGCAACGCGGCGGAGGGGATTTCTGGCGCCTTCGTCATAGGGGACATTCTGCCCAGCTGAGAGTGTCCTGACTCGGCGGGAGTCAAGTGATCATTGTCCCGGTCCGGGCGGTGAGGTCGGCGTACAGGTCGCCCAGGCGCTTGGTCACCGGCCCGGGCGAGCCCGATCCGATGGGCCGCCCGTCCATCCGGATGACCGGGGTAAGACCGCCCATCGTGCCGGACACGAACACCTCGTCGGCCGCGTAGAACTGGGTCAGGCTGTAGTCGCCGACGGTATGCGGGATATCCGCCTGCGCGGCGAGTTCGAGGACGGTGGCCCGGGTGATGCCCTCCGGGCAGGCGGCCGCGGACGGCGTGCCCAGGTGCCCGGCGGTGACCAGGAACAAATGCGTCGCGTTGGTCTCGGCCACGAACCCGCGGCTGTCCAGCATGACCGCGTCGTCGGCGCCTGCGACGTTCGCCTCGATCTTGGCCAGGATGGAGGTGAGCAAGTTGTTGTGGTGGATCTTCGGATCCAGGACGTCCGGCGGCGGGCGGCGCACGCTCGAGGTGATCAGGGTGATCCCGGACTGGTCGTACACCGGCTCCTTGTGCTCGGCCAGCACGATCAGGGTGGGCCCGGACTGGTTGAGCCGGGGATCCATGCCGCTGGTGATCTTCACGCCGCGGGTCAGGGTGAGCCGGATGTGCACGCCGTCGGTCATCGCGTTCGCGCGCAGCGTGCGGCGGATCTCCGCGGTGATCTCCTCGTCTGACGGCACCCCGGTGAAGGCCAGCGCGGCCGCCGAGCGGCGCAGCCGGGCGAGATGCTCGCCGAGCCGGAAGATCCGGCCCTGGTAGAGCCGCAGTCCCTCCCAGACCGCGTCACCACCCTGGACCGAGGAGTCGAAGGGGCTGATCGCGGCCTGGTCGCGGTGCGACAGCACACCGCCCACGTTGACGATGAGGTCACGGTTGCGGTCGTCAAAGGTCTGCAGCACTACGGCGCTCCGGGGTCGGGGTGCGGGTCGTGGGCGGGCCTGCCCGGTGGTGCGATCGCGGTGAGACGGGACGCGTGCAGCCGCTGGTAGAACGGCTGGCACTGCTCGGCCAGCGCGGCGAGCCGCGGACGGGAGGGGGCTTTCCGGCGGATGGTAGGAGCCGAACCCCGTCGACCGCCACACCGATTCGTACCAGTGCGGGGACCAGACCCCGTCGGTGTCCCGCGGACCCGCGGGCCAGGACAGCATGGCCGTGGTGAACGGGACCCCCAGCGCCGCGCACAGCGCGCGCAGCACCGGCTCAGGATCTTCCAGCAGGTCGCGGGCGTCGATCACGGGGCCGCCGAACCGCTCGAAGATCTCCGCCTGCTGCCAGATGCCCAGATCGTCCAGGGTGGGCGTGGCACGCACCCGGGCGTAGGAGGCCAGCAGCTCCCGCGGGTCGCGGATGAGGAACGCGTGCCGCAGTGGCGCGAGCGCGTCCCGGTCCACTTCCGGCAGCAGGTGATGGGTCATGTGCTTGGCGTAGAACACGGTCCGGCCCGCGGGCAGGGACGCGGTGGTCAGCTGGCTGATCACCGCCTCCCAGCTGGTCGGCTGGCTCGCGATGACCTGCTCCCGGCCGGGATGGGCGATCCCGGTGCGGTCCAGGTAGAAGGCGTACAACGGCTCGTCCGCGACCACGGTGTCCGGGCGGTTCTCCCAGGCCCGCATGAGCGCGGTGGACACCGTGCGCGGCCCGGACCACATGGCGATCCGGACGGGCTCACCGGCCATGCGTCACCGGGAGAGTGAGCCGGACTCGGCGCCGATCGTGGTGTCCTCGCCGTGCCCGGTGTGCACGACGGTCTCCGGGGGCAGGGTCATCAGCCGGTCCTGGATGGACCTGATGATCGCGCCGTGGTCTGAGTACGAACGGCCGGTGGCGCCCGGGCCGCCCTGGAACAGGGTGTCCCCGGAGAACACGACGCGCAGCTCGGGCGCATAGAGGCAGACGCTGCCCGGCGAGTGGCCGGGCGTGTGCAGCACCCGCAGCGGGGTGGTCGCGATCTCCATGACCTCCTCGTCGGCCAGGTCGCCGTCGGGCAGCTTGCCGGGGTAGATCATCTGCCACAGCACCTGGTCGGCCGGGTGCAGCAGCACCGGGGCGCCCTTCGCCTCGGCGACCTGCGGCGCCGCGTTGATGTGGTCGTTGTGCCCGTGGGTGCAGACGACGGCGGACAGCCTGCGCTCGCCGACCGCGTCCAGGATGGCCTGCGGATCATGGGCGGCGTCGATGACGACGACCTCGTGGTCGTCGCCGAGCAGCCACACGTTGTTGTTGACCGCGAAGTCCTGCCCGTCCAGCGAGAAGGTGCCCGAGGTGACGACCTTCTCGATGCGCGGGCTCATGGCAGGGTCACCACGCTGCGCAGCACCTCGCCCCGCTCCATCTTCGCGAACGCCTCCTCGACCGCGTCCAGCGCGATCGTTTCACTAACGAACTTCTCGAGCGGAAGCCTTCCCTCCAGGTACAGGTCGATGAGGACGGGGAAGTCACGTTCCGGCAGGCAGTCGCCGTACCAGGACGACTTGAGCGCTCCGCCGCGGCCGAACACGTCCAGCAGGGGGAGCTCGATCCGCATCTCCGGGGTCGGCACGCCGACCAGCACCACCGTGCCGGCCAGGTCCCGGGCGTAGAACGCCTGCTGGTAGGTCTCCGGGCGGCCGATGGCCTCGATCACCACGTCCGCGCCGTTCCCGCCGGTGAGCGCCCGGATCCCCTCGACCGGGTCGGCTTCCCGCGAGTTGATCACGTGCGTGGCACCGAACTGCCTGGCCCACTCCAGCTTCCGCGGGTCGATGTTGACCGCGATGATGGTCCGCGCCCCGTTGAGTACCGCGCCGAGCACCGCGGCGTCACCTACGCCGCCGCAGCCGATGACGGCGACCGAGTCGCCCCGGGTGACCGGGGCGGTGTTGATGGCGGCGCCGAGGCCCGCCATGACGCCACAGCCGAGCAGGCCGGCCACCTCAGGCCGGGCGGCCGGGTTGACCTTGGTGCACTGGCCCGCCGCGACCAGGGTCTTCTCGGCGAACGCACCGATCCCCAGCGCGGGAGACAGGACCGTGCCGTCCGTGAGGGTCATCTTCTGCCGGGCGTTGTGCGTATTGAAGCAGTACCAGGGCCGGCCCCGCTTGCAGGCGCGGCACTCGCCGCAGACCGCGCGCCAGTTCAGGATGACGAAGTCGCCGGGCGCGATCGCGGTGACCCCGTCGCCTACCGCCTCGACCAGGCCGGCTGCCTCGTGCCCGAGCAGGTAGGGGTAGTCGTCCCCGATGCCGCCTTCCCGGTAGTGCAGGTCGGTGTGGCAGACGCCGCACGCCTGCACCCGGACCAGGGCCTCACCCGGCCCCGGATCGGGCACCACGATCGTGGTGAGCTCTACTTTGGCGCCCTTAGCTGGGGCGACGACGCCCCGGACTTCGTGTGTCATCCGACCATCGTGCCGAATCGCGGTGGGCGGCGGAAGGCCGGGGCCTGCGCAGGCCGGCTTGCGACATCCGTCAGCCGACCGATGTTTCGCTCCGCCAGGCCGGCCATCGTGGGATGCACAACGGCGTTACATGCCGGCCCCCGACCCGACCAGGCTCGGCAAGGATACAGATGAACAGGTTGGCGCCCGTCCGAGCGACGGCCCCGCGCCCGTATCGCATCTCCCTTCCCGCAGGTCCCGAAGCAGCGGTGGAAGCCCGCCGCCACGTCTGGGCGATCATTCACGCATGGGACATCCCCATCGACGCCTACGCCGCGGCCCTGCTCGCCAGCGAACTGGTCACCGACGCCATGAGGCAGAACACGGATGGGCATGAGGCGGTTCAGTTGATGATCAGCTGGGTTGATGGCCAGTTGCGGGTGGAAGTGCACGAGGCGCCGCGATCCGAACCGGCTCTGGTGCCGGTGGACCCGGAGCCCGACGCTGACGCCAGGCGCGGCCTCACGCTGGTCCGCAACGCCCGGCGGCGCTACTTGCGCTTCTGGGACTGGCCCGAGCAGGCCCGGCAAGGAAACAGATGACAATGATGGCGCCAGTCCGTGCGATGGTAGAGCGCCCGTACCGAATCTCCCTGATCGCAGGCCCGGCCGCCGCGGCGCAAGCGCGCCGCCACGTCTGGGCGATCATCCGGGCCTGGGACATCCCCGTCGACGGCTACACCGCGGCCCTGCTCGCCAGCGAACTGGTCACCAACGCCATCCGTCACGCCGGGGATGAGAACGACCCTGTCGACCTGGTGGTCAGCTGGGCGGGCGGCCAGTTGCGGGTGGAGGTCCACGACGGGTCACCGTCGGCCCCCGCGCCGGTGCACGCGCTGCCGTACGCCGAAGCCGGCCGGGGCCTGATGCTGCTGGACAGCCTGTCCACCGACTGGGGCTACCGCGAGACGGCCACCGGCAAGGCGGTCTACTTCACCCTCGCCCCCTGAGCCTCGTCCTGGATCTGGTCGTCCCCCCTGGGGCCGGATCCAGGACGGGATGGGGCTGAGCCGAGGCAGGCGGCCGTCGACGCGGCCGCCTGCCTCAGCCAGGCCCCGAGGACTCCCAGGAAGGCTGAGCTGGCGGGCTCAGCCGAAAGGGCCGTCGCCGTCTGAGCCCAGGCGCGGGGCTCAGACGGCGGCGGCGCGCCGGTCGGTGGCCTCGCGGGCGATGTCGATCCGGGACCGGACGTCGAGCTTGCCCAGGATGTGCGAGACGTGGGTGGCCACGGTCCGCGGGGACAGGAACAGGCGGGCGGCGATCTGCGGGTTGGTCATCCCCTGGGCGACCAAGGCCGCGATCTTCGCCTCGGCGGGCGTCAGGCTGTCCCAGCCGCGGCGGGCCCGCCGGTGCTTGACCCGTGGGGCGCGGCGGATCCCGTGCGCCCGGAACCGGGCCTGCAGCCGGGCGACGTCGCGGGTCGCGCCGAGAGACGAGTAGAGGTCGACAGCGCGGGAGAACGCGGCCCGGGCCGGGTCCCGGTCGCCCGAATCCACCAGGGCTCCGGCCGCGGCCTCCAGTGCTTTCGCCCGGGGCAGCGGACGGCCGGGCGTCGTGGTAGCGTTCCGCGGCCCGGAGCAGCCGGCCGGCGTCGCGGTTGACCAGGCCCCGGCAATGCCACGCGTTGGCCTGCCGGTGCGGGATCTCCGTGTCGTCGGCCAGGGCCGCGGCCTGCTCCGCGAGGGTCTTCGCGGTGACCGTGTCGCCGATCGCCGTAGCCAGCCGCACGCCGTCCGCCAGGAGATCCTCGACCTCGTCGAGTTCTTCGGCGTGGTCGGCGAACCGGTCAGTACGTCGAGGGCCTCGGTCAGCTCGCCTTCGTGTTCGAGGGCCTGGCTGCGGGCCAGGGCCAGCGTGCCGACCACCCGGTTCACCGATCTGCCGGCGTGCGGGGCGGCCGCAGCCAGGTGACGGCGTGCTTGAGCGATCTCACCACGGTGGAAGCAGATCACCGCGGCGATGCCATGGTCGCAGCAGGCCATAGCGGGGTCCTTGCTGACTTCCTGAAGGACGCCCACCTCGGCCAGAGCGTCGTCCCAGGAGCCGGTATGGAACAGCAACTGGCCGAGGCAGCTCTGCGCCTGGGCGCGTCGGACCGTCAGGCCGGCCCGGTCGGCGAGATGCTGGGCCTGGCGGGCCGAGGCGAAAGCCCCGTCGTACTGGTCGAGGTCGCCCAGCGTGACGGCCTTGTTGATCTGCAGCAGCAGCCGCAGGTCGGTCAGCGCGGGCTCGGCCTGGGTGACCGCCAGGGCCCGGTCGTAGAGGGGCAGTGCGTCCGACGTCCGCCCCTGCGTTCCCGCACGTGATGATCAGCACGTGCAGAGCCCAGCCAACCGCCCAGTCGTCATCGGCCTCGGTGGCCTCGGTCAGGGCGATGCTGGCTACCTGATCAGCTAGTTCGATCTGGCCGAGCTCGCGGTGCGTCCGGGCGATGGCCACTAGGAGCCGGGCCCGGTTCCGGGCCGAGATCCCTGGGAGGGCCAGCGCCTGGTTCAGGGGGCGAGGGACTCCGGGAATTGGCCGGCCTGCGTGCGGCACTGCGCCAGCGTCCAGTGCAGGTCGACCAGGAGATCGGGATCGACGGTCATGGCCAGCCCGCGGCTGGCCACCTGCTCGGCCTGGGCCGCGTCACCCACCCGGTAGAGGGCTTCAGCCAGCCTGCACACCAGGCTGTCGTGCTCGGCCGAGCCAGCCGGCGAGCGAGCCACGGTCTGCCGGAGAAGCGCCGCGGCAGCCCGGGGTGCCTGGCCCACCAGCAGCGGTGCGGTGCGGCCCAGCCAGCGCAGGATCCACTCGTCTATCGGGTCGGCGGTGTCGGCGGACCCGGCCACCGCAGGCAGCAGCTGTCGGGCGACCCGGTCAGCCGGCGCGCCCGCCTCGGCCAGGGCGCGGCCTGCCTCGCGGTGCCAGGCGGCCCGCACCGGGGCCGGGATCTCCTCATAGAGCGCGGTCCGGATCAGCGGATGCCGGAATCCGAGGCCGGTGCCCGACTCGGCCAGCACGCCGGCGGCCTGGGCCTCGCTCACGGCCGGGACCAGGTCCGCCACCCCCCGGTGCAGCACGGTGGCCAGGTCCGGCACGGCGAAGTCCACGCCCAGCAGCGCGGCCGCACGGAGGACCTCCCGCACCCAGGCCGGCACGAACCGGAGCCGGTCCGCCACGGCCGCGCCCAGGGAGTCCGGCGCGCAGTCGCTGGTCAGCTCCGCGATCCCGCCGGTGACGGCCAGGCTGGAGCTGCGGGCCAGGGCGTCCACCAGTTCGGTCAGATAGAGCGGGTTGCCCGCCGGCGCCGTCGGCGAGCCGCATCGAGCTCCCCGTCGGGCTTGCCGCCCGCCAGGGTCTCGACCAGCTCAGTCACTGACCCTTCGGGGAGACCACCCAACTGGAAGCGGGCGGCAAGGTCGGCCGTGTGCCGGAGAGCCAGCAGATCCTCCCGCTGCGGCACCGGGCGCATCATGCCGATCAAGAGCAGGGGCAGGTGCCGGGCGGACCGGGACAGGCGCTCCCAGAACACCACGCTGGCCTGGTCGGCCCACTGGAGGTCGTCCACGACCAGGACCGTCGGCCGCGTGGTGCACAGCTCGCTGACCAGCGCGAGCAACTGCTCAGCCAGCGCGGTCGGCACGTCCTCGCCGTGGCCGGACGCGACCTCGCCGCGTAGTAGCGCGACGATCGTCTCCTGGCGCGGGTTGGGGGAAGGCTCGCGGACCCTGAGTCCGTCCAGGATGGGCAGGAGCGGCAGCGCCTGCCCGAGTTCATCGCCGGCGCCCCAGTACACCTGGCAGCCGCGGTCAGCCGCCACCGCGCAGGCCGCCCGCACCAGTGTGGACTTGCCGATGCCCGGCTCACCCTCGATCAGGACAGCTTGGCCGTGCCCTGCGGTCGCCTCAGCTGCGCAGCTGATAAGCCGCGAGAGTTCGCGATCCCGACCGACCAACTGGTCAGCTAAGGGGGCACCGGGCACGAGGTGGAGCCTACCTCCCGAATATGGGCGGAACAAGCGCTTTCGCCCTGGTAAACGGCGGTACTAAAAGATCATGGTCGGCTCAGTAAGGGATCATGCGCATGACGTTGTGGATTTCGATTTGTACGCAAGGTAAGCAGGATGCAAATTGCAGTTCCACTTGCAATGCCAATTGCTGTGCAATTCTACTATTCTCTGAAGGACTCTAGTTAGTTGTTTCTAACCCGTAAGTCAGGTTGCATTAATATTGTAATGGGAATAGAGACTAATTTAAGGCTCAAGAAACGCAGTCAATAGATTTCCAAGAATTTTCCTTAATTTCTAGTTTCCGGTAGACACCCAGGTCAGACGGCAGTACCGTAGGTCTTGCCGGAACGCATGCGCCGGGTTATCCACAGGACCGCCCATCACGGGAAACCACCCTCGGGCACTATTCTTATGGAGGCGCCATGCGTATCGCGCGGGCACTAACCATAAAAGTCACCTTACCTCTCTTCGCAGCCGGTGCAACAATTCTTTCGGGAGCCGCAATAACGGTTCCGTGGATCGCCGCCAGTGTTAGCTCTGTTCCTGTAGCGTCTGCTGTGGCCACAGGGGCCCAGCCGCATATGTACTACGGGGCCCAGCCGAATATGTACTACGGCTGAGGCCTACGCCCCGGTCGTACCCCCAGCCCAATCCGCGCCAACTACTAATTTCCATCGCGATAGGGAACATTCACTTCATCCCCCGCCGCATCCTGCCGCGGGGGATGAAGGTGTTTTAGCGGGAATGAAAGTGTTTGGAGAGAGGGGTGTTACGAATGTTCGCGGCTCTGGTCAGGCTAGGATCTGGCCGCGCAAGATGATCAGATGAGGATGGTGCAGGACGTCCGGATGCGCCACCGGGTCTTCGTCGTAGACGACCAGGTCAGCAGGGGCGCCATCGGTCAGGCCCGGCAGGCCGAGCCAGGCCCGGGCGGTCCAGCTGGCCGCGCCCACCGCGGCTTCCCAGGGTAGCCCGGCGCTGATCAGCCGCTCCACCTCCTCCGCGACCGTGCCACACGGATGCGTGTCGGTACCGGCGAGCACGGTGACCCCTGCCTCGTAAGCGGCCCGGACGGTCAGCGGCATCGCCGCCCAGCCCGTTAGGTAGGCGTCCCGGCGGGGCCCGGGGTCAGCGGCGCGGACCCGGAACGCGGACGCCGCGAACGCGTTGAGGGTCGGCACCAGGGCCGTGCCCTGGGCCGCCATCTGGTCCAGCAGGCCCGGATCGAGGTGCATGCCATGCTCCAGGCTGTCCACCCCGGCGGCGACCGCGTGGGCGCAGCCCGCGGCGGTCTGGGCGTGCACGGAGACCTTGCCGCCGATCGCGTGCACCGCGCTGGTCACGTCGCGGAGAACAGTCAGCGGCACTGGGGGTTCGTCCCAGGCCCAGTCACCGATGATCTTGCACCAGCCGGGTACGGGAGCGGTGCCGGGAGTGGTGCCGGCACGGGAGTGGTGCCGGCTACGGGAGTGGTTCCGGCTACGGGAGTGGTTCCGGCTACGGGAGTGGTTCCGGCTACGGGAGTGGTTCCGGCCGCGGCCGCCTCCGTCACGGCCGCCCCGGCGAGTTCCGCCTCCGTCACGTGGCGGCCCCAGCCCGGGAAGAAACGGCCCGGCGTGGCCAGCCACGGTCCCGCGGAGCGCACCCGGGGCAGGCCCTCCACGTCGTGGGCCCAGCCCGGGATGCGGGCCGCGGACCCGGGGGCGCGGATCAGCAGCACGCCCGCCGCGGCATGCTCCGCGAGGTCGGTGCGCAGCACCGATTCGTCGAAGGGGTCACCGGGTTTCTCTGCTCCGGGATGAGTGTGCACGTCGACCAGGCCGGGTAGCAGCCAGCCGCCCTCGGCTACCGTCTCGGCGCCCGCGACATGATCCTCGCGGAGCACTCCGCCGTCGATCCAGAACGAGCGCTCTTCCCGCTCCGGCAGCACGGTTCCGCGTACCTGCAGCACCATGTGCCGTGTATACCAGCCAAGCCTGCGAGGGGGCAGGCCCGAGCCGAGCCCGGCGAGTCTCATGGCGAGCGCGGCAGCACGCGGGGGACAGGCATGCGGGAGCACAGCCCGAGCACCCCGCGGCGCAGCCGGACACGGCCGGGTACCCGGGTACACCCCGGTACATCCGGGCACGCCCGGCCGGCGCAGCCGAACACACCCCGCCCAGCCTGGGCGCAGCTGGGGCAGATCGCATTTTGGATACAGCCGCCGATATGCTAAGTGCGTGGGGAGAGTGTCGTGACCGCGGAGGCGAAACCGGCCGGGCCGCCCGTGTTCATCAGCCCGGTCGCGCGCCCGGTGCCGTTGCGCCAGTCCGTGTACGAGGCCCTGGTCGAGCTGGTGGTCGGCGGCCGGCTCGGTCCCGGCGAGCACCTGGTCGAGACCGATCTGGCCCGGCAGCTGGGGGTGAGCCGCCAGCCAGTGCGCGAGGCGCTGCACCGGCTGGAGGCGGAAGGCTGGGTGGACCTCCGGCCGAACCAGGGCGCCTTCGTCCACGTCCCGACCGATCATGAGGTCGACGAGCTGCTCGACGTGCGGGAGTTGCTCGAGGCGCAGATGGCCCGGCTGGCCGCGCGCGCGGCCTCTCCCACCGGGATAGCCCGGCTGCGGGCCATCTGGTTCGAGGGGCAGAGCGCCGTCGCGTCCGGGGAGACCGAACGCGTCGTAGCCGCTAACAACGAGTTCCACGCCGCGCTGGCCGGGGTGGCCGGCAACGCCGTCCTGGCCGACCTGGCCCGCATCGTCAGCCGCCGGGTCCGCTGGTACTACCGGCAGGTCGCGCCGCAGCGTGGCCAGGAGTCATGGGCGGAGCACCGGGAACTCATCGACGCGGTCGAGGCGAAGGACGAGGAGCGGGCAGCCGAGATCGCGCGGCAGCACACCGAGGGGACTCGCTCGGCGTATCACCAGCCTGACGCGCGGCGCGGCTGAAGGTTCTCGCCGGATAGCCCGGCCCCGTCCCAGCGCCCGGATTCCGCCTTAGCTGGCCGTTCGGGCGAAGATCCCGGCTCGTGCGGACGAGCGTGCCAGACCCGGTGGCAGGCATCGCGGCCATGCCCCATGATGGGGTAACTCCCGGTCCGGCAAGATCGCGTCACTGGCACGGCAAGGGGACAAATGACCGACGAGAGCCCGCAGCAACCGCCGCGTGGGCGGCGGGCGCGTGGCTCTGTCGATCCCGGACCCGAGTACGCCGGTGACCTGTCCCGGCGTGCGTACCCACTGTCGCAGTACCCCGAGAAGGTGCCGGGCCAGCGCAGGCGGACAGTTCCCGGGGACCCGCAGGCAGCCCAGGACTACCCGGCCCCGCCCGGCAGCCGGGGCACACTCGCGGGAGACGCGGCGCCAGGCCACGGCCGGGCCGGGCCTCCAGGTGAGTCCGCGGCCGGTTATGGCCCCCGCACGCCGGCGGGACAGTCGGCCTCTGGTTATGACTGGACGGCGCCGGCGGACCGTGGGCCGGCCGGGCCGCCTGAGGAGGCGGCCCGCGGTTACGACCGGACGGGTGCACCCGGGGAGCCGGCACCTCGCCGGTCCAGCCGTCCGGGTGACACGACGGGCGGGTACGGCCGTGCCGGTACTCCGGGCAACGGGTCCCGCGGCTACGTGCGCCCCACCGCCCCGGGCGACGTGTCCGCTTACGCCGGGCCCGCCGCGCCGGGCGAGGCAGATCCCAGCCAGGGACGCGGAGCGGTCCCCGGCGAGGGCAGGCGGAGTTACCCGGCGGCCCCCCCGCGCGGACCGTACGACCCCGGGCGGGACGCGGGCGGACGCGAGCCGGGCCCCGCGCGCGAGCCGGGTCCTGGGCGTGAGCCGGGTCCTGGGCGTGAGCGGGGTCCTGGGCGTGAGCCGGGTCCTGGGCGTGAGCCGGGCCCCCGGCCGGGCCGGCGGGCCGCAGCACCCCGTGAGGAGCCTGGCAGGCCGCCTGACTCTTATGCTGACCTTGGTCCCCGGAGTGGTGTGCGGCCTGCGCCCGACCAGGCGCCTGATCGTGGTCGGCGGCGCGGTAGTGACTCTCCGGTGCCGCCCGGTGCGGCGACGCCGGGTGGTCGTCCGGTGCCGCCTGGTGGGCCGGGCCTGGACGGCTACCTGACCGCGCCGCCACAGCAGTCGCGCCTGGACGGGGCACGCTCCAGCCCGGCCGGGCAGGCCGCCGGAGAACCGCCCGCCGTGGACTGGACCTCGGTGCCCCGGCGTGGGCGCAGGCACCGGCCCGAGCCCCACCCCGAGGCCAGTCTGGCCCCGGCGGTCAAGGACCGCCCGGCGGAGCGGACCGGCCCCAGCCGCCACGGCCGGGCGCCGGGCGGCTCCGGGGTTGGCTGGGGCAGTCCCCGGGAAGCCGGGCCGGGTCAGGCGCCAGCCACCGGCCCCGCCGGAGTGGCCCGCGCCGCGTCTGGCCGGACCGCGTCCGGCTGGGCCGACTCCGGTCCCATCCCGCCCGGGCCCAGGTCCCCCGAACCGGTCGGCCGGGGGCGCGGCGGCCCAGCGGGCTTCGTTGCGGATCCGGAATTTGATCTTGACGACCGGCGCGTCCGCGAGCACGAGCCCGCTCGCCGCCCGGCGTCCGGACCCTCGGCGATCCAGCCGCCGGCGGATCCGCGGGTGGCGGACGAGACGGGGGACCACAGGGCCCGCGGCCGGGCCGCCGTACGGGAAGCGCCCGCGCCGCGCCCCGCGCGCCGCGACGAGGTGGCCCCGGCCGATGACGAGCGGCCGCCCCGGGCGGCGCGGTCGGGCCGCAAGCAGGGGCGGCGCCGCAGCCGCCGGATCCTCATGATCGGGGCCGGGCTGGCGGTCGTCCTGGGCGGCGCGGTGGTCGCGGCGGAGTCAGGCCTCTTCGGCGGTGGGCCCCATCACGTCCTGGTCACGCCGGACAAGCTGGGATCTTACGTCCGGCGGCCGCAACTCGAGAAGCAGATGAACGCCAGCCAGTTGCAGCGGCAAGTCATCGCCAAGAGCGCTGGGCAGGCCAGCCATGTCGTCTCGGCTGTTTACGAGGACGGCACCGGCGCCGCCAGCACCAAGACGCCGCAGATGATCCTGCTTATTGGCGGCAACCTGTCCGGGGTCTCACCGAGCGGCTTCATCGAGAGCTTCACCCAGCAGTCCAAGGGCGCCTTCGGGACCAGCGCGGGCTCACTCGGCGGGTCGGCGGCGTGCGTCAACGCCCAGGCCAGCGTGCCGGGCAGCGTCGCACTGTGCACCTGGGCGGACAACGACACGTTTGGCGTGGTGGCCTCGCCCACGATGAGCGCGAGCAGGCTGGCCGCGCAGTTGCGGGCCATCCGGCCGCTGGTCGAGCACGTCGCCAGCTAAGACCCGCGCGGGCGGACTACGTCGTCCGATTCCGCCCGGCTGGTTGTGGCGCCGGATCACGGTCCGCGGGTGCGGCCGACGCTCAGCTGGCCGCGTCCTTGCCGTGCTGCGGGCGCGGGCGGCGCAGCGAGAACCGGACGATCGCGATAGCCAGGGCCGCGGCGAGTACGGCCAGGCCCACCAGTTCGCCGCCGACCAGCCGGGTGCTGAACGGGAACGTCGCCGCCGCGTCGGTGACCCGCACGGCGCGGGCGTTGGGCAGCACTGCGGAGTACGGGCTGGGGCTGGCGCTCGGCTGCGGCGACACAGTCGGGAAGACCGCGCCGGGCGTGCCCGGGGACGTCGTTGGCGCAGGCAGTTCGCCGAGCGTAGCCCCCGGGACCACGGCCGAGGGCACGGTGGGCAGGATCCCCGCGGGAAGAGTGGCACCCAGGCCCGTGCCGGTCAACGTCGAGGTGGGCGTGGGCGTCGGGGACGGCGAGGGCGAGTGCGAGGCCGACGGTTTTGCGGTGATCTTGATGGCGCCGTCGGCCGCCGGCGGGGCGGCGGCGTCACTGGCGCTGGCCGTGGCGGTGAGGGTCGCCTGCTTGCCAGCGGCGGTGCCGCTGGGAACAGCGATCGTGGCCTGGAGCTCGTCCGAGGAGCCCTTGGCGATCCCGCCTACCTTGCAGGTGCGGCCGCTGACCGTGGGACACACGGTGAACTTAGGGGTTACGGCCTGGCTGGCGACCTTGCCGCTGATGGTCACCGTGACGTCGCTCGCCGCCCCGCCCGCGGGCCAGACCCAGATCGCATAGCTGCCTGTCCCGCCCGGGTGCACGCCCGACTTGGTCGTGACGGGCTGAACCGAGAGGCAGAGCTGGACCGAAGGGCTGCTGCCGGTCGGGCTCGGACTGGGGGAGGGGCTCGCCGAGCTCGACCCCGTCGAACTGGGAGAGGGAGAGGCCGAAGCGCTGCTGCTCGGACTGGCCGAGGCGCTGCTGCTGGGGTCAGCCGAGGTAGCTGCTGCTGGGTGACGCGCTGCTGCTCGGGGTGGCTGAGGCGCTGTCGGTGGCCTTCGGGGTGGCGGAGGCGGTGGCTGTGGCCTTGGGGGTGGCGCTGCTGGAGGCCTTGGCGGTGGCGCTGGCCGTGGCTTTGGCGGTCGCGGACTGGCTGGCGCTGGCCGAGGGGGAGGGGGAGCTGCTGGACTTGGCCTTGCCCGACTTGGTGGCCTTGGGCTTGGGGGACTTGGCAGAGGGGAGCGAGACCGCGTCCAGGACTATCGCCGTCCGGCCGGCCGGGACGGACCGGGCGGCTGCGGTCTTGGCCGGAGGCTGACCGCACACGTTGGGCGCGGCCGCGCTCACCGTGGCAGCCTCAGCGGCCGTGCCACCGCCAAGGAGACTGCCCAGGATGCCGGTAGAGACGAGGGCCGCGCTGGCCACGATGCCGAACGCTGCAGATCCGGATCGGGCAGATTTCATGGCCGCGCCTTCATCGCCATGGTCATCTTCGTCGAGACCTCGCGTGTCCTCTGACTCATCAGATCGCCTGTGCGCCGAAAACATTCCCTGCTGTCGGAGTTCAACACATGTGCCCAGGCGGACCGTTCGTGAACCATGGGGCCTGCCTGCCTCATCGCCAGAATATTAGGTCGGGCAAGTCTCGATCTGGGCGATGTCATGACATATCCGGCGATCAGCACGGCTCGCTCGCCGCCTGGCTCCTTGCTGCGGACGCAGTGGTGAGGCAGCCGGGCGGCTGGACGTTTCGCGGCGCGTGTGTGTCGTCCACGAGGACTTGGACGGCTGGCTGATGAGTTCGGTTCCGTCGCGCTGGACGTATCTCGACCGGTCAGATGTACTCGCGCCGGCGCATCCAGGCCAGCGTGACCCAGCCCCAGATCGGGGGCAGGTAGGCGGTGAAGAGCCGTTCGATGAACACGGCGGCGACCGCCTGGTCCTGCGGGATGCCGGCGCTGGTCAGCCCGGCGATCAGACCCGCCTCGATGACGCCGGCGCCGCCGGGTACCGGTACCGCGCCGCCGACGACGGCGGCCAGCGTGTTGACGGTAATCAGGGTGGCGATGCTCGCTTGCTCCCCGACGGCGTGCAGCGACGCCCCGAGAGCCAGGATGACGAAGAGCTGAGCCAGGATCGAGCCGGCCAGGACGTAAAAAATCTTGCGCGGCTCGGTCGCGATCGCCTTGATGTTGGTCCAGATGTTCAGCAGGTGCGGGCGGATCTGGCTGATTGCCATCCGCCGGAGTCGCGGGACTACCCCGACCAGGGTCAGCGTGATCCCCACAGCGAGGATGACGGCCAGGACGATCCAGACGATCCCCTCGTGGCCGCCAGAATCCGATGGGACATGGAAGTTGCCAGCCGAGAACCCGATGGCCGCGAGGAAGAGCAGGGCCTTGGCGGTCCAGCTCGCGGTGGACGCGATGGCTCCGGAGCTGACTGCGGTGGCTGCGTCATATCCCTGACGCTGGAAGAACCTGACCCGGAGGGCGAATACGGCCGTGCCGCCGCCGACGAGTGAGGTGAACGTGTTCGAGGTCTCCAGGGCGACGCATCGCCCGAAAGGGAGCTGGCCGACCACCGCGCCGATGAGCGCCCAGGCCTTGAAGATCACCGGAAGCTGAGCGAACAGGAACGCCAGCGCGACCCATCCCCAGCTGGCCCCCTTGATGACGTCTAGGGAGTCGCTGACGTCGGCAAGGACCCCAATGATGGCCCAGATGCCGATCAGGGAGCCGACGGCGAAGAGCAGGTTCGTCCAGCTGACCCGTTTCTCCTCGGCGAGCTTGGGCGCTTCGATGCCCGTCTTAGCGGCCACCGCGGTCCGTAGGCGGGGGAGCAGATCTTTCTGGTGCTGGAGGACGGCCACCGTGGCTGGATCCAGCGCGGCGCGCTGGAGGTGCACCAGGGCACTGCGAGCCAGGTCCGCGTCAAGCACCCGGGCGGCTGCTGCGGCGGTGCGCTCGACGCCCGCCCGCACGGCCATCGCGGCTAGCACCGCAGCCAGATCACTATCAAGGCGGCTGGCCGGAGCCGACGAGGATGCGCAGCGGAAGTTCCGCACGCAAACACCCTCGGCGGCCAGGATGAGGGTGTCAGAGCCAAGCGCCCCGTGGGCGATGCCGGCCGCACGCAGCCGGAGCACCGTCAGCAGCAGCTCGTCGAGAGTGGCGTCAGCCAGGAGGCTGCCGGCCGGGGTGCCGTCGGCGACGGAGACGTCGGCCAGGGTGGCGTCGGCGACGGGGCTCTCGTCGGCGGGCGGCGACAGCGGCGGGCCGTCCGGCAGTCTGGTCACCAGCGCCGCGTCGTTGCTGGGCCCAAATCGGCCGGCGGCGAGCACCTCAGGCACGAGGACGCCGGCGCGTCCCGCCATGAGAGTGAGATAGGCCTCGTGCTCGACCTGCTGCATGCGATCGAGGATGAGGGTGGGTCCTGAGTCCCGGTACAGGCAGAACCGCCAGAGTTTTGCCAGCATCCGGGCATCGGATGCGTCCCGGCCATAGACCGCCAGCTCGATCGTCCCGCCCGCCTGGTCCTGGCCGGTGAGCTGCTCCACCCCCCAGACCTGGCGAGGGGAGCGGGTTATGTCCTTGACCGTGAGGTTCAGGTCTGCGACCCACTCGGTGACCTCCGCCGTCGACGGCAGGCCGAGCGGTGAGCCCACCGCCAGGTGCAGAGCGGCGGCCACCCCCCAGCCGAGTACCACGCTGGAGACCGCGTTGACGGGAAGGGCGTACCCGCCGCAGACCGCAGCCAGCGCCGCCACGGCGACGAGGAACGACACCAGCCGGTGGACCGGACGGCTCAGGTAAGGAAGCGCGGTGGCGACCACCGCGATCGTGACCGCGAGCTGGGTGACGGGATAACTGGTGCTGACCCCGGCCAGCGCGGCGGTCGGCGGCCGGCCTGCCGCCGGCCCGAGGAACACCTCCAGCAGGGCACATGCGCCCCAGGCCAGTACGGCAGCCAACGCGGTCCACCGGACCGCGGCCAGCCGCGGAACCAGCAACCCGACGATGACCAGCAAGACGATCACCCCGGCGGAGCCGAGCCAGAACACCGAGGTGACCAGCCACTTGATCGCTGTCGGGGGCGGGGTCAGGGCGTGCACGATGCCGAGTTCGACGGCCGAGTTAGCCTGCATGACCGGGATGGACACCGCCACCACGACGAGGGCGATTGCGAGTCGGAAAGCGTCGGAGGCCCTGCGGCGAGTCGTACCCCCGCCTCGCGGTCCGAGCACCGCGGCCCGCAGCCGCCGGGCCAGCGGGTGCTGCTGGCCCGGAATATCCTGGCTGGCCACTGCGGTCATGAGACACCTCCCACCGCGCGGTCAGGCAAGATAGGCCGTCCCACTGTCTGCTTCCTGGCGGTGCTGCCCTGGGGTTGCGCTCCGGTGGTGCTGCCCCTGGCGGTGCTGCCCTGGCCGCATTGAGAGGCCGTTGTTCCGAGCCCGGACTACTGGGTCGCCCTTGATCAAACAGCACCCGGGGCATTGTTGGCAATCCCAGTTCAGATGGCTTCTTCTTCTTCCCTCAAGCTGATCTGGCGGATGGCGGCCTGCCAGCCTCAGCCGCGACATCATGCAGGTATGGGCGAGCCGTACAACATATTCACCGGCCAGAGCCTGGAACGTCTGACCGCGCTGAGTGATGGCGTGTTCGCGGTCGCGATGACGCTGCTCGTACTCGACGTGCGGGCGCCGGTCAGTGCCGCGCTGGCATCCTCTGACCGCGCGCTCGGGAGCGCGCTGCTGAAGCTGGGCCCAAGTTTCGCGGCGTACCTGCTGAGCTTCACCATGCTGGGCACGTTCTGGCTTGCGCAGCACACCCTGCTGGGCATCCTGGGCCGCTGTGACCGGACCCTCACCTGGGTCAACCTCGGGTTCCTGTTCGTGGTCACCCTGCTCCCATTCTCCGCCGCCCTGCTCGCGCACTACGTCCACCTGCGCCTGGCGGTGGGCGTGTACTGGCTCAACATCCTGCTCCTCGGTGCCGGGCTGGAATGGAGCGCCCGGTACGGGCGCACCGCGTTCCTGCCGGACCGGACCGGACAGGCGTACTCGCGGCTGCGCACCTTCCGGCGCCGGATTCTGCTGGCCCAGGCCCTGTACGCGCTGGCCGCGCTGATCTGCCTCATCAGCACCCCGGCCAGCGTGATCGCCCTGGCTATCGTCC
>CAWJPL010000019.1:0-70364 GCA_963844695.1 uncultured Actinomycetes bacterium
CAGCGGATCACGCTGCACTTCACGCCGCCCGGCTGCTCGTGGCTGAACATGGTGGAGATCTTCTTCGGGATCATCACCCGCCAGGCCATCCGCCGCGGCACCTTCACCTCCGTCAAGGACCTCACCACCGCCATCGGACTGGTTCATCGACGCCTATAACGACCGCTGCAGCCCATTCACCTGGACCAAGGACGCCGACGAACTGCTCGCCAAAATCAGACCGTCAAACAACTAACGCCACGCGACACTAGTGTCGCGTGTTGGAAGTTGTTTTGCGGTGGTTTGAGCGGGACAATGGAGCATGTCTGTAGCTCCTGCTCTGATCTTGCGTGAGGGTGACCGTGAGCGGCTGGCTGAGCTGGCCCGGCTGCCGAGTGTGCCGTCGGGGCTGGCCAAACGGGCCCGGATGGTGCTGCTGGCCGCCGATGGGTTGCCGAACGCGGCGATCGCCCGGGCGGTGGGTGTGTCGCGGCCGACGGTGATCGGCTCGCGGGCCCGCTACCTGCAGGGCGGCGTCGCCGCGCTGGAAGATGAGCCGCGGTCCGGGCGGCCGCCGGAGATCAGCGAGGCTGACGTGGTCGTCGCAACGCTGGTGAATGACGGCCGGCCGCCGGAGCGGCTGGGGATCACGCACTGGTCGGCCCGGTTCCTGGCCGCGGAACTGGGGATCTCGTCGGCGTCCCGTAGCCCGGATCTGGCGGAAGTGGAAGATCCAGCCGCACCGGCTCGAGACGTTCAAGTTCAGCACCGACCCGGGACTCGAGGCGAAGATCCGCGACGTCGTCGGCCTTTACCTGGCACCCCCGGACAACGCGGTGGTGGTCAGCGTGGACGAGAAGTCCCAGGTGCAGGCCCTGGACCGGACCGCGCCGATGCTGCCGCTGCGGCCCGGGCTGGCCGCGCGGCGCACTCATGACTACGTCCGGCACGGCACCACCACGCTGTTCGCCGCCCTGGAGGTAGCGACCGGGAAGATCACCGCCGACGCCTGTTACCCGCGGCACCGCCACCAGGAGTTCCTCCGGTTCCTCAAGAAGGTCGCCGCCGCGCACCCCGCTGCGGACCTGCACGTCGTCCTCGACAACTACGGCACCCATAAGCACCCCGAGTAAGTGGCTCGCCAAGCCGGAGAACCAGCGGATCACGCTGCACTTCACCCCGACTGGCTGCTCGTGGCTGAACATGGTGGAGATCTTCTTCGGCATCATCACCCGCCAGGCCATCCGCCGCGGCACCTTCACCTCCGTCAAGGACCTCACCACCGCCATCGGCGCTCTTCATCGACGCCTACAACGACCGCTGCGAGACCATTCACCTGGACCAAAGACGCCGACGAACTGCTCACCAAAATCAGACCGTCAACTAACTAACGACACGCGACACTAGTGGGGGTATCCAGAAGAGAACGAGCTGTCAGTTCCCTCGCGGGCTGCCCGAGCGAAAGCGACGCAGATGCCAACACGGATGAGCCGGGCTGAGAGTTTCGGCCTGGCCGCCCTGGCGCTTCTGGGAACCGCTGGCGGTTCGGTGTTCGGGGCCCTGGCGAGCGAGGGTGGCGAGGGGCATCTCCGCAACATTATCCTGGGTGTCGTATGCGCAATCGTTCTGACCAGCGTTACGGCTATCAACCGATTCATCGACATCCGGTTTCTCCGGCCGGAGGCATCGCACGGGAACGCGGTCGCGGCGCGCGAGCGCGCCGCGCTCAGCCAGGAGGGGGCTGAACGGCAAGCTGCCGAGGTCCAGGGCGACGCGGAGACCCGTGTCGTCATCGGGTTGCGGGCGCGACTGTCACCGGCGCTGTACTGCCTGGGGAAGATCGCCGCGGCGTCCTCCGGAACGGTGGAAGCTCCGCTGATCGGAAGCCTGACCCAAGCGATCGTGGCCGCTGCGGTGGAACACCGCGAGCATGACGAGTTCCGGAGAAGCATCTTCTTTGCGGTCAAGGGCGATGTCATGGAGTGCGCCTGCTACGCAGGCTATGAAGGAAAGAGCCTCCCCCCGTGTGGTGGACACCCGACCTGCCAGGCTGCGCCTGGCGGAGGGAGTCCCGATGGGACCAACGCCGGCAGTTCTCGCCGGAGTTCAAGGCTGACGCGGTCGCGCTGGTGCGATCGTCCGGCCGGCCGTCGCCGCGATCGCCCTGAGCTGGGATCGGCGAGTCGAACCTCAGTTACTGGCTGAAAAAGGACCAGGAGGGCCGGCGGTGCCGATCCGGGCCGGTCGAGGCCGAGTCCGCCGAAGCCAGGGAGAACGCGGCGCTCCGCCGCCGGGTAGCGGAACTGGAGGTGGAGCGCGAGATCCTGAAACGAGCCACGGCCTTCTGGGTGAAGGAGTCGCGCGCGTGAGGATCTTCTCGTTCGTCGCTGCCCAGAAGGCCGACTTCCCCGTCCGCACCCTCTGCCGGGTCTGCAAGGTCTCGGCGTCGGGGTTCTACGCCTATGCGGCGCGGCTGGCGCCGGGCCGGGCCGGCCGCGGCGGCCCGGGCGGTACGCCGGGCACATCGCGCGGGTGCACGGGCTCGCGGCGCCGGTACGGGTCACCGCGGGTGACCGCGCAGCTGGCCCGGGAGGGCATCGCCGTCAACCACAAGGCGGTGGAGCGGGAGATGGCCCGCCAGGGCCTGGCGGGCCGGTGCAGCCGCCGGAAGATCCGCACCACCCGCCGCGACCCGGGGCAGGTTCCGGCCGCTGATCTCGTGCACCGCGACTTCACCCGGCCGCGACTGACGAGCTGTGGATCGGCGACGCGACCTACATCTGGACCGACGAGGGCTGGTGTTACCTCGCGACCGTCGTGGATGCCTGTTCGCGGCGGCTGCTCGGCTGGTCGATCACCGACCACCTGCGCACGGAGCTCTGTCTCGATGCGCTTCTCGCCGCGGTCGCGACCCGGCGGCCGGCGTAATCTCGCGGCGGGGATCGTCTTCCACACCGACCACGGGACCCAATACACCGCCGGGGAGTTCCGGCGGCATGCCGTTCGCTGCGGATCACCCAGTCGATGGGAACCGTCGGTGATTCCTACGACAACACGATGGCCGAGTCGTTCTTCTCCGGCTTCAAGCGCGAAGTCATCGACGGCGAGCACTTCGCCACCGCGCTGCGAACGCAGCAAGGTCTTCGGATGGCTCAACTGGTACAACGCGTCTCGGCTCCACAGCTCACTCGATTACCGCCCACCGATCGAATATGAAGAACAGCTCACCAAGCAGTCGCTCGTAGCGTGACCCGTGTCACTGGACGGGGGGAAGATCAGAAAGCAGCCTGACCTGGAAATCATGAAGACGCTCGCCAGCCTGCTCGGGGTAGGGCTGGCGCTGGGCACGCATACCAATACGCCAAGACTTCAAGTCCCGGCCCAGAGCAGCCGTGAACTACCTTAGGCGCGGGCAAGCACGGGTGCTTGGGTACGGGCTGCGCGTCGGGGGAACGATGACGGCTATGACGCAACCTGCACCGGCCGCAACGGCCGCGTTTCCGGTCACCACCGCGCTCGCGCTGGAAGGGATGACCGTTGAGCGAGATCTTGGCGTGGCCTTCGGCCTGGTCGTGCGCAGCATGGGGGCGATCAAGTCGATCGGGGCCGGATTCAAGGCGCTGCGCCAGGGCGAGGTGACCCAGTACACGGAGCTGCTCGAGGACAGCCGCAGGCACGCGATCGACAGGATGATCGAGAACGCGCGGTTGCTGGGGGCGAACGCTGTCGTTGCGATGCGGTTCGACTCGTCTGAGATGGGCCAGCAACTGACGGAAATCGTGGCCTACGGCACAGCGGTCGTCGTCCGTCCCGCTGGGTAGTCGTGCCCCAGACGCCCCCGCCCACGCCCCCGCACGGCCCCCGGTCCCTGCTCAGCGAGGCGGACCGGGAACAGCTGCTGGGCCTGCTGCGGGAACACTACGTCCAGGGGCAGCTGGACCTGGACGAGATGAGCCGGCGGGTGGGCGTCGTGCTGGCCGCGGCCTACTCCGACGAGGCCGCGGCGGCGGTGACCGACCTCCCGCTGCTGGGCGCGCCACGTTCTGGCGGACAGTCGCCTGCCCAGGCCGGCCGCAGCCGGCCTGGGCAGCGGAGACGTCACGCGCAGCAGGCGCAGCCAGGTGCCGGGTGGGTTCCTACGCCGGAGAGGTTCCGCGACCCGTCAACACGCGCCATCATGCGGGTCTGGATCGACCCCGCGGACCTGAGCCGCCACTACGTGCCCGAGGCCGCCGGCTGACTCAGAGGCATGTGCTGCATGCAGCAGGGACGAGTGGCTTGATATTAGCCAACCTGCGAAGCTAGACCTGCCGAAGGCTTCCCGCTCTCCGCTCATGATCGAGGATCGCGTACACGAGCTCGTCTGCCCACTGTCCCTTGACGATCTGGTTGTGCACGAAGCGCGCTTCCTGGCGCATCCCGATCCGCTCCATGAGCCGCGCAGATGGGTGATTGCGGGCGTCGCAGGAACCGATGATCCGGTGCCATCCAACGGCGTCAAACCCCAGCATGAGCATGGATTCGGCTGCCTCGGTGGCGAGACCTCGCCCGTGGTAGTCAGGGTTGAAGACGAATCCGATCTCTCCCTGCCGGTTCTCCCAGCTGACCAGCTTCAGCCCGACTTCGCCCACCGTCTTCCCGGCCTCACGCCACACCACGGCGAACGTGAGCCAGTCTCCCTCGGCGCTGAGGCTGGTCTCGTCGCACTGACGAACCAGAGCCTCCCGCACCTGCGCGTGGCCACGAGCATCCCAGTGCAGATACCGGGCTACATCCAGGCGGGACTGGTAGGCATACAGATCGTCGAAGTCGTCGGGCGTGAATGGGCGCAAAGTCAGCCGGGTTGTCTCAACGGGGTGTTCAGGGCGGAACATTGGCCGATGGTAGCCGGGGAGCTAGCGAGAGGACGAACTCCACCACCCGATCTCCTCGCGTGGCCGCCGCCGCACGGCTGCTCGAGGAGACTGCCGCCTGAATCCGTGTCCTCGTCCGGGGACGCGGTGCACTGGCATAGCGGAAGCTGCCGTAATGGAAGAGACATGCGGGGCGGCCATCGTGAAAATCCGGCCTGAGGCCCAGGAAAAGCTGCGCGAGGGGTTCGGCCGAAAGGCTGACCGGCAGCGCCGCCTCTACGCGGCGCAACTGGCCGAGGCTGAGCAGCTGGCGGCCGGATTCGGGTGCGGGGAAGTAGTCGGGATCTTCAGCACCAGGACGCCTGACCCCGACTCTCAGCGTCGGCGCAGAGCCAACCGGGCGGCGTGGTTCTACGCGTTCAGCGAGGGGTTCATGGTTCTCGACGGCCCCCGGTCCGGCTCCGTCCCGGTGCGCTGGAACCAGGTCATCTCGATCCGTGAGGTCTGGACGCGCAAGACCTTCGCTGACTGGGAGCCGTCGCGGCCGCTGCTGACCGCGTACGAACTGCATCCCGCCGACGGGCAGGCGCGCTTCATATCGCTGTCCTACCGCAACATGCTCGACCCGTACCCGGCCATCGGCCGGGAGATGCGTTCCCTGGCGCCGGCGGCACTGGCCGAGACGTGGCCGAAGCTCCCCCTCATCAAGGCTTATGCCGGCCGTCCGGATCCGGCCGGCGAAGAACGGTAGTGGCGCATACCGCTAAAAGGGCCCCTGACCGCAGCGGCCCGGACTCGCCCAGGTGGCCGGGGTTGACGGTCAGGCCGGGGGAGGCGTCGAACCCGCGGACGGCCCGGTCCCGGCGGCCCGCGCCAATCGCTGCCCCAGGGCCTCGACCGCACGCTGGAGCGGTGCGGAGCCGAGGACCCGGAAGGACGCCGGGACGGCGGCCAGTTGCCGGGCGTACCAGTCGGGCTCGTCCGTCGTCGCCTTGAGGCGTGTCCGGCTCTCCTCGTCCGGTTCCAGGCGGCCGAGACTTCTCGGCACCCAGCGTGATGTTTCCTCGAGGGTGGCCTCGATCAGCACATCGACCGGGTGGGTCCACCCTTGGGACAGGTGTTCCTCGAGAGTGCGGAGGGCGTCGAGTCCAGGTGGCGGCGTGAACGTGTCCGGCAGGACCTCGATCGTGACGATCCGGTCCACGCGCAGCACCCGCCGGGCCTGCCTGGTGTGCGACCAGCCCAGCAGGTACCACCGGCTGTGCCGCAGGACGACCGCCCACGGGTCGACCTCCATCACCCGGTCCGGGGCCCGGCCCATCCGGTAGGCCAGGCGCAGCCGCCGCGCCGCCGAGCAGGCCCCGATCAGCTGGGTGGTCAGCTCCGGGCTGGCCCAGATCTCGTGCGCGGGCCGGGAAACCGAGACCTCGCGGACCGCGTGGACCGGGCCGGCCACCTGCTCCGGCAAGAGCCTGACAATCTTGGCCAGCGCGCTGCCTACGGGGTCGCCAGGGTCGGCTGCATTCCGGTGGCCTTCCAGCACGGCCATGACCAGGCCCATGGCCTCAGCGGCGGTGAACATCAACGGCGCGAGCCGCAAGCCCCGCCCCACCAGGTAGCCGCCGTGGGGACCGCTGACCGACTCGATCGGCAGATCCGCCTCCCGCAAGATCGCGACGTAGCGGCGGGCCGCCCGTTCCGTGACCCCCAGCCTGTCGCCTAGCCTCTGGGCCGTGACGCCGGGGCTGTTCTGGATGACCTCAAGGGCCAGCAACGCCCTCGCGGTCGGGCTCACCTCGTGCGCCATATTGTCCCCAACCCGGAAGTAGATCGTCCGGAACTGACGCTAGCGTGTCTGCCATGGACAAAGACAGTGACGCGATCCTGCGCGAGCCGCCGGTGGCCGGTGACGAGCTGGACACGCTCCTGGGTGCCCTGGAGCGCGAGCGCAGATATGTGGCCTGGAAGTGCGGGGACCTGACGTCAGCCGGACTGCGGGCCACCCTCGGACCATCCACCATGACCCTGGGCGGCCTGCTCAAGCATCTCGCCCTGGTCGAGGACGACATGTTCTCGGTCAAGCTGCACGGACGGCCTCCCCATCCGCCCTGGGACACCGTCGACTGGGACGCCGACCCGGACTGGGAGTGGCGCACCGCGGCCGAAGACCGCCCGGAGCAGCTCATGGCGCAGTGGCAGGCGGCCGTGGACCGATCCCGCACCCTGGTCGCCGAGGCCATCGCCGACGGCGGCCTGGACCGGCTCGCCTCCTACACCTCTCGAGGCGGCCAGACCCCCAGCCTGCGGCGCCTCCTCATGGACATGATTGAGGAGTACGCCCGGCACGTGGGTCACGCCGACCTGATCCGGGAGTCGGTCGATGGCCTGGTCGGGGAGGACCCCGAATGACTGCGCCCGGCAGCGTCACCCGGGATCCAATTACGCCCGCGCAGCTGAGCATCATCCCCGCGAACCAGGCCTCCTGGGCTGACCTGCAGGCGGTCTTCGGCACCGCCGACTATCCCGGCATGTGCTACTGCCAGCACTACAAGACGCGGGACTGCCACTGGAGTTCGCTGAGCGGCGAGGAACGGCACCGCCGCCTCCGCGAGCAGACCCGGTGCGATAACCCGCGCGCCCGGACCACCTCGGGACTCGTGGCCTACCTCGGCCAGGAGCCGGTCGGCTGGGTGGCGGTCGAGCCACGCACGGCCTATCCCCGCCTGCCGAAGGTCCGGACCGTCTGGAGCGGCCGCCAGGAGGACAAGACGGACGACGGCGTGTGGGCCGTCACCTGCTTCGTGACCCGCAAGGGGTACCGCAAGCGCGGAATCACCTACGCGCTGGCCGCCGCCACGGTCGGCTTCGCCCGGGACCAGGGCGCGCGGGCGCTGGAGGCGTATCCAATGATCACTTCGCCCGGGAAGGAGATCACCTGGGGTGAGCTGCACGTCGGAAGCCGCCAGGTCTTCGCCGACGCCGGCTTCACCGAGGTGAGCCACCCCAGCCCGCGGCGGGTCGTGATGCGGATGGACTTCGCGGACTGAGCAGATCGACGAGAGGGCTGGTTCAGGCCGCGGATTCGGGGAGTGCGGTGTTGCGGAACAGGTAGACCCCGACCGTAATGCCGCTGACAGCGGTGGCTTCCCCGCTCACGAAGGCGCGGTTGGTACTCGTCTCCCCGGTGACCATGAAGTAGTAGCCCGCGTGCTCCAGACGCCAGCCGAGCTTCTCTATCTCGCCCAGTGTGGCGGCCGAACTCGCCGTGGTGCGGCGCCCCTCAGCACTGCCGAACCCCGCGCTCCCGGCGTGACGGCCCACCTCGAGCTGGGTCTCGAAGAACGGCTGGCCCGCCTGCTTCGCGGCGGTGGCCGCGCCGACTGGAGTGGCCAGGAAGGCGTCGCGCTGGCGCTGTTCCTCCGCCGCCTGGGCCTGCTCGGCCGCGGCCGCCTGCTCGCGGGCCTGCTCGGCCTCACGCTCGAGGCGCGCGGCTTCCCGCTCTTTGGCGTTCTTGAACACGTGATCCCCACTCGGGGTCGGCACGACAGGGCTTATTGAGGAGAGGGCCCCGATATCGGGCATCACAGTACCCAGAATCCACGACCCGGACCAGGCCTCTTTACCGGCTCCAGACCGGCAGACTGAACTCACGCGTCCCAACGAGAAGAGCAGCCATGAACGACGCTGGTGTCACCCGTGTCGCTGTCTACATCGACTTCGACAACATCGTTATCTCGCGCTACGAGCAGGTCCACGGCCGCGGTCAGTTCCAGCGGGACAAGGTGCGCGGGTTCGACAGCGCCGACAAGTCATCCGACCCCGAGATCGCGGAGAAGGTCCGGCGGGCCACCGTGGACGTCGGCGCGATAATCGACTTCGCCTCGTCGTTCGGCACCCTGGTGCTCACCCGCGCCTACGCGGACTGGTCGGCCCCCATGAACGCCGGGTACCGCGGCCAGCTGGTCAGCCGGGCGGTGGACCTGGTCCAGCTCTTTCCCACTGCCGCTTACGCCAAGAACGGCGCCGACATCCGGCTGGCCGTGGACGCGGTGGAGGACATGTTCCGGCTGCCCGACCTGACCCACGTGGTGATCGTGGCCGGGGATTCGGACTACATAGCTCTCGCCCAGCGGTGCAGGCGCCTGGGCCGCTACGTCGTGGGGGTCGGGGTCGCAGGATCAACCAGCCGGGCGCTCGCCGCGGCGTGCGACGAACTCGTGATCTACGACGCACTTCCCGGCGTTACCCCGGCCGACGCCCCCCAGCAGCCCACCGCGCGGACGACCGGCACACCGGCAGATCAGGAGGAGTCCGGCAGCGCGCCGCCCGCGCGCAGTTCGCGGCGGACCAGGCGGCAGGCGGCCGTCGTGACCGACGAGGTTGATCCCGAACCCGAAGACCCGCAGGAGCTGGCGACCAGGCTGCTGGAACGGGCGCTGCGGCTCGGCCAGGAGAAGGACGACGCGGACTGGCTGCATAGCTCGGCGGTGAAGAGCCAGATGAGGCGCATGGACCCGTCGTTCAGCGAGAGGGCACTCGGGTATCGCTCGTTCTCAGACTTCGTGAAGTCACGGGACGGCGTCGCCGAACTCGACGAGACCGACCCGGTGCGGCTGGTCAGGCTGAACCCCGCCATCGCCGCCCAGTAAGCCGCCTGGTCAGTACCGGCCGGGTTTGGCGTAGCCGAAGAACGAACGGCGCTTGATGAGCTCGGCGACTTCGGCCGGGACCATGCTTTCCCAGGAGTCGTCGTTCGCGGCTATCCGCCGCAGCACGTCGCGGCTGAAGATCGGCAGCCACTCGGCCCGGTAGTTGTCGAGGTGGACGAAGCTGCCCCGCCCGGCGAGGTAGTCATACAGCGGCTGCAGCTCGGTCCGGACCTTGATGTCGTTCACGGTCTTGAGCTCGTCGTCTGGCGCGGCCTGGAGCGGGTAGACGTAGAGCTTCAGCTCGTTCTTGAACAGCCGCCCGAAGCTTTCCAGGATCCCGCCGGGAAGCCGCGCGTGATTCTTCTCGTCGAACAGGTCGATCAGGCTGGGCACCCCCATGACGATGCCGATCCGCTCGCTGGTCCGCTCGGCGATATAGGCGGCCAGACGGTAGTAGTCGAAGTAGTCACTGATCAGCACCGTCATGCCGCACGCCGCGAGCAGCTCGGCCCGGGCCAGGAAGTCGCGCCGGTCCACGTCGGCGGCTCCGCCCGCGAGCAGGTTGCGCATCGTGATCTCGGTCAGCGTCAGCACCGGCTTGCCTGCGACGTCCGGATCTTCCTCGAACTTGGCCTTGGCCGTCTCGAGCATGTCGAGGTTCACGTGGGTCGGCGGCCGGAAGCTGCCCCGCTCGACCAGGATCGCCTTCTTGCGCAGGACCTCGCTCGGCTGCAGGACCTCGCGGTCGGGGCCGAACATCGCCACGCCGCTGAGCCCCAGCTGCACGAGCTTCAGCGCCATCAGCCGGTTGTCCACGCCCCGGAACTCGATGCCGCGGAACTGGATCATGTCAATCTCGATGCGGCCTGTGGTCAGCCGGTCGAGGAGGCCCTCGATGAGCTTGTCCGGCTCGTGATGCTGGAAGAACGCCCCGTACAGCAGGTTCACCCCGACGATCCCGAGCGCCTCCTGCTGTGCGAACGCCTCGATGTCGAGCATCCGCACGTGCATCACGATCTGGCTCGGCTCGTCGTGCGGCTGGGCCTGGAACTTCACGCCCATCCAGCCATGGCACTCGTTGCCGCCCCGGTAGCTGCGGGCCACGACCGTGTCGGCGAACGCGAAGAAGCAGTTGTCGTCACCGCGCTCGTCGTCGAGCCGGTCGACGTTGAGCTGGAACTCCTTGTCGAGCATGCCCTGGAGCCGCCCGGCGGACACGTACCGGTCGGCCTTGCCGTAGACCGCGTCGCTGACGGCCATGTCGTACGCGGAGATCGACTTCGCGATCGTGCCCGCGGCGCCGCCAACCCGGAAGAACCAGCGCGAGACCTCCTGGCCGGCGCCGATCTCGGCGATCGTCCCGTACCAGCGGGGATCGAGGTTGATGCGCAGCGACTTCTGATGCGTGTCGGACTCATGAGTGCCGGCGATGAGCTCGGTCATCCGTCCCCCTGCCTGCTCACCTGCACCGTTGCTGCCGCCTGCCATCCTGATCCATAGCAGCGGGCCGGCACCAGCCTTCGGAGCTGAATTTGTAGTTATCTCACCACCGGCCGCGGCTCTCACCCCCTGGGGCGTCGCATGAAAACCCGCGGGCGTTCCCCGGGCGTCGTGAGGTACGGTCCGGCGATGGACGAAGACGGCTACTTCGGCGAACCGGTCGCGGCGCGGTATGACGAGTCGGTCGCGGACATGACCGGGCCTGCCGTGGTGGACCCGGCCGTCGCCTTCCTCGCGGAACTGGCTGGTGACGGGCAGGCCCTGGAGCTGGGCGTCGGGACAGGGCGTATCGCGCTGCCGCTGGCGGGCCGCGGTGTGCCCGTGCACGGGATCGACCTCTCCCGGGCGATGGTGGCCCGGCTGCGGGACAAGCCGGGCGGCGGCGCCATCGGCGTGACGATCGGCGACTTCGCGACTGCGGCGGTGCCGGGCAGCTTCTCCCTGGCCTACCTGGTCTTCAACACGATCATGAACCTGACGGCGCAGGACGCCCAGGTGGCCTGCTTCCGTAACGCCGCGGCCCACCTGCAGCCCGGCGGCTGCTTCGTCGTCGAGGTCATGGTGCCCGAGCTGCGCAAGCTCCCGGCCGGGCAGAACGCTGTCCCGTTCCAGGTCAGCCCCGGCCGGTGGGCCTTCGACCTCTACGACACCGCGACCCAGGCGATGAGCTCCAACTACGTCGAGGTCTCCGGCGGCCGTGGCGAGTACCGCTCGATCCCCTTCCGGTATGTGTGGCCCGCCGAACTTGACCTGATGGCCCAGCTCGCCGGCATGCGGCTGCGGGAACGCTGGGCCGGATGGACCCGGGAACCGTTCACCAGTGACAGCGGCCAGCACGTCTCAGTCTGGGAGAAACCCAGGTAGCCGGGCCGCTCACAGGGGACGGAACATGACGTGCAGGCCCACCAGCCCGTCCTCGGGGTGGTCGAAGGCCCCGGGGACCGTCCCGACGATCTGGAACCCGAGCGACTGCCACAGGTGCACGGCCGGGTGATTCGACTCGACCACCGCGTTGAACTGGATGCCCGTGAAGCCCGCCGACCGGGACCAGTCAACGACGTACTCGCCGAGGGCGCGGCCCACCCCCTGGCCCCGGTGGGCCGGGTCGACCAGGAACGAGGCTGTCGCTATGTGCGACCCGCGGCCCGGCCGGTTGGCGCCCATTTTCGCCGAGCCCACGATCGTGCCGCCGCTGGCGGCCACGACCGTCTGCCCGGGCGGTTCTTCCATCCACCAGGGCCGGGCCTCGTCCAGGGTCTGGCCCGCGGGAAAGGGATACGTCTTCCCCTCGGCCATGATCGCGGCGTAGAAGGGGTAGATCAGCGGCCAATCGTGCTCGGTGGCCGGTCTGATGATCACCGCTGAAGGATAACGCCGCAGGCGCGGCGTCAGCTGGCCGCCGGACGGCGAAGGTGCGCCGGTAGGCCTGCGGACTGGTGTGCACGGCGCGGCTGAAGTGCTTGCGCAGATTAGCTCCGGTCGAGAAGCCGCTTTTCTGCGCGACTGAGTCAATGGGCAGGTCGCTGGTTTCGAGGAGCCGCTGGGCCAGCTGGACGCGCTGCTGGATCAGCCACTGGTACGGGGTGGTGCCGGTGCCGGCCAGGAACCGGCGGGCGAACGTCCGCGGGCTCATCGCGGCGCGCGCCGCGAGGTCTTCGACGGTGACCTCCTCGTGCAGGTGCTCCTGGAGCCAGTCGACGGTGCCGGCGAACAGGCTGGAGCTGTCCAGGACAGGCATTGGTGCGTCGATGTACTGGGCCTGGCCCCCTTCGCGCTGGGGCGGGACCACGAGCTGGCGGGCGAGCTGGGTGGCGATCTCGGTGCCGTAGTCCAGCCGGACCAGGTGCAGGCACAGGTCGATGCTGGCGGCGCTCCCGGCTGAGGTCAGGACGTCGCCTTCGTCGACGAACAGGACTCCGGGGTCGACCGACACCCGCGGATACCGGCGCGCGAGCTCGGCGCATTCTGTCCAGTGCGTGGTGGCGCGGCGGCCGTCCAGCAGCCCCGCGTCCGCCAGGGCGAAGGCCCCGGTGCACAGCGAGACGATGCGGCTGCCGCCGGCGTGAGCTTCCCGCAGCAGGTCCAGCAGGTCCTCCGGGGCCTGGGTAAAGGAGACGGTCGGAAGCACGATGACCGTGCCCGCGCGGCGGATCGCTTCGGGCCCGTGGCCGGGCAGGATCTGGAATCCGCTGTCCGTGGTCACCGGCCCGGGAGCGAGGCTGCACACGAAGGAGCGGTACCAGGGACCGCCGACCGCCGCGGCCCACTCGTCGCCGAAGACGTCGCAGGCCACCCCCAGCTCGAACACGGTGACCCCGTCGTACACGACGATGGCTACGTCGAGGTTGGCAGGATAGTTGCGCACAATGACAATGCTGACACTTTTCTGGGTCAGTGTCGAGGCAGACGATGAAGGCATGACTACCGATCTGGCGACTCGACCGGGCTCCCGCGGCCACCGGTTCTGGGATCGCTGGCTGACCCGGGCGTACGCCCCGTCGCTGGACAGCCAGCTCGCGGCGGGGTGGCCGCCCGCGGCCAGCCGGCTCCTGGCCGCCCGCGCTCAGCAGATCACCTCGCCAGCAGGACGCACGGAACTTGTCCGGGGGTGGGGACACGTCCTGCGCCGGGCCCGGCAGCCGGCGGTACCGCGCACCCCGCGCGTACCGTTGTGCCGTGACCGGATCGCCGCCGCCGAAGGCGACGTGCGGACGATGCTCGCGGTCCTGGCCAGCCCCCTGCCGATCAGCGCCCGCGGCGCGGCGATGGCCAGCGTCCTGCTGGGCGACGGCACCGGGCCGGTGTACAACCCGCACTCCGCCCGGGACCTGGCCGCCGCCGCGCGCGACGCGACCAGGGAGATGAAGGCCTCCTTCAGCCGGCTCTAATTGATAGCGTCCGGGTACTCGTCCTGCGAGGTCGCATGCTGTCATACGCCAACGGCGCGGAGCTCGACGCCGCCGACGCGCATCTCGCGGCGGCGGACCCGGTGATGGCCGGCCTGATCAGGCGATTCGGGCCTGTCGATGAGGATCTCGACGTGCCGCTCGACGATCTTTACGGTGCGCTGATCCTCGCGATCACCAGCCAGCAGCTCTCCACTCACTCCGCGCGGGCCATCTATGGGCGGCTGACCGCGCGGTTCGGCGGCCGCACGCCGACGCCCGAAGACCTGCTGGCTGACGACCCAGACACGCTCCGCACGTCTACCGGGCTGTCGCACGCGAAGGTGGCCTCGCTGCGCTCGCTCGCCGAGCACATCGTGGCTGGCGATCTCGATCTGGACCGGCTCCGCGAGCTCGGCGACGACGAAGCCACGCAGGCGCTGGTGGCCATCAAGGGCATCGGTGAGTGGACCGCCAGCGTGTTCCTGATCTTCACCTTGCACCGGCCGGACGTACTGGCCCGGGGTGACCTCGTCGTCCGCACCGCCGCCAGGCGAGCGTACGGCCTCGGCAGCGTCCCCGATCCCGCCACCCTGACCGTGATGGGCGAGCCGTGGCGTCCCTACCGGACCCGGGCCTGCCTGTATCTGTGGCGGAGCGTGCAGGCCGTACCCGCACCAGCCACGCCGAGGAGCGCCTGATGCCGGCCCCGCAACGCCTCGTCCCGCTGGTCGAGCAGTTCGACTGGGGGTGCCAGCGCCTGCACGACCGGATGACCGGCCCCGCAGGAGACAGCGGCACCGGCACACCGATCGAGATCGTCCCCATGACCGACGACGAGTACCTGTGGGAGCCGGTGCCGGGCTGCTGGTCGATCCGCCGCCGGGCGGCGGGCCCGGGACCGGCCGCCGCCTTCCTGGTCGGCGCGGGGGAGTGGGGCCGTGACTCCGCACCCTTCCCGCACCCGTGGCCACCGCCGTTCACCACCCTGGCCTGGCGGCTGGTCCATCTCAGCGAGATGCTGACCCTGCGGGCCGACCATATGGCCGGCAGCCATGCCCTGACCCGCGACGACTACCGCTGTCGCGGCGACGCCGCCGGGGGGATCGCGGCCTTCGACGCCGGGGCGCAGGCCTGGCGGGCGGTCCTGGCCGGCGCCGACGACGCGATGCTGGACGCAGTGGGCCGCAGCACTTATCCCTATGGCAGTGACCCGGAGGATCCTTTCATCGAGACGGCCTGGTGGGTGAACCAGGAAGTGCTGCACCACGGCGCCGAGATCGCCCTGCTGCGCGACCTCTACCGCGCCCGCAGGCCCATAGGAGGCTAGTGCCGAGCTGAGGAGGCATGCCGATGGTCACCGTAAGCGTGCGTTACATCGTCAATGACGTCGATGCCGCGATCGCGTTCTATTGCCAGAATCTCGGTTTCACCGAGGTGATGCACCCCGCACCGGCGTTTGCCATGCTGTCCCGGGGCGACCTGCGCCTGGTGCTCAGCGCGCCGGGTGGCGGCCCAGGCGGTGGCCAGGCCATGGCGGACGGCACGCTGCCGCAGCCGGGAGGCTGGAACCGGTTCTGCGTCGAAGTCACCGACCTGGCCGGCACGGTCGAGAAGTTGCGCGGCAGCGGCGTCCGGTTCCGCAACGAGATTGTCACGGGAGTAGGCGGTAAGCAGATCCTCGCCGAGGACCCGTCGGGCAACCCGGTGGAATTGTTCGAACCAGTCCTGCCGGAGGCCAAGCTTTCCTAAGACCAGGCCGGGATCGGCCGGCCTCCCTGTTCCACGCGAAATGAGGGCAGATTGTGCCGGTCCTTGTCAACACGGTGGCGTGGGTGCGGGTGGAGAACGGCCTGATCCTGTGCGCCCGGCCGCGCGGGAAAGACGTCTTCTACATCCCCGGCGGGAAGCGGGAAGGCGCGGAAACCGATCTGCAGACCCTGCTGCGCGAGATAGCCGAAGAACTGACGGTCACGCTGATCCCCGAGACGGTCAGGCCCGCAGGCAGCTACGAAGCCGAGCAGCCCGGCGCCCACCCGGACGGCGCGGTCGTGCGGATGAGCTGTTACACCGGCGACTACCGCGGGACGCTCGCCGCCAGCAGCGAGATTGACGAGCTCGCCTGGTTCTCCTACGCCGACCGCCCGCGGGTACCGCTCGTCGACCAGCTGCTCTTCGACGATCTCAAGGCCGCTGGCCAGCTCCGGTTACAGCAGTTCCGATAACGCCCGTGGCCGCCTGGTCAGCCGAGCTCGGAGACGGGAATCGCGTGCCGGGGGGCGGTGATGTGCTGAGGCTGGCCGATCCCGGAGTAGGCCAGCGTGACCTCGGTGACGTCGATTTCGCGGCGTATCTGGACCGCGTTCTGCTGGGCCTGCTGGACCCGGTTCCGGGTGGCGTCCCACACGCTGAGCGGCCCCCGCTTCCCCGTCCGCTGGTACCGGTGGAACAGCGTTCTCCACGCGCTCTCCGCCCGCCGGAGTTCCCGCGTCGCGGCCTTGCTGACCGGCTTGCCGGTGTCGACCTTCATGGTGCCGCGGAACGTGATGGCCATGCGGTGCACGACCTGATGCCGGTCGGCCCACACTTCCAGCGACACGACCGGCAGCGCTCCCGGGTGCACGCCGGGCAGGAAGCGGAAGCTCTTCACGCGGCCCGGAGCGGTGGCCCGGAGCACCGTCAGCCGCACGCCGCCGCGCATCCGGTCGCCCGCGGCCTGGAACCGGGCCGCGGGTGCCAGGCGGCGCAGCAGGGTGCGCGGGTCAGGCAGCTCAGTGGAATCGAGGCCGGGATCGTCAGGGTGCGGGTCGTGGACCCAGACCCACCGGCCGTGCACGTTGGCGGTGGAGTACCCCTGCCCGTCCACGATGCGGTTGGTGAGGGCGTCGCCCGGCTGGAGTCCCCCTTCGGCAGGCACGGTCGTGGCCAGGTCCTCACTCCAGTTCCTTCCTGAGAACGTGATGCCGCCGCCGCCGTAGCTGTAGACCACGCCGCCCAGGGTCGTCCGCGAGGTGACCCGGGCCTGGCCCGAGAGCGGCGGCCGGGCGTCGGCGCGGGCCCCCGCGGACCGCGCCCCGCCCTGAGCCGCGAAGGGATTCCAGATTCCCCCGCCGGCGACGGACATGACCACCAGCCAGACGACGACCACGGCGACCAGTTCCAGGCCGATCACCTGGCGCCTTCGCCGCTGGCGCCGTCGCGCCTGCTCGATGATCGCCTCAGCCTCGTGCGCCGCCAGCGCGGTGGCCACCCGGTCTCTCGTCTTCATCGTGGGCTCCTACGACACCTGCCGGATGACCTGCACCAGTTCCTCGAGGCCGAGCCCATGCCAGCGAGCGACCTCGACCAGCTCACGCGCCTTGGCCACCACGGCGCTGCGCTGCGGCGCGGTGCCGGTGACCGTCACGCCACGGCCCCGGCGGAATTCGAGCAGCCCTTCATCCCGCAGCGCGCGGAAGGCGCGGAGCACCGTGTTGGCGTTGACTCCGAGGACCGCAGCGAAGTCCCGCGCCGGAGGCAGACGCTCACCCGGCCCAGCCTCACCTGCGGCGATGGCCCCCCGGATGGCCGCGGCCACCTGCTCGTGCAGCGGGACCGGACTCGACAGGTCAACCCGGATGACCGGAGTGGTGCTACTCATAATGGCATCATAATCGTCACGGTGGTCCTGGCAAGCCCGGCCGCGGGTCACGCCGCTGGCCGGCGGCGGAAGGGCGGCCCGCGGCACCCGGCGCCAGGGTCAGCGCGGCAGGAAGTCGAGCAGCAGCTCGTTGACCTGGCCGGGGGCGTCGAGTTGCATCCAGTGACCGGGTCCGTCCAGGCGCTCGTACCGGAAGGGGCCGGCGGTGCTCTGGGCGGAGTCGGTCATCTGCACCTCGCTGAGGGCCATGTCGCCGGTGCTCCAGATGCCCATGGCCGGGGCCTGCACGGGTGGCAGCCGCGGCGGTGGCGCGGCCCAGGCTTCGGGTCGCATATTGGCCCGGTACCAGTTCAGGCCGGGGACGAGCGAGCCGGTGGCTTCCAGGTCGGCGATCACCTGGTCGGCGTCAGGGTGGCGCGCCCAGCTGCGGAAGTTAGCCCAGTCGTCCTCCGACAGCCACCGCTCGGCGACGCCCGGGAACAGGAACAGCAGCATGTACCACGACATCTGACGCTGCTCGAGCGTGCGCAGGAACGTCGCGGGGTGCCCGACGGCCAGGACGGCCAGGTGGTCCACCTGATCCGGGGCGAACGTGGCGAGCACCCAGGCCAGGGCGGCACCCCAGTCGTGCCCGACCACATGAGCGCGGCTGACCTGCTCGGCGGCCAGGACGGCCTGGACGTCTCCGGCAAGAAGAGCGAGCGAGTAGGCCCCGACGGCGTCGGGCTGGCCGGATCTCCCGTATCCGCGCAGGTCAGGGACGATGACCTGAAATCCGGCGGCGGCCAGGGCCGGCACCTGATGCCGCCACAGCCGGCCGGAGTCGGGGAAGCCGTGCAGCAGCACAACCGGGCGCCCCTGGCCCGTGACCTGATACTCGATGCCGACGCCGTCAACATCTACCCGGCTCACCCGCCTACCCCCTTCCGTGGATCTTGTCCGCAGCGATGCTGAGGATGACGCGGACCTGGTCACGGCCGCCGAACCACGGGTAAGGAGTGCCCAGGTAGCGCTGGGCGAGGGCCTCGATGTGCTCTGCGCCTCCCTCGGTGGTGACCTTGACGACGCGCCCGCGGACCTCGTAGTAGCTATGCGGGCGGGACGGGTCGGTCACGCACACGGCCACCCGCGGGTCCCGCTCCACGTTCTTGACCTTCTGGAAGCCCTGGACGGTGTTGATGACGACGTGCTCGCCGTCGGTGTCGGCCCAGGTCTGGGTCATCTGCGGTGCGCCGTCGGGCATCAGGGTAGTGACGAAGCAGAGACTGGGCTGGTGCAGCAGGGAGATGAGGCCCTCGGGCAGGTTCACGTCTGATCCGCTCCCGTCTGGTCCGCCGGGGACCGGCGACTCTGGTCCGCCGGGGCCGGCGAATCCCCCGACGAAGCTACTCCCCACGATCAGGAAGGAGCCAAGCGATGGGTGAAGTCGCGCTCGTGGTGAGCGACGCCGGCGATGGCCTGCGCGAACGCCTCGACGAGGAGATCAACTCCTTCAACGCGGCGGTGACCGGCTGGACCGACGGCCGGCTGCTGACCATTTCGGCCCGGGGCCACGGTGGCGACCTGCAGGCCGGGCTGTTCGGGTGGACGTGGGGTGGATGCGGCTACGTCGATCTGCTGTGGGTGCGCGAGGACTGCCGCGGGTCTGGCCTGGGCACCCGGCTGCTCACCACGGCCGAGGAGGAGATCAGGCGGCGGGGCTGCGATCAGGTGGCCCTGAGCACGCACTCCTTCCAGGCCCCCGGCTTCTACGCCCGGTTCGGCTACACCGAATGCGGGCGCACCCCCGCCTACCCGCGCGGGCACGACCAGATCCACCTGGTGAAGCGGCTCCGCTGACCAGGCTCCAGCCGGCCCAGGCCACGCAGGAGGGACACCGAAGGCGCCTGTTCGTCGTGGCCGGCCGGTGAAGGAACGACGTTCGCGGGGTAGGGGGTCCTGGTGGGCTCGGGAGGGGCGGCCGGTCGCGTTTACCGGTCGCAGCACACCGGGGACTTCCGCCAGCCAGCGGCGGTGGGAGGTACTGACGACCCGAGATGGTCAGTACCAGCCCGCAGCGATCTAGAGGAGGCAGCGCATGGGGACAGTCACGACTACGGACGGCACGGAGATCTTCTACAAGGACTGGGGAAGCGGCCAGCCCATCGTCTTCAGCCACGGCTGGCCGCTGTCGGCCGACGACTGGGACACGCAGATGATGTTCTTTCTGCTGCACGGCTACCGGGTCGTCGCCCATGACCGGCGCGGCCACGGGCGGTCCACCCAGACCAGTGACGGCCACGACATGGACCACTACGCGGACGACCTGGCCGCGGTGACGGAGCATCTCGATCTCCACGACGCCATCCACGTCGGCCATTCGACTGGTGGCGGCGAGGTGGTGCGCTATCTGGCCCGGCACGGCGAAAGCCGGGTGGCGAGGGCGGTGCTGATCAGCTCCGTGCCGCCGCTGATGGTGAAGACCGAGGCCAACCCGGGCGGCCTGCCCAAGGATGTGTTCGACGGACTCCAGGCCCAGACCGCGGAACATCGCTCAGTTTTCTACCGCGAGCTGGCGTCGGGGCCGTTCTACGGCTTCAACCGCCCAGGGGCGAAGTCATCGGAGGCGATCATCGAAAACTGGTGGCGCCAGGGCATGATGGGCGGCGCGAAAGCGCACTACGACGGCATCGTGGCCTTCTCGCAGACCGATTTCACCGAGGACCTCAAGGGGATCTCGGTGCCGGTGCTGGTGATGCACGGCGATGACGATCAGATCGTGCCCTACGCCGACTCGGGGCCCCTGTCGGCCAAGCTGGTCCAGCACGGGACGCTGAAGACCTACCACGGCTTCCCGCACGGCATGCCCACGACGGAAGCGGCGACCATCAACGCCGACCTGCTGGCCTGGCTGAAAGAGTAAGGCCGGCTGATCGGCGGCAGACTGAGGCGTGGGACAGGCCCGGCCGGTGTACGCCGGCCGGGCCTGCGCCGGTGAGTTTTGACCGGGCCGGCCGTCTGTCTGTACATGACTGTGCTGCTGAAAGGGATCGCGACATGACTGTGCTGATGGAGGGCATCGCGTTCGGCGAGTCACCGCGGTGGCACGACGGAAGGCTCTGGTTCTCGGACTGGGGCGCTCACCAGGTAATTGCGCTCGACCCCGGCGGCGGCCACGAAGTCGTGGTCAGCGTCCCCTCGTTTCCGATGTGCATCGACTTCCTGCCCGACGGGCGGCTGCTGGTCGTGGACTCGCCGCGGCGGCGGCTGTTGCGCCGCGAGCCGGACGGCTCGATGGTCACCCACGCCGACCTGGCCCCCATCTCCGGCAAGCCGTGGAACGACATCGTGGTCGGCGCGGACGGGAACGCCTACGTCAACACCATCGGGTTCGACTTTCCCGGCGGCGAGCCCGCGCCGGGCAGCATCGCGCTCGCGGCCCCCGGCGGGGCGGTCCGACTGGTCGCCGGAGACCTCGCGTTTCCCAACGGCATGGCGATCACGGCCGACGGTGCCACGCTGGTCGTCGCCGAGTCCTACGGCAACCGGCTCACGGCCTACGACATCGGCCCGGACGGCGACCTGGGCCACCGGCGGGTGTGGGCCGACACGGGGGACGACCATCCCGACGGGATCTGTGTCAACGCCGAGGGTGCCATCTGGTACGCCGACGTGGCGAACCGGCACTGCGTGCGGGTACGTGAAGGTGGCGAGGTGCTCGCGACGGCCGAACTGGACCGCGGCGCCTTCGCCTGCGCCCTGAGTCGTGGCGACGACCCACAGCTCTACGTCGTGGGCCAGGAGTATGGCGGTCCGCAGGCGGCGGAGCCGACGGGCCAGGTCGTCGTGTTCCCGGCCCCCGCGCCCGGGGCCGGGAAACCCTAGCCGCTCTGCTCGGGTCAGGCCTTCTGGCCGACGCCGCCCCACTGGGTCGAGGGAGCGGCGGCAGCCTCTGGCGAGGTGGGCCGCCATTCGGGTACCCGGACCACTCCGGGCGGCACGAGTTCCAGGTCAGCGAAGAAACGCGCCACCGTCGGCATAGTCGCGCGGGGTAGCCGGCTGGGCGACGTGCTGGTTGACCCGGCGTGCCATTTCCGCCATGGCCTCGGGCTCGATATCCGAGGCGACGTGGGTCAGGACCAGGAAGCTGCCGGAGGGCACAGCGCTCATCAGCCTGTGCACGATCGCGTCCGGATCGTCGTGGTCCTGGATCATGTGCAGGACCGAGACCAGGATGACCGCGACGGGCGCGGAGAAATCCAGCGCCGCCGCGGCCTGCTCCAGGACGGCGGAGGTGTCGCGCACGTCGGCGTCGACGTAGCTGGTGCTGCCTGGCGGGCTGCCGGCCAGCAGGGCACGGGCGTGGGCCAGGACTATCGGGTCGTTGTCCACGTACACGACCCGGCTCGCCGGGGCGAGGTCCTGGGCGATCTCGTGCACGCTCCCCGCGGCCGGAAGGCCGGTGCCGATGTCGAGGAACTGGCGCACGCCGGCCTCGCCGGCCAGGTAGCGCACCGACCGGGCCAGGAACGCCTGGTTAGCCCGGACCGACGACACCAGGCCTGGGTAGGCGGCCATAGCGTGCTCGGCCGCTACCCGGTCGGCGGCGAAGTTGTCCTTCCCGCCCCGCCAGTAGTTCTGCATCCTGGCGATATGCGCCACGCCGGTGTCGAGCTCGACCGGCTCGTCCCGGCTGGGAGTAATGGGCCGGAACCAGCCGCCTGCCATGGACGGCACCTCCCGCCGTTGTCAGGTCGCCCGTACGCCAGCCCACACTAGCGCGGCGCGGGAGGCAGCAGGCTCGCCGTCAGGGTCTCGCGCAGCCATCGCTCGTAGCGCTCGGGCGGCCAGCCCCAGGTGTCGCGGAGCATCTGGTGCACCTCGGGGGACGTGAGCGTCCAGACCACGGCCGCGGCGTCCGGCTGGGACAGTCCCTCCTGCAGCGGCCCGTGGGCAGCGATCCAGGACACGATCGCGGTCATCGCCTCGCGGCGCTGCCGCAGCTGCAGGTCGGCGCGCAGGTCCGCGGCCACGGGATCGACGGCTGCCGCGCTGCGCAGGATGTCATCCATCGGGCGGATCCGTTCCAGCTGCTGGGTGATGCCCGCGGCGAACATCGCAAGCTGGCGCCGCTGGTCCCGTTCCGCGCGCATGGCCCGCGGGTCGGCCCGGTCGAGCAGCGCGGACTGGGCGTCGTCGCCGCCGATGACGACGTCAAGCACCTCTTTGAGCAGGGCGCCCTTGGAGCCGAAGGTGCTGTAGATCGTGTCGGCCGAGACACCTGCCCGGCGCGCGACGGCGGCGATCGTGGTGGCGGGATAGCCCTGTTCGAGGAACAGTTCACGCGCGCTGTCGACGACGCGCCGCCGGGTTTCACGGGCCTGCGACTCGCGGAGCGGGGAGTGGTAGCCACGTTGATTTTTGACAGCCGCCTCCTTTCGACCTAGTCTCACTGTATCGAATCAAGTCCAACTCGGCTTGATTAGCCTCAGCCGGTTCACGGACCGGCCTCCGGGAGGATGCTATGACCACGACCAGCCCGCCTGTCACGGACCGCAGCCAGTCCGCCGCCTACACCGTGATGCGGCGGATCTTCGATGAGGGATTCGCCACCGGCGACGGCCCGTGGCCGACGAGGTCTGCGGGCCCGACCTCGTGGACCACCAGTTCGGCCTGGCCGGCGCCGGCGCCGAGGCGATCCAGCACCTGAAGGACGCGATCGCCGACGTTCACCGGGCCGTGCCGGACATCCGCTTCACGATCGAGGACTCGGTCGAGCAGGGCGACGCCATCTGGGTCCGGGTGCGGGGACGGGGGACGGCCACGGGCCCGTTCTTCGGGCCGCCGAGCAACCGCCCGGTCAACTTCACCGTGATCGACATCGCCCGCGTCGTCGACGGCCGCCTGGTGGAGCACTGGGGGGTGCCGGACCGCTTCGCCATGCTGGCCCAGACCGGCGTGCTGGCCCGCCTGGCACCGGCCTCGTGACGGACCTGGCGCCTGCCGGCCGGGAGATCAGCGGCCAGCGGCGAGATAGGAGCCGAGCTGGTCGAGCAGTCCCTGGCTGCCCTCCTCGCGACCCTCGACGCTGTCCAGGCCGTCGAAGTGGACGCCCTGCTCGGTGTAGGTGAGCCGGGTCTGGTCGCCGTCACGTTCCAGGGTGATCGTGGTCAGGGACGTGGACAGGTGCCGCCCGTCAACCCACATGTCGTAGGTGAACACGATCCGCTGCAGGTCGACGATGTCGGTGTAGGTGGACTCGAACCTGGACCGCGGCCCGCCGTGCCACTGGCCATCCTCCATTCCGTGGCCGCCGACCCGGAACTCGTGCGACTTCTCCTGGATGTCGAACGCCTCGCCGGCGCCGAACCACTGGTCGCGCGCGTCGTTGTCCGACAGCGCGCGCCAGACCCTTTCGACGGGCGCCGGATAGGTGCGCTCGATGACAAACGTCGCGTGGGTCTGGCTGCGCTCGATCGTGTCGTTCATGCCGTTCACTCCTTGGTAGTGGCGGGACGGTTGAGGAAAGTGCCGAGCCGGTCCAGGCGGCGTTCCGCGGGCAGCCGCTGCTGGCCAATCCAGTCCCCGGCGCCGTCCAGGGCCCCGGGGGCGAGCTGGTAGGTGCGGACCCGGCCGGCCTTGGCCGAGGTGACGATCCCGGCCGTCTCCAGGACCCCGAGGTGCTGGACGACAGTCGGGAGCGCCACCGGGAACGGCTTGGCCAGTTCGCTGACCGATGCCGGACCACGGGACAGCCGCTCGACCATGGCGCGCCGGCTGGCGTCCCCGAGCGCATGGAAGATCTGGTCAAGTCCCGAATACTTAGGCACATACCTAAGTATCCACGGACGGGCCGCCCTGTCAAGGTCAGCCCGGTGACCAGGCCAGCCCGGTGACCAGGCCAGCCCGGTGGCCGGGCCAGCGCGTTGACGGCGGCACCGCTGCTGGCGAGGATGTCTCATGACCAGCTACGACGTGATCGTCGTCGGCGCCCGGGTGGCGGGCGCCGCGACAGCCATGCTGCTCGCCCGCCGCGGCGTGAAGGTCCTGCTGATCGACCGGACGCGGTTCCCGAGCGACACGATCTCCTCCCATCAGGTGCAGGTCCCCGGTATCGCCCGGCTGCACCGGTGGGGCCTGCTCGGCGAGCTGGACAAAGCTGGCACTCCGCCGACCCGCGCGGTGCGGTTCGACACCGGCGAGCTGACGCTGCGCGGGCACTTCCCCGCCTGGCAGGGCATCGACACGCTGTACAGCCCCCGGCGCACGGTGCTTGACACCGTGCTGGTGAACGCGGCCCGGGCGGCCGGCGCGGACGTCCGCGAGCAGTTCCGGGCCGCGGAACTGGTGTGGTCCGAAGGCCGCGTCACCGGCATCCGCGGCTCGCACCGCGGCGGGGCAGCGGTGACCGAGAGCGCCCGGCTGGTGGTCGGCGCCGACGGCAAGCACTCCCTCGTCGCCGGGGCCGTCGGCGCGGCCAGCTATCACCAGCGGCCGGTGCTGTCGTTCGCCTGCTACTCCTACTGGTCCGGGCTCCCGCTCACCGGCGGGGAGCTCTACCAGCGGCCCGGCCGGGCGGTCGCGGTCTTCCCCACCAACGACGATCTCGTCATGGTGTACATGGCGGCGCCGCTGAGCGAGTTCGGATGGTTCCGCGCCGATATCGAAGGCAACTACCTGAAGACCCTCGACATGTGCGGTGACCTGGGTGAGCGGGCCCGCAGCGCGGTCCGGGCCGAGCGGCTGCGGAGCACGCCCGACCAGCCGAACACCTTCCGCGCCTGCCATGGCCCCGGCTGGGCCCTGGTCGGCGACGCCGGGGTGGTGATGGACTCCATCACCGCGCAGGGCATCACTAACGCCCTCCGCGACGCTGAGCTCCTCGCCGGGGCCATCGTCGCTGGCCTGGACGGTGCCCGCCCGCTTTCCGCCTCGCTCGCCGAGCACCAGCGGCGGCGGGACGCGGCGATCCGGCCGATGTACGACTTCACGGTCAGGCTGGCCGGGTTCCCCACCCCCAGCGCCGCCGAGCGGCAGCTGCTCGCGGCCGTCGCCCGCCAGCCAGCCGAGGTCAACAGGTTCCTCGGCGCCTTCGCCGGCGTCGTGCCGGTCGGCTCCTACTTTTCCGTCCGCAACATGCTGCGTGTCCTCGGCCCGCGCGGGGTCACGAAGACGATCGCCGCCCTCGCCGCCCACCCGCGTCCGGTCAGAACCCGGCGTATTTGAGGGCGGCGATCGAGCGGCCCCGGCCAGCGCCGCCCATCTTGAGGTGGGGGATGTCCCCTGGGTTCAGGCCAGGCCCTCGTCGATGAAGGTGAGGGTGAGCTCCTCGAGGTGCTGGCGGGCGGCGTCGGGGACGTCTCGCAGCGGCCCTTGCCCGGCGAGAACGGCCAGCCCGTGCACCGCGGACCAGATGGGGTATTCGATGCCGCCGCGGCGCCGCGGCGCGAGCACGCCGGCGTCGACCAGTTCGTCGAGGGCGGCGCGCAGGTGGCCTAGCGGCGTTCGCTCCTGCCCGGCCTCCCCATCGGGAGCGCCGTAGGCGTGCTGCTGCGGTACCGCGAACGCGGTGGCGAACAGCCCTGGTTCCTCCTGGGCGAACTCCAGGTAGGCCGTGCCGATCGCGCGCAGCCGGCGGAGGGCCGCGGCGGCGTCGCCCTGCTTGCCGCGTACCCGGGCGACGCCGGCCGCCATCCGGGTGGCGAGTTCGCGCATGGCCGCCGCGCAGACCGCGGTGAGGAGCTCGTCACGGTCGGCGAAGTGCCGGTAGGCGGCGTTGGGCACCACGCCCACCATCCGGGTCGCCTCGCGGAGCACCACGGCGTCCGGGCCACCGGTCCGGGCTAGCTCGAGCCCGGCCGCGATCAGGCCGTCGCGGACCGCGCCCCGCGGCCGCCGCCGTGGCTCCGCCTGGCGGACTTCCCCTGCTGATCGGCTGGCCGTCATCCGGACAGGATAACAAGTGGACAGTGTCCACATGTCCTGGTTATGGTGGACAGTGTCCACTTAATCGAGGGGGGCTGCCGATGAGCGGGAACAGGAACAGGAACGGGACATCAGGGTCGCCGCTGGTCACGGCGGGGGAGTGGTTCGCGGGCGGACAGCGGATTGCCTACGATCCGGAGTCCGCGCACGTGCTGACGGAGGAGGAGGCCGCCGCGACCCCGGGCAGCCTGCGGGTCTTCGAGCGCGTCGCGGCCGCGGAGCCGGACGCTGACCCGGACGCCGTGTGGCTCACCATGCTGCCCGGTTTCCCGGACGGCTCCTACGGCTGGGCGCGGGTGGACCGGACGCTCGGCGGGGCCCTGGGCCCGCGGCTGTACGCCGAGCCGGTAGGGCAGGGTGACTCAGACAAGCCCCGCGGCTACCGGTACTCGACCGTCGAGCGCGCGGACCTGGTCCAGGCGCTGTGGCGGCACCATGGCGTGCGCCGCACCGTCGTCGTCACGTTCGACTACACCTCGCTGGCGCTGCTCGAACTACTCCGCCGTCAGCTGGACGGGACCATGGCCACGCCGGTGATCACGGCCGCGCTCATGGTGAACGGCGGCCTGTTCGCCGACGCGCACACGCACCCGTGGCGGACCACGCCGATGCTGCGCACGCCGCTGGGCGCGCTCGGGATGCGGCGCGCGCAGCGCTCGCCGCGCGTGTTCGACGCGACGATTCTGCAGGCCCGCCTGTACTCCCGCGGCTACCATCCCAGCCCGGCCGAGCTCGCCGAGCTGCGGTCGGCGATCACCCGCCGGGACGGGGCGGAGTTCCTGCACCGCGCCGCGGGCTTCACCGTCGAGCACCGCCGCCACGCGCGGCGCTGGGACCTCGCCGCGATCGCCCGCGACCTCGGCGGCACGGTCGCCCTCTACGTCGGCGGCAGTGAGGCAGGACCCCTACGAGCACCGGCAGATCCAGGCCACCCGCGAGCGCGTGCCCGAGGCCGCGATCCTGTCCTTTCCCGGCGGCCACCTGACCACCAGCGAGCACCCAGACCTCCTCGCCGCCGCCATCCGCGACATCGCCGAACGCCACGGCGTCGGCACCCCGGCCACCGCCACCCGCTAGGACCTGAACGAGAAGGGAAGACACCATGACCAGGATGACCCCCCTGCTCGAGCGCAACGAGCAGTTCGCCCGGACCTACACCCCCGCCGCGCTGGGCGTACCCGCCCGGCAGATGCTCATCGTCACCTGTCTCGACCACCGGGTCGACCCCGCGATCGTCCTCGGACTGCAGCTCGGGGACGCTCCCGTCATCCGCAACGCCGGCGGCCGCGTCACCCAGGCCGTCGTCGACGACGTCGCCTTCCTCGGCTTCCTGGCCGGGCAGCTGTTCGGCGGCCAGGGCGCGCCGGATGCGCTCTTCGAAGTCGCGGTCGTCCATCACACGCAATGCGGAACGGGCTTCCTCGCCGACCCCGGCTTCCGGCGCCAGGCCGCCGAGGCGACGGGTCTCCCCGATGCGGTCCTCGAAGCCTCCGCCGTAGCAGACCCGCACGTCACCGTCCGCGCCGATGTGCAGCGCCTGCTCCGCGCGCCTTCGCTGCCGCCCAAGGTGAGCGTCTCCGGCCACGTGTACGACATCGCCACCGGGCGCGTGACCACCGTCCAGGACGCCCGGTACGCTTAGCGGCCCCGCATGTTCGGCGGCCTGACCGATGATGCCGTCAGCCGTCTGGGGAGGGAGTGTGATGGACGAAGACACGGTGGCGGCGTACCTGAACCGGGTCGCGGTCACGCCTCCGGTGATCGCCGACGCGGCGGCGTTTCGCGCCCTGCACCGGGCCCATCAGGTCGCGGTGCCGTTCGAGAACCTCAGCATCCACATCCCCGAGCCGATCTCACTGGACGAGGCCGGCCTGGTGGACAAGATCGTGCGCAGGCGCCGGGGCGGCTTCTGTTATGAGCTGAACGGAGGGTTCGCGCTGCTGCTGCAGGCCCTCGGCGCCGAGGTCACGCGGATGGCCGCGCGAGTGTACGGCGACGGCCAGCTCGGGCCGCCGTTCGACCACCTGGCCCTGGCCGTCCGGCTGCCGGACGGGAGCGGCCCCTGGCTGGCCGACGTGGGCTTCGGCGCTCACAGCGACTTCCCGCTGCTGCTGGACAGCCGGGCCGAGCAGGACGATCCGGCCGGCCGTTTCCAGCTCGCTGACACCGGGGACGGGGACGTGGACGTATTCAAGAACGGGGAGCCGCAGTACCGGATTGAGCTGCGGGAACGTTCCCTGGCCGACTTCCTGCCTACCTGCTGGTGGCAGCAGACGTCGCCGTCGTCTCATTTCACCCGCGCCACCATCTGCTCGCGGCGCACTGACGAGGGGCGGGTCTCGATCAGCGGCCAGACCCTGATCCGGACCAGCGGCACCTCCCGCACCGAGGAGGAACTGGCCAGCGACGACGATCTGCTGGCCGCCTACCGCGACCACTTCGGCATCGTCCTCGGCCAGGTCCCCGCGGCGACGCCCGGCTGAGCCCGGCCCGGCGGTTCCCGGTCCTACATGTCCAGGACGACGTCGGTCTGGGGCTGGGTGCAGCAGATGAGCACCTCGCCGTCGGCCGGGGGCTCCAGCGGGGCCGGGTCGTAGGTGATGTCCCCGGAGAGCAGCGGCGTGGTGCAGGTATGGCAGACCCCGGTCCGGCAGCTCCAGCGGGTGGGCACGTCGCAGGCGTCGGCGAGGTCGAGCACGCTGTGCGTGTCGTCAGGGAAGCGGGTGGAGATGCCGCTGCGGGCGAAGGTCACCAGCGGCCCGGTGGCCGGCGGCCCGGGTGGCTGATGGGGTGGCCGGCGGGTCTGCCCGGTGACGCCGGGGTTGATCGCTGGCCGGGCCCCGAATAGCTCGGTGTGGACGCGGTCTGGCCCCAGGCCGACGGCGATGAGGGCGTCGTGCATGCTGGCCATGAACCCGGCCGGCCCGCACACGTACGCGCTGGCCTCCGGGGGGAGGGGCAGCGCGGCGAGCTTGTCGTTAGAGAGACGTCCGGCGCTGGCGTGACTGCGGCGGCGTTCCGGTGGGGTGGCCTGGCTGTAGAACACGTGCTCGTGGGCGTGGGGCAGCGCGGCGAGCAAGGTGTGCGCCTCGTCGGCCATCGGATGCTCCCGCGGCCGGCGGGCCCCGCAGATCCACCAGACGTCACGGTCGCTGCGGGCGGCCGCGAGCTCGTGCAGCATGGACAGCACCGGGGTGACTCCGATGCCCGCCGAGATCAGCAGCACGGGGCCCGGGCCGTCGTCGAGGACGAAGTCGCCGCGGGGCGCGGCGGTGTCCAGGATCGCGCCCGGCCGCAGCCGGCTGTGCAGATACGTGCTGCCGACGCCGTGCGGTTCGTGCTTGACGCTGATCCGGTAGGCCCTGGTACCGGGCGCGGAGGACAGCGAGTAGCTGCGCACCGGGACGGGCGGCCCAGCGCCGGTGATCCGCAGGGTCAGGTACTGGCCGGCCCGGGCGGCCGGCAGCGGCGCCCCGTCGGCCGCGGTGAGGTAGATCGAGGTCACCGCGGTGGTTTCGGGGACCACCTGGGCCACCCGCAACGGCCGGAAACCACTCCAGGCCGGCTCGGTCGCCGCGGGCGGCGTGGCTGTGCCGCGACCGTCGGCGGCGGCGAGGAGGTCGCGGAAGGATCCCTGCCAGCCCGGGCTCAGCGCGGGGATCTGCAGGGCGCGGCGCAACGTGCCCGCGTCGTGGCCAGGCAGGTAGAGCAGCGCGTCAGTGGCAGCCACGCTGAGCGAGCCGGGACCGGTCGCGGTCTTGACGATCTGGTCGCCGGCCTCGATGTGCCCCTCGGAGAGCACGCGCATGTAGAAGCCGGGCCGGTGGTGGCTGACCAGCAGCGCGGGCAAGTCCGGCTCGCCGAGACGCAGCCCGACCCGGTAGCAGGTGACCCGGGGCTGGGTGACCTCGAACTCGGCCTCGCCGATCCGGTAGCGGTCCCCGATGCACACCTCGTCGTCGGGCAGGCCGTCCACGGTCAGGTTCTCCCCGAACTGGCCGTAGCTGAAGTCGTCGCGCCCGAAGTGCTGCTGCCAGTGCTCGTAGGACTGGATCTGGTAGACCAGCACGGCGCGCTGCTCGCCGCCATGCCCGTTCAGGTCGCCCTGGCCGTCCCCGTCGATGTTGAGCCGCCGCACCATCTGCGGCCCGGGTACGGCCTTTTTCCAGACGCCGGTGTAGACGGTCTTGCCCCGCCAGGGGACGTCGCGCGGCAGGCCGACGTTCACCGACAGCAGCTGGGGCATCCGGTGGCTTCCTTCCGCGGCGCGGGGAATGCCGCTGGTGCCCAGGCTAGGACTTCGGCTGGGTGAAGCGGATGGCGTTGCCGAAGGGGTCGCGCAGACCGCAGTCGGTTCCGTAGGGACGCTCGGTGGGTTCCTCGGTGAGCTCGACGCCCCGGGCCAGCAGCGTCTCGTACGTCTTGCGGCAGTCGTCGGTGGAGAAGATGAGCGAGCCGCCCATCGCGCCCTTGGTCAGCAGTTCGCGGACCTGCTGCGCGGTCTCCTCGGACATCCTCGGGCGCCCTGGCTTCTCCAGCAGGATCTGGCGCTCCGGATGGCCCGGGACGCTGACGGTCAGCCAGCGCATGAAGCCCAGGTCAACGTCGGCGGTGACCTCCAGCCCCAGCTTGCCGACGTAGAAGTCAAGGGCCTCATCCTGGTCGAGGACGAATATCTGCGAGTGCGTGATGGCGTTGAACATGTGCTCACGCTACTGCGCCTGCCAGTCGAAAACTTATCCAAAACTGCTCAGTCCACCGGCAGTGCGGGCGGTCAGGCATCCGGCCGCATCCACGCCATCGCGAAGCACGTCGGGACGCCTGTCGCCGTCGCTTCTTTGCGGTACGTCCTCGGCGACCGGCCCACGATGTCGCGGAACGTGCGGCTGAAGGTTCCCGGGCTGCCGAAGCCGACCGCGAAGCAGATGTCGGTCGCACTGCGGTCGGTCTCCCGCAGCAGGAACATCGCCCGCTCGACCCGGCGGCGCTGCAGGTAGCGGTGCGGCGTCTCGCCGAACGTGGCCCGGAACGTCCGCGTGAAGTGGGCCTGCGACACGTGCGCGATCCGGGCCAGGGCCGGGACGTCTAGCGGCTGCGCGTAGGCGCGGTCCATCGCGTCCCGGGCCCGGAGCATCCGGCGGTTGGCCTGTTCTTCGCCGCGGCTCACGACATCATCACACCACGGCCCCGGCTGAGGTGACGGCCGGCCTGGCCGTCGGGGTTTCGCGGATGAACGCGAGGATGTCGGCGTTCAGCGTCTGGTGGTCACTGGCGTACAGGCCATGGCCGGCGCCCGGGTAGACGCGGAGGGTCGCGCCGCTGAGGAGGTCAGCGGTTTTGCGCCCGGTGAGCTGGATGGGCGCTGACGCATCCTGGTCGCCATGCAGGACGAGGGTCGGCAGCTGGATTTTCTGGAGTTCCCCGGCCATGTTGACGTTGGTGTTGAGCAGCAGTGTCTTGAGCAGCACGCGCAGCGGAGTGTCCACGATCATCCGGATCGTCCAGTCCACCAGGCCCGGCGAAGACCCCGGGCTGGATCCGAAGTAGGGTCCGGCCGCCTCGAAGCTGGTGCACCACTGCGGGACGTTCGCCGCGACCGCGGCGTAGTTGGCGTCCAGGAGGGCGGGGTCCCAGCCGTCTGGGTTCTCGGCCGACCGGCGGAGCTGGGGCGTGGTGGGGGCGACGAGCACCATCCGGGCGACGCGCGCGTCGCCGTGACGGGTGAGGTAGCGGACGAGTTCCCGGCTGCCGAGCGAGTGGCCGACGAGGGTGATGTCGTGCAGGTCGAAATGGTCGATGACGGCCGCCAGGTCGTCGGCGAGCGTGTCGAAGTCGTAGCCAGACGCGGGCCGGTCGGACCGCCCGTGGCCGCGCCGGTCGTAGAGCACGCACCGCAAGCCCGCATCGGCGAGGGCCGGGACCTGGTAGTCCCATTGATCCGAGCGCAGTCCCCACGCGTGGGTGAAGACGACCGGGGGGCCGCTGCCCCACTCGGTGACGAACAAGCTGGTCTGGTCGGAACTCTTGATGTAAGGCACTGTCCTTGTCCTTCAGTCGCCGTGTCTGGCGGGCAACAGCCCGGACGGCTGTGCTCCGCCATGCCGATTCCGATCCTGGCGGCCGATTGCGTTGTGGTCGATTACCCGCCAGGTAAAGGCAGCGGTGCGGTGCACCGTACGATCACTGCTGTGGGTGAGGTTTCCGTGATCGAGGAGCTCGCACGAGAACGCCTTGGTTTCGAGCAGCTCCGGCCGGGGCAGCTGCGTGCGGTCGAGGCGCTGGCCGGTGGCCGTGACGTGCTGGCCGTACTGCCGACCGGTGCCGGTAAGTCGGCGATCTACGAGCTCGCCGGGATGCTCCGGGACGGGCCGACGGTCGTCGTCTCACCGCTGATCGCGCTGCAGGACGATCAGATCGCGCACCTGCATACGGCCGGCCTGCCCGCGATCGTCCTCAACTCGCAGCTGTCGGCCGGTGCGCGCACGGCAGCGCTGCTGGCCTCGTGCGACCCCGGCACGTTCGTCTTCCTCTCGCCGGAGCAGCTGGCGAACAGCGAGACCCGGCAGGCGATACAGCGCGCCCGGCCGGGGCTGTTCGTGGTGGACGAGGCCCACCTGATCAGCCAGTGGGGCCACGACTTCCGTCCCGACTACATGAGGCTCGGCGCACAGGCTGAGGCGGTCGGGGCCCCGGTTCGCCTGGCCCTGACCGCGACGGCCGCGCCGCCGGTGCGGCAGGAGATCGTGCGGCGGCTCGGCCTGCGCGATCCCGAGGTCGTGATCGGCGACTTCGACCGGCCGCACATCCACCTCTCGGCGCGGCACGTGCGGACGCTCCCCGACAAGCAGGACGAGGTCGTCCGCGCGGCGGTCGAACTCCCCGGCCCCGGGATCGTCTACGCGGCGACGCACGCCAGCGCACAGGCGGCGCACGACTCGCTCGCCGCGGCGGGCGAGCAGGTGACGCTCTACCACGCCGGGCTTTCCGGGCGGGACCGCCGCGAGGCGATGGCTGCCTTCCTGGAGGGCTCGGCCCGGGCCATCGCGGCGACGGTCGCGTTCGGCATGGGAATCGACAAGCCGGACGTGCGCTGGGTGCTGCACGCCGACCCGCCGGCCTCGCTCGACGCGTACTACCAGGAGTTCGGGCGGGCAGGCCGGGACGGCGAAGCGTCGCACGCGCGGCTGCTCTACCGTTTCGAGGACTTCGAGGCGGCCCGCTATTTCACCGAGGGCGGCGTCTCCGGTCAGGCCGTCGGGCGGGTCGCGGCCGCGCTCGCGGCCGGCCAGCGGGTCGAACCCGGTGCGCGGCAGGACACGGCCGCGCTGGTCCGGCTGGTCGATCTCGGCGCTGCGGCGTGGCAGGCGGACGGCGAGGTTCGCTGGACCGGCGCGATGAGCGTCGCGGAGCTGCTGGAAGCGTCGGAGGCGGAGACACAACGCCAGCACGAGGTAGACCGCTCGCGGCTGGTCATGATGCGCCGCTACGCGGAACACACCGGATGCCGCCGGTCGTTCCTGCTCTCCTACTTCGGGCAGGACTATCCCGGGCCCTGCGGGAACTGCGACAACGACCTCGCCGCGCGCCGAGCCCGAGCGGGAGGACGTCCCGTTCGCCGTCGGCGCCCGCGTGCTGAGCGAACGGTGGGGCGAGGGCACCGTGCAGCGCTACGACGGCGACCAGCTGACGGTGCTGTTCGACGAGCACGGCTACCGCGAGCTGTTCGTGCCCGTTGTCCTTGAACGCGGCCTGCTGCAGCTCGCGCCGGGCGCTCGCTAGGTCAGGGCCAGGACAGACTGGACAAGACGAACCGGTACCCATCTGGATCTGCGATCGTGACCCCCCACTGGTCCCAGTACGGGTTGCGGGCGGTGACCCGGGTGCCGCCCGCGTCGACCAGCCGGCGGACCATGTCCTCGTCAACGTCGCCGCCCACGTACAGGACCAGCAGGTCTTCCTCGGTGGGCGCGGCTGGTGTCGCGTCGTCCGGGTCGCCGACGAGTTCAAGATGCCAGGCGGCGTCCGGCCAGCCCACCATCAGCAGCCCATGGCCGCCTTCTGCTGAGTCATCGAGCCGGAGCAACACGTCGAGTCCAAGGCCCCCGACCCAGAATCGCTCGGACGCCTGCAGGTCATGACTCGGCCGGGCGATACGCAGGTGACTAGCGGGGGCAGGCTTCATGGCTCCATCCTCGCTGAGTCTGAGCGCCCGGCTCAGCGCGGGTCGGCGCGGATCGGGCGGCCGGGCCGGGCGCCGGCCACGAGGTTCCCGTCGCGTACCACGAACGTGCCGTTGACCATGACGTGCTGGATACCGGTCGAGGGCCGGGTGCTGTCGAGGTAGCTGGCCTGGTCGCTGATCGTGGCCGGATCCAGGACCACGATGTCCGCGTCGCAGCCGGCCTGCAGCCTGCCCTTGCGGCGCATGGCCGGAGCCCGGTCCTGCAGCAGCCGGGCCGGGCGCAGGCTGCACTTGCCCAGCGCCTCGGCCAGGCCGAGCGGCCCGCCGTCCCGGGTGAGCAGGCGGAGCGCCCGGGAGAACGTCCCGGCCGTCCGCGGGTGCGTGATCGCGGTGCCGGGCAGCGGCCAGGGGAGCGGGTCCGGCGCTGTCCCGGTCCAGGTCAGCGGCATGGCGTCGCTGGCCACGATGGCGCCGGGGAAAGTAAGTGAGCTCATCAGCAGCTCGCGGTCGGCCGGGTCGTTCTCGTCGAGCAGTTCGATGATCACCAGCCCGCCGGGATCGGTCTGCCGCAACTCGCGCAGCCGGGCCTCGCTGCCGACCCGCTCGCCGGTCGGCGCGTAGGTCAGCGACGACGGCGTGAGCCCGCGCTCGCCGAGCCGCTCCGGCGCGAGGAAGGCGGCCCCGATACCGGTCATCCCTGACCCGTACGGGTAGGCCTCGGTGCTGACCCGCGCCCCCGCGGCCTGCGCCCGGCTGACCAGGCGCAGGACTCTGTCGATGTGCCGCTGCGAGGTGCTGTTGACGTGACAGTAATGCATCTGGGCGCCGGTCTCCCCGGCCGCCCGGACGATCTCCTCCGCGCCGTCGATGCGTGTCCGCGGGACCATCTCCACCAGGTCCCGCGCGTGCGTGAAGGTGGGCACGCCGGCTTCGGCGGCCAGCCCGGCGACCTGGAGGTACTCACCCGGATCGGAGGCTGGCGCGTACCCGACGAGCACGCCGACGCCCAGCGCTCCGTCGGCCAGGTCGGCCGCCAGCCGCGCGAGCATGGCGGTGATCTGCTGCGGGCTAGCCGGGCGCTGCCAGGCCTCGCCGCCCAGGTTGGCCAGGAACGTGGCCAGCCTCCCGTCCAGGCCGATCCCGGCGGTAGCCTCCATCCGGGCCAGCGCCCAGGACGTGGCGAAGCCGTAGTTGACGGGCCGGCCCTCGGCGGCCGCGCTCCGGTACGCGGCGTCCACCGGAGCAACGCCTGCTTCCAGCTCCAGCGCGGTGGTGACGCCGTCGAGGGCCTGCAGCGAAAAGCCGGCGATGTCGTTCACGTGACTGTGCAGGTCAACGAACCCGGCCGTCACCACGAGGCCCGCCACGTTGAGGTCAGCCCGGGCGCGGGGCAGGGCGTCACCGACCTGCGTGACCTGGCCGCCGGTGACCGCGACGTCCTGCACGGCGTCCAGGCCGGACCCGGGGTCGATCACGCGCCCGCCGCGCAGCACGATGTCGGGCTCGCTCATGGGGCGCAGCCTAGACGCGGACGACGGCCAGTCCGTGACCGGGGCGGACCCGGTCCACCGGCCCTGCTTCGGTCCACCGGCCCCACTAGGGGGACGGGTTCACGACCAGTGCGCTGCCGCCGCCGAGGCGGACGGGCTCGGCGATGGCCTCGGCACGGCCGCGGCCGAGGATCTGCAGCGCCGTGGCATCGCCCGGATAGTGGTCAAGGGGAAGGATGGGCCCGGTGGCCACCGTGAACTGCTCGCCGAATTGGCTGGTCAGCTGCTTCCGCACGGCGCTGTGGTAGAAGGCAGGTTCGGCCAGCGAGGTGGCTGAGTTGGTCTGGCTCACCCGCGGCGCCGCCAGCGCTGCGGGCAGCGACATGCCGAAGTCGACGTGGTTCAGGATGATCTGCAGGATGGTCGTGATGATCGTGGACCCGCCGGCCGCGCCGACGCTGAAGACCGGCTTGCCGTCGCGGAACGCGATGACCGGTCCCATGCTGGACCGGGGCTGCTTACCGCCGGCGGGCAGGTTCGGGTCGTAGGCCCCGGGCGAGGGGGGCGCGAAGTCGAAGTCGGTCATCTCGTTGTTGAGCAGGAAGCCGTAGCCGGGCACGGTCTCGCCGCTGCCGCCGAAGAAGTTGATGGTGTTGGTGTAGGCGACGATGTTGCCCCACTTGTCCTCGGTGACGATGTTGTTGGTATGACGCCCTTCCGGCGACGCCGCCTGCGCCGGGTTCTGGCTCTGGCAGCCCTGGTAGGGCGGGGCGGGATTGCCTGGGGGCACCGGGGAGGCCAGCGCCTGGTTGTGGATGAGGCAGCGCCGGGTCGCGGCGAACGCCGGGCTCAGCAACCCAGACAGCGGCACGCTGACGTAGCGCGGGTCGCCGACGTAGGCGTTGCGGTCGGCGTAGGCCAGCCGGGAGGCCTCCAGGTAGTGGAACAGTGCCGTCGCCCGGGGCTCGGCCGAGAGGTTGTAGCCGCTGAGGATGTTCAGTGCCTCACCGACAGTGGATCCGCTGCTCGACGGCGGCGCCATGCTGTAGATGTCAAGGCCGCGGTAGCGGACATGAGTGGGCGCCTGCACCCGGGCGCGGTAGGCGCGCAGGTCGCTCGTGGTCATGATGCCCGGCAGGGCGACCACGTTGCTCCCGGGGGTCAGCACAGGGTGGTCGTCGGCTTGGACGATGGCCTGGCCCAGCGGCCCGTCGTAGAGGTAGGAGGGGCCGTAGCGGCCCAGCAGCCGGTACGTCCGGGCCAGGTCAGGGTTGCGGAGCAGGGAGCCCACGGGCAGCGGCTGGCCGGCCCGGGTCAGCAGCAGGGCGCGGCTGGCCGGGTACGCCTGCAGCTCAGGCAGGTCGGACTGGGTGAGCTGGCGGAAGTCCGCGTTGACGCGGAACCCGCGGTCTGCGACGCCGATGGCCGGCTGGAGGTCAGCGGCCAGGGTGCCCCGGCCGTACCGGCTGATCGCCTTGGCCCAGGTGGCCACCATCGAGGGGACGCCGGTGGCCAGCGGCTGATCCGACGCGTAGTCGTAGCCGAGCGGCTGGCCAGTCTTCGGGTCGGTGAACATGGTCGGCGTGCAGGCGCCGGGGCACGTCTCGCGGCCGTCGATGGTCACGATCTGATGGGTCTTGGCCAGGTAGATGACCATGAACCCGCCCCCGCCCGGGCCCGCCACGAAGGGGATGGTCACGCCCAGCGTGCTCGCCGTCGCCACCGCGGCGTCGATCGCGTTACCGCCGTGTTTCAGCACGTCGATGCCGGCCTGGCTGGCATCGGTGTCCATGGACGCGACGGCACCCCCGGTGCCGACGGCCACCGGCTCCTGGCCGCCGCTGGCTGAGGCCTGGCTGACGGCCGGGCTGGCCCAGGCGGGAATCGCCAGCAGCAGGGCCAACGCGGATGTGGCAGAAACCACTAATGAGCGACGCATGAGCACCTCGGCCGGACTCGACGCGGACGAAACAGTCGCTGCTCATACTGCTCAGCACTCACGGCGCTAAACACCCGGAATCGGGATCCGGCGTCCCGCCGCGCTCCCAGCGCCTGGGCTACTGCACTGCCCGCGGGGGCAGCGGGGGCAGCGGCCCACGGGAGCGCTTCTGGTGCCGTGAGTCGAGCACCTGGGCTGCGGCTACCAGCAGGGCCACCGAATACAGGGGCACGAACACGAAGAGCGCCTGACCGCCCGTCGCGTAGGTGGTCAGCACCAGCGTGACTAGTGCAATGGCCACGCAGATGCCCGACTTGGCGGCGTTGTTCATCGGTGGCCGGGCGCGGGCCGGGGCGGCGTTGCGCGGCGGCGTGGCGGCGATCAGCCCGGCCGGGACGTCGACGGTGAGCCTGGCTAGTTCTGCGTAGGTCCGCGCGGCGAGCGTCCGGCCTATCCGCAGGTCCAGCTCGTCCTTGGTCAGCCGGCCCTGCACAAATGCGGCTTTGAGCGTGCGGATCACGTGCTCGCGGTCGGCGTGGGACGCCCGCAGGCGGCCACGGGCCACTGCTGCCGTGTTCTTGTCTGCCGGTCCCGTCACTGCCGCCTCCCTACGGGGGCACTGCCTGCCAGCCTAATGCGGTTGCCCGGTGGTGGACATCCTCAGACCTCCGGCATCTGACGGCAGGTGATCGAACTCATCCTGGAAGGTGTCCGGTGGCTGGCCGGGGAAGCTGACCTCGACACGCAGGCCGCCTTCGGGCTGGGCGTGCGCGGCAATGGTGGCGTGGTGGGCTTCGGCGATGGCGGCGACGATGGACAGGCCGAGCCCGTGCCCTTGGCCGTTGCTGGCCCGCGGGGTGGCCAGGCGTTCGAAGGGCCGGAACAGCCGGGTGACTTCGCCGGGCGGGATCACCGGGCCGCTGTTGGCCACTGAGATGACAGCCCGGCCATCCTGCTGGCCGGTGCTGAGCTGGACGGTGCCGCCCGTGGCGTTGTGGCGGACAGCGTTGTCGAGGAGGTTGAGGGCCAGCCGCTCGATCAGGTTGGGGTCGCCGAGCACCGGCGCGGAGTCCAGCGCCGTCTGCACGTGCACCTGCCGCCGTCCAGCCTCGGAGCGTGTGGCGTGCAGGCTGGCGGCGGCGGCCTCGGACAGGTCGGCAGGTTCGCGGCCGGTGATGCCGGTTTCGCTGGTGGCCAGGGTAAGCAGTGCTTCCAGGAGATGTTCGGTGTGGATGCCGGACTGGAGGAGTTCGGCGCCGGTGGCGCGCCACTGCTCGGTGGTCAGGCCCGGATTGCGCAGCGCTAGCTGCAGCAGGGTGCGGTCGAGGGTGAGGGGGGTGCGCAGCTCGTGGGAGGCGTTGGCCACGAAGTGGCGCTGGGCGGTGAACGAGGCTTCCAGACGGGCCAGCAGGTCGTTGAGGGTGGCGGCGAGTTCGCTGAATTCGTCGTCGGGCCCGGTCACGGTGAGCCGCTCGTGCAGGCTGCTGGCGGAGATCGCCCGGGCGGTGGCGGTGATGGCGCGGACCGGCCGCAGCACCCGCCCGGCGACCAGCCAGCCGAGGGCGAACGCGAGGACGGCCATGACGGCCAGGGTGATGCCGGACTGGACCAGCAGCGTGTGCAGGTCGAACCGGTGCTGGAGCTGCCAGGCGCGGGCGAGCTGCATGCAGTGGGTGTCATTGGGCAGGCACAAGAATCCGTGTCCCGGCGGTGCCGTGGGGAGGACTCTCTTGCCGTCGTTGGTGCCCTGGTCGAACAGCCAGAAGGTGAAGCCGAGCAGGGCGGCGCCAGCCACGGTGAACAAGGTGCCGTAGAGCAGGGTGAGGCGCAGCCGGGCGGTCGGCCGCGGCGGCGGAGCCAGGACGGCGCGGTGGTGAGCCGGGTGGCCAGGCCGGTCACGGCGTCTCCCCGATCCGGTAGCCGCCTTCGCGGACGGTGTGGATCAGCGGCGGCTCACCCAGCTTGGCCCGCAGCCGCCCGATAGTCGTCTTGACCGTGGTGGTGAACAGGTCGGCGTGCTCGTCCCAGGCCCGGTCCAGCAGTTCCTCGGCCGTCACCAGCGCTCCGCCCGCGGCGAGCAGGCATTCCAGCACGGCGAACTCCTTCGGGGTCAGGGCCAGCCGGCGGCAGGCCCGGACGGCGACCCGCCGGGCCGGGTCCACCGACAGGTCACCGCAACTGAGCACCGGGGGCAGCGGGACGGCGGCCCGGCGGGCCAGGGCCCGGATCCGGGCCACCAGCTCAGCGAAGTCGAACGGCTTGGGCAGGTAGTCATCCGCCCCCAGGCTGAGGCCCTCCACCCGGTCGGCGATGGTGCTGGCCGCGGTCAGCATCAGCACCCGGCTCGGGCACCGGCGGCCAGCCAAGTCTGCGCAGACCTGGTCGCCGTGCACCCCGGGCAGGTCCCGGTCGAGCACGATCACGTCGTAGCGGGCCAGGCCCACATGCTCCAGCGCGTCCTGCCCGTCGAACGCCACATCGACGGCCATGCCCTCGTCGCGCAGCCCGCCGGCCACCGCCTCGGCCAGCCGCCTGTGATCTTCCACCACCAGCACGCGCATGCTCTCTCCCCGCCGGGCCCAGCCCGGCTGACCAGCTCACGAGGGTCTCCGCGGCCAGGATGCCAGGCGCCGGGTGACAGGCCGGTCACAGCGCCTGTGACCGGGCTGTCACCTGCCGTCCAGTAAACCTGGCCCTCGCAGGCACCGGCCACCACGCGGTGCCGGCGGGTGGCACCTGCGGCAGGCGCCACCCAGAAACATAAGGACATAGGTGATGAACGGAACCACCAGCGGGCCCTGCCTCCCGCGGCGGCACTCGCGGCGAGCCGGCGTGCTGGCCGCCGCCGCGGCGGGCGTCGCGGTCCTGGCGACGGGCTGTGGCAACGGCGGCGGCGGCAATGGCGCCCCGGCCACCCCTGCCCCAGCCAGCCCCGTCCCGGCCGCGCACCCGTTGGGCTATGCCCGGTATCACGGGTACTCGCAGTGCATGCGCTCGCACGGGGCGCCGTTCTGGCCCGAGCCGTCCCAGATACCCCAGGGCGTGTTCGACAACCCGAACACCTACCAGATCACTGTGCGGATCCTGGCCCGGGAGCACGGCCCGGGCTGGCGGGCCGCGCTGACGGCCTGCCAGAAGCTGGCCCCCTCGGAGCTGCCGTATACCGCGGCGCCAGCCGCTGCGCAGTTCCGGGCCGCGCAGCAGGCTTGCTGGCGTTACGCGCCCCCTTCGTGACGAAGGCGGCCGGAGACATGGACACGATCAGGACCGTCAGCCGGGCCGCCGGGCTGGCCGCCGTCCTCGCCGGGACCGTGCTGCTGGCCGCGGCCTGCGGCGGCAGCTCCCCGGGGTCCGCGGCGTCGCCGGGCCAAGGGCTGTACGCCCGGGCGCTCACCTATTCCCGGTGCCTGCGCTCGCACGGCGTCCCGGATTTTCCCATCCTCAAGCAGGGACCGGGAGGCTCGCTGGTCCACCCGCTGAGCCTCCCGCCCGGCATGCTAACCAGTTCCGATTACGACGCGGCGTTCCGCGCCTGCCTGAGGCTGGCGGTCACCGGCGCCCGGGCCGCGGCGCGGTACCGGGCGATGGCCCTCCGCGGGCTGAAGCAGGCGGAGTGCATGCGCGGGCACGGGATCACCGGGTACCCGTCCCCGGCCACCCTCGACGGCGGCCTGCACGTGCCCGACTTCACCGCCCTGGGTCTCGACCCGCACACGCTGCAGTTCCAGGCGGCGGGCCGGGCCTGCCGGCTGGGAGACCTGTGGCCGGTCCTGTCGTGGTGGCCGGCCGGGCTGGTGCAGCCGTGACCGGCGGGGCGGTGCTCAAGGCGGCGTCGGCTGGTGCTGTCCGGCGGCTGGTGCCGACCCTGGTGGTGTTCGTGGTGCTCACCGCGGCCACCACGGCCGCCCTGGCCGGGCTGGCTCTGGCCACCTACCCTGCCTGGGCGTTCCAGGCGGTGTCGGCCCGCTACCACACCGCGGACCTCGCGGTGACGACCGACGCCACCAGGGTGACCAGCGCCCAGCTGGCCAGGACCCGCCACCTGCCTGGGGTGACCAGGGCCGTGGGGTACCCCGCGACCACGGTCAGCGTCACGATCCCGGCCACACCCGGGTACCGCGGCGGCGCCCCGGTGTCCGGCCCGCTGACCCTGGTGGGCCGGGCGCCGCGATCCGGCCCCCTCGATCACATCACCCAGAAGTCTGGCCGGTGGCCCGCCCGGCCCGGCGAGATCGACCAGGACGACCTGTCCGGAACCCGCGGGCGGTCGGCCAGCTGACCACCGTCACCGTGACCAATGTCCGGGGCCAGCCGAAGCTCGCCATCGTTGGATGGGGCTCGCTGCCCGCGCAGGACGATACGCAGAATGCCTGGACCGTGCCTGGCGAGATCACCGCCCTGGAACAGGCCGGCGCACCCAGGCAGGAACAGATGCTCTACACCTTCCGCCACGCAGCCACCGCCGCCGCAGTCCGCGCGGATCTGGGCCAACTGCGGGCGGCGCTGCCCGCCAGGGCGATCACCGGCTACTCGGTCGCGCTGGGCTCGGCCAGCCTGAGCGTCATGAGCCACGGGATCCACGCGTCGTCCGCCATCCCGTACGCCCTCATGGCCCTGCTGCTCGCGGCGGTGATCGTCGCCGCGGCCGCGGTCACGGCTGGGTACCGCCGGATCGGCGTGCTCAAGAGCATCGGGTTCACCCCGGCGCAGATCGCCGCCACCTATCTCACCCAGCTCGGGATGCCGGCCCTGGCCGGGTCGCTGGCCGGGACGGTGCTCGGCCACCGCTGGGCGCTGCCCCTGCTCCAGGGAAGGTCGCTGTTCAAGGCCACCGTGACCGTCCCCGCCTGGATCGATGTCGCGGTACCGGCCGGGATGCTGGTACTGGCCGGGCTGGCGGCCCTGGGGCCCGCGGTGCGGGCCGGGCGGCTCCGGACCGTGCAGGTGATCACCGCCGGGCAGGCCCCGCGAGCCGGGCGCGGGCACGCCGCCCACCGGATCGCTGCCGCTGCCGCGGCCGGTCACCGCCGGGCTGGCCGCCCCGTTCACCCGCCCCGCCCGGTCGGCCGCCACGCTGGCCACCATCACCATCGGGCTGACCGCGGCCGTCCTCGCCGTGGGCCTCGACGCCCAGATCACGCGCATCGTGCTGACCGCCGGCGTCGGTGACATAGACCGGTCGCTGCTGGCGAAACTGACCTGGCTGGTGGTGGTGCTGGCCGGGATCGGCGTGTTCAGCACGCTGCTGACGCAGGCCCGGGAACGGGTCCACGACCTCGGGATACATAAGGCGCTCGGGATGACACCCCGGCAGGTCATCACCATGGTCATGTGCTGGGCCGTCGCCCCGGCCATCATCGCCGCGGCCGTCGCCCTGCCGGCCGGCGCCGCTCTGGAGCCGGTGGTCGCCCGGGCCATCGTCAGCGCCCAGGCCGGCCCAGCGGGAAACATCGCCCCCCTCCTCCTCGGCCCGCCCGGCCCAGCCGCGGGAAACATCCACGCGGCGCGCCAGCCACCCGGCACCGCACCCGGCGGAACCGTGCGGTATACCCGTCACGGCCAAGTCGTGATCAATGCCCCCTCGCCGCACCAGCAGCGCCGGGGGGACCAGCCACCCGGCCGACGGGCCCCAGGACCGCAGGGCATCTTTGCTGACGCGTTCGCCATCGCCGGCCGCAGCCCCTACACCCCCGGCGGGCTGGCCCTGCTCGCCCTGGCCGGGCTGGCCATCGCCTTCGCCGGCGCGCTCGGGCCCGCCGTCTGGGCCGCTGCCTCGCGGACCACCACCGCGCTCCGCACCGAGTGACCGCCGTGGCCATAAGTGACAGCCAGGTCACAGCTTCCGTGACTGGGCTGTCACCCGCCGCCCGCTACACCTGACTGCGACGAACGACTCCGGAAAGGACGGCCAGCCGTGGATGTGCTGATCGAGCTCGGCGAGGTGACCAAACGGTACGCCGCGGGCGGGGCGCCGGCCCTGGACCACGTCAGCCTGGACGTGGCCGCCGGGGAGGCGGTGGCGGTGATGGGGCCGTCGGGGAGCGGCAAGTCCACCCTGCTGAACCTGGTCGCCGGGCTGGACAAGCCGACCAGCGGCACGGTCACCGTGGCCGGGCAGCGAGTCGAGCAGCTGTCGGAGACCCGGCTGGCCCGCTACCGCCGCACCCAGGTCGGGATGGTGTTCCAGTTCTTCAACCTGCTGGACGACCTGACCGTGGCCGACAACGTACTGCTGCCCGCCCAGCTCGCCGGGACCGCGCGCCGCCGGGCCCGGGACCGGTGCGGCGAACTGCTGGACCAGCTCGGCATCGCGAAATACCGGGACAGCTACCCGGGGCGGCTGTCGGGGGGTGAGCGGCAGCGGGTCGCGATCGCCCGCGCGCTGGTGAACACCCCGGCGGTGCTGCTCGCCGACGAGCCGACCGGGGCGGTGGACACCGCCACCGGGGAGGAGATCGGCCAGCTGCTGCTGGACCTGAACGCCGCCGGGCAGACCCTGGTCCTGGTCACTCACAGCCCGGATCTGGCGGCCCGCTACGCGCAGCGGACGGTGCGGCTGGTGGACGGTCACGTGGCCAGCGATACCGACCGCGCGGGCGGCCCGGCCGGCACCGGGGGACGACCGGGCGCGGGGGCGCGGCCGTGACCGGTGGGGCGGCGCTGAAAGCGGCCTCGGGCGGGCTCACCCGGCGGCCTGTGCAGACGGTGGTGATCTTCCTGGTCCTGGCCGCGGGTGCGGCCGCGGCCCTGCTGGGGCTGACCCTGGTCACCAACTCCAACGAGCTGTTCCTGACCGCGTTCAGCCGCTCGCACGGCGCCCAGCTGGCCGTCACCGTCAGCTCGGCGAAGGTCACCCGTGCGCAGCTGGCGAAGACCGGTCAGCTGCCCGGGGTGACCCAGGTGGCCGGACCTTACCCGGAGACCTACGTCAAGCTCACCACCGGACACGCCACCGGGCGGACGCCGGCCGGCCGGAAGGCGGCTGGAGGGCCGCTCCCGCACGGCCAGGTGAACCCGGTCCAGGTAATGCCGGACATGTGGCTGGCCGTGGCGGGGCGCCCGGCGCCGTCCGGACCGCTGGATGACCTCACGCTGCAGCAGGGCCGGTGGGCCACCCGTCCCGGCGAGATCGACATCGACCGCCATCTGGCGCCGTTCCCGGTGGCGATCGGCAGCACGGTCACCGTGGCCAGCGCGCCGGGCCGGCCGAAACTGACGGTGGTCGGGTTCACCTCGTCGATCGCACTGGACGAGGCGGCCTGGGTGGCCCCCAGCCAGGTGGCCGCGCTGCGCCCGGCGAGCGCGCCCGCCCAGCAGCAGATGCTCTACACCTTCGCCAGCGCCGGCACCGCCGCCCAGGTCCGCGCGGACCTGGCCACCCTCAAGGCCGCGATGCCGGCCGGGGCGGTGGACAGCTGGGTGTCCTGGCTGTCCCCGGACAGCCTGATCGCCGCCTCGCAGGGAATCAACACGCCGTTCGTGGTCGCGTTCGCGGTCATCGGCCTGGTGCTGGCCGTGCTGATCACCACCAGCGTGGTCGCCGCCGCGGTGGTGGCCAGCTACCGGCGGATCGGCGTGCTCAAATCCATCGGCTTCACCCCGGCCCAGGTCACCGTCACGTATCTGGCCCAGATCGGCCTGCCCGCCCTGGCCGGCGCGGTGGCGGGCACCGTGCTGGGCGACTGGCGGGTACTGCCGCTGATCAACGGGGGCAACTCGCTGTTCCACCTCGACGTGACCGTCCCGCTGTGGATCAACATCTGCGTCCCGCTGGGAATGCTGGCGCTGACCGGCGTAGCGGCGGCCGTGCCCGCGCTGCGCGCCGGGCGGCTGCAGGCCGTTCAGGCGATCACCGCCGGGCAGGCCCCCCGGCCGGCCGTGGCTACGGCGCCCACCGGCTGCTCGGCAGACTGCCATTGCCCCGGCCGGTGACCGCCGGGCTGGCTGCCCCGCTGGCTCGCCCCGCCCGCTCCGCCGTCACCCTGGCCACCATCACCTTCGGGCTGACCGCCGTGGTCCTCGCCACCGGCCTGGGTATCTCGCTCGCCAGACTCAGCCAGGGCGGCGACCTGTGGCAGCACGCGGTGGTGATCTCGGCCGGCCGGCCGGGAACCCAACAGACGTTCACCCCCAGCCAGCAGCAGACCGTGGCCACCGCGCTGGCGCACCAGCCCGGCACGGCCAGCTACGCGGCCATGGCCACCACCCCGCCTTCCTCGGGAGCCAGCAGCCACTCCTGGGCCGCCAGCGTGCCCGGGCTGGGCCAGCATGTGCCCATCACCGCCTTTCAGGGCGACGCCGCCCGGCTCGGCTGGGACCTCACCAGCGGCCACTGGTACACCGGCCCGGGCCAGGTGATCGTCAACACCGCCTACCCCGCCACCGCCGGCCTGACCGCGGGCCAGGCCATCCACATCACCGTGGGCGGCAAGACAGCCGCCACCAAGATCACCGGCACGGTCTATGCCCCGGGCCCCGGCCTGGGAGCCCTGCTCACTGGCTGGGCAACGCTGCACGGCGCCGCCGGACTGGCCATCAACCAGTACATCGTGGCGCTGAAGCCCGGCGTCAAACCACCGGCCTACGCGGCGGCGCTGGGCAACGCCCTGGGCCATGGCTATCTCGTGGACAACGTCACCCCAGGACAGAGCGGCAGCGTCGGCCTCTACGGTGACATCGACACCTCCCTCATCCAGTTGCTCACGGTCCTGGTCGCCGTGCTGGCCGGGCTCGGCGTGCTCAACGCGACCCTGATGCTCACCCGCGAACGCGTCCACGACCTCGGCGTCTACAAGGCGGTCGGCATGACCCCCCGGCAGACCATCGCCATGGTCACCTGCTGGGCCATCACGCCCGCCATCGCCGCCGCGCTCATCGCCCTGCCCGCCGGGATCGCCCTGCACAACACGGTCATCCACGACCTGGCCAGCGACCAGTCCGTGCTGCCGCAAGCCTTCAGTACCGTCCCGGGCAACGTGCTGCACGTCTACACCCCCGGCGGGCTCACCCTCCTCGCCCTGGCCGGCCTGGCCATCGCCGTCATCGGCGCGCTCGGCCCCGCCACCTGGGCCGCCCTATCCAGGACCACCACCGCCCTGCATGCTGAATAGGTGAGTATCCGAGCCGCGAATCGTCATACCGGCATGACCTACGCACCGGTGAACGGCCTGCAGCTCTACTACGAGGTCCACGGCCGTGGCAGGCCACTCGTGCTGCTCCACGGCGGGCTGATGACCATCGACCTCAATTTCGGGCCGTTGCTCGAACCTCTCGCGGCGAGCAGGCAGGTGATCGCGGTGGAGCTTCAGGGCCACGGGCACACCGCCGACACCAGCCGCCCGATGACGATCGAGGCGCTGGCCGGTGACGTCGTCGCGCTGCTGGACCAGCTGGGGATCGCCGAGGCCGATCTCTTCGGGTTCAGCCTCGGCGGTCTGGTCGCGTACGCGGTCGCGCTCGGCGCACCCTCCCGGGTCGGCAAGCTAATCGTCGCCTCGGCGGACGCCCATCGCCCGCCGGGCCGGGAGAGCGTGCCACTGGACGACGACCGGATGCCGACGCCGGCTGACTTCCAGGCGATGCGTGACGCCTACGACGCGGTCGCTCCCGACCCCGCGCACTTCGACGAGTTCGCGGCCAAGAACTCGGCCATGGTGCACGCGTTCCCAGGGTGGACCGACGAGCTGCGATCACTGCGGACACCGACCCTGCTGATGTTCGGCGACCGCGACTTCTCACCGCTGCCTGACGTGGTGGAGATGTTCGAACTCCTGCCGGACGCGCAACTGGCGGTACTCCCCGGGACCACCCACGTCGGGCTCACCCGGCGGCCCGGCGAACTGCTCGCTCTGATCACACCGTTCCTCGACGGAAGCTGAACGCCGGTGATGGTCCCCTCGGCCCGGCCCCGGCTGCTGGTGTCGGTGACTGCCTCGGCTGACGGGCGGGTGACGCTCAACCGCGCTAGCCGGCTGCTGGACGAAGCCGCAGGAAAAATGTGGGACTCCATTCATCCCGCCGGCGCAGACGGGGTGTTCGCAGCACGCCGCGCGGAGATCGAGCGGCGGTACGCGCCGCAGGTAGTTCTGGAGGGAAGCGGACGTTCGTGGCGGATACGGACGGGCCGGTCACGGGCCTGCCCGCGCCCAGCGGCGCCGTCGCGACGCTCTATGACGACTTCCTGCCCGCCGGGACCGACTCCCGGTGGTTCGCGGTCGTCAACGGCCGCGGCCGGATCAGATGGGCATCCAAGGAGGACGCGGGCCGACGGTTGCTGGTCATCGTGTCGCGCGCGTCACCGGCGCCGTACTTGGCCTACCTGCGCAGCGAGGACGTCCCCTACCTCGTCGCCGGCGACGGGCCGGTCGACCTGGGCGAGGCCCTGCGCGCGATGAAGGATCAGCTCGGAGCGACGTGTGTCGTCTCGGAAGCCGGCGGCGGCCTCAACGGCGCGTTGCTGCGTTCCGGGCTCGTTGACGAGCTTCACCTGACGCTGTTGCCGTCTCTGGTCGGCGGGCTCGGAACGCCAACCACCTTCGACGGCGTTCCCCTTCTTCCGGGCCAGCTGCCGACCCGGCTACGGCTGCTGGACGCACGTGTCACGACAGACGGCATCGTCTCGTTGCACTATGAGGTCGATCGCCAGCACGCCCCCGGCGCCTGACAGAACCTGCACCGATCATCGCGGAATGGATAGCCAGAGCGGACTACAGCGTAGACACTGCTATCAAGCTGCGATTGGGCAGCCTTAATGCGCTATTTTGCCCGGCGGTACCTATGCGCGGGTGGGGGGACAATGGCCGAGGATAGGGCCAGCGATGCTGTGGTTCTCGGGCTGGACACCGCGGCCTGGGCCTTCGCGCCAGCAGATCAGACAAGTCCGGCCAAGGCGGCGCGGGCGGGAGCGCTGTTTGACTCCGCCCACACCGGTGAGCGGGTCACCGAGCTACGTATTCACGGGGTGTCGGGGTCGGATGGCCCGACGATGCTGGAGCACCCGACGGCGCTGCAGGTGGCCGGCGACACCATCACGGGGTTTTACCGGCGGTGGAATCCGGGTGGCGGGGGCCGGCCCAGCGTGGGCTGGAATCTGGAAGCGTATTCGTGGGGAGGGCTGACCGAGCAGCCGCTGGCCTCGGCGTCGTGGCTGCTGCTGGCCCCGTTCATGATGTACAACCTGGCCCATTTCATGCTGCCTGCCGAGCCCCAGCCGGAACCGGGAAAGGAAACGGAAACTGAACCGCCAGGCTGGGGTTGGGGTCACCAGGTGGCGCATGCGGTCCTGCGCTTGCTGGCGCTCGCGGCGACCGTTCAGTTCATCAGCGCGATCGCGACGTTGACCGTGAGCACCGTGGCCTGGCAGGCGGCCGGCCATTCCGGTGCGCTGCCCCAATGGATGAGCTGGTACGCGGATCGTCCCCCAGGCTGGCGAGTGGCCATTGCCTTGCTGTCGGTCGGCGCGGTGGTGGGCCTGCTGTGGGTGATAAGCACGGTCACGGCCCAGCGATATGAGGCGCGGACCAGCAATGGGAGCCGCCCGCCGGCTGGGGACTGGCGGCTGGCTGAGCCCGGGTTCTGGAAGGGCTCGCTGCTGGTGCGCCGCCAGCGGGCCATCCATGCGGCCGCGGCGCTGGCCGCCGCCGCGCTCCTGGTCGCGCGCCCGGCCAGCCACCCGGTCTGGGCGCAGCGAACGGCACTGGTCTTCGCGGCGGCTGTCCTCGCCGTGGCGATCGTGGTCATCGCTTCGCCGCTATCCGACCGGCACAAGGTCACCGTGGCCAGCGGAGGTCCGGAGCATGACGCGCCGATCGGCTGGTGGTGCTGGGTCTTGCTCACCGCTGGCGGCGTCGCCATCGTGGGCGCCGCGGCGGTAAGCGGCTGGACCGACCACAGCACTGATCCGCAGCACCAGATGTTTCCGGGCGCGAGCGGATTCCTCCTCTCGCTGCTTGTCGCGCAACTGGCGCTGCTCCTGGTCTTCGCGCTCGTCGTCGCTCTGCTGGCGCACCGCGCGCCGGTGCCTGGTGACGGGTTCCGGCCCTACTTCGGCGGGCACCTCGCCACCTTGATCGCGCTGCTGGCGTTCCTGCTCGGCGGGCTGCTGTCCGCCGCCATCAACCTGGGGGTGGCCGGCTTGCTGGGCACGGCGGTGCCGGGCAGGCTCGTGCTGCCACCGGCACCGGGCAACTCGCTGTACGTGCCCTGGCCGCTGTACGCATTCGGGGCGGCCGCAGCTAGGCGCGCTGGCCGGTGCCCTGGTGGCGGGCCCCACCCTCTATCTGCGGTACCGCAAGAACTGGAAGCTCTTCAGCGGCCGCGCCGGCTTCCCGCTCGTGGCAGGCGACTACGGAGACCAGGCCGCTGACGCCGCCCCCGGAAACAGCAGGAAGGTCGCGAAGGCCTGGGCCGTGGGGCTGCTAGCCGACGACGCCGCCGTCGCGGTGGCGTGGCTGGTGGGCGGGGGCCTGATCGTGCTGCTGGCCGTCGAGACCACGACGCTGGTCATGGCGGCCCGGGCGGAGCGTCTGGCCACCACCGTGGGCTTCCTGCACGAGATCGCCTCCATTGTCAGCCTCGTCACCGTGGCGCTGGCGGCGTGGCTGGTCGGCCTGCTGCGCTCGGCCTATTCGGACCCGTCCAAGCGCAAGACCATCGGTGCGCTGTGGGACGTGGCGACGTTCTGGCCGCGGGCCGCGCACCCGTTCGCCCCGCCGTGCTACGGCGAGCGCGCGATACCTGAGGTCGTGGACCGGGTGCTGCTGCTGATGGGCCACGGCCAGGGCTTTCCCGGTCAGCAGGAACTGGCTGGCCAGTACCGGCTTACGGTGCGATCCGGCCCGGTTCTGCTGACCGGCTACAGCCAGGGCTCGATCATCGCTCCCGCGGTCGCCGCGCAGCTACCACCACAGGTGCTGAGCAAGCCTGGCTTCGCCCTGCTCACGCTGGCCTGCCCGGCCCGCCGGCTCTACGGGCGGGCGTTCCCCTCCTATTTCGGCCAGCGTCATCTGGAACAACTCCGCAGCCTGCTCAGCCATGACGGCCATGAGTACTGGCGGAACGCTGTCCGCCGCAGCGACTACATCGGATCATGGATATTCTCCCCGCCTCCACCCTCACGGGCCCAGCAGAACCTGAACCAGCACCTCGACCAGCTGTGCTGGGATCCGGTGGTCCTCGCCCGGGACAGCGAGCCCACGCCGCCGCCCATACACCGGCACTCCGGATGGTGGCCGGACCCGCGGGCGAGGTCGCCGCCTCTCTCGTGGACCTGCTGCGCGGCACACCCTCTGTTCGCGGTTCCCAGCCCCCAGGTGACCGGTCATGGCCGCACGGCGCAGCCGGGCGTTTCGCCGGGTTGCGCCGGCGGGTCAGTGCGCGGTCAAGGACCCGCCCCCGGGGATGATCTGGACGAGGACGCTGCGCGGCTGACGGCGGTCAGGAATTCGTCAGCGAGCCGCTTCCCAGTTGACGGTGGCGCCGATGACGCTCCCCGCCTTGCCGTGGTAGATGTCGCTGTAGAACGCGGGCATCTCCTCGTAGGAGATTCTGTGCGTGATGACCTCGCCCCAGGGCATGGCGCCCAGGGCCACTGCCGCCAGCGACGCCTTCCGGTAGGGGCGGTAACCGTCGTCACACGGGAAGACCATCCGCAGCCGCCGGTGATGCGCCTCCAGGAACTCGAAGGAGACCTGCCCGTCTCCGTAGTTTCCCTGCCAGACGAAACAGCCAAAGGGCCGGCACAGCCGGATACCCATATCGACGCAGTCGTGCCGCCCGGTCGACTCAAAGACGAAGTCCGCGCCATTGCTGTCACTGACGCCTGGCACCAGGTCCGCCACCTGGTCGAAGGTCAGGTCTGGTTCCGGCGCCAGCGTTGCGGTGGCCCCGAACCGTGAGGCCAGCGAGCGGCACTCGCTTCTCGGGTCGATGCCGACCACGACCGCGCCGCGCCGTACGGCCGCGCTGACCACACCAAGGCCGATCATGCCCAGCCCGATCACGACGACCGAGGCGCCGACACCGACCCCGGCCAGGTCAACCCCGTACAGCCCGACGGATGGCATGACGAAGAGGCTGGCTGTCTCGGGTTCCACTTCCCTGGGCACCAGCTCGGCGCCGTGCGTCCCGGACGGGTTGAGTACCGCCACCGACGCGTGGGTGCCGGAACGGCAGTTGAGAGCCGTGCCCGACTCGCGGAGCCGCAGGGAGGCGTTCTGCCGGTAGTAGACGGTGTCGCCCACGGCGAAGTCCTTAACGTTCGCCCCCGCCGCCACTACCTTGCCGGTAGCCATATAGCCCGTCACGATGGGAAACGCCCCCCAGTCCAGCTTCCCGGTGAGGACGGCGAACTCGGTCCCGATGCTCACGCCGGACCACAGAGCCTGGATCCCGATGTCGTCCTGGCCGATCGGGGAGGTGACGACCTCGGCCATCCGGAAAGCCCCTTCGGGTTCGGCGACCAGCGCCGTCCCGCTCAGACCGTCAGAGTTTCCCACCCGGACACACTTCCTTTCCCTGTGCTGTCTTTGCCGCTACGAAGCGCTTTGCCGCTACGAAGCGCCGAAGCTGACGAGTGCCTTGACCACCGAGCCGTCGTCGATCGCCGCGAACGCGTCGTTGATCCGGTGGAAGGGATACGTTCCGGAGAGGAAGAACTCCCGGGGCAGTGCGCCGGACTCGACGAGGTTCACCACGCTTCGCAGCACGGCGCCCTCGCGGGGCCGGGCCACGACGAGTGACGCCTCCCGGGGGGCGGACATGACGTCCAGCGGGACAGGCTCGTCGGGGGCGCTGTAGATGATGAGGCGCCCGCCGGGCCGCACCCAGCGGTACGCGGCGTCCACGGCCGGGGCCTTGCCCGACGCCTCGAATACCGCATGGGCGCCGCCGAGCTCGCGGAACAGGGAGTCCGCCTCGGGGCCGGCCATGGCGGTATGGGTGGCCCCGAGGTCGAGGGCGCGCTGCAGGCGCTCCTTCCGGCGCCCGACGCAGACGACGGTCTGCGCGCCGAGCAGGCGCGCGAAGCTGACCAGCGACAGCCCGGCGATGCCGGTGCCGCTGACCCCGACCACGTCGCCGACCATGCCGCCGGCCTCAGCCGCGATACTCCACGTCTCGGACAGGCTGATCGCCAGGGCGATGTCCTCGGGCGAGTGCCCGGCGTCGAACACCACGTGCGGAAAGTTGTCGGCGGAGCTCTCGCCTGGATGATCCTCCTGCCAGGCGCGCGTGTCCCGCACCACTCCTCGCTCCGCAAGCCCGCCCCAGTACATCCGGATGGGCGGGTCGTCCCAGCCGTACGCGCTGCACCGGGTGACCAGCTGGCCCGGTTGCAGGTAGCGCACCTGGCGTCCCACGGCGGTGATCCGGCCGACGCTTTCGTGCCCGAGGATGCTCGGGTAGCTCACGCCCGGGGCGAAGGTCCCGGTGCGCAGCATCCGGTCGGTGCTGTTGCAGATGCCGCACACGACCATCTCCACGGCCGCGTCGTAGTCACCTGCTACCGGGTCGCCGACCTCGGTCACGGCGGCGGAGCCCGCCGCTTTCATCACAAGTGCCTTCATCACCAGCCCTTATCGCGTGCGTCTGTGCTGTGGTGGCCGTCCTCAGCCCTTGAGGGCGCCGGTGCTTATCCCGGCCCGGACGTACCGCTGGGCAAAGGCCACGGCCAGCAGCGCGGGAACGCCCAGAATCAGGCTCCCGGCCATGACCTCGGGCCAGCTCACGACCGTCGTCGAGGTGCCGATCAGGTTGTAGATGCCGATGCTGGCCGGCAGGACCGAGGGGCTGCCGGCGAACGTCTCGGCGAACAGGAAGTCGCCCCACGCTGCGAGGAAGGCGAAGATCGCCGCGGTAGCCACCGCGGGCTTGGCCACCGGGATGACGACCGACCAGAGCACCTTGAGCGATGATGCGCCATCGACCCGGGCGGACTCGATGAGCTCGTGCGGGATCGACAGCATGTAGGTGTAGATGATGAGGACACCGAGGGGAACCGCGTAGAGAGAATCAGCCAGGATCAGGCCCTGATAGGTGTTCAGCAAGCCCAGGGTGTACAGGAGCTTGTCCAGCGGGATGACAAAGGTGATCGTCGGGAAGACCAGCCCGAACAGGACCAGCAGCCGGACGAGGGTGGCCGTTTTCCGGGTCCGGGCCAGGAGCAGCCCGTAGCCGGCTGTGATCGCCAGGAACAGGCTCAGGATGACGGTCCCCACCGAGATGATGACCGAATGCCACAGGTCGGGGCCGACGACATTCCACGCCCCGCGCAGCCCGGCCAGGGTCGGATGCGGCGGGAAGAAGTAGGCCGGCGTGTGGAAGAGCTCGAGCTGGGTGCTCAGCGACGACTGCACGAGCCAGTAGATGGGAAACAGCAGGCAGAACAGGGTGACCAGCAGGCCCACCCGGCCGAGGAGACGGCGGAGTGCGGCGAACCATCGCACCGGCGCGGGCGCGCTGGCCAGTCCCGGCCGCTGGGCATGAGTAATCATGCGCTGGCCTCCTGCGTCTTCTCGAGCGCGGGCCGCGCGCGGGGGGCCCGCTCATCGCGCGATTTGGACCGGGTGACGAGCAGGAACATCCCGGCAATGGCGAGCAGGATCACCACCACGCCGAGGATGACCGCGGCGCCTTGCCCGTAGTTGAAGTCGACGAACGCCTGGGTGTAGGCGAGCAGGCCCGGGAGCATCGTCGCGTCCGCCGGGCCGCCCTGGGTCAGGATCCAGACGAACCCGAAGACGTTCAGTGTGCCCATGATCCCGAGCAGGAGCACCGTGAGCAGGGTTTCCCGCAGCAACGGGATGGTGATCCGGGTCAGTTCTTTCCACCACCCGGCCCCGTCGATGAGCGCCGCCTCGTGCAGGTTCGTCGGGATGCCCTGCAGGCCACTCTGGATCACCAGGTAGTTGAACGGTATGCCGATCCATATGTTGAGCAGGATGACGACGATGAGCGCGTCATTGGACGTCTGCAGGAAATACGGGACGGTGTGCCCCAGGCCCAGGCTCTTATAGAGCGAGTCGAACAGGCCCGCGGGTGAGGCGAACATCCACAGGAAGACGGTCGCCACGGCCACCTGGGGGAACAGCCAGGGGAGCAGGACGACGGAACGGCCCCACCGCCGGAAACGCGACTTCTCGGTGAGCGCCACCGCGAGCAGCCCGCCGATGATGAACTGCGGCACGATCGAGGCCACCAGGAAGATCAGGGTGTTGCGCAGCATCAGGTGCCAGCCCTGCAACGACGGCAGCGCGCGGAAGTTCGCCAGCCCGGCGAACTTCCAACCGCCCGTGGTGAAGTTCGTGCCGTTGACGTAGGACAGCGCCATCCGGACGGTCTCGAAGACCGGGTACCCGAACATGAGGACGATCCACAGAACGACCGGAACCAGGTACGGCCAGGCCCGGGTCGCTCGCAGGCCGGACCGCCGGCCGCGGCCGGGCCGCAGCGCCCGGCCCGCAGGCCGGGCACCCGGCCGATGGGTGGCCTCCGGGCGCTTGCCCCCGGAGGCCACCGGCTCGTTTTGCGCTAGCTGACGTGCCATTGATCAGCCGCCGGATCCGCCGATTGATGACTTAGCAGCCGCCGCTGCCTCCTTGAGCGCGTCCGGCGCGGTCTTCTGGCCCTCAAGCACCTGGATCAGCGCGGTGTTGAGGTCGGTGGAGTACGTCGCGAAGTTCGCGCCCAGGGTGGTGGTCCGGCCCACGGCGTACTTCAGTTCGTTGATGAACGGGGTGATAGCGGGGTTGGCCTTCTCCTCAGCCGGCCACAGCGACGGGCGGACCGAGAAGTAACCCAGCTTGGCGTCGAACTGCAGCAGGATGCTCGGAGTCTGGCTCCACTGGATGAAGTTCCACGCGGCCTGCTCAGTCGCGGAGTCGGTCTTGGGGACCGTCCACACCTCACCGCCGAGCGGCACCGACAGGTGGTCGCTCGCGCTGGACAGGGGAATGGAGAACGCGCCCCAGTCGGTGAAGTGAGCCGCGGCGAAGGTGGGCAGGTCCCAGGGCCCGTCCTCGGCCATGGCCAGCTTCCCCTGAATGAGCTGCGGGATGTTCGTTGACTGGCACTGGGTGATGACTTCCTTGTTGGCCAGTCCGTCCTTCAGCAGCGTGCCCCAGAAGTTGACTGCGGCGACCGTTCCCGGGGCGGTCAGCTGATTGACGTTCAGGCCCTGCTGGTAGACGTAGGGCAGGAGCTGCCAGTTCCCGCCACAGTCGCCGCCGAACCCGACGGCGCCGTAGGTCAGGCCGTGGACCTTGCTCACGATCGTCTTGCTGTCACTGATCATCTCGGCCCAGGTCGCTGGGGGCGTCTTGATCCCGGCTTCCGCGAAGATCTTCTTGTTGTAGTAGAAGCCCAGGGCGTTGGTGCCGATCAGGACGCCGTAGGCCTGGCCCTTGCTGGTGGCGACGGCCCGCACGCCCGGCAGGTAGCTGCTCCACTTGCCCCACTTGTTCAGGTACGGGGTAAGGCTGGTCAGCTGCCCCGTGGCCTCAAGGTTGGGCAGGTCCGGATTGTCGGGGACCGCGAGGTCGGGGAGCGTGTGGGTCTGGGCCTCTGACAGCAGCTTGGCCAGGAACGTGGTACCGGACACGCTCTGGCGCTGGATCTTCACGTTCGGGTGGGTCTTCTCATAGGTGTTGAACAGCCACTGGTAGGCGGCGTACTGGGGCAGGCCCGCCGGATAGTCGTCGATTTCGGTGAGCGTGGTCTTCCCGCCGGCCGAGCTGGACGAGCCGCCGTTGTTGCCGCAGGCGGCGGCGGTCAGCGCTACCAGGCCGAGCACGGCACAGGTGGCAGCGAGGGGTTTCCCCCGGAGCCGGTGAGATCTCCGGCCGCTGTCACCGTGCCCGGCTGGATTGAGCTTGAACAGGTTGGTCATGGCTTCGTTGCCCTTTCTTTCTGTCTACGTTGCTGGCGGACGTCCCTCCATGCCGGACGCTCGATGCGGGCCGGCTCCGTGCGTGATGGGCTCGGGGTGCCCAGAGGTGCCCATAGCGGCCTGCCAGGCCGGTCCCATGGGATACGAGAACTCGGTCACGGACTCGGGCCGCAGCTGGGTGGAAGCTCCGGGGGCCGTGGGGGCCTCGTAGTGGCCGGCGGTGACCACAGCGGGGTTCACGAAATGCTCGTGCAGGTGGTCGATCCACTCGATCATCCGGCCGTCCCTCGTCCCGGTTACCGCGACGTAGTCGAACATCGCCAGGTGCTGGACGAGCTCGCACAGCCCGACGCCGCCGGCGTGCGGGCAGACCGGCACGCCGAACTTGGCGGCGAGCAGCAGGTTGGCCAGGTTCTCGTTGACCCCGGCCACCCGGCACGCGTCGATCTGCATGACATCGATGGCCCCGGCCTGGAGCAGCTGCTTGAAGAGCACCCGGTTAGCGGTGTGCTCGCCGGTCGCCACCCGGACCGGGCGCACGCCCTTCCTGATTGCGGCGGTGCCGAGGACGTCCCACGGGCTGGTCGGCTCCTCGACCCAGGCCGGGTGCAGCTCAGCGAGCTCGCGCACCCAGGAAATGGCGGTCGGCACGTCCCAGACCTGGTTGGCGTCGATGGCGATGCCGATCTTCTCGCCCACCGTCGCCCGCGCCAGGGCGAAGCGCCGCTTGTCGTCGGCGAGCCGGGCGCCCACCTTGAGCTTCACCTGGGTGAAGCCCTCGTCTACCGCCTGCGCGCAGAGCGCCACGAGCCGGTCGTCGGAGTAGCCGAGCCAGCCGGGTGTCGTGGAGTAGGCCGGGTAGCCGTCCCGCTGCAGCGCCTCGGCCCGCTCCGCCCGGCCGGCCTTCCCCGCCGCCAGCAACTGCAGCGCCTCGTCGGGCGTGAGGGCGTCGGTGAGGTACCGGAAGTCGACAAGCCCGACGATCTCCTCCGGGGAAAGGTCCGCCAGCAGCAGCCACAGCGGCTTCCCGGCCCGCCGCGCGGCCAGGTCCCAGCAGGCGTTCACCACGGCGCCGACTGCCATGTGCACGACGCCGCACTCGGGTCCCAGCCAGCGCAGCGGGCTGATGGAGACCAGCCTCCGGTACAGGCCGCCCAGGTCGCCGACGATCTCATCCACGTCCCGCCCGACCAGGAACGGCTCGAGGGCGCGGATCGCGGCGATCTGGATCTCGTTGCCCTGGCCGATCGTGAACACGTAGGAGTGGCCAGCCAGCGGCTCGCCGCTGCCGGGATCCGGCTCGCCGGTCCTGATGACGAGGTAGGCGGCGGAGTAGTCCGGGCTGGGATTCATCGCGTCGGACCCGTCCAGCTGCGCCGATGTCGGGAAGCGGACGTCGTAGGTGTCGAAGCGGAGGACCCGGCTCATGCAGCCCTCTCCTCAGCAGGAACCCCGGTGTGGCGCTGGCTCTTCACTGCTGCGGCTCCAGGAACAACTCGACCACCGGAACGGCCACGTCCGGCTGGCGGACCGGCAGGGTAAGGGTGAGCACGTCGGGGCCCAGCCCGCTCATGGTGGTGTTCTGCGCCTGCGCGCCCGGGTCGATGACCTCGGCGGGGATCTCTGATCCGTCGTGCAGGAACTGTGCGAACTGGACCCGTCCCCCCAGGCCCTGCAGGTGGACGTGGCGGAAGGGCCAGGCGAACAGGTGCAGGTACAAGCGGTCGCCCCGCTGGGTGTAGCGGGTGTCAGGAGGCGGGACGTAGGTGGCCGGCCCCGCCCCGTACACCGACCGCGCGTGCTGGTCCATCCAGCGGCCGATGGCGTCCAGCGTGCCCACCGCGCGGGGCTCGAACTCCCCGCGGCCGGTCGGGCCCACGTTCAGCAGCAGGTTGCCGTCCTTCGACACCCCGTCCACCAGCATCCGGATCAGCTGGTCCGGGGTCTTCCAGTCGAGGTTGTCGCGGTCGTAGCCCCAGCTGCCGTTGAGGGTCTGGCAGGCTTCCCACAGCCGCCCGTCATCAGCCAGCGAGCTGGTCGGCTGGTATTGCTCGGGGGTCACCACGTCACCCTCGAGGTCGAGACGGTCGTTCACGACCACGTCCGGCTGCAGGGACCGGATCAGGTCCAGCAGTTCATCCGAACGCCAGTCAGCACGGCCTTTCCCGCCCCAGGTCCGGCCGGGGTAGGAAAAGTCGAAGAACAGGTAGTCCACCGGCCCGTAGCCGGTGAGTAGTTCACGCACCTGGCCGTGCAGGTAGTCCGCGTATCTGCTGACGTCACGTCCCTTGGCGGCGGCCTGGGCCTGCTCGTCGTCACGCTGCGGGTGCAGGCCGTCGATCGGGAACTCAGGGTGATGCCAGTCCAGCAGTGAGTGGTAGAAGCCGATCTTCAAGCCCTCGGCCCGGAACGCCTCGACCCACGGCCGCACCAGGTCCCGCCCGGCCGGCGTGTTGGTCGCCTTGTAGTCGGTCAGCGCCGAGTCCCAGAGGCAGAAGCCCTCGTGGTGCTTGGTGGTCAGGACCGCGTAGCGCATGCCCGCCTGCCTGGCCAGCCGGGCCCATCGGCGCGGGTCATAGAGGTCGGGGTCGAAGTGCTCGAAGTAGCGCTGGTAGGCCGCGTCGTCCAGGCGCTCACGCTGCTTCACCCACTCGTGGCGAGCGGCGACGGAGTACAGCCCCCAGTGCACGAACAGGCCGAACCGCGCCTCGCGCATCCACCACAGCCGTTCGGCACGACCGCCGCGTTCACGCTCGCTGCGTTCACGGTCGCTGAGCTGATGGTCGTTGTGCTCGCGGTGCTGGGACACAACCTACCCCCAATGTCATCCGATATGGGGCCAAACATCGGATGACATGAACGGTAACGACGGAAGGATTCGCCGTCAACCCTGCGGTCATACGATGCTATTGATTCGTTAAACTACCGTTACTAACTGGCTAAACAGCCGATACCGACGGCCATGAGGCGGCGCTCAGCGTGACGGCTACGAATACGACCGTGCTCACGTAACGCCTAGTCATCAGACCTATGGACGGTCAGTAGGTGAAGACCACCATCGCGTGGCCGTCACTCACCGTCACCCGGGTGGAGGCGTAGCCGTCCTCGTAGTGCAGTTCCAGTTCCTGGCCGGACGGCTGGAGCACGGCCGAACGAGGCGGCTTTCCGGTGCGTAGCGACACCGGGACGTCGAGCAGCGGAAACGGGTCGTGGACCAGGTCCAGGTCCTCGGCCTGCCGCGAGGGCAGGAAGCTGAGCAGATGGACCACCATGGTGCCGTTCCCGCTGACGACCGCGGTCTCGAGATGAGCCGGTCCGCCGGTCCGCAGCAGCGGCGTGGGGAGCAGCCGGTCGAGGCAGCCGCCGAGGAGTTCGCGGTAGGGGACGTTGGCGTGCTGGCCGAACGCCTGCAGTACGGGCACCGCCCAGGTGATCACCCGGCCGTTCTGGACGACCGCCGCGTACTCCGACAGCCCGCGGGCAGGCGTGTACGAGTGACCGCTGAAGTGCTCGTACGTGCGCTCGAAGTACGGTTCCACCACGCCGCACAGGGCTTGCGCGCCGGGGCGTGGCGTCATCCGGAAACCGCGTTCGTACATCACGGTGTCGAAGGGAGCGGTGACCGCCGCCAGCTCCCCGAAGGGCCGGAGAAACACGTGGCTGTACGGTGCGGGCCCGTGGACGTCGATCCCGAGTTCCTCGAGGACGGGCTGGCCGTCGTCGTCGAGCGCGGCCGGGCCCGAGACGATCAGGCCTCCCCCCGCCGCCAGGAAGCTCCGCAGCGAACTGCGGAGCCGGCCGTCGGCCCGGGTGGTCTCCGGGAGCATGACCACGCGGTAACCGCTGAGGTCAGCGTCGGGCGGCACGACGTCGAACTGCTGGCGTAGCTGCTGCAGGGCCCGGACGGTCCCGATTCCCGCCGGCCCGGGACTGTCGCCCAGCGAGGGGTCGACCACCACCGCCACCTCGGCCAGGTGCTGGCTGCCTTCGACGAATGGCTCGCAGGCCTCGATATGGGCGTACACACCGCCGACGAGCCGGTAGGTCTCCTCGTTGGTCCGCCCGCTCGGGTGCAGCAGGTCACCCACGCCGCCGCTCAGCCCGTGGCTGAGCATCTGGCAGCACTCGTACTTCAGCGCGGCCGCTGGCTTGAGCCCGCCGTTGTCTCCCCAGCTCCGGTGGAACCGGCCGGTCTGGGCGACGCCAGGCAGGCCCAGCGGCCGGGTGAATCGCGCCACGTACGGCAGGTAGCTGTAGCCCCAGCCGCCGGTGGGCAGCGCCTCGATCTCGACGTGCCGGAGGTATTTCTTCTCCTCCTGCAGGTTCGTCCGGGGCCGGCTGTTGAACCACACGCCCATGGGGGAGTCCGGGGCGAGCGCGGCCTCGACCATGTCCCGGTAGCGGCTCATGTAGGTATGCGCGACCTGCCGCGCGTACCGGTCGCGGTCGTCGGGGTCGCGGGGGTCGAGCCCGGCCTGGCGCGCGCCGTCCACCGCCCACTTGGTGGTGCTGGGCTGGTCCCAGCACATGTCCAGGAACATCCCGTCTACCGGCGCGAACCGGCGCAGCACTTCCGCGAGTTGCTCGGCGACGTAGTCCTGGTACGGACTCGACATGTCGAGGATCTGCCAGCCGGCCTCGAACGCCGAAGCGGCCCGCTTGACCTGCCGCAAGTCCTCGGTGCGGGCGATCCACTCGGGATGGGTGTTGGCGGCGTACTCGTCCACCTGGACGCTCAGGTAGATGGGCGCCCGGATGCCGCGGGAGTGCAGGGCCTCGATCTGGTCGCCGAGCAGGTCCAGCCCGGGGCGCAGGTTCGGGTGCCGTTCCGGCCGGTCCGTCGGATAGTAGAGGTGCCCGTGATGGCACTTCGCGAAGACGGTCACGCTGTCGACGTGGGCCGCGGCGAAGGTCTGGGCGAACTGCTCCGGGTCGAACTCGGCCCCGACGTCCGGGACCGCGGGACCGGTATGGAAGTCGAGATGGATCGTCCGCCGGGGGAACCGCGGCGGGGTGTCGCTGTTCATCCTCGTGCACCCCCACGACTCACTGGACTGGGAGTCCGGCGCCGAGACGTCGGATGAATGAACCGTACGGCCCCCGGAAGGGACAGTCAACGTCTCCGGGTGAAGAGCGTGAATTCGCCTAACAGGGACGTAGTACCTTGTCAGCAAGGTTCCAGCAGGCCGTTCACGCAGGCAGGCGCGGCACCCGTACTAGTCCGATGTCTAGCCTGTTCGAGCGAACGGGCTGAGGTCACGTCCGGGTGAGTCCCCGGCTGGTGCCCGGACCCGGCCCAGGGTGCGGGGGCCGGCCGGGGTGCGATGGCCGCGACCGCCGTGAGGTTCCCCGTCTGCAGCAGCGGCCGGCCAGTCCTGGTCTCCCGCATATGCGATACTTCGGAGGAAACGTCGGATCTCTGCAGGCCGGATGAGTGGCGGGCAGCTGTGCGGCATCGGAGGTGGGCCCGTTGGCGGTAACCGACGAGGCGATCGAGAAGGTCAAGGCCATGATCACCTCCGGGGCGCTCCAGGCCGGCGACCGGCTGCCACGTGAGGCGGATCTGGCTGCCGACCTGGGCCTGTCCCGCAGCTCGCTCCGGGAGGCGGTGCGGGCGCTGTCCCTGGTCAACATCCTGGACGTCCGGCAGGGCGATGGGACGTATGTGACCAGCCTGCAGCCGAACCTGCTGCTGGAAGCGCTGAGCTTCATCCTCGACTTCCACCGTGACGGCACGGTCCTGGAGTTCCTGCGCGTGCGGCGCATCCTGGAGCCGGCGGCCGTGGCGATGGCGGCCGAGCGGATCACCGAAACCGAGTGCCAGGAACTCCGCGCGCTGCTGGACAGCCTCGGTCCCGATCCGGACGTCGACCATCTGGTCGCGAACGACGTGGAGTTCCACCGGCGGATCTCGGCCTGCTCCGGGAACACCGTGCTGTGCTCACTGCTGGAGACACTGTCCGGGCCGACCACCCGGGCCCGGATCTGGCGTGGCCTGACCCAGGCGGGGACCAAGGAACGGACCCTGGCCGAGCACCGGGCGATCCTGGAGGCCCTGGCCTCGCACGAGCCCGAGGTGGCCCGGTCCTGGGCCACCGTGCATATCGCCGGCGTGGAGCAGTGGCTCGCGTCCGTGCTGTGAGGCGCCGCGCAGCGCCGGCCGCACCCGCCTGGCGCCGGGACTTACCGCACGCTCGCGTCCGGTATCAGCCCCTCGTCAGCCAGGTCGGGGAACAGCCCATCGGGCACCGCGGCCGTCAGCCACCCCGCGTCCTCGGTGATCTCGGCGGCGCTGCGCGCCCCGGCGACCACGGCGGTCACGGCCGGGTGCCGCAGTACGAAGTGCAGCGCGGCGGCGCCGATCGGCACGCCGTGGCGGGCGCATACGGCGCGGATCCGCTGGGCCCGCTCGACCAGGCCGTCCGGCGCGGGCGCATAGTCGTAGGTCGCGCCGGGGCGGGGGTCGGCGAGAATGCCGCTGTTGAAGACGCCGGCGGCCAGGACCGCGACGCCCCGCTGCTGGCACGCGGGCAGGAGCCCGGCCGCGGCGGAGGTGTCCAGGAGCGAGTACCGGCCCGCCACCAGCACACAGTCGAGGTCGGCCCGCTCGACGAACCATTGCAGCAGCCCGGCCTGGTTCATGCCCACCCCGACCGCTCCGATCACCTTCTCCGTGCGGAGCTGGTCGAGCGCGGCGTAGGCCCCGTCCAGGGCCTGTTCCGCGTGGTCGTCCGGGTCGTGGATCAGCGCGACGTTGACGTGGTCGGTGCGAAGCCGGCCCAGGCTGTCCTCCAGCGCGGCGAGCACGCCGTCCCGGCTGTAGTCGAGCACCCGGGTCAGCTGCGGCGTGCCGTAGAAGCCGTCTGCGCCCTCGACGTCACCGGGCGCGGCGACCAGCCGACGGCCAACCTTGGTGGACAGCACGAACTCCGCCCGCGGGCGGCCGGCCAGGAAGGCGCCGATACGCCGCTCGGACAGGCCCACGCCGTAGTGCGGCGCGGTATCGAAGGCCCTGATGCCCGCCGCCCACGCCGCCTCCAGCGCCTGCGCCGCCGTCTCCTCGCTGACCGGCGCGTACAGGCCGCCGATAGGCGCCCCGCCGAAGACCATCTGGGACACGCGCAGGCCAGTTCTGCCCAACGGCACCTGGTGCATGTCAGACGCCTTCACGGGGGGTGAGGTAGCCGACGGTCAGCAGCACGTTCGCGTAGAGGCGGTCGTCGCCGGTCGCCACGCACACCGCGAGGTCAGCCTCGCGGCAGGTGGCATAGAACTCCAGCCGGCCCAGCGGCTGCAGCGGCAGGCCGTCCCCGAGCAGTTCGCGGTACCTGGCGAACACGTCCGGCGTGCTCCCGTCGTCTGGCTGCATGACTGACACCGATTCGACCGGGACCAGGTCGATGACCGGCTCCAGCACCTGGTCCACAGTGACCAGGCCCGGCCGCACGTTGAGATGGATCAGCGCCGCCCCGGGATACACGTTGGTGCTGTGTGAGTAGTTGGCGTCGGCGAGCAGTACCCGCGCGCCGTGCCCGGCCGCCCCCAGCGCGGCGAGCAGCGGCGGATGAATAAGCGGCGAACGCAGCACATCGTCTCCTGAGGCCGGCTCTGACCTTGTGCCCAGGCCCGGCGGGCCAGTGGGCCAAGGGACAGGCTAGGCCGGCAGCCGGCCCGAGAACAAGCCTTTGGCATCCCAATCGTCCGATGTTTAGGTGGCTCTCGGAGTTGCCCGATGCCGCCATATGCGGAGGCGATCCACCCCGGCCACTTCGTTACCGGCCGGCCGCTGTCACCCTCCCTCGTCCGGGTCCGGAATCCCTCTCGCGAGTGATGGGAGGACCGGGAGCGGCTGCGAGCGTGGGAACGCCAGCGAGCGTGCGGACCTGGGAGGAACCAGCCATGACGACGACGACAGAGGTCAGGGCCGCCGGCCGTCTTCGCCACGCCTGGACGGCGGTGCACCACCCAGTGCCGGGGGTTTCCCGCTGGGCCCGGAACGCCGCCTGCGCCGTGCCGTACACCGTGCTCCCGGCCAGCTTGTGGCGGATCGCGGTGTGCACGTTCCACGTGCCGATCGGGCGCGGCCAGATCGGCTCCGGCGTCACCTCGTCCGGAGTGCCGGGCGTGCCACTTGAGCTGTACGTGATCGTGCTGTCCATCGTCTCCGAGCTGCTCGCGTTCACTGCTGTCGGACTGGTCTGCACCTGGGGCGAGGTGGTGCCGCGATGGATGCCGGTACTGCGCGGGCGCAGAGTGCCGGTCCTTGCTGCCGTCATCCCCGCTGCCCTCGGTGCGGTCGCGCTGACGCTGCTGTGGACCTGGGTGGCGGCCAGTTTCTCGCTCGGGATGCGGGTCAATGGCCGCCCGCTCGGGAGTGACTCCGTGCTCAGCTTCGGTGACTGGAAGGGCCTGGTCGCGGTCATCGCGTATGCGCCGTTGCTGTTGTGGGGACCGCTGCTGGGCGCGGTGACGATCAGCTACTGGAAGCGGCGCCATGTCCGCCGCGGTCTGCGCGGCGGTCGGTGACCGCCCGCGAGCGGCGCCGGTCAGGTCACCACGTGGCAGGCTGGGGATGGTGAGTAATGTGTCGCGTTCGCTGTCGGGTCTGCTGCTAACGGCGCAGTCCTACCTGCGAGTCGTCTTCGTCCTCCTCGGCGCGGCGCTGGCCCTGGCCCTGGGCATCGCCGCCTTCACCCTGCTTTCGCTGATATCGGAGGCCGGGACCCCGTCGTGGGCGGTGACACTGATCGGCGTCGTTCTCGTCGGCGGACCTCTGATGGTGGGTATGGTCCCGGCGGTGCGGCAGATCGAGGGCGCGGCGGTTCAGGCGCTGCTGGGCGTTCAATTCCGGGACGGGCCGCCCGGCCCCGCGCTGAGCTGGTCGCAGCGCCGGCGGACGCTGGGATGGTTCCTGCTGCACCTGCTTACCGGGGCCGTCCTGGTCGCGGGGGTCATCGGGCTGATCGGGCTGGGGGGCGACTGGTGGACCGTCCCGGCAGCGGCGGCGGCGTTGCTAGGCGCGCTGCTGCTGGGCCGGCTGCTGGCCCGGCTCGGGCCGGCCTTGCTCGGGCCGTCCAACGCTGAGCGGCTGGAGCGTCTGGAGGCCGACGCCGCCCGGGCGAACGAACGTAACCGGCTTGCTCGTGAGATCCACGACAGCATCGGGCATGCCCTGTCGCTGGTGACGGTGCAGGCCTCGGCAGCGCGGAAGCTGATCGGGCGTAACCCCGGCTTCGCCGAGGAGGCGCTCGAGACGATCGAAACGACCTCGCGCCGGGCGGTGGCCGACCTCGACCACCTGCTCGGCTTGCTCCGCCAGGAGACGCCACCCGGCGCACCACCTGCGCCCGCCCCCGACCTGGCGTCCCTCGGCGGCCTGATCACCGCCGCCCGGTCAGCTGGGCTGACCGTCGAGCAGGCCATGTCCGGCGATCTGTCCCGGCTGCCGGTGCTCGTGAGCCGGGAGGCTTACCGGATCGTGCAGGAGGGTCTGACCAACGCGCTGAAGTACTCCGCGGACGGCACAGCGGTGCTGAGCATGTCGCTGCGTACTGGCACCCTCGAAATACAGCTGACCAACCCGGCCGCAGGCCCTCGCGCCACGCGTACCGGTCGTGGCCTGCGGGGCATCGGTGAGCGTGCTGCGGCACTCGGCGGCACCACGGCTGCCCGCGACGACGGTGGCCGCTGGACGCTTTCGGTGGCGCTTCCGGCGGGAGCGTTGCGGAGGTGAACTCCATCCAGGTACTGCTGGTTGACGACGAGCCACTCGTCCGCAGTGGCCTGCGGGCGATCCTTGAGTCCGAACCGGACATCGCCGTGATCGGCGAGGCGGACGACGGGGCGGCGGCGGTCTCACTAGCCCGGCGCACACGTCCCGACATCGTCTTGATGGATGTCCGGATGCCGCGCGTTGACGGGATCACGGCTACCCGGTTGCTCGGCCAGTTCGACGGCGGCGGGCCAGCGGTCATCGTGGTGACCACCTTTGAAAACGACGACTACGTCTACGACGCACTGCAGGCTGGTGCGCGCGGGTTCCTGCTCAAACGATCCGCCGCGGAAGACTACGTCAACGCCATTCGCACTGTGCACGATGGCGAGTCGCTGCTTTTCCCCGATGCCATCCGTCGGATTGCCGCCCGCCGCGCCGGGCCACGTGGCGGAGGACTCGGCCAGGCGAACCTGACCGACCGGGAGGAAGAGGTGCTGCGGCTGGTTGCGCAGGGCTTGTCCAACGCCGAGATCGCGACGGAACTCGTCCTCGGGGTGGAGACGGTGAAGACCCACGTGCGCAACGTGCTGGCCAAGCTAGGCGTCCGGGACCGTGTCCAGGCTGTCATCGCCGCTTATGAAAGCGGCTTCATTCACTAACGCAGCCCGCCGGTGACTGTTTGCAGTCTCAATGGTGTCATCCGGCCGAGGGCTAGTGAGCTGCCTGGTAGTCGCGGAAGACGGCTGCGGGAACGCGGCCCCGGTCGGAGATCTGCATGCCCGAGGTTCTGGCCCAGTCACGGATGGCTGCGGTTTCAGTCCGGGAACGTGGCCTGCGGCCGTTCTCCCGGGGAGCCTGCGTGGCGGTGACTTTCCGGGCATTCGAGACGTAGTCACCTGCTGCTTTGCTCAGGCCTTTTCCGTCCTTCGGGCAAAGGTCAATCTCGTAGGACTTGCCATCGAGCCCGATCGTCCGGGTCTGGACGTCCTTTGCCTTGCCGCACACGTCACAGGTGAGCGTTACCTGAGTCAGAGTCGCCATGGTTCCTTTATCCAGTGGGGCCAGTGATAACTTTGATCGTAAGTGATCAGCCTGAGTGCCGGGAACGTCGGGAAGAGATTGCTCGCGCAGATGGCCACATTTCTCTCCGAATCATGCCGCGCTGGTCTTCGCTCCCAGATCCGCCGGGGTGGGGCGGCCAGTCGTCGTGTTGTGCGGGCCGGACGGTGAGCACGCTTTTTCTCAGCCGGGCTCGGTCCACGACCGGTAGGCGGCTCGCAGTGCCTGTCTGCGGGCGGGGCTGGCGAGGACATCGACATTGTCGGCCCACTGCTCGATCGAGCCAATCCCGGCTGGCAACCGGCGGACATACGGGTCGGTGACGCCGGCGAGCAGCCCTCCCGCAATCGCGTCGTCAACGGTGCGGAAAGGCCGATCCCAGAATCGGATGACCGCAGATCCGGGGGCCGGAAGCCCGCGTGCGCGTTGCGCGCTCAGCAGCATTTCGCAGGCTCCGGCGAGGCTGCTTTCACGGTCGCGCCAGTGTGGCGCCGTGGCGGAGGTGGCCAGCGGGTGGGCCAGGTCCGCTGCGATGGCGAGGGCCTGGAAAGCCGTGCCTCGCCATTTCGCGTAGGGCGGCCACTGGCGGGACAGCGCGAATGCCAGCCACATCAGGTCCCCAGCCAGTTGTGCGCTGAGCAGCCGTGAGCCGAGTTCGTCACCTCGTACGGCCGTGCGGCCGACCATGGGCATCTGCTGGGAGAGCCGCTGCCAGCCCGCCGCCAGTACATACCGCTCGACGTCCGGCGGGTACCAGCGCAACCTCGCGCGGACCCGGGCCAGCTCGGCGGTCCGGTCGGCGAAGACCGGTCCGGCGGTCACCTCAAGCACACTCTGGCCGGTGAGCACGAGCCAGTCCACGGCCGGCATGTCACCCGCCGGGTCGACCCCCAGCCGGCTGACCGCAAAATCAGTCACTGTCGCGACCTCGATCTTGTGCGTGGGCGAGGTGGCCCAGGTGACCGGAAATCTCACCGGGAACCCCCGGTAGGACTCAGGCAGCGTCCGCTCGAGCAACCCACTGATCTGCGGCACTGCGTCGCGATCCGGGGTGTCGACCAGAAGTGTCAGCCGGCAGCCCCAGTCATGATCGCGGCTCATCGCGTCATCAAGGCCAAGGACGTCGGACCCCGAACCGAGCCGCCCCGCCGCATAGCGGAGCCGGGGCATCGACCTGGCCAGCAGTGGCTGCACGACGTCGGCATGAAACTGCCGGGCCAGTTCCGCACCGGGCAGGACTGGATCAGTCATGAGGCCAGCCGACCACACCACGCCTGGCCCGGCCTAGCCATTTTTCCCGCCGGCCGTCAACGGCTGCCGGGAGTCTCCGCTGGTAGCGACGGTGCCTCAGCTGGCGCCAAAGCAACCGGCGCCTGGTGAGCGACGGTGTATCACCGGGTGACGAGAAGCTCGTCCAGGCCCAGGATCCCGGTCACCCTGCGCACGGCCGAGCTCGGGGCCCGCAAGGTGAGCGACCCGCCGCCGTCCACAGCCCGCTGCCGGGCGGCCAGCAGCACGCCGATCCCCGACGCGTCCATGAACGTGACCGCGGACATGTCGACTTCCAGGTGTGCCGGGCCGCGCCCGGCTGCCAGGGCGTCCCCCATGGCCCGGGAGGTGGCGATGTCGATCTCGCCAGAGATGGTGACAGAAACTACCGGGAGAATTGGGATGCCGGTCACAGGTGGTGCCTCTCGCACTTGTCTAGCGCGGTGGCGGCAAGGTGCTGGCCCCCTAGGGGGAGACTCTATACCTTACGGAGAGTACGCAGTCAGTAACAGGGCGCAAAGGGCACATCGAAAAAAACGAGCGGCTTCTGGCGAACTGTCATCATCGGCCGATCTTGGATGAGATGGGCGCCGTCCAGGCGCCAGACTCGGCCGGCAGCAGCAGCGGCGGCCTGGCCTGGCCGGGTTAGTCTTTCTGCCCTATGGGGTTGCTCAGGACAGAGCGTCTGCTGCTTCGGCACTGGGATGAGTCTGACCTGCCGGCGTTCTTCGACCTGTACTCGCAGGAAGACGTGGTGCGCTGGCTTGGCGCGCATCCGCGCCGGCCGCTGGCCTCAGTGGCCGACGCGCAGGAACGTCTGGGCCGCTGGCACGAGCACGAGCGCGGTCTTTCGCCTCCGTTCGGCTTGTGGGCGATTGTCCCGTGTGCACCAGGCGCGCGGCCGGGCCAGCCGGCAGGAACCCTGCTGCTGCTGCCGCTTAGCGACGCCGATGGGCCCACGGGCCTGGTGGAGGTGGGCTGGCACCTGCACCCGCAGCAGCAGGGGCAGGGGATCGCCACCGAGGCGGCACGGGCAGTCCTCGCCCTGGCCGCGAAGGCCGGGATAGACGAGGTCCTCGCCATCACCGACGTGGACAACGCCGCCTCGCAGCGGGTGGCTGCGCGCCTGGGCATGACTGACGAGGGCGTGACCGGACGCTGGTTCGGCCTGACGGCCCGTCAATACCGCAAGGTCATAAGCCTTCAGGACCCCTGACCCGATCTAACATAAGCGCGCGGTGCACGTTGGCACCGTCACGGCGGAGGAGGATGCTAGTCGCCTGGGGGCTTGATCACGTGGAGCCCGCTGCGTGACGTGGGAGGGAGCGGTGCCATGCCTGGGGAGATTCCGACCGGT
>CAWJPL010000020.1:0-106430 GCA_963844695.1 uncultured Actinomycetes bacterium
ATCGGCGGCATCCACGTCCCGTATCAGCAATGCCTCACGTTCGCCAAGCAAGCGGAACATATACTGACCGACCGGGTCATTGGGACTATTACTAAAGACACTGCGCCCTGCGTCTTGCTTTCCTTCATAGCCTGCGTAGCAAGTGCACTCCATCACATCGCCCTTGACGGCGAAGAAGATACTTCTCCGGAACTCGTCGAGTTCGCGGTGTTCAACCGCGGCGGCCACGACGGCTTGGGTCAGGCTTCCGATCAGCGGGGCTTCCACCGTTCCGGAGGACGCCGAGGCGATCTTCCCCAGGCAGTACAACACCGGTGACAGTCGCGCCCGCAACCCGATGATGACCCTGGTCTCCGCATCGCCCTGGACCTCGGCCGCTTGCCGTTCAGCCCCCTCCTTGCCGAGCGCGGCGCGCTCACGGGCCGCAACCGCACGTTCCCGGGCGATGCCCGCGCGTTCCCGTGCGATACCTCCGGCCCGGAGAAACCGGATGTCGATGTATCGGTTAATAGCCGTCACGCTGACCAGGACGATGGCGCATACGACACCCAGGATAATGTTGCGGAGATGCCCCTCGCCGCCCTCGCTCGCCAGGGCCCCGAACACCGACCCGCCAGCGGTTCCCATAAGTGCCAGGGCGGCCAGGCCGAAAGTCTCGGCCCGGCTCATCCGTGATGGCATCTTCGTCGCTTTCGGTCGGGCAGCCCGCGAGGGAACTGGCAGCTCGTTCTCGTCTGGATACCTCAACTAGAACAATAGCCGATACTGGAAGATCATTCTTGAACTTCTATTATCCGGATGGATAATCGCTTCCTGGTTATCCTTGCCTCAATGGGCAAGCGCGGTATTCATCGGGTGACTCTATTGTCTATAGTTATAGACAATAGGAAAAGGGACGGCCTAGGTGAAATTTGCACCTAAGCCTTGCTATAGCAGAAGGCCCATCACGATCGAGTCCCACAGCTCACCGCTGCCTCGCCGGTACTGCTTGACACGCCGGCCTTCCTCCATGAACCCGTACTTGCGGTACAGGGCGATCGCGGCCGAATTGTGCACGAAGACCTCCAGGCAGAGCTTGTGGAGTCCCTGACCGCGCGCCCATTCGATCGTGGCCTGCAGCAGCGCCGAGCCGGCCCCGCAGCCCCGCCAGTCGCGGTCGACCAGCATGCCGAACTCGCCGAAGCCGTGCGGGCTGACGTCAACGTGGAGCAGTCCAACAACCCGGCCGCCCGCGACAGCGACGACGGTCCCGGCCGCAGTGCGTGCGAACAGCGTGGCCCGCTCCTCGACATCGACTGGCGGCTCCGTCGCGATTGCGTCGCGCTCCTCAGCCACCGCGGCGAAAAGCTCTGCCATCGCCCGCGCGTCGCCTGCTGCCGCTGGTCTCACCACGAACTGGGGCATCGTCATAGTCGTGAGCCCTTATCGGCGTTCCAGGGAGTGCGGATAGTCCGGTGAGCGGTGCTGGAAGGACAGGATGCGCGGGTTGCGGATGACCCCGTCGCGGATTTCGATGGCCCGCTGGATCGTCTCGTTCGCCGCCCACGCCTGGGGGCCGGTGAGCACCGGGAGCAGGAGCGGAAGCAGGGCTTCGCTTATCTCCCAGGTAGCGGAGTTCCACAGGTACGACGGGCTGTGGTCCACGGCGTAGTAGTGAACGTTATTGCCGACCGTGACCATGGGCTCGGCGAAGCTGGTGGGGCGCGCCCAGCTGAAGCCCATGCCCTCGTCGCAGGACACGTCCACGATCAGGCTGCCAGGCGCGAACGAGGCCAGGTCGCCGGTGGTGACGAACATCAGCGGGGCGTCGGTGTCCTGCAGCACGCAGTTGACCACGATGTCGTACTCGGCGAGGAAGTCCGACAGCGGTATCCGGCTGGTCCCGCGCAGCATGTAGCAGCGGCTGGGGTCGTCGGTGTCCTGCTCGAAGTGCACCATGCGCGCCGAGTGGATCTGGGAGGCGACGGCGTTGACGTCACGATGGGTCAGGACGTCCACGTCGTTCACGCCGTGCGCGTTGAGGGCCGTCACCGCGCCCCGGCCGGTAGCCCCGAAGCTGATGACGGCCGCCCGGAGCCGGCGGCCGTAGTCGCCCGTCGTCCCGATGAGCTCCAGGGCATGCAGCACCGAGCAGTAACCGGCCAGCTCGTTGTTCTTGTGAAAGACGTGCAAGCCGAACGAGCCATCGTCGTTCCAGTAGTTCATCGCCTCAAACGCGATCAGGGTCAGCCGCCGGTCGATGCTCAGCTGGGTGATCTCCTCGTCCTGGACACAATGCGGCCAGCCCCACAGGATCTGGCCGACCCGCATCTGCGCGAGGTCCTGGGGCTGCGGCTTAGGCAGCAGGACGACATCGCATTCCGCGAGGAGTTCCTCACGGGTGCCAAGCCCGGCCACGCACGCCGCCAGCTGTTCGTCGGGCACGCCAAACCGCTCGCCGTAGCCCCGCTCGAGATAGATACGTTCCCGCAGGCGGGCGTCAATCCGCTCGACGTGCAGCGGATGGATCGCAAGCCGCCGCTCGTCCTCCTTCCGTGACCGCGATATCACTCCGAGGCTGAGCTGATCCACGCGCGCGCTCCCCTGGTCAAGGCCGACCTCACGAATCATCGGCGGTTCCCGCGAGCCCCGGATTCCCCGGAAGCTCATGCGCGGAGTCTGTCACTTAAACCGGGCGACAACGGGAACGGCCCCGGGCCGCCAGCCCGGGTCATGTCCCGGCGGGACGGGCCGGGGCGAGGCCGGTGAGTTCCTCGCTGAGCTGCCAAAGCCTGCGGGCGGCGGCGGCGTCGCGGGCGGACGGTGACGGCTCGCGCCGCTGGCTTTTGACGTAGTAACCGCCTGTTGCGCCTGCCACCTGAGGGGACGTCGCCAGGTAGACGATGGTGCGTGCGCCGCGCTGAGGTGACAGCATGAACGGCCGCGCGAGCGTCACTGCGGCACGCATGGGCAGCCGGGCCTCGCGGCCGAACCGGGTCCGTACCAGCCCGGGGTGCGCGCAGTTGGCGGTCACCGCGCTGCCTTCGAGCCTGCGGGCCAGCTCGCGGGTGAACAAGATGTTCGCCAGCTTGCTGTTGGCATAGGCGCGCCAGCTCTGCCAGCCGCGCTCCAGCTGCAGGTCATCCAGATCAAGGCGGGCCGCAGTGTGCGCATCGGAGGTCACCGTGATCACCCGGGCGGGGCCGGCCGCGGTGAGCTTGCCCAGCAGCAGGTTGGTCAGCAGGAACGGCGCCAGATGATTAACGGCGAAGACCTCGTCGAAGCCATCCGCGGTAACCCGGTGCTGGCCAGCCATCAACCCCGCGTTGTTGATCAGCACGTCGATCCGCTCCAGCGCGCCCAGGCGGTCCGCGAGCGCGCGCACCTGCCCCATCGAGGCCAGATCGGCGACTTCCAGCCGCGGCGCCGGCCCGGCTGCCGCAGCCAGTTCCGCTACAGCCGCCTCACCACGGCCACGGTCCCGGCTGACCAGAACCACCTGCGCGCCCCGCCCGGCCAAAGCGGCCGCCGTCGCCTTGCCGATCCCCGACGTGGCGCCGGTCACCACACAGACCTCACCACTCATGGCCGTAGGGTCCGCCAGTTCATGCCCGGCATGTTGCCCGGCGCTCAGGAACTGGTAGTTCCGAGCGCCGCGGTGATCTGCTGGATCGCCTCGGTCTCGGCGGGGCTCACGCTCTGCCCTTCCTCCTTGTGCGCTGCCGCGACCTTGCTCGGCGAGAGCGAGGACGAAGCGCCGGTACTCGTCAACTTCCTCAGTCGTGGCCTTGCTCTCCAGCAGGGCCACCGCGTCGCGGAGGTGCTTCAGTCCGTTCTCCCTGACTTCCTCGGCGGAGTGATACCTCGTGTGGTCCGTCTTGGGCTTCGCCGCGACGATGTCGTCGAGGAGCTCGCTTTCGCCGTGCTGGGCGCGCGCTTCCACGTACGCCTTCGACATCGCGATTGACTCGCGGATCGTTCCGCCGCGGGCGGCGGTGACCACGATCATGCCGGCGCTCGTCGGGCCCTCGAGCACCGCCGTCCACTCTTCGGGTGAGAAAGCCGCTGATGACGTCATTCGAGACTCCTTCGGGTCGATGTGACTGAGGAACTGACTACGCGCGGGGAGCGGAAGCGCACGATCGCGATCATCCCCGGACAGACACACGCTCACGCCAGCATCTGGGTCTGGGATCTTCGCGACGTGGTCTGAGCGGACCCTGCGAGGGTCATCGGTCGATGACGGGAGCCTCCTCACCGCGTGCCACTATCTGGCCGTCAAGTTGGGACGGCCCGGTGATCACCAGTACCGTGGCCGGCCCGTCGCCAGTGACCAGGGAACTGTGCGGGTGACCACGTGGCACGACGACGAAGCCGCCTGCCTGAGCGGTCCATCTGTCCGCCTCGCAATAGCCGGTGAGTTCACCGGCGAGCATGCTAGAACATCTCGTCCTCGCCGGCGGTGCACGTGGGTGTGAACGGCATAGCCCCGCCGGCTAGGCGGACTCCATCACGCCCAGCTGGCCGGCCGTGTGCTCGCCTGACGCTTTGATCACGACGCGCGCGCCGTGGAACCCGTAGGCAGGTCCTTCCCCCGGCCCCAGGACGAATCCAGGCCGTTCGCGTGGCCTGAAAGGCTGCCCCGGATCAGTCCCGGTGGACTGTGCCAGGGTCGAACGCGGGCACGCAGACCGAGATGTACTCCGCACCGTCGGCTCCTGGGGTGCTGTAGCGCACCCATTCGCCCGGTCTCGTGCGCACTCCCTGGCCAGCCTGCACCGTCATCTGGCGGCCATCGTCTGACTCCACGACCAGCGCCCCACGAAGCACGATCGTGAATTCGTCGAACTCCGGGCGCTGTCCCGGCTCAGCCCAGCCCGACGGGCTGCGCATGTGCGCGATGCTCAGGCCGCTTTCACCGGTGCTGGCCCGTCCCGCGTACTCATCGATCAATTTCGGCGGCTCGCCCGCCGCGGCGACCCGGCTCGGCTTGCTGATCAGTTCAGGCATGACCGTCAGTATCCCGGGGACGCCGCCGCGGGTGCTACGTCCGCGGTGGTGGTTGCTGCAACGCCCACGTGTTGCCGTCGGGATCGCTGAAGGTGACGAACGAGCCCCACGGCTGCACGTCAACCTCGCTGGCCGGCACGCCCTGCGCGATCAGTTGCGCCCGGGCCGCCTCGGCGTCCGCCACCACGACTTGCACGCCCTTCTGCGAGCCCGGCGCCATCTCGGTGACGCCGGTTCCCAGCACGACGGAACAGGCCGAACCGGGCGGCGTGAGCTGCACGAATCGAAGGGTCTCGCTGACCTGGTAGTCGTGGTCGGCGTGGAAGCCGACCTGGTCCACGTAGAACGCCTTGGCCCGGTCCACGTCGGTGACCGGGATGGCGACGAGCTCGATCTTCCAATCCATGACCGGAACCTACCCGGGGGGTCAGACAGTTCGCTTCGCTGGGAGCCCGGAGACGAAATCGAGCCCTCGCTGCACCCACCTGGCGAGCTCGTCGTCCGCGGCGAACCCGGCGGGATCGACGCAGACGAAGCCGGACAGGGCCCGGCCGGCGAACTCCATCGGGCGCACGTGCGGCTCACCGAGGGCCTGCTCGCGGCCGTCACGGCCGACCCGGACCATCAGCGCCGGTCCCGTCACGCCACAGCACATATTGCCGTTGACCAGGAACGAGAGGCCGCCCACCATCTTCTTTTCCGCCACATCGTCACGCCCGGACAGCAGTCGCCGCACCCGCCCGGCGGCCTCGGGGTCATAACTCACCGATCCCGCGCCTCCCCTCCCCAGCAGAGCGTCGCGCCACGTTTCGATCAGCCTGGGTGCCTGCCGCTGAGGGTAGCCACGGCCGCTGCGGACATCCAGGCTGGCCCTGTCCGTGCGGCCCGCGCGACAATGGCATACCCAGCCAGAACGTCACACTGTTCCGCGGTCTCGGGTGCCCGGCAGCATGTCGTTAGAGAGAAAAAGGTGCCGACGGTGGCGGCAAGGACAGCCAGGCTCGCGTGGGCCGTGGCGCTGGTCGTGCTCGGTGTCGCCGCTACCCTCATGACGCGGCCGGCCGGGCCGCCGCCGGGTACCGCCCGGGCGGCGGGCTGGACCGGCGTGCTGGACCGGGCGCAGGACCTGGGGCCCAGCCGGGCCGCTACCGCCGAGGTCCTGGTCGCGCTGCGGGCGCCCCGGCGGCCGGCGTCGCTGCTGGTCTGGGCGGCGCGCCAGGGGCTGCGGGCGACCTGGTTCCGCGGCCAGCCGACCGCGCTGCTCGCGGCGCGCCCAGCCGTGCTCGGCCAGGCCCTGGGGGTCCGCATCGACGACTTCCGGCTGCCCGGATACCGCGTCTTCTACGCGTCCCGGGGCGGCGGGCACGTTCCGGCGCCGCTGCACACCGAGGTCGCCGCGGTCAGCCGGATCACGTCCTTCGGGCAGGTCCAGTCCGTGGGAGACCCCTCCGGTCCCGCCACGGGCGGCCTGGCCCCGGGGGGCTTCCTCAGCGCCTACGACGTCCGGCCCCTGTGGCAGCACGGTGACCTGGGGCAAGGCGAGACCATCGTGTTCTTCGAGGTGGACGGGTACTCCCCCGCCGACGTGGCGGCCTACACGGCCCGGTTCGGCCTGCCCGCCGTGGCCGACCCGCTGCCGCACATCGGCCCGCTGAACGCGAAGGTGCTCGGCGAAAGCGACATGGACATCGAGGTGGCGCACGCGATCGCGCCCGACGCCACCCTGGTCTACGTGAACCTGGCCGCTTTCGGGGGCAAGAACACCTCGCCCGCAGCCCAGTTCCAGCAGGCCTTCTCGACCGTGGCGCAGGAGTATCCGGGGGCTATCTGGAGCGTGAGCCTCGGCCTGTGCGAGAACGTCTTCTCCCGCTCCGACGCGGCCGCCGTGAACAACGCCGTCCGGGCGGCCGAGCAGGCTGGCACGTCGGCCTTTGTCGCCAGCGGGGACTCCGGCGGGCTGGAGTGCCTCGGCCTGCACGACCGCGATCCCGGGGTCCCGGCCGCCGGCATCTCCTTCCCCGGGGACCTCCCCCAGGTAACGAGCGTGGGCGGGACGGCGCTGCAGCTGACCACCTCCGGGCAGGTGCTGGGCACCGCGGCCTGGACCGAGCCGCTGTTGTCGCAGGGCTCGACCGGCGGCCCGTCCAGGCTGTTCAGCCAGCCGCCGTGGCAGCGGGCCCCGGGGGTGATCAGCTCCTATTCGGACGGTTCGCGGTGCCGCCAGCCGGCCGGCCGGTACTGCCGCGAGGTGCCCGACGTGTCCGCGGACGCCGCGCCGTCCAGCGGGGCGGCGGTCCGGGTGAACGGGCGGTGGCTCAGTGAGGGCGGGACGTCGCTCGCGACACCGGTGTGGGCCGCGCTGACGTCCCTGATCGACCGGTACCTCCGCGGCCGGGGTGACGCGCCGGTCGGGTTCGCCAACCCCCGGCTGTACCAGCTGGCCAGCGGGTCAGCGCCGTTCCCCGCGATCCACGACGTGACCGCCGGCACCAACGACTTCTATCCCGCCGGGCCGGGATACGACATGGTCACCGGGCTGGGCACCCCCGACGCCTGGAACCTGGCCCGCGACCTCGCCCCGCTCACCGGCCGCCGGTCGTGATCACGTGACCCGCACCGGGCACCACCAGCCGGCCAGCCCGCCCGCGGTGACCTGCCCGCACTGCGGGACCACCGTCCCGGACGCGCCGTTCTGCGGCTCCTGCGGCGCGCACCTGGCGCACCGGCGGCCGGGCGGGGCCGCCCGGAGAGCGCACTCCTACGCCGCGTTCCCAGACGAGAGGATGGCCCGGGTGAGCGTGGTGAGCTCGCTGTTCCCCCAGCTCGCCGGCCACTCCCGAGCCCCGTTCCGGGTGGCGTTCGCGGTGGCCGTGGGCGTTCTGGTGGTCGTGGCCGCCGCCGGGCTGCAGGCCCCGGTGATCGCGGTCAGCGCGCTCGCGGTGCCCCTGCTCTTCCTGGTCTACGTGTTCGAGATCGACCCGCTGGAGGTACGGTTCGCGGTGCCGGCCGCGCTCGTCTTCGTGGCCGGCGCCGCGCTGGGGGTGGGCTGGGGCCTGCTGCTGGGCCCGCTGGCCGCCGACTCCCTGCTGCCCACGTACTCGCCGTCGCTGCTCACCGGCGGGGTGCTGGTGTCCGCGGTGGTGGTCCCGGTGGCCGGCCTGCTGCTCATGGTGCTGCCCGTGGCGGTGCTGCGGCTGTGGCGGGCGCAGCCCAGCGAGGCGCTCGACGGGTTCACCGCCGGGGCCGCGGGGGCGCTGGGCCTGACCCTGGCCGCCACCCTGACCGAGCTGGCGCCGCTGCTGCGGCACGGGAACATGGTGCCGGGCTCCTCGGTGCTGGCCGTGCTGACCCAGGCGGTGGTCCGGGGGGTGAGCGTCCCGGTGGTGGCCGCGGCGTCCGCGGGCTACGTGGGCGCGGCGCTCTGGCAGCGGCGGGGCAGCGGCTCGGCGGCGGGCGGCCGCTGGCTCGCCTCGCCCCTGCTGGCGCTGGCCGCGGCGCTGGCGCTGGCCGTCGGGCTTGGCCTGGCCGACGACGCCGGGCTGCCGGACATCTCCCTGCTGGTGGTGCACCTGGCCGCGGCGGCGCTGGCCCTGCTGGCGGTGCGGGCCGGGCTGCATCACATCCTGCTGCATGAGCAGCGTGACGTGCGGATCGGGCCGCCGCGGGTGTGCCCGCACTGCTACCGGGTGGTGCCCGCGATGCCGTTCTGCCCCATGTGCGGGGTGGCCGAGCGGGCGACCGCGCTCAACCCGCTGCCGCTGGTCAGGACCCGCGTCCCGCCGGGCGGTTTCCCGCTGGCCAGGCGCGACCAGGTGGCCGCCGTCCGCCGTCTCGGCCACCGCCACGTGCTCACCGCCCTGATCGCCGGCCTGGGGGCGCTCACGGCCGTGCTGGTCGTGGTCGCCCTCGTCACTCCCCCGCCGCCGGCCAGGCCGTGCACGTCGCTGGGCTGTTTCGCCCCCTTCGGCCCGGTGCCGGTGCATTCGCCGCACGTGTACACCGCCGCGCCGGGGTGGAGCGTGCGGTGGTATCCGGCGGACGCGGTGTTCAGCGCGCATCCCCCGGCGACCTCGGCGTCGGCCTCTGCGGACCAGCTGCGGCTCGAGTTCACCGCCCCGGTCTCGCCCGCCGAGGATGGCCAGCTCGTGTTCGTCGGCATCCCCGCGGGCGGCCGCAGCGCGGCCGAGATCGTCGGGGCCCTGCAGCGGGCCAACGCCCCCAACGCCGTCCCTGACTATGTGCTGCCGGGGCCCAGCGTCGGCTACGTGCCCGGGTACGGCGAAGCGTTCCAGACCACGCCGAACAGCGCCGACGCCACCGCGGTCAGGTTCGAGGTGGTGATCACCTGTGCGGTACGCAGTGGCTACGCCATCTGCGTCTACGCGGCCGGCCCCGCAGGTTGACCTGAACCGCATCGTGAACCACCCGACCCCGTCGAAGCTCGCCCTCGCGCTGTGGGCCGACCCGGACGTCAACGGTGTCCGCTGGAAGGGCCAGACCTTCCCCTGATCGTCAGCTGACCGCGCCGGGCGGAGGTGGCTTTGAGCAGGTCGGCGAGCTGCCTGGCGTTGGCCTGGGCGTAGTCGCGGTAGCAGTTGTTGAACAGGACGTGGGTGTCCTGGGCGTCGCGCGCCAGGGCGGCGATCCTGGGCGCCCATTCGTTCAGCTCGCCGTCGCTGTAGCGGTAACCGAACCGCTCGTGGATGTCCTTGCTGTCCCATTTCTCGGAGTGGCCGTGGAGCCGGACGACGGCCAGGTCAGAGGTGGCGGCCAGGACCGGGGGAATGGAGTCCCGGTGCCCCTGGGGCATGTCGACGCAGACGTACGGCAGCTGGTGGGCGGCGAGGAAGTCCAGGGTCTCGCGCTGGTTGTCCGGGGTCATCCAGGTGTGGTTGCGGAACTCCACGCAGACCCGCCGCGGCGCCGCGCGCTGGGCGCAGGCCAGGATGTACTCCTTGCGGGCCCGGGAGATGGGGAACCAGGGCGGGAACTGCAGCAGGATCGCCCCGAGCTTGCCCGCCTGGTGCAGGGGCTCGAGCGCCGACAGGAACCGCTGCCACGCCTCGTCGACGACCGCAGGGTCCATGTCCTTGAGGTACACCCGGTCTTTGCCGGTCTTCTCGGCGGCCGGCCGCAGGTCCTTCGGCAGCGCCGCGACCCGGGTCGGGTGCTGGGTGAACAAGCTGAACGCCTTGACGTCGAAGGTGAACCCGGCCGGGGTCCGCGCGGCCCAGGCCGCGGCGGTCTGCTCGGCGGGCAGCGCGTAGTAGGTGGCGTCTACCTCGACCAGGCCGAACTGGCGGGCGTAGTAGCGCAGCCGCCGCTCCGGGGTGTCCGCCTCCGGCGGATACCAGCCCGACTCCAGCAGCGTCCGGTCGGTCCACGACGCCGTGCCTACCTGGACCTGCCCCATATCCGCACCTTAAGAGGCGCACGGACCTGCCCAGCACACCCCAGGCCGGCCAATTTTGCGTTCGGTACCGTTCAGTGCATGACGATCGTGCCTGATACGAAGGACTGGACCTGGGTGCTGCAGCGGCCCTGCCCGGAATGCGGCCTGGACACCCAGGGTTTTCCCCGCGAGGCGGTCGCCGGGATGACCCGCGACAACGCCGCGGCGTGGCAGGACGCTCTGACCGGGCCCGGTGACGCGCGGCGCCGCCCAGCCCCCGGGACCTGGTCAGCCTTGGAGTACGGCTGCCATGTCCGCGACGTCCTGCGGCTGTATGACGAGCGGCTGCAGCTGATGCTGGCCGAGGACGACCCCCTGTACCCCAACTGGGATCAGGACGCTACCGCGGTGGCGGACCGTTACGGCGAGCAGGATCCCGTCGTGGTGGCCGCTGAACTGGCCGAAGCCGCCGAGGCCATCGCGGTCCGGTTCGAGGGCGTGAGCGCCGGTCAGTGGCAGCGCACCGGCCGGCGCAGCGACGGCGCCCATTTCACGGTCGAGACGTTCGCCCGCTACTTCATCCACGACCCGGTCCATCACCTCTACGACGTCACGGGGGCCCGGCATGCGCCGGCCTGTTCAGTGACGGCGCCGTGGTGCACTCGCCACATCGTGTACGACACCGCTGACGTGCGGCCAGTTTTCGAAAACGAAACCCGCCGGCCCTCCTGGCACGCGGATCAGTCCGGGCACTAGCGGGGGAGCGGGATGCGGGTCGTGGTGGTGGGAGCCGGGTTCGCGGGGCTGATGGCGGCGTACCGGATCGTGCAGGCCGGCCACGAGGTGGTGGTCCTGGAGGCGCGCGACCGGGTCGGCGGCCGCGTGTGGTCAGACGAACTCATCCCTGGTGACCCACGGACGGTGATCGAGCGCGGCGCTGAGTTCGTGCTGGACGGCTACGACGTCATGCGGGCGGTCCTGGCCGAGCTGGGCCTGGGGCTCGCGGACACGGTCATGTCGTACTACCACCGGGAGTACCGCGGCGGCGCGGCCGCGGCACCGGAGGAGGTGGCCCGCTGCGCGGCGGACGTAGCGGCCGCCGCGGCGCTGGCGGCGGCGGGCACCTCGCTGGCCCAGGTGGTGGCGGGCTGGCCGGCCTCACCGGCGCTGGCGGCGTACCTGTCCCGCGTCGAGGTCACCAACGGCGTCAGCGCCGACGTCCTCGCCGCCACGGCGGTCAGCGACGTCACCGCGGGGTTCGGGCCCCGGCCGTGCTGGCGGGTGCCCGGCGGGAACCAGCGGCTGGCCCGGGAACTGGCCAGCCGGCTGGGGCCATCGGTGCACTGCCGCCGTCCGGCCCGGTCCATCCAGCAAGATCACGAGGGGGTGCGGGTGCTCACCGACGACGGGGAGGCCGCCGGCGACGCGGCCATCGTCGCGGTGCCCCTGGCCGTGCTGCGCCGCCTGCCCTTCGCCCCGCCCGTCCCCGACGCCTGCCGGCGCGCCTGGCAGCGTGCGGGCCTGGCGCACAACGCCAAGCTGCACGTGCCGCTGACCCGCCCGGCTGCCCCCTCGGCCGTGCAGAGCGTGCCGGGGAAGTTCTGGACCTGGACCGCGGCCGACGCGACGGGCCAGGTCCAGCCGGTCCTGCACTCCTTCGGCGGCACCGAGCCGGGCCTGGCCGCCCTGACCCGGCCCGTCACGGGCGCGACCTGGGCGTCCCGGGTCGCCGCGCTCCGTCCCGAGCTGGGCCTGGACGTGACCCGGGCCCTGCTCACTACCTGGAACGACGATCCCTGGGCGGGCGAGTCCTACTCCGCGCTGACCGTCGCCGTGGCCGCCGGTGACGAGGAACTCCTCGCTGCGCCGGCAGGCCGGGTCCACATCGCCGGCGAGCACAGCGCCGGGGACTGGGCCGGCCTGATGGAAGGAGCGCTGCGGTCGGGCGAGCGCGCGGCCCGGGAGGTACTCGCCGGGGCGGGCTGACTGGTTCCTGCCGGGCGGCTGGTCAGCCCCGGCCGGGGATCCTGACGACGGCGGCGCTGCTGGCCCGCACGGTCAGGCCGAGCGTGGTCCCGGGGTCGGCGGGCAGCGCGCTCCAGGTGCCGTCCCAGGAAGTGCCGCCGGTGATCGCCGCGCCGCCGAGGGTGGCGTCGCTTCCGGTGGCATCTCCTGCCTCCTGTCCGGCCAGGGTCATCACCTGCGCCCCCGGCCCGGGCGCGGCGATCGTCACGGCCGCGTCCGCGGCCTCCGCTCCCTGGGTCTTGTTGATGATCGTGACGTAGTCCCAGCTGGCCCCTTCGACGCCGTAGGCGGTCAGGTTGACGCCTCCCGCGTTCTCGATCGCCACGGGCCTGACCCGCCCCGCCGAGCCCAGGGTGAACGCTTTGATCCCGTAGCCCTTGGGGGTGACCGCGTAGCCTTCGCCGGGCCCGGCCGGACCCGGCACGATGGTGTCGGTACGGAGCCACTGCTTGTTGTGGAAGTTCACTCCCCCGGCCGCGTGCGCGGCCCACCAGTGCAGGTAGTCCAGGGCCCACAGCGCCGACGCGAACCCGTCGCTCGCTCCCGGGACACCGCCGAGGTAGTCGTTCGACTCGGTGAGCCGGTAGGGCAGGCCCGCAGCGACCACCGGGGCGAGATAGTTCTCGTAGAACCACGGGTACGGCGTGTACGTGGTGCCCTGAGGCTGAGCCCCGACTGCGGTGCCGTGCACCCATTCGGGGCTGACAGCATGTTGCTGATCGCCTGCCGGGCGGTGGTCCTCCCCGGCCCTCCCCCGACGTAGTAGTGCTGGGAGATGTCCGCCAGCCGGCCGGAGCCCCGTTCGTCGGCGGCGAACCGCTCGGTCCACGACACGCCGCGGTCAGGGTCGGGGGTCCAGGTCATCGGGCTGTAGGCACCGGTGTCCGGTCCGGTCAGCGGCGCACCCGGCGCCGCCTCCGCGACCGCGTCGGCGAAGCTGTGCCAGGTGGCCAGGTACGACGAGTACGCGCTGCCCGGCACGCCCGAGATGTCCTCGTAGATCGCCGGGTCGAGCGGCCGGCCCGCGTAGGAGTGGAAGTCATGCCAGTCCGGCTCGTTCCCGATGGCGAAGCTGGCCACGTTCTCCCGGAAGCGGCCCCAGATATGCGCCGCCGCCTGGGCGTTGATCGATTTCAGCTCCGGGATGGGCTTGGCCCGGGGGTTGAGCAGGCGGAACGTGTAGATGACCCGCACCCCGGCCGCGGCGGCGAACGCAAACAGGTTGTCGACCCCGGTGAAGCCATCGCGCCCGGTGCCCGCCGGGATGAACTGGTCCACTGAGCCGCCACCGACCCGGAGGTTACGCAGCCCGGCGTTGCGGAACAGGGTGAGCAGCGAACTGTTCGCCGGGTCGAACAGGTACCCCGGCACGCCAGCGTTGCCGGGGTTGAGCGGCCCGCGCTCGAAGCTCAGCCCCGCGAAGTCTTCCGGAATCACCGGCCCCGGAGGCCCGGCGCGAAGGGTGATCGTGACCGGGCGGACGGCCGGCCGGGCGTCCGCGGGCCCGGGCGGCCGGTCACGCCACCGGGAGAAGAACGGCATCCTCAGCCCGGCCAGGGCGGGCACGCCCGCGCGCCGCAACACGCCGTGAGCAGCATGACCCCGTCATGCCCGGTCACGGGAGCGGCCTAACCACCCCGAGCCGGGCGGGCCGCGCCGGGAGAGGAAGAGAGAAAGAGAAAAGAGAAGGGAGAGATGCAGCAAGTGCCGGCCGTGGAAAAGGAAGCGAGTCGGTAAGGAAGAGAACGAACGGCGCGCGAGGGGAGGTAAGGGAAAGAGGGCACAGAAGGGAGAGTGGTGGGACAGCGAGACCACCCGAACCCGGGAACGAGGCGAAAGCCGCGGGTCATGCGGGGCGAAGTAGGAAGAAAGGAGGAGTGGTGCAGAAAAGGGAGGAGTGAGAGGGAGAGAGCGGACAGGGCGGGCAGCGGTCAGCAGGTCGCCGGGAGAAAGAGGGGAGGGTCACGGCGAGAGGGGAGAGAGCGAGGAGAGAAGCGAGGAGGTCACGCAGGAGAGAGAAGGAGGAGAGGCGGCGGACGTCGTCGCCGATGGAGAAGTAGAGAGGGAGAGGTGGAGAGAGGGGAGAGAGGAGATGGGGGGGAAGAGATGAGGAAGGGGAGAGAGGAGAGAGAGGGAGAGAGAAAAGGGGGGAGGGAGAGGAGAAGGGAGGAGAAAGTAGAAGGAGAAGTGGTAGGAGGACAAAAGAGGAGAAAGGTGGAGAGAGGAGCTGGAGCCAAGAGGGATGAGAGAGAGAGGAGGAGGGAGAGGGGAGAGGGAGGGAAGAGGGGTGGAGAGAGGGAAGGAAAAGTAGGTATGAGTGAGAGGGGACAGAGTGGAGAGAGAGAAAAGAAGTAAAAGCAGAGAAAGAGAAAGAAAAGAAGAAGAGGAAAGAAGAGAAGGTAAAAGGAGAAAGAGAAGAAGAAAGGAAAAGAAAAAAAAAAAAAAAAAAAGAAAAAAAAAAAGAAAAAAAAAAAAAGAAAAAGAAAAGAGAAAAAGAAAAGAAAAAAGAAGAAAAAAAAAAAGGAGAAAAAAAAGAAAAGGAAGAAGCGAGGTCATGACCGTGCGTCCGCAGGCATCCCGGCGGTACCGGCCAACCCGGGACAAAGTCTTCGATCATGACCCGCGAAAAGGTAAACCATCGCGGCGCGCTCGCCGTCTACTGACGGGCGGCGCACCGCACCAGGCATGCGGGATCCAACGGGCCGCGCCCAGCACCGGGGAGGGACAACATACCCATGGCCGCCACGCTCCAGGAGACCCTGCTCGCGCCGGGCACCCAGCCACAGGTACTGGCCGACTGCTACACGCTGATCGAGCAGGAGCTTTCAGACAAGTCAGGGATGTCCGGGGCCGCGGTCAAGCTGGCCTACAAGACGGTGAACACCTTCATGCCCGGCCACGTCCACCACATGGTGGAGGTCCTGCTTCCGGACATGGTGGCCCAGCTGGAGCCGTTCTGGGCGGACTTCTGCGCGTCGGGCAGCTCCGGGTTCGGGGACTACCTGGCCAAGCGCGGCGACGAGGTGACGCAGGCCCTGCTCTCGGTGAGCGACGCCCGGGCCGCGGGCTCCGGCCGGCCCACGGTCGTCAAGGCGTACAGCAGCGTCCGCGGAAGTGCCGTCAAGCACGTCGCGGCCGCACTCCCCCGCGTCGGTGACCTGGTGCAGAAGTACGCGGGCTGACCACTGGCGTCAGCGGGCGCCCCTGCTCCAGGCGTCCGTGCTCTTACTGCAGGCGGCGTAGCGCACCGAGGCGCTGACGACCGCCTGATCTGACGTCAGCCTCGGGCAGACGTCCTTCATGGCCAGGACGCTGAGCATGAGCACGCCCAGCAGGCTGAGCACCATGACGCAGATCAGCACCGTCCGCCGCGCTGACCTGGCCGGGATGGACCTTGGTGACCGGCACGGGGTCCGGGGCCGGCAGCCGGGCGAAGGCGGCGAACATCGATTTGAGCCGGGGGTCGGCCGCCTGCAGAACCTGCTCGATCTGATCAAGGATCTGCTGCTGGCGGTCAGGCAGGCTCATCTGGCTCTCCGGGGCAGCACGCAAGGCGAGATCCTGCTCGGCACGCTAGCCGGCCCGGGGTCACGCCGGCCCCGGCGATGCTGGGCGGCCTGCGGGCCCGGCTTTATTGGCGTGGCCGTCTGTCGGTGGTACCTGGCATCCTTGATGATGTGGCGATGCGGGTAGCGACCCCAGTCCTGGTCGGCCGGTCCGGCCAGCTTTCGGTGCTGGATACGGCGCTCACGGACGCCTGCGGCGGCCATCCGTCCGCCGTGCTGGTCGGCGGCGAGGCGGGGGTGGGCAAGTCCCGCCTGGTGAGCGAGTTCGCAGAGCGCTCACGCGGCAAGGGCGCGCGGGTGCTGGCCGGAGGCTGCCTGGAGCTCGGCGTGGACGGCCTGCCGTTCGCCCCCTTCACCTCAATGCTCCGCGACCTGGCCCGTGACATCGGCGCGGACGGCATCGCCGCGCTGCTGCCCGGCGGCACGACCAGGGAACTGGCCCGGCTGCTCCCGGAGTTCGGCGAGCCGGCCGGGACCGGTGACGCGGGCGAGGCCCGGGCCCGGCTGTTCGAGCAGGTGTTCGTCCTGCTGGAGCAGCTGGCCGAGGCCAGCCCGGTGGTCATGGTCATCGAGGACGCGCACTGGGCCGACCGTTCGACCAGGGATCTGCTGGCCTTCCTGATCCGTAACCAGCGGGCCCTGGATGGCCTGCTGATCGTCGTGATCTACCGGTCCGACGAGCTGCACCGTTCCCACCCGCTGCGGCCGCTGCTCGCGGAGCTCGACCGGATCGGCTGGGTCACCCGGATGGAACTGGGACGGCTGTCCGGCCCGGACACCGGCGAACTCGTGGCCCGGCTCCTGGGCCACGAGCCGGCCGAGGAGGTGCTCGAGACGGTCTACCGCCGTACCGAGGGCAACCCGCTGTTCGTGGAAGCGCTGCTCGGTGAGGGCGAGCTGGGATCCGGGCTGCCCGAGTCGCTGCGGGACCTGCTGGTCGCGGGGGTCCGGCGGCTGCCGGAGGACACGCAGGAACTGGTCCGGGTCACGAGCGCGGGCGGCGAGCGGGTCGGCCACGCCCTGCTGGCCGCGGTCACCGGGCTGGACAACGCCGGGCTCGCCCGGGCGCTGCGGCCCGCAGTGGCCGCGAACGTCCTGCTGACCGACGCCGACGGCTTCGCCTTCCGGCACGCCCTCATCCGTGAGGCCATGCACGACGAGTTGCTGCCCGGCGAGGGCAGCCAGCTGCACAGCCGGTTCGCCGAGGCGATCAGCGCCGATCCGGCGCTGGTGCCGCCCGGCCGCGCCGCGGCCGAGCAGGCTCATCACTGGTACTCAGCCCACGACACGACCTGGGCCCTGATCAGTGCCTGGCAGGCCGCGGAAGAATCCGGCCGCGCGCTGGCCTACGCCGAGCAGCTCGCGATGCTGTCGCGCGTGCTGGAGCTGTGGGAGCAGGTTCCGGGCGCGGAGCAGCGCATCGGTACCAGCAAGCTGGCCGTGCTCGAGGCGGCGGTGCGGACCGCCGAGCTGGCCGGGGAGTTCGACCGCGGCGTCATCCTGGCCAAGGCCGCCCTGCGGGAGATCGACGTCGGCGCGGACCCGGTCCGGGCCGCGCTCCTGCTGAAGACCCGCGGCCACCTCAAGAAGCAGCTCGGCCGTGATGACTATCCCGACGACCTGCGAGAGGCCGCCCGGCTGGTCCCCGCCGACCCGCCGAGCCCGGCCCGGGCCCGGGTGCTCGAAGCGCTGGCCCACGACATCCACCACCGCCAGGGCGGCTACGACGACGCCGAGTTCCGGGCCCACGCCGAAGAGGCCGTGGCCGTGGCCCGGCAAGCTGGCGACACCGCCACCGAAGCGGCCGCACTGATCACCCTGGCCTGCGCCGAGCCGCTCAGCGGGGACATGGAGGGCATCCGGTCACTGCTAGCTGAGGCCCGCGCCCTCGCCGTCCGGGCGGACGCCTACCAGCCGCTGCTGCGGGCCGACATTACCGAGTCAGACATGCTGGAAGGCATGGGCCAGCACGAGCTGGCCGCCACCGTGGCCCGGGCCGGAATCACGGCCGCCCGGCGGTACGGACTCGCCCGGACCTCGGGCGCGGTGCTGGCCATCAACCTGGCCGAGCCGCTCGTGTCGCTGGGCCGGTGGGATGAGGCGGGCGAGGTCATCGAGCGCGCGCTCCAGCTCCTTCCACCGCGGCTGAGCAGGTCCTCGCTCTGGCGGCTCTCCGGCGACATGGCCCTGGCCCGCGGCGACCTCGACGCCGCGGCTGAGGCCCTGGCATCGGTCCGGGCCGGGGTCGAGGGCACCCGGTTCAAGGACGAGCACCAGTTGCCGCTGGCCCGGCTGGAAACCGAACTGCGGCTGGCGCAAGGCAGGCCCGCCGCTGCCCTGACCGCCATCGAGGACGCGCTTGATGGCTTTGACCTGCTGCGCAGTCCTCGTTACGGCTGGCCCCTGCTGGCCGCGGGTGTCCGCGCCTGCGCTCTCGCAGCCACGGCCCGCGACCAGGCCCTCACCACCCGGGCGATGGCGCTGCGCGACCGGCTGCGCGCCGCGGCCGGCAAGCTCTCCGCGGAGGGGCTGGCCCAGCACGCGCACCAGCTGACCGTGGCTGCCGAGCTGATGAGTACCGACGGCTCACCTGCGGGCCCCAGGCCAGGCCAGGCTCCGCCAGCCGGCGGCGCCCGGGCCGCCTGGGACGACGCGGCCCAGGCCTGGGAGGCGGTGGGCCAGCCCTACCCGCTGGCCGACGCCCTGCTGCGCGCGGCCGAGATAGCACTGAGCGCCGGTGACCGCGCCGGCGCCGGTACCCGGCTGCGCCGGGCCCGCCTGCTAGCTGAGGGGCTAGGCGCCCGGCCGCTGAGCGGCGACATAACCCAGCTCGCCCGGCGGGGCAGGATCTCCCTCGCCCGCGAGGTGGCGGCCACGGACGACGAGGCCGCGGCCGGGGCGGCCGCGCTGACCCCGGTTCCCGGCGAGCCCCCGCTGGGGCTGACGGCCCGGGAGTACGAGGTGCTCCGGCTCGTCGCGGCCGGGCACAGCAACCGGGAGATCGCCAGCGAGCTGTTCATCTCCTCAAAGACCGCCAGCGTGCACGTGTCCAACATTCTCGGCAAGCTCGGCGTGACCAGCCGCGGCGAGGCCGCGGCCACCGCGCACCGCCTCGGCCTCTTCTCCAGCTGAGCGGCTTGTCCAGCTGAGCGGGTTCCCAGCTGAGCGGTGACGCGCTGGGCGCCGTGGCGCTGACCCGCAGCTGAATCCGCACGGTTCCCGGTGACGGGCTGCCGGCCGGGGTTCACGGCTGTTCCGGCGCCGCCGGCGTGAGCAAGCCCCGGTTGAACGCCTCGGCGACCGCGGCCGCGCGGTCGCCCACGCCGAGCTTGGCGTAGATGTGCAGCAGATGGGTCTTGACCGTGGCCTCGCTGATGAACAGCCTGGCCGCCGCCTCCCGGTTCGTGGTGCCCGCCGCCACCAGCGAGAGGACCTCGAGCTCACGCTGGCTGAGCGGCTCGGCGCCGGGAGCCCGGACCCGGCTCATCAGCCGGGTGGCCACCGACGGCGAGAGCGCCGCCTGGCCCTGGGCGGCGGCCCGGACGGCGCGCAGCAACTCGTGCCGGGGCGCATCCTTCAGCAGGTAGCCGGTGGCACCGGCCTCGATGGCGGGCAGCACGTGGCTGTCGGTGTCGTAGGTGGTCAGGACCAGCACCCGGGCCTCCACACCGCGCCTGGCCAGTTCCGTGATCGCGGCCACGCCGTCCATGCCCGGCATCCGCAGGTCCATCAGGATGACCGAGGGCTTGAGCGCCAGGGCGAGCCGGACCGCCTCCGCGCCGTCTGCCGCCTCCCCCAGCACCTCGAACCCGGCATCGGGCGCGAACATCCCGGCCAGCCCGTCCCTGACCACCGGGTGGTCATCCACGATCAGCAAGGTGATCGGGGCGCTCTCCCCGCCGGCGCTCATGCGCTGGCCTCCGCGGGCGCGCTGGCCTCCGCGGGCGCGTCTGCGGGGCCGGGGGGCACCGCCGGGGCACGGCGGGACCGCGGGCCATGGCGGGGCCGGGGGTCACGGCAGGGGCGGGAGTCACGGCAGGGGCAGGAGTCACGGCGGGGGCGGGAGTCACGGCAGGGGCGGCCGGGACACAGGCGGAGATGGCCGTGCCGCCCCCGGGCTCCGATTCGACCTGCAGCGTCCCGGACAGGCCCTCGATCCGCTGCCGCATCGCGGCCAGGCCGAACCCGTCAGTCCTCGCTGCTGCCCCGTCGAACCCGGCCCCGTCGTCCCGCACATCCAGGGCAACTTCGTCGTCCATGTAAGACAGCGTCAGCCCGACCCGGGTCGCCCGGGCGTGCTTGGCCACGTTGGCCAGCGCCTCCTGCGCCGCGCGCAGCAGCGCGAACTCAGCGTCCGGGGGCATCGGCCGGGCCGTGCCTGTGGTGGTGACCTGGACCGGGATCCCGTGCAGCGCCGACCAGCGCTCGGCCACCCCGGCCAGCGCGCCGCCGAGCACGGCCCGCTCCAGGGGCTCGGGACGCAGCGCGTCCACCGATCGCCGGGCCTCGGACAGGCTCTCCCGGGCCAGCCTGGTCGCGGCGGACACGTGCCTGCGCCAGCCCTGCTGATCCCCGCTGGCCTGCTCGGCCGCCTGGAGCTGGGTGATGATCCCGGTGAGTCCCTGGGCCAGGGTGTCGTGGATCTCCCCCGCCATCCGCTGCCGCTCGTCGAGGACGCCGGCCTCCCGGGCCTGGGTCAGCAACTGCTCGTGCAGGCCGGCGTTCTCGGCCAGCGTCGCCTCGAGGCGGCAGTTGGCCTCCCTGACCTCGGCCAGAGCCTGCTCGCGTTCCTCCTTCTGGGTGTCGTCTTTCCAGTCCAGCCAGGTGAGACCGCAGATGGGGAGCACGTTGATGCAGACGACGGCCAGGTACACGACCACGCCGAAGGGGGTGACCCGGTGTACCCCGCCGGTTTGCGCGGTGGCCGCCACGACCGCCACGGCGGACACGCCGGCCAGCCGCCACGGCCAGCGCAGGACACTGAACGCGTACGTGTAGCCGGCGGGCGTGAAGAACCCGAACCAGGGATCCCTGATCACCAGGGCCGCCATGATCACGACCAGCCCGGTGAAGAACAGCGCCATCGGCCGGGGGCGGACCCGCCAGGCCGGGTGCAGCGTGAACATCCAGAGCATCCAGGCCGCGGCCAGCCCGCTCAGGGCCAGGTCGATGAGCAGGGAGGTCCCCGACGTGAACTTGGCCGCGACCATGAACAGGACCAGGATCCCCAGCAGCACGTACGGCCCGACGGTGATCAGCGGAAGAAACCGCCGGGTCCGCTCGTCCAGCTGGGAGAGGGGCATGGAATTGCTCATCGGTGCCCTCCACATCGGATCTACTCCCAGCGAAACAATCTAGTCGCGCCCAGCCCGAACACCACCGCGTAGGCCGCCATGGTCAGCAGTTGCAGCGGGTGCGGCCAGTGTCCCTGGGCGCTGTCCTGCAGGGCCTGCACCGCCGCCCCGAGCGGGGTGGCGTGGCTGATGTGCCGCAGCACCGAAGGCATCTGGGCGATCGGCAGCCACAGTCCGGCGAAGAACATCATCGGGAAGAACAAGATCGCCCCGATCGCGTTGGCGGCCCGCGCGGTCGGTGCGGCCGCGGCGACGAACAGGCCGATGGCCAGCAGCGCCGCCGCGGCTAGCAGCGCGGCGAGGACGAACCCCGCGAGCTGCCGCGGCAGGGCCACCCCGTACGCCATCCTGGCCACGGCGAGGACCAGGACCAGCATGACCACCACCACGGCCACGTCGATCACGAGCTGGGCCGTGAGCACCCGGACCGGGCCCACCGGCGTGGTCTGCAGCCGGCGCAGGATGCCCTTCTCCCGGTAGCCGGCCAGCACCGGGGGCAGTGCGTTGAGGGCCAGCATGGCGATCACGAACGCGATCAGGATCGGGACGTAGAGGTCGAGTTCGGTGAGGCCGCCCAGGGACGCCTGCGCCCGGCTGAAGGAGGGGATGCTGCCGAAGATGATCAGCAGCACCAGCGGGAACCCCACGCCCCAGATCGGGCCAATGCGCTCCCTCAGGAACAGCCGGAACTCGGTGCGGGTGAGCCGCCCGAGCGCAGCCCCCCGCGCGACGGCCCGTGGTGGTGCGCCCGCGGCTGGTCCCGGGCTGGACATCGTGACTGACATGATGGTTCTCCTGTTCCTGTCGGCTAGTTCTCGGCGTGATGGCCGGTCAGCGCGACGAACGCGTCCTCCAGGCTGGCCTGCTCCACGCGCAGCTGCCGGGCCACGATCTGCTGGCGGGCCAGCGCGGAGGTGACCGCGTTCAGCGCGTTGTCGCTCCCGGTGACCACCACGACATCGCCCCTGTGGATGACGCTGGTCACATCGGGCAGGCTGGTCAGCAGCCCGTCGTCGAAGGGGACGGACGGGCGGAACTGGATCCGCTGCCCGGCCTGGACCCGCTCGGCCAGTCCGGCCGGGGTGTCCACGGCCACGACCCGGCCCGCGTCGATCAGCGCCACCCGGTCACAGAGCCGCTCGGCCTCCTCCATGAAGTGAGTGACGAGCAGGATCGTGACGCCGCGGGCGCGCACGTCCTCGATCAGCGCCCAGGTATCGCGCCTGGCCTGCGGGTCCAGGCCAGTGGTGAGCTCGTCGAGCACCGCGACGCGCGGGCTGCCCACCAGGGCCAGCGCGATCGACAGCCGCTGCTTCTGGCCGCCGGACAGCTTCCCGAACCTGGTCCTGCTCTTGCCGGCCAGCCCGAGCACGTCCATGAGCGTGCGCCAGTCGGCCGGCTCGGCGTAGAAGGAGCTGTAGAGCTGCAGGGCCTCGGCGACCTGCAGCCGCTCCGGCAACTCGCTGTCCTGGAGTTGCACGCCGAGTTGCTGGGTCAGCTCGGCGCGGTCCCGGCGTGGATCGAGGCCGAGCACGCTGATCGTGCCCCGGTCCGCCGCGCGCAGCCCCTCGACGCACTCCACCGTCGTGGTCTTGCCTGCGCCGTTCGGGCCGAGGATCCCGAAGATCTCGCCTTGCTGGACGTCGAAAGAGACATCATCGACCGCCACGGTCTCCCCGTAGCTCTTGTGCAGATGCTGCACCTCGATCACGGCTGGCATGCGCTCGCCTTTCCGGCCCCCGTGCTGGTAAGCCCTGTGCTGCTAAGTCCTGGGTGACAGATCCCCTCCGGGGAGGTGCCTTCAGGCTCGCAGCGGACGCCCCGGGTGCGCATCGGCCGGGCCGCTACAGCTCACCGGCGGCCTGAACCCCCGATGAGCCAGGCGGCGGAGCCGCATCCACCGATCGGTTGACGGCCTCCGGTCTTACCGCCCGTGGGTGGCGGGCGGCAGCAGGACGATCCCGTCGTCGTCGGCGTGCAGGACGTCCCGGGACTGAACGTGAGGTCGCCGAACGTCACGGGGACGTACGGCACCCGCGCCGGTCTTCGCGCTCTTGCGCGGGGTGGTGCCGAGCGCCTTGACCCCGAGGTCCAGCCCGCCAGGGCCACGCTGTCGCGGACCGCGCCGTGCAGGATCAGGCCGGCCCAGCCGTGGGCCTCAGCCGCGCCCGCGATGAGATCCCCGGCCAGCGCGGTGCGCAGCGAGCCGCCGCCGTCCACGACCAGGACCGCGCCTGCGCCGGGGGTCTGCACCAGGTCACGGAGCAGGCCGTTGTCCTCGTGGCAGGACACCGTGCGCACCGGCCCGGAGAAGATGGCCCGGCCCCCGAACTGGCGGAACTGGAGGTCGCAGACCCGCAGGTCCGGGCCGTACCGGTCGGCCAGGTCAGCGGTGGTCACGCTGGTGTCGGTCACGTCTCCTCCACAGGGGTTCGCTGGGCTGGATCGCCTGGTTTGCGCCGCGGCCCAGGCGGCCTTCATCACTTACCACGGCGAGTCTCCTGATTTGCCTGCCTGACCACTGGGTATTGTCCGCAACGTGCCGCTTCTGGCGTGGATAGGGCTGGCCCTCGCGTTCGCCTCGGCGCTCGTGACGAACACGGCCTACTCATTCGAGCACGACGCGGCCGCGGCGCTGCCGCCCCTTTCGCCGCGCCGCCCCTTCCGGACGGTCGAATCCCTGCTGGAAGACCGGCGGTGGCTCAAGGCGTTCGGGACCGAGACCGCGGGCTGGCTCATGTACGTGGCGGCGCTGCGGCTCGCGCCGCTCGCCCTCGTGCAGTCGGTCACCGCCTCGGGAGTCGCGGTCCTGGCCTTCGCGACGGCCCGGGGGCACCCGTCCCGGCTGGCCCGGCGCGAGCAGGCCGCCGTGGTCCTCGCCCTCGCCGGGCTGGCCCTGCTGGGGCTCTCGATCATCGGCGTGGAGGCTACCCAGAGACGCCCGCCGGTCCTGGGCATCATCATCTGGCTCGCGGCGTGTGGCGCCGGTGCGGCGCTGCTCGTCGTCGTGCACACCCATATCGCGCGGGCCGCGTCGCTCGGCCTCGCCACCGGCCTGCTGTTCTCCATCGGAGATATCTCCGCGAAGCTGATCGGGTACGGCGGGATCTGGCTCGTGGCCCTGGTCTCGCTCATCCTCGGGTACGGAATCGGCACCAGCATCCTGCAGTCGGCCTACCAGAAGGGTGACGCCCTCACGGCCGCGGGGACGGCCACGGTGGTGACGAACGCGGTCCCGATCGCGGCAGGCTTCGTCTTGTTCGGCGAGACCCTGCCGCACGGCATCCGGGCCGTGGCCCAGGTCATGGCGTTCGCCTGCCTCATCCTGAGCGCGGTCGCCCTCGGACGCCCGGACGCGCCGAGCGCGGCCGCCGCCCCCACCCCGAGCGCGGAGGCCGCCGGGGAATCGCCGGCCTAGCCGCGCCACGGCAAGGAGCGGGCCAGGCTACCGCTGCGCGGCCAGCGGCTGGCTTACCGCTGCGCGGCCAGCAGCGGGATGGCCGCGATCTTCTCCTCGGTGAGGTCGTCCCAGCGGATGCCGGCGGCTGGCCGCGCGCCCCGGTGCGGGCGGCAGTCGATGACCCGCTCCGGGGTGACGATGAAGTCCACCGGGACGTCGTGATCGGTCACCGGGATGACCCCGGCCGGGCGGAGCTGGATCTCATGCACGGTGGTAACAGCCACGGTGTGCGGGCCGATCAGCCCGGCCGCGGTGGCCAGGGCGAACTCCAGGTCGGCGAAGCCGCCGCCCTTCCCCAGCCGGGCGCCGTCCTCGCTGGCCGCGACGCTGCCCATCACCACCAGGTCCACCGGGGCCAGGTCAGCCAGACTGACCTGGCGGGCGGACCGGGCCGCCCCGCTGATCGAGGCCGCCTTCCGGGGCGGTTCGCTCAGGTGAGCGGGGTCCAGGGCGAAGAAAGGCTCGGCGCTGGCCAGCCGGGGCACGGCCATGTAGACGGTCTTGCCGTCCTCCAGCGCCCGCTGGCGCACCGGCCATTGCGCGGAGTCCGGGTTGGCCTTCAGGGTGCGGGCGTCCTGCCATCCGGGCAGTCCGCGCAGCCGCTGCGCGGCGGCTTCGGCGCCGGAGAAGTTCGGGATGCGGCCCGCCGCCCCCGGGAACCGGGCCACCCGGGCCGCACTCATCTCCGCCCAGACCTCCTGCCGCAGCGCGGCCTTGGCCGCCAGCACGCCGGCCGGGCCGCCAGCATCTCGATCATGACGAGGCGCGCGACGGGGCATCCCCCCATCGTGCACCATCGGCGTCCGGGCGAAGGCTGGCCGGCGGGGACGCAACGGCGGGGAAGGCCCGGGGCAGGCCGACACGGCCCGGTCAGGCCAGCCCGGGGTCAGGCCGGTCCGGTCAGTGCGGGGACTGCGCGCTGGCGTAGGCCGCGGGCGTCTGGCCGATCGCGGCTCGGAAATCCCGGGTCAGGTGGGCCTGATCGGCGTAGCCGAGCGCGGCCGCGATGTCCGCCCACGACACGGGCCTCCCCTCGCGGACCGTCTCGGCCGCCTCCAGCAGCCGGTAGCGGCGGATCACCCAGGTGGGTGACACCCCTGCGTACTGCAAGAACATCCGCTGCAGGGTCCGCTGGCCGAGACCAGACCGCTCGCACAGGTCACCGAGCCGCCGCACCGTCCGGTCGCTCTCGGCCAGCCGGGCCACCTCCGCGACGCTCAGGGCGGGTCCCCTGCGCTCCGGGTCCACGGCCTGTTCCAGCGCGGCGGCCAGCAGCGCGACCCGCGCGGCTTCGTCTGGTTCGGCGGTCACCTGCCGCAGCAGCACCGCCTCGTCGGTGCCGAGGGCCTGCCCCAGCGGGACGACCCGGTCGGTGAGCTCGGCCGCCGATCCGGTGATGAACGCCCCGAGTCCCCCGGGCCAGGTCAGGGCGGCCACCGCCCAGCCCTGGCCGGCCAGCACCCGGGTGGACAGGCCGCGGGCCACCCCGTACAGGCGCGCTTCGACCGGTCCAGGCCCGCGCTGGCCCGGCGCCGCGTTGGCGTGGCCGATGCTGACGTTCGCGCCGGGGTGGGTGAGCACCTGCTGCTGATGGACCGTCCCGGCCGGCAGGTCCCAGCGCACCGCCCAGAAGCGGTCCACGAGCCCGTCCAGCACCGGCCCGGCCGGGTAGCGGGTCAGCTGGACCCGCTGGCGTAGCAGCCAGGGGTCGAGGATGCCGCGGCTGTCCCGCTCTACCGGATCCGGCTCCGAGCTGCTCATTCCTGTGACCCTAGCCGCTGGTGCTGACGCGAATCTTCAAGCGCCGGGCCGGCCCGGCTCCATAGGGTCGGCTCATGACCACAGCCACCGAGAAGACCACTGACCTGCTTGTCGCCGTGCTCAGCGACCTCGAACCCGTGGTCGGCCACGTCACCGGAGAGCAACTGCACGAACCGACGCCGTGCACCGAACTGGACGTCGGGGCGCTGCGCGCGCACATCCTGGGCTGGCTGACGACCTTCGCGGCGGGTTTCGCCGATCCCGGCGGCCAGGCACCTCTCGATCGCCTCGACGGGTACACCGTGCCCGCCGACCCGGCGGGCGAGGTGCGTTCCGCGTCCGCCGCGATGGCCGCGGCGCTGCGCGGGGGCGCGGCCAGCCGGCCCCTGCGCCTCGGGGAGAGCGCGATGCCGGGTGACATGGCCCTGAGCATGATCCTCTGGGAGTACCAGGTGCACGGCTGGGATCTGGCCCGCGCCACCGGCCAGCCCTGGTCCCCGCCGGCCGAGGCGGCGGAGGAGTCACTGGAGTTCGCACCTGGCATGCTGACCCCCGACTACCAGGGCGACGGGAAGGCCTTCGCCCCGCGGGTGCCGGTACCAGCCACGGCGCCGCCCCTGGACCGCCTGCTGGGGCTGTCCGGCCGCGACCCGGGCTGGCCCGCGCAATCACGAGAGGACCCGGCGTGACGCTGATCGCCCGCTTCAAGGTCAACGGTTTCGAGCCACGGCAGATCACCGGCCTGGACGCGGACTGGGTCGGGGTGCTGACGTTCGCCAAGACGTTCACGGCCGGGATCGTCGGCACGGCCACGACCGTGTTCATGTCGGCCGGCACCGAGGAGGGCTCGCGGTCGTACGTGGCCACCGAGCGGATCACCGGCCGTACCGAGGACGGCGCGGAGGGCTCGGTGACCGTCCAGCACGGGGGCCTCGAATCAGACCCGGACACGTGGTTCGGCCACATCGTGCCCAAGACCGGGACCGGCGACTTCGCCGGCTGGGCCGGGTCGGCCCGGATCATCCACGACGACCAGGGACCCTACTTCGAGATCACGCCTGGCCTGAGGTCCCGGCGCGCTGCGTGACGGCGGTCCTGGCCGCCGCTCTGGCCGGTGGCGGCGGTCAGGACCGCTGCTTGAGCTTGCGCCAGCCGCCTGCGCGGTTGTTGGCGATGATGTGCCGGAACATGGCGGTGAGCGCGCCTGCGTTGATCGGCTCACCCTCGCGCACCGCCACCGTCCGGGCGGTCTGGTTGTCGTGGCCGCTGGTGATGATCCCCTCCGGGTCCGGGACGATCGCGCCGTCATACAGGAAGACGTTGACATGATCCCTGGCCGCCAGCAGCGCGCAGACGTTGCCCTGCAGGACGAAGTAGGGCAGCCGGGTGCGCTTGATGGTCTCGGTCACCTCCGGATCGGCCGCATGGACCAGCCCGCGGACCTCGCGGCAGATGGCCTGCTGCCAGCCGGGCAGCGAATCGATGTAGGAGTCCACGCGCGGGTCCGTGGTGCCGGTCATGGCGGATCCCTCCCTGACGGCCGTAGTGGGGCCACTCACCGCTGACGAGGCTAGACCCAGGCCACTCCACTGACCCGCCCTGGTCACTTCATCGGCCCGCGGCGCTCTGGTCCAGGCTGGACCGCTGGGCGGATTCCCCGCAGACTGGGGGTGACGGCGGTGCGCAGGGGGCTGGGACTCACCGGCGGCCGAGGCAAACCAAGTCGGAGGTGACCGCGATGACGCGGCGCGATATCGAGTTCGACGCTGAAGGCGTCACGTTGCGTGGCTGGTTCTACGCGGCTGAGGGGGCCAGCGGCCCGGCGCCTACCGTCGTCATGGCGCACGGTTTCTCCGCGGTCAAGGAGATGTACCTGGACAGCTTCGCCGAGGTGTTCGCCGCGGCCGGGCTGAACGCACTCGTGTTCGACCACCGCTGCTTCGGAGCCAGCGGGGGCGAACCCCGCCAGGAGATCGACCCGTGGGCACAGGTCAGGGACTACCGGCAGGCCATCACCTACGCCCTCACCCTCCCGGAGGTCGACGCCAGCCGGATCGGGATCTGGGGCAGCAGTTACTCCGGCGGCCACGTCCTGGTCGTCGCCGCGATCGACCGCCGGGTCAAGGCGGTCGTGTGCCAGGTGCCGCTCATCAGCGGCCACGACAACCTGCGTGCCCTCGTCCGGTCCGACTTCATCGCCGGGTTCCGTGAGATGTTCGACGCCGACCGGCTGGCCCGCTTCAACGGGGAGCCGCCGGCCATGGTCCCGGTGGTCGACAAGGACCCGCTGGCCCCGTCGGCGCTGCCGACCGCGGACTCGTGGGAGTGGTTCAGCGAGACCGGCGACACCCGGGCACCGGCCTGGCGCAACGAGGTGACGCTGCGCAGCGTGGAGTTGTTCACCGAATACGAGCCGGGCGTCTACCTGCCCTGGATCAGTCCCACGCCGCTGCTGATGCTGGTGGCCGTCGGGGACCACCTGGTGCCCTCAGAACTCGCTATCGCGGCCTTCGACACGGCGCACCAGCCCAAGGAGCTGGTCATCCTGCCGGGCGGTCATTTCGACGCCTACGTCAAGGGGTTCGACGCCGCCAGCGGGCAGGCGCGCGACTGGTTCACCCAGCACCTGGCCTAGGCTGTCACGGGTTCCGGACGCCGCCAGGAGGGTTCCGGACCCGGCCAGGAGGACGTGCTCGTGCGAGCTGTGGTGCAGCGGGTGACCCAGGCCAGCGTGACCGTGGACGGGCAGGCCGTCGGGACCATCTCCGAACCGGGCCTGCTCGTCCTGGTCGGGATCACCCACGACGACACCCCGGAGAAGGCGGCGAAGCTGGCCGCCAAGCTCTGGGGGCTGAGGATCCTGGACGGCGAGAAGTCGTGCTCCGACGTGGCTGCGCCACTGCTGCTGATCAGCCAGTTCACGCTCTACGCCGATACGCGCAAGGGCCGCCGCCCGACCTGGCAGGCGGCTGCTCCGGGACCGGTGGCCGAGCCGCTGGTGGATGCGGTGGTCTCGTCCCTGCGCGGGCTGGGCGCCCGGGTGCAGACCGGCGTCTTCGGGGCCGACATGAAGGTCAGCCTGGTCAACGACGGCCCGGTCACCCTGGTCCTGGATCTGTGAGACCCCGGCCCTTGGTGGCCCGCGTCGCGATGTAGCCGGGCATGTAACGCCGGGTGGCGTCAGCGTGGTGGGGCGCCTCGGCCAGATGGGTCAGGGTCAGGCCGGCCGCCAGCTGCCCGCCGATCTGGCTGGTCAGCGAATGGCTGTACTCGATCGGGCCGTCCCCGTAGTACTGGCGCCGCTCGGCGTCGGGCAGGTCGAGGGTGCTGAACGGGAGCGGGTGGCGGACCACGAACTCGTCACGCTCCAGCGCGCCGACGTCGAAGATGAAGATGTCGGGGTTCATGAATCCGGCCATCAGGATGCCGCCGGGTCGCAGCACCCGGGCCGCCTCCCGCCAGACCGGGGCCAGGTCGGGGCAGAACAGGTTCGACACCGGGTGGAACACGACCTCGAAGCTGGCGTCGGGGAAGGCGCTGAGGTCCCGCATGTCGCCGAGCACGGTCGCGATGGCCAGCCCTTCCCGCGCCGCCACTTCCTCGTCGCGGGCCAGCTGCCGCGGCGAGTTGTCGAACACGGTCACCCGCGCGCCGGCCGCGGCCAGGACCGGGCCCTGCTGGCCGCCGCCGGAGGCCAGGCCCAGCAGCGGCACCCCGGCCAGGTCGGCCGGGAACCAGTCCCGGGGCACGGGCTGGTAGCCGATGAGCACCACGGACCAGTCCCCGCCGCGGGCCCGGGCGATCACCTCGGGCCCGACCGGCGTGGTCCACTCGTTGCCCGACTCCACCTCACGGTCCCAGGCGGCACGGTTATGAGCGACGGGATCAAAATCATCAGCCATCCGAGCAGCCTAGAGCCCATGCTGGACATGGTCATTGGCTTATCGAGGAGGGCGCATGCCGCACATCACCCTGAACTCAGCCGAACCGGGGATCCGGGGACTGCTCCGATTCCGGCCCGAGACGGGGCGCCCGCTGAGCGAGCTGGCTGAGGTGCTGCTGCGCGGGCCGAGCACTCTGACCCGCGGCGAGCGGGAGCTGATCGCGGCGTACGTGTCGGGGTTGAACGACTGCCAGTACTGCTCGTCGTCGCACTCGGCCACCGCCGCGGCCCAGCTGCCCGGCGGCATGGCGCTGGTGGATCAGGTCCGGGCCGACGCCGGCCAGGCGCCGGTCTCTGCCAAGCTCAGGGCCTTGCTCGCGGTCGCCGCCGCGGTCCAGCGAGGCGGCCACCAGGTCACGGACGAGCACATCTCTAACGCCCGCGCGGCGGACGCGACCGACCTGGAGATCCACGACACGGTGCTGATCGCGGCTGCGTTCTGCATGATGAACCGCTATGTCGACGGGCTGGCCACGATCGCCCCGGACGACCCCGCTGTGTACGCCGCCGGGGCACAGCAACTGATCCACCAGGGCTACGTGCCACCAGCCGCGCCCTAAGCTCGTCTGGTGTGAGCAGGCATGAGGTCGTGCTGTTGCACGGCCAGCCGGGTTCGGCGTCGGACTGGCAGCTGGTTACGGACCGGCTGCCAGGGACCCTCGACGTCGTCGCGCTGGACCGGCCCGGGTACGGGACCAGCCAGCAGCCCGCCGGCGGGTTCGGGTACGGCGCCCGCGCGGTCCTGGCCGAGCTGGACGCGCGCGGCATCGGGCGGACCGTCCTGGTGGGCCACTCCTACGGGGGAGGCGTCGCGCTGACCGTGGCCCAGCAGGCGCCGGAGCGCGTCGAGGCGCTGATCCTGCTGGCCAGCGTCGGCCCGGGCTGCCTGACCGGCTGGGACCGGCTGCTGGCGGCCCCGGTGGCCGGGGAGGCGTGCGCGCTCACCGCCTGGTACTTCACTCCCTGGCTGGCCCGCTCGAGGCTGGCGGCCATCGCCCGGCTGCGCGGACGGCCCATCGCCCCCGGGGAACACGTCAACTGGCACGTCTGGGGTCACGCCCACCACGACCACGGGCCGCTGTGGCGCAGCTTCCTCACCGAGCAGCGGGCGCTGGTCCACGAGCTCGGCGGCCTGACCGCGTCCCTGGCGGGCGTGGTCCAGCCGGCGCTGCTGATCGCCGACCCCGACGACACGCTCGTTCCGGTCGGCACCACCTATCAGCTGGCCGCGGCTCTCCCCGACGCCCACGTGCAGCTGCTGCGCCAGATCGGCCATCACCTGCCCCGCCGCGGGGCACCCCAGATCGCGGCGGCGATCACCGACTTCCTGGCTGATCTGGACAGCCGCCCGGCCCCGGCCTGACGTGACATGACTTGACTTGAAGCCAGCTCCAGGTTCTAGCGTGGCCACATGAGCAAGCTCAGTCTGGGGCCGGTCGGCATCACGCTGAACGTCTCGGCCGACGACACGTACCTCAAGGAAGCGGCGGAGGCCGAGGAACTCGGGTACTCGGCGATCTGGCTGCCCGGCGGGCAGATCGACAGCCTGGACCGGATCGCGAAGATCGTCGGGGCCACCGCGTCGGTGCCCGTGGTACCCGGGATCATCCCGCTCGACGTCTACCGGGCCGCCGCGGTCGTCCGGCTCTACGCGCAGCTGCAGGCCAGCGCGCCTGACCGGTTCGTGGTCGGCCTGGGCGGCCCGCAGCAGCCACGGCCGCTACGGCCGCTCAACGACTATCTCGACGAGCTCGACCGCGCCGAGCCGCCGGTCCCGGCCGGACGGCGGATCCTGGCCGCGCTCGGCCCCCGCAAGCTGGAGCTGGCCCGGGACCGGGCCGCCGGGGCGGTGGCGCTCCTGGTCACCCCGGGCTATACCAGGCAGGCGCGGCGCGTCCTGGGCGGCCAGCCCACCCTGGTCATCAGCCAGATGCTGGTCCTCGACACCGACGCGGCCCGGGCCCGCCAGGCGGCCCGGGTGCCGCTGAGCTTCCTGTCCGGCGTCAGCGGATATCGCGCCAACTTCGCCCGGATGGGGTTCACCGACCGCGACATCGCCGACCTCAGTGACCGGCTCGTCGATGAGCTGGTGGTCTGGGGCAGCGCGGACAAGATCACGGCGCGGATCAGTGCGCACCTGGACGCCGGGGCGGACCAGGTCGCGCTCACCGTCCTGAACTCCGGCGGCCAGCCCGGCCCCATCGACGTGGCCCGGGAACTCGCCGGCGGCTTCCCGCTGGCCTCCGGCCGGGGCTCGATGACGGTGATCCGGGGCACGATGACGGTGATGGAGTCCGGTGACGCGGCCGGGCGGGCCCGGCAGCGCGACCTCGTCCGCCGCGGCTACGACGCCATCTCACTCGCCTACCGCGGCGACGACGACCCGGCCCACGGCACGCCGGCCGCGGACGCCAGCCGGTACGCCGGCTGGGCAGCGGACCTGGCGGCCCTGCTCCGCCCGGGTGCCCGCGTCGTGGACCTGGGTTGCGGCGCGGGGATACCGGCCACCCGCGAGCTGGCCGCCCACGGGCTGCAGGTCCTCGGCGTCGATTTCTCCGCCGTGCAGCTTCGCCGGGCCCGCCGGCTCGTCCCCGCCGCCCGGCTGATCCAGGCCGACATGACCGCGTTGCAGCTGAGGCCGGCCAGCACCGACGCGGTGGTGTCCTTCTACGCCCTGATCCACGTGCCCGTCGCCGACCAGGAGGCGCTGTTCCCGCGGATCCGGGACTGGCTCCGCCCAGGCGGTTACTTCCTGGCCATCGTCGGCGCCACCCCGTGGACCGGCACCGCGCGGTTCCACGGCGCCGACATGTTCTGGGACCACGCCGGCACCGGGACGTACCTTCGCTGGCTCGAGGCGGCCCGGCTCACCCCCCTGTGGCACCGCTACGTCCCCGACGGGGACAGCGGCCACACCCTCGTCCTCGCCCGGGCCTCGTGACCAGCAGGACACGCGTGTGGGTATGGTCCCGGCATGGACTCTGCCGGCTACCTGGGCCACTTGCGCGGCGACCTCGGCGCCTTCGAGGAGTGCCTGGCCGGAGACCTGGCCGCGCCGGTCGAGCCGTGCGGCGACTGGACCCTGTACGACCTCGCCGACCATCTCGGCCAGGGCAATATGTGGGCTGCGGTGGCCGTGACCGACAAGCACGGTGACTACGAGGGACCTGCGGCGCCCCGCGATCCCGCGGACCTGGTGGAGTGGTTCAGCGGCACCGCCGGCGTCCTGCTCGCCGCCCTGGACACCGATCCGTCCGCCAGTGCGTGGACGATCGCCCCGCCGCCCACCGCCGGGTTCTGGCAGCGCCGCCGATGCCTGGAAACCCTGGTCCACCGGTGGGACGCCCAGCACGCACTCGGCATTCCCGGCCAGATCGACCCGGCGCTGGCCGACGACGGGGTCGCCGAGGTCATCGACACCATGGCCCCGCGCCAGGTCCGGCTCGGCCGCCGCAGCGCTCCCTCGCACGCGGTCCGCCTCTGCGCCGGTGATACCGGCTCGACCTGGGTTCTCGGTCCTGGCGAGCCAGTAGCCACCATCCGCGCCACGGCGGCCAGCCTGCTGCTCATGCTGTGGGGCAGGCTCCCCGCCGATGGCCCGGCGATCGCCTGGGAGGGTGACCGCCGGACGGCCCAGGCTGCGCTGGGCGGGGCCCTGGTTCCCTGAGCCGGAAGGGGCCGCCCCGGGCCGCGTCGCGATCGCCGGTTCCGGCCGCACCGGCCGCCGGTTCGTCAGGAGCGCCGCCGCTTACGGCGCTTCAGATACCGGATCAGTTTGCGGATCAGGAAGTACATGGCCCCACTCTGCCGCCCGCGGGCCGGCCAGGACATCAAAGTCCTGGCTCTTTACCCGATCCAGGAACACGGCCCACTCCCTGGGGGTGAACACCAGCGGATCCCGGCCGGGGAACTTGGAGTCACGCACCAGGATGTTGATGCCGACCGCGCCCCGCCGCCAGGCGATCTCTACGCAATTGCCGTTGCTGTGGCTGGATGTGCGCCACACCGGCGCTGAACTGTGCATCTGACCGGCGCCCTTCGCTAGCTGGCCGCCAGCGGGTCCCGCTGCCCGGCTGCGGTACCAGCCTGCGCCGCGCGCCCTGACGGCCATCTTGCACTCGCCCTGACGCCTGCCTTGCCACCCAGGTCAGGCCCGCCGTCAGCGGGACGCGACTTCGCCGGAACACCTGGGCCCGGCCAGGGGACGCCTAGTCCCCGGCCAGGCGGAACGTCTGCGCTACCACCAGGGTGTCGTCGCTGACGGTGAATCCCGGGTCGCCCAGCTCGCTGCGCACGTCAGCCGAATGCCAGAACCGTTCGTGCCCGGCCCGCCAGTCCGCGACCGAGAGATACCCCTCCCCCTCACCCAGGGCATGAGCCAGGTCCACCTCGGCCAGGCGCATCACCCGCACCGCGGTCGTCTCGATCACCGTCACGGGATTCCCGGCCGAATCGACCACCACCTGCCGCAAACCAGGCTGGGGCAACGGCTCGTTCTCGCGCTCGTAGTCTGCGACCAGCGAGGTCGTCGTGGTCTTGTCACCGGCCACGATCGCCGCGACGAGCTGGTCACGCAGCGGCCCGGGGAAGGCAAACTCCACGACCGGCAGATCGTCTGAGGACATGCCGGAAGCCTAGCCACCTGCCTGGGCACCGGGCGGAGCGTAGTGCCGGACGTAGTCGATCAGCATGGTCTGCGGCAACCTGGTCGAGCGGTCCGGCGGCTGAGAGGCGACGCCGCCGACAGCCGCGTTGACGAGCAGGAAGAAGTCATGATCGAAGACCCACGGCTTTCCGCGCAGATCCGCGGGCGTGACGGTGTGATAGCGCCTGCCGTTGACGAACCAGCGGATCCGGCCGGGCTCCCAGCTGACGGAATAGACGCAGAAGCCCTTTTCCAGGGCTGAGCCCATACGGCGCGAGGCCGCGATACCCAGGGCGCCGGAATACCCCGGCCCGTGCGCGGCTCCCTGGATCACGCGCCGGCCGGTGCCGAAGTACTCCATCACGTCGATCTCACCGCAGCCCGGCCATCCGGTGCGGTCAAAGTCCTGGCCCAGCATCCAGAACCCCGGCCAGATCCCCCGGGCGACCGGGATCTTGATCCGCGCCTGGACCAGGCCGTAGCGCAACGACATCCGGTCCTTCGTGACCAGCCGCGCGGAGGTGTACGCGCGGCCGCCGTCCCGGGCGGCCGCCTGCGGATCCGCCTGCCGCACCACGATGGCCAGATGACCCGCACCGTCCAGCGCCGCGTTGGCGGTGCTGTCGGTGTAGTACTGCAGTTCCTGGTTTCCCCACCCGTGACCGCCGGTCTCCGGCGCCCAGAACCGGCGGTCCGGCGGCGAGCCTGCCGGGCCGTCGAACTCGTCCGACCACACCAGGGAATACGCGGCGAACTCGCCCTCCAGGCCGTTGCCCATCCGGCCCTCCGCCCTCTGCTCAGCCATCAGGCTAACTATTGATATGGTACAATATTGCCGTCTTAACGGCGGGATGCACGCATGAATATTGAGCGAGGACGGATACTTTTCAGGACCGCAGATATACTTATCACCCTGACGGCAGTTTTTTTCTTGCTATATATGCTCGCGGGATCCGCAAGACACCACGATATACGTTCAGCACCGCCGCGAACTGGCAACCAGGACGCTGACTATACTAATCTGACCACCTCGTGCACAGGCGGCTTCTCCAACCAGCGCACAGTAGCCGGCAAGACTCAGATTGCAACGCGCGGAGCCCCCTTCAACGCCTATCAGCTCACCTTCACCAATGGCGGGAACACCATCGTGACGATCTACGGTGTGACCGTGGATCTGGCTGATTATCGCCACCACGTCTTCGCCCAGCCGCACGACAGCAATCTGGGTGACGGCGCCGGGATAACTCTCGGCGTCGGCCAGTCGCGGCAGATTGTGGAAACCGCCGGGGCTACCTATCCCATAGCTTCATGCGAAGTTGTCAGCTGGCAGCCTTAACGTCGGCCCTGGCCATAACATAGACCTCTTTGGACCCGGCAATAGAATCAGCGATTCCGGATGACTCTTCTGCGGTAGGCCATGCTCCCGGCCCCGGCCAAAATCGCCGCCCCGCCGAGGGCGACGAGCAGGGGGTCCTGGAATCCGGCCGTGCCTCCGCCGCCGGTGGCCGGGGCAGCCGCGGGAACCGGGCTCGCCGCTGCCGTATGCGTCACCGTCACCGTGGGCGTCGGGGTCGGCGACGCCGTTTCGGTGGATGTCGGGCTGTCGCTCGCGCTCGCGGAGTCGGTAACGGTGCTAGTAGCTGTGACAGAAGGTGTTGGCGAGCCGGTCCCGCCGGGTGAGAATGATACAGATGGCCCCGCCGAAGGCGTGGATCCCGAGCAGGCCGAAAGGGTTATGGAGGCGAGCAATGCCATGGTGCCGCAGCCGGTGATGGCCAACCTCGCGCTGAGCCCCGGCCTGGCGCTGGTGGTGCGCACCTTCATGAAACCTCCTCAGGTGGCGACCCGGCCGTTCGCCGCGCTGTCCCAAGACTCATCCCCCAAACGGCGAGGGCCATAAACGTATAGCCCGGCTACGGTCACGAGATGACCTGATCACCTTCGAAATATCAGGCTACGGGAGCGGCCCACCCCGGGGTAGTCGCAGCGGAAGGACGGTGTGTTGGGAGATAGGGAGTGGCAGCGCGTAGCCGGGTTCCGTGTGGTCATGTCCTGGCCGCAGACGGCGTGCGCCCCTCCGCCCAAGACGCTCGTAAGCCTCCGCGCCCGCATGGCCGGACTGGCCGGTGCCGTTCTCATCGTGGCCGGGATCCTCGCGGTCGCCGTCGCGATCGGCGCCCAGGTGCATGCGCCACAGCCCTCGCTGGCAGCAGCGGGCTCGCTGGGGCCATCAGGCCACGGGCCGCGGCTGCGGCCCTCACGGCCGGTGTCGGTCGATATCCCGGCGATTGGCGTGCACTCGAAGCTGATGCACCTGGGCGTCAACCCCGACGGCACGATCGCAGGTACCGCCGCTCCGCACCCGGGCCGGCCAGGCGGCGTGGTACAAGTACTCAGCTACGCCCGGCGAGATCGGCACGTCAGTGATCGAAGGTCACGTCAACAACTATCAGGGGCCCGCTGTCTTCTTCCGCCTGGGTGCGCTCACCCCCGGGGATCGCGTCAACGTGACGCTCGCCGACGGGATAACCGCCGTGTTCCGCGTCACCGGCGTACGCCAGTACGCCAAATCCAGATTCCCGTCGAAAACCATTTACGGCGCGGCCGGCTACGCGGCCCTGCACCTGATCACGTGCGGCGGCGCGTTCGACTACTCAACTGGTCACTACCTCAGCTCCACCGTTGTTTTCGCGTCCCTCACCTCGTCGCGGCGGGCGCACCGGCCGGCCGGGTAGGTGCGGGCCAGGATCTTCACCCAGCGCCGGGAGGTGGGTTCTTCGGTCCTGGCCAGGACCTGGAACTCGGCGCGGCGTAGCTGGTCATCCAGTTCGGCGGGGTCTCGGTAGAAGAACCAGCGCTTCGTGTGCGGGGCGTAGGGCACAGGTTCGAGCCTGGTGCCCTGCCCGAGGGCGGTGATCAGCGCGACGTGGCCGTCCTGTCGCAAAACCCGGCGCAGCTCACGCAGCACCGTCATGGTCTCGTCCTGAGGCACGTGGAGCAGGGCGGCGCAGCACCAGATCCCATCGAGGCTCCCACTGGCCACCGGAAGGGACCGCAGGTCAGCCTGCACCACCCGGCCGGGCAGCGCTCGTGCGGCGTGGGCGAGCATTCCCGCTGACCGGTCGAGGCCGGCAACGCGATGCCCTTCCCCGGCCAGCACCGCACCGTCGATGGCTGGCCCGCAGCCCAGGTCGGCGACACTCGCCGCTGGCGGCAGGCGGTCAAGGAACGCGGCGGTCATGTCAGCGAATGACCGGCTGAGGTCCGCTTGGCGCTCCGCGTACAGGCCCGCGATCCCGTCATAGGCGGCCTGATTGTGCCTGGTCGCGTCATCCGTCACGTCCTGATCCTCCCAGCTAGGCCAGGCCGGCGGGCTCAGCGGCTTCGCGCCCCGGCGCCAGCCCGGGCCTATCCTGGCCTGGTGCCGATGAGCCCCGAGGAGTTCTACGCGCACGCGATGCGCGCTGCCGATACCCAGGGACGGCTGCCGTTGTCCCGGATGACCGCCTGGGACGTGTTCCCGTTCGGGCAGACGGCGACCTGGACGCCGCCGTCGGCCAGGCCCTGGCCGGCTCCTACGGAGGCCAGTCTCACCCGGTCCGCTGACCGGCGTCATCTGATCAGGCGATAACTGCGCGGGCGCCGGAGTCGTGCGCTCGGGGAACGGGATGCTGTCCGCACCAGCCTGTGACGCGGCATCCGGGCACAGGCGGCGGGCACGCACTATGCGAAACTGGGCGGCATGGAGCACGGGCCTGGCTATGAGTTCTGCCCTTGACGCGCCCCGGTGGCCGCCGGGCGGCACACGCCGATGACGATCCGGCCGCTCCGGTCCCCGTCGAAGACGTCGCGGTCCGCCACGCGAAGGTCGCCGTCTACGTCGTCTTCGTCAGCGCCGGATTCATCTACGCCAGCTGGGCGTCCCGGATTCCGCAGATCCGGGCGGAACTGCAGGTAGGTCCGGGAGCACTCGGGCTGGTCCTGCTGTGCGGGGCGGTCGGCTCCACCCTCGGCACCCCCCTGTCCGGGGTGCTCATCGGCTGGCTCGGGCAGCTCCGGACGGTCGTGGTCATGGCCTGGGCCGCGGCCGCGGGCCTGATCGTGGCCGCGCTGGGCTGCCGCCTGGGTCCGGGCGGCATCCCGGAGGTGGCGGCTGGGCTGTTCATGTTCGGCTTCGGCAACGGCGCCTGGGACGTCGCGATGAACGTGCAGGGTGCGGCGGTGGAACGCGAACTTGGCCGGGCGATCCTGCCCCGGTTCCATGCCGGGTGGAGCATCGGCACGGTGGCCGGCGCAGGCGTCGGCGCGGTCATGGTCGCGCTGCACGTGCCGGTCACCGCGCACTTGATCGGGGCCTCCCTCGCCGTCGCGGTGGCCGTGCCCACCGCGGCCCGCCACTTCCTGCCCGCGGCGCGCACCGCCGATCACCCGGCCCCCGGCAGCGGGTCGCCCCGGCGGCGCGCGCTGGCCGCCTGGACCGATCCGCGGACGCTGCTCATCGGCGTGTTCGTGCTCTGCATGGCCTTCACCGAGGGAACCGGGAACGACTGGCTGAGCCTGGGGGTCATCGACGGCTACCACACGATCGCGGTCCTGGGCACTCTGGCTTTCGCCCTCTTCCTGGCCGCGATGACCGTGGGCCGCTGGTTCGGGCCCGCGCTCATCGACCGTTACGGGCGGGTCCGGATGCTGCGGATCTGCTGCGCCACCGCCCTGGCCGGCCTGCTCATGATCGTTTTTGGCGGGCTGCTGCCCCTCGCGCTGGCCGGCGCGGTCCTGATGGGGCTGGGCACGTCGCTGGGGTTCCCGGTCGGGCTGAGCGCCGCCGCCGATGACCCCCGCTACGCGGCTCCCCGGGTAAGCACCGCCGCCTCCATCGGTTACCTGGCCTTCCTCGGCGGCCCGCCGGCGGTCGGCTTCCTGGGCGACCAGGTCGGGGTGCTGCGCAGCATCACGATCGCGGGTGTCCTGATCGCCGCGGCCTTCTTCCTGTGCCGCTTCACCGCGCCGCTCCCCCAGCCCGCCGACAGCGCCCAGGTCAGCCCCGCTCACCCCGGCTGACAGCCCGCGCTACCAGGTCATCTGGGAACTACTGCGCAGCGCGTACTGCAGCTCCCGGTAGCCGGCGGCTGACCCGGGCAGCATGGCCCCGCCCATTCCCGCGAACGACCCGTTGCTGAGCACTCCCAGCACGTTGAGCTTGCTGCGGGGCTGGAGCACGATGAGCTGGCTGCCAGTGACGTTGGACCAGGCCACCTGCGGCCTCGGAAACCCTCCCCGCCCGGGCGGGATGGATACCCCTGGCCATTGCCAGGCCGCCAGGGTGCGCAGCAGCGAACCGGTGCGCGCGGAGTACACGGCGAGCGCCCCGGCCGAGGCCCCGCCCGGCTGATCCGTCGGCACCGTGCCGATGAGCGTGACGCCATCGGGCGCGAGGAAGACTGTCGTCGGAGCCAGCTTGCCTGCCGGGGCGTGAAGGACCAGAACCTGGCCGGCAGGCGGCCCTGCGCCGGGGGCGTTCGTGTCGAGCAGGAGCACCCTGGAGGTAGGCATGGGATGGCGCTGCACGGGCCCGGCGGGCGGGAAGAACGTGCCCGGCTCTTCTCCGACGAGCAGGGTGCGCCCGTTCCCGCTCCAGGCTCCCTGCCCCGCAAGCGAGGGGTGCCACGAGGCCCGCGGCTGCGCCCAGGTGCGGACCTGGCCGGAGCCGAGCGTGATGACCTGCACGACCGCGCTCGTGCCGCGGTAGAAGGCCACCGCGAGCCGGGTGCCGTCCGGGGAGAGCGCGACGCTGGGCCACTGCTGCGGAGTCAGTGTCTCCGGCAGGGACAGCGTGGACATCTGCACATGCCCACCCGCGGTGATGCGCAGCAGCAGGAACACCATCGGCGTCCGCTGGTTACGTACCGCCAGCCTGGGTGACGGGCCTGCGTTGCGCTGCCAGTAGCGCATGGCCCCGAACACGAACACCCGTCCGCTGGCGGCGCCGGTCAGGACGCTGAAATCGTTGTATGGCTTCGGCGGGCTGACCGTGGCCAGCAGCTTCCCCGTGCTGGTGGCGCGGACCTTGAGGTAGCGGCCCTGTACGCCGAAGCTGTACTGCGTCCCGTGCGAGACGTAGTGGTAGATGTCACCCTGGACGGCGTAGGCGTAGTACGGAGGGGCGCTGGAGTAGTCCGGCGGGATGCCGACCACGGGAGGCTGGCCCCCGATCACGCGGGACAGGGCGAGGGCCCCGGCGATCACCACGATGACCGCGGCCGCGGCCGCCAGCGGCTTGGCCCAGGCCAGCCACGGCGGGCGGGCTCGGAGGGGCGCGCCGCCGGCCCGCGGGCCCCTGCGCCACGGGCCGGCCCGCCAGGAGTGACCGGCCGGGTGCGCCGCGGGTCCGGGCAGGCGCAGGTCGGGCAGGCTGTCCGGGGTGATCTGCCCGGACTCGGCCCGCAGGTCCCGGCGGAGCCGGTCCTCCAGCGCGCTCACTGGTCCTCCCGGAGCATCCGGCCCAGCGCCGCCAGCGCCCGGGCTGTCGTCGATTTGACCGTCCCGCGGCTGACTCCCATGGCCAGCGCCGTCTCGTATTCAGGGAGGTCGGCGAAGTAACGCAGGACAATTGCCTCCCGCTGCCGGGGCGGGAGCCGGCGCAGCGCGGCGACCGTGGCCCGCTGCTCCTCACCGGCCAGCGCCTCGGCCTCGGCTGAGGCGGCCGCCGGCACGGCCAGCGGCCGGGGCACGCGCCGGCTGCGCCGCAGCGCCGACCGGCAGCCGTTCAGCACCGACACCCGCAGGTAGCCGTGGACGTTGCCGTGGTCGGGCAGCCGGTTCCAGGCGCGGTACAGGCCGCAGAACGCCTCCTGCACCACATCCTCGGCCGCCTGCCGGTCCCCGAGCATGATGAACGCGAGCCGGGTCAGGCCGAGGGCGTGACCCTGGTACAGCGCGGTCACCGCGAGACTGGCCTCGGCCTCGCCGTCGTCCACCGGCCGAGCCGCCCCGGCCGCGTCAGGATCGTCCTGAGCAGCGCGGAAGAGGTCGCCCGGGCGCGCCATGTCGCCTTCCACATATCAGAAACGCCGGCGCCAGCCAAAGGTTGCCTGGGACTACAGCGAAAATCCGATCGCCCGGAGCTGATCGCGGCCGCTCCCGGTGATGTCGGCCGGCCGCCAGGGCGGCAGCCACACCCACTCGATCCGGAAGCCGTCCAGGTCGCTGAGCCCGGCCAGCTCCGCGCGGATCTGGTCTTCCATGATGCTGGTCAGCGGGCAGGCCGCCGAGGTCAGCGTCATCGTGATGACCGCCGTCCGGTCCTGGATCCCGACCTGGCGGACGAAGCCCAGGTCGACGATGTTGACGCCCAGATCCGGGTCGATCACCTCGAGCAGGGCTTCGCGGACCTCCTCGGCCTGACGCTCAGACGCGGCACCCGCCGGGCTCGCGGGCCCTGGGCTCGCGGGCCCCGGGCTCGCCGGCGCTCCCTCCGCCTCTGGGCCGGGCGCCGCCGCCGCTCCCGGGCCGGGCGCCGCCGCCGCTCCCGGGCCGGGCGCCGCCGCGGCCCCCGGGCCGGTCATGCCGCTGGCGTGCAGCCCAGCGGGCTGCAACGTGATCTGCACCCGGCACGTCGGGCTGGCGATCCAGTCGGCCTTGCCGTGCGCCGTGCGGCGGACCCGGACGATGTCCTCCCCGGCCTGGACGCTGCCCGCGGCCAGGACGAGCCGGGCCGGGCTGAGCCCGGCCTGCTCGGCCTGCACGATGACCCGGTCGAGCAGGCGGGCGACGGGCTCGCAGGTGCGGCCCGGCCCGAACCGCAGCCGGGCCCGGGCGGCCACAGCGTCCAGGCCCAGCACCGCCGCCGAGCGCCGTCTGGCCGTCCGGTTCGGCCAGGCGTATCTGCTCCTCGTCGACTCGCAGCTCCGCGGCCAGCGACGGGGCAGCCCGAGGTGGGACGGCCGCCGGCTGAGCAGCCACCGGCTGGGCGTCCAGCGTCCCCTGCTCGCTCACCGGCCGACGTCCACCCAGATGGTGCCGTCCTCACCGACCTTGCAGCCGAAGACGGTCAGCCTCGCGTTGTCCGGGTTGATGCCGCAGCCGGTGGCCGCGTCGAACTCCCACAGATGCCGGGCGCAGACCAGCGTCTCCCCGTCGAAGTCGCCTTCGTCGAGCGGGCCGGCCTGATGCGGGCACGTGTTGGCGTAGGCGCGGACCTGGCCGGCCACGTTCATGAGCAGGACGTTCTCGCCGTCGACGGTCACGGAGGTCATGTCACCCTCCCACAGGTCGTCGAGGCTGACCGTCTCGCGCCACTGCTCCGTCCGCGCGGTGTGTCCGGTCTGGGAAGCCTGCGCTGTCCGGGCAGTTCTCGGCGGTCCGGGCGCCGTCCACGGTCAGCCCGCTCCCGCCGCGGCCGCGCTGGCCGGATCGAGCAGCCCGCCCAGGAAGTCTTCCCGCGCCGCCCGGGCCTGAGCCACCACCTCGCCGGCGGACCTGCCCTGCTCCGGCAGCGATTCCAGGAACTGCCCGAGTCCGTGCGCGGCCTCGTCGGCGCGGGCCGACCAGCGTGCGATCCACTTGCCCAGCACGCCGCGGTTCTCCGGCCGCTGGGCGACCGCGAGCTCGGCCAGCGCGCGGCTCCAGCGGCCGCGCCGCTGGGCGTCAGCGGCCAGCAACGACGTGAGCAGCCAGGTAAGGTCGTCGCCGTTGGCCCGGGCCACCTGGCCGAGCTGGGTGAGCAGCACGTTATCCAGCGTCGGGCCCAGGACCAGGTTCAGCGCCGTGAAGGCCTCGCCCCAGTCGTAGCTGACCAGCGCGTACTCGACCGCCTTGCGGGCCGGCTGCCAGCCGGCGTCGCCCTCCCACAGCGACCTTTCCGCGGAGCCGGCGCCCGAGTCGGGGTGGCTGATCTGCAGCTCCCGGGTGCGGTAGGCGATCGCGGTGACCCGGCGCAGGAAGTCGGCGGTCGAGAAGCCCGCGGCGTTGGTGATGTAGGAACTGGGGGCCATGTAGCCGATATACGCCTCAACCTGCTGGAAGCCGTGGCACAGGTAACGCGACGGGGTGAACAGCCGGGCCAGCAGGGCCACCGACCCCGCCGACAGCGCGGCGTCTGAGTCCGCGTCGGCGTGTGCTTCCAGCACCCCCTGGACCTTCGCCTCCGCGTCGGACTGCAGGCCGACATAGGACTTGTAGGTCAGCGCGTCCGGGTCGCGATAGGCGTCCCAGTCGCTGGCCTGCAAGGGCGAGTTGTCCCGGTAGGTCAGGAACCACAGGTTGGGCGCGGACGACGGGTTCTGCTCGAACGCCGCGGCCCGGTTCGTGCGCAGCGTCCAGTTCTGCTTGTGCGTGACGATCTCGTACTCGCTGGGCATCTTGCGCACATCACCGAACGCGCTGAACGTGCGGCGCGGGCGCGGCTTGCGCGCCGGGGTCTCGGTCATGCCGGCACCTGCTTTCCGCTCTGCGGCTCCCCGCTCCGGGCGGCCGCGTCCGCGGCCAGGTTCGCGGCGGCCGCGCTCCGGGCGTAGCCGAAGCTCTCCCACGTGATGGCGTCGCTGCTGGTGATGGCCCGGCCGCTGAAGGCGGTCATCATCTCGCCGAACGAGGCGATCGCGAAGTCCGCGCCCAGGTAGCGGCGCAGCGTCTGCTCGGTCACCGTGATCCGGTCCTCGCCCTGTATCCGGACGTACGCGCCCCGGTCGACGACCTCGATGTCGGCGTCCGGGTTGTCGTCCTCGATGGCCGCGATGACCTGCTCGACCTCATCACCCATCCGCAAGATGGGGCCGACCGGGTTCTTCATGACCCCTCCGGGATGTCGTATTCGACCGCCACATGGTCGAGCGGCTGGATCCCGGCGGCCGCGACGGTGATGTCGGGCGGCATCCGCTTGCCCTGGTAGATCACGACCTTCTCGTACGGCAGGGCACGGACGCGCCTGCCTTCCACGTGATGCGCGACCGCCGCGGCTACCTCGCGCATGGTGTTGGCGGTGGTGACCGGAACCAGGATCTGCACGAAGTCAGTGGCGAAGATGGCGTTCAGCGGAACCAGCTGCGGGGGCTGGTCCTCGATCCCCAGTTCCGCGGTCATGACTGGGCCCCCAGCGCGATGCCCTCGACCGGCCGCCCGACGTAGTCCTTGGTCCACGCCTCGTAGTCGGGGTCGTCCCCCATCGCGTCGGGCGTCATGCCCATGTAGCCGAGGATGCCGCCGACGTCCATGGGCTGGATCTGCCCGGCCAGGAACCGGTCGACCAGCGTCTCGTGGTTGACGTTGTCGCGGTCCTTCCAGAAGATCTGCCGGCACGCGTTGGTGCAGAAGTGGAAGGTCTTCCCGTCGTAGCGCAGCGACCAGTCCCGCACCCGCCAGGTGCCGTCCCGGGACTGGGTGGCGTTGCAGCAGGGCAGGTGGCAGGTCATGCACAGCCAGGGCAGCGTCTCCGGCAGCGTGGCCTCGACGTTGTTGGCGTTGACGTTGTCGATCAGCACGTCCCACTTGTCGCCGAAGACCTTCTCCCAGTTCGGGTACTTCTCGGTCAGCCAGGCGCGCTCGTCCTTGCTGACCCCGGCCTTGGGCCGCCACCACAGCGTGGGCCGCCAGTACCACAGGCCCATCTGCAGCCCGTGGTGCCAGATGTCCAGGCCGCGCATGAACTCGTCCCAGAACCATGGCTTGCGCAGCCCGTAGTCCTCGATGGTGCGGACGAACTGGTCGATGACCCACTCCTCCATGAACTCCCGGTAGGACTGCTTCCGGTGCTCCAGGGGGGTGTAGTAGTCCATCGCCGGGCCGGTCAGCGCGGCGAACGCGCGGGCTGACCCCCAGAAGGCCTTGTCCACCACCCACTGCGCCCGGACCGGGTCGTGCTCGACCAGGATCTCCAGGGTCGGGCCGCCCTGCTGGGAGTGCCGCGCCTCGTCGGTCTGGATGGAGGAGATCATGTTGGCGAAGTTGACGTCGCCGGACTCCAGGGCGTCCGCGGCGAGCGCCACGAACTGGAGGTTGGTGAAGCCGGTCTCGAAGGTGAACGGCAGCTCGATGGCCATGTCCACCACGTTGGGCGCGATCATCATGTTGTCGAACAGGTTGCGCAGCGAGATCAGCACCCAGTCGTTGGTGTGGAAGGCCTTCTGCGTCCAGTCGTACTGCGCGTCCTTCCCGACGAACTCGTGCCCGAAGAACGTGGTGATCTGAGCGTGCCGCAGCTCGTCCAGCTGCCCGAACGTGGCCATGTTCCGCCACGCCCCGTTCAGCCCGAACCGGGCCATCTTCAGCTCAGCCAGCACGGCCGCGTACTCGACCAGGGCCACCCCGCCGAAGTGCATCTTCGTGGCTGACTTCCAGCCCTCGTCGAGCTGGGAGAACGTCGAGGAACGCTGCAGGGCCGCCTTCACCGCGTAGGCCGAGGCCTCCTTGTCCCGCTGGACGGCCACGTACTCGGGATAACTGACCTTGTAGTCCTCTTCCCACGCCGACCAGGCTTCGCGCGGCACCTTGCCGGTGCCGCTGTGCCACTCGGGGAAGACCGCGTCATCGTCTACGTAGCTGTAGGTCCAGTCCACGTCGCGGACGAAGCCCTGCCATTCCTCGCGCTTGAGCAGTGCCATGGTCTATGGCCCCTTCGTCAGTCAACTTCTTCGTGGCCGAGCTGCTGGCTGATGCCGGCGTCGTTCCAGTAGCCGGTCATGCTGTCGATGAGCAGGTCCGGCCCCACGTGGAAGACGAACAGGTGCGGCTCGCAGTAGTGCTGGCCGGCGGGCCTGACCAGGCCCCAGGCCAGCTGCTGGGTGCCCTCGATGTCCACCTCGGCCACCACGTCACCCTCGTCGTTCGCGGTCACGGTGTGCACGGTGTTGGTCAGGTCCGGGAACGCGGTGACCAGCCCGGTCCACAGCGGCTTGCCGATCGTCCCGACCTTGCCGTCGCCGCGCACCACCCGCTGCTTGCCCCAGACCTCGAGCGGCACGTACGAGAGGCTGGCGTTGATCGAGCACAGGTCGGCCATCCCGTTGATGTCGTGCGCCCGGTAGCGGTCGAAGAACTCGGTGACGACGGCGGCCGCCGACGCGGCGGTGCCCGCGGGTGTCGGCGGCGCGTCCTGGTGTGCTGTGGTCATCGTGCCTCCTCAGGCGATGGCGATCGCGTCGAAGCGCTTGACCGCGAGCCGCCGGTAGAGCTGCTGCTGGCACCAGTACGCGGTCACGCCGGTGATCACGCCTCCGGTCACGGTGAACCGCCACGCCTGGTCGATGTCGAGGTGTTTCTCCTGGTTGATGGCGCCGGCGTAGTCGGCGGCCTGGGTGCCCTCCACCTTGATCAGCGCGGTGACCACGTCACCGGTGGTGATGACCTGGCCGGCGGTCACGATGAGGTCCGGGAAGGCCCGGAGCAGGTCTCCGAGAACCACGCCCAGGACGCCGGGGCCGCGGCCGCCGATGCCCAGGGGATGCACGGTGATCGCGGCCTGCGGGCTGACCTCGGCGAGCGCGGCGTCAACGTCGTGACGCGCGAACGCGTCCAGGAAGGCCTGCACAGTCTGGGTGGGACTGGTCATGAGCGGGTGCTCCTAGCAGCTCAGGCGGCGGCGCGGGCCGGGGCCCGGAGGACCTTGATGACCGCGTCCGCGGTCGCCTCGGTCGATCCCGGGTTCTGCCCGGTGATGAGGTTGCGGTCAGCCACCACGTGGGAGACCCAGGCCGCGGGGGCGTCGTCGAACACGGCGCCCGCGTTCTTCAGCGCCGTGTCCAGGAACCAGGCCATGCCGAGCAGGCCCGCCTCGGTCTGGAGTTCTTCCTCGTCGGTGAAGCAGGTCAGCCGGTAGCCGTCGAACAGCCACTGCCCGTCGGCGCGTTCCGGCGCCGACAGCAGCAGGGCCGGGCCGTGGCACAGCGCGGCGATGGGCGCGGACTTGCCGTGCAGCACAGCCAGCAGCCGCCCGACGTCCGGGTTGCCGGCCAGGTCGACCATGGGCCCGTGGCCGCCGGGCGTGAACACCGCGTCGAACCCGGCCATTTCCTCATCGCTCAGCGCGGACAACGCCACCGGGTGGCCGAAGCCCGGGATCGCCTCCAGTTCGGCCAGCCGTGCGGCGGCCAGCCGCTCGCTGTCGGCACGCTGCGCGTCCACCTCGGCCTGGATCTCCTCCCGGGTCAGCCCGGCCGGGCTGTCCTCGGCGAGCACGTCGGCGAACTGGCGGTCCTGCCGCCAGGCCCGCTTCGCGGCCGCGCTGACGATCCGGTGTGCCTGCGCGGGGCTTTGTCCCCGCGCTTCGAGCAGCACCGCCACCCGCCGGGCCGCAGCCAGCCCCAGCTCGGTGTTCTGGTGCAACGTGATCCGGATGTCGTCCACGTCGTGGGCGAACGTGCGTACCACCGAGGCCAGGTAGTCCTTGTCTTCCTCGGGATAGTGGAAGAACCACGACAGGCCGTACGGGTCCGCATACGGCGGCTGGCCGTCCGGGGTGATCACGGTGACGTCAAAGCCGGCCGCGGCGAACCGCTGGTAGGGCTTGAGCGCTTCCTCGGCGAAGTAGCCGGTCGGGTGCGCGGTCCCGTCGGCGAGCGTCATCTCACGGGCACTGGTCATCAGATAGGCGATCCGGGTCATCAGCCACCTCCACGGCGAGGGCTGCCTCGGCACGTTGCGCGTGCTGGTGACTTTGCCATCGCGCCGACGATCCAGCTACACCCCGCCATGACGGTTTCCTGCTGAGATGTTGCCCATTCCGGTCCTGATGCCAGATTCCAGCTGATCTCTATCCTGATCTAGCGGAACTGGCGGTGACCAGCGATGGATCCGCGGGGCCCGGTGCCGCATGCTGGGCAGCAGCGAGGCAAGGAGGCGGCGCGATGAGTCCAGGGCAGGCCGGACGGCCGGTGACCTCCGGGGAGCTGATCGCGGAGCTGGCCGCCCGCGCGCCGCAGGCCGGAGCGAACACCGGGACGTGGCCGGGCCTGACCGTCTACCGGTTCACCGCGCCGACCGGGCCCAGCTGGGAGGAGATCCAGTCGCTGTCCTTGTGCGTCGTGGCCCAGGGCCGCAAGGCGGTCACCGTCGACGGCGAGACCTACCTGTACGACCCGTTTCACTACCTGGTGCTGAGCAGCCACCTGAATTTCCAGGCCGAAATCCTGGAGGCGTCGCCGAGCCTGCCGTTCCTGTCCTTCGTCCTGCAGATCGAGCCGGCCCTGGTCCGCCGGGTGTCCAGCGACATGCTGGAACGCCGCACCACTGCGTTCCGCTCGCGCCCGGGTGAGGCGCAGGCCCCGGAACGCCAGGCGCTGGTGTCCGCACTCGACCAGGAGTTGCTCGGAGCGGTGCTCAGGTTCCTCCGCGCGGTGGGCCGGGACACCGACCGGCGGGTGCTGGCTCCCCTGTACCTGCAGGAGATGGTCTTCCGGGTGCTGCAGCGGGAGCAGTTCGCCCGGCTGCTGTCGCTCGCCGCGGCGCAGGCCGCGACCAACCCCGTGTCGGCGGTGCTCGACTACGTGCGGGCCCACCTGTCCGAGCCCCTGACCGTGGCGGACATGGCCGAGCAGGTCAGCCTGAGCCCGTCGGCGTTCGCGCACCTGTTCCGGGACGTCACCGGCCGGTCGCCGTATCAGTTCCTGAAAGAGATGCGCCTGGACCAGGCCCGCGAGCTGCTGGTGGACGGGAACCTGGCCGTGGCCCGGATCTCCAAGGAGGTGGGCTACGCCAGCGTCTCGCACTTCATCAGCGAGTTCCGCGGCCGGTTCGGCGTCACTCCCCGGGCCTACTGCGACATGAACGCCATGCACGCCGAGCTGGGCAGCCAGCGGCTCCCGCAGGACGGCACCCGGGCCTGACCCTTCGCATCTGCGTCCTCCGTCGCTCTGGCTGCCAATCGCCGTAGCGAGGAGGCAGAATAAGCGAAAAGTGCCCGGCTGCGGAGGGGCAGATTGTGGGCTGTGCCGTAGAGGCTGGCTTTGGCGCCACCCATTCCGCTGCCCTGCGGCGCGACCACCCCGGTGCCGCATGAGCGGGGGCATCGAGATCCGCGGGCCCCGGCTACTGCTCCGGGCTCTGCGGGCCAGTGAGATCGACGAGGAATGGCAGGCCATGGTCGACGCCGATCCCATGGTGATCGCCGAACTGCCCGATGAGGAGGCGTTCCGGGCCCGGCTGCGGCAATCGGGCCGCCTGATCGGTGGCGAGCTCGACCTGGCCGTCGACCTGGACGGGGCGCTGATCGGGCGGATCCAGACGTTCGTGCCCCCGGGCCGCCCGCTGCCCCCGGCGACTTTCGAGGTCGGGATAGGTCTGCGCGAGCACGCCCGGGGTCAGGGTCATGGCCGCGAAGCCCTGGCCCTGCTGACCGGCTGGCTGTTCGGGCAGGCCGCTGCTGAGGTCGTCGAGAGCGCCACCGACCCTGCGAACGCCGCGATGCGGGCGGTCTTCCGCCGGGCCGGGTGGGCCGAGGCCGGATCGCAGACCGAGTTCGGCCGCGAATGGGCCGTCTACCGGATCACCCGGGAGGACTGGCTGGCCTCGCGAAGTACGGGGCGGACTCCTTACTGAACAGCAGGATGATCGCGCCCAGCCCGACGAGCCAGACAACGACGCCGGCGATCACCGAAGCCAGCGCGTGCACCTGGGTAAAGGAAACGATCAGATCCAGGGTGTTGATGCCGAAGAACACGGCCGAGACGATCCTGGCCCAGCTGCGGCCCCGGCGGTTGGCCCAGGCCATCCACAGCCAGAGGGCTACCGCGATCAGGCCGCCGATCACTGAGGTGACGATGGCGGCTATCTCTGCGTTGTGCCGCTGGGCCGCGGTGTAGTCCGGGTGCCGGGCCAGAATGCCGTGCTTGAGGCTGGCGATGGTCACCAGGGTGACGACGACCACGACAGCGCTGAGTGCGGCGCCCGCGTACATGAGCCGGACCGCGTTCCGGACCGAATTCGGCGGCTCCGCGTCGACTGGCCCGGGTACCTGCGACGGCGACGACGGATAGGGCTGGTACATCGCTACTCCCGTGCGCGCGCCAGCCAGCAACCGGACCGCTCCCCCGTGAGCTGCGGCCGGCCGGCCGGGCCGCATAACTGGTCCTTCAGCCACGTTACGCCGCCCGCACACAGCCAATCAGCCTGATCTATCTTGCCGGCGCCCCATCTGCCCGCCGGACATTTTCCCTTTAAGCGTTGCCCCTTTCAGGGCCTGCTGTCCCGGTGAACCGGGCACTGGGCTCACCGCGCAGATGCCCGGGCGGGAGTGTCCGGCCGCACAGGACGAGCGCCAGGTCCTGGGCCTGGCCGGACATCGGCACCCCCGACCCGAGCGACCAGTCCAGGTCCTCGGCGCGCAGGGCGACCCCGGCCAGGTCGGTCCCGAAGAACTTCTGTGACTTGGGCCCGGTGACTGCGGCCAGGACCGTCCGCAGGCGGTCCTCGGGGACCCGGCGGTCGAGGCCGAGCGCGACCGTGATGTCCAGGCCATGGATCACGTCATGGGTGAGCGCGCCCTCGAAGCCGCCGCCGGGCGGCTTCCAGCGGTTCTGCTCGTTGTCCCGCAGGGCCGCGGCGAGCTCTTCCGGCGGGGCGGTCCCGTCCCGCCGGGCGCAGCGGTCGGCCATCCGGTTGAAGTTCCCGCGCGACCTGACCATTTCGAACGCGAACCGGGGGGGACGGTACCGGAACGGCATGGTGATGTGCGCCACGACTTCGCGTACCCGCCATCCCTGGCACAGCGTCGCGGCGTCCCATGCCGCCGGGGGCAAGCCGGCCAGGATCGCGGCCAGGTCCCGGCGCTCCGCCGCGATCGCCCCGGCGATGCCCGAGTTCTTCGTCTCCGCGGCGCTCATGGTGTCGTCCTCGTCCCCGGGCCGGCGGTGCGGGCCGCGAGGTATCCGGCGAAGCGGTCCAGGGAAGTGCGGAAGCCGGCCTGGGCCTCTGGGGACCGGGCAAACTCGGGCACGTTGACCTGGCGGATCTCGACCCCGGTGCGAGTGCCACCGAGGTCGGTGAAGGTCACGGTCACTGTCATCCCGGAGTGGGCCTCGGTCCACACCAGCCTTTCCGGCGGAGCGACCTCGTCGTAGACCGCCTGGGTGGGGTAACGGCTGCCGTCGGCGTCGTTGATCATGACGGTCTCGAACACCCCGCCCGGGCGCGGGTCCACGGTGATGTACTCGACCGGGGCGCTGGTCCCGGCCGGGCCCCAGAAGTGGGTGAGGTGCTCCGGCTGGGTCATGCACTGGAAGACAAGCTCACGCGGGGCCTCGAAGACCCTGGTGAAGACGAGTTCAGCCGGGTCTGCTGCTGAGTTGCTCACTGGTCGCTCTTTTCGTTCGACGGCGGCCGCCCGTCCGGCGGCTCGGGCTTTTGCGGCGGGGTCCGCCCCGCATCGCCAGCTGGTCCTCGCTGGAGATCGCGCAGGTGGGCGTCGAGCTTGTCGAACCGCTCGGCCCAGATCCGGCGGTTGTCCTCGATCCAGGCGGCGGCCGGCTCGAGCGCCCCGGCCTCGAGGTGGCAGGGCCGGAACTGAGCCCGCCGGGTCCGCGAGATGATCCCGCAGCGCTCGAGAACCTTCAGGTGCTTGGAGATCCCGGGCAGGGTCAGGTCGAAGGGAGCGGCTAGTTCGTTCACCGTGGCGTCTCCCCGCGCCAGCCGGGCCACGATGGCCCGGCGGGTCGGATCCGCCAGGGCCGTGAAAGTGGCGTCGAGCTGGTCTTGCGCCACCGCTGTGCCAGCACTGGGCATCTGACCTCCCGCGACTGTGATCCTGTTCATGTATTTGACCACCTAGTTAATTAGCTGTCAAGTTAAGTACTCAGCCTGGCTCGCCTCTCAGCGGTCTCGGGGTCATGACCACCACCTCAAAGCGCACGGCGGACCGAGGCAGTCGCACAGCGGCATCAGGCCGCGGATCGCCACGCTGCCGCCCAACCGGTTCCGGCACGAACTTTCCTGACCCGGACTCCGCCCACGGAGTGGGTTATCGCCGAGATCGTCAACGGCGTGTTCCTCCCCCACGTCGCGAACCCTTCATGACCCTGGTCAATGAGTACTGCTAGAGAGGTGCGCGGCTTAGCGCGGCCTGGCGGGGACAAACTCCGCAGGGTTTTCGCCCAGGGCGGCGGCGAGGCGCGCGAGGGTGCGGGAGCGGCAGGGTGCGGTGGGCTGGCGTTCCAGGCGCCGCATGGTTGTCAGGCTGATCCCGGCGTGAGTGGCGAGTTGTTCCTGGGACAGCCCGTGCTGGTGGCGTAACTGCCGTAGTTGCCTGCCGTCCAGGACGGTTGTCCAGCGTTGCGCCCCAAGGTGGGTGCTGACCGTGCCGGTCATCCTGTTCCGCCTGCCTGGCTGGCCTCGGTCAGTACGGCGAGCAGTTCGGGTAAGTCGGGGGTGATCACCGTGTGCGGACGGGCGGCCGGGTGCAGGGACCGCGCGACGTAGACGGTGCGGTCTGGGATGATCTCCCGCCAGATCCTGTGGCCGGGGAAGTCACGCTGGATCTTCATCAGAGTCTCGTCGTCCGCCGCGGGGCTGACGCCAGATTGGCCGCCGCAATGCGGGGCAGCGGTCCCGGAGGTCGCGGGCGAATCGGGGCTACTTGCACTGGATGGCTGACGATGGTCGCTCATAGCTGAATGCTATATCAACTATGTCAGCTATGGCAGACATGAGCTGGCTCACCTACCATGATCAGCACGGTTACCTTGATCAGCATGGAACGGTATGTCGTCAACGTGCACGCGCCGGAGCCGAGCTACCTGCAGCTCGCTTCGCAGTTGCGGGCCCGGATTCACTCCGGGGAGATCGGGCCGCGCGAGGCGCTTCCCTCGATCACGTACCTGACCGGTGAGACCGGGCTGGCTGTCGGCACCGTCCGTAAGGCCATCGGCGTCCTCGTCGACGAAGGGCTCGCGTACACCGTGCCCGGACGCGGAACCTTCGCCAGCCCGCGCAAGAGCTAACTCACACGGGTCCGCGGAAGCCCGGGGATCGTTGTCTGCGGCACCCTTCTGCATCCATGAATGCTCGTGCTGCAATCGGCGGTCGCGGCTCAGGGCCGGGTCGCGATGAGTACTTCGACCCGGAATGGCTCGGTGACCACACCCGCGGGGTACAGGTCCAGGACGGCCGCGCGGACGTCCCTGCTGAACGCGGGGGCGTTGTCGCCCAGGAGCGCCGGGGTGGAGAACGAGTACGACAGTTGCAGGCCCGTCACTTCTTCGACGGTCAATTGCCGTGACCATGACCAGGTCAGGGTGCCCACTGCGCAGAACGCCGAGTTAGCCAGGACGTCGCGGTGACTGTAGATGCCTGTCCCAGCGGCCTGCCGGTCGCCGAGATACCGGGCCCGGATCCGGGCGATGGCGTACTCCCAGTCCGGCTGCTCGCTGTCACCCAGAACGTCATTGATGACAACCACAGCCCCATCTGGTGCCAGCATCTCGTCCAGGACGGCCAGCACGGCGGGCCGGTCGGTCCAGTGGAACGACGCGGCGAAGACCGCCAGGTCGGCCCCCGGCCCGGCGAGCGCGGCGATCTGGCTGGAGTCGCCCTCCAGCCAGGTGATGTTGCCAGCCCCGGCCGCCTGGGCCGCCTGCCGGCCGCGGGCCAGCATGCCTGGCGCCGGATCGATCGCCACCACAGCCTGGGCGTGGCGGGCCAGTGGGATCGTGAGCTGGCCAGTACCGCACCCGATGTCCAGCACGCGCTGGGTGCCGTCCAGCCCCGCGCGGGCCGCTAGGGCGTCCACCAGGCTCTGCGGGTACCCCGGCCGGTATTGCGCATAGTGGTCAACAGCCGAGCTGAACAACTGCTGAGGAACGCCGTCCACAGTTCACCGCCTCCGGCTCTGATAGGGCACATGGGGGCCAGCAAAAAGTGTCCATTATTTCAGCCGCCGTCACCTACCGGAGAACTTCCGTACGCCTTGGCGACCTAACGTCGCCTGATGCTTTCTCGTCGCAAGTTCCTGCAGATCTCGGCCACTTCGACTGGACTCGCCATCACCGGACCGTCTGCTCGGCCGACAGCGTGCAGTCGGTGTCCCCCTTGCCGGTGAACCATCCGTCGCGAGCCCAGACCTTCGGCGCGATCCCTGGCCCGACCGGGACGCCTGGCATGTCTCATCTGTTCAGGAACTACAGCGGGAAGGACGTCCACGAGCGTTGACCCGCCTGCTCGCCCGGGCTGGCGGCGGCCCGGGCGAGCAGCGAGTAGCTGGCGAGCCACGTCGGCCTCCCCCACCCCCTCCTCGAGGGTTCTAGGTCGCCGCCGCGGCTGCCTGGGCGCTTGCTAGTTCGCCAGCGCTGATCTCGACGCAGAACTCGTTGCCCTCAGGATCGGCGAGGATCACCCAGCCGAACTCGGGGCGAAGGTCGCTGACGACCGTGGCGCCGAGCCTGGTGAGCCGGGCGATTTCCTCGTCCTGGGTCCGGTCAGCCGGCATGACGTCCAGATGCACCCGGTTCTTGATCGTCTTCCCCTCGGGAACCCCGACGAAGTAGAGCCGCGGATGACCCTCGCCCAGGTTCCCGACGGCGGAATCCTGGGAGCCCGGCTGAGGCCTCTCGATCACCGGCCACCCTGTGACTTCTCCCCAGAACCTGGCCAGGGCGCGAGGATCGGCGCAGTCGAACGTGATGTTAAGAATGGCAGAACTCACGGCGTTCTCCGCTCGTGTGCGGGCAGGCAGGCTCCACCCATGATCTCGCGGGGCGTGCGCCAGGCGGCTGTACCGTGCCGTCATGGCTATCTCATTCAGCGCGGAGACCCTCAGGCTGCTGGGCGGACGTAACTACGCCGTCCTGGCCACCATCAACCCCGACGGCAGCCCGCACACCTCCGCGATGTGGGTCGGCCTCGACGGTGATGACCTGCTGTTCTCCACCCTGGAAGGACGCGTGAAGCACCGCAACATGCTGCGTGACCCGCGCGTCAGCGTCACCGTGTGGGACTTCGCGGACCCGGAAATCTCGGTGGATCTCCGTGGTCGGGTGTCGATGACACCCGACCCTGAGCGGCTGCTGCATATCCAGCTGTCCCGCAAATACGACGGCACCGATCCAGGCCAGGACGCTCCTGGCGCGCGCCGCGTGATCGTCCGGATGGCAGTGGAGAGCGCGGCCGGGCATGCCGCATAGCCCATGATCACCTACGAGTGGCGTGGGACATTCACCAGCAGCGAGGTCGGCACGCTGCACGCGGCGGCTTTCGGTCACCGGGACGCCGCCCGGAACTGGCGGGATCAGGCGAAACGCCACAGCCTGGGCTGGGTCTGCGCCCGAAGCGGGGGCGATCTCACCGGGTTCGTCAACGTGGCCTGGGATGGTGGCGCCCACGCCTTCGTCCTCGACACCATGGTCGCCCCCTGGATGCACCGGCAGGGCACCGGCACCAGGCTGATCGCCGTTGCCGTCCAGGAGGCACGCGAGGCAGGCTGCACGTGGCTGCACGTCGACTTCGAGGAGCACCTGCGGCCTTTCTACCTCGGGAGTTGCGGATTCACCCCCTCCGCCGCCGGCCTCATCGCCCTGTGAAGTCCGCGTGCAAACGGGCCGGTTGTCGCGGTTGGGAGAATCAGCCTGCCCACGTAACGTCGGTCAGCGTGACGGTCCCGTAAGCGTCATCAATCACGTACGTAACCAGTCCGGCCACGCCGAACTCAGCACGCCGCACATATGGATCGCGCGTGGCGAATGTCCGCAGCGGATCGTCCGGGCGCTCGATCACCGTGGCCATGAGGGAGATGAGCGCGTCTAACGCCTTAGCCGGAAAGTTGCCGAGCTGTCCAAGAACCCGATCACTTAACTCCGCCCGGTAGATCACCGCGTGCGGGTTCGTGCCGCTGCTAGCCGCTCCTGCCAGTCCGGAATAACATCCTCGGCCGGCGTTGTCCGGGCGCTTCCGTCACCGACGCCCGCCAGGTCCTCGTAGTACCCAGGCTGGCTAGTCGCGATGACCGTCAGCCGCCAGACATGCAAGAGCCGTTGCAGTCGCCGGTACCCGGCCGGATCGTGAGCAGCGTCGATGGCCTCGTGATACTGGCGCAGGAACTCACTGCGTTCTTGCTGGGGCAGGTCCCGCAGGATGACCGCAGGGTCATCGGGATCCTCGACACCGGTCGGCTCGGCGGACATGAAACTCAACTTACACCGGACCTCGGACGCCGCGGGAGCTACCGGGCCAGCTTTCGTTCCCGGCCGCTGCATGTGCGGCACGGCCACGCCGGCCTGCTGGTTCCGGACTGCTGGCCGCGCCGGAGGGATGACCCTCCTGATCTAGGTGACCCGCCCGGCGCAGCAGGTGGCGGAGGGCCCGGGCGGACGGGGTGCCCGGGTCCGCGGTCATGAACACCACCTGCTGATCGTCGCCGGGCACGGCGAGCACGTCACAGTTGATCCGCACCGCCCCGATCTCGGGATGGGTGAACGTCTTCGACCGGTGCCCCGGAGCACGTACCGGGTTGGTGTCCCACACCTGCACAAACTCCTCGCTACCGGCCCGCAGCTCAGCCAGCAGGCGGGCGAGCCGTTCGTCACCGGGGTAACGGTCGGCGGCCCCGCGCAGCCGCGCCACCACGATGTGGCTGAACTCCTCACCGCCGGAGCTCCGGCGCCAGCCGGGTTCCAGGAAACGCCGCCGGGCCAGGTTGGGCTCGTCCGCGAGGTGGCCCAGCAGGGCCTCGGCGAGCGGGTTCCAGGCGATCACGTCATACGCAGCGTCGGTGACTACGGCCCCCGCTTCCGGGATCCGGCGCAGCAGATCAGCCACGTACGGGCGGACCTGGCGAGCCGGGCCGGGCGGCGGCGCCGGGGTGGTGCCCGCCAGCCGGAACAGGTGGGTCCGCTCGGCCGGGGTGAGCCGGAGCGCCGCCGCGAGGGCGTCCAGGATCCGCGGCGAGGGCCGCGGACCCCGGGCCTGCTCGATCCGGGCGTAGTACTCCACGGACATGCTGGCCAGGTGGGCAACCTCCTCACGGCGCAGACCGGGCGTGCGGCGGCGCGGGCTCGCGGGCAGGCCCACGTCGGCCGGGCGCAGGTCCGCCCGCCGGTCGCGCAGGAAACAGGCCAGCTCCTGTCGGGCCACGAGCCACCTCCGCTTCCAGGTATCAGTTGTGCCTGGATCAGCCGGCCTGCCACCGGGCAGAGTCGACACCATGAACGATTCCACGGCCCTCGTCACCGGCGCCAACAAGGGCATCGGCAAGGAAATTGCCCGGCAGCTCGTGGCGGCCGGGTTCACGGTGCATGTCGGCTCCCGCGACCCGGAGCGCGGCCAGCAGGCCGTTGACGAGATCGGCGGCGGAGCCCGGCTCCTCGTGCTCGACGTGACCGAGGCCAGCCAGCATCGCCGACGCCGCGCGGCAGGTCGAAGACCTCGACGTCCTGGTCAACAACGCGGGCGTCATGGTCGATGGCCAGGCGCCGCCCGAGGCGGACGTGGACAGCTTCCGCCGGACATACGAGACGAACGTGTTCGCGGTCCTCGCGGTCACGAACGCCTTCCTGCCGGCGTTGCGGCGGTCCGCGCGGCCCCGGATCGTGAACATCTCCAGCGGGACCGGATCGCTGACCTGGAGCACCGACCCGGAGCGGCAGCCCCCCTCAGTGGGCACCGGCGCCGCCTACCGCTCGTCCAAGACGGCGCTGAACGCGCTGACCGTGTTCTACGCCCAGGCCCTGGGGGTGAGGGATTCCGGGTCAACGCGCTCGCGCCCGGGCTGCGCAGGACCGACCTCAACGAGCGCGCCGCCGCCAGCGACGGGGATCCGGCCGAGGCGGCCGCGGGCGCCGTCCAGCTGGCGCTGCTCCCCGACGACGGCCCCACCGGCGGGTTCTTCTCCTGGGACGGAACCCCCGCGCCCTGGTAGGTCACCGCGGCCAGGCGGCCACGTCAGCAGCCCGGCCCGGGCGGCCCCCGTCCATAATGAGGCTGTGCCGCGACTCGTCACCCCCGCCGTTGCGCCCGGCAGCCTCGCGCGGTTGCGCCAGCCCGTACTGGAAGAGGACGGCTTCGTGCTGCGGCCCTGGCGGGCGCCGGACGCGCCCGCGCTGGCCGAGGCCTACTCTGACCCCGGCATCCAGCGCTGGCACAACCGGTCGATGGACGAGCCGGAAGCGCAGGCCTGGATAGCTTCGTGGCCGGGGCGGTGGGCTGAGGAGAGCGGCGCCGGCTGGGCCGTCGACGGTCCCTCCGGCCTCCTCGGGCAGATCAGCCTGCGCCGGGTGGACCTGGCCGAGGGCCTCGCGGAGGTGTCCTACTGGGTGGTGCCCGCCGCCCGCGGCCACCGGGTGGCGCCCCGGTCCCTGTGCGCGCTGAGCGCGTGGCTGTTCGACCATCTCCGGCTGCACCGGGTCGAACTGGCTCACTCGACGATGAACGCCGCGTCGTGCCGGGTCGCCGAGCACGCCGGCTTCCCGCTCGAGGGGACCAAGCGGGGCGAGTGCCTGCACCGCGACGGCTGGCATGACATGCACCTGCACGCCCGGCTGGCTGGCGACCCCCGGCCCTGCTGACTGGCATGATGCCCGGAGGCGGCAGAGGTAGAAGGCACTGAGGTAAAAGGCACGGTGAGGTGAGCAGATGGACGCGGTGTTCGAGCAGGTCGTCGACGTCAGGTGGCGGGACACGGACGCCCTGGGCCACGTCAACCACGCGGTGTTCCTGACCTACCTGGAAGAGGGCCGGGACGCGTTCTTCGTGCAGACCTTCGGCGGCGAGCCCGACTACGTGGTCGCCCGGATCGAAATCGACCTGCGGGCGGAGGTCCGCCACCCGCAGCGCCGGGTGACGGTGCGCCTGGCCGTGGAACACCTGGGCACGACCAGCCTCACCACCCGCGAGACGATCCTCACCCCGGCGCAGGAGATCGCCGCCGAGGCGCGCGTCGTCACCGTCCGGTGGGACCGCCGGGCCCGCAAGCCCGTCCCGTTCAGCGAGACCGAGCGGGCCCGGCTGACCGCCGTCATTGAACGTTGATCGGTTCTGGCGCACCACGCGCACGGCGGTTATCCGGTGAGCCGGGCTTCGCGCCGCAGCAGCGCAGGAAGTTCTCCGGGTTCGGGGGACACGCCGGACAGGCCGCGCGCGGAGAACCACCGGGCCACGTTCGCCGCGTCCCGGTCCAGGAACTCCGCGCCGCGCGGGTTGGCGATCACGTCCACCACCTGAGGCAGGTCGATCATGATCAGCCGGCCCCGGTGGACCAGCAGGTTGTACGCGGACAGGTCACCGTGGGCCAGGCCAGCAGCGGCCAGGACGACCAGCGCCTCCACCAGCTGGCCCCACAGTCCGGCCAGCTCGCGGCCCGCCGGGCGGATCTCGGCGAGCCGGGGGGCGGCGGTGCCGTCCGGCTCGCCGACGAACTCCAGCAGCAGCTCGGTGCCGAGCACCTGCACGGGGTACGGCACCGGGACACCCGAGCGGTGCAGCTGGACCAGCGCGGCGAACTCGGCGTTCGCCCACTGCCGGGCGATCATCTGCCGCCCGGCCGCGGTGCGCTGCGCCATCGCGCGGGTGTCCCGGGACTCGCGGACCCGGCGGCCCTCCAGGTAGGCGCTGTCGCGCTGGAACATCTTGTGGTCGGCGTCCCGGTACCGCTTGGCCGCCAGCAGGCAGGAGCGGCCGCCGCCGGGCAGGCCGCGGCGCAGCAGGAAGACGTCGGCTTCCTTGCCGGTCTTCAGGACTCCCAGCTCGGTGTCGACCGCGGCCAGGTCGGTGACGAGCCAGGGCGGGTAGGGCCTGGGTCCCCGCTCGAGCGGCGCCGACTGGTCCCAGGTGGTCCAGCGGTCTCCCTCGGGCAGCCCATCGACGGCGTCGAAGGCGTCCAGGGCGGGTAGCGCGCGGCGATGCCGGTCGCGTTTGGCGAAGGTGGGCTGGTCGTCGTCGTCAAACCGCCGCTTGCGGCGGCTGAAGGATGGGTCGCGCACGGGTGGTGCTCCTCAGGCAGGCGGTCAGGGCGGGCAGCATGAACTGCGAAACGGGCGCACGCATGATCAGCCCTCCTTCCGCTCGGCCGGCATCGCCGGCTCTCGGCCTGTGACTCCCGAGGCTGCCATCCGCGCGCCGCCGGGGCAACCGAATTTCCTGGCCCTCGCCCATCGGTGGTGACGGGGCAGAACTAAAGATCTAACGTTCTATAACGCCATACCGGCGTGCTGCTACTCGCCGCGTCATGTCGTTTCAACGAGGAAGGGCTGACCCCCGTGGTGGATGTGCAAGGAACCTGCGACGCCCGGTTCGAGCCGGTCCGGGACGTGCTCGCCGAACAGCTCGACTCGGGCAACGACACGGGCGCGAGCATCGCGGTCGACGTCGACGGCCGTACCGTGGTCGACCTCTGGGGCGGCTGGTGCGACCCCGGGCACGGCAGGCCGTGGACGGAGAACACGATCACCAACGTGTGGTCCAGCACCAAGACCGTCACCAACCTGGCCGCCCTGATGCTGGTCGACCGGGGTCAGCTCGATCCCTACTCGCCGGCCGCGAAGTACTGGCCGGAGTTCGCCGAGAACGGCAAGGAGCGCATCGAGGTCCGGCACATACTCAGTCACACCTCCGGGGTGTCCGGCTGGGACGCGCCGGTCAGCACCGAGGACATGTACGACTGGGACACCTCGACGGCCCGGCTCGCCGCGCAGGCCCCATGGTGGGAGCCGGGCACCGCGTCGGGTTATCACGCGGCGAACCAGGGCCACCTGGTCGGTGAGCTGGTACGCCGGGTGACCGGCCAGCATCTGAAGACCTTCGTCGCCGAACAGATCGCCGGACCGCTGGGCGCCGACTTCCAGATCGGCGCCCGTGAGGCCGACTGGGACCGGATCGCGCCGGTGACGCCGCCGCCACCGCTGCCTGTCGACTTCGCCAGCCTGGACCCCGACAGCCCGGTGTACAAGACGTTCACCGGGCCGGTCATCGACGCCGCCTCCGCGAACACCCCGGCCTGGCGGCAGGCCGACATGGGCGCGACTAACGGCCACGGGAACGCGCGCTCGGTGGCCCGCATCCTCCGGGTGCTCGCCCTGGGGGGCGAGGCGGGCGGTGTGCGGTTGCTGTCGCCGGAGACCATCGGGCTGATCTTCGACGAGCAGAGCCACGGCCCGGATCTCGTCCTCGGCGTCCCGCTGCGCTTCGGGATCGGCTACGCGCTGCCCGAGACGCAGACGGTGCCCTACATCCCGCAGGGACGGGCCTGCTACTGGGGCGGGTGGGGCGGCTCGGTCATCATCGTGGACCTCGACGCCCGGACCACCATCAGTTACATGATGAACAAGATGGGATCGGGGATTATCGGCTCGGACCGCTCGGAGGCCTACGTCCGCGCCATCCTGGACTGCCTGGCCTGAGCTGGCCTGATCTAGCGGTTCCTGAGGTAGTCGTCGGCGAGCTTGCGCGGCGCGCACGCGAGCCAGCCGTCGGTGATCGCGTCGCGCAGCGGCTGGTCCGCCACGCCCGGCAACTGGATGAGCACCGCGGAGTACCCGTCGAAATGCGGGATGGTGAAGAAGGGGCCCGGGTTCGCGGCGAGCACGGCCTCCTTCTCGCCGAGGTCCTCGACACGGACCGCGAGAATGGGCCCCTCCGGCGGGGTCTCGTCGCCGAACCGCCTGAGGTCGGCCTTACTGAACGGCCGTTCCCACGCGAACGCCTTCCCGGCCACGGACCACGTCCGGTTCCCGTGCCGCTGACTCTCGGTGACCTCGGGCAACTGCGCGGCCATCCGGGCTGCGTCGTCGATAGTCGCCACGGTCCTAAGCTACCGGCCCCGCACGTCACTGGCGCCGCACGTCGCTGGCGCCGCAGGTCACTGGCGCAGCGGGTCACTGGCGCAGCGGGTCGAAGGGCGCGAGGTCGAGGCCGGGATCCAGGCCGAGGGCGGCCCGGGCGGCGACGCCGCCGGCGTACGGTCCCATGGTCAGCCCCTCCGCGCCCAGGCCAGTGGCCACGAACAGCCCGTCCGCGCCGGGCACCGGGCCCAGCAGCGGGCAGCCGCCGGGACCTGCCGGGCGGAAGCCGACCCGGGTCTCCAGGTAGGTGGCCGATCCCAGGCCCGGGGCAACCGTCAGCGCCTCCGCCAGGACCTGGGACAACCCCGCCGCCGTCACCCGGTGATCGAAACCGGCGCCCGGCTCCCGGGTCGCGCCGACGACCACCCGGGAGCCTTCGAAGGCGAGCAGGTAGTGGCCGCTGCCGACGGGCAGGACCACCGGCCAGTGACGCGTGTCGGTCGATCCGAGCGAGAGGTGCACGATCTGGCCGCGCTGCGGGGTGACCCGGACCACGGCACCGGCCGGCTCCACGAAAGACGTCGTCCAGGCGCCGGTGGCCGCGACGACCGCGTCCGCCTCGATCAGCTCTCCCTCAGCCAGCACACCGGCGGCCCGCCCGGCCCGGCACACCAGCGCCGCGTCGCCCCCGCGGAACGTGGCCCCCTTCCGGCACGCCGCCCTGACCAGGGCGTCCCTGAACTTCCGGCCGTCCACCCGCGCCGCCCCCGGGATGTACACCGCAGGCATGTGCGGGCGCAACGGCGGGAACAGGCGCTGGACCGCGGAGCCGGTGACGACCTGGACGTCCCCCATCTCAGGATGCCCGGCCCGCTGGGCCTCGAGCCCGGCCCAGACCGGCTCCAGCTCCTCCGCACGGTCGGCTACCACGATCGCCCCGGACTGACGGTAGGAGACATCGGTCTCACCGAGATCCGCGAGCTCTGCCACCAGCGCGGGATACGCCTGCGCCGCGGTACAGGCGAAGCCGTATCCCCCGGGATCGTCCACCCCGGAGGTCCAGGGGCAGATGATTCCCGCGCCGGCCGCGGTCGCCTGGCCGGGCCACCCCGCATCGATCAGCGTGACCTCCGCCCCCAGGCTGCTCGCCGCGTAGGCACAGGCACTTCCCACGATTCCGGCGCCCACCACGACCAGCCGCATGCGGTTCTCCTCCCGGAACGATCTCCCCCGGGAATCCTCCCGCGTGTGGCCGGCCGGAAACCTGTCGCGGGACCGCGCTTTCCGAGCACAATTTAGGCGCCGTATCCGGACACCAGCGTCCGGCCCGAGGCCGCGGAGGACCGCATGACGCAGACCACGATCCAGGGCGGGCACGGTGACCTGCCGGTGTACCTGGCCACGCCGGCGGGCCCGCCGCCCTGGCCAGGCGTGGTGGTCATCCACGACGCCATGGGCATGAGCCAGGACGCGCGCAACCAGGCCGACTGGCTGGCCAGCGAGGGCTACCTCGACTGCCGTGCCCGACCTGTTCTCCTGGGGCCGCACGCTGACCTGCGTGCGGGCCGCGATCGGCGACATGAGGCGGCGGCGGGGGCGCATCTTCGAGGACGTGGAAGTGGCCCGGAACTGGCTGGTCGGCCAGCCGGGCTGCTCCGGCCGGGTCGGCGTGATCGGCTTCTGCATGGGCGGGGGCTTCGCCCTCCTGCTGGCCCCGGACCATGGCTACGACGTGGCCAGCGTCAACTACGGCATGGTGCCCAAGGACGCGCCGGACCTGCTCAGCCGGGCCTGCCCTATCGTCGGCAGCTTCGGCGGCCGGGATCGCACCCTGCGCGGCGCGGCGCGGCGGCTGGAGAGCGCGCTGACCGCCGCGGGGGTGACCCATGACGTCAAGGAGTACCCGGCCGGCGGGCACGGGTTCCTGAACGACCGGCAGGCCGCCGGCGACCCGATTCCGCTGATGGTCAGGGCGACGACGCCCTTGCTGGGCTTCGGCCCGGAGCCGGCGTCCGCCGCGGACGCGCGCCGGCGCATCATCGAGTTCTTCGGCACCCACCTGGCCGGATCAGCAGACGGTCCGGCCGCCGGGCCGCCCGGTTAGTACCTGGCCCGGACCCTAGCCGGGCCCCCCGGTTAACGGGCCCCCGGTTAATACGTGGCCCGGCCGCCGCTCAGGTCATACACGGCGCCGGTCGAGAAACTGCACTTGTCCGAGGCCAGCCAGGCCACGAGTTCCGCGACCTCCTCGGGCCGTCCCAGCCTGCGCATCGGGATGAGGCTGGTCATGTACTCCAGCACCTCGGGCGTGTTGGCGGCGTTCATGGGCGTCTCGATGACCGCGGGCGCGATCGCGTTGACGAGCACCCCGCTGGTGGCCAGTTCCTTGCCCAGCGACTTGGTCATCCCGATCACGGCGGCTTTGGTGGCCGAGTAGACCCCGAGCCGGGGGTTGCCGTCCTTCCCCGCCATGCTGGCCAGGTTCACGATCCGGCCCCAGCCCCGGTCGCGCATGCCCGGCACTACGCGCGCGGCACATGTGAAACGTGCCGGTCACGTTGACCGCGAACGTCGCCGCCCACTCCTGGTCGCTGACCTCCCACAGCGGCTTGTTGGGACCGACGATGCCGGCCGAGTTGACCAGGATGTCCACCGGGCCGACCGCCTCGATGGCCGCGCCGACCGCCGCGGGGTCGGTCACGTCGGCCACCACGTCCGCGTCCCCGGACACGTCCAGGGTGACCACCCTGATCCCGTCCTGGCCGAGCCGCTGCGCGCTGGCCCGCCCGATGCCGCTGGCTCCGCCGGTGATGACAGCTGTACGGGACATGGTCTTCCTTCCGTCGCGGGCAAGCACAATCAACGAGAACGTTAGGATCGCAGCATCCGGCGCGCAGGCGGCATTCGCCGCGGCCGCCGCCGGATCCGGGAGGGCGGGGGAATGCGGGCGTTCGTGCTCACCGGCCCGCGCCAGTTCACCGTGGCCGAGGTCGAGCCGCCGGTAGCCGCGCCCGGCCAGGTCGTGGTGGACGTCGAGCGCGCCGGGGTGTGCGGGACCGACGTCGAGTTTTTCACCGGCCACATGGCGTACCTGCATCAGGGCCACGCGACGTACCCTATGCGGCTCGGTCACGAATGGTGCGGCGCCGTGTCGGCGGTCGGGGCCGGGGTGGACCCGGCGTGGGCGGGCCAGCGGGTCACAGGCGACACCATGCTCGGCTGCGGCCGCTGTTATCGCTGCCGCAGCGGCCGGCAGCACGTCTGCGAGGACCGCTTCGAGATCGGTGTCCGCGGCGGCTGGCCCGGCGCCCTGGCCGAGCAGGTGCCGGTGCCGGTCACGGCGCTGCGCGCGCTGCCGGACAGCGTCGGCGCGACCGCCGGCGCGATGGTCGAGCCGGCTGGCAGTGCCTTGCGGGCCGTCCAGGCCGCTGCCCTGGCGCCAGGCGACACGGTCCTGGTCCTGGGCGCGGGCACGATCGCCCTGCTCGTGGCGCAGTTCGCGCTGGCGCACGGGGCGGTAGTCCATGTATTGGGCCTGACCCGGCCGTCGCTGGACTTCGCCCGGACGCTGGGCGTGCATGGCGCCTGGACCGCGGCCCAGCTGCCCAAGGTCCCGTTCGACGCGATCATCGACTGCTCCACCGGCACCGAGCTTCCCGCCCTGGCCCTGGACCTGATCGAGCCGGGGAAGCGGATCGTGTTCGTGGGCCTGTCGGCGGAGCCCAGCCTGATCGACACCCGCACCATGGTCCTCAAGGACGTGACCGCGGTCGGGATCCTCAGCGCCTCCCCCGCGCTCGACGGGGTGATCGAGCACTACGCCTCCGGATCAGTCGACCCGGTTCCGCTCGTGGCGGCGACCGTCGGGCTCGACCAGGTCGGCGACGTCCTGGCTGGCAGCCGCCCGCCCGGAGCAGGCCCCGGGCCGAAGATCCTCGTCGACCCGCGTCTATGACGGTGGGCTGAGGGGCGGCTGGCCAGGGCCAGGACCCGGGGGCCGGCACACGGGGCCGGGACACCTCGCCGGGCTACGGGACCAGGCCACGGACCGCACCACGGGACGGGGCCACTCCCGGCATCGCCCCCCTTCTGGCGTTAGGGTCCCAGCATGAGAATTGCGGTCATCGGGACAGGCCATGTCGGGAGCGCGCTGGGCGGGAAGTTCGCGGCCGCCGGGCATGAGGTGGTCTACGGCTCGCGCCAGGCCGAAGGCGAGGGCCCGGGGGGCGCGCCCATCCGGGCGGTGGGCGATGCGCTGGCCGACGCCGAGGTGGTGGTGCTGGCCGTGCCGGCCCGGGCCGTCCCAGACCTGATCGCCGAGCACGGTGCGAAGCTGGCGGGCACCATCGTGATCGACGCCGTGAACCGGATTGGAGAGCCGGAGACCAACAGCCGCAAGGATATCGCCGAGGCCGCGCCTACAGCGTTGTACGCACGCGCGTTCAACTCGCTGGGCTGGGAGAACTTCGCTGACCCCCGGCCCGGCGCCGCGCTGTTCTTCGCTGCGGACCCCGGCGCACGGCCGGCCGTCCAGGAACTCATCACCGTGGTCGGGCTGCACCCGGAATACGTCGGCGACGCCGAGGCCGCCGGGACCGTCGACGGCCTCCTGCCGCTGTGGTTCTCGCTGGTTCAGCAGCACGGCGGGAACCGCCGTCTGGCCTTCCGCGTCGTGGAGTAAACCGGGCGACCAGGTCCGGGCTCTCGGCGAGGGTCAGGTCGCCCTAGGCTTGACCCATGCCTTGGCCTGCCGCAGAGGGTGTCTTGATTACCGGGGTGTACGGGTCGGGCAAGAGCTCGGTCGCCGCCGAGATCACCTACCTGCTGGAACAGCGTGACCAGCCGTACGCCCTGCTCGATCTTGATTACCTGGGCTGGGTCGGTGACCACGCGACGGGGCACCGGATCATGCTGCGAAACCTCGCGGCCGTCGCGCCCAACTACCGCGACGCGGGGACCGAGATCTTCGTCGTGGCCTATTTCCTCCGTGACCTCAACGCGTTGCACAACGTCCGCGAAGCGCTGGGGGTGCCGCTGCGGGTGGTCCGACTGTCGGTGCCCTGGCCAGACATCGAACAGCGCCTGGCCAGCGATGTCACTAGCGGCAGGCGTGATGACCTGCGCGATGCGGCGGCGTCGATCGCCGAGGATGAAGGCGTCGGGGTTGAGGACATCGTGGTCAGCAACGACCGCCCGGTCGGGATAGTCGCCCGTGAGGTGATGTCCTGGCTGGGCTGGCTCTGATTTCCCGTCATGGAGTGGGGGGCGGCTGGGCGGGTTGCTCGGCCAGGGGGGTGCGTGGCTGTTCGGCGTACTGGAGGTATCGCTCGAATGCCTCGGTGACGCCTTCGCGGTCCCCGGTGGCCAGCAGGTCAAGCAGCAGACCGCGGGTTATGGCCACGCCCAGCCTGGCGTCGGCACGGGCGGTGGCCTGGTCGGCCCCGGCCTCGGCCAGCTGGGCCGCGATGTAGGTGATCCACGGCTCGACGGCTGTCTCGAGGAACCCTTCGGTGCCTGGGCGCCCCAGCAGGGCGTGGCTGTACAGCTCGAAGAACAGCCGTTCCTGCGGCCACAGCTTCGGGTCGCTGAAGTGCTGCCAAGCCCGCCGGGCCTCAGCCGGGGTGATTCCCCAGCCTGGCACGGCGGCGCGCTGGGCTTCTTCGACCGCGCGGGCGACCGCGATCAGCAGGCCCTCGCGGGATCCGAAGTGGTACAGCAGCATGCGATGGCTGGTCCCGATGGCGGCCGCCAGCTCGCGCAGGCTCAGATCTGCGATCCCGCCCTGCATCGCCTGTTCCACCGCGGCGGCCAGCAGCCGCTCCCGGGCTTGCGATGTGACCATGCCGCAGCGTACCATCTGGTACATGTTCCATTTGGTACATAAGGAGGGTGGCCATGAGCCGGCTGCACGTAGAAGCGGAACACACCACGCGGGCAGCGCCCGAGGCCGTCTGGGATCTCGTCTCTGACGCCACCCGCTACCCCGAGTGGGGGCCATGGAGCGCCGGTGGCTACCAGCAGCCCGGTGAGACCTCACCGCGCGGGCCGGGCGCGGTTCAGTGGCTGCGGTCCTCCCGCCGGGCCTACCTGCGCTACCCGACGTCGATCGAGAAGATCCTCGAAGCCGAGCCGGGGCACCGCCTGGTGTACACCGTGATCGGGGGTATCCCGGTCCGCAACTACCGGGCGGAGGTGACCCTCACCCGGTCCGGTGACGGTACCCGGATCCGCTGGGCCGCCACCTGGGACTCGACCCTCGCCGGACGGGTGGCAGGGCGAGCGCTCCGTAAGCTCTACCCGCAGATCGTCGAGGATCTGGCGGCCGCCGCCGAGAGCCAGGCCGCCAGCCCGCCAGGCTCGTCAGACTGATTACCCGCCCGGGACACCGCCCGTGGCGATGGTCCCGGTCCGGCCGGGTCAGCCAGGAACGTCAGGGCAGCAGGCGGCTGGCGTGCCTGAGGTACAGCTCACGCATCTGCTCCGGGTCGGGTGGCGTGTCGGGTGACAGGGCCGCGCCGACGTCGCGCATGAAGGCCAGGGCCGGCCCGGCGGGTGCCCAGACTCCCAGCACCAGGGCCTCGGCGTCGTACGGGTTGCTGAAGCCGTGCCGGGATCCACGCGGCGCCGTGAACATCGACCCGGCCGCCGCCTCGAGAGTCTGGTCGCCCGTCACCTGCAGCTGGCCGCGGAGCACGTAGATGGCCTCGTCGAACTCGTCGTGGGCGTGCGGGACGGGCCCGGCGAAATGCGCCGGGATGAGGATCTCCATGGCGGCGAAGCCCTCGGGCTGGCCGTCCTGCCCGGCCAGTACGTGCACCGGCTGGCCGGCGTAGCGGAAGCTCGGCCCTTCGCCGCGGCGGGTGAGGAAGCTCATGGGGTCATTTCTACCGTCCCGTGTCCTTGAGCCGGCTGAGCGCCCGGCGGGCCTTCTGCTGGGCGTTCTTGGTCTCGCGCACCCGGCGCCGGGTCGCGGTGAGCCGGCGGCGGGCCTCGTCCAGCTGGTCTTCCAGCTCCCAGACCTTGTCTTGCTCGTCGCGCTCGTCCTGGGCCGCCTGGTCCGCCGCCTGACTGGCCTCGGCCGCCGCTTGTTCCGCGTCGGCGATGGCCTGCCGTCGCTGCTCAGCCACCCGCGCCTGCTCAGCCGCTCTGGCTTCCGCAGCGGCCCTCGCTTCCGCAGCGGCCCTCGCTTCCCGCGCGGCCCTGGCCTCCGCAGCGCGGGCTTCGCCAGCGGCCTTGGCCCCGCCAGCCGTCTCCGGCCGGTCAGCCGCCTTCCCCGGCTGGGCCTTCCGCGCCTTCCCAGCCCCTCAGCCGCCTGCGACCCCGTTGACCGCGGCCTCCCGGCCGCCGGTACGCCCTCTCCTGCCTCTCCCGCTTCAGGGACCGCAGCCGCCCCGGCTGTCGCTGCGGAGGCGTTCGCGGGCGGCGGCACCAGGGACAGCCCGGGCAGCCCGGGACTGAAATCAGCGCGATGGACCGGCCGCAGCAGGGTCCCCGCGGCCAGGTCCCGGGCGACCTGCGGATCGGCCAGGGCCGCCCCGAACGTGGCGGTAAGGTCTTCCCGCAACGCCGCCGACGGGGACTCCTCGCCGGCGTGCTGCAGCGCCTGCCGTATGAGGGTGTCAACGAGCCGCCGCCGCGCCTGCGACAGTTCACGGATCTTCGTCCCGTCGAGCGCAGCCGCGGCGGCGCGCAGCTCGTCGCCGAGCTGGACGAGCTGCCCGGGCACCCCGGGGTCGGCGCGGACCAGCTGGTTGATCATCCAGGCGGGCCTGGTGGGCTTGCGCAGGCCGGCGATCTTCTTGGCCGCGGGACGGTCACCGGCGGCCCGGGCCTCGGCGGCCAGGGCGCTGCGGCGCTCGGTGAATCCCTCCGGATCCGAGCCGTACAGCTCGGTGGTGGCCTCACCCACGAAATCGGTACCGCTCACGCCGTCATCGTTCCCCGCGCCCGCACGCCTTCACCACTACCGGCGTGACCCTCCCCGTGCCGTCCGGTCCGCACCACCGGACGGCGCGGAGAAGGAGTAACTCAGGCGGGCGTGATGATGACTTTCAGGGCCGAGTTGGCGGCCGCGTTCCTGAACACGTCGTACGCGTCGTCCATCTGATCGAACGTGAACGTGTGCGTGCCCATCTTCTCGGCCGGGATCCGGCCGCTGGCCACCATTTTGAGCAGCGTCGGAATGGACACCGTATCGACCAGCCCCATGGTCAGGATGACGTTCTGGATCCACATCTCCTGCATCGGCAGCTCGACCGGGACGCCGTGCACGCCGATGTTGGCGATGTGGCCGCCCGGCCGGACCAGCGACGCCGTGGTCAGCAACGTCTCGGGAAATCCGACCGCCTCGATGGATACGTCCACCCCGAGTCCGTCGGTGAGCGCGATCACGTCCGCGACCGCGTTCGGGCCCGCCTCCACCGCGTCGGTCGCCCCGAACTCCAGCGCCTTGTCCAGCCGGAACTTGTTCGTGTTGACCGCGATGACCTTCGACGCGCCCCACAGGCCGGTGGTCAGGATGGCCGACGAGGCCGACCGCCCCGGCGCCCACCACGGCCACGGTGTCGCCCGGCCGCACCTGTCCCGCGAGCACTCCGACCTCATACCCGGTCGGCAGCGAGTCGGCCAGGAAGATGGCCTGCTCGTTCGTGACGTTGCGCAGGGACCGCGTAGAGCGAGGTGTCGGCGTACGGGACGCGGACGGACTCGGCCTGGGTGCCGTCGATGAGGTGGCCGAAGATCCAGCCGATCCCCCCGACGGTCTGGCAGTGCGAGGGCATGCCCCGCTGGCAGTACTCGCAGCGGCCGCATTTCGTGATGGCCGGGACCAGCACCCGGTCGCCGACCGCGAACCCCTTGACCGCCTCACCGACCTCGGTAACGGTGCCGACCGCTTCGTGGCCGAGGATGCGGCCGTCGGTGACCGCGGCGACGTCACCGTGGAGAATGTGCAGGTCGGTGCCGCAGATCGTGGTCGTGTCGACCCGTACCACCACGTCGGTCGGGTCCTGAATCGCCGCGTCGGGAACGTCTTCCCAGGCCTTCTGTCCGGGGCCGTGATACACCAGCGCTTTCATGGGCACCTCCGTTGCTAGGTAATCCGACGCTAAGCCCGCCGGGCGGATCGGACTGTTTCAGAATTGGACCGTGGACCGGATCCACTGGCGCGCTCGGCTCCGGGGCCGGTCATAGACTGACATTTGTGCGTATTTCCCCGGGCTGCGGTTCGGGGCTCCCCGGCAACGGGGGACAGCCCCTTGGCGGGGCTGCCCGGGAAGACCGGGGCGGGCGGGCCGTTTACAGGCCGCCGAGCAGGTCGCGGAGGGTCTGGGTGTAGGTGCTGAGTGCTTTGCGGCCGTGGCCGGTGAGGGCGATGGTGGTGAGGGACACGGTGCCGTTCTTGGTCTTCTCGCTGGTGAGGTAGTCGGCTTCTTCGAGTTTGCGCAGGTGGATGATGAGGTTGCCGGGGGTGAGCCCGATCATGTCCTGCAGGCGGGTGAAGGACAGCGTGTCGCCGTCGGGCAGCGCCGCGAGGGTGGCGACGATCTTCAGCCGGGTGGGGACGTGGATCAGCGGGTCCAGGGCGTCGTCGTTCATGTCACGCCGTCATCTGGCGCTGCTGGCGGGCGACGGCGGCGGCTTTGCCCAGCAGCACGGCGCACAGGCCCAGGCCGGCGACCGCCCACGATCCGGCTGGCCCGGCGAAGGCGCCGGCGACGCCGGTGGCGGCGATCGCGAGGCCGGTGACAGACCCGCGCCAGCCGTCGCGCTGCGCCCATGACCGCGGCCCAGGCCAGGCCGGGGACGATCAGCACGGTGGTGGGGTAGAAGGCGAAGCTGGCCCCGGCGGCGTGCAGGGCCCACATGAGGACCGGCACGACGGCCCAGGACGCGGCCAGGACGGTGATCTCGGCCGGGCGGAACCGGGTGGGGCCGCGGACCCCGGTCATCGCGTGCTGGCGGACCCCGACGGTGGCGGCGAAGTTCAGCACGACGAAGCCGATCAGGATGGGGATGTCCGCGCTGGTGGGGCCGGTGTAGGGGTGCTGGCCGCGGACGGTCAGCCAGACCGCGCCGAGCGCGGCCAGCACCGCGACGGCCCGGGTGGCCAGGAGCCACGGCGGGGAGGGCGCGAGCTTGCGGCGGGCCTGGGTGGTGGTCTGGTCCAGCAGGGCGGCGGCCTGCCGGGGGCCGAAGCCGCCGCCAGCCGGGCTCGTGGTGTCGGGTGTGGGTTTCATGGTGCCTCCCGTCGTTGACTCTATGCCATAAAGTAGACTCTGCTTTACGGCACAAAGTCAAGGGCTCGGGGCACCTAACTTTATGACGCAAAGTCAGGCGGCCAGCGACGGCTGGGGCGGGCCAGCGACGGCGGGATGGAGCCAGCACGGAGCCCCAGGATCGATATGGCTGATCAGCTGCCGGGCCGTCGCCGGCCTGCCCGGGCCGGTCAGGTGCGGGCGGTGATCGCGGCGGCGAACTCCGCCGGGCGCTCCAGCGGGGTGAAATGGCCCGCCCCGGGCAGGTGGATCAGCCGGGCGTCCGCGAAGAACTCGTCGATCCGGTCCGACCACTGCGGCGGGAACAGCGGGTCGTGCGCGGGCCAGAGCACGGTGGTCGGCACGGTGATCCGGTCCGCTGGCGCGGGCGGCTGTTCCGCGAGGGATCTGGCCACCGATCCGGCCCCGGCCCGGTACCAGCCAATAGACGCCGCGAACGCCCCGCGGGGTGCGTACGCCGTGACCAGGTCCTCGAGATGCTGGGCCGGCAGCTCGAAGTCCGGCCCGGACCAGTGCTCCCAGAAGTACCGGAGATAGGCACGCACCGCCTCGGGGTGGCCGTCGATCAGCTCGGTGGCCAGGTCGAGCCGGTGGAACTGCTGGTACCAGAACTCACGCTGGGCGTCCGGGCTGAGGATCCGGCCGCCGATGCCAGGCACCGGGGGCGAGATCACCAGCGCCCGGACCAGGTCGGGACGCTCCGCGGCCAGGGTCTGGGCGATACGGCTGCCGATGTCGTAGCCGACGATCACCGGCCGGGTCAGCCCCAGTTCCCCGATGAGCCCGGCCACGCTCCGGGCCTGCCCTGCGGCGCTGTACTGGGCCGCCGGGTCCGCCGGGTGCTGGTCGGACTCGCCGAACCCGCGCAGGTCCGGGACGATGACGTCGGCGGCGCCCGCGAGCAGCGGCACGACCTCGCGGTAGTCACCCCGGCCCCCCGGCCAGCCGTGCAGCATGACCACGGCCGGGCCACGGCCGGACCGGTCGTAAGCGAGACGGAATCCATCGACGGCGGAGACCTGGCGCATGCCGTGAGTATCCCGTCTCCGGAAAACCGGTTTCAATGGCCCCCGCCGAACGCGATCATGAAGGCCGGCCTCAACCGAAGGAGATCCCGTGCAGGGACGCCGGCACGCGGTCACCAGCGCGGACGGCACCGAGATCGGCCTGCTGACCGCGGGCACGGGCCCGGCGCTGCTGCTGGTGCACGGGGGGATGGGCCGCCTAGAGCGGTGGGCCCCCCTCTGGGCTCTGCTGGCCGGGCAGTGGCAGGTCACGGCCATGGACCGCCGGGGCCGCGGCTCCAGCGGCGACACCGGACCGTACCGGCTGAGCAAGGAATACGACGACGTGGCCGCGGTCGCCACGAGCCTGGCCGACAGCAGCGGCCACCCGGCCGACGTGTTCGCGCACAGCTACGGCGCGCTGTGCACCCTCGGCGCCGCCGCCCGCGGCGCCCCGTTCCGGCGGATCGCCCTGTACGAGCCGCCCGGACCGCAGACCGTCCCGCGTGAGTGGCGGGAACGGGCCAGCGCCCTGGTGGCGGACGGGCGGCCCGGCCGGGCCATGATCAGCTTCCTGACCGAGATCATCGGCCTGACCACGGCGCAGGTCAGCGAGCTCAGGGACACCCCCGGCGCGCAGGACGTGCTGCCCATCGTGTCGGCCACGCTGCCGCGCGAGGCCCGGGCCCTGGCGTCGGCCGACCCGCTGGCGCTGGCGGGTGACGTCACCGCGCCGGTCCTGCTCCTGCTCGGGGAGACCAGCCCGGCCTGGGCGGCGGACCTCACGCACTCACTCGCCGCCGCTCTCCCGCAGGCCACTCTGGCGGTCCTGGCGGGCTACGGGCACGAGGCCATCGACGCCGCGCCCGGGCTGGTCTGCCGTGAGCTGGCTCAGTTCCTGGCCTGATAATGGTGGCGTGCAGATCAGGATCGAAGGGTCGGATCTCCCTGGGAGTTCCTGCGGGCCCAGCCCCGACTCCCCCGGCGGCTACCAGAACATCCACGTCGGGGTGCAGCGCCGCGGCCGCCCGGCCGAGCTCTTCGGCCTCGTGCCGGGGGACGCACCGTCTGCCGACTGGACGATGGACTGCACCGTTACCCCCACGCCGGGCGGCACCGACGTGAAGGGGCCGTACATCCAGGGGCCGCCAGGCGGCCGGTTCATCTACCTGTCCTGGGGAACTGTCGATGACAGCGCCGGGTTCACCCTGTTCCGGCGGGCGAAGCTGTGGCTCGACACGGTCCCGCCGGCCGTGCTGGACCAGGCCCTGGGACTAGGCCTGCTCGTGGGGCGTCTGGGCCTGACCGACCCGAAGGGGAATCCACGGTGCGCGGCGGTCCGCCCGCCCGTGATCGACTGGTCGGCCGCGCCCGCTCCCGGGAAAGCCGGGCCTGGAGAGGCCGGTCCCGGCTAACCCGGTTCCCGGGAGTGCGGCACGACCAGGCCCGATTCGTAAGCCGCCACCACCGCCTGGGTCCGGTCCCGCAGGCCGAGCTTGTTCAGCACCCGGCTCACGTGGGTCTTGACCGTCTCCTCGGTGACCACCAGGCGGGCCGATATCTCCGGGTTGGACAGGCCCTCCGCGACGAGCCGCAGGACCTGCGTCTCGCGCGGGGTGAGGGCGGCGAAGGCGGCCACCGGAGTCGCGTCGGGCTTGGGGCGCATCAGGGCGAACTCCCCGATGAGGCGGCGGGTGATGGCCGGGGCGAGCAGCGCGTCCCCGGCCGCGACCACCCGGACCGCGTCGAAGAGCCGCTCGGCGGTGACGTCCTTGAGCAGGAAGCCACTGGCCCCGGCGCGCAGCGCGTCGTAGACGTACTCGTCCAGGTCGAACGTGGTCAGGATGAGCACTCGCGGCCTGCCCGGCGCGGACGCCGCGGCCAGGTCCCGGCTGCCGTCCTCGGGCCGAGGGCTGCTGGCTCCAGCTGGGCCGACCACCTGCCTGGTGGCCTCGATGCCGTCCATCCGCGGCATCCGGACGTCCATCAGCACGACATCCGGCTGCAGCTCGTGGCAGATCCGCACCGCCTCGGCGCCGTCGCAGGCGGTGCCCAGCACCGCGAAGTCCGGCTGGGTCCCGAGCAGTTCGGCGAACCCGGTACGGACCACTTGATGGTCATCCGCGACCACGATCCTGATGGCCGGGGCCGGGCCGCTCATCCCGGCTCCCCTTTCCCGGGCAGGGTGGCGAGGACCAGGAACCCGCCGCCCGCCGCCTCGCCGGTGCTCAGCTCACCGCCGACAGCGGCGGCCCGCTCCCGCATGCCGAGCAGCCCGTGGCCTTGGTCCGGACGGACTCCGCGCGAGCTGGCGGCGTCCAGCCCGGTGGCGCCGGATCCAACGGCAGCCGGCCGGGCGGCGCCTGGTCCAGCGGCATCCGTCGAGACCGCGCCGGGCGGTGCTGCGGGTGGCCCGGGCCCGTTGTCCCGGATCAGCAGTTGCAGCCGGTCGTCCGCGTAGCGCAGTTCCACGTCAACGGCGGCCCCGGGCGCGTGCCGCCGGGCGTTGGTCAGGGCTTCCTGAATGATCCGGTAGGCGGCCAGCTCGACCCCCGGATCGAGGGTGACCGGGGTCCCGTGCAGGATCAGCCGGGTTCCGGTGCCGGACGCCTCCCGGGCCGCGTCGAGCAGTTCGTTGAGCTGGCGCAGCCCTGGCTGTGGCTGACGGTCCGCCACGCCGGTCTCGGTGTCCTCGCGGAGCACGCCGAGCAGCCGCCGCATCTCCGTCAGCGCGGCCCGGGCGGTGTCCCCGATCGACGACAGCCGCTGCGCCCCGGCCGCGGGCATCCCGGGGGTGGTGAGCCGGGCGGTCTCCGCCTGCACGGCGATCATCGAGATGTGGTGCGCCACCACGTCGTGCAGCTCGCGCGAGATGCGGGCGCGTTCCCCCCGCGCCGTGTGCTCGAGCAGGGTGCCCGCGATGGCCTCCCGCGCGGCGCTGTGCTCGATCGCGTCCCGCTGGGCCCGGCGTGCGCTTCCGGCCAGGGCGGCCGCCGGGCCGAGCGAGGCCAGCAGCAGAGCCGGGATCTCGGCCGCAGAACCAGACGAGGCCGTCAGCGCCAGGATCAGGAACGGCAGGCTCAGCGCCGCACTCAGCAGGGGTGAGCCGCGGCGGCCGAGCCGGTACGCCCCGGCCAGCTGGGCGATCAGGCCGGCCACGGTCAGCGTCTGGAACCCGGCGAGCGACACGACGCCCGCCGCGGACATGATGACCGCGGCCCAGGCCGGCCGGGCCCACAGGAAACCGAGCGGCACGGTGGTGGCCAGGCTGACCAGCGCCAGGACGAAGAGGGACGCCCACCATCCCGCCGCCGCGCCGCCGTTGAGGGCCCGCCCGCCGTGGGGCGCGCCGTCCACCGCCAGCCACAGCGCCTGGGCCACTGCGAGCATCCCGAGCAGCACCGCCGCGGTGACCGGCGCGTACGGCAGCGCGGTGAGTCGCCGCCACGTCGCGGTCGCTGCACCACGCCTGTCATCCGCTTGGCCCACGTAAGTCATTGTCGCCGCTGGTGCGGCGCCCTGGCGTCACCCCCGGTCGCTATCCCCGCGTCCCTCGTGCGGGGGATGCGCGGGCTCCGGCCTCCCCCGGCGCAGCGGCGGGCAAGACCGCTCTGCGGCGGGACGACTGCGGCGGTGGTCTTCTCTAGCCTTCCTGACATGGAAGCGACGATCGAGGTATCCGGCCTGCGCAAGAGGTTCGGGCCGACGCTGGCGCTGGACGGGATGTCGTTCACCGTCCAGCCGGGCCAGGTCACTGGCTTCGTCGGCCCCAACGGGGCCGGGAAGTCCACGACGATGCGGGTGATCCTGGGCCTGGACGCGGCCGACGACGGCACCGCGCTGGTGGGCGGCCAGCCGTATGCGAGCTGGCGGCATCCGCTGAGCCGGGTCGGGGCGCTGCTGGACGCGGCCGCGCTGCAGCCCAGCCGCAGCGCCCGGAACCATCTCCTGTGGCTGGCCCATTCGCAGGGCCTGACGGCCCGGCGGGTTGACGCGGTGATCGAGCAGGCGGGCCTGCAGACGGTCGCCAGGCGCAAGGCGGGCGGCTACTCCCTGGGCATGCGGCAGCGGCTGGGGATCGCCGCGGCCATGCTCGGCGACCCGCCGGTGCTCATGATGGACGAGCCGTTCAACGGCATGGACCCCGAGGGCATCGTGTGGATGCGCGGGTTCCTGCGCTCGCTGGCCGGGCAGGGCCGCGCGGTACTGGTGTCCAGCCACCTGATGAGCGAACTGCAGGACACCGCCGATCACCTGGTGGTGGTCGGCCGCGGCCGGGCCATCGCGGACACCAGCGTCCGCGAGCTGCTCGCCGCCGCCTCCCACGACCGGATCACCGTGCGCACGTCAGCGCGGTCGGAGGCGATGACGGTGCTAGCCCACGCGGGGGCCACCGTCGCCGCCACCGACCGCGACACGCTGACCGTCTCGGGGCTGCCCCCGGAGCGGGTCGTGGCGCTGCTCGGCGAGAGCGCGGTGCCGTTCTCGGAGATGTCCCCGCACCGGGCCAGCCTGGAGGAGGCCTACATGGAACTCACCCGGGACGAGGTCGAGTTCCGCGCGGAGCCAGTAGCGGAGCCCGCAGAGGAGGCCACGTCATGACGGCACAGGCCACGAGGCCGCATCCGCCAGCCGCACAGCCCGGGCGGGACGGGTTCGCCCAGCTCGTCCACGCGGAGTGGACCAAGCTGCGGACCGTGCGCGGCTGGATCATCGGCCTGGTCGTCGCGGCGCTGGTGATGGTCGGGATCGGATTGCTGACCGCGGTGGGCGGCAGTAGCTCCTGCCAGGAGGTGGGCGGCGGCCCAGCCCGGCACGGCCGGGCCTGCGGGCCCACCTTCACGGTGGGGCCAGGCGGTGAGCCGGTGACCGACAGCTTCTATTTCGTCCGCCAGCCGCTCAGCGGGAACGGCAGCATCACCGTCCGGGTGACCTCGCTGACCGGCCGGATCCCGCCCGCGAACGGCGACGTCCCGCTCAGTCCGAACGCCTCACCCGACACCCGCCCCGGCCTCGTGTCCTGGGCCAAGTGCGGGGTGATCATCAAGGAGAGCACCCGGCCGGGATCGGCGTACGCGGCGATCATGGTCACCGCTGACCACGGAGTCCGCCTGCAGGGCAACTACACCAGCTGACACCGCGGGCCAGCCGGGCGCCGTGTCGGCGGCGTCCCCGCGCTGGCTGCGGCTGACCCGCTCCGGCGACGTGGTCACCGGCTACGACTCGGCCGACGGGACCCACTGGACCCAGGTCGGCACCGTTCAGCTGGCCGGGCTGTCCCCGACCGTCCAGGCCGGGCTGTTCACCACCTCCCCGGCCTACCAGTCGATCACCTCGAACTTCGGCGGCGGGACCAGCGGGAGTGTCCTGCCCAGCCAGGCCACCGGCGTCTTCGACCACGTCAGCCGGTCGGGCCGGTGGCCGGCCGGGACCTGGTCCGGCGATTACGTCGACGCCGCCGGCGGGTCGGGAGTCGGCGGGTACCACCAGGCCGGCGGCCGGTTCAGCGGTGACCGGGTCCGGCGACATCGCACCGATCGTGTCCGGGGCCGACGAGGGCCAGACACTGACCATCGCGAACCTCCTGGTGGGCACGTTCGCCGGGCTGATCGGGGTGCTCGTGGTCGCGGCCATGTTCATCACCGCCGAGTACCGCCGCGGCCTGATCCGCACCACCCTGGCCGCGAGCCCGCGGCGGGGCCGGGTACTGGCGGCGAAGGCCCTCGTGATCGGCGCGGCCACCTTCGTGATCGGCCTGGTCGCGGCCACGGCCGGGGTCACCCTCGGGGCCCAGATAGCGCGGCACAACGCGTACGTGTTCCCGGCGACGTGGACGACCGAGCTGCGGGTGGTCGCCGGCACCGCGGCGCTGCTCGCGGTGGCCGCGGTGCTGGCCCTGGCCCTCGGCGCCGTGCTGCGCCGCAGCGTGGCCGCGGTCAGCATCGTGGTCGTGGCGATCGTGCTCCCGTACATCCTGAGCGTCGCCTCGGTCCTGCCGGTCGGCGTCCTGGACTGGCTGCTGCGGCTCACCCCGGCCGCGGCCTTCGCGATCCAGCAGGCCACGCCGCAGTACCCGCAGGTCACTGCCCTCTACTCGCCTGGGACCGGGTACTTCCCGCTGGCGCCGTGGGCCGGTTTCGCCGTGCTGTGCGCGTGGACCGCGCTCGCCCTCGGCCTGGCCGCGGTGCTGATCCGCCGGAGGGACGCATGAGCCAGGCCGGGCCGGCCGGCCAGCTGAGCCTCCCCCTCACGCGGCACGCCAGCCTGACGGGCCTGCGGGACGCAGCTGCACGCGGAATGGACCAAGCTGCGCACCGTGACCGGCCCGGCCTGGTTGCTGATCGCCACGGTCGCCGCGACCGTGGCGGTCAGCGCCGCGGCGAGTGCCGCCGTCCGGTGCCCGTCCGGCGTCGCCTGCCCGGTCAACACCGCCAGGCTCAGCCTGACCGGGATCCAGTTCGGCCAGGCCGTCGTGGCCGTCCTGGCGGTCCTGGTCATCAGCGGCGAGTACAGCACCGGCATGATCCGGACCACCTTCGCGGCCATGCCGCACCGGGTCACCGTGCTCGGCGCCAAGGCGGCCATCCTCAGCGGCCTGGTGCTGGCCGCCGGCAGCCATCGCGGTGCTCGGCTCGGTGCTCACCGGGCGGCTCATCCTGCCCGGCCACGGTTTCACCGCGGCGCGTGGCTTCCCGCCGCTGTCCCTGGCCGACGGGCCCGTGCTGCGGGCCGCCGCCGGGTCGGTCCTCTACCTGGCCCTGATCGCCCTGCTGAGCCTGGGGATAGCCACGGCCGTACGGGAGCCCGCCGTCGCTATCGGCGTCGTCCTCGGCCTGCTCTACCTCGCCCCGATCATCGCCCCGCTGCTGAACCAGCACTGGCACCGCCACCTCGAGCAGATCAGCCCGACCACCGCAGGCCTGACCATCCAGGCCACCACCGGCTTGCGCAGCCTGCCCATCAGCCCGTGGGGTGGCCTGGGCGTGCTCGCCGCGTGGGCTGCGGCGGCCCTGCTGGCCGGCGGGCTGGTGCTCCGGCTGCGGGACGCCTGACGCGGGCCTGCCGGACCCGGGGGTGATGCCGTTATCGTGACTCATGACCTCCTCGCTGGTCCGGAGTGCGCACGTGGCTACCAACGCCCTGCACTCGCTGATCTACTTCGCGCCCGAGACCGAGCAGCAGCTGACCAGCGCCGGACTCAAGCCCGGCCGGATGTGCTACTTCGCGGGGCGCGCGGCCCCGATGGGAGCGGTCAGCGGCGGCGTGGTCACTGCGACCTTCTACAACTTCAGCCCGGGCCTGGTCGCCCGTTGCATCCCGCAGGCGTGGGACCTGGCCCAGCCGGACGCCGTGGTCAGCGCCCGGTTCGCCGCGGCGGACGCGGCCCTGACCCGGCTGCTCGGCCCGGAGATCATCACCTCGCCGGACATGGTCACGCTGGCCGTGCTGGCCCGGGAGGCGGCCCGGGTCTGCCGCCCGGAAGGCCGCCCGCTCTACGCCGGCCACGCCGACCTGGACTGGCCCGAGGACCCGCACCTGGTGATGTGGCACGCACTGTCCCTGCTGCGTGAGTATCGCGGCGACGGGCACATCTGCGCCCTGCTCGGCGCCGGGCTGTCCGGCCTCGAGGCACTGGTCACTCACACAGCTACCGGCCAGGGTTTCGTTAGAGAATTCGCGCAGGCCAGCCGCGGCTGGAGTGACGAGGAGTGGAAGGGCGCGGTCGGGGCGCTGACCGCCCGGGGGCTGCTGGCCGCCGACGGGTCGCTGACGCCGGCCGGGGAGGCGCTGCGGGGCCACGTCGAGGAGGAGACCGACCGGCTGGACGCGGACCCCTGGCAGCATCTGGGCGACCAGGACACCGAGGAGGTCGTGCGCATCGGCAAGGCGATGACGCGCACGGTCATGAAGGCCGGCGCGTTCCCGCGGGAGGGTGTGTTCGCGCGGTAGCCGCTCAGGCAGCACGGAACGTTCCCGTCGGGTCGGCGTGCGGGGCAGGTGTCACCAAGACGGCACCGGACCGGCGGGCACTGGCCTCTCGGCTGGTCAGTGCCCGCCGGCACCGGCGGCTCAGTAGCGGCCGGCCAGATGCGCCCGGCCTGCCGGAGGTTCGTAGGGGTCGGGCCAGAAATCGGTGATCCGCACGATGCGGCCGGCCCCGTCGAGGTCGAAGAAGCACAGCCCCGGCTGGCTGGCCCCCGCGTCGGAGAACTCGATCATGCTCACCGCGGCGCGGTCCTGGCTGACGATGCGCTGCACCGTCAGGTGCCAGTCGCCGGGGAACCCCTCGGCGTTGAACCGGACGTAGGCGTCCCGGCCGCTGACCCGCTCCCGGGTCTGCGGAACCTCATAGACCACGTCCTCGGCCAGCAGGGCCCCGAACGCGCCCCAGTCCCTGGCCTCCGCCGCGGCCCAGTACTCGGCCACCACCCGCCCGGCGCCTGCCGCCTGCTCCGCACCACTCATGCCGGCCAAGCTACCGGCGGCATCCGACAGAAACCGTGTCCCCGCCGCACCAGGCCGTCGTCCAGCGATATGAATCTCGTGCGGCCTGCGTGGCTGGTGTTGCCTGTGTGCCGTCGGGCCAGGCATCCCGCGAACGTGATCAACCGATAGGTGTTGCGATAACGACACCAATCGGTTGATCACGAACTCATCGTCGCCTCCGATGGCCCCCTCTGGCGGCTGACCGATAGGACTGGACGACGGGGAAGCCGGAAGATTGTTTTGTTCCCGGTGTCGATGGCGTGGCTCGCTGTCCGTCTCCTAGGTGTCTGAACCACCGAGGCAAGGGGAGTGCAATTGTGAAGTACATGCTGCTGATCATGGGTTTCCGCGAGGGCGAGGACATGCTCCAGCCGCCGAGCAGCGGAGCGCCCTCGGCGGAGGAGTTCATGCACTACCAGCGGGAACTCGGGCAGGCCGGCGTGCACGTCGACTCCGGCCTGCTCCAGTCCTTTGAGGACGCCACCCAGGTGCAGGTCAACGACGCTGGCGAGCGGCTGGTGACCAACGGGCCGTTCGCAGAGTCCCGCGAGTACCTGGGCGGCTATCAGATCATCGACGTCCCCGACCTCGACGCGGCGCTTGACTGGGCGGCCAGGTGCCCGGGCGCGAAGTACGGGCGCGTCGAGGTGCGTCCGCTCGTGGAGTTCTGAGGGCCAGGGCGATGGGCCGGCAGGCGAGCCGATCGAGGCAGTGTTCCGGGAGGAGCGCGGCCGCCTGCTGGCCCTGCTCGCGGCCCGGTTCGGCGACCTCGATCTCGCCGAGGAGGTTACGGCTGAAGCCCTTCTCGCAGCGGTGGAGACCTGGCCACGCTCCGGGGTCCCGCGCGAGCCGCTGGCCTGGCTGGCCACCACGGCCCGGCGCAAGGCTCTGGACCGGATCCGGCGGGACGCCACGCTGGCCACGAAGCTCGCCACCCTGCACGCCGACGCCGATCCAGCGCGCCGCATCCAGCCGGTCCCCGAGCACGAGCACATCCCCGACGACCGGTTGCAGCTCATCTTCGCCTGCTGTCACCCTGCCCTCGACCTGGACATCCAGACCGGGCTCACGCTGCGTTACGTCGCGGGCCTGAGCACCGCTGAGATCGCGCAGGCCTTCCTCGTCCCGCCGGCGACCATGGCCCAGCGCCTCACCCGCGGCAAGCGCAAGATCCAGCAGAGCCGCATCCCCTTCCGCGTGCCCGGCCCGGACGAGCTCGACGGCCGCCTGAGCCTGGTTCTGCACGTCGTCTACCTCATCTTCACCGAGGGCTACGCGGCCACCAGCCACGACGACCTGGTCCGACGCGATCTGGTGGACGAGGCCATCCGGCTGGCCCGGATCCTGCACCGGCTGATGCCCGGCGAGCCCCGGGTCACTGGCCTGCTCGCACTCATGCTGCTCACCGACGCCAGACGCCCGGCCAGGGTCAACGGCCATGGCCTCGCCGTCTCGCTGGAAGACCAGGACCGCGGCCTGTGGGATACCTCGATGATCGAGGAAGGCGCCGGGCTGGCCACCCAGGCCCTCACTCACCACCCACCCAACAGCTGGTCCGTCCAGGCCGCCATCGCCGCACTGCACGACGAGGCGCCGTCTTTCCAGGAGACTGACTGGCGCCAGGTGCGCCTGCTCTACGACGAGCTGTTCGCGCTGACCCCGACCCCCGTGGTCGCCCTCAACCGGGCCATCGCGATCTCCTGGCACGAGGGCCCGCAGGCCGGCCTTGACCACCTCGAGGCCCTCGCCGGCCAACCCGGCCTGGCCCGCCAGCACTACTGGCACGCCGCCCGCGGCCACACACTCGCCAGGCTCGGACGTCACACCGCCGCCGCAAAGGCCTACCGACGGGCCAGCGAACTCGCCCAGACACCGGCCGAGATCGCCTACCTCACATCACGCGCCGAGAAATACACCACTCCGGGCTGAACCGGCCCTGCGCACATCTTTGATCCGCCCCGCCCGCCAGTGGGGGCAGAGGTAGCCAGTCTGGTTAGCTTCAGGGCATGCCGAGTGTCATCAAGACCGTCACGTTCGACGCCGCGGACGCACTGGCGCTGGCCGGGTTCTGGGCGGCGGTGTTCGGGTCCGACGTCGAGGAGGAGTCCACCGCCGAGAAGGCGTTCCTCGAGGCGGCGGGCTGGGGTGGTCCGAACATCTGGTTCGTCCGGGTTCCCGAAGGCAAGACAGCCAAGAACCGGATGCACTTCGACCTGCGTGCGCCAGGCCCGGCCGCCGAGGAGGTGGCCAGGCTGGAGAACCTGGGCGCCCGGGTCCTGGAGCGCCACGAGCACCATGTGCTCATGGCGGACCCGGAAGGCAACGAGTTCTGCGTCGAACCGGGCCCGGCGGACACGCTGCGGTAACCGCTCAGGCCGCGGGCCGCAGTACGAACACGCCCCAGCCGAGATAACGGCGCCCGTAGGCCAGGTACGACCGACGCGAGCGGTTGAGATACTCACGCATCCCGGCCACGTCCGGGTGACCGGGGTGCTCGTCCAGCCACGCGGCCACGGTCCACCACTGAGAGGCCATGTAGCGGTCCCAGCTGTGCTCGTCGGCCAGCACCATCTCCACGAGCTCAAACCCGGCGTCCTCGAAGCGGTCCAGAGTTCCTTCCAGCGAGGTGAACTCGTTTGAGCCGAGGGCGATGTCGAGGGCCTCCGCGGGCGGCTCCTCCCGCCAGAACGGCTCGCCGATCAGCAGCAGCCCGCCCGGGACGAGCGCTGGCCGCATGAGGGCGATGGTGCCGGCCAGCCCGCCGCCGATCCAGGTGGCCCCGATGCAGGCGACCGCGTCGAACGACGCCTCGTCCACACCGAACGTGCTGGCGTCAGCCAGCTCGAACCGGACCCGGTCGGCGACCCCCAGGTGAGCGGCCCGGTCCCGCGCGGCCGGCACGAAGACCTCGCTGATGTCCACCCCCAGGCCGCGGATCCCGTGCCGCCGGGCCCAGGTGCAGAGCATCTCGCCCTTCCCGCTGGCCAGGTCGAGCAGGCGCATGTCCCGCCGCCACCGGCACAGCTCGCCCAGGAGTTCCAGCTTCTCGTCCGTGAACGGGTTCAGGATCCGGTGGCTGGCCTCGGCTATCTCGTGCTGGCGCAGGACATCCATCAGGGGCTCGCTTCCTCCGCAGGGACCGCGCGGACCGGCCGCGCCCCCCACTCTTCCCCCTAACGCCCTCGTGGTCATCCGATTTCCGGCCCTCCGGGCGGACAGCTAGACGGCGGTGCGGCCGCCGTCCGCGTTCACCAGCGCACCTTGCACATACCGGGCGTCGTCACTGGCCAGGAAGGCAACCACGGCGGCGATGTCTTCCGGCGCGGCGACGTAGCCGGCCGGCGACTGTGCGGCCAGCTGGTCGAGCGCGTCGCCCATCGTCTGCACGCCCGGGGTCCGCGTGGGCCCGGGGCTGACCGCGTTGACCCGGACGCCCTGGGGCCCGAACTCCGCGGCCCAGCTCTTCGTCATCAGGTTCAGCGCCGCCTTGGTCGCCCCGTACACCGCCATCCCCGGCACCCCGAACTGCGCGGCCATGGTGGAGACGTTGACGATGGCGCCCTGGCCACGCTCAGCCATCCCGGGCGCGATGGCGCCAACCAGGTAGAACGGTGCCTTCACGTTTGTGCCGAAGGTGGCATCGAACACGTCTTCCCCGAAGCCCGCGGTGGCGCCGAAGGCACCGCTGCCCGCATTGTTGACCAGGATGTCGATCCGGCCGCCCGCCGCCTCGGTGGCCCGGCGGGCCAGGTCCTGCGCGGACGCCGCGTCACGCAGGTCAGCCTGCACGAAGTCGGCCTTGCCGCCGTCCGCGCGGATCGCGTCTACGACCGCGGCACCCCGCTGGGCGTCCCGCCCCGTGACGAGCACATGCGCGCCCCGCTGAGCCAGCGCGACCGCAGTCGCCTCCCCGATGCCGCTGGTGGAGCCGGTGACCAGCGCGGTCCGCCCGCTCAGGTCCTGTCCCGCCACGTTGTTTCCAGCCCAGGTTTGTCCAGCCATGACGCCTGCCTCCAGATTGTTTTGGATCCTACGATCCACTTAACAATCTGGACGCTAGCCAGTATTTTCTGGATTGTCCACTCCAGAAAGTGCCCAGGTACGCCGGCGCACCACCCGCTGGCAGGGCCGCCATCCCGCGGGGGGCAATCGCCCCCGTGGGGGCAATCGCTCCCGTGGGGGAATCGCTCCCGTGGGGGAATCGCCCATGCGGGGGAATCGCCCATGCGGGGGGCAGCCGCCCGTGGGGGCAGCCGCCAAAACCCGCCGCTCTCCCGCGACCTCAGCCACCGATCAGGGTGAACTCCATGACCGGAGCCCCGCGGGGGCACCGGCGGGCGCGGCCCCGTGGGCCGTTCAGGAGACCAAGTCGGGGAGTCCGCAGCGGCCCGGATTGGCGGCTACCTTGATGAAGCCCCAGACGCCGGCTGGGGCGGGGACCTTATAACGCCGGCGCTCGAACTCCACGGTGACGGACTCACGGCCGGGAACACGACCGTAGGCAAAGAAGGCGTCCTCGAGACGGCCGCCCACGACCAGCGGGCGGAGATGATCAAGGGGCCCGGCGCCCGAGGAACTCCCACCGCGCCACCGGCCGTCCTCCCACATCCACAGCTCCTCTTCCAGTTCAGCGCCGTCGCCGTTGCCGTCCACCAGGGCAAAGCCATAGTTGCCGTCGCTGGCCGTGACCAGGACCCGGGCATACCCCGGATGCCAGCCGCCCAGCGCCAGGACCTCCTGGGAGCCCAGCATGGGACGCGCCGGGCCGGTTCACGGCGCCGCCGGGACGATGAGCGAGGACAGGTAGTCGATGACGGTGTCCAGGGCGACCTCCAGGGGCTCGGTGCTCCGCTGGACCTGGGTCAGCAGGAGGCCGCCCTGCAGTGCGGCCAGCGTCGTCGTCGCGAGCCGGTCCGGGCTGGCGTCCGGCGCGAGCTCACCCCGGTCGTACATGGCCTGGAAGCCGCCGCGGATACCCGCCTCCCACCGGCCGAACCCGCCGGCCACCGCGGCCCGGGCCTGCGGGTCGATCTCGGCCAGCTCGCTGCCGAGTGCGCCGATCGGGCAGCCGCCTCGGCAGCCGAGCTGGCGCTGGTGCTCGACCAGGAAGTCGCGCCAGGCGCGGATTCCGCTCAGGGAGTCCAGCTTGGCCAGCATGGGTTCCTGGCCGCCCACAACGGTCTCGTCCTGGTACTCGATCACCGCGCGGACCAGAGTCTCCTTGTCCGCGAAATAGTGGTAGATCTGCGAGCTGCTGACCCGGGCGGCCGCCCGGACCATCTCCATGGTCGTCCCGGCCACGCCGCCCTCGAACATCAGCTCCGCCGCCGCGGCGACGATGCGGGCGCGGGTCTGCGCACCCTTAGTCGTCAGCTTCCCGCCCGCTGGCGTGCCTCCGGACCTGTTCATACGGCCACGGTACCCGTCTGGAACAACTAATCCAGTCTGGATACCCGAACACCCGGCAGAACGCAGATGCCCCGGCCGGACGTCGCCACGCTCAGCAGGACCCGGTGTCCGGCCGGACGCCGCCACGCCCGGCCGGACGCCGACCCGGCGCTCCGAGCCTGTCTCGTCCGAGGCGGGCCCGGAGCACGCCTACTTCAGGCCCGTGCCGGCCACGCCCTCGACGATCTGCCGCTGGGCCAGCAGGAACACGAACACCAGGGGCAGCGCGGCCAGCACCGCCGACGCCATCTGCAGCGCGTTCACGACCCCGACGCCGCTGATCACGGTGCCGATCCCAGCCGGGATCGTCATCATGGTCGGGCTGGTGACGGCCAGGAACGGCCACAGGAAGTTGTTCCAGGTCCAGACGAAGGTGAAGATCGCGACCGCGGCGATGGCCGGTCGGGCCAGCGGTAGCGCGATCCGCCGGTAGCTGGTCCACCAGCTGGCCCCGTCCACCTCGGCGGCCTGCTCCAGCTGGATCGGGATGCCGTCAAAGAACTTCTTGAAGATGAACACCGCGATCGGCGCCGGGACCTGCGGCAGCACCAGCGCCCAGTACGTGTTGATCAGGTGCACGGTCTGGAACTCGCGGAACAACGGCACGATCAGCGCCTGCGGCGGGATCATGATGCCGGCCAGGATCGCCGCGTAGATGAACGCCTTGCCCCGGAACTGCCGCCGGGACAGCGCGTACCCGGCCATGCTCGCGGTAATCACGGTGAGCACGGTCACCAGGATGGCCACCACCGCCGAGTTGATGTACCAGCGGCCGAGATCGGTAGCGGAGAACACCGCCCCGTACGCGCCGAGGGTTACCTTGGGCACGGCCCAGGTAGCCGGGATGACGATGGTCGCGCTCTCCGGCTTGACCGAGGTGTCCAGGGCCCAGGCCACCGGGATCAGCCAGACCAGGGCGAGCGCGATGACCACGCCGAGCACGGCCCGGCTGAACAGGCTGGCCCGCCAGTCCTTGCGGGCGCGCGGGGCGACCCGGGACGGCGGGGTGGATTCCTCGGCGGCCGAGCGGCGCCATGGAGCGATGACCGCCATGGTCAGACCCCCCTCTCCTGCTTGCGGATCAGGAACAGCCAGATGAACGAGACGATCAGGATGACCACGAACAGGACCAGCGACGCCGCCGAGGCGTAACCGACCCGCTGGCTGGTGAAGCCGGTGTCGTAGATGAACTCGATCGCGCTGCGGGTGGCGTAGTTCGGGCCGCCGGCGGTGATCAGGTAGATCTGGTCGAAGATCTTGAGCGATGCGATGACCTGCAGCACCACGACCAGCGTGGTGGTGCGGGCGAGCAGCGGGAGCGTCAGCCGCCAGGTCTGCTTCCACCGGCTGGCCCCGTCCAGCGCCGCCGCCTCGTACAGGTCCCGCGAGATGTCCTGCAAGCCGGCCAGGTAGAGGATGAAGTTGAAGCCGATCGTCCACCACACGGTCACGATGACGATCGAGTACAGCGCCACCGACGTGGACGACAGCCAGCCGGGCGCACCCAGGCCGATCAGGCTGAAGAACCCGTCGACGAGCCCGTAGCCCGGCTCGTACAGCCAGAGCCAGATAAGCGCGACGACGGCCGACGGGAGGATGTAGGGCAGGAAGAAGGCCAGCCGGAAGAACCACTGGCCGCGGGAGATCCGGTTCACCACGATCGCGAAGAACAGCGGGAGCAGTACCAGCGGCGGCGTGCTGATCAGCGTGAACTCGATCGTGTGCCACATGGCCTGCCAGAACCGGCTGTCGCTGAACAGCTCCCGGTAGTTGGCCAGGCCCGCGAAGCTGCCCAGCCCGGGCAGGACCAGGCTGGTGTTGAAGAAGCTCATCACGATGTCGTAGACCAGGGGCCCGATCAGGAACAGGACGTACAGGACCATGAACGGCCCGAGGAGGCCCAGGTTTCCCCAGTTGCGCCGGGGCCGGACCGCCCGGCGCTCGCTGCCCTTGGCTGCCGTCCGGGGCAGGCTGACCGCCGGGGCCGTCATACCGGCACCGTCTCTTGCGACAGGGTCTCGAACGACTGGCGCATCTCCTGGTAGGCGGCCTTCGGGGCCAGGCTGCCGGTCATCAGGGTGCCGATCGCCGCGCCCGCGTAGTTCTCCATGTCCGAGCCGGACCCGCTGTACCAGGCGGGCGGGTCGTAGACCACGTGGTCCGCGACCTCCTCGTAGTTCGACTGGGGCCGGAGCTTCTTATACGCGGCGCTGCGCCGGGTCGGCAGCCAGGCCGGGATGTGACCACCTTCGGCCCAGGTCAGGCTCTGCCCCAGCAGCGAACGGATCATGGTCAGCGCCATGGACACCTTCTGCGGGTCCGTGGTGCTCTGGCGCGGCAACACGAACGTGTGCGAGTCGGCCTGGGTCACACCGGTGCCGAACACGGCCGGGAACGGCTGCATGCTGAACGGCAGCTTGGCCGCCTGGAAGACGTCCACCTCCCACTCCCCTTCCCAGTAGAGCGCGGCCTGGCCGCCCTGGAAGAGGGCAGCGCCGCCGCTGGAGTCCACGTTGGCCACCATCAGGCCCTCGGCCGCCATCTGGTGGATGAAGGTCAGCACCCGGGTGGCCAGCGCCTCGTCGAGCACGACCCGCTTCCCGTCGTCCGCGAGCACCTGGCCGCCGCCCTGGCTGTACAGCGTGTAGAACAGCCGCCACGCCGTCGCCGGGTCGTTCACCTGGTCGCAGACCGCGGGGGTGACGCCGGTCTTCTTGAGCCTGCGCAGCATGGTGAGCAGGGCCGGGGCGCCTTTGACCGGAGGGAGCTGGCCGGCCCCGTCCAGCAGGCCGGCCTTCTTGCAAATCTTCGTGTTGTAGTACTGCACGAACGGGTGCGTATCCAGCGGGATAGCCAGCTGCTGGCCGCGGAAGTGCGCCCGGGAAAACGCCAGCGGGGTGAAGTCCTGCGGCCGCATCCCGTGCTCGGCGAGCATGCCGAGGCTGATCGGGGTGAGCATGCCGGGCGGCCCGAACTCGTTGATCCGGCTCAGGTGCATGATGGCCACGTCGGGCGGACTGCCGGACCGGATGGCCATGGCCAGCTTCGTGTAGTACGGGTTACCCCAGGTCAGGATCGTGGACTCCAGGCTGACCTCGGGATGAGCCTTGGTGTAGGCGGCTTCCATGGTCTCCATGTGGGCGCCGTCGCCGCCGCTCAGCAGGTTCCAGTAGACGAGCGTGGACCTGGTTGCGCCGCCGCTGGTCCCGGTGAACCCGGACGCGAAGTCGTAGGTCCCGGAGCAGCCTGCGGTGGCCAGCCCGGCGCCGAGCGCCGCCGCGCCCGCGAGGAATCGGCGCCGGCCAATCATCCTGGTCGCGTTCGTGCCCACCACGCCGTGTTCATGACCACTCGTGTTCATGCCAGCTGCACCTCCAGCAGGGTGAAGGAGTGCGGCGGGAAGCGAACGTCGAGATCACCGCCGCTCACGTCGTGTTTGGTGGTCACCGTCGTTACGGCGTCCGGCTCGGCGGCGGTGTTGCTGGCCTCCGGGCTGTCCCCGGTGACCTCATGCACGATCGCCGGTCCTGCCGCCTGGGCGCCGGCCAGATGTATCCGGGTGTCCAGCGCCTGCTCCGGGTCCCTGTTCACCACCGAGATCGTCAGCTGCCGGCCCTCCGCGTCCCGGGTCGCCGCCACGTCCAGCAGCTGGAACGGGCCGAGGTCTGCGACCCGGTACGGCCAGCGCTCTCCGGCCCGGTCGGCGTGCGCGTGGGTGCCCGAGTCGACGAAGGTGTCCAGCGCCACCTCCTGGGTGGTGGTCGAGATCAGCCGCAGCGGGTGGAAGATGCTCTGCCGGAACAAGCCGTCCGGCGACGTGACGATGGGAGCGATCACATTGACCAGCTGGGCCAGGTTGGCCATCCGCAGGACCGCGCTCTGGCGCACGAACACGTTGAGGTAGGTCGCCACGGCCAGCGCGTCCGCCAGGGTGTACCGCTCTTCCAGCCGCCCGTCGTCGGTGCGGTACCAGACGTTCCACTCGTCGTAAGCCACGCCGATCTCGTGGCCGATCCGCTGCGCGTACCGGGCCCGGTCGATCAGGGCGCCCGTCACGGCCAGGGTGCGCTCGGCGAAATGCGGGGCCAGCACGTTGGACCAGTAGTCGTCCGAGCCGGTGTACAGGTGGATGCTGTGCAGGTCCACGTACCGGGCCAGGCCGTCGATGACGACCCGGTCCCAGTCGTCCACGCCGCTCTGACCGCAGCTGACCAGCGAGACGCCCGGGTCGAGGAACCTGATGGCTTTGGCCCACTGGCGGGCGGTGGTGACGTACTCCTGCGCGGTCCGCTGGCCGATCTGCCAGTCGCCGTACATCTCGTTGCCCAGACCCCAGTACCGGACCCGGTAGGGCTCGTCGTGCCCGTTGGCCCGCCGCCGGTTCGCCCAGTACGTGTCGCCGGTGCCGTTGCAGTACTCGACCCAGGCCAGCGCCTCGTCCAGGGTCCCGGTGCCCATGTTCAGGCAGAGCACCGGCTCCACCCCGGCGGCCGCGGCCCAGGCCATGAACTCGTCGGTGCCGAAACGGTTGGACTCCTCGCTATGCCAGGCCAGCTCGGTGCGCCGGGGCCGGTCATCAGGCGGCCCCACGCCGTCGGTCCAGTGGTATCCGGAGACGAAGTTCCCGCCAGGCCAGCGGACGTGCCGCAGGCCCAGGTCGCGGACCGCCTCTAGTACGTCAGTGCGGAAACCCCGGGTGTCTGACCGGGGCGATCCCTCGTCAAACACGCCGCCGTAGATGCAGCGGCCGAGGTGTTCAATGAAGCCGCCGAAGATCCGCTCGTCCACCGTGCCGACCGGCCGGTCGGTCCGTATCTCGATCCGTGCCACCGTGTGCTCCTCTCCTGGAGCAAACGGCTACCCAGTCGGGGCGAACTAAACAAGATCGTTGTTAACGCTCATATCTGACGCGTGCCGTCAGGACGGCCCGGCCGCCGCGTGGGCGGCCTGCCGGTGCATGGCGGCCTTGTTCCGGTTGCCGCACACGGCCATCGAGCACCAGCGGCGCCGTCCCGCGGGCGAGTCGTCCAGGAACCGGCCGCGGCACCCCGGCCCCGGGCAGATCCGCAGCCGCTCCCGAAGGTCTGTGCCGAGCAGTTCCGCCGCGTCGGCCGCGATCACGGCGAGCACCCCACGCGGCGTACGGGCGGCGGGGGCGGGACCCAGTGTCGGAACCCCGGCCTCGAGGTGCAGCACCGGCCGCTGCGGTGGGAGCGCGAGCCACGTATTGACGCAACGAACGGCGGCCGTGGGCGCAGCGCCTCCCACGACGGTGGCGGTGACCAGGGCGCTGATGGCCTCCCGGAGGGCAAGGGCCCCGGCGAAGGTCTCCGCGTCGAGAGCCGGGCTAATCCCGCCCGGGCCAGCCCCGCCCGGAACAGTCCCGCCCGTACTAGCGGGGGGCGAACCGGCGGGATGGGGCGGACCGGCGGGGTACAGCCCGGCCGCACTCAGCCACGCCGTGAGGTCATCCGGGCCGCGCAGGTAGTCGGCCACCTCGTCCGCCCGGCCGGCCTCGCGGTTCCGGCGGGTGTTCACGAAGTCGAGGCTCGGGCGGCCGCCGTACCAGACCCAGCGCCGGCCAGGGAACGTCATGGGCACCATGATAGGTTTTCGTTGCGGCGAAGTAACCACATTAACGGTTACTTCCTGATCCCGAGCCGGAAGGCTGACGTGCCCCTGACGCCCTCCCACGCGCCTGCCCGCGACGCCTCCGCCGACCTGTCCCGCGCCGCGATCCTGATCTTCGCCGTCGCCTGCGGCGTCTGCGTGGCCAACGTGTACTTCCCGCAGGCGCTGAGCCCGCTCATCGCCCGGTACTTTCACGCCACGCCGGCCACCGCGGCGCTGCTGGTCACCGCCACGCAGCTCGGCTACGCGGCGGGGCTGTACCTGCTGGTGCCGCTGGGTGACCGGGTCCGCCCGCGGCTGCTGATCGTCACCCTCGTCCTCCTCACCGCGGCCGGCCTGATCGCCGCAGGAGCCGCCCCGACCCTCACGTTCCTGCTGGTGGCGGGTACGGCAGTGGGCATCACCACGGTGGTGCCGCAGATCCTGCTGCCCATGGCCGCCGGACTGGTCCCGGAGCAGCGCCAGGGCGCGGTGACCGGCACCCTGCTGTCCGGCCTGCTGGGCGGCATCCTGCTGGCCCGGACGTTCTCTGGCGCGGTGGGCGGATGGCTGGGCTGGCGGGCGCCGTACCTGGTCGCCGCCGCCGCGATGCTCGCGCTGGCCGTGGTGCTGGCCCGGGTGCTGCCGGCGACGTCGCCGCCCAGCCGGGAGAAGTACAGTGCGCTGCTGGCCGCGCCCGTCCGGTTGCTGCGGACCGAGCCGGACCTGCGCCGGTCGTGCGTGTACCAGGCCCTGATGTTCGGCACGTTCAGCGCGGCGTGGACGTCGATCGCGCTGCTGCTGACCGGGCCGTCGTACGGGCTGTCTATCCAGGCGGTGGGCGTTTTCGCGCTGATCGGGGCGGGAGCCGTGCTGGTCACGCCGGTAGCCGGGCGGCGGATCGACCGGGTCGGCCCGGACCGGATCAGCCTGGTGTCGTTCACCGGCGGCCTCGGCGCGGCGACGATCCTCGCGGTGGCCGCGCTGCCCGCGCTGCACGGGGCGGCCAGCCTGGTCCTGCTCGGCGCCGGGATGCTGCTGCTGGACGTGGCGGTGCAGTGCGGCCAGGTCGCCAACCAGGCCCGGATCTTCGGGCTGCTGCCCGGGTCCGCCCGGGCGCGCCGGAACACGGCGTACATGACCTGCACGTTCCTGGGCGGCAGCGCGGGCTCGTGGCTGGGCGTGCGGGCCTACAGCGAGTTCGGCTGGGGCGGCATCGCCGGGCTCACCGCGCTGGCGTCGGCCGCGGCGCTCACCCGTCACCTGGTGCACCGGCGGTCCGCGTCCCGGCCGGCCGGCACCCAGACGGCTCAGCAGACTGGGAGGGCGGACGCGGCCGGGACGGATCCCGCGGACCGGGTCAGCTGCCCGTGAGCCGCTCGCTGCGGCCCTGGAGCTTGTCGATCAACTCGGAGGCCTGGGCCTTGGTGAGGTCGTCAGGCACGTTCTCCCCGGCCTCATGGGCCAGCGTGCCCAGGTAGGACTCTTGCGCCGCCGTCATCGGCTCGTCCCCGGTCGTCCATTCGGCCGGATCCTTCTGGGCCGGATTCTCGGTCATCTCGTCATCTCCCTGGCTTCGGATGCCAGGAAGCACTTCCCCGGTTAGCGCCGCGTATTCATCCGTCCAGCCGCCGGTCATCGCGAGGAGCAGAAAACCAGTTCGCCTGCCGGGCCATCCGGTCAGCCGGGACCGGGCGGTGCTTAGTCCTCGCCGCGTTCGCGGAGGAGGTCGCGGAACTCGGCGACCGCCTCGTCCTGGTCAGGTCCCAGGTCCTCGGCCACGATCATCTTCGTGCCGTCCCAGTACGCGCCGGCGTGATCCGCGCCGTCGTCCAGCGTCACCAGCAGCGGATGGTGCGCGATCTTGATGTGGTCGTACACGTCGTCCCAGGTCACACCAGGCGGGACCAGGCCGATCGCGGGCGCGTCGCTGTCGTCGTAGTCCAGTTCGTGCAGCACGGTCAGACCCCCATCGGCCGGTGGTGCTGCCACGATAAGCACACCCCGCCGGGTGCGGCCAGGGATCACCGGTGGATCTTCTCGGCCCGCATGGCCAGCAGCCACGGAATCGGGCCGTCCCCGTGCTCGGTCAGCGCGGTAATGGCCAGGCCCTGCCCGGTCAGCGCAGCGGTGTAGGCGCTGAGTGGCCGGTGCGTGCTGGAAAAGGTCATGGCCAGGCCGTCGCGTTCGACCCGGTCGGTGTACCGGCGGGTCTGCAGGTAGGGCTGGGAAAACCCGAACGAGGGCGCGTGCAGGGTGTCCTCGTCCTGGGCGCTGATGAACGGGTGCACGACGGCCAGGCACAACTGGCCCCGGGGCCGCAAGACCCGGCCTATCTCGGCGACCGCGCCCCCGAAATCGTCGAAATCCAGCAATGACATGCAAGCCACCACAAGATCGGCACTCTGGCCCGCGAAAGGCAGCGCGGCGGCGTCGGCCCGCAGCACCGGAATGGCCGGGCACGACGCCTTGGCGGCCCGGGTCAGGGTGGGTGAGTAATCGGCGCCCACCACCCGGTGCCCGAGGGCGCGCAATTCGCGGCTGCCCCGGCCTTCCCCGCTGCCCAGATCGATCACCGGCCCAGGTCCGGGGGCCGGAAGCAGTTCGCGGAGGGCTGGCCAGGTGCCACCCGCGAACCCGTCGTGCGGGGAGGTACGGGCCCACCTGATCCACGCGTCGGCATGTTCTTCCCACGACCCGGCCAGGTTCACGTTTAGAGATTACTTGTGACCGGGTGAGGGCCACCGCCACCGATGTAGCTTGGCGGCATGAAAACGCTTGTCATCTGCCGGCCGAAGCCCGGTGTAACCGCCCCTGATATTGCCGGGCATCGGGCCGCCGAGATGGCCGCGCTGAGGCAATTGAAAGCCGAGGGAACCCTGGTCGAGGCTTACTCCCCGGGCGGTCCGGGAGCGGTCCTGATGTTCGAGGCGGACCGGGAAGCGGTCGAGACCGTGGTCAGCGTGCTGCCGTTGGTCATGGCGAAGCTGACCGACACGGAGATCATCGCCCTGGAGCCGCTGCCCGGGCTCCCGTCCTCGTTCTGACCGATCCGGCCGCTAGGCGGGCAGGCCCGCGCATGCCCGCTCCTTAGCTACATTCTGGGCATGGACGAGAACCGGGCCCGGAGGGTGGCCGACGCACTGCGCGACCGCGGCATCAATGCGCACCTGGCCAAGGCGAGTGTGGACCAGTACGGCGTGCGCGTCTCGCTGCCTGGCGGCCGCGAGGCCGAGTGGGACACCGACGGCACCGCCGGCCTCGAGGCCCAGGTCATGCGGGACGGGATGCTGGTCGGGTACGTCCCCCAGATCGAGGGGTCGGAGGACTTCGACGAGCAGCAGGTCATCGACGCCATCGCCCGGACCGACTACGACCAGCCCATCGCGCGCCAGCGGGCGGCAGCGCCGCCGCCCGCCCCGTCGCTGCCCCGCGAGGGCGGGGTCTTCCGCCGCTTCCTGGACGGCTTCCGCTACCGCTAGGGCCAGTGTGACTTGCGGGACCTACGCGGCGCGCGGGCAGCCGGGCGCCCCATGCGGGCGCCCGGCGCTCAGATCTCGCGGGGGGCGCGGGCGCCCCGGACGGTCGCCGCGACGAGGCCGGCGGCGAAGACCAGCCCGGCACACAGCGCCCCGCCGAGGTCGTGCGGTGGCCGGGCCGGCCACAACCACGGCGTGGTCCAGCCCCAGCTCACCGCGAACAGGGCCACGATCATGTAGGCCATCGGGCCCACCCAGGCCAGCGCGCCGCCGATGACCGCGGCCAGGAGCAGGCCGATGCCGGTCATCCCGGCCGTGTTGCGCAGGATGTCCAGGGTGCCGCCGGGCAAGTGCTCCGCGGCCGCACCGGCGCACAACGCGCCGAAGGCCGCCGCGGTGAGCCCCACCGCAGTCCCCAGCCGCAGGTAGGGCAGCCACCGCCCGGTGGCCCGCTCCGGGTCGCCGAACGGGCTCTGGGCGGTGACGGCGATGACGGACGCGGCCCCGGCCTCCAGAACCACCGCCAGCTCCTGCGCGCCGGGCCCGCTGCCCAGGCTCCAGTGCCAGTACAGCGCGGCCCGCAGCACGAGCCCGCAGAGGGCCAGCGCCACCAGGGCCCCCGGCACGCGGCGGCTGGCCAGGTGCAGCCGCACCAGCCGCAGGCCGGCCAGGTCCAGCAGCCGCCGCGGCCGGGGCGCCTCCGCGCGAGGCTCCGGCTTGGCCAGGCCGGCGGCGGTCACGGCAGCTGGGCCAGGGTGATGTGACCGGCCCGCAGCGCGGCCAGATGGGTGGTGAGCCAGGCGTGCCGGGCCCCGGCGGGCAGCGCGGCGAACCGCGCGGTCGCGGCGGTCATCGCCGGGCTCTCTGGTCCATCCCCGGGGCCGGGCGAGTCCCACTGCGAGCCAATCGCCTTCTGCAGCACCATCTGGACCACCTGCTGCGCCGGGGTGCCGCCCTGGCCGACGAACCCCCGGGGACCGGCGATGAAGGCCGCGACGAAGAGGCCCTGCAGGTTCTGGGTAAAGTCGCTGGTGGTCTGCCCGAAAGCCGAGCCCAGCACGGGCATGGAGTAGTAGAACACCGGCGGCGAGCCACCGAACTTACCGGTCGGCGGGCTCAGGGTCGGGTCACCTATCTCCGTGATCCGGGCGGGCGCGCCAGGCAGGCCAGCCACTTCGCGGAGCGCGGGACGGAAGGCGGCCGTCACGTCGTCCAGGTCCGCCCGGTAGGCCGGGTGCACGCAGACCGGTACGCCGCCGACCGGGCTGCACACCGGGGTGAACGCGATCAGCCGGTCATTGGCCGCGTCGTGCAGAGCCGGGATAACTTCGCCAGCGGTACCTTGGTGAGCCGTGCCGACCAGCCCGATGGCGGTCCCGGTCGCGGCCAGGCCGGCCACGCCGAGCACGGCCGCGGCGCGGCGCAGCCGCGGCCCGGCGTCGGCGGCCCGGGCCAGGCCCAGGGCGCCCGAGGACCACGGCGGTGAGCCCGAGCAGGAACATCAGCTGCGCGATGGCCACATCAGGCAGGTAGTGATAGAAAACGCCGATGTCGTCAGCGGGCACCGAGGTGGTCGGTGACAGCAGCGCGAACACGCTGGACTGGGCGACCGCGTTATGGAATCCCTCCAGGGACAGGAAGAACGCGCCGAGCGCGGCCAGTGGCGCGGTGAACCGGCTGGGGAACAGCGCGCCGACCGCGAACCCCAGGGCGCAGACCACGGCCAGCTCGGCGCAGCCGACGGCCACCGGCCACCACAGCGGGTGGCCCCAGGTGGCCTGCGTGGCCGTGACCCCGTAGATCACCGCCACGCCGCACAGGTAGAGGATGACCGCCCAGATGGCCGTGGCCGCCCAGGTCACCAGCCAGGCCGCCCAGCGGGGCCGGGGGGTCGCCGTGACCAGGTCGGCGGTATGACGCCGGCTGTCCCGTGACCCCATCCAGGCCGCCACCCCGGCCACGAACGCCACGAAGTCCGGCAGCAGCTTGTTGACCACGACGGAGGCCCGCAGGTCCCACAGCGGCGGATAGTCCATGGCCGTCCGGAAGGGGTCGAACACGAACAGCGCGGCGAGCAGGGGGAACATCCAGGGCATCGCGTTGCGGCGCAGTTCCAGCCACAGCATCCGCCACAGCGACATCGGGGACGCGGGCCCGGCGCCCGGCGGCCGGGGCCGCACCGGAGCTTCGGCGACGGTCATGACCGGGCCTCGGTCAGGACCGCGCTGTACCCGCGCTCCAGCGGGGCGTCGCCCACCCCGTGCCCCTCGCCCCGGGCGGTGAGCTCATCCGGGGTGCCCCGGAAGACGATCTTCCCCTGGTTCATCAGCGCCACCTCGGTGCAGGCGGCGCCGACGTCTTCGACCAGGTGGGTGCTGACCACGACCGAGGCGCGCTGGCCGAGGTCGCGGAGCAGGGAACGGAAGGCCACCCGCTGCTCCGGGTCCAGCCCGGCGGTCGGCTCGTCGAGCAGCAGCAGCTCGGGATCGTTGACGATCGCCTGCGCGATGCCGACCCGGCGCAGCATGCCCCCGGACAGGGTGCGCAGCTTGGCCCGGGCCTTGTCGCCCAGGTCAACCTGCTCGATCGCGCTCGCGACGGCCCGGGGGACCCGCGCCGCGGGCATCTCCTTCAGCAGCGCGAAGTACTCGACGAACTCCACCACGGTGAAGGACGGGTAGTAGCCCAGGTTCTGCGGCAGGTACCCGAGGCGGCGCCGGATCTCCCGCCGGGGCCCGAAGCTGCCGGGGTCACGGTCCAGCAGCCGCAGCCGCCCGGAGGACGGCGGGAGCACCGTGGCCATCATCCGCAGCAGTGACGTCTTCCCGGCCCCGTTCGGGCCGAGCAGCCCGAACACCCCGGGGCCGGCCTCCAGGTCCACCCCCGCGACGGCCTGGTTGCGGCCGAAGCGCCGGGTCAGGCCGGCGATCTCGACGTTCATGACGTTCCTCTCGGGATCCGGGTCGCGTACAGGACGAGCGCGCCGCAGCACACGGCAAACGCCAGGTAGGGAAGGACGAACGAAGAAGTCGGTGAACGCGGCGCTGAACGGGCCGACAGCCCGGGCGGACAGGACCACGATGGCCCAGCCGCCCAGGCCCGCGGCCACGCCCACGTTGGCGGACCGCGAGAGCGTGGCCGCGGCCAGCGCCAGCGCGCACGTCGCGGTCATCGGGATCAGCCAGCCGAACGTGACCGCGGCCGCGGCCCCCGACGCGGCCGCGGCGGCCAGCCCGAGCACGGCGTTCAGGCCGAACACGGCGAACGCCCGGACCAGCAGCACCATCCGGTCGCTGACCGCCATGCTCCGCGACAGCTCCCAGGCTGGATCGATCCCGGGCCCGTAGGCGTAGGCGATACCCGCCGCCGCCACGGCGGGAGCCAGCAGCCCCACGAACGGTGTCCCGGTCTGCAGGGTGGCGAGCAGCCCGGCGCCCAGCACGACCACGGTGGCGATGATCCACCCCAGCAGCAGCGACGGCGTGGTGACCAGGGCCCGGGCCAGGCCGGGCGAGCGAAGCAGCCGCCCGGCCAGCCGCTCAGTCCATCCCGGCTGGCGGCGCCACACCTGCGCGGCGACCCCGGTCCACACCCGGCCCAGGTCAACGTCGGCCGGTGCGCCGTCCCACCCCGGTCGTTCGCTCATCGCGGTCCTCCCTCCGTGGCCGGGCGGCCACCCAGCGCCGCCCGCAACACCCGCCGGGCCCGGTGCGCGCGGCTCTTGACCGTGCCCTCCGGGATCCCCATCAGCCGCGCCACCTCGGCGACCGGCCGGTCCTCGACGTACATGAGCTGCCAGACATCGCGGTCCGGGCTGCCTTCCGGCCCGAGCGCGGTGACCGCCTCGGTGATCTGGGCGCGCGACAGCGCCGCCTCGGCCGGGTCGCTGGCGTGCCGCCCGTCCGCCTCGACCACCGCGGGCAGCAGCAGCGTGGCCGGACCCCGGCGGCGCAGGAACAAGGCGGCCTGCCGCCGGGCGATCCCCCACATCCAGGCCCCGGGCGGACTCTGCGGCCGGTAGCCCCGGGCGCCCTTCCAGACCGCGAGGAAGGTCTCCTGCAGGACGTCCTCGACGTCCGCGGCGGACAGCACCGACCGGAGCCGGGCGGCCAGCCACGGCGCGTGCCGGCTGAACAGCTCCCGCAGCGCCGCGTCATCGCCGGCCGCCACCCGGGCCACCAGCTCCTCGTCGTCCATCGCCCCTCTATTGCACCCCGGGGGCGCCCGGTTCACGAGGACGGGCGGAAATTAGCGCACGGGCAAGACGAGAGGCGGCCGCCGCCCGGCGCGGGGGCATCATCGATGCCCTCGCGCACCCGGCCAGCATCCCCACCCAGGGCAAGCCGGGACCGGGCGGCAGCCGCCGGCTTAGCGGCTCGTCTCCGGCGAGGGAACCGGGGACGTCCCCACCTGCTCGGCGCTGGCCTGGGCGCCGGGATGGCCGGCTTCGGCGGCGGCCTCGCGCTCGGTCTCCGCGTTGATCTCGCCGCCGACCAGTACGGCCAGCCCGGCCAGGTACAGCCAGAAGATGAGGATGACCACGCCCGCGAACGCACCGTAGGTGTTGCTGTAGTGGCCGAACTTGGCCACGTAGAACGAGAAGCCCAGGGACGCGGCCAGGAAGATGACGGTCCCGGCGATCCCGCCGGTGCTCACCCACTGCCAGCGCGGAGACTCCCGGTTGGGCGCGACGTAGTAGTACACCGAGAACAGCAGCGAGATGACGATGACCGTGAGCACCCAGCGGACTACCGTCCAGGCGATCACGAAGGCGGATCCGGCGAAGGGGACGTGCCCTTCGATGGCCGAGCCGATCGACGCCCCGAACACGATGAGCGCCGAGGCGATCCCGCCCAGCACCGCGGTCGCCACCATCAGCTCGAACGCGATCAGCCGCTTGGGCACGAACTTGCGGTCGACCGGCACCTCGTAGGCGATGTCCAGGCCGGTCTCCAGCGCGACCATCCCCCCGGACGCGCTCCAGACCGCGATCGCGAGGCCGAGGATCAGGGCCGTCAGCGAGCCCTTGTGCTGCGACCCCGCGCTGGTGATGGCCTGGGTGAAGACCTTGGAGGCGCCCGGTGGCAGCGCCTTCTCCAGCCCGTCACCAACTTCGTCAGCGTGCTCGACCCGACATGGATCAGGCTGATCAGCCCCAGCGCGGCGATCACCGCCGGGAACAGGGCCAGGAACCAGTGATAGGCCAGGCTGCTCGCGGTCATCGAGCAGCGGTCCCGGACGAACTTCTTCCCGGTGCGCTTCAGCGTGTTCCGCCAGCCGGTCGCGCCCAGTTCCAGCGGCGAATCCGGGTCCGCCGGACACCTCGCGCTCCGGCGGGATGCTCCGCTGCGGGTCAGCGGGCGGCGCGGACGTGCGCTCGCGGTTGCGTGCCATGGCTGGATCTCCCCTGTAGGCCGGGCCGCCTGCGCTGCCGGCAGTTGGCGGGGACGCGGCTACCCAGAGGCAGCGAGGCAAAACGGATCGGACCCGGGCGGCGTGGGATAGGCGGACCCCGAGCGGTTATCAGGCGAAATCCTTGCCGCGGCAGGTACCGGCTGGTGTCAACAGCCGTACTACGGCGCACTACAATGAACTACATGAGCCAGCCGCTGAGTGTTCGCCTGAATGACGCCACGCTCAGCCGCCTGGGTGCGCGCGCCCGGCGTGTGCACCTGCCGCCCCGGACCCTGGCGCAGCGCTATGTCGAGGAAGGCCTGCGTATGGATGAGCATCCGCTGATCCGGTTCGCTGACGGCCCGGCAGGCCGCCGCGCCCGGCTGCTCGGGACCGGGAAAGATGTCTGGGAAGTCATCGCGGTCGTGCGCGACAACGGCGGCGACCCTGCGGAATCGGCGGGCTATCTGGAGGTCCCCCTCGGCCTGGTCCAGGCCGCAATGGCGTACTACGGCGCGTACACCGACGAGATCGACCAGCAAATTGAGGCCAACGAGCAGGAGACCACCGAGACGCATGCCGCTTACCTGGCGGGGCAGGCCGCCTTCCGGCGGTGAAACTACTGCTCGACGAAATGCTGAGCCCGGCGATCGCCCGGGACTTGCGCGCGCATGGGCACGACGCCGAATCCGTCGCGGGCCATCCTGATCGCGAGACACTGTCCGACCCTGAGGTGCTGGCCCTCGCCCGTGCTGGGCACCGTGCTCTGGTCACCAACAACCTGCGTGACTTCCGCCCGCTACACAACGAGGCGATCTCACCCGGCGGGGCAGGTCACTTCGGCATGATCTTCATGCCGGGCAGCTACCGCCGCACCAGGGCCGACACGGGAAAGATCGTCGCTGCCCTCGAAACAGTCCTCAGCCAGTACCCAGGTGACAGCGACCTGGCCAACGGCGAAGCATGGCTGTAGCGGCTCAACCCGCCGGCGCCGCAGCCAGCCCCGCCCACCCCGGCCATTAGGGTCAGGGCGTGGCCTGCTCGCCAAGCCCGTCATCGACATGCTCGCCCCGGTCCGGTGCCTGGCCCGCGCCCAGGATGCTGTCGCGCCGCTGACCGGAGGACGGCTGGCTGTTCTGGCCCGAAGACCCAGGCCGTCACTACCGCCTGTGGTTCCTGCGGCCACGGCCCGAGGCGCGCACCCATCACCTGCAGCTGATCGAGCACCACGAGACGCACGCCCGGGCGCTGATCGCGTTCCGGGACGCCCTGCGAGCCGATCCGGGCCTGCGCGCCGACTACGGGGACCTCAAGAAGCGCCTCGGCCGCCAGCACCGCCAGAACCGGAACGCCTACACCAACGCCAAGAGCGAATTTGTCGCTCACGTCCTGCACGCGTCGGGCATCGACGCCCCGCCCCGCGACCGCCTGCCCGAGTAGCAACCCAGCCGCCGCGGCCGTACGGGACAGCGGCCCGAAAAGGCCACCCAGTTCGCTGTACTCGACGCCGGCGCGCGGCCAGCGAGGCTGAAGAAATCGCGAACTCGCGGGATTCGCGGTGTAATGGCGGGCATGACGGACAGGGAGCAGGCCCGGCTGGGGGCCGTGCAGGAGACACTGTTCATCCCGCTGCTGGCCCGGGCCCGGGCGGCCCAGCGGCGCCATCCCCTGCTGCGGGACCCGAAAGCCGTGGAGATCGCGGGCTCGGTGCAGGTCGACGCCAAGTACGGCCGGGGCGCGGGCGGGTCGGTGACCGTGCTGCGGACCGTGCTCATGGACGCCTGGGTCCGCGACTTCCTGGCCAGGAACCCGGCGGGCACGGTGGTGGAGATCGGCACCGGGCTGAACAGCCGCTTCGAGCGGGTGGACAACGGCCAGGTGCACTGGATCGACCTGGACCTGCCCGACAGCATCGAGCTGCGGCGGAAGTTCTTCGCCGACACCGACCGCCGCCAGATGGTGGCCGCGTCGGTGACCGGCGAGGAATGGCTGCCGATCGTCGCGCAGAGCCCGGGACCGTACTTCTTCGTGGCCGACGGGGTGCTGGTCTACCTGACGGAAGAACAGGTCAGCACCCTGCTGACCCGCATCAAGAACCATTTCCCTAACGCCCGCATCGCGCTGGACACCTTTCCCCAGCGGACTCTCGACCAGCAGCGAAAACTGGCCGCCCGGCGGGGCATTCCCGCGCGGTTCGCGTGGGCCTGTGACGATCCGCGTTCGCTGGAGCGGCTGGGCCTGCGGGTGGTGGAGACCACCGGGGTGGCCCGGCTGCCCGGCCCGGTCCGCCGCCACCTGCCCGCCCGCTACCGCTATCTGCTGCCCTTGGCGGAGCCGATCCTGGGCCAGGCCATGCGGGTCACCCTGCTGCAGGCCTGACCCAGGCCGTCCGGTCTCCGCGGCTCCCCGCCGCCCAGGCGCCGGTACTCAGGCGCCGGTACTCAGACGAGCAGGACGACCTTGCCGAGCAGGTGCCCCTGCTCCAGCCGCCGGTAGGCGTCCTGTACGTCGTCGAGCGGGAACGTCGCGGCGATGGGAACCTCCAGCTCGCCCGCGGCGATCAGCCCGGCCAGTTCGGCCAGCACCGCGGCGCTGGAGCCGGCGGCGTTGCCTTCGGCCTTGACCCCGTACTTCTCGACGGCCTCGAAGTTGGCGATCGTGTCCACCCGGGAGGGCGCCACGCCCAGATCCTCCACGGCCAGCCGGACGTAGTCCCCGCCGACCGTGTCGATGAACGCGTCGACCTGACCGCCGGCGGCCTGCCGGATCCGGTCCGCCACCCCGTCGCCGTAGCTCACCGGGATCACCCCGTGCGCGGTGAGCCACGCGTGGTGCGGCTCACTGGCCAGCCCGATCACCGTCGCGCCGGCCCGCCGGGCCAGCTGGACCGCGATAGTGCCGACCCCGCCCGCCGCGCCGGCCACCACGACCGTGTCGCCGGCGGTCAGGGCGACCGCCCGGACCGCCGCGTACGCGGTGGCCCCGGCCACGAACAGGCCCCCGGCGACTTCCCACGGCACCCCGGCCGGCTTGGCGGTCAGGTTCCCCGCTTCGGTCAGGACGTACTCGGCCTGGCTGGCCCGGTTGTCGGTCCAGCCGAGGACCTCATCCCCGGCCGAGAACGCGGTCACTCCCGGGCCGGTCTCCGCCACGATCCCGGCCAGGTCGCTGCCCTGTCCGGAAGGGAACGTGGCGGGCCACCGCGCGTGCAGCAGGCCCTCCCGGATCTTGGCCTCACCAGGATTGATCCCGGCCGCCTTGACCTGGACCAGTACCTGTCCCTCCCCCGGCACCGGACGGGGCACGTCCTCGATCTTGAGCACGTCGATCCCGCCGTAGTTCTCGAACCGCACTGCCTTCGGCATCGCTACTCCGTTCTCCGGCTCCGGGTGGCCCGCTGCGATGGCCCCGCTGTGAGCGGCCGCCGCTGTGAGTAGCCCCGGGCTGACTCGGTCCGTCGTCCCAGGTTCCGCCAACCCCGGCGCGCTCCCGGTTATGCCCGGCCCGGAGCGGAAGCGGTTATGCCCGGCCCGGGCCAGACGGCAGAATCGGGTCATGGTGACACTGGCCGAGGTGCGTGCCGTGGCGCTCTCCCTGCCCCGCACGGAAGAACACCTGATCCGCGACTGGGTCAAGTTCCGGGTCGGCCGGATCGTCTACGCGGCCGTCTCCCCCGACGAGACGATCATGGGCTTCGGCTTCCCCCGTGACGAGCGCCCCGCGCTGATCGCGGCCGAGCCGGACCGGTTCTTCCTGCATCGCCCGAGCGATCAGCGCTTCCAGTGGATCGACGCGTGGATGGAGACCATCGGGCCGGCCGAGATGCGCGAGTTCGTGACGGACGCGTGGCGCATGGTCGTGCCCAAGCGGGTGGCGGCCGCCCACTCCGGGCCTCCGCCGCACCGCTGAA
>CAWJPL010000021.1:0-131560 GCA_963844695.1 uncultured Actinomycetes bacterium
GCCACCCCGGCCACGGCCTGATCCGGGGTGGGTGCCTGCGGGATCAGGTTGAACTCGGTGCAGCCCGCCGCCACGTACGGGGCGAGGAACCCGGCCACGTCGTCGGCGGTGCCGTAGGGGCAATAGCGCTCGAACCGCTCGAACGGGAGCTGGTAGAAGGCTTCCATGGCCGGGGCCAGGCAGGCGCGGGCGGCCTCCCTGGAGTCCGCGAGCCCGCACCAGACCTGCATCGCGTGCCCGGCCGGGCGGAGTCCGCCCGGCGCGGGCCGCTTCCTCGGCCGCCATCTCGACGGCGGCCGCGAAGCGCCGGGGTGAGTTCCAGATGCCCAGCCAGCCATCGCCGTACCGGCCCGCGCGCCTGATCGCGGCGTCTGAACGGCCGCCGACGATGAGCGGGATCCCCGGCGCCGGGGGAGCGATGAGCGCGTCGTCCAGGTCAAAGAACCGCCCGTGGAAGGTAACCGCCTGGCCGGACAGGAGCCCGCGCAGCACGGTCAGGCATTCGTTCATCCGCGCGCCCCGGGTGGCCGGGTCCACCCCGCAGATCGCGACCTCGTGACGGTCCTCGCCGCCGATGCCCACCCCGAAGATCAGCCGCCCGGGCGCGAGCCGCTCGATGTCCGCGAGCTGCCGGGCCACCAGGACTGGATGGCGCAGCGGCAGCAGGTACAGGCCGCACGAGATCCGCAACGAGGGGTGCAGCGCGGCCAGCGCCGTGGCCTGCAGGAGCCCGTCGAAGCCCAGGCCCGCGATGAAGCTCACGTGGTCGGCGCAGCAGACATGATCGATGCCTGCCGCGGCGATCTGGTCCAGGAAGGCCCGGGCCGTGGCCGGATCCCAGTCCAGCAGATCGGGGGGCGGGAACATGCCGACCCGCGGTGAAGCGGTGTCCAGGCCCGCCGCCTTCCGGCGGGGGGCGTTCATGGCCGCCGTGCTCATGGCCGGCGCCCGGTGACGGCCGTGGCTGCAAGCCCGGGATGAGCGCGGGCACGCTGGCCCGGTAGGCGGCGTACGCCGGGCCGAGGGAGCGCACCAGGTCGCGTTCCTCGAACCAGATCCCGGCCAGGATGTAGCCGGTGGCCGCCGCGGCGAACAGCAGGTGCCCCGCGGTCATGACCGGGGCGGCCCAGAAGACGATCACGAACCCGGCCATCAGCGGGTGGCGGATCCGCCGGTACAGGCCGCGCTCGGTGAACGCCGGTGGCGTGTAGCCGGTCCCGCGCACGTGGAGCCAGGCCTGCCGCAGCCCGAACAGATCAAAGTGACTGATCATGAACGTCGAGCTGATAGCCACTGCCCACCCGGCCAGCTGCACCGCGAGGAGCACGGCGGCGGCCGGCCCGGACAGCGTCCAGACCACCCCGCCGACCGGCCGCCAGGCCCAGAACACCAGGGCGAGCGCCAGGCTCGCGGCCAGCACGAACGTCGCCCGCTCAGCCGGCCCGGGCACCGCGCGCGTCAGCCAGCGCTTGAACCCCGGACGGGCCATGACCGTGTGCTGCGCGGCGAACAGCGCGAGCAACCCCACGTCGATGGCCACCGCGAGCGGCCAGCCGGACCGAACCCCGGCGTCGATGTCCTTGGGCACGGCGTAACCGGCGAAGAATCCCACCGCGTAGACCAGCACCGCGACGAAGAGCCCGTAGGCCGCGGCCGCGTAACCAAGGATGAGTACCGCGCTGGCCCGCGCCACGGGCGGGCGCGTGGTGGCGCCCGGGGGACGGATCGTCTTCGTAGCCTCTGACATGCCTCGACGCTAGGCCGGCCGTGGCGCCGGGCGGCTATCGGGTGAACTACCGTGATCCGCCGGTCAGTCCCGGGCCAGGAAGGCTGGCCTGGCCGGGCGTCGGGCGAACTACCTAGGAGCGGAGCCGGTGCTCGGTTACCCAGGCCGCGATCTGGGCCCGCGAGCGCACCTGCAGCTTGCGCCGGATGTTCTCGACGTGGGTCTCGGCCGTGCGGGGTGCGACCGACAGGCGGGTGGCGATGGACGCGTTGGTCAGCCCCTCGGCGACCAGCGCGGCCACTTCGATCTCGCGGGCGGTGAGCGGGGGCCCGGCGGTGGCCGGCTCGCCCAGGAAACCGAGCGCCGCGTCCAGCGCCGCAGCCCACTCGCCGTGGTAGTAGAGGTGACTCGAGCCCGGTAGCGGGATCAGTGCCGCGTCCGGGATGAGAGTGGCGATCTCCCGGCCCAGCTCGAAGCGGGTGGCCGGGTCCGCTTCGCGGTGCAGCACCGCGGTGCGGGCCCGGATAGCCGGCAGCAACGCCCGGACGTCGGTGCTGTAGTAGAGCTCCAGGAGCCGGCTGGCCACCGCCGCCGACGCACTGGCCCGGGCCAGCCGGGCCACGGCCTCGATCTCCGCCGCGTCCGGGTCCGGGATGAAGATGCCGGTCAGCACCTTTGATCCCAGGCCCCAGTGGGCCCGCATCAGGGCCACGATCGACTCCCTGACCTCGGGCGGCGCCAGGTCGCGGCCGGCGGCGCACGTCCCGTACACCACGAGCGCGTCGACCCGCTCCGGGTACCGCGCGGCGATCGTGGCGGCGAGCTGGCCGCCCTGGGACGCGCCGAACAGGCTGAAACGGCCGGCCCCGGCCGCGTCGGCCACGGCCAGGGCCGCCGTCACCTGCGCGTCGAAGGACAGATCGATCCCGTCCCGGTCGGACAGCCCGCAGCCGGGCTTGTCGTAGCGGATCACGGTGAACCGGTCAGCCAGGCCGGCCACGAAGGGAGCGAAGGAGAAGAGCTCCAGCTGCCCGCGGAGGTGGGTCACCCAGCCTGAGTCGAACAACAGGGCCGGGCCGGAACCCGACGTCGAGTAGGCGACGCGGCCTGCCGGAGTACTGGCGTACCTGATCGTCGGCCTCACCCGACCAGGCTGTCAGCCCGGCTGGGCCGGGTAAAGGCAGGCGCACCGGCCGCGATCATCGCGCGCCCTTCCCCGGTGCTGCCAACACGGTGCGGCCAGACTTCCGCTCTGCCGCTAAACTGCATACAGTTTGTCGGAGAGGGACCGCGGACCAGGAGGGCAGACGACCGTGAATCAGCAGGAGCGCGAGGAGATCGCCGAGCTGTTGCTGGAGGTGTATGCGAGCCACGAACCGGTCGAGCCGCTGACCGCGAAGTTCGCCGGCCTGACCGTCGAGGACGCTTACGAGATCCAGTTGCTCCAGGTTCGCCGCTGGCTCGACGGGGGAGCGCGGATCAAGGGGCACAAGGTCGGCCTGACCTCAGCCGCGATGCAGCGCCAGCTGGGGGTGGACCAGCCGGACTACGGCCATCTGCTGGACCGCATGTTCTGGCTGGAGTACGAGCCGATCCCTATCTCCCGCTTCCTGCAGCCCCGGGTCGAGCCGGAGATGGCGTTCGTCCTGGCCCGCCCGCTGCGCGGCCCCGGGGTCACGGTGGCCGAGGCGATCGCCGCGGTGGACTTCGTGCTGCCCGCGCTGGAACTGATCGACTCACGGATCCGGGACTGGAAGATCGGGCTGGCCGACACCATCGCGGACAACGCCTCGTCCGGGGGGGTCGTGCTGGGCGGCAGCCCGGTGCCGCTGGCCGCGGCCGACCTGCGGCTGGCGGGCTGCACTCTGCACAAGAACGGTGAGCTGGCCGGGACCGGCGCGGGCGGCGCGGTGCTCGGTTCGCCGCTCACCTCCCTGGTGTGGCTGGCGAACACGGTCGGGGCCCGGGGCGTGGTCCTGGAGCCCGGCCAGGTGATCCTGCCCGGGTCGGTGACCGCCGCGATCCCCGTCGGTGCGGGCGACACCGTGACCGCGACGTTCGCGGGGCTGGGCAGCGTGACCGCACGGTTCGGTCCGGGCGAACGAACGGAGCAACGATGACCAAGGCGACGGCCGCGATTGTGGGACCGGGCAACATCGGCACGGACCTGCTGGCCAAGCTGCAGCGCAGCGAGCATGTCGAGGTGGCCTACATGGTGGGGGTAGACCCGGCCTCCGAGGGCCTGGAGCGGGCCCGGCGGGCGGGGGTCGAGGCGTCCGCCGGAGGCGTGGACTGGCTGCTGGACCGGCCCGAGCGGCCGGACCTGGTGTTCGAGGCGACCTCGGCCCGGGCTCACCTGGCCAACGCGCCGCGCTACGCCGGGGCGGGCATCCAGGTGGTGGACCTGACCCCGGCCGCGGTCGGGCCGATGGTGTGCCCGCCGGTCAACCTGGGCGAGCATCTGGCCGCGCCCAACGTCAACATGATCACCTGTGGCGGCCAGGCCACCATTCCCGTGGTCCGCGCGGTGTCGGCCGTGACGCCGGTGCCGTATGCGGAGATCGTGGCCTCTATCGCGTCGCGCTCCGCCGGGCCGGGAACCCGGGCCAACATCGACGAGTTCACCGTGACCACGGCGCGGGCCATCGAGTCGATCGGCGGCGCGGAGCGCGGCAAGGCAGTCATCATCCTGAACCCGGTCGACCCGCCGATGATCATGCGGGACACCGTGTTCTGCGCGATCAGCCCGGACGCCGACCAGGACGCGGTCGTGGACTCGGTGCTGGCCATGGTGGCCGAGGTGGCCCGGTACGTGCCGGGCTACACACTGCGCGCCGACCCGCAGTTCGACCCGCCCGCCCCGGAGTGGGGCGGGCAGGCGCGGGTCGCGGTGTTCCTGGAGGTCCGCGGCAACGGCGACTACCTGCCCCCGTGGGCCGGCAACCTGGACATCATGACCGCCGCCGCCGCGCGGGTCGGGGACCTGCTCGCCGCCGCGTCCCGCACGGGGGTGACGGCATGACCCGCGACCTGCGCATCACCGACTCCACGTTGCGGGACGGCTCACACGCGATGGCCCACCGGTTCACCGAGGCCCAGGTCCGCCAGGTGGTCGCGGCGCTGGACGCGGCCGGGGTGGAGGTCATCGAGGTCTCGCACGGCGACGGGCTGGGCGGCTCGTCCTTCAACTACGGCTTCTCGGCGGTGGACGATATCCGGCTGGTCCGCGCCGCGGCCGACGAAGCGGTGGCGGCGAAGATCGCGGTCCTGCTGCTGCCGGGGCTGGGCACGGTGGAGGACCTGAAGGACGCCCGTGAGGCCGGCGCGTCGGTGGCCCGGATCGCGACCCACTGCACCGAGGCCGACGTGTCGGTCCAGCACTTCGCGGCCGCGCGGGACCTGGGCATGGAGACCGTGGGCTTCCTCATGCTCGCCCACCGGCTCGATCCCGCCGCGCTGGCCGCGCAGGCCCGGATCATGGCCGACGCCGGCGCGGAGTGCGTGTACGTCGTCGATTCCGCCGGGGCGATGGTGCTGGGCGACGCGCAGGAGCGGGTCCGGGCCCTGATCGGGGAGCTCGGCGCCGACGCGCAGGTGGGCTTCCACGGGCACCAGAACCTGTCCCTCGGGGTGGCCAACTCCGTGCTCGCCTACCAGGAGGGCGCGACCCAGATCGACGGGGCGCTGTGTGCCCTCGGCGCCGGGGCCGGCAACTCACCGACCGAGGTGCTGGCGGCCACGTTCGACCGGCTGGGCATCCGCACCGGGGTGGACGTGCTGGGCGTGCTGGCCGCCGCCGAGGAAGTGGTCCGGCCGATCATCCCCCGGCTGCCGTCGATGGACCGTTCCTCGGTGGTGCAGGGCTACGCCGGGGTCTACTCCTCCTTCCTGCTGCACGCCCAGCGCGCCGCGCAGCGGTACGGCGTGCCCGCGCACGAGATCCTGCAGCGGGTCGGTGAGGCCGGGTACGTGGGCGGCCAGGAAGACATGATCATCGACGTGGCACTCCAGCTCCTGCAGGAGCGCGAGACGGCAGGAGCAGCAGGATGACGGACTGGACCGTGGACTCGGCGGCCACGGCGCTGCTGGACGCCGAAGACGGCCGGGCGGACCGGGAGCCGCTCACCGACGACTGGCCCGGCCTGGACCTGGCCACCGGGTACGCGGTGCAGGACGAGACGCTGCGCCGCAGGCTGGACCGCGGCGAGCGGCTGGCCGGCCTCAAGCTGGGGCTGACCAGCCGGGCCAAGCAGCAGCGGATGGGCATCACCACGCCGCTGACGGCGTGGCTGACCGACGCCATGGTGCTGCCTGCCGGGGCGGCCGTGCCCCGGGACCGGCTGATCCACCCGAGGGCCGAGCCGGAGATCGTGTTCGTGATGCGGGACCGGCTGGCCGGGCCCGGCGTCACCGCGGCCACGGCGCTGGCCGCGGTGGGCTCGGTGCACGGTGGCGTGGAGATCATCGACAGCCGGTACCGCGACTTCCGGTTCACGCTGCCCGACGTGGTGGCCGACAACGCCTCCGCGGGGTGCTTCGTGACCGGGCCGGTCGGCGTGCCGCCCGCGGGCCTGGACCTGGCGCTGGAGGCCTGCCTCCTCGAAGTGAACGGGCAGGTGGTGGACTCGGCCACGGGAGCAGCCGTGCAGGGTCATCCCGCCGAGGCGCTGGCCCTGGCGGCCAACGACCTGGGCCGCCGGGGGCTGGCCATCGAGCCCGGCTGGATCGTGCTCACCGGTGGCATGACCGACGCGGTCCCGGTGCCCGAGGGCACCTCGGTCGCCGTCCACTTCACCCACCTGGGCTCGATCTTCCTCCCCTGAGCCCCAACAGTCCCGCCAGCCCCCCGGGGGCTTGCCTTGCCCCACGTGATCATGACGTAGGTGTCGTTCCAACGACACCTACGTCATGATCACGAACTAGAACGGAACCCTTAGGGGGCTGGCGGGGCTGACCGGGCTGGAGGGCTGGAGGGGGCGTGGCTCTACGAGGCCGGGGCCTCAGCCGGCGCCGCCGCGGGGACGATGTTGGCGTTGACGCTGAACAGGTTCTCCGGGTCGTACTGGGCCTTGATCCGGCCCAGCCGGGCGTACTTCTCCGGCCCGCCCATGGCCTCGACCACCCGGTCCATCTCGTCGAAGTTGAGCATGTTGACGTAGACGCCCTGGCCGGTCCAGGGCTTGAGGCCAGCGACCGCGTCCCGGGTCATCTGGATGTACTCGCCGTCGCGGGCCGGGTCGTCCCAGCGCATCGCGAAGTTCAGCCACAGCAGGTAACCGCGGTTGGAGAAGGCGGTGGCGTCCTCGGCCACGTCGCCGATGGCCCCGCCCAGGCCGATGATCTCGACCTCGCCCTCCATGGGCATGTCCTTCCAGAAGTCCACCAGCTTGTCGATCGCCTCATCCGCCAGCTCGGCGACGTGCGCCTCCTTGGTGTAGTAGCGGTGGCCGTCCTCGAACTCCTTGTCGATCAGGTGCTGCACCCCCGCGGCGAAGGGCAGCACGGTCGAGGCCTTCAGGATCGGCTCGCCCACGCCGCTCAGGCGCTCGATCAGCTCGGCGCCGGCCGGGTCCTCCGCGTCGTCCAGCCACATCGAGAAGAGCATCACCACGCGTTTGCCCACGATCTCCGGCGGGACGAACGGCAGGGCGGGCATGTCGTGCTTGAGCGCCGCGTGCCAGCCGACCGTGCGCGGCAGCGTCGGCACCAGCGCCGCGTACTCGCGCAGCGCCGCAGCCGCGTGCTCCTCGTCGTAGAGGGATACCCCGATCCGCATCATCGGGCCGAAGTCGTGCGCGGCGAAGGTGAACCGGGTGACGATGCCGAAGTTGCCGCCACCGCCGCGCAGCGCCCAGAACAGGTCGGGGTGGGAGTCCGCGGAGACCTCGATCACCTCGCCGCTGGCCAGCACGAGCTCCAGGGCGACGAACTGGTCGCAGGTCAGGCCGTGCTTGCGGGAGAACCAGCCGATCCCGCCGCCCAGGGCCAGGCCGGCCACGCCGGTCTCGGACATGATGCCGGCCGGGACGACCAGCGCATGCGGCGCGGTGGCCGCGTCCACGGTGCCCAGCAGGCAGCCGCCGCCCGCGTGGACCAGCTTGCGCTCGGGGTCCACGGTGACCTCCCGCAGCCCGCCCAGGTCGATGGTCAGCCCGCCCTCGGACATGCCCTTGCCCGCCACGTTGTGCCCGCCGCAGCGGACCGAGGGCGGCAGGCCGTGCTCGCGGGCCACGTTGACCGCGGCCACCACGTCCGCGGTGCTGGTGCAGCGCAGGATCAGCCCCGGCTGCCGGTCGATCATGGAGTTCCAGACCTGCCGGGCGTCTTCGTACTCCGCGTGGTCGGGGCCGATGATGTCGCCCTTGAACTGCCCGGCCAGCTCGTCTGTGATGCGCTGCCGCAGCCCGGCGTCCACCAGACCGGCGCTCATGCCGACACCGCCCCGGTGCTCGCTGACGAAGCCTCTTCGGCCAGCCGGCGCATCGCGTTCAGGGTGGCGGCCACGGCCTTCAGGTAGTCCCCGGTCATCGAGTCGGCGTACTCCTGCTCGGCGTCCGAGCCACCTTCCACCCCGGCCACCACCAGCGCGAAGCTGAACCTCAGCTGCAGGTCGTCGTCGGTGCCCTCGATCTCGTTGGCGATGGTGCCGAGCACCGGGCCCGCGATCCGGGTGAACACCACCCGGTGCGGGGCCTCCAGCGTGATCCGCTCGGTGAAGCGGTCGCCGCGGAAGTCGATGTCCCGGTCGAAGACCGTGTCCCCGTACCGCTGGGTGACCTCGCAGAAGGTCATGCTGGGCACGAACGGCAGCGCGTTGTTGGCCTTGAGCACGAGGCCGTCCCAGACCGCCGCGCGGCCGAGGTGCGGTTCGCCCGGCACGTTGACGGGCAGCTGGTGGGTTACGAAGATCACGATGTTCCTCCGGCGGGATCGATCACGGTGTTTTCCAGGCTTCCGAGGCCGTCGATGGTGACCCGGACGACGTCGCCGGCCTTCAGGTACAGGCCGCGGCCCGCGCCGACCCCGGACGGGGTCCCGGTCGCGATGACGTCGCCCGGCTCGAGCGTGACCACCTCGCTGGCCGCCGAGATCAGCTCGGCGACCGGGCAGACCATGTCGGAGGTGGACTCGTCCTGCTGCAGTTCGTCGTTCACCCACAGCCGCAGCTGCAGATCCTGCGGGTCGGGCACCTGGAAGGCCGGGGTGATGCCCGGCCCCAGCGGCAGCGAGCTGTCCATGGACTTGGCGGCGAACCAGTCGTAGGTGAACGCTTCCGCGGGGACCGCCGACCGCCGGTGCCGCCCGCGGGCGGTCACGTCGTTGGCCACGCAGTAGCCGGCCACATGGGCCAGCGCGTCCGCCTGGGGGATGTCCCGGCCGCCGACGCCGATGACCACCGCGAGCTCCGCCTCCCAGTCGTAGCGGGCCTCGTCCGGGGCGCGGACGATGATGGGGTCGTGCGGGCCGACGATGGTCGTGGTCGGTGCCTTGAGGAAGAAGTACGGGCGCCAGGTCTCGGCGGGGATCTCACCGCCCATCTCCTGGATGTGGCGGCGGTAGTTGACGCCCGCGCAGATCACCTTGCGGGGCCAGCGCAGCGGCGGCAGCAGGGCGTCGCACTCGACCGCCGGCGCGCCGTCGGTGTCCATGCTGCGCAGCACGCCCTCGGCCTGCTCCCAGTCCTCGAGTAGCTCCAGCACGGTGGTCCAGCGCTTCAGCTCGGTGGGCGCCGCGAGGGTCCCGTCGCCACGCAGGATGGCCACGCCGTCGGTTCCGTTGCGGAGGTAGGTAACCAGGGACCAGGTCATGAAGGTTCTTCCTGACTCAGGGCGGACGCGCCGGAGATCTGATCGTGGACGCACGCGATGTCGAGGTCGCCCCAGCCGTCGGCGAGCGCCTTGTCGAAGACGTCCTTGGCCGCGCTGAACACGGGGGCGGACAGGCCGGCCGCGGCCGCGCAGTCCTCGATCTGCTCGAGGATGGGATGCAGGGTGGCGACCGGCCCGGGCGCGGGTGTCCAGGCCCGGTCGCGCATCAGCGGGCCGCGCTGCTTGAAGATGGCTGACTCGGCGATCGAGCCGTCCAGGGTGCGCTGCACGAGATCGAGGTCGAGGCCGCTGCGGCGGGCCAGCACCAGCGCTTCGGCGGCCGCGACCGTGTGCACGGCGAGGAGCAGGTTCGCGATGTACTTCATCCGCGCGCCGGTGCCGAACTCCCCGGTGTAGACCCAGGGGCCAGACACTGCGTCGAGGACCGGGGCGACCCGGTCCACGCTGGCCCGGTCGCCGGACGCGAACGTGGTGGCCCGGCGCGGCGCGACCATCCCGGGGCTGCCGCTGACCGGGCAGTCCAGCAGGTCGCCGCCGCGGGCCCGGACCGCGTCGCGCAGCCGCGTCTTCGGCCCGATGTCGATGGTGCTCATCTCGATGTGGATGGTGCCGGGCCGCAGCGTGGTGAGCGTGCCGGACGGCCCGGAGATGATCTCCTCGACGGCGGCTGCGTCCGGGACGATGGACAGCAGCACCTCGCACTGGGCGGCGACCTCGGCCGATGACCCGGCCACGGTCCCGCCCGCCGCAGCCAGCTCAGGAGAGCCGCTCCGGCGGTACCCGGTGACCTCGAACCCGCGTTCCATGAGGTTGCGGGCGATGGGCAGGCCCATCTTGCCCAGGCCGATCACTCCGACTCGGTGCATGCCGCCTCCTTGCGGTTCGCCGCCCGGTTATTGCCAGTCGTAGGTCGCGGTGCCCAGCGAGAGCCGGACCCGGACGCTGCCCTCGTTGAGCCGCCACCGGTGCACGGTGAACGTCCGGAGACCCTTGACCGCAAACGGATCGTTCGCCGCGATCGATCCGGCCTCGTCCTCGTCCGCGGCGCGCAGGACAGTCACCCCGGAGCCCGGCCCCGTGCCCGGGCCGGACAGCAGCGGCCCGGACAGGAACAGCACGCCGTCCCGTTCCAGGCCCAGCAGCCAGGCGATGTGCTCGGGCGCGCAAGCGTCGATGTCCGCCTGGCCGGTGCCCGCGACCGGCGTGGACAGGATCAGCCAGTAGTCGCGGCCGAGCAGGCCGGATAGCGTCGGCGCCGCCGCGACTTGCTGCTCGTCACTCACGCTCTAAACTGTATGCAGTTTCTGATGAGCATTCAAGACTTGAGCCTGAAACTGTATGCACATTTGGATTTAAGGATCCCGCGGGCCGACGGCGCCGCCGACTCCGGAGATACTGTAGAAGGGCAGCCAGAGCTTCGGGCTCACAGCCTCGGGATCGATGGATGCAAACGCAGCGAGGGCACCCTATGGCAACGTGGGGTGCCTCTCGTTTTCGAGGGGCCGCGCAGGTATCGACCACCGGGCAACTCCAGCCGAGGCACGTGGAGACGCCTGACCCCGGCCCTAGTCAGTTTGGCTGCGGGGACCGGACGGATGACCGGGCCGGTCAGCCGGCCTCGGCCAGGTCGGCGGCCAGGCGGGCGACGAAGTCGGGCCGTTCCTCGGCGGCCCAGTGCCCGCAGCGGTCGATCACGCCGCCTTCGGCCGCGGGCGCGACGGCCTGCACCGACGCCAGGGTCGCGGCGCCGAGGCAGGCTTCGCCGCCGTAGGCGCGCACCGGGATGGCCAGCGGCGTCTTGGCCCGCGCGGCGACCTGCTCGGCGCTGGTGAAGAAGTCCTGATAGACGGCCAGGCCGGCGCGCAGGGCGCCCACCTGGGTGATGGCCTCGACGTACTCGTCCAGGTCAGCGGCGCCGATGGCCGACGGGTCGTAGGCGAAGTGCTCGAAGAACCAGCGCAGGAAGGGGCGCTCCTTGCCCTGGATCAGCAGCTCGGGCAGGTCCGGGACGGACTGGAAGCCCATGTGCCACAGGTAGTTGCCGCCGGGCTGGGGGGCCATGGCCTGCTCCATGACGCCGACGCCGGGCAGCGCCATCTCGACGATGCCGAGCGCCGAGACCTGCTCTGGCGAGGCCGCCGCGTAGACGTAGCCGAACACCGCGCCCCAGTCGTGGCCGATGACGGTCACGTCTCTCAGGCCCAGCTGGCCGGCGAGCGCGGCGAGGTCGGCCGCCATGGTCTCGGCGTCGTAGCCCGCCGCCGGCTTGCCCGAGTAGCCGAAGCCGCGCAGGTCTGGCGCGATCACGGTGAAGTCGCCAGCGAGCAGGTCTATCACGTGGCGCCACTCGTACCAGGTCTGCGGCCAGCCGTGCAGCAGCATGACCGGCCGGCCCTGACCGGCCCGCACGTAGTGCAGCCGGGTGCCGTTGACGGTGGTGGTGTGGTGTTCCAGGGCATGCGCAGATGTCATGGCGGTGTCCTTCCGGTGCCGGGTACGTCGGGGAGGTCAGGGAGGTCTGGCGCGGTCAGGGTCCGAAGACGGCGGCCGCGGCTTCCTGCCACGCCGGGTCGGACACGTCGATCAGCGTCGGGTTGCCGTCACACCACTGGAAGGTGTGCTTGAGCCGGCTGATCTTCCAGCCCGCCGTGGTCCGGCGGAAGGAGTTCTCGTACCACCCGTACTGGGTGTACTGGTCGTCGCCGTAGCGGTTGGGCAGGCGGTGCCGCGAGACGTGGTAGAAGACGCCGTCGGCCTCGTCACCACGGAGCGTTATATGGAAGTTGGAGTACTGGTGCATGACCACCAGCCGCTCCAGGCACGCGCTCGCGAACCGCGCCCAGACCTTCGGCGTCGTAGTGGCGGGCGGGCGGCCGGTCAGGTCGCCGAAATCCACCTCGAACGGATCGGTCAGCGTGCCGGCGTACAGCTCCCAGTCGTGCAGGTCCAGGCCACGGCCGAAGCGCAGCATGACGTCGCTGATCTGCTGCCGGTCCCACAGTTCCCGCACCATCTCGTCGGTAGTGGGAGCGGGGGTGGACGGGGTTTCCGGAACTGTCATGATCGCCTGTCCCCTCATTGGGCCCGACTGCTGTTATTCGGCTAAACTGTATGCAGTTTTGTGTGAACGATCAAGACACGAGACGGGGAAGTGTATGCAGCTCCACGTGGATCAGGGAGAATAGACGCCATGCCCCGTGCCGCCCAGGTGCCCGACATCCGCAAGGTGGACCTCCCCGAAGCCCGCCAGGCCATCCCGTACGTCCACGCCTACCTGCGGGAGTGCATCCTCGACGGCACGCTCACCCCGGGCACGAAGCTGTCCCAGGTCAGCCTGGCCCGCCAGCTCGGCATCAGCCGCACCCCGCTCCGCGAGGTGCTCCGGATGCTGCAGGAGGAGGGCCTGGTCGAGATCGAGCCGAACCAGCGGACCCGGGTGTCCGGCCTGGACCCGCAGGAACTCGACGACGTCTACGCGAGCCGGATCCTGCTGGAGACCCTGGCCCTGTCCATGACCATCGGCCACTTCGGTGCGGCCTCGCGCAAGGAGGCCAAGCGGCTGCTGACCGCGATGCGCCGGGCGGGCCGGACCGGGGACTTCGGCGCCTGGTTCGCCGCGCACGCCGACTACCACCGCCTGGTCACCGCGGGGGCCGGGGAGGCGCTGCAGCGGCAGTTGCAGGCCTTCGCCGACCGGACCACCCGGTACATCCGGATCTACCAGCTGTCCGATCCGGGCAGCTGGCAGGTGCCGGGCGACGTGGAGCACGCGCAGATCCTGGAGACCCTGATCGCCGGCGACGAGCGCGGCGCGCTCAGCGGGATGGCCCACCACCTGGAACGCACCGCGCTGCGGGTGCTGACCGACTGCGCGCCCGAGTTCGTGCCGGTCGCGGTGCCGCACGCGGTCGCGCTGATCGACCGCGAGCCGGCGGCCGCCCTGCGGCTGACCGGGTCCGGCTGACCGGCCGGGCTGGCCCGGTCACGAGCTGGGCCGGTCACGGCTGGGCCGGGTTGGTGACCTGGGCGAGGAACAGCGGGGTGTGCGTGGCGGTGTCCTCGAGCAGCAGCAGGAACGGCCGGGTGAAGGTCAGGGTCAGCGGGGGAGCGGCGCGCGCGGCAGTGCCGACCGCCACGCCGGTCGCGGCGGCCGCGGTGGTCCCGGCGGGAGTGACGTCCATGGTGTCCTGCTGGACGACTTCGGAGATCTCGGTGTCCGCGGCACCGAGGCCGGTGTAGTCGCCGTCGAGGGGCAGGCCCATGGCGGCCAGGGAGGCTTGCAGGTTGTCCCAGGTCTGGCTCAGGTGCAGCCGGGGCAGCTGGACCTCGGCGGACTGCGTGGAGCTTCCGGCGGTCAGCGCCGTCCACTGGGCCAGCGTGGGGGCGGCGCACCCGGTCGCGTGAGCCGGCGGGAGCAGGGCCACCGCGGCCAGCCCGCCGCCGGCGTAGGGCAGCGTGGCCGACTGCCAGCCGCCGGCCTGACGGTAGCTGGCGACCGGGGCGGCGCTGCGCATCAGCGGCACCTGGACCACCTGGCCGTCGCCGGCGTGGAACGGCGCCGGACTGGTCGCCGGGAACGGGTTGCGCCAGCGTGCCTTCAGGTAGAGGGCGTTGGTCAGCACGGTCCGGGTGGACGGAGGCAGCGGAGCCTGGAAGAGGTCAGGGATCAGGCCGTGGGTCTCGCGGGCGACGAGCGCGTTGATCTGGTTCGTGGTCGCGGGCTCGTCGCCGAAGTCGACGACTCCCAGGCCGGTGCGGAAGGCGGTGCGCAGGTCGTCGAGCACCCGCTGGGCGGGCCGGTTCCCGGACTGCTGGAAGAGATGGTTGCTGACCACGAGCTGGTCCAGCCCGGCCAGCGTGGCGGTGTGCCGGTGCAGCGCCGCGACCAGCCCCGGGTTCCAGGCGGGCAGCCGGAGCAGCCGCCCGAGGGACGCCGCGGTGGGTCCTTTGGCTCCCGCGTACAGCATGCCCAGCGCCTGGGCGGCGGATTCCGGCGACAGCAGCAGGTTGGGGCCGGGCTTCGACGGGGCAGACGTGGTCGAACAACGCCAGGCTGAACGCGTCTTCCGCGGCGGTGACCTGGGCTGGGGACATGCTGCTGGGGGGAAGCTGTTCCACCCGGCCCACGAGCAGCTGGGTCCCGCGGCCGGCGGATGGCCGTGACTGCCCGCAGCCAGCCGCCAGCACCGCCACGCTGGCCAGGACGGCCAGCGCCGTCGCCGCGTGACGGCCAGACCGGCGCCATCTCATAAGGCCTCCCTGCCAGGGCATCCGGCGTTTACCTGTCATGAGACGCACGCCGGGCCCCGATGGTTTCGCCGCGGCCCGCCGGGCATGACGGCCCGGGATCCGCCGCAGCGGACCCCGGGCGCGCCGGTAGGTAGATCCCGTGAGTCTAGCAGCTCGTCGCGCCGAAGCAGCGGATGTCGTTGGAAAGAGTGTCCTGATAAGGCGCCGTGCGGTGCCGCGGTCGCGGCGATGTCCTCGATCAGGTTGCTGCCGTTGTACGGGGACGCGGCCGGGTACCCGAAGGCGACGAACTGCTGGCTGGGCCGCTGGTTCCAGGCGAATTCGCCGGACGTTTCGAAATTCGGCGCGTCCCGTTGCAGGCCGGATGAAGCTGGCGGAGCTGTCGCAGACCTGAGCGGCACTAGCTCACTGGGTGTGACCGCGCGGAAGTGAGCGTGTCCCAGGCGGCCATCGCGCAGGTGATGACCGCTTCCAGTTCGGTGCGGTCGGCACCGTCGCGGGCTTGTATGGACAGGCCCTGGACCACGGTGGTGTAGTAGCGGGCGATGGCGCCGAGGCTGGCGGGTGGCGCGGTGAGGTCGCCGTCGGTGACGCCGCGGGCGAGCCGGTCTTCGATGGTGGTGAACATGTCGCGCCGCAGATGGGCCAGGAACTCCCGGACCGCGTGGTTTTCCACGGCGCCGGTAGGCGCGGCCAGGATGAGCATGCAGTAGTGCGGCGTGTCCGGGCGGGTGATCTCGTCAGCGGTGGCGCGCAGCATTTCGTGGATCGCGGCGCGCGCGGTCGGCTGCTCGCGCAGCGCGCGCCGGGGCGGCTCGCCTGAGGTCCGGCCGTAGAGCGCCATGACCTGATGGAACAGGTTCTCCTTGCTGCCGAAGCAGGCGTAGATACTGGCCGAGGCGATGCCCATGGCCTGGGCCAGGTCGTTGAGCGAGGTGCCCTCGTAGCCCCGTTCCCAGAACAGGTCCAGGGCCTGGCGCAAGGCGGTGTCCGGGTCGAACGTACGCGGCCTGCCGCGAGCAGCCATCCAGCGTCCCTCCGTACTTCTTTGCCGTTCGATCAATTTTAGCTTGACCTGCGCGGCGATGCTATGCAACGATTTTTTGGTCGTTCGACAAATAAGAGGAGCCGACCGTTATGAGTATCCCCTCCACCATGCGCGCCCTGCAGCAGACGTCATTGAACGGGCCGCAGGACCTGCGCCTGGTCACCGACGCGCCGGTACCGGGTCCGGGCCCGGGTGAGGTCCTGATCCGGGTCAGCGCCGCCGGCGTCAACTTCGTCGAACGTCTCGCAGGCCCGCGGCACGTTCGCTGGCGGCCCGCAGCCGCCTTATCTGGCGGGCATCGAGGGCGTCGGTGAAGTCATCGCTGCTGGCGAGGGTGTGAGTGACCTGGAGCCCGGCGTCCACGTCATCGGGGTCGCGGTCGGCGGCGGCGCCTTCGCCGAGTACATGGTGCTGCCCGCGGCCGCCGCGGTCCCGGTGCCGGCGGGCTGGGCCGACGAGGAGGCCCTGGGCCTGCTCGTGAACTGGCCAACCGCACTGGCGGCGCTCAAGCCACTGGGCGGCGTCACCGCAGGACAGACCGTGCTGATCCACGCCGCGGCCGGCGGGACCGGCCAGGCCGCGGCGAAGATGGCCAAGCACTACGGCGCGACGGTGATCGCCACGGCTTCGCCAGGCAAGCACGAGGTGGTGCAGGCGCTGGGCGCCGACCACGTCATCGACTCCCGCAGCGGCGACATCGCCGCTGAAGTCCTGCGGCTGACCGGGGGCGCGGGCGCCGACCTGGTACTGGAGTCGGCCGGCGGCGCCACCCTCGACGCGAGCCTGGCCGCGGCCAAACGGGTCACCGGCCGGGTCGTCGTCTATGGCGTGGCCGGCGGCGAAGCCGCGATCACCAACTGGGAACTGGTCTACAAGCACCAGGTCCACCTCATCGGCCTGAACATCGGCACCCTGATCCAGGCCGCACCGCAGATCTTCGGCGAGGTCATGGGCGAGTTGTTCGGGCTCCTCGCAGCCGGGGTGCTCGGCCCCGGCCAGCCCACCGTGTACGAACTGGCCGAAGGGCCGAAAGCGCTCGCGGAACTGGAAGCGCGGGCCACTGTGGGCAAGCTGGCCCTGCTGCCCTGCTGCTAGATCGTTGATCGGTATTTCGTGGCTGGTGGGAGGGCCGTGCGGCGACACGCCGTAGGGGAGCGTGACCTGCCGCTTCTTGATGAAGACTTGACCGGGTGCCTGCTCAGGCGTGGCCGTTCTCGCTGAGCACGGTCTGCAGCGCTTGCCGGAGTCCGGCCGCTCCAGCGTCGCCTAGCGTCGCCGTGAAGTCCCGCTCGGTTTCGGAGTACCGGCTCTCTGCCTGCCGGAATACCTCCCAGCCGTGGTCGGTGAGCGCGAGGATGTTGCGTCGCCGGTCTTGTTCTGAGGGGCTGCGCGCGACGATTCCCTGGCGTTCGAGCGCGTCGAGGAGCGCGACCATCGATGTGCGGTCGACGCCCAGCACGGCCGCGGCTTCCTGCTGTGACTTCGCCTCCCCGCTTGCGATGACCCTGAGCACGCCGAGGTCGCGAACGGTCACCCCCACGTCGGCGAGCGCGGCCTGCGCCCGGTGCTCCAGCGCGAGGTGCGCGTGCTTGAGGAGATAGCCGAGCACGTCGTCACGGGCGCGGACCTGGCCCGCTGCGTCAGAACCCGGCCTCGACACACCCGGATAATAGCAGTAGGCTGATTGTCAGTTCTACTGATGATTTGTTACGCTGACGAAAGGAACGCGATGATTCTCGTCACCGGAGGGTCCGGGTTCATCGGCTCCCACACCGTGCGCGCGCTGCACGGCCTCGGCGAGCCGAGCGTCGTGATGCAGCGCCGCAGCGGCCAGGTCCCCCCGCACCTCGCGGACCTGCCCGTCGTCGCGGAGCAGGCCGACGTCGCCGACCTGGGCGCACTGCGGGCGATCGGCGAGCGCCACGAGATCACCGGCATCGTGCACCTCGCGGGCTACCCCGCGCCGCGGGGCACGGCCGGGGGCATCGACGCCACCCAGGGCCTGCTCGACGGGCTCCTCAGCATCGCCCGCGTCGCCGCGGAATGGGGCGTGCGCCGGGTGAGCCTCGCCAGCACGCTCGGGGTCTACGGCGGCATCCAGCACAGCGGCCCGCTGACGGAGGACCTGCCGGTGCTCCTGACCGCCCCGCACCCGATCCCGCGGTCGAAGAAGATCGCCGAGCTTCTCGGGGAGCAGCTCGCGGAGGCGACCGGCACGGAGATCGTCAGCCTCCGGATCTCCGGCACCTGGGGCCCCCTCGGCCACGAGGACCCGTTCTTCGCCGCACCCGCGCTCATCCACGCGGCAGCCAGCGGCAAGCCCCTGGACCTGTCCGGCCTGCTCATCCCGCCGCACCTCGGCGACGGGCTCGACCTGTGCTACGTCAAGGACACCGGCCGCGCGATAGCCCTGGTCCAGCTCGCCGGGCATCTTCAGCACCGCACCTACAACATCGCGTCCGGGCGGGTGACCACGAACGCAGAGGTGATCGCGGCGATCCGCGAAGCCGTGCCCGAGGCCGAACTCGACCTCCCGGCCGGCGCCGGCCGGCCAGGTGCCGCTCTTGACATCACCCGGCTCTGCCAGGACACCGGGTTCGAGCCGGAGTACGGCACCGTCCGCGCGGCCGCCGGCTACATCGCCTGGCTCAGGGCGGGCAACGAACGCTGACCCGCGCCGGCGGCAGCCCCGCCGCCACGACTCCGGCATCAGCTCGGCGCGGCCAGAACGGGCGGACACCGGCTTTGCCGGATCGCGGGCGCGGCCGCTCGCCACGAGCAAGGGCGGTCGCTGCCCACGAGCAAGCCACACGTCCGGACCCTGGAGCCCGTCATGACCGCCGACCTGGACACCCTCCTGACCGCGCTCTACGTGGAACTGACCGACCGGATCATCCCGTTGCGCGGGCCCGGCCGCCGCGGGCCGGGAAGGCCGCCGGAAGTCACCGACGCCGAGCTCGCCTGCCTGGCCGTGGCGCAGGTCCTGCTGCGGTCCGACGACGAGCGGCACTGGCTGCGCGCCGCCCCGCGCCTGGTCGGGCACCTGTTCCCGCGGCTGCTGGCCCAGAGCGAGTACAACACCCGGCTGCGGCAGATCGCGCCGCTGATGGAGGCCGCCGTGCGCTGGCTGGCCGACGCCACCCCGGCGACCGCGGAGCTGCTGCGGCTGATGGACGCCACCCCGGTCCCGTGCGGGACCTCCGCCGTCACCGCGAAGCGGTCTGACCTGTTCGGGTACGCCGGGTACGGGTACTGCGCGAGCCATCCCGCTGGTACTGGGGATGCAAGCTGCTGCTGATCTGCACCTGCCACGGCACCGTGACCGGGTTCAGCCTGGCGAACCCCAAGCTGCACGGCGAGCGGGACCAGGCCCGGCAGACCCTGGAACGCCAGCCGGCGAACCGGCCCGCGCCCGGCACCGCCGTCGTCACCGACAAGGGCCTGTCCGGGCAGGAAACCGAGGAATTCGGCGCCGACGCCGGCCTGGGCCTGGCCGATCTAGGGGCCGAGGAACGGCTGGACCACGGCCAGGAAGTCGGCCGTCTTCTCGATCATCGTCCAGTGGCCGCACCCCGACAGCACGTGCAGCCGTGAATCAGGCAGCAGGTTGACCAGCTGGGCCGAGGACACCCGCCACGGCACCACGCGGTCGTCGCGTCCGTGCACCAGCAGGACCGGGGCGCTGATGGCCGCCAGCTCGGCCCCGGCCAGGGCCAGGTCGTCCACCCAGCGCTGCCGCGGCTCGGGGAACATGGCCGCCCAGGAGTCGCGCACCGGCGGGCTGAGGCTGGCCTGGTAGCGCAGCTCGATCAGCTCGTCGGTGATCAGCCCGCGGTCGTGCGCGAACAGGCCGATCACCTCACGCATCTGGGCCACCCCCGGGGTGTAGCCCCACACCGTGTTCAGCCCCGGCGGCAGGGCCATCGCCACGCCCATCGAGCCCATCAGCACGATGCGCCGCACCGCGGCCGGGCGCGCGGCGGCCAGGGACAGGGCGACGGCCCCGCCCATCGAGTTGCCGATGACGTCCACCGGGCCGGTGCCCAGCGTGTCAAGCAGCGCCAGGGCGTGCTCCGTCCAGGCCGCGCGGCCGTAGGTGCGCGGCTCGCCGGTGGCGGTGCCACCGAATCCGAGCTGGTCGGGCGCGATCACCCGGCGGTCCTGGCTCAGCGCCGGAATCACCGGCCGCCAGTTCGCGGTGGCGGTCACGCCCGGGCCCGACCCGTGCAGCAGCAGCACCGGCGGAGCCTGCTGGCCGGCCGCTGCGCCGGCCGGGGCGCCGGTGTCGATGACTGCGGTGGGTACGCCTGCGACGTCGATCTGGCCGACCGTCATGGTGGTCGCGGTCATGAGGCCCTTCCGGTGCCGACGGGCTCGGTGCCGGCCCGCTCCCCGCTAGCGGCTTCCGCGGGGACGGCTTCCGCAGGGACGGGTCCGCTGCCGCTGGACTGGAGCTGGTACTGGGAGGAGGGGCGGCGCACCGGCCCGAGCCACATGTCGATCGACCCGACCTCGTCCGGGTCGAAGGTGCGCGGCAGCCAGGCCGCGTCGTCCTCGATCCGGCGCACGCCGAACGAGTACTCGTAGGTGAACCCCTCCGGGCCCAGGAAGTACAGGAAGATCGCGGTGGACTGGGGGTGGCGCCCGGGGCCCATCTCGATCTCGACGCCGTGCTCGACCAGGAAATGCCAGTTCCGGAACACGTCGTCGATGGTGGCCACCTGGAAGTTCATGTGGCACAGCCCGGGCCGCTCGCCGCGGAACACGGCCAGCTTGTGATGCACCGGGTCGATCCGGAGGAGGCAGGCGGCGTCGCCGATCCAGTCCGAGACCCGCGCGTTGAACCGGGTGCTCCAGAACCGGTGGGCCTCGTGTACGTCCGGTGCGTCCAGGCACAGGTGCCCGAACTCGGTGATCCCGGCCGGCCGGGTGAACGCGACCGGCCGGGTGATCGTCTCCTGCTGGCTCACGAGTTCCAGCCGGTTGCCGAACGGGTCGTCGAACGCGATGAACTCCCTGACCCGCCGGGACCGCGCCTCGGCCGGGTCGCCGCGGCGCACCCGGAACCCGGCGGCTTCCAGTTCCGTCTCAGCCGCGGCGAGCGCGTCCGAGTCGGCTACCGCGAAGCCGGAGGAGATGACCCCGGAGGGCCCCTCAACCAGCGCCAGGCAGTGGTGCCGGTGGTCGGCGCGCAGGTGCGCCACCCCGGCCTCGGCCAGCCCTGGTTCGGCGGGCGCGGCCAGTTCCAGGCCGACGATGTCGGTCGCGAACCGGACGGCCGCCCCGAGGTCGGCGACGCCGGACCGGACGTAGGCGATGTCGGTGAGCGTGATCATGGGCAGCTCAGGCGTAGACCGGGGTGACGTCGATGTAGATCTGCCACTCGCGGACCAGGTCCCCGTCGTAGACGAGGATGTCCGCGTTGGGCACGATGACGGTCTTGCCGTCCTGGCGCCGGTACTCCACGTCGATCTGCGCGATGACCGTATCGCCGGACTCGAACACGTTCCTGGATGTGGTGGGTCAGGCCGTCGATCGTGGAGAAGAAGCCCGCCACCGCCTCCCGGACTGCCGCCCGCCCGGTCACCGGGTCGCGCGTTCCCGAAGCGGAAGGTCACGTCGGGGGTGAGATGGGCGACGAACTTGTCGGGGTCGAACGCGTCGATGTCCGCGAAGGTCTGGGCTACGTCTCGGCTCATGATGCTCTCCCTCGTTGGAGGCCGGCGGGGCAGGACCGGCGGGCGGGCTCCGGGGCCTCCGCAGAGGCCAGCGGGATACCGTCCGGCCGAAAGTGTATGCAGTTCGAACTGTATGCAGTTCGCCGGGATTCTGCAATGGCGTCCCGGCTCAGGCCTCAGGTTCCTTGTTGGCCAGGAAGGTCTCCGGCGGCGGCGTGCCCCACAGGTGCGGGGGGACCTCCCAGTCGCTGGCCACCCAGCAGTCGTCGATCTGGTCGATGTCGGAGAACCACTCGATCCAGGACCCCCACGGGTCCGGGTTGTAGTGGAAGAAGTTCGACCCGATGGTGTGACGGCCCAGGCCCCAGCCGGGCTCACGGCCCCGGGCGCGCATCCGGTCGGCGCCGATCGCGATCGCGTCGATGGACGGCACCTCGAAGCTGGCGTGGTGGAAACCGCGGTGCGAGCTGGCGATGAATCCGAAGATGTGATGATCACCGGGGCCCGCGTTCAGGAAGGTGACCAGGCCGCGGATCCGGTCGCTCACCCGCAGGCCGAGCACCTGGGTGTAGAAGTCGGTCATCTGCTGAGGCTGCGCGGTGAACAGCAGGGTGTGCCCGAGCCGGCGGGGGAGCACGTCCCCGGTGGCCTGGCGCCACTGGGCCACGCCGATCCGCTGCCTGCTGCCACCGATGTTGACCAGCACCTCGTCGGCGGGGCGGGCCGGTGCCTGGGCCTCGTCGAGTAGTTGCACGGCGGTGCCGTCCGGGTCGCGGATCCACAGCCCGTCCTCGGTCGCGCCGGGCGGCGGCTCGATGACCGGCGTGCCCGCCCGGTCCAGGGCCTCGCGGACCGAGTCGAGTGACCCCGGGCTCAGCGTGAACGAGACGTGGTGCAGCCGCTTGGCCGGCGCCTGGACGAGGCGGATCTGTTCCTGGGTCCGGCCGGGGCACTGGGCGACCAGCGACCCGTCCTTCTCCCCGGTCTCCAGCCCGAAGTCTTGCAGGAACCCTTCGGCCACCTCGAGATCCGGCACTTCCAGCGCGTAGTGATGCAGCCCTGAAATCACGGCGCTTCCCCTTCCTCGTTAAACTGCATACAGTTTTGCAGAGATGTGGGCCGCTGTGAAGGCCAGCACTGTGAAGACCAGCACCGTGAAGGGCGGCCAGCCACGCGGATAAGGAGCGCGCGCCATGATTCCAGCGCCGGAGGACCGGGACGAGGTCGCCGAGGCGGGGCGCGTGCTGTCCGCCCTCGGGCTGGTCACCGCTTACGGGCATGTGTCCGCCCGCACCGGGACGGCCATGCTGATCACGCCGGCCGCGGACCTGGCCACGGTCACCGGGCCCACCCTCGTCGAGGTGCCCCTCACGGCTTCGGCCCTGCCACCCGGCGCCCCCGCTGAGGCGTGGGCGCACCTGGCCCTCTACCGGGCGAGGAGCGACGCTGGTGCGATCGCCCGCGCCCAGCCCCCGGCCACGTTCGCCGCGGCCGCCCTGACCGCGGCGCTGCGGCCGCTGCACGGCCAGGCGGCGTGGCTCGGTGTGTCGGTCCCCGTGCACGACAGCGCGCTGCTCCTGCGGTCGGCGGAGCTGGCCGGGTCCGCGGCCGCCTGCCTCCCTGAGGGTGAGGCGCTGCTGCTGCGCGGGAACGGCGCGCTCACGCTGGGAGCCACGCCAGGCGTCGCCGTCGCCCGCATGTGGCTGCTCTCGGCCGCCTGCGACGCGTTCCTCGCCGCCCGGGCGGGCGGCCCGGTGACTGAGCTGTCCGCCCCGGAGATCGCGTCGTGGCGCGCCGTGCAGGGCGAACTGCTGCCCCGGCTGTGGCAGCATCTGCGCCGCCGTGCCCTGGAGCGCCCCTGACCGGTGCTCAGGTCCAGGGAGAGCTCACGTCCAGATAGCTGCGGGGATCCCGTCGCTGAAGACCTCCGGCGACGGGGGCAGGCAGCGCGCGGAGCCCTGGCTGACCCGCCGGGCGGTCCAGGCCGCCGCGGCCGCGTCGAGCACGTCGTCAACGCCAGCCTGCTCCCCGGCCAGGCCGAGGTCCCCGTCCAGGACGATGCCCGCCTGGGCGAGCAGGGCCCGGCGCTGGACCGCCCCGGCCCAGGAGGTCTTGCGGGACCGGAGTGGAGCCCCGGCCATCGCGGCGAAACTCAGCTCTGGGTGGGCTTCCACGACCTGAGCCGCCGCCGGGCTCCCGCTCCGCAGCCACTGGTCGACGTCGAGGATCTTGGCGCGCAGCGCGAACGCCTGGCGCGAGAGGCCTTCCCCGGCCAGCCGCCGGTTCTCGGCCGCGGCGGCCTGATAGTCGGCCGCCTCCACCGCGGTGCGGACGGGCGTGATGAACAGGGACGGCCACCGCCGGCCGAGCGCCTCCCGGGCCAGCTGGTCCGCACGGCGCCGCCCGCCATCCGCCAGGCCGATGGGAATGTCGATCGCGATAACCAGCACCGGCCCGTCCGCCGCGGCCCGGTCGGCCAGTTCCCGTATCCCGGGCGCGAAGTAAGCTCGTGCCTGCCCACCGGACAGGGCGATCCCGATCCAGCCGGCCCGGCACGCGTCCACGCCCAGTACCCGTCCGCCGCTCATCCAGCCATGCTCCCGCGGGCCGCGCTGCAGCCGGACCCGGTTCCGTGATCACGGGCAAAAAAGGGCGCGATGGGTCAGAAATTGACCGTGCAGATGAGAATGGACCGCAACGGGCGGGCGTGATTCCCCAGCTTCGTCGACGCACTGTGATCGGAGTGATACTTTCGGTTATCGAGTTGCCTGCCGGCCCCCGCCCCCCGCGATCAACGGCTGATCCCTGCATGACGACGTTTGTCCTGGCGTGCGGCCATTTGCGGGCTGATGTGAGCCAAGCGAACCAGGGAGGACACCGCGCATGAGCCCGCCGTCGTGCCCCGGCCGAGCCACCTCGTCCCGTCACCCCGGGAGCCGGGCGCTGAGGGTGGCCGCGGCCGCGCTCGGTACGCTGCTCGCGTTCGCGGCCTGGGTGATCAGCCAAGCCGGAGGGGCGCACGCCGCCAGCCCATGGCCGTCCGGCCACGGCACCCAGGTGCGGGAGGCCTTCTGGACCTCCGCACCAGCCAGCGGGACGCTGCGCCCCGGGATGCAGGGGGCGGTGGTCCGGCGGCTGCAGCAACGGCTGGCCCAGCTGCACTACTACCCGGGCGCGGTGAACGGGCGGTTCGGCACCGACACCCTCGAAGCCGTCTGGGCGTTCAAGGAAGTGCAGGGGCTGGCGACGACGGCCGGCGCCGACGACGTCGACCCGGCCATGCAGCGGGCGCTGGCTCACCCGCAGCCGCCGCCCGTGCTGGTCCCCCAGGGGGGTGGCCTGCGTATCGAGGTCAACCTGCCGCGCGAGGTGCTGGTCCTCTACCGGCACCATCAGGTCGCGCTGATCAGCCATATCTCCGCGGGCGGCGGTTACCGCTACCGCTGCCCCGGCGGCGGGACCTGCGGCCCGGCGCTCACCCCGGACGGGAACTACCGGGCGCACTGGTTCGCCGGGGGGTGGCTGCACGTCCCGCTGGGCCGGATGTACAACCCGGTGTTCTTCATCGGCGCGAACTTCGCCATCCACGGCGACGTTCCCATCCCGCTCCAGCCAGCCTCCCACGGCTGCGTGCGGATACCGGTTGACGTGGCGAACGTGCTGTACAAGCAGCTCAGGATCAGCCCGGACCGGGGCACGCCCATCTACATCCGGGGTCATGCGCCCGGCACACTGATCCCGAAGCCACGGGCCGGGCGCAGCGTCCCGACCGCGCCGCCTGCCCCGGCTGCCCCGAGCCCGTCACTGATGGCCGGTCCCGCGCTGATCAAGATCCCGGGGCTCCCGGGTCTCGCGTTGCCCCGCTAGCGCCGGAGCCGCGGCAGGGGAGTGACAAGCAGGGGACAGCAGCGGGGGGACGGCAGCAGGGGAGCGGCAGCGCCGCGGTCGCAGCCGCCGGCGGCCTGGGCCGGGCTGGCATACTCGTCAGCACACACCGGCCGGCCGGGCGGGGCCAGGGGAGCTGCTGATGGGTGAGTACTTCGATCTCGGTGACTACACCCGGCCGGTGACGACCTCCTCGCCCAGCGCCCAGCTCTGGTTCGATCGCGGTCTGGTGTGGGCGTACGCGTTCAACCACGACGAGGCGGTGGCGTGCTTCGAGCGGGTGATCGCGGCCGACCCGCAGTGCGCTCTCGGGTACTGGGGACTGGCCTACGCGCTGGGACCCAACTACAACAAACCCTGGGAGGCGTTCGGCGAGGACGAACTGGCGTCGTCGGTGTCCCGGGCCTTCACCGCCGCCCAGTCGGCGGTGGGGGCCGCCGCCCGGGCCGCGAACGCCTCGCCCGCCGAGCGCGCGCTGGCGGGCGCCGCTGGCCGCCCGGTACCCGGCGGCGGCCCCCACCGCAGACTGCAACCCCTGGAACGCCGGGTACGCCGCCGCCATGCGCGAGGTGTACCGATCTCATCCCGACGACCTGGACGTGGCCGCGCTGCTGGCCGACGCGCTGATGAACCTCACGCCCTGGGCGCTGTGGGACCAGTCCACCGGCCGGCCGGCCCCCGGGGCGGCCACCGCCGAGGCCCGGGCCGTGCTGGAGCGGGCCCTGGCTCTCCCCGGCGGCAGGGCCCATCCCGGGATCCTGCACATGTACATCCACCTGATGGAGATGTCGCCGACTCCCGAGGCCGCCCTCCAGGCTGGTGACCTGCTCCGCGACCTGGTGCCGGACGCGGGCCACCTCCGGCACATGCCGACCCATCTCGACGTGCTGTGCGGCGACTACGCGCGCGTGGTGTCGTCCAACACCGCCGCGATCGGAGTCGACGAGAAGTTCCTGGCCCGCCGGGGGGCGATGAACTTCTACACCCTGTACCGGGCGCACGACTATCACTTCAAGATCTACGGTGCGATGTTCCTGGGCCAGGCGCAGGCCGCGCTGGACACCGCGGACCAGCTGGCCGCGGCCATCCCCGAGGACCTGCTGCGGGTCCAGGTCCCGCCGATGGCGGACTGGCTCGAAGGGTTCGTGCCGATGAGAATGCACGTGCTGGTCCGGTTCGGGCGCTGGGCGGACATCATCGCCGCGCCGCTGCCCGCCGACCCGGACCTGTACTGCGTGACCACGGCGATGATGCACTACGCGAAGGGTGTCGCGCTGGCCGCGACAGGCCGGGTGGACGAGGCGGACCAGGAGCGCCGCAGGTTCGCGGCCGCGGCCGCCCGGGTACCCGCCTCACGCATGGTGTTCAACAACGTCTGCCAGGACATCCTCCAGGTCGCCGGGGCGATGCTGGACGGCGAGCTGGAATACCGCCGCGGGCACTACGACGCGGCCTTCGCGGCGCTGCGGCGCAGCATCGAGCTGGATGACGGGCTGCCCTACGACGAGCCGTGGGGATGGATGCAGCCGGCCCGGCACGCCTACGGCGCGCTGCTGCTGGAGCAGGACCGGGTGGACGAGGCCGAGGCCGTCTACCGCGCCGATCTCGGCCTGGACGGCACGCTGGCCCGGGCCTGCCAGCATCCCGGCAACGTGTGGAGTCTGCACGGCTACCACGAATGCCTGACCCGGCTGGGCAAGCAGGAACAAGCCGGGATCATCGGGCAGCAGCTCACCGTCGCCGCCGCCCGCGCCGACGTGCCGATCAGCTCGTCGTGTTACTGCCGGCTAGCCACCGCCTGCCACTGAACATCCAGTCCTGGGCACCCGGTACTGGCCGGCGGGATGCCCAGCGACAGGCCCAATCCTCCCCGATTACGATCCGCCGCCAGGGTCCCCGCCAGCCGGGCAGGTCGGCGGTGCGGGCGTCACCGGGGCACCCGGTCCCGCGTGGGCCCCCTCGCGGGAGCAGCCCGGGCGGCCCGGGGCGGCGCGGGGTCAGTTGATGGTGGAGTTGACCACCCGGGGGTGCCCGGCGCTGTGGAAGTAGATGCCGGGGTACGGCCGGGTCCAGAAGACCGCGCTGGGGTTGTCATGCAAGGTCGAGTTCTTGATGGTCACCCAGCCGGTGTTGTTGTCGCTGACGTAGAAGATGGCGCCACCGCCCTCGCGGGCGCGGTTGTTGCGGATGACCGTGCCCACGACCTTGAGCTTGTACTTGTCCCCGTCGGTGTAGATGGCGCCACCGCTGCCGCCGCCCGCGGTGCCGGACGCGGCCGGGTTCGCGCCGAAGCCGATGGCCCGGTTGTTCGTCATCACGCTGTTGGTCACCACCCACGACACGCCGATGCTGCTCAGCGCGCCGCCGTTGGAGCACCGCCCGCCCGAGAACGTGTCGCGGGTGATGTACACCGGGCGGTTGCGGTACTGGGCCAGCGCGCGGATCGCCGCGCCGCCGAGGTCGGGCCCGGACTTGTAGCAGCGGTTGTTGAGGAAGCGGGAGTTGACCACCTTGAGCTGCCCGCCCAGGGCGAACAGGGCGCCGCCGCCCCCGCCGCCGAACTGGCCGCTGGGGGTCTGCCGGACTTGCGAGTTGCCGTTCTTCAGCGTGATGTTCTGCACGGTCAGCTGCGGCCACTGCTGGTCGTAGCAGTCTGACGTGGTCCACTTCTGCTTCTTGTCGCAGGTGTTCATGTAGAGGATCTGGCGCTTGCCGCCGCCGCTGAGGGTGACCAGCCCGCCGCCGTCCAGCACGACCTGGTGGCTGGTGTTCACCACCTTGGCCGTGGCCGTCATGGTGATGGTCACCGGGTTCGGGCCGCAGTTGAACGTGATGACGCCGCCGCGGGCCACGGCCTTGACCACGGCTGCCGAAGTGCAGCTCGCGGGCGTGCCGGTGCCGATGACGCGGTTCGGGTGGCTCGTGTTCACCGCGGCGCCGGCGGGCGCGACGGCGGCGTGGCCGTCCGGATTGCCGAAGTCTGGCAGGCGGTGGGCGCCGGCCCGGGCCTGCCCGGCGGTGCCGACCGCGCTGCCTGCGGTGGTACCCGCCGAGGCGGTGGCCGCGGCCAGCCCGGTGACCGTCAGTGCCGCTCCGGCCGAAACAGCGATCAGGAACCCGCCAAACCTACCCATGGGGCGCATGGCGCCTCATGCTAGCGGTGATGTTCAGGTTCGTCCCGGGAAATCGGATGGCGCCGGTCGTAGCGGCGGAAGCCCGGCAGCAGGATGGCGAGCAGGGCGGCCCCGGCGATGCACGCCGCGCCGCCGGAGACGATCGAGAACTGGGTCGACACCAGGGTCGCCACGGCCCCGGCCTCCAGGTCGCCGAGCCGCGGACCACCGGTGACCACGGCGATCTGCACGGCGGAGACCCGGCTCCGGTACTCCTCGGAGGTGGAGGTCTGCAGGATCGTGGAGCGGAGCACGGCCGAGAGCACGTCAGCCCAGCCGGCCAGCGCGAGCAGCGCCAGCGCGATCCACAGCTCGTGGACCAGGCCGAACGCGACGATGGCGCTGCCCCACACGCAGACGGCGACGATCACGGCCCACGCCTGGCGGTTGATCCGCTCCAGCCAGCCGGTGGTCAGCGCGCCGACCAGGGCACCCGCGGCCGGTGCGGCGTACAGGTAGCCGAGCGTGCGGGCCCCGCCGTGGAACACCGAGACGGCCAGCGCCGGGAACAGCGCCCGCGGCATGCCGAACACCATGGCGTTGACGTCGATGAGGTAGGCGCCCTCCATCGCCTGCCGCCCGCGCAGGTAGCGCAGCCCTTCGACGATGGCGCGAAGACCGGGGCGGCCCGCTTCGGGGGCGGGCGGGATGGGCGGCAGGCGCGCCGCGGCCAGCGCGGTGAGCAGGTAGATGACGGCGGCCATGGCGTACACCCACTGCAGGTGCACGGCCCCGATCGCCAGCCCGGCCAGGGCGGGGCCCACCACCGAGCCCACCTGGAACACCGCCTGGGTGGAGGCGTAGGCCGGGACCAGGTGCCTGGGCGCCACCAGCGCGGGGACCGAGGCGTTGCTGGCCGTGGAGGACGCCCCGGCCAGGCCGGCCGCGAGCGCGCTGACCAGGTACAGCGCGACCAGCGACGGGTGCGCGGCCGCCGCGTTGACGGCCAGGCCGCCGCTGGTCAGCGCGAGCAGCACCGACGCGACCAGGAGGATGCGCCGCCGGTCGAAGGCGTCGCCGAGCGAGCCGCCGATGAGCGCCCCGGCGATCAGCGGCAGCAGCTGGGCCAGGCTGACCAGCCCCACCTGAAGCGAGGACCGGGTCAGCGAATACACCTGGAACGGGATCGCGACCGCGGTGAGCTGGCTGCCGAACACCTCCACGAACTCGCCCGCGAACAGCAGGCGGAAGCCGCGGGATTCACGCAACGGGCCGAGATCGATAAAGATCCGGTTCGGCACGGGACCATCATGCCTGGTCAATGAGGGACGGAGATCGAGCAGGGTGCGCGCGGCCCGGGCGGGATGGCAAGGTGTCGGCATGCCTTTAGACGAAGATGAGCCGCTGGGTACCGGCGTTCCGCTCGATACCAACGTGCCGCACATCGCGCGGGTCTACGACTACTGGCTGGGCGGGAAGGACAACTTCGCCGCGGACCGGGAACTGGCGGAGAAGTTCATGGCCGCCGACCCGTCGGTGACGGCCGGCGTCCGCAGCAACCGGGCGTTCCTCGGCCGGGCCGTGCACTACCTGGTCACCGAGGCCGGCATCCGGCAGTTCCTGGACATCGGCACGGGCATCCCGACCGCGAACAACACCCACGAGGTGGCGCAGCGCGCCGATCCATCCGCCCGGGTGGTCTACGTCGACAACGACCCAATCGTGCTCATCCACGCCCGGGCGCTGCTGGCCAGCCATCCGGCGGGCGCGACCGACTACATCGACGCCGACCTGCGCGACGTCGGGACGATCCTGGCCGTGGCGGCCCGCACCCTGGACTTCAGCCAGCCCGTCGCGGTCATGCTGGTCGGCGTGCTGCACTGCATCCCGGATGAGGACTATCCGGACCAGCTCGTGGCCATGCTGATGGAGGCGGTGGCACCAGGGAGTTATCTGGCGCTGTCCCATCCGGCCGCCGACATCCACGCGGAGGAGATGGCTGCCGGGGCCGCGATGATGAACAAGGCCATGGCCGGGTCGATCACCTTCCGCACCCAGGCGCAGGTCGCCGCGTACTTCGCTGGCCTGGACCTGGTCGAGCCGGGTCTGGTCTCCACCCCGCAGTGGCGCCCGGGGCCCGGGGTCAGGCCCAGGCCCTTGCCCGGCTGGGTCGGCGTGGCCCGGAAGGCGTAGCGGCCTGTCCCTGCCGTTTCATATCCGCCTCAACAAGGCGGCGGGCGCAAGTGCCTCAAACACGCGGGCGCAGAAGCGTTTCTTTTCTCCGTTACGCCAGCAGCCGGTCGGTCGCGGGGTCGGGCTGGCCGCCGAAATACTGGCTGAGGACCTGGGCGAATACCGGCTCGGCTGGATCGGCGCGGTGGAACAGGGTCATGGACGAGCGCAGTTTCTGCGCGTCCAGGCCGCCGAAGATCTGCTCCGCGCTGCGCCCAGCGACGCCGGTGAGCACCTGGGCCGAGCCGGTCAACCGCGGGCCCAGCACCGGATGCCGGAGGTAGGCCCGGGCCTCGTCGAGCGAGGAGATCGCGAACTGCTGGGCTGTGGCGCTCCGGCCGAGCCCCGCGATCTGCGGGAACACGAACCACATCCAGTGGCTCACCTTGCGGCCCGCGTGCAGTTCCGCCACCGCCTGGTCGAAGGTTCCGCCAGCATCCTGGGCGGCCACGAACCGCTCCAGGTCATACGGATCGTCCATCAGGCAGCCCGGTAATCCTGCGAATCATGCGCTTTCACGTGAATAGCTTAACCAGATCGGCCTGTTTATTCGGGGCACTCGGCCGCCCGGATTGGTGTGACGCTCATAACACTGCTGAGAACCAGGATTTATTCAGTTCGGCCAATCTTAGGCAGCGCCAGGGCCGAATGGCCTGGTGATGATGAAGAAATTCGCGCAGCGTTCGCGGGCTGCTTTTAGCGCCATCGTGGTGGGCGGCCTCATCGGCTTGCTGGCCGTGGCGGCCGCGCTCGGCGTGGCCGAGCTGGTGGCCGGCTTTACCGGGATCGCGGGAGAACCCGTGATCGCCGTCGGCGGTGCGGCCATCGACCTGACCCCCATTCCGGTCAAGGATTTCGCGATCGTGCATTTCGGCAGCCACGACAAAACCGTCCTGCTGACCGGGATCTACGTCACCCTCGCGCTCTTCGCGATAGTGACCGGGATCCTGGCCCGGCGCCGGATCGGCTACGGGCTGGCCGGGCTGGGCGTTTTCGCGGCACTCGGCGTCGCGGCCGTGCTGACCCGCCCCGTCTCCAGCCCGGTCGACGCGGTACCCACGGTCGTGGGCGTAGCGGTCGGCGCGCTGGTCATGGTCCTGCTGGTCCGCGCCGCACTGGCTCCGGCGTCGGCTGGCGCCGCGCCAGCGCCACCCGGCCAGCGCGAGAGCGTCATTCCCGCAACGGAACCAGGCGTGGTCCCGTCCGGGGTCACCAGGCAGTCCGGCGGGGCGCCCAGTGGTGGCGGGCCCAGTGGTGGCCCGGGCAGCCGGGCGCGCGGACGCGGCCCTAGCGGTGATGGCCCTAGCGGTGATGGCCCTGGCGGCCGTGGTCCCGGCAGTACCCCCGATCGCCGGAGATTCCTCCTCACCGCCGCCGGGGCCGCCGCCCTCGCGGTGGGCGGAGCCGGGGCAGGCCGGGCCTTGCTGTCCCGGTTCAGCGTGTCCGCGGCGCGTTCCGGCGTCACGCTTCCCGCCCCGGCGGTCACCGGGCCGCGGCCGCCGGGCGGCGCGCAGCTCGCCGTCCCGGGGATCAGCCCGTTCACCACGCCGGACGGGAGCTTCTACCGGGTGGACACAGCGCTGAGCCTGCCGCAGGTCCCGCCGGAACAGTGGCACCTGCGGGTGCACGGCATGGTCGAGCGGGAGCTGGACATCACCTTCGACCAGTTGCTGAAGCGGCCGCTCACCGAGGCGGACATCACCCTGGCCTGCGTGTCCAACCAGGTCGGGGGGCCGTACGTGGGCAACGCCCGGTGGCTGGGCGCCAGCCTCGCGGCCCTGCTGCGGGAGGCCGGGGTCAAGCGCGGCGCGGACCAGATCCTCAGCACCTCGGCCGACGGCTGGACCTGCGGCACCCCGATCCAGACCGTCATGGACGGCCGGAACGCGCTGCTCGCGGTGGCCATGAACGGGCAGCCCCTCCCCGTCGCGCACGGTTTCCCGGCCCGGATGGTCGTCCCCGGCCTGTACGGCTACGTGTCCGCCACCAAGTGGGTCGTGGACCTGGAGATCACCACGTTCGCGGCCGCGAAGTCCTACTGGGTGCAGCGGGGCTACTCGACCCGCGCCCCGATCAAGACCGAGTCGCGGATCGACGTGCCCCGGCCGCTGGCCCAGGTCAAGGCGGGCCGGACCGCGGTGGCCGGGGTGGCCTGGGCGCCGCACCGCGGTATCGACGCGGTGCAGGTCCGGGCGGACGACGGGCCGTGGAACCAGGCCCGGCTCGCGCCCGTGCCCGGCGTCGACACGTGGCGGCAGTGGGTGTGGGAGTGGGACGCCCCACGCGGACTGCACACGCTGCAGGTCCGGGCCACTGACGGCTCCCACGCCACGCAGCCCTCCCGCCGCGTGCCCATCTTCCCCAACGGCGCCACGGGCTGGGACACGGTCACGGTGACCGTGACGTAGCCGCCGGCGCCTGCTCCGCCCGACAGGTTCACCAACCCAAATGAAAGAGGAATCCAGAAATGAAGTACAAGTTCCCGGCCATCGCCGTCCTGACCGCTGGTCTCGCGCTCGGCGCCGCCGCGTGCGGTTCGAGCGGCACCTCGGCCAGCTCAGGGTCGAGCCACCCCGTCCTCGTCCTCCGCGTCCGCCATGCCCACCCAGTCCGCGCAGACGGCCTCGAAGCCGTTCGGCCCGGCCTGCTCGGCGGTCCCGTCCTCCGGGTCGGGCAGCTTCACGGGCATGTCCACGGCCCCGGTGGCCACCGCCGCGTCGAACAACCCGGTGCTGTCCACCCTGGTCACCGCGGTCAAGAAGGCGGACCTGGTGGACACGCTCAACTCCGCGAAGGGCATCACCGTGTTCGCCCCGGAGAACAGCGCGTTCGCCGCGATCCCGTCGGCCACACTGACCAAGGTCCTCGCGAACAAGGCTGAGCTGACCAAGATCCTCACCTACCACGTGGTGGGCGCGAAGGTCACTACCGGCGACTTCTCCATGGGCAGCCAGGAGAAGACCCTGGAGGGCGCCAAGGTGACCCTGGGCAAGATGGGCTCCACCTACACCGTCAACGGCGCGAAGGTGGTCTGCGGCGGCGTGACCACGGCCAACGCCACCGTCTACATCATCGGCTCCGTGCTCATGCCCAAGTCCTGACCTCGGGCAGCGACGCGGGGCCGCGCCCTTCCGGGCGCGGCCCCGCATGCGCATGCTCAGGCGGCGGCGGACTGATCCACGATGGCCGCGTACTGGCGCTCGAGCGTCTTGGCGACACCGTTGCGCCAGCCTTCAGCGATGGACTGCGACATGGGGTCGGGGAAGATGTCCTCCTCACCGTTCTCCAGCCCGTCGAAGATGGCCCGCGCGACGGACTCCGCGGAGGCCTTGGGGATGTCAAAGCCGCGGGTCATGTCGGTGTCGGTGGGGCCGGTCAGCGCGGCGTGCACGCTGACGCCGCGTCCGGCCAGGATGGCGCGCAGCGACTGGGTCAGGGAGAAGGCGGCCGCCTTCGAGATGGCGTAGGCGGGGGTGAGGGGCAGGGGGGCGAGGGCCATCGTGGACACGTTGTTGACGATGGCGCCACGCGACCGGGCCAGCAGCGGCAGGAAGGCCCGGGTCACGGCGAAGCTGCCGAAGAGGTTGACGGCGAGTTGCCGCTCGAGCGGGACAGGGTCGCTCAGGTCGTCGTACAGCGCGACGCCGGCGTTGTTGATGAGGACATCGAGGGATCCGACCTGATCGGCGGCGGCCTGGATCTGCGCCGCGCTGGTCACGTCCAGGGTCAGCGGCGTGACGCGCCCGTCCGGGTGGGCGAAGGGCTGGCGCGTGCCGGCGTACACCCGCCTCGCGCCCCTGCTCAGGGCCTCCTCGACCAGCGCCCGCCCGATGCCGCGGTTGCCCCCGGTCACCAGAACTGCCTTGTCTGCGATGCTCACCATGATGACGATCTCCTTTGCCGAGGGCAGGGCCAGCAGGCCAGGCCCGTTTACTGCTACAGATCCGGGCCGCCGGTGAAACTCACTGCTGGCGCCCAGGCCGAAAGGCGGACGCTCGCCGGCCGATGACTTTCGCGGCCGCGCGGGATCTATACCAGTGCCGGGAGAAGTCCCGGCCGAGGTCACGGAAGCCTGCACCGGGCGGGCACAGGGGAGCGGTGATGCGATCAACGGCCACGGCAGAGCCGGGAGGACGCGTGCCGGGCGGCGGTAGCCCCGGCCGGGACGCAGCGGCGGCCGGTGCGACGCCGGGCGGCGAGGAGTTCGCCCGGCTGACCGATCCGCTGCGCCCTGAGCTGCTCGCTTACTGCTACCGGATGCTCGGCTCGGTGCACGACGCCGAAGACCAGGTGCAGGAGACCCTGGTCCGCGCCTGGCGCTCCTATGGCGAGTTCGAGGGCCGGGCGTCGCTGCGGACCTGGCTGTACCGGATCGCTACGAACACCTGCCTGCGGGCGCTGGAGAACCGCAGCCGCCGGCCATTGCCAGCGGGCCTGGGCGGCCCGTCCAGCGACCCGGACGGGCCGCTGGACGCGGCCCGGCCTGAAGTGCCGTGGCTTGAGCCCTTCCCTGACGCGCTGCTCGGCGCCGAATCCGCGGATCCGGCCGCGATTGTCACCGCCCGGCACAGCATGCGGCTGGCCCTCATCGCCGCCCTGCAGTACCTGCCTGGCCGCCAGCGTGCCGTGCTGATCCTGCGTGACGTCCTGATGTGGCGGGCGGCCGAGGTGGCCGAGCTATTCGGGCTCTCGACCCCGGCGGTGAACAGCGTGCTGCAGCGCGCCCGGGCGGGCCTGCGGAACGCCGCGCCCGTGCCGGACGAGATCCGCGAGCCGGCCGACGCCGGCCAGCGAGCGCTGCTCGACCAGTACGCGGCGGCGCTCGAGAACGCTGACCTGACCGCCCTCATGCGGCTGCTGCGCGCCGACGCCGTGGTCGAGATGCCGCCGGTGCCCACCTGGTTCGCTGGCCATGCGCAGATCAGCCGCTTTCTGGCCGTGCACGTCTTCGGCGAGCCCGGCGGTCTGCGGACGGTCCCGGCCGCCGCCAACGGCCAGCCCGCCTTCGCGGTCTACCAGCGCGGTGACGACGGCGTGTACCGGGCCCACGCGGTGCAGGTGCTCACCTGCACCGGGACGGGCATCGCGCGGATCGTCTCCTTCCTCGAGCCGCGGCTGTTCGCGACGTTCGGCCTGCCGCAGGAACTCCCCGCCCGGGACTAGGACTGGCCGGGGGGCAGGGACGGCGGGCTGTCTGGCCCGCGGCCCCGGCGGAACTGGGCGGCGGCGACGGATATGGCTAGCAGCGCCGCGCCGTACGGGCCGGCCACCCACAGCGGCCAGGGATACTGCAGGTGGCCGGTGGTGCCGCTGACCAGGACCCAGACCACCACGTTGACCGACACCGCCACCAGCCAGATCGTCCACAGCACCTTGAGCGCGGCGGGCTGGCGGGCGAACACGCCGCGGTGGTCCGGCGCGGGCGCCGGGACCGGGGCGGGAGCCGGTACGACCGGCCGGGCCGGGGCCGGGGTGGTGGTCTCGGGCAGGTCCCGGCAGAGCGGGGCGAGGTCACCGTGGGTCACCGCGTCGTACGCACGGCCCATCCGCTCGACGTACTCGTCCATCTTCAGCCGGCCGTCGTCCAGCCCGGCGCGCAGCCGCTCCACGACGTCCTGGCGCTCCGCGTCCGAAGCCCGCATGTCCGGACGATCGTCCATGGCTGGCCTCCTCCGCCCGCGATCCGAAGACCCTGAGCCCAGGATAGGGCCGGCTCTGCCTCCGTCAGTCCGGGCGGGGCCCGCGGGCCGCCGGGCGGCACGACGGGTCGTACCCTCGGCACATGCAGTTCAGCCGGGACCTGCGCGATGATGTGATCACGGGCGACATCACCGTGTCCTTCCGCCTGTGGCGCCGGCCGAAAGTGAAAGCCGGCGGCCGGTACCCGGTCGGCCCGGCCCGCATCGAGATCGACTCGGTGGAGCTGATGCCGTTCGCCTCCATCACCCCGGCCGACCTGCGCCGCTCCGGGGAGCCGGACCTGGAGTCGCTGCGCAGGCGCGCGGCGCACGCAGGTCCGGTCACCGACGAGACGCTCCTCTACCGGGTGGAGTTCCATCTGGTCGAGGAGGCCGGCTCGCTAGCGCTGCTGGGCGAAGTCCCGGGTCCGGATGGTCACCAGCGAGACCACGGCCGACACCAGCGCGATGATCGCCGCGACGAGCAGGATGTGGTTCAGGCCGGTGGTGAAGGCGGCCCGCGTGATCTCGCCCACCTTCGGCCGCAGCGGCGCGGGGAGTTTGCCGATCACGTTGCCGATCTCGCCGGACTGCACGGCGGTAGCGATCCTCGGGCCCTGATGGGACAGGCCGGGTACCGCCGCGATGGCGGCCCGGACCTCGCTGGCCACCTTGTTGGAGAACAGGGTGCCCAGCAGTGCGATGCCGGTGGCGATCCCGACCTGGCGGAACGTGGAGTTGATGCCGGAGGCCATGCCCGCCTGATCCGGCGGCACCACGCCCACCGCGGTGGAGGCCAGCGGCGGGTTGACCAGGCCGACGCCGAGCCCGCCCACGATCATCCCGGGGATCAGGTGGGTCCAGCCCGACTGCGCGTTGAGCCCGCGCATCAGCAGCAGCCCCACCCCGACCAGGATCAGCCCCGGCCCGATGAGCAGCCGGATCGGCACCTTGGACGTCAGCCAGGCCACCGTGGCGCTCACCAGGATGGCCCCGGACAGGAACATGACCCGCACCCCGGTGCCCAGCGGCGAGAACCCCAGGATGTCCTGCAGGTACAGCACGATGTACAGCAGCATCGCGAAGATCGAGGCGCTCAGGCCGAACGCCGCCACGCTGCCGCCGGTGAACGTCGGCAGCCGGAACAGGCTCAGGTCGAACATCGGGTGCGCGATGTGCCGCTCGACGAAGACGAAGGCCACCAGCAGCACGGCCGCGGCCACCAGGCAGCCCAGCACCAGGCCGTCGGTGAACGACCGCTGGTTGGACTCGATCAGCCCGTAGACCAGGAGCGCCAGCGCGGCCGTGAACACCACGAAGCCCGCCCAGTCCGGGCGGGTGGCGTGCGGCGAGCGGGACTCCGAGACCTTCAGCACCGAGATGACGACGGCGACCACGCCGATCGGCGCGTTCACGAAGAAGATCCACCGCCAGGACAGGCCGGAGGTCAGCAGGCCGCCGAGCAGCGGGCCGATCGCCACGGCCAGGCCGGTCACCGCGCCCCAGACCCCGAACGCCGTGCCGCGGTCCCGGCCGCGGAACGCGTCCGCGAGCAGGGCGAGCGAGACCGCGAACATGATCGCCCCGCCCACGCCCTGCAGCCCGCGGGAGAGCTGCAGCATCAGCGTGCTGACCGCGAACCCGCACAGGACCGAGGCGGTGGTGAAGATGGCCAGGCCGATCAGGTACAGCAGCCGGCGGCCGAACATGTCGGCCAGGCTGCCCGCGGTGAGCAGGAACGCGGCCAGGGTCAGCGCGTAGGCGTCCACCACCCACTGCAGGTCGGCGAAGCTCGAGTGCAGGGCCCGCTGGATGTCCGGCAGCGCGACGTTCACGATCGTGATGTCCAGCAGCAGCATGAAGGTGCCGAGGCACACCGCGACCAGCGTCCACCACTTGTTCCCGCGCTGCGCGGGAACTCCCGTTGCCGGGGCCCGGCGGGGTACGCCGGCGCTGCTCCTCGCCGGACAGGTCAGCGTGAGCTTCGGTCACGAACGCTCCCCCGGGATTGATGATTTCAGGGCTGGTGACAGGTAAGCACAGCCCTCTGCCCACGATACGGGCGGCCGCACACCCAGATCCCCGCGGGTCAGGACCGGACCGGCTGCTGGACGTACCGGTCGCAGTCGCACCGGGGGCAGTGCGCGTAGGCGGCGTCCACCGCGCTGACGGCCTCGCTGGCCGCTACCTCCTGGGCGTTGTCCGGCACGCTGTAGAGCCCGCGAGGGCCGTGACTGTAGGCCGAGATTCCCCCCCGCCGCCGGTGGGCCGACCTGGGCACCCGCCAGGTATAGCCGCACTCGCTGCAGGTCCGCTCGAACTCGCGCGCCTGCCAGGGAAGCCGCATAGCCCCATTGTGCACCCGGTCCGGCGTCTGGGCGAGGCGGCCCGGGGCCGCGCGCCGTTTGCGATCAAGTAGGGCGATACTGGGGATATGCCCCACCGGCAGCAGGCCAGGACCGGGCTGGCCGTCCAGGCGGACGTCGCGTCGGGCGTGGCCGAGCTCGTGGCCGACGCTGACCGGCCGCGGGCCTGGACCCTGCGGGTGGATGGCATCCCGCAGTCCCACGTGGACCTGGACGACCCCGAGTACCTGGAGTTCGAGTACATGCGGCGGCTCGGGCACCTGGCCGACCTGGCCGCGCCCGCCGGGGAGCCGCTGCGGGTCCTGCACCTCGGCGGCGGGGGACTCACCCTGGCCCGGTACGTGGCGGCGACCCGTCCCGGATCCCCGCAGCTGGCCGTGGACGTCGACGCGGCCCTGGTCGATCTGGTCCGGCGGTTGCTGCCCCTGGACCAGCCAGGGCGCCGGACAGCGGCCGGCCGGGCCGCTGCGGACGGGGCGGTGCCGGACGGGGCGGTGCCGGACAGGGCGGTGCCGGACAGGGCGGTGCCGGGGCGGCCCGGATCCGGGTCCGGGTCGGCGACGCCCGCGCGGTCCTGCAGGAGGTCCGGGCCGCGTCGTTTGACCTGGTGGTCGCCGACCTGTTCGCCGGGGCCCGCACCCCGGCCCATCTGACCACGGTCGAGTTCGCGGCGGCGGCGGCCGCCGCGCTCCGACCGGCCGGGATCTTCGCCGCGAACCTGGGCGACGGCCCGCCCCTCACCCACGCCCGGGCCCGGGTCGCGACCGTGCGGGCCGTCTTCCCGCACGCGTGCCTGGTCGCGGACCCGGCGGTGCTGCGCGGCCGCCGGTTCGGCAACCTGGTGCTGGCCGCCTCGGGTGCGGAGCTTCCGGTGGCCGGGCTGGCCCGGCGGACGGCTGGCGACCCGTTCCCCGGCCGGGTCGTCGGGGGCGCGGAACTCGACCGCTTCGCGTCCGGGGCCACGCCGGTCGTGGACGGAAAGGCCCAGGCTTCACCCGCCCCGCCGCGGGACCTCTTCGACGTCAGGCGGTGAATTCCGCGGCGACCTCGCCGAGCGGCTCGTTGGTGACGGCGACGACGTCCCCCGCGGTCACCCACTGGGTCTGGACCAGGGAACCGAGGAGGACGACGTCCCCGGCCAGCAGGGGCGTGCCCCAGGCCGCGCAACTGTTGGCCAGCCAGCACAGCACGTCGAGCGGGTCGCCCATGATGTCGGTACCGGTCCCATGGCCCACGTCGGTGCCGTTGATGGTCATCGACCCGTTGACCTCGCGGAGGGAGCCCGGGTCGAACGACTCCAGCTGCGGGCCGAGCACGCACGCGTAGTGGAAGAAATCGTCGGCGATCAGCGTCGGGGTGCCCAGCGAAGGGTAGTCGGCGTACCGGTCCTGAACCACCTCGATCGCGGCCATGCACGCCGCCACCGCGCCGGGCATGTCCGCCGGCTCGTACGCCAGCTCGAGGCGGGGCAGGTCCCTGGCCATCCGCACGGCGATCTCGCATTCCACGCCGAGGCGGCCGGCCGCGGGCACCGGGAAGGCGTGCCCGCCGTGCCACACGTTCGCCTGGAACATGGCGCCGGCGCAAGGATTGCCGATGCCGAGGTACTCCTGCATGACCGGGGTGGTGCAGCCGATCTTCCAGCCCGCCTGCCGCCCGTACCCGCCGGCCTCCAGCAGCGGGTGGGCGATGGCCTGGACGTGGTAGGCGTCGAGCTCGGTGGCGGGCCGCATCCCATCACCCAGGTCGCCGAGGAGGCCACCGGTGAGCCGGGCGGAGGTGATCATCGCCGCCGTGGCGGCCAGCGGGACGGCCGGGCCGGCGGTCACGGCCGCGCCGGCCCGGGCGGGGTCGCTCACCGGGGCGCGGCGACGGTGTTGATCAGCTCGCCGATCCCGGGGATCTCGATGCTCACCTTGTCGCCCGGCGCCAGGTAGACCGGGGGCTTCATGCCCAGAGCCACCCCGGACGGCGTCCCGGTCGCGATGATGTCGCCGGGCTCCAGGGTGATGCCGTGAGAGATGTAGGAGATCAGCTCGGGCACGCCGGTGATCATCTGGGAGCAGCTGGCGTCCTGCCGGACCTCGCCGTTGACCAGGGTGCGCAGGGTCATCTCGCCGACCGGCGGCGCGGCGGCCGCGTCGAGGACGACCGGGCCGAGCGGGGCGAAGGTGTCCAGCGCCTTGCCGCGGATCCACTGCGGTTCGGCGCCCTGCAGGTCCCGCGCGGAGACGTCGTTGATGATCGTGTAGCCGCCGACGTAGCCGAGGGCGTCCTCCACGGTGACGTCCGTGGCCCGCCGCCCGATGATGACGGCCAGCTCGCCCTCGTAGTCGAGCTCGGAGGTGATGGCCGGGTGGATGATCGGCTCGCCGTGCGCGATCAGGCAGGAGGAGAACTTGGCGAACAGCACGATCCGCTCCGGGCGCTGGGCCTGGCTCTCGGCGATGTGGTCGGCGTAGTTCAGGCCGACGCAGACAATCTTGCCGGGGCGGAGCACCGGCGGCGCGTACCGGGTGCTGGCCGGGTCGACGCTGGCCTGGGCCCCGGCCGCCAGCTCGCGCAGCTGGCCGACCGCGGCCGGGCCGCGGGCGAAGAGGTCACCCACGTCCCGCAGGCCGCCGAGATCGGTCGCGCCGGCCGCCGCCGCGAGCTCGTCCACCGGAGCGAACCCGCCCTCGGCCGCCACGTGGAGGGCAGGAACGTCAGCGTCTCCCCGATACAGTGCCGCTAGTTTCACCGGGTGCTCTCCCTTACTCGCCGGACGCCATGAAGGCGCAATCGGAATTAGTTTTTTCGTTGAGCGAAATTAAATGTCAATAGAGTAACATGTGCCGATTCAGGTCGGCCGGGCCAGGAGACAGGTTATTCGGCGGGCAGACGGCGACCGGGTGCCGGCTACCAGGAGACCATGTTGCCCAGGCCGCCGACGCGGTCCGCGATGCGGCTGGCGGCGGCGATCACCAGCTTGCCCAGCCGTTCCTCCTCAGCCGTGTCGAGCTGCGGCCGGTACACGGAGACGCTGACCGCGGCGGGCTGGGTCTGCCGCACGCCGAGGATCGGGGCGGCCACGCACCACACCCCGAGGTTGAGCTCCTGACGGTCTACCGCGTACCCGGCCCGCTGGATCGCGGCCAGCTCGGCGGCCAGGTCCTCGTACGTCGTGATCGAGTGCTCGGTCCGGCGCGGGTACGGCCCCGGGCCGACGACGGAGCGCACGTCGCGGAACTCCACCGCGAGCATGGCCTTGCCCATCGCGGTGCACGTCGCGGGGGCCCGGCTGCCGGGCGTCAGGTTGACGGCCAGCAGTTCCTCGGTCTTCACCTGGGCCAGGTACAGCACGTCGCCGCCGACCAGCACGCTCACGTTCGAGGCGAGCCCGGCCTGCTGGGCGAGTCGCTCGACTTCCACGGCGGCGAGGTCGCGCAGCGTGGTCCGGCTGGCGACCCGGCTGCCCAGCTCGAACAGCTTGAGGGTGAGCCGGTACTCCTTCGACTCGGCCAGCTGCTCGACGTAGCCGGTCCGCTCCAGGGCCCGGAGCATCCGGTAGGCGGTGGGCACGGGCACGTCGAGGTGCCGCGCCAGGCGGGTGACCCCGATCCGGTCGAAGTTGGACAGCTGCTCGACGAGGTTGAGCAGATCTCCCGTGGTGGAGCGGGCCCGCCCGGCCGCGTCTCCCGTGGCGGAGCGGGCCTGCCCGGCCGCGGCGCCCGCAGCGGGGGCCTCGGCCGCGGGCTTTTTCCGCCGGCCGGCCCGTGATCCGGGGGCGCGCGAGCCCGCTGCCTGCTCGTCTCGTACGGTCACCATGAAATTCCGTCCGCCTTACAGTCAGTCCGCAGGATACCTTTACCCGCTGTCGCCGATGGCCGGCGCGCCAGCGGCCGCGCCGCGCCGGGCGTAGAGAGTGTCGAGCTCGTCGAGGAACCGGTCGGGCTCCGCCAGCCACCGCGGGGTGTCGGCGAAAAGCTCGATCATCGCGTTCTGGAACGCCGCGAAGCCCGGTGCGCGGGGCCGGGTCCAGGACGCGGCCATGACCCGGCTGGTCCCGGAGAAGAAACCGCCCGCGGCCTGGTCCGCGACGGGGTCAGACCAGGCCGCGTGGTGTGCGGGCTGACCGCCGGCCGCCAGGTAGGTGCCCTGCTGGGTGCCGGCCGAGGCCACGTGCAGGGCGTAGCCGAGCGCCGCGTCGCGATGCGGGCGGTGCGCCGAGACCAGCAGGCCCGCGCCACCGAGCAGCGCGCCGGCCGGGTCCCCGCCCGCGGTGAACCGGGGGATGTCGCCGAACACGACCCGCCGCCCGGGGTGCCCCGGCCGGGAGTAGTTCAGGTACCCGAAGATCAGCGGCGCGTACCAGAAGTCGTCGCGGGCGGACAGCTCGTCCAGCACGGCGATCGGGTTCATCGTCCGGCAGCGCGGATCGCTGGCCCGGGCGGCCGCACGGAGCAGGTCGAGTGCGCGGCGGGCCGCGCCCCGGTCGATGACGTGGCCCGCGGCGAAGGTGAGCGGATAGCCGAGCCCGGCGAGCAGGGTGAGCATGCTGGCCGCCGCGTCCACGTCGCACAGCGGCCACAGCACCCGGCCGCGCCGACTCAGCTCGAGCACGTCGTCCCACGTCCCGGGCGGTTCGGGGAGCAGGTCCGGGCGCCACGCGCTGACCTGGCAGGCGGCGTCTACGGCCAGCGCCCACTGGTGGCCGTCGTAGTGATAGCTCTGGTGGGACCGGCCGGGGGAGTGGTCGGCCAGGGAGCGCAGCTCACCGGCGCTGGCGAACTCGTCGACCGGGACCGCGCACCCGGTCGCGGCGATCAGCCCGACGTGCGGATGATCGATCACGACCAGGTCGTAGCGGCGGGCGAGGTCCTCCACCGGGGACACCCCGAACTCCTTCAGCGATCTGGGTTCCCAGCGGACCTGGACGGCGCCGCCGGTGATCCGCTCGTACTCAGCCGCGGTGGCCACCATGGGGGCATGGCCCCGCTCGTGCTGCCACGACGACCCGGTCAGCTGGACCATGGTCAGAACGCGGCCTGCGCGGTCAGGCCGGCGTCGGCCACGACGGCCGCGCCGGTCATCGCGCTGGCGTCCGAACTCAGCAGGAAGAGCACGACCGCGGCGATCTCCTCCGGCTCGATGACGGTCCCCCGGGGGTGGATACGGCCCCAGGTCTCGATCGTCTCCTCCGGGTCACCGGGGGCCAGCTCGGCGGCGCGCCGGAGCATGGGCGTGCGCACCGAGCCCGGCAGCACGCAGTTCACCCGGATCCGGTCCTGGGCGTGGTCAAGGGCCAGGGACTTGGTCAGGGAGACGACGCCGCCCTTGGACGCCGCGTACGAGGCCACCTCACGCTGGCTGGCCAGCGCCTGGACCGAGGCCATGTTCACGATCGCGCCGCCACCGCGGGCGCGCAGGTGCGGGACGGCGTACTTGGCCATCAGGAACTGGCCCTTGAGGTTGGTGTCCACCACCGTGTCCCAGTCCTGTTCCCGGTACTCCGGCAGGACGCCGTAGATGACCACGCCCGCGTTGTTGACCAGGAGGTCCAGGCCGTCGAAGGCGTCCACGGCGGCCTGGACGGCCCGCTCAGCGTCGGCGGCGTCCGTGACGCTGCCGCCCACCGCGATGGCGCGCCCGCCGTCTTCGGTGATCTGGGTGCTGACCTGCCCGGCAGCGGCCGCGTCCTGGTCCACGACGGCTACCGCCGCGCCCTCGCCAGCCAGCGCCCGGGCGATCGCGGCTCCGATGCCCATCCCGGACCCGGTGACCAGGCCGGTCTTCCCGGTGAAACGCGCGTATGAGCCTGCCATCCTCGTTCTCCGCCTCCCTCTAGAATTTCCCGGCCGGGCTGGGTGCCGGTCCCCCCGGCGCGGTCCCCCGGGCCGGTCGTCCGGGTCCGGTCGCCCCGGTCAGGCCAGCTCGACCCGGCCGCCCTCGCCGATGCCAGCCACCGCGGTGGCCCCCTCGAACAGCACGGCCTCCAGGACCACCTGCCGCGCCGCGCCGCCCGCGAAGCGGGTGCCGGCCTGGCCCCGGGCCCGGGCGCCGCGCATGCCGTGGCCCGGGATCGTGCCCGCGGGCTCCACCGCGACGGCGTAGGCCCGCTGATACCAGGGCCAGCCCTCGCCGGACATCACCTCCTGCCAGAGCCAGGCCTGGCCGAACGTGTCCAGCGGCCAGCGGAGCCCCACGCCCAGCCGCAGCCGGGGGTTGGTGATCGCGAAGTAGCCGCTGGTGAAGTCGCCCAGGTAGGCCAGGACGGCCCGTGGCTCCCCGGGCCCGGGGATCCGGCGCAGGTCGAGCGGGTCCCCGGCGGCGGTGCTGGCGTGCGGCCACGCATGCCGGCTGCCCGGGGCCAGCAGTGTGCCGGGTGCCTCGTCGTCGGCGAGCACGCTCCGGCAGCCTGCGGACAGCAGGCAGCCGCCGTCCAGGAACGGGGCGCCGAACGCGGGGTGATGACTCCACATCACTTCCAGGTCGGCGGCCGACTCGTTGGTGACCGTCTCGGCCAGCCGCAGTACCGGGCCATCCAGGGTGAACTCGCGCTCAATCCGCAGGGGCACCGTGAACAGCCGGGTCGCCAGCGTGGCCCAGGTGTCACCCGTCCCGGTCACCGTCCAGGGAACCAGGGCCGCCTCGCCGTGATAACCCCAGGTCACGCCCTGCTCCATGCACTCGTCGCCGCCGTTGGGCAGCAGCACCTGCCAGCCGCCGGGGTAGGCCTCGACCCAGCGTTCCATCGACGAGGCGGCCCGCAGCCACGGGCCGGGAGACCGGATACCCCACGGTGACTTGAACAGCACGTCCACGCCGGTCCGCCGGTCGGCCAGCGCGTAGATGTCTGCGCCCTTGGCCGGCAGGATCGTGACCTGGAGATCGTCGTTACGCAGCATCAGCGTGGCCGCGGGCCCGGGCTCAGTTCTGGGTGAGTGCCGCACCGGTACTCCGCATCACGATGTCCTGGCACGTGGCACCCACGCCGCGTCCAGCAGTCCTTCTCTGGCCAGCGCGTACAGATGGGCCCGCGCGGTGGCCACGGTCTGGGGCGAGACCGGGGGCCTGGTGCCCACCGTCTCGCCGAGTGCTGCGGCGAGGTCCCTGGTCAGCAGCGGCTCCGGGCCCCGGGATGCGACCATCTCCCGGGCGATCTGGTCGGCTGCGTCGATGAACGAGAGGCTGTCCCGCAGGAAAGCCAGGCCCTCGGCCCGCGGCATGGCCGCGACGTGGGCCGGGCAGAGCAGCTGGAACGGGACGTCGAGCAGGCGCCGCAGGCCCCGCCGCGTCTCCTCGACGTCGAGGTACAGCGGCGCGAACACCGAGGTGCCGTCGCAGCTGGGGGTCCCGTGGCCCTGCACCGCGTCGCCCGTGAACAGCGCCCCGCTGGCCGGGTCGAAATAGGCACAGTGTCCCCAGGTATGCCCGCGGGTCTCGACCACGCTAAGCGGGTGGCCGCCCACCGTCACCGTGTCCCCGTCCCGGAGCAGCACGTCCACGCGCGGCTCCGGACGGCACAGGCCGGCCAGGAAGTCCCGGGTGTCACGCAGGTCCATGATCCCTGGATAGTCGGCCCAGAAACGGGTCCACTGCTTGTCGAACGACTCCACCCAGGCGGTGTCCTCCAGGGGTGCGGCGATACGCGCGGCCGGGGCCACGCCGCGCCAGGTGCCCTGGCCGCCGGAGTGATCCGGGTGCCCGTGCGTGGCCAGCAGGACGTCCGCCTGACCGGGAGCGAAGCCGGCCTGCTGGATGGCCGCGGTGAGCGTCGCTTCCCTGGTGCTGGCGATGCCAGGATCGACCAGCCCGAAACGGCCGGTGCCCGCGAGCAGGTACGTCCACAGCGGGGCGTTGCACACGTCGGGATAGTCGGTCGGGAGCTGATATATCCCGTGCCTCAGGTCGCGTACCTCCCCGGGCGCTCCCGTGGCGGGCATCAGCCGTCCTCCTGGCCGAAGATCTCCCCGGTGTGCGCGCCGAGGTCCGGCACGCCGCGGTGGATGGCGACCGGTGTCGCGGAGAAGACGAACGGCGAGGCGGGCGTGCGGAAGGACTGGCCGCCGTCACCGATCGGCACCTCCCAGAACATGCCGTTGTGCAGCGCCTGCGGGTCCTGCACCAGATCGTCGTAGTCCTGGATCGGCGCGCACCACACGTCGTGGGCGAGCAGCGCCTCCAGCCAGTGCGCGGTGGTCCCGGTCTTCAGCCGGGCGGCCAGGGCCGCGTAGATCTCCGCGCGGTGCTCGAGCATGAGCGCGTTCGTGTCGTACTGGGCCAGGCCGGGCAGGTCGAGGGCCCGGCCGACGATGGGGCACGGTGTCATGGCGATGGCGACCCCGCCGTCCGCGGTCGGGTAGAGCCCGAACGGCGCGGTGGCCCAGATAGATCCGTGGTTCTCCGCCGGGCGCGGCGGGATGGAACCGTGGTTGAGGTAATAGGTCAGTTCCTGCTGCTGGGCCGAGATCGTGCAGCTGAACAGGTCCAGCTCGACCCGCTGCCCCTGACCGGTCTGGCGCCGGTGCTCCAGCGCGGCCAGGATGCCGATCACGATGTGCAGCGCGGTGTACTGGTCGGCGATCCCGATGCCGGCGGCGGTGGGCGGATCTGCGCCCCGGCCGGTCAGCCACAGCATCCCGGTCAGGGCCTGGATGAGCATGTCCTGCCCGGGGCGGGTCACGTACGGTCCGGTCTGGCCGTAGCCGGAGGAGCTGACGAAGATGACGGCCGGGTTCCGCTCGGCGAACGCGTCGTAGCCCAGGCCGAGGCGGGTCATGACGCCCGGCCGGAAGTTCTCGACCACCACGTCGAACCCGGGCGCCAGGGCCAGGATCCGCTCGCGGGCCTGCTCGTCCTTCAGGTCGGCGGTCACGCTGCGCTTGTTGCGGTTGAAGGCGAGGAAAGAGTCGGTCTGGCCGTGGGTGTGCCCGTCCAGGATGCCCCAGTGCCTGCTCCATTCCCCCTCGGCGCGCTCGATCTTGACCACGTCGGCGCCGAGGTCGCCGAGGATCTGCGTGGCCAGCGGGCCCTGCACGAGCGCGGTGAAGTCCAGCACCCGGAGGTGGCTCAGGGGTCCTGGGGCGTCGGCGGTCACGGCTGCGGCGGGGAGACGAGCCCGGCGGCCAGGGCGTCCTGGAAGCCCTTGATGGTCTCGGCCACCCCGTCGGCCAGCGCGGCATTGGGGACGTCGCCGACCGCGTCGTAGATCGCCGGGGGGGCGAGCAGCGACGGCACCGGAATGAGCTTGTCGTCCCACGTAATGAGCTGCCCGGTGCCCGGGAGGATCTCGTCGATGAGCCCGGCCAGCGCGGGCACGCCGACCCGGCGCCCCGGCACGTTCAGGCTGATGGCCTCCCCCGACCCGGCGGCGGCGCGGGCCGACGCGATGAAGGCGCGGGCACAGTCAGGCGCGTAGGTGAGCAGCATGCTGCCGCTGAACTTGATCCGGAACGGCACGCCGGCGGCCGCGGCGAGCATGGCCTTGGTCGGGTCCGACGTCATTCCCTGGTCGCGGCCGAGACCGTAGACGATGAACGGCCGGAGCGCCACCGAGCCGATCCCGTGCTGGGCCGCGTAGACCTTGGCGGTGCCCTCGTTGGCCGCCTTGTACACGCCGTAGAAGGAGTCCGGCAGCAGCGGGGAGTTGTCCGCGACCAGCCCCGCGGGGTGCGCGGCCGGGTTCCCGTAGACCGCGGCGGAGCTCGCGAAGGCCAGGCCGGCGGCCCGGCCTGCGGCCCGGACGGCCTCGAATACGTTGACGGTGCCGACCACGTTGACCGCGGCCCCGAGCGGCGGGTCCGCGGCGCAGAACGGGAGCTGCAGACCGGCCAGGTGGACGACGTGCGTGATGCCGCGGTCGGCCACCAGGGCCGCGACGTCGGGCCCGCTGGTCACGTCCAGCTCGGCGAATTCGGGCCGGCCGCCACCGCGCCCCTGCGAGATGAGCTCGAAGCGGCGCAGGTCGCTGTTCAGGTCGGTGGCCACCACCGGCACGCCGTCGTCGAGCAGCAGCCGCACCGCCCACGCGCCGATGCAGCCCGCGGCGCCGGTGACCAGGAATCTCTCCGTTGACATTGGCATGGGACATACCTCCGCCTGCGCGGGGCAGGCACTAGTCGGGACGAGCGGGGTGGATGGAAGGGGCCGGGCTAGGTGTCGGTGATGGCGGGGGCCGGGAGCGCGACCCCGGCGAGCACGCCGCCGTCGGCACGCAGGTCGGCTCCGGTCACGAACGAGGACAGCGGGCTGGCCAGGAACAGGATCACGTCGGCGATCTCGGCCGGAGCCCCGACCCGGCCGAGCGGGTGCAGGGAGCCCCACTGCGCGATGACGGCGTCTGGGTCCTCGGCGGAGACGTCGCGGGCGGCGGCGCGCAGCATGGGCGTGTCGACCGACCCGGGACTGACCGAGTTGACCCGGATGCCGTCGGGGGCATGATCGACCGCCATGGCCCTGGTCATGGCGACGATGGCGCCCTTGCTGGCCGTGTACGCGACCACGTTGCGCTGGGTCGCGGTGGCCTGTGCGGACGCCACGTTCACGATGGCCCCACCGCCGGCCCGCCGCATCAGCGGCACGGCCTGCCCGGCGGCGAGGAACATGCTGCGCACGTTGACGTCGAGCACCTCGTCCCACACCGACACCGGGGTGGTTTCCGCCGTGCCGTAGCGCTGGATACCCGCCGAGTTGACCAGCACCGACAGCCGTCCGTGCCGGTCAGCCACCCCGGCCATGAAGCTGGCGATCTGCCCGGGGTCGGCGACGTCGAGGACGGTCCCGCGGGCCTCGTGCCCGGCGTCCCGCATCTCACCGGCCGCCCGGTCCACGCCGGGCGGGTCGATGGCCGCCAGCTCGACCGCGGACCCGTGCCGGGCCAGGGTCCAGGCGGCGGCTAGGCCGATGCCGGCGCTCCCGCCGATGACCACCGAGACCGTGCCGGCCATCAGCGCGCGGCCCAGCGGGGCGCCGTCCGGGACCGGGCCGGCGGTCACCGGGCCCCCTCGGGCTGGCGGTCGTCCAGCTCCATCATCTCGATGAGCCCCTGGATGTAGCCGAGGGCGAAGGCGCGGCCGCGGTGGCCGTAGGGCGAGTCGCCGACCAGTGCGGGTGTGTGATCGTCGAGGATGAACCCGTCGAACCCCCCGCGGCGCAGCGCGCGCAGCACGGTCGGCGGGTGGTAGTTCCCCTCGCCCAGGAAGCATTCGGTGAACGACGGCACGGTGCCGCGCACGTCCCGCAAGTGGACGTAGGCGATCTTGCCCGGTGGTGCCAGGTAGCCGATCGCGTCCAGCACCGCCTGCTCACCGCCCATCTCCGAGACGGTGCCCAGGCACAGCTCGATACCGAAGCCGGGACCTGGCCAGAAGTCCGCCGCCCGCCGCAGCGCCCCGACGTCGCGGAAGATCCGGGCCACGCCGCCGAGCTCGCCGACCGGGGGGTCGTCGGGGTGCACCGCCAGGCAGACGCCGGCTTGCTCGGCGGCGGGCGCCACCGCGCGGATGAAGTACTCGAAGGAGGCCCACATGGCCGCGTCGTCCCGCTCGCCGGGGAGGTCGAACAGCGCCCCCCGGGTCCAGGAGTCCTTCTGGTCCTCGACCCGCCGGTCGCGCCGGGCGACGTAGACGTCACCGGCCCGGCCGGGCCGGCGCGCCAGGTCCAGGTCGAACGCGGACACCACCGCGCCACCGCGGCCGTCAGGAGCCACCGCGGTCCGCCAGACCGAGGTAGGCATCCAGTGGAAGCCGAGGATCGGGATACCGGCCCGGCCCATGTTCGCGACCGTCGCGATGACGTGCTCGATCTCCTCGTCCCGCCCGGGCAGCCCGAACATGGCGCTGGTGTAGAAGCTGTTCGGCAGGTTCTCGATCGCTTCCAGGCGGAGCCCGTAGGACTGCACCCGCTCGCGCAGTGCGATCAGGTCGCCCGCCTCCCAGCGCCGCTCACCCGGCAGGTCCGGCGTGTTGAACTGCACGCCTGCCGCGCCGATCTGGCGGGCGAACGCCAGGTACTCATGCGTCGCCCGGGCGGCCTGCCCGACCGCGATGCGCATCACCACGTGCTCACTCCCTTACCTGCCGCGCGCCGTCGTGCCCCAGGCTCAGGTACCGGGCCCGGTCAATGAGATCCTGCTCCGCGGCGATGCACGCGGCCAGCTGCCCGGCCCGCTCCCGGGCGGGGGCGAACTCCAGCCGGCGGATCTCCAGCGGGTCGATCTCCTCGCGCAGCACCCGGAGCACCTCTGGCGAGGGCTCCTCGGTCACGGCCAGGTCGTCGGCCACGGCGGGCTCGAACCCGGTCGCCGCGCGCAGGTCGGCCTGGCTGACTCCCCGGTGCAGGCTCTGCAGGACCAGTTCGCCGCGGAGCTCGGAATAGGCGAACACCCCGAGGTTGGTGATCAGCTGGACCACGCCGGGCCGCAGCCCCGCGTGCCGCCGCGCGTCCGCGCCGTACAGCGACCGGCCCGCGCTGACCCGCTCGACCGAGTCGACCAGCGAGAGCGGGGACTGGCGGGTCAGGTAGAGGATGAAGTTCTGGTGCAGGTCGGCCACGTCAGCCAGGCCACCCTGGCCCGGCAGGCGCACCCGGCGCCCGCTGGGACTGGTCACCTCCACGTTGTTGGTCCGGGCGCGCCGGTCGATCTGGGCCGCGGTGACGACCTCGCAGCTGACCCGGCCCTGCTGGTAGTACCAGCGGTAAGAGTCCTCCCCGCCGCACTGCGCGACCGCGCTGGCCACGTCGAGCGCCTCGCCGAGGCTGAGCAGCATCGGCCGCACCGCGACGTCCAGCAGCCCGCCACTGGTCATGAGGATGGCGAGGCCGGGGGCGTGTGTCGCCTTGGCGAGCAGGTAGGACGTGGCGGCCAGGGGTGAGACGGCCCCGGCGGCGCAGATCGACTCGCTGGTCAGCTGGCGGGCCAGCCAGCACACCATGAGCTCGTCCACGCTGGCCGGCTCATCCGGGGTGGCGGGTCCGCCGTCGCTCGCGGGCTCCGGTGCGGCGCTCCGGGCACGGTGTACCGCAGCGACGTGCCGGACCGCCGCGGCCACCTCGTCATGGGTGAGCGCCGCCGCCTCCCGCAGCCGCGTCATCTCGGCCGGGTCCGGCACCGCGGGCGGCGGCGGGGACTCGGCTGTGACCTGCGCCAGCCGGGCGAAGTCGGCCGTGTAGTTGGGCAGGCAGGAGGCCGGGTACGCGCCGCCCGGTACGACGCTGAGCGCGTGCACGAAGTGCCGGGGCAGCACGAACGAGTTCCGCAGCGTGCCCAGGAGGCCGGTGGGCACGACTTCCTCGACCGTGACGAGAACCTGGCGCGCCGCGAACGCCGCTGTGGTGTCCAGCCCGCGGGACCCGGCGATCTCCACGTTGCCCGCCGCGTCGGCGCGCTGCGCATGCAACAGGAACACGTCCAGGTCCAGCCGGCTGGCCTCGGCGACGGCGGGGTCCTGCTCCGGCCCCGGCCAGGTGACGGCTTCCTGGCCGGCCAGCAGGTCGCTGCCGCCGGGCAGCCGGAACGGCATGGCGGGCAGGTTCTGCTTGGCGGCCTCGAGCCGGGCCGTGAACGCGTAGGCCGGCCATTCGTCGATCACGACCTGCCGTTCCTCGACCGCCCGGCGAAACAGGGGGGCCAGCCCGAAGATGTCCAGGCTGGAGAAGCAGAACACGATCCTGGAGACCGCCCCGGCGCCGAGCAGGATCTCCAGCGGGAGGCCGCCGCCCCAGCTCACGTAGACGAGGTCGCGGGGCTGGCGCGCGGCCAGTGCGTGCACGGCGGCCAGGGGCAGCCGGGTGAGCAGGGCGCCCCCGACGCCCACCCGGCTTCCGTCCGTGACGCCGGCCACGAGCTCACCGAGGGTGACGAACGAGGGCTGGTGCAGCGCCGTGGGCGACGGCGGTACCCCAGCCGGTCTGCCCATGGCTATTCCTTTCAGCGGAATCTGAATTCCACTGATTGACATCAATGCACGATGAGCGGAAAAATCATGTAACGCGCTCGACGCTAAACCTGCGGCCTGGGCACTGTCAACGGCCTGGGCACCGTCAACGGCCTGGGCGGCCGGTTCCTGATCGGCCGCCAGGCTCGCCGCGCGGCGAGCCGCAGCGCGGGAGCGGCCCGAGCTGGCGGGGGAGGGCGGCCCGTTGACACGGTCGCGGCCGGGAGGCTAGCCTGCCCCTGTTTCGTCAGATGGTTTAACGTTCCGATGAACGAAAAGACTAACTCATTCAGCGAAGCGACGAGGACGGCACCGGCCCGCGCCTCCGCCGGGGCCGGCCGGTCCCGGCGGGCCAGGCCGGCGGATCGCGCTCCCGCTGAGACCGGTCCGTCGCGCTCCCGCGAAGACCGGTCCGCTGATGAATCGGGGATGGCGTGGCCGAGGCTGACGACGATGTCCTCTACCGGGAATCCGGCCGCGTCGCCTTCATCACCCTGAACCGGCCGGCCAAGCTCAACGCGCTGGGACCGAACTCGTTCCGGCTCCTCGATGAGCACCTCGCCCGGTTCGCCGCCTCGCCGCAGGCGCGGGTCGCCATCCTGCATGGCAACGGCCGGGCCTTCGCGGCTGGTGCCGACATCGAGCACTACGTGGGCCTGAGCGTGCTCGACTACCGGGACTTCATGGCCACTGGCAACGCCGTGCAGCAGCACCTGATCGAGTGCCCGAAACCAGTGATCGCCGCGGTGCACGGGTACGCCCTGGGCGGCGGGCTGGAACTCGCGCTCTGCTGTGACCTCATCGTCGCGGCGGACGACGCGCAGCTCGGCCTGCCGGAGGCCAAGCTCGGGCTGCTGCCCGGCGGCGGGGGCACGCAGCGGCTGCCCCGCCTGATCGGCACGGTCCGCGCCGCCGAGCTGATCATGACTGGCTGGCGCATCTCCGGGGCCCAGGCCGTGTCGTGGGGGCTGGCTCTCGGGACGGGGGAGTCGGCCAGTGCCCTGGAGGCCGCGCAGGTCCTGGCCGGCCGGATCACGGCCGCGGCGCCGGTCGCGGTCCGGATGGCCAAGACGCTGCTGCATGAGGGCGGCGACGCCCCGCTCGCGGCCGGCCTCCAGCTGGAGCAGGCGGTGGGAGCGGTGCTGTACGCGACCGACGACGCCAAAGAGGGCATCGCCGCGTTCGTCGGGAAGCGGAAGCCGGAGTTCAGGGGGCAGTGATGGACGGGGACCAGGTGTTCACCGACCGGGGCCGGCCCCTGTACGGCGCCACGCCGCCCGGCGGAGCCACGCCGTGTGCGCGGGCCACCCCGCTGAGCACCGCCGAGGTCGGCGAGGTGGCGGCGATCATCGCGGCCGCGCGGCTGGAGCACCGCGCCGCGCAGCTGCCCGAGCGGCTGCGGACCAGGGACTGGCCCTCGGTGCTGCGGGTCATGCTGGCGCTCGACCAGCGGCGCGGCCGGGCCGGCGCGGGCTGGAAGATCGGCGCGGCCAGCGAGGAGATCCGCCGCGCGGAAGGAGTGCCGGGTCCCTCGCCGGGGATCATCTACCGGGACACGATCTTCCCCAGCGGGACGCTGCTGCCGCCTGGCCTGTTCATCAACTACCGGAACTGCGAGTGCGAGTTCGCGTTCCGGCTGTCGCTGGACTACCCGTCCCGCCCTGCGCCCTACACCGAGGCGGACGCCCGGGCGGGCGTCGAGGCCCTGCTCCCCGCGCTGGAACTCGGCGACACCGTGTTCACCGACTGGTACGGGGCCAGCGGGTACTTCGGATCGTCCATGGACAACGGCGGAGGGGCCGCCCTCGTCACCGGAACCGGGGTCCGTGACTGGCAGGCCACCGACTTCAGCCAGGCCGGGGTGGACGTGTACCTCAACGGCCAGTACGTCAAATCCGGCCAGGCCCGGGCCGCGATGGGCCACCCCGTCACCAGCCTGACCTGGATGCTCAACTGGGCCGGCGAGCACGGCCGCCCCGTCCGGGCCGGCGACATCGTCAGCACCGGGACCTGCACCGGTCACCTGTTCGCCGCGCCCGGGGACACGGTCCGCGCGGACTTCGGGCCGCTCGGGGCCGTCGAGGCCCGCTTTGCCTAGCCCGCTCTACCTGGGCGTCGACGTGGGCACCTCGGCCACCCGGGTCAGCCTCGTCGGCGAGAGCGGCGCCCAGGTGGCCAGCGCGGGTTACCCGACGGTGCGCGGCGCGGCCGGCCTCGTGGAGCAGGACCCGCTGGCCTGGTCCGGCGCGCTGGCCGCGGCGCTGCGGCAGACCGGGGCCGACCTTGGCGCGGTGAGCGCGGTCGGCTTGTGCGGGCAGACTCCCACCCTGGTCGCGGTGGATGCGGCGGGCCTGCCCGTCCGGCCGGCACTGACCTGGCAGGACACCCGGGCCACCGCCGAGGCCGCCGAACTGGAGGCCCGGTTCGGTGATCCCGAGCCGCTGATCGGGACCGCCCTGCCATGGTCGGCGGCGAACATGCCGGCCAAGCTTCTCTGGCTGGCCCGGTACGAGCCGGCCACCCGGGCCCGGACCCGGTGGCTGCTGCAGCCCAAGGACCTGCTCGGCCTCCAGCTCACCGGCAGCCCCGTCTCAGATCCGTGGTCGTCCAAGGGCCTGTGCCGGGTGAGCGACTTCGCGCCGGCGGCGGAAGTACTCGCGGCGTGCGGCTGGCCCGCGGACGCCTGCCCGCCCATCGCCGCCGCCTGGGAGCCGCGCGGAACGGTGACCGCGGCCGCCGCGGAACGGTTCGGCCTGCCTGCCGGGACTCCGGTCAGCGTCGGCTGGAGCGACGCCCTGGCCCAGACCCTGGCGGCCGGGTGCTACCAGCGCGGCCGTGGTTTCGTGTTCAGCGGGACCTCCGCGATCGTGGGCGCGCCGGTCACCGGCGCGGACCGGCGCGCAGCCGGCGCGCACGCCGTCTGCCTGGGCGGCGCGCTCATCGACCGGGCGGCGGCCAGCCGCGGGGACGTGGAGGCTGTCGCGGCCCGGGCTCGGCAGGGACTGGCCCAGATCGGGGAGGTCCCGGAACCATGCTGACCGTGACGGAACTGCTGCACCGGGACGTCCTCCGCTAGGCTTCGGGCCAAGCGGCCGGCCTACGCCCGGAGCCCTGCGGCCAGAGAGCAGCATCATGACCCACCCTGAGGCCCGATGATCGCCGGGTACAGCCCCGAAGGATGGGGTGATCTCTTCCTCGCCGCGGCCGGGGCCACCGCGGCGCTCAGCGGGCTGATCTTCGTCGGGCTCAGCGTCAACATCAGGACCGTGCTGGAGACCGAGAAGCGCGAGGGCCAGAACTTCCTGACCGGCCGGGCGGCCGAGGCGCTGGCCGCCTTGCTGATCGTGCTGGTCATCAGCCTGGTCGGGCTGACCCCGGGCATCCCGCGCTGGACGCTAGTCACGTTCATCCTGCTGTGCGGGCTGGGCAGCGCCACCTCACCGGTGCGGGCGCTGCTGGCCAGCCGCCAGCAGGCGGCCATCGGCTTCCCGCTGGTGCTGCGGCTGGTCACCGCCGCCGGGCTGACCGTGACCTTGCTGCTCAGCGGGGCGACCCTGGCCACCGGCCACGGCGGCGGCCTCTACTGGCTGCCCGTCGCGTTCGTGCTCGCCATCGTCATCGCCGCCATCAACGCCTGGGTGCTGCTGGTCGAGGTGCTGCGCTGAGGCCGCGGACGGTCTTACCGCCGGCCAGAAGACCGCTTACCCCTCGCCCGCAGCAGGGCCGCCGTCCAGCGGATTGCGCCCGGCGGACCGGAGCTTAAGCTCACGCTCGATCCCGGCGACCAGGTCCGGGTGCGCGCTCAGCCCCCACAGGACCTCGACCGGGACGCCGAGCCTGCGGCTGGCCTGCGACACCACCGGCTGGCTCATGCCCAGCGCCTGGGCCAGCCCCTCGTCCCGGGCGAACGTCGGCGGCAGGTCGTCGAGCGACAGGTCGGCGGGCGGGTGGAAGTTCCCGTCCGGACCGGGGAGCCAGGCCTCGCCCGCCGCGGCCAGGCCGATCGACGACCGGACGTTCTCCCGGGTCGAGTCGGCGAACTGCTCGCGTACCGACTTCTCGACCACCCCGCCGACCAGCCGCCGGTTCGGCGCCAGCAGGACGTTCCACACGTACTCGGCGCGGGCGGGCCCGGAGTGCTGGAGCGCGAACTCCAGCCCGTCGATCCGGGCCTCCGGGTCGAAGCCGTCCAGGCCCCGCTCGTGCCGGGCGAACCCGGCGACGAGGAGGACATGCCCGAGCGGCCCGGGCGCCCGGGCCGCCACCTCGACCTGGTCGCGGACCCCCATGCCGCGGAGCTGGGCCAGCCACGGCCCGTAGGTGTCCCCGGCGAACCAGGCGTCCGGGTTCCCGTCGAGGTAGGTCTCCAGGTCCCGGCTGCGCTGGTACAGCGCCGGGGGCGGCAGCAGCCGCTGCTCGCCGGTGGCGGCGTTCTCCGCGATGAGGAACGCCGTGCGCTGCAGCTGCTCCAGCAGCCGCTGGCGCCGGGTCGCGTCCGCCTCGTCCAGGGCCCGCATGATGCATTCGAGGTCCGCGGCGTGCTGGGCCGGGTCGAGGGCCGCCACGGCCAGCGGGCCGTCCCCGCCGACCCCGCTGTCCCCCCCAGCCTGGGCGTACCGGGGCAGGATGATCTCCAGCACCTCGGCCACGATGTCCGGCTCGGTGAACTTCAGCGCCTCCAGGAACGCCCGGGCCACCGGGGCGTCCGCCACCGCGCGCCGCACGGTGGGGAAGCCGGTCCCGGCCGGCCCTGGTTCGTAGTCGGCGGGCAGGTAGGCCGCGGGGCGGCCGGCCGAGTCGAAGGGCTCGACCTGCCGGCCGTCCTCGAGCCGGATGATCGGCCGGGTCCGGGCCGGGCCGGCCGGCTCTCCGGGGATCCTCGGGTCCCGCCACAGGTCGGGCTCGGAGTACAGGAACCCGTACAGCCGCGTGATCCACTCGTCGGGCTGGGCCTCGAGGAACCCGCTGGTGGCCCTGGTGAGCAGGTCGGCCGGGGTGACCTCCCCGACGCCGATCTCCTCGCGCAGGTAGCGGGTCAGTGCGGGGGAGCGGTCCTCGTTGCGGAGAAGCTGGGCGAAGGCGAGCGGGTGGTCCGTCTGGAACAGCGCCCCGAGCTGGCGGGGGCTCAGCAGTTCGCCCAGCTCCGCCGGGCTGGCCAGCTTCAGGTTCCGCGCCGCCGCGTAGCCGCCGCCAGCGGCAGGGATGAGGTCTTCCTCGGTCAGGGCCGTGCGCACCGCGTCGAAAAGCGGGCGCAGCATCGAGCCCGGCGCGAACCGCGCCGGGTCCAGGGGCAGCGCTGCCAAGACCCCGACCGTGAGCAGCCCGCTGGTGCGAAGTTCCCGCAGCACGCACACGAGCAGGGCGGCCGTCGCGCCTGCCAGGGCCTGGTTGGCGGGGTCGTCGCCCGGGACGTTGTCGCGGGCCGGAGTGGTCCGGTAGGGGCCCTGGATCAGGAAGCCGAGGAAGGTCTCCTTCTGCGTCGGGAAGAACACCACCAGCGGGGAGCCGTCCCGGGAGACGAGCCGGGGGACGTCGTGCGCGGTGTCGGCCCGGAACGCGAGCTCGACCCGCTGGCCGGCGTGCCCGAGGTCGTCGAGCGGGCGGTCCCAGACGAACCAGTCCTCGGCGTACCCGGACGGCTGGTCCTGGCCGGCGCCCCGGCCCGGGGTGCGGGTGCGGCTGCGGGTGAGCGTGACGCGCCGGCCCGTCAGGGCCGCCGACACCGGGGTGAGCGGCTGGGTGCGCCGCTCGATGAGCGTGTCGGTGATCTGGACGCCGTGGGCCCGCAGCCGGGTGATGTTCCGCAGGAACAGCAGGGTCGCGGGCTCGATCCGGGTCAGGGCGGCCGAGATCTCCCCGACGGCGGTGGCCGCGGGCACCGCGTCGTGGTCGAACGGGAAGACGAACAGGGTGTCGGGGGAGTCCCCGGCCGGGCTCTCGGCCGGGTCCGCTGAGTTCTCCGCCGGGGACGCCGGGGACGGCCGGACGTAGTGGTCGATCCGGAAGTGCTCGGCGCCGCTGTGCACCCGCGGGGTCGCGGTGTAGGCGTACACCGACTTGAAGCCGATGCCGAACTGGCCGATCTTCGTCAGGTCCCCGGACTTCCCGCTCTGGGCCACGCCGCAGAGCCCGCGCACGTCGGCCTCGGTGAACGGCCGGCCGTCGTGCCGGACTTCCAGCCGGTCGCCGAACAGCTCGAAGGCCAGCGTGGTGGCGCCCGCGTCCTCGGCGTTCTGGATCAGCTCGAAGATGAAGTGGGTCCGCTCGCTGTACAGGTGCCCGAGAAGGTCCAGCACGGCGGTGTCCCAGCCGTAGCGGGCGACGTTCTCGTCGCGGATCTTCGCGTAGTCCGCTGGCACCCAGGTCCTCCGTCCGCCCGTCCGCCGTGAGTCAGCGGGGCTGGTCCCCATGCTGCCACCATGCTGCTGCCCGGCGGACGGGCGGCGGAGGTCCGGCTACCAGCGCGTCAGGGGCTCGAAGGTGTGGCTGAAGTACCAGGCCGGCTGGGTCAGGCCGGAGCAGTTGCCCGCGCCCTTGGTGCCCGGGCAGCCGCCGTTGTCGCGCTGCAGCGCCCAGAAGGACAGCTCGGCGAGCCCGTGGCTGCGCGCCCAGTGCTCCACGGTGACCGCGTCGGCCTGGGTGAACGTCTCGTCCGGGCCGAAGTCGTCGATGCCGGGCATCTCGGTGACGCCGACCATGTGCCACAGCCGGGCCGGGCTGGCGCCCGGGTACAGCGTCTGGAGCTGGCTGACCAGGCCCGCCCCGGCGGTCTCGGTGTCGGTCGCCATCTCCTGGGCGGTGCCGTAGTAGTAGTCGAAGGTCATGATGTTGACCACGCTGACCCGGGCGCCGTCGGCGACCGCGTTCTGCAGGACCGCCAGCCCCGCGGGGGTCAGCCCGGTCGCGAACGTGGGCAGCGTGTAGGAGAACTGGACGCTGCGGTGGTGCGCCGCGGCCCAGGCCTCGGTCTGCGCGATGGCCTCGTTGCGGCGGTTGATGCCCGCGGTGTTGGTCAGCGAGTCCGCCTCCACGTCCAGGTCGATCCGGGGCACGTGGTAGGTGGTGACGAGCTGCTCGAAGACCCGGGCGATCGCGGGGACGCTGGTGCAGCTGTCGGCCAGTTCCGTGCCGGTGGTGTCCGCCGAGTAGCCGCCGAATGACGGGACGACGTTGCCGCCGCGGGCCTGGATGGCGGCGATGTCGCCGCCGAAGGACGAGGCGGAGATGGGCTGCGTGGTGTCGCCGTTCCAGTACGCCGTGCACGAGCCGGGTGACGCGGTCTGCAGGAAGGCCAGGGCCAGGTACCGGGCTCCGGACGCCTGGGACAGGGCGGCCAGGCCGCCGTCGGTGGTGTCGTAGGTCTCGAAGTACGGGGAGAACACGTGCGCGGGCAGCGGGCGGCTGCCCGGCTCGCTGGCCGGGGCCGCGGTGGCGCTGGCCGGCGCGGCGCTGGCCGCCGTGGCCGTGGCGCCCAGGGTGGCCGCCGTGACCACGGCGGTGGCGGCGGCGGTCAGGACCGTCCGGAGGGGGGAGCGTCGTCTCATGCGCGGATCCTTCTGCCTCGTGCCGCGCCGGGCGCGGCGGACCACACCATCATGAATACAAATAGGAAAGTTTCCTATTTGATTCGGGAGGCTAGTCCTGGCGTCGATGAGCGTCAAGAGCGGGAACGGGCCCGGAAATGGCGGCCGCCGGCCGGCCCCGGGAGGGGGCGGGGCCGGCCGGCGGCGCGTGGGGGAGGGATGGTTAGGGGAAGCTGGTCACCGTGCTCGGCGTGGTGTTGGTGGGCGTCACCGCCCCGGTCGTGTTGATCACGTGGCTGATCGTGCCGACGTTGCCGAGGGAGACCGTGAGCAGGTCATGCCAGGCGATCCCGGAGCCGGTCGGCGACTGGAAGGCCATGGCCGAGTTGACGGCGGGGTTGACGTTGAAGTAGCAGTAGCTGCCCAGACCCCAGCCGCCGAACGAGGTGACGTTGCTGGCCACGGCGATCGCGGGATAGCCGTTCGAGCTGCCGTTCATCCAGGCCGCCTGGTTCGGCGGGTCGTAAGGCATCTCGTTCTGGAAGAAGATCACCTTTCCGTTCTGGCCGTTCCAGGCCACCTCGGTCTTCTGGTAGTGCTCGACGAACAGGCCGGTCGCCTCGACGTTGTTGCCGTTGACGACCATTCCGTTGGCCGCGGTATTGGTCGTCCAGCCGACCGTGCCCGAGTTGCCGTGGTCGGCGCGCCAGGCCCAGATGTCGTCCACGATGGTGTCGTTTGCGTTCACGACCAGGCTGGCCGTGGCCTGGCCCGCGATGTCCCCGCCGATCCGGAAGAACGTGTCCTGGACCGAGATGGGGTTGCTGGCGTGGCTCACCGTCGAGCCGGCCGTGCCGACGGTCAGCAGCGCCGCTGAGTTGGTCGTGCCCGCGTCGAACAGCAGGCCATCGACCCGGACGCCGTCGACGTCCGCGACCTGCATGGTGTTCACGCCGTTCTGCGGGATCAGCGTGGGGAAGCCGAGCCCGAGGATCGTCGTGTTGGCGTGGGTGACGTTGAGCGTCTGGTTCAGGTTGTAGACGCCCGGGGTGAAGAGCAGGTTGCAGCCCTCCGACAGCGCCGTGTTGATGGTGGCCGCGCTCATCGACGGGTCGGCGACGAAGAACTGGCTCATCGGCACCGAGGTGCCCGGCGTCGGGCCGTTGGCCCAGCTGGGCCCGGACGCGTTGGTCCGCAGCGACGGCTCGAACACGTGGTAGTTACCGCTCGAGTCGATGTACAGGTACGGCACGTCCCGGGAGACCGGGGTGGTGCCGAGGGTGGTCATCGGCGGGGTCGGGAAGCTCTGCGCGGGGGCGCCGTTCACGCCCGAGAACACCATGTTCCAGACCGAGCCGGACCAGCTGCCGAAGTTGCTGTCCCGGGAGTACCACTGCTGCTGGGACACCGAGGAGACCTGCCCGGAGACCTTGGTGTCGGCGATGTAGCCGCCGCTGGCGTAGCCGTAGCTGGCCGGGTAGAGCTCCAGGCCGCCGTGGATGTCCATCCGGCGGAAGGGGCCCGCCTGGGCCACGGCCCAGCGGTCCGACCCGGCGGACGGGTTGATGGCCATGTTCTCCGCCGACCGCCAGAAGTTCTGCGTGGCGTTGCCGGTCCCGTCGAACGAGTCCACCGTGACGTCGCCGTTGATGGTGACGTCGTCGGGGTTCTGGCCGAGGCCCTGGATCGACGTGTAGTAGCCGATGTTGGCCTCGGCGCTGTAGGTACCCGGCTTGAACAGCAGGGCGTAGCGCTGCGTCCCGAACTGGTTGAGCTTCTGCGTGTTGAAGACGGAGTCCAGCGTGGACTGGATGGACGCGCTGGACATGCTGGGGTCGAAGATGTCCACGTTCGGGCCGAAGTTCGGGGTGTTCGACTGGGCCGGGCACACGCCGCTGCCGCCGGTGGCCACGGTCCAGCTGAAGGTGGCGGTCCCGGCCGCCCCGGTGGTGTCGGTGGCGGTCACGGTGGCGCTCGTGGTGGCCGCCGTGGTCGGCGTGCCCGAGATGAGGCCGGAGCCCGAACTGATGGACAGCCCGGCGGGAAGCCCGCTGGCGCTGTAGGTCAGCGTCTGGCCGGACGCGGAGTCGGTCGCGTGGACCTGCAGGCTGACCGCGGTGCCGACGGTGGAACTCTGGCTGCCGGGGTTGGTCACGGTCACGGTGTTCCCGGTGCCGCCGCCGCTGCCGGTGGTGTACACGTCGAACTCCCACAGCGAGTAGCCGTACTGGGTGCCGCGGGCCGTGCCGTACATCCGGACGTAGCGGCCGGTTCCGGAGACGGTGAGGGCCTGGACGCCGCCGGTGCCGGTGGTCGTGGAGTAGATCGTGGTCCAGTTGGTGCCGTCGGGCGAGGTCTGGATCGAGAACGCCTTCCCGTAGGCGGTCTCCCAGTTGAGCGTCACCCCGCAGATCGTCTTGCTGGACCCGAGGTCCACCTGCAGCCACTGGGGATCACTGAACGCGCTGGACCAGCGGGTGCCGGTGTTGCCGTCGACCGCGTCCGCCGCGGGTGTGCCGGCGTTCTCGGTCGAGGACGCGGTGGCGGGCTGGTTCAGGGCGGCGTCCGCGGTGCCGCAGGTACTGCCGCTGCTCAGGCTGCCGTAGACCTGGAACTCCCACAGCGAGTAGCCGTACTGGGTGGCGCGGGCCGTGCCGTACATCCGGACGTAGCGGCCGGTTCCGGTCACGTTGAGGGTCTGCGTGCCGCCGGTGCCGGTGGTCGTGGAGTAGATCGTGGTCCAGTTCGTGCCGTCCGGCGAGGTCTGGATCTGGAAGGCCGTGGCGTACGCCGCCTCCCACTGCAGGGTGACCGAGGTGATCGAGGCGGTCGCGCCCAGGTCGACCTGCAGCCACTGCGGGTCGGAGAAGGCGCTGGACCAGCGGGTGCCGGTGTTGCCGTCCACGGCGTCCGACGCCGGGTAGGCGGCGCTCTCGGTGGACGAGGCGGTGGCGGGCGCACCCTGGGAGAGCAGGGTCGACGCCGCGGCGGCCCGGCCCGGCGGCCCGGCGACGAGCGCTAAGGCGGCCGCCAGCGTCACCACCATCCCGAGGACCAAGGTCCGCCGCCATGCCGACCACCGGAGCACGTTCGTTGGGCTCATGGGCTACTCCTGCCTGTGAAGAGCCATTGCGGGGCGCCGCTGAGCAGCCGTTGCTGAAAGGCCCGGCCGAATGACACGGATCCAGCGCCGACCGTTGTCAGGGCTTGATACAAGCCTTAATTCATCCCGTAACGTAACTTCATGGAAAGGGTAGGTCAAGAGGTATCCAAGACCGTTCCAGAATGAATCGCCGCAGGCCGGCCGGGCCGCCGCTGCGGGAGCTCACGGGCGGCCCGCTGGCGTGCTTACGGCCGGGCCGCTGGCGTGCTTACGGCCGGACGCTGGCGTGCTTACGGCCCGGCCGTAAGCACCTCACGGCCGGGCCGGCGAGGTGCTTACGAGCGCGGGCAGCTACTGGTGTAGAAGCCGGGGCCGGCCAGGCCGGGGCCGGTGATGTGCGGCCGGGCGGCTCCGCCGCCGGGCGGGTACGTGGTGTCGAACCACTCGGTGAAGAACTGGCCCAGCCGCTGGTGGCAGGCGGCGCTCTGGGTCGGCAGCCAGCGGCCGAAGGCCGCCTCCAGCTGGGCTTCGGTGATCGAGCCCCCGCCGTACTGGCGCTGGATCTGCTCCAGCGCCCGGGTGAAGTTCGCGTGCCCGAGGATCTGCCGCAGCGCGACGTAAGCGATGCCCGGCCGATCGTAGGTGGAGGAGCCGCTGAACAGTCCCCACGCCGTCGGGTTGGACGGTGCCACCCCCCAGAAGCCGTCCTTGCTCGCGTAGATGCTGGCGAACGTGGCGTCCAGACTGCGCTGGAAGGCCCGCCGGCCGGCCGCGGTGCCCGGGCCGCCCGCCTTGCCCTGCGCCTTCCGCGCCGCGAACAGGAACTCGGCCAGGGTGGCCATTCCCTCCTTGTAGAAGGTCATGGTGTAGCCGTGCTCGGTGACGTGGTCGCCCCACCACTGGTGCATGTTCTCGTGGTAGAGGGTGTCGGTGTCGATCTCCCCGCCCGCGAAGGTGATCATCGTCTGCATCTCCTCCTCGAAGGAGGCGGACGGCCGGCCGACGACCACCCCGTCCGAGGTGAACGGGAACGGGCCGCTGAACATGCTCTCGAACCGGGTGATGTCCGGCTGCTTGTCCATGATCAGGCGGTTCTTCGCCTTCCGCGCCGCGCTCAGCGAGCTGGCCTGGGCCTGGTAGAACGTCATGCCGCGGACGGTGCGCTTGGTCAGGTCGAAGCTGCCGATGCTGTCCTCGACCAGGTAGCTGGCGACCGGGGCGGCCGAGTGCCAGTGCCAGGTCACCGAGCCGTGCGGGAACTGCGCGCTGGCGGGGTGCCGGCGGGTTCCCTCCAGGATGCCGTTGGCGAGCACGGTCTTGCCCGCGGCGACGGTGTCGTGGAAGTCGTAGCTGGGCTTGGCGGTCGGGTAGTCGTTGAGCGGCATCCAGTCCTCGGTGCCGACCGGCTCGGTGGTCACGAAGCCGCCGTCACCCTGGGGCTGGTTGGACCGGAACCATCCCTCGGTGGTGCCGTCCCCGTCGTTGTGCACGCCCGGCCGCCCGGTGTAGGCCACGGTGACCCGGAACGCGGCGCCGCCGCGGATCGGCGCCGACGGGGTGATGACCAGCTTGTTGGCCGGGCACGGGGTGCCGTTCCCGGAGTACTTCGTGGCCGGGTTGGTGGAGGTCAGCTCGGGGGTGCAGGCCGGCGGGAGCGGGTTGTGCGCCGGCCCGCCGACCGGGTTGAGCTCGGAGGCCTGGTGGGCGCGCGGGTCAGGGTCGTTCTGCCCGTGCGGGTCGCCGGGATAGGTCGGCTGGACGAACCTGAACGACGCGGCACGGCCGTTGACCCGGACCGAGGTGACGGTCATGTCCGGGCCGGCCGTCTTGTTCACCGACCGGCGCTCGAAGTCCAGGCTGAAGCTGGTCAGGCACTGGGTGGCCCGGTCGGTCAGCGTGACGTGGTTGCCGGGCAGGAAGCGGTTGCTGGCGGCGTCGTAGACCAGGCTTACCGAGGTGTGCACGCTGGTGTACCCGCCGTTGCCGGTCTCCGGGTACAGCCGGGAGCCGGGCGGGGACAGGGTGTGCGCGCCGGCCGTGCAGCTGCCGCCGGCCCGGGTAGCCGCGAGGGTGGGAGCGGCGTCGGCGGCCGTCACGGCCCCCACGACCAGGGCCAGGCTCGCCGTCCCGGCGACCGCGCCACGGTAACGGATCATCTCCGGTACTCCCTCCACATCCGCCGTACCAACAGCATCCCCCTTAACAGGGGATGTACCCCAGGGATGTTGTCATGCCGATGTACCTAAGGGGAGGTGTCATGCCGGCCGGGTCTCAGAACAGATGCCGCGTGTGGCTGAACGTGCCCTTGGTGAAGGCCAGCACCTTGGCCGGCGCTACCGCGAACACCAGCACCGCCTCGTCGCCGTCCGGGTGGTGAAAGGCGCCGTCGCGGACCTCGTAGTGCCACTGCCCGTCCCACTTGGTCGTCCAGGCCTGGGCGAGGCGGCCGAGCGTGGCGTCGTCGGTGACCCGGACGGCGTCCCCCTCGACCATGACGTCCAGTCCCGCGTCCCAGCTGTTGCATCCGGTGGTCAGGACGACGTGCGGGTTGGCGTTCAGGTTGACGGTCTTCTGCTCAGACTCGCCGGTGCAGAAGTACAGGACGCCGCCGGCCCAGACGGCGACGAGCGGCGTGACGTGCGGGCGGCCGTCGGCCCGGACCGTGGAGATCCAGAACAGCTCGGCGCTCTGCAGGGCCTTGCTGGTCTCGTCCCAGCTGGTCGCGGTCGCGGCCGGATCGCTGAACCGCTCGTCCAGGGTGGTCAGTGGCGTCGTCATCGCGCTGCCTCTTCCTAGGCCGGAGCCTGCGTCAAGATGTCCCGGGGCCGGGTCTCCTGAGTAAGACGACGGGGCGGGCGCCAGATAACCGGTCCCGGTCCGCCTCGAAGTGTCCTTGCCGCCGAGCCAGTAGTCGTACATACGCGCGGTGTTCGGCTTGGTCACGTTGACAGGCGTCATGGAAGCGACTATCGCGACCTCCGGTACCGGCCCGTCGCCAGACTCCAGACGACATCCACCTGCTGGGGCGGGGCCCTGGCCGTGGACGTCAGGTCAGCGGGGGAGGTCCTCGTCACCCTGAGCTGCGAGTTTCACCTGAAGCCCGTCGCAGACGCCTAGGAGATGAAGACTTTCATCCCCGTGCGCGAAAGGGGTACTTGCCGTGGACCCTGATGAGACTGAGCCCGCCAGCTCCGGTGAGCCGCTCAACCCGAACCTCCCCGGCACGACCAGCACAGATCTCTCTGCGCCTCGGCCTGGTGGGCGTGCTCCGGCCTCCGGCGGGCCCGGCCAGGCCGCTGGCCGCGCCCCGAGCGTGGTGACCGCGATCGCCGCCGCGATCATCAACTCCTCCATGATCACCCACTCGATCGTCATCACGGTGATCGTGACGATCTCCGTCCTCACCACGGCGCTCGCCTGGAGTGAGCGGGTGCGCCGCCATCCGGACCGCTAGAGATCTCCAAGCCGATTTTCACGGCGGAGCCTTGTCAACCGCCTACCTGGTTGAGGCGACAACCAGGAGGCTCGATGTCATTCGGCCGATCGGAGGCAGCAGAGCGGTGGAGCGAGAAGAAGCGGCTGGACAGGCCGCGCCCACGCCCGGGCCAAACCTGCGGTTCGACTTCGAGGCCTTCTGGAAACACCATTACCTGCATTACCTCAAGGTGCTGATGGCGATGGGCGCGAGCACGGAGGACGCCCACGACACGATTCACGACGTCATCGTGCGCATGCTCGAGAAAAACACGTTGGGCGGGTTGAGGAACCCCAGGGCGTGGGTTCGCAAAGCCGTCCTGCACACCTACTACGACCAGCAGAAGCGGCGGGTGCGCGGCCGGGAGATCGAGAGGCACCAGACGCCCGGGAGCTACGTCGATGATGGCCCGAACGCCTGGGAGGACTGGCAGTGGGTGGAACAGATCCTCAGCACGCTGCCACCGACCCAGCGCGCTGTCATCGAGTTAATCATCGCTGAGTTCGACGCCAAGGAGATCGCCGATCTCCTCGGCAAGACCCCCGGCACCGTCCGGCAGAACCTTTCTCACGCGAGGAAACGGCTGAGAGCCAACCTCGGCCAGGACTATCGGATCGATCCGGCGCCATGCCCGGCACCAGTCTCGCGGAAGGAGGACACCCCGTGAACATCGACGACAACACCTTCCCGGCCCCGGACCGTTTCCAGCAGGAGACGGTGGGCGAAGCCTTCGCCGACTACCTCGGCTTGGTCGATGAAACGATCAGAACCCAGGTCACCGACGACGACGTCAGGACCAGGATCCGCCACGCGATGGACCAGGCCGCGTCCGGCCAGGACGGTGGGCCTGACCAACCGGAGATCCAGCGGTACGTCCCCGGCCACACAGGCGGGAACGACCGGTCCAAGCTGCTGGATGCGCTGACGGCGCTGACGCACGATCCACGGCAAGGCCCCGCTGTGCTCGCCGGACCGGGCGGCACCGGCAAGACAACGGTGGCCGCAGCGCTGGCCAACCGCGCCCAGGCGCTGGGTGACCAGGTGTGGTGGATCTTGGCTGGCGATCCGGTCACGCTGTCGCAGGGGCTGACGGCGGTGGCACAGCAACTGGGCCGGACGCATGACGTGGAGGCCATCGCGCGGGGCGCAGCGGACGCCGCGGACCGGTTCTGGCGGTTGCTCGAGAATGCCAGCCCCAGCTGGCTGCTCGTCTTTGACGAGGCCGACGATCCCCGGGTGCTGACTGCCGGGGACTCTCCGGCCGGGGTTCAGGATCTGACGGGCTGGGTGCGCTCATCTGCGCGCGGTCTGGCGCTGGTGACCAGCCGGGAGACCGATCGGCGAATGTGGGGGGCGGCGCAGCTCCTGACGATCGGCCAGTTGCGGGAGGCGGACGCCGCTCAGATGCTGCTCGAACTGGCCCCGGCAGCGGGTGACGAGGACCAGGCCAGAGCACTGGCCCAGCGCCTAGGCAGGCATCCGCTGAGCTTGCGTCTGGCGGGAACCTACCTGCGTTCACGGGCTGCTCGAGGGGCCACGTTCACGGCCTACGAACGGGCCTTCGGCGAGGCGGCCAGGACGGACCCCGACGCGCGCGAACGTCATGCCGCCGCACCCAGGGAGACGATGACCGCCCGCGCCCTGGAGCTCTCGCTGGATGGCCTGGCGCAACAGGGAATCCCTCAGACCCGGGCGGTGCTGCAGCTGGCCAGCTGCTACGCCCCTACGACAATCCCAGCCAGCCTGGTCAGTGCCGACTCCCTTACTGGCCTGCTCGCCGCCCCCCAGGGCATTGCGCCGGCAGCCCGGGGCGGAGCCGTTGAGGCGCTGCGCGAACTGGCGGATATCGGCGTCTTTGAGTACACCGAGGGTGGCATCGCTCTCCATGCCGCCATCACAGAAGCTGGCCGGGCCAGCCTGGAGGACTCGGATCCGTCTTCCGCGCGGATCCGGAACGCCGCGATCGATCTGCTCGCCGCCAGCACGGCCAGGCTGCCCTTCGATCACCCGGCGGCCTGGCCGCAATACTTGCTGCTCGGCCCGCACCTGCTAAGCCTGCTGGAGACCACGGCCGAGCGAGTGGACCGAGAGCATCTCAGCCTGCTCATGAACGTCACAGCCCGGATGGCGAACGCCTTCAACCACATGGGGGCCAGCCAGGCCGGAAGCATCCTGTGTGGGCGCGCCCTTGCCCACGGCCCCGTGCTGGGGAACGAGCACCCCGCAGTGCTACGCGTGCGACACCAAATGGCCTGGGCCGTCGCAGACCGCGGCGATCTGAACCAGGCCGAAGCCCTGTACCGGGACGTCTTCCAGATTCGGCTGCGGGTGCTTGGCCCCAGGGATCAAGACGTCCTCGACAGCCGTCACGAACTCGCCTGGATCGCCGCCTGCCGACAGGACTGGGCCACGGCCGAACAGGGCTACCAGAAGACCCTCGATGACAGCCTCCGGGTCTTGAACCCGGATGATCCCCGGATCACGCTGACCCGCCACGAGCTCGCCTGGGTGATCGCGAACCAAGACCAGAACCGGCTCGGCGAAGCCCGCGAGATCTTCCGCGCGGTCCTCATGGACAGGCGCCGGGTCCTCGGCGCCGAGCATCCGAGGACGCTGACCACTCTGCACGAACTCGCCTGGATCACCGCCCGGCAAGGCAAATGGAAAAAGGCCGAGACCGCCTACCGAAAGCTCTACGCCCTGCGCCTGCAGATCCTCGGCCAGGATCACCCCGACACGATCCTCACCCGCCACGAGCTCGCCTGGGTCACGGCGCGCCGCGGCCGGATCCCGGAAGCGGAGACCCGCTACTCAAGCGTGCTCGACCATCGCCGCCGGATCCTAGGTGAAGATCACCCACAGACCCTGGCCACCCAGGAGGCGCTGGCAGAACTCCGCTGTGGCCGGATCGTCGACGCCCTTCACCTCGCCTGAACCTCCCGCTACCGCCGTCCTCATCTGGAGAGTCACGATGATCCAGGCCGACCACCTCGCCCAGGCAGCCGACGAACTGGCGCCCCCGGACCGCCCGCTCATGGTGCACGCTTCGCTGCGGTCCTTTGCGGCCCCCATCGCCGGAGGAGCCGACGCCCTGCTGGATGTGCTGCTGGCGCGCGGCCGCACCGTGATGGTGCCAGCCTTCACTGAGCCCCAGTTCGGCGTGACCGCCCCCGCCGCCTTGCGGCCCGCGCGCAACGGTATCGACTACGACACACTCCCTCCCGGGCCGCCGCTGCCTGAGGGCGCGACCTACACCCCCGGGTGCGGGTTCATCAATCCTGGTCTCGGCGTGTTTCCAGCGGCCTTGATCAGCCGCGCCGACGCCGTACGCGGCGAGCATCCGCTCAATTCGTTCGCCGCGCTCGGACCGCTGGCGGACGAATTGATCGCGGCGCAGAGCCCCGCCGACGTGTACGGTCCGGTCCGCGAATTGGCCGCCCGCATGGGCCTGATCCTCCTCATCGGAGTGGGCCTCAACCGGATGACCGCGCTCCACGTGGCTGAACAGCAGTCGGGACGCCGCCTGTTCCTGCGCTGGGCCAGAGGCGACGGCGGCCAGACGGCCACGTTCGAAGTCGGATCCTGCTCCGAGGGATTCCCGCGGCTGGAGCCGGCGCTTCACCCCCTGGCGCGCACTGCGCTGGTTGGCGGCTCGCGGTGGCGGGCCTATCCTGCGAGGCAGACGCTCGCCGCCGCGACTATCGCCATCACCGGAGACCAGGGCGTCACTCACTGCCCTGACCACGACTGCCGTCTATGCCGGGACTCAATCGCCGGGGGGCCTGTCGAAACCCCCCCTACCGGCAGGAGCGCAGGCCGATGACAGCCCGGCTTGCGAGATGCCAGTCACCGCACAACCGGAGGCGGGTCCGGTGCTTCGGTGCGGAGCGCGAAGGCCGTCTCGACGTCGTCGCGGGTCACCGCGGGGCCCGGCATCCCGGCTGGGCCGCTCCCGGCCAGCCCGTTCACGAAGATCGCGAGCTGGCGTCCGGCGATCAGCGGCCAGTTGGGACCGTGCGGCAGCGGCTGGGTGGTGAGCGCGCTGAACACGATGACGTCGGTGGCGTTGACCGGCGCGCGGATGCTGCCGTCCGCCTGGCCGCGCTCGATGAAGCCCTCCAGGCGCCGGTTGATCTCCCGCCGCGCCTGCACGGCCTGGGCGCTGACCAGCGGGGGTGCCCCGTGCAGGGGCAGGATCAGCTGGCCGCCGACGTCGAGGGTGCGCTCCAGGTAGTGCCGGATCGCGTCGAGGCCGGGCAGGTCGCGGCGTTCGATCTCGTCGAGGATGTGGTTGAGCAGGCCGTAGGCACGGTACTCGAGGGCGTGCAGCAGGGCCTCGCGGTCCGCGTAGCTGCGGTACAGCGTGCCGACGCCGACCCCGGCCGCGGCGGCGATGTCCGCGAGCGGGACGTGACGCCCTTCGCGGAATATCAGGGAGGCGGCCGCGTCCAGGACGCGCTCGCGGTTCAGTTCGGCGTCGCGCCGGGGGCGCCGCAGGGGCCGGCCTGCCATCCGCTCTCCTAACCGGACGAAAAGTTCCTCTTTGGGCCCTCCTGGGTCGGGGTCCTGCACTAGTGTGGCTTATACGGAAGAATTCGTCCGCATCTTGTCCGGGAGGGTCATGCGGCTCGCCGGGCTTCAGCGTCCAGCCCGTCACATGAGGCGTCAGGCCGCCAGGAACCAGGAGCATCGCGATGACCGACAGCCCGGATACCGCACCGCAGCCGGCGATCCCGCCGGACGACCCGCGGCGGACGCTGGCCGTGGCCCGTCCGGACGGCGACCAGGCGCTCACGCACCTGGGCCTGGTAGGTGACACCTACACGATTCTGCTGACCGGGGACCAGACCGCTGGCCGGTACACCCTCATCGACATGCACGTTCCTCCCGGCGGCGGGCCTCCTCCGCACCGCCACGACTTCGAGGAGATGTTCACCGTGCTCGACGGCGAGGTGGAGCTCACCTTCCGCGGCGAACGGATGGTCGCCCGGGCCGGCGAGACCGTCAACGTGCCGGCCAACGCCCCGCACGCCTTCACCAACGCGTCCGGCCGGCCCGCGCGGCTGCTGTGCCTGTGCTCGCCGTCCGGGCAGGAGCAGTTCTTCCTCGAGGTCGGGCAGCCGGTCGCCACCCGGACCGAGCCGCCGCCCGGGCTTGACCAGGCGGCTCAGGCGGCGTTCATCGCCAAGTCGCAGGCCCTGGCCCCGCGATACCGCACGGAACTGCTGTTGCCCTGAGGCTGCCGCCGTGCGGCGGCGGCCGGGCTCCGGCTCACTGGTGCACCATCCTTGTGTCGGTGGCCGTGAGGCTGCTGATGCACCCGAGGTGCCGCCAGGCCATTGCCCGGCTCGCTTGACACAGCTGATGTCCACTGTGAGTGCTGCGAGGCCTGGTGGTTACCCGGGACGTGCCGACCGTCGACAGGGCTGTGCGCCTCCGAGCGCCGATCAGTGAGCGAACCGGCAGTCGCGTCCCGGCACCGCATGAGGGTGCCTCCCCACTGGGTCTAGCAGCGAGGAGGCAGGCTTGCAGTCTGCCAGAGTTATCCTTCCCGAAGAACCCCCTGGTGGCGTGACCGCCGGGATCGACTGGGCCCGCGACGATCACGCGGTCTCGGTCGTCGATGCCCGCGGCCGGGAGATCAGCCGGCGCACCGTCGCGCACACCGCCGCGGGTCTGCGCGAGCTGGTCAGTATCCTGGCCGGTGCCGGTGCCGGGGAGGCCGCGATCGAGCGCCCCGACGGCCCCGTCATCGACGCCCTGCTCGATGCGGGGGTCACTGTGGTGGTGATCAGCCCGAACCAGGTCAAGAACCTGCGTGGCCGCTACGGCTCGGCCGGCAACAAGGACGACAGGTTCGACGCGTTCGTGCTGGCTGACACCCTGCGCACCGACCGGGCCCGGCTGCGGCCGCTCGTCCCGGACAGCCCCGCGACCGTCGCGCTGCGCCGCGCCTGCCGGGCCCGCAAGGACCTGGTCAGCCACCGCGTCGCGGTCGCCAGCCAGCTCCGCGCCCACCTGGCTAACGTCTTCCCCGGCGCCACCGGGCTGTTCGACGAGCTCGACTCGCCAGTCAGCCTGGCGTTCCTGGCCCGCTTCGACACCCAGGACCGCGCCGACTGGCTCACCCCGGCCCGGCTGGGCAAGTGGCTGGCCAGTATCGGCTACTCCGGCCGCACCGACCCGGCCGTGCTGCACGGCCGCCTGACCGCCGCCCCCCGCGGCCTCACCGGACCCGACGCCGACGCCTGCGCCCCCATCACCCACGCGCTGCACGCTGTCCTGACCACCCTTACCCAGCAGATCAGGGCCCTCGCCGCCCAGATCGCCACCCAGCTGGCCGCGCACGCCGACAGTCACATCTTCACGTCGCTGCCCCGGGCCGGCACCGTCCGCGCCGCACGCCTGCTCGCCGAGATCGGCGACTGCCGCGCCCGCTTCCCCACCCCCGAAGCCCTCGCCTGCCTCGCCGGCGCCGCCCCCTCCACCCGCCAGTCCGGCAAGCTCCGCGCCGTCACCTTCCGCTGGTCGTGTGACAAACAGCTCCGCGACGCCGTCACCGACTTCGCCGGCGACTCCCGCCGCGCCAGCCCCTGGGCCGACGACCTCTACCAGCGAGCCCGCGCCCGCGGCCACGACCACCCTCATGCCGTCCGCGTCCTCGCCCGCGCCTGGCTGTTCGTCATCTGGCACTGCTGGCAAGACGGCGTTGCCTACGACCCCGCCCGCCACAAAGCCCTCCAGCGCCTCCTCAACCAAGATCAACAGGCAGCGGCTTGACACAGGGCTACTCACAGGGCCAGGTAGGCGACGTCAACCTCCCACTTCGCCGGGTCAGGTTCGGCCGCGGGGTTGGTCAGATAGTGCTCCGCCCGGCCACGCCACACCGAGCCGGCTGGAGTGTCCCAGCTGTCGAAGACGAGTCCCTGCTGCTGGGCCCACTGCTGCAGGGCGGCGTTGCTGGCGATCAGGCCGTCGTAGGGGCCGGTGTGCCGCAGGCTCACGTACCGCCCGGCGGGCAGGACGCCGGGCTGGACGCGCTTTGCGCCGCTGAAGTCCGCGCTGACCGGCACGGCGAGTTCGATCTGGAGTTCCGCCGCCATGTCGATGACGAGGTAGCGGATGAACGGCGGCCCGGCGGCCGGGACGTCCTGCGCGGCCAGCCACCCGAACAGTTCGGGAAACGCCTCGTCCACCGCGCCCGACAGGCCGTCCATGGTGACGCGCGCCCGGATTCCCGCGTACGGCTGGACCGCACGCAGCTCGGCCCGCACCTGGTCGCTCATCGCAGAGTCTCCTTCCTGCCGTCTTTGTCCCTGCTGAAGACGGCCCCCGGGCTCCCGACTCATCGCCCGCCAGCGGTTGTCTGCGGGGCGCGGCATGATGGACGGGTGGGCAGCGGCCGTGACCAGGGGTGGGTGGCGGACGGCCGGGTGGTCCGCGCGGTCCGCCACGATCCGGCCCGGCCCGTCAACACCACGAAGTGGCCGGCGACGGTGCCGGCGGTGGAGCACCTGCTGTGCGAGGGGCTGGAGTTCCCCGCGGGCCTGACCGTGCTGGTCGGCGAGAACGGCTCCGGGAAGTCCACCGTCGTGGAGATGCTGGCTGCCGCGTACGGGCTCAATCCCGCGGGTGGCTCCGCCCAGGCCGAGCTGTTCCAGACCAGGGACACCGGGCCGCCGGGGGCGGGCCCGGCGCTGATCGTCGAGCGCGGTCCCGGCCGGCCCCGCTGGTCCTACTTCCTGCGCGCCGACACCACGCACAGCCTGTACTCCTACCTGGAGGACCATCCCGGCTCCCAGGGCCCGGAGCGATTCCATCAGCTGAGCCACGGCGAGGGTTTCCTGGAGCTGCTGCGCACCCGGGTGAACCAGCCCGGCTTCTACCTGATGGACGAGCCTGACGCGCCGCTGTCCTTCACCGCGTCCCTCGGGCTGGCCGCCCTGCTGCACGATCTGGCCCGCGAAGGATCCCAGGCCATCGTGGCCACCCACTCGCCTATCGTCGCCGCGGTCCCCGGCGCGGCCATCCTGGAACTGGGGGACTGGGGCATCCGCAGTTCCCGGTGGGAGGACCTCTACCTGGTCAGCGCCTGGCGGCGCTTCCTGACCGAGCCGGACTCCTATTTCCGCCACCTGTTCGCCGACTGATCCCGGGTGACCTGGCCGGCAGCGGGTTCGAACGGGTTGAGCAGCGCCACGCCGCTGCGGGCGACGTCCGCGGTGTTCCGGGTGACCAGGGTCCAGCCACGGATCTTGGCTGAGGCGGCGAGCAGCCCGTCGATGACCGGCAGCGGGTCGGGCCCGCTGAGCCGGCCCATTCCTCGGCGGCCGCGGCGTCCACGTCGATGATGTGATCTCCGTAACCGGCGTGCAGGCCGCGGAGCCACTGCTCCAGGAGGTCGGCCTGGGTGGCGTCCTTACGGCGCAACTGCTCGACGCCCAGCCGGATCTCGCCCATGGTGAGCGCGCTGATGTAGATCTCCGCCGAGGTGACGGTGCTGTACCAGGCCAGCACGTGCGGGTCAGGGTCCGGTCTGCGGAGTTCGGAGACCACACTGGTGTCGAGCAGATACATCATGCGCCGTTCGTCCAGTCGATGTCCGGCGGGACCTCGGTTGTCCTGCTGAGCTCGAGTTCGTCAAAGCCGGGACCTGCGCGCAGATAATCCTTGAAATCCGTGACGTCACCCTTGAGATGCCAGTAGTCGGCGATGTCAACCACCACGGCCACCTCCTGGCCATGACGCGTGATGATCTGCGGCCCCTCGGCGTGCGCGGAACGGAGGAGTTCGCTGAAGCGCTGCTTGGCGTCCTGAACCTGCCACGCCATGAACCCTCCCTACGGTCTAGACCGACTAGGCAGAAGCATAGCACTCATAGCAGTAGGGTGAGAACGTCAGGTGATCCAGTTCGACCCTGGTGGGGTGCCGGTGGTCCGGAAGACTGAGTGGGTGCAGCCCCACCACGAGTGTGGGTCCCGGTCCCTGGCGCGCCGTCCCCGCTCAGAGCAGGCTGCTTGTCATGAACGGCCGCCCGGTGACCTCCGCGGATCGTGAGGCGCCGGCCACCCGGGGCCGCTCCTACCGTCGCGGCCTGGCGGCCGGCCGCCGGCGAAGGATCGCGGCGCGGACCCGGCTGGACTTCTGGTTCGACGCCGTCCTGCTGGTCGGCTTCACGCTGGCCTACAGTTACAGCTTCACCGGGATCGGGATCCACGAATGGCTGGGCATCGGGCTGGGAGCCGCCCTGCTGCTGCACCTGACGCTGCACTGGGACTGGGTCATCCGCACCACCCGGAAGCTGGTCAGCCCCGGACCCGACAAGCTCATCTGGCTGGTCAACCTGGCGCTGCTGGTGGCCATGACGTTCTGCGTGGCGTCCGGCATCCTCATTTCCCGGGTGGCCCTGCCGTGGCTCGGTATCTACCCGCTGACCGGGCCGTTCTGGACCCAGCTGCACTTCCGGACGGCGGACGTCACGCTCTTCCTGGTCCCGGTGCACGTGGCCCTGCGCTGGAGATGGATCGCCAGGGTCGGGCGCAGGCTGCTGACCCGGCGGCCGGTCCGGCGGCCCGGGTGAGGTTCCTGCGGCATCTGGCCGCGGTGCTGCTGGTCGTGGCCGCGGTCGTCCTGCTCGCCCTGGGCTGGAACCACGTCGCCGGGGGCACGGTGGGCGCAGTACGCCAGGGCCCCGTGGCGCGGATCGTGACGGTCCGCCCGCGCGCCGGTGCGGTGGTCCGCGGAACACGTCCCGGCCAGGCGCACGGACCGGTGATCATCAAGTCCCAGCCGATGGACCTCGGGCTGAGCTCGATGCTCGACCCGGCGAACCTGCCCTCCCTGCGGCACGCCGTGGTCATCGAGGCGGCCGCGGCCGCGGCCGTGGTGATCATCGACGTGATCCGCAGGAGATGGCGCCGGGCCCGGCGTTCAGGCTCCTGATTACGCCGGGTCGTGGCCTATGACGTAACCCGGCCGCCAGAGGCCGTCAGCCGGGGCACAGCTTCGGCCGCGTCAACCTGGGCCGCAGCCTCGCGATGGTCGGCGACCGCGAAGTAGACCACCGAGGAGCCGATCAGGACGGCCCCGAAGACGTCGCGGGCGGTCATGCCCTCGCCGAGAAAGAGCACCGCGCTCGCGACACCGAACACGGGGATGAGGTTGAGGACCACGGCCGCCCGCCCGGCGTCCACCTGAACGATCATCGTGTTGAACAGCAGGAAACTGAGCCCGAATCCGGCGGCCCCCACGAGCACGGCGACCAGCCAGAAGCGGGGTGCCGCCGACACGGTCCCGCCCCCGGAGCCACCGGCCCAGCGCGCGGCAGTCACCAGCAGCGACACGAGCGCCGCCACCGTGAACTGCCAGGCCGTCAGCGAGAGAGGGTCGGAGCCGTCGTCGAAACGCTTGGCCACGATCGTGTAGAGGCTCGCGCTGAGCACGCCCCCGGCCACCAGGAGGTCACCGGTAGTGGTGCCGCCGCCCCCGCCCGTCCCCACGCCGGCCAGCACGGCCAGTCCGCCCAGCGCGACCACGATCGCGAGGATGGCCGGCCGGGTGACGGCCTCCCGGAGCAGCACGGCGGCCAGCAGGACCACCAGCCCGGATTCGAGGCCGTTGATCACCGCCCCATGCACCGCGCTGGTCAGGGAAAGGCCGAACGTGTCACCCAGATACGCCAGCGCCGGCTCGAGCAGGCCCAGCATCACCGGAAGCCACCACGACCTGGGCGGGCGGTAGCCCCGTATCAGCAGGGCGACCCACAGGACGCCCGCCCCGGCCAGGAGTTCGACGCTCAGCAGGGTCACCGGATCGAAGCCGCCCAGGGCATATTTCGTCCCGCTGACCGCCATCCCCCACAACCCGGCGGCCACGACCAGCGCGACGGCCGGACGGCGCAGCCACGGTACTGATGACGGAACGGTCTTGGGAAACACCACGACGCCCCCGATCGCAGGATTGATCGATGCGACCGTAAGCAGGGCGGTGCTCAGCGCGGATCGGCAGCGAGCACCCATATTCCGGGTGGGGTTACCTAGATTTCGCGGTGGGGCCAGGGCGCGAGCCTGGGATGGCGAGCCGCGTAAACGGGATCGTAAGCTCAGGGGACGCAAGGCGTGGCCAGAGCAGCCTGGTGAGGGAGGATGGAAGCGGTGCCGGAGCCTGCGCTGAGTTTCGCCGGGCTGCTGCGGCAGTTTCGGACCGAGGCCCGGCTGACGCAGGAAGAGCTGGCCGAGGCAGCAGGCCTGAGCCCCCGGTCGGTCAGTGACCTGGAGCGGGGGGTCAACCGCACGGCCCGCAAGGACACCGCCTTGCTGCTGGCTGACGCGCTGCGCCTGGCCGGCGAGGTACGGGTGCTGTTCGTCGCGGCGGCGCGCGGGCGGGCACCGGCGGCAGAGGTGCTGGCGGCCAGGCATGACGGAGGGCCGGGAGGGTCAGCGGCGGCAGCGACCCGGAGCCTGCCCCGGGATGTGGGCAGCTTTACCGGCCGCGACCCTGAGTTGGCGCGGCTGCTGGGAACGCAGGCCGGCCGGGCCGCGGACGCTGGGCCGCCAGGGATCTGCGTGATTGACGGGATGGCGGGGGTCGGCAAGACGACCTTTGCGGTGCACGCCGCGCACAAGCTGACCGCGAGCTTCCCGGACGGGCAGTTCTTCCTTCCCCTGCACGCCCACACTCCCGGCCAGCGGCCGGTTGGCCCAGCCGACGCGCTGGCCAGCTTGCTGCTGACGGCCGGCGTCGCCGAGCAGCACGTCCCGCCCGGCCTGGAGGCCCGGGCGGGCCGGTGGCGTGACTATGTCGCGGGCAAGAAGATCCTGCTGCTGCTGGATGACGCGGCCGGGCATGAGCAGGTCCGGCCGCTCCTGCCCGGCACGGCCGGCAGCCTGGTCCTGATCACCAGCCGCCGGCGGCTGATCGCTCTGGAAGACGCCGTGGTGATCAGCCTCGGCACTTTGTCCCCCGACGAGGCGGCGGTGCTGCTGGCCCGGCTGGCGGGCCGGGCGGACCTGCGATCCGGGCAGGGCCCGGCCGGGCAGATAACCCAGCTGTCCGGGTACCTGCCGCTGGCGATCGGGATGCTCGGCCGGCAGTTGCGGCACCACCCGGCCCGCAGTGGTGCTGAGCTGGCCGCTGACCTGACGGCGGCCCGCGACCGGCTGGCCATCATGCGCGCGGAGAATCTGTCGGTCGCGGCCGCGTTCGACCTGTCCTACGCCGATCTCACCGCGGCCCAGCAGCGGCTGTTCCGCCGGCTGGGCCTGGCTCCGGGCCCGGACATCGACGCCTACGCCGCGGCCGCCCTCGACGACACCAGCCTGGAGAGCGCCCGCGGCCTGCTCGATGAGCTGTACGACCATCATCTGGTCACCGAGCCCGCGCCCGGCCGTTACCTCCTGCACGACCTGCTCCGCGAGTACGCCCGCGCGCTGGCCGCCGGCGACGACGCCGCGGACTCACGCGCCGCCGTAGCCCGGCTGGTGAACTACTACGCCCACGTCGCCGCGGCCGCCGGCCCGCACATCGCCACCTGGACCACGGCCGGCGGCCGCCCGCCGCCGGGTCTGCCGCCCGCCAGCACCCCTGCGGTGGCCAGCTCCCAGCAGGCCGCGGCCTGGCTGGAAGCCGAGCGCCCTAACTTGGACGCGGCCGTTGACTACGCCGCCCATCGGGGGGATGCCCGGGCACGCCATCACCATCGCCACTGCGATGGGCGGATTCCTGCGCGCCCGCGGTCACTGGGATCAGGCCGCCCGTCAATACCGGACGGCTCTCTCGGCGGCACGCCAGGCCGGGGACCGGCCCGGCCAGGCCGGCACGCTCGACGAGCTTGGTCTCCTGCAGCAGCTGACCGGCGACTACCCGGCCGCCACCGCCAGCCTGGCCGAGGCTATCGAGTTGTTCGGCGACCTAGGCGACCTTCCCGGCCAGGCCTACGCCCGCAACCACCTGGGCCTGGTCCTGGCGAACACCGCTGAATACCCGGCGGCCGCCGCCCATCACCGGCAGGCGCTCGCACTGGCCCGCGCCGCGGGTGATCAACTCGCCGAGGCCGTCTCCCTCACCGACCTGGGCATGGTGCAGCTGCTGACCGGCGACTACCCGGCCGCCGCGGCCAGCCTCCAGCAGGCGCTGCCTCTGTTCCGAGGCGTCGGGTCTGCGTTCGACGAGGCCGACGCGCTCTCGGTGCTGGGCTGGGTCCGACGGCTGACCGGGGACTACGCGGCCGCCGCCGCTGACCAAGGCCAGGCCCTGGACCTGTTCCGCCACCTCGGCGACCGGCTCGGCCAGGCCCGGACCCTCGACGAGCTCGGCCTGGTGCAGCTGCTGACCGGCGACTATCCGGCCGCCGCCGCCAGCGTGGCCGAGGCCGTCGAGTTGTTCCGCGACCTCGGCTCGCGGCACGACCTGGCCATGGCGCTGAACAGCCTCGGCGAGCTCTCGCTCCAGACCTCAGCACCCCAGGAAGCCCGCAGCCACCACAGTCAGGCGCTCGTCATCGCCTGCGAGGTTGGCGCGCCGCTTGAGGAGGCACGCGCGCTGGAAGGAATCGGCCGCAGCCTTCTCCACCAGGACCCTGCCCAAGCCGCCGCGAACCTCCGGCACGCTCTGGAGATCTATCAGCACATCGGAGCTCCCGGCACCCGGCGCGTGCAGGACACGCTTGACGACCATGACCTCTAAAGAGACGTCCGCACGTGCACAGCCGCCGAACGCCCGCGTCCTTCGGTCAGTTGGCTCGCCGCGCGGCCATCCGCCGCCGGTCGTCCTCGACAAGGGCGGCGCCGTCCGGGGTTCCGGCCGTTCCGTTGAGCAGAGCCTGGGCGTTCAGCAGAGTCCATAGCCGAAGTCCCGCCCGGTGCCTGCGACTACCCCGGCCGCTCCCAGCCGATGCCCGGCCACCGGCCGCGGCTACCCGGGAGGCCCTCCAGATCTGGGTTCCAGCCATCGTGTGTGCCCTCCTGTGTCAGTCTCTGGCTCCACGCGTCGCCAGAGACTGCGGCCGGCACCACACGTGCCGGCCCACAGGAGTGCTCACAGGATTGCTCCACGGCCCCGGGCCGGCTCGCTCACCGGCCAGCTGACCGGCGGGCGGCCCACTCGTGGTCGAGGACGGACATCAGCACCTCGTCATACCAGCGCCCGTCGTGCAGCACCGACTCGCGAAGACGGCCCTCCTCGACGAACCCGGCCTTCTCGTAGGCGCGGATCCCGGCCGGGTTGAACGGGGCCACGCCGAGCTGGATGCGGTGCAGGCCCATCTCGCGGAATCCGTAGCTGACGATGACGCGCATCGCGTCGGTGCCGTAGCCACGGCCGATGTACTCACGGCCGAGGGCGATCCCGATCGTCGCACACCGGTCCTTGGGCCGCGCGCCCCACATCCCGACGTTGCCGGCCAGCACCGGCGGATCGTCCAGCGTCTCGATGGCGAAGCCGAGGTTGTCCTTGTCGTTCGCGCTCCACTTCGCGATGCGCTCCCTCGCCGCGGCCTCCGACGGCGGGACCACCCAGCTCGACAGCGTGGCCATCCGCCCGGGATCCATCTCCCACGCCGCGAGCACCGGCAGGTCGTCGTCCCGCACGCCGCGCAGCCGCACCAGCTCGCCGACCAGGATCGAGTCGCCGTAGCCGAATGCGCTGGAAACATCGGTGAGTTCGGTCATGGAGCTGATACTGCCGCATGCCCGGCCCCGTCACCGTCCCGGCCGCGGCGGCCGGCTCCGCCGGATCCGGGTTGGACACTTCGCTAGATACCTACTAATTTGATCATCAAGAAGGGAAATTCGCGACGTCAAGGAGTGCCCGATGACCCTGGCCGACCAGGATGTTCCGGTACTCGCCTGGAACGAGCCCGACGGCCTGATCCCGCGCGGCACGGTGGTCGTGATTCCCGGCCGGGGAGAGCTGCCCACGGTCTACGAGCGCTTCGGGCGGCGGCTGGCTGCCGACGCCTACCGGGTCCGGGTGGTGGCTGATCCGATGGTGGACGCCGAGCTGGCCCGGGCGCAGATCTCCGGCCTCCTGGCCGACCCCGGCTTGCCTGCCCCGCGGGTGCTGGCCGGATCAGACACGGGCGCCTTGTTCGCGATCATGCTGGCCAGATCAGGCCTGGGCGCTGCCGTGGACGCCCTGCTCCTGGCCGGCCTGCCCGCCGCACCGCAGGCGGGCCCGGCGGCCTCCTGGGAGGAGGAGCTGGACGCCAGGACCTCTTGCCCAGCCCACCGCGGGCGGCTCAGCGCCTCGGCCGTACGCCGGGGCGCGCTGTATGAGCCCATTCCGGCCGGCTGGCTGGAGCGCGCAGATCTGGACGGGCTGCGGCGTACCCATTCTCGGCGTCCACGGCAGTGACGACCCGATCAGCCCGCTGGGGCGGGTTCGCGACCGGTATGCCGCGGCTGCCCCGGCTGAACTGGTCAGCATCACCGGCGGCCTGGCACGACGTGTTCAACGACCAGACCCACCGGACGGTGGCCGCCGTCGTCGTGCTGTTCCTGGAACGGATCCGGCAGGACTCTGGTCCGGGCCCGATTGCGGTTCCGGAGCGGCTGGGACGATGATGAGCGGGCCCGGCGCCGGCCGTGCGGTACGGAACCTGAGCGAAGTGTGCTTCATATGTGCTAAACCCAGCCTCGGAACAGGCAAAGTAGCTGACCGTAGCGGAATCCGCAGAACGGAACTCGAAGGAGAAACATGGCTCTCGCGATTGGGGACATCGCCCCGGACTTCACCGCTGACACGACTGAGGGGCCGATCAGCTTCCACGACTGGATCGGTGACTCGTGGGCGGTGCTGTTCTCGCACCCGAAGGACTTCACGCCCGTCTGCACGACCGAGCTCGGCTATATGGCCAAGATCAAGCCCGAGTTCGACAAGCGGAACGTGAAGATCATCGGGCTCTCGGTTGACCCGACCGGGAAGCATGAGCAGTGGGCGAACGACATCCAGGAGACGCAGGGAACCGCGCCCAACTATCCCATCATCGGCGACGGGGACTTCAACGTCTCGAAGCTGTACGGGATGCTTCCGGCCAGCACCTCGGGCGACCCGGCGAGCCGGACGCCAGCCGACAACCAGACGGTTCGCAACGTGTTCGTCGTCGGGCCCGGACAAGAAGGTGAAGCTGATCCTCATCTACCCGATGACGACCGGCCGCAACTTCGACGAGGTTCTCCGGGTCATCGACTCGCTCCAGCTGACGGCCAAGCACCGGGTCGCCACGCCGGTCAACTGGAAGTCGGGCGAGGACGTGATCATCGCCGGCTCTGTCTCCGACGACGAGGCGAAGACGATCTACCCGGAGGGCTGGAAGGCACCCCGCCCCTACATCCGCATCGTGCCCCAGCCGAGCTGAGTACCAGGCCGGCCGAATCGTATGGTCAAACTTCTCCGCTCTGAGCGGGTCGGTGTTCCTGCTGGTTCGTGGTTACCGGCTGGCGTGGTCATACCAGCAGTTGTGCGCCCTCGGCGTGCAGCACGGTCCCGGTGACGAGGCTGTCGCTGATCAGGAAGCTGACGGCGTTGGCGATATCTCCCGGCTGCCCGATTCTCCGCCCGGGCAGCCGGGCGGCCAGGCTGGCCAGCCGGGCCTGCTTCACCTCCGGTGACGCCAGCTGGTCCCAGACTGGCGTGTCCACCCAGCCGGGGGACACGGCGTTGACGCGGACCGGGCCGAGTTCCAGCGCCAGGCGCGGACCATGGACTCCAGGGCGCCGTTGACCGTTGCGGCCAGCATCCCGCCCGGAGCGGGCCGGTAGGCGGCGATGCCGGAGGTGAACGTGATGCTTCCGGGCGCCGTCATGCGCGGTGCAGCTAGCTGCGCGGCGAACAGCGGCCCCAGGATCTTGGACCGCAGGGCCCGCATCACGCTGCTCCTCGGTCAGCGTGACGGCGGCGCCGTAGGGAAGGTCCGCCGCGGTCACGACGAGATGGGCGAGTGTCCCGGCGCGGTCGAACACGCGGGTGAGCTGCGCCCGGTCGGCGATGTCGGCCGGGACGGCGGTGAGTCGGCCTGGGTGAGCCGAGTTCTCTGCTCGCCTGCGTCAAGCCGCTGCTGGGACCGTCCGGCGATCACTACCCGGGCTCCGTCAGCCAGGCAGCGGCGGGCCACGGCCAGCCCGATTCCGGAGCTGCCCCCGACGACCACGACCGTGTCGTTCTCGTTCATGCCTCTTCCTCGATTCCTCTCAGCAGTTTCTTCAGTAGCGCTGCGAGCGCCTGCCGGTCCTCATCGGGCAAGGGCGCGATCATCGCTGGCCTCGCATCGCATGTGCGCGGCCATGGCGCGATCCACGACCGACTTGCCCCGCGCCGTGAGGCCGACGAGGTTGCTGCGCCGGTCTGCGGGGCCGGAGATACGTTCCACCAGCCCCGCCCGGGCCAGCGCGTCCACCCGGTGGGTCATCGCGCCGGAGGTGAGGACCAGTTCCTGATAGAGCGCCGTCGGGGTGAGCTGGTAGGGCGGCCCGGTTCGCCGCAGCGTGGCCAGCACGTCGAAGCCGCTGCGGTCAAGACCCTCCTGCCGCAGCACTCGCCGGATGTGCGCGTCGGCGAGGTGCGCGGCGCGGAGGACGCGCCCGATGACCTCCATCGGCGAGGTGTCTAGCCCGGGTTCCTCGTCCGCCCACTGGGCGCGGGCCCGCTCGATCGCGGTCAGGCAAATCTATCTGCATATTCAGTATCTTAACTTGCAGATAGATCTAGGGCAACTGCGCACGGACTGTCGGGCCGGACGGCCTTCACCGTCCGCGGTCAGGCCGGACGGTTGAACGGCACGGTTACCGTGATGGTGTCGGGGAACCAGTGGGCTCCGCCCGCGATGCGCAGGCGCGCCGCACACGGTCTGCAGGTACCTCATCGGCGGGCCGAAGCCGTCGAGCGTGTCGGTGGCCGGGAATCCGTAGCTGTCGTGGATGACGTAGGTGAGTGTCCCGACGTACCGCCCGTGCTCACGGCGGCCGCTTCCGGTGACGGTCAGGCCCTGAGTGCCGCGAAATCCCCAGTACAGGTCGCTGGTCCTGGACTCGAACGCCACCGTCGGCAGCTTCGCGGCGGAGAGCCGGAGGCGGGTCCGGCCGGCCTTCAGCTGGCTGAGCACCGCTTCCTGGACCTCGTTGTTCACCGCCCGGAACGCCCTGCTGGCCAGCGCCTTCCTGGAGACCAGCGACCCGGCCCGGTAATCGACCTCGGTGCCCTTCCCCGCCAGGAAGTGCGTCAGGAGATGAGCGGACGCGGGAAAGCGGGCCAGAGCGAACCCCTCAGCCACCCTGACGCCCAGCGCCTTGTCGGCGGTGAACGTCGCGCTGTCGCACGCCGCCTCCGGCGTCTGCGCATGCGTGTCCTGGCTTCCGTTGGGCAGCACCGGGCGGACCCCCGTGACGCTGAAGGCAGACGGGGCGTGGGTGGCGGAGGGAACCGCGGTGGCCGGGGGAGACCCGGCAGCCGGTGACGCCGCAGAGCATCCCGACAGCACGGCCACGCATCCCGACAGCACCGCGACGATGCGCAGGGACGCGGCGGAGATGATCGACTCCTTCGCCGGCATCCGGTGGGGGCGTCGCACAGCCTGAGCATCCCATGGCTGCCCGCGTGACGATCAAGGCTGATCAGGCCCGCGGACAGCGGCTGTTTTGGTGAGTGAGTGTTAGGGTGTTAGTATTGTTGTTAGATTTAGTGGTGTGTGTTAGTGTGGTAGTGTAGGTTTAGCACCTTTGATCACCTCAGCCAGTCTGTCTCTCGTGGCGTGGAGGGTGGGGATCATGCTTTCGGCAACACGCATCGCGTGATATTGCTCGAACGCGCTGCGTGAACCTTAATGGCCGCCAGCACGGCTCCGAAGTCCCGAAACTGCGGTTTGGCTTCCATCATTGCGAGCGCAGTTATGCGTTCCCGTCGCTGCCTCGCAGCCAGCGGATGACCTCGCCCGGCTCGAGGACTGCTCGGTGGCCAGCTGGCGCGCGCGGGCGACGATGCGTTCCAGAGCGATGGTGCGCTCTTTCCCGGCGGGTATGGATCCGCGCACCGACCGGTACTCCGAAGCGATCGGCCCGGCGCTCCAGCAAGGCGTGGGCCTCAGCTCGCAGTCGGTCGGCAGCGGCCGTATCGCTCTGATGCTGGAACTCTTCGGGAAGTGCGTACTTCTGAGCTGCCGCCGCACGCAATCTGAGCTTGCTCCCGCCGAATCGATGCTCTCAATCCGGTCGCCAAGCAGCGCTAGCACGAGCAAGATCCTGCGAAAGGCGAGCAGTACGCCGGTGCCGGTTCTGTTGACTGTTCTGAACACCGCGATGGCTCCGGTTTTGAAGGACGCGGTCCCGAGGCGGCCAAGGGTCAGCCGGAGCCAGGGCTGGAACGCCGACGAAAAGGACGCCATCGGTTTCCCTCACATCCGTGTATCGAGCTGCGGTCCCGAGCGGCTAACGCTCGTTGAGTATCTCGCACAAAGGCCTCAGGTTGGCGGCTCCTGCCCGGATACCCGGGGTTCCTCGTGGCCTGCAAGCGAACTGTAAGGAAACCGTAAGGGCCGGCCTCGCAAGCTGGAGGCGGGCGGGGACTGTCTTCGCCCGGGCAGCCCGAAGGAGCCACCGTGACCGTCACCACCACCGGCCACCCGCCAGTCTTGCGTTTCGATTCCCAGCCGGACGGCGGGCCGCCGCCGATCCTTGCGCGCCAGCGGCCACGACTTTGCCCTCCGGCCCGCCGGCGGCCCGCCGATGCTCGTCCTCCGGCGGCGCCCCGACGTACTCCGCGCCCTCACCAGCACCAGGAACTTCGGCATGGCCGCCGTCACCGGGACGGGCGGGCTGCTCGGCTGCCCGCTCACCGGTGCGGAGATGCAATCCCCGGACGGTGGCCTGCTGAACATGAACCCGCCGGGGCTGCGCTCGTACCGGCAGCGGATTGCCGGGCTGTTCAGCCGCCGCGCTGCGGAAGCGACCCGCCCGCTGGCCCAGGCACTCGCCGGTAACCTCGCCGACGCGCTGCACGGCCGCGCCACCGCGGACGCCCTCACCGGGTTCGCCGAGCCGTTCACCGCCACCGCGGTCAGCGCGGCCATGGGGACACCACGAGCCGACTGGGACCGGATCCTCGAGTCCTCCCGGATCGCGTTCGCCGTCGTCCCCGGCCCGGGCGCCGTCGATGACGTGGCCGCGGCGTGGGCTGATCTGTACAGCTACTACACCCGCGCCGCGGCCCGGCCCAGCGGGGGATTAACCACCCAGCTCGCCAGAGCGCTGGACGGGCACACGGCCGCCCAGATCGCGCACGTCACCGGCACCGTCTCCAACGGGTTCGGCGCGATGCTTCCCGTCCTCGCCGTCGCCATCGCCGAACTCGCCCGGCAGCCGCACGTCGTCGCCTCGTGTACGCGGGGGGAGCGCACCTGGGCGTCCGTCGCGGACGAACTGCTGAGCACCCGCACGATGTTCCCCATCGCCCTCCCGCGCGTCGCCCTGGCCGATACGTGGCTCGGCGAGACGGCTCATCACCAAGGGCACAACCGTGCTGCCGTCCCTCATCGCCGCGGCCCACGATGGGCCGCCCTCACCCCGCATCCCGTTCGGAGCAGGCCCGCACTACTGCCCCGGGGCCGCGCTCACCCGCGTCTGGCTCTGTGCCGCGCTCGAGGCGTTCTTCGGGACGTTTCCCCGGGCGCGTCTGGCCGGTGACCTGGACTGGCAGGCGGGGACGCTGCCGGTCCCACGGGAGATAACGCTGGCGCTGCGCTAATGGGTTACGCTCCCGGCCGGTGGCTTCGGATGAAAGCCGCACCGGCCGGGAGCAAAGCAGGCGGACATAAAAGGCTGCCTGACGAAACCCTGGGGATGACGGCCGGGCCAGCGTCGGGACCCGGCCGCCGTTCCGCGGTTACCGCCGGCCGGAGACGACGACCACCGGGCAGGCCGCATGGTGCGTGACCTGAGCGCTCACCGAGTGGAACCGGGCGAAGCCGGCCGCGGTCCTCGACGACCACCATGTCCGCGTCATGTGAGGCCTCGATGAGCGCGTCGGCTGGCTGGCCGATGAACCCGCGCACCGTGACCGAGCTGGGCCGGTCATCGCCGAGCTTGCTCATGGCCTTGCTGACTGCCTCTTTGACGGCGTTCACGGTCTTCTCGGCTTCGGGCCGGTCCGCGGGATAGATGATCGGATTGCCAGTCCAGGGGCTCGCCGCGACCTGGTGGACGGCCAGCACCGTGAGCGGGGTGTGCTCAAGCGTCGCGTGCGTCACTGCCCACTCGAGTGCGTTCTTCGAGTCAGCTGAGCTGTCAAGACTTACCACGATTCCAGACATTTCCTTGTTCTTTCTGAAGGGCTGCTCTCTGCGGGCCGCCACTTCTGCCGAAACACTGTGCAGCCAGGAGCGCTTCCGGCCCTAACAACCTTCATGCACTAAAACGGATGATCTATGCGCCTTCCATGCGCATAGCGCCACCGTCGTAGACGACGCGCGGCTTGGGCCGAGGCGTCGCCGCGATTTCCGCCCCCGGCCCCGTGTCGGTCGTTGCTGGCCACGCGGGGGAGCGGGCATGGTGTGGTCGGTGGCACTGAATCCTCCGGGCCAGTATGGCGATGACCGGAACCTGCGTGCCCGCCAGCGCCTGTGGCGGCTGTCAGGATCCGTACTTCGACGTCGTGGCCTGGGTGCTGGGCCTGGCCGGCCTCTCGCCGGGGCTGCGGGTGCTGGACGCTGGCTGCGGCAACGGTCGAGTACCTGCGCGCGCTGGCCAGGAGGCCGGTGCACGCGGCCGGGTGTGATCTGTCGATGGGGATGCTGCGGGTGGCCGGTGGCCCGGTCGCTGCGGGCCCTGGTCGAACGGGCTGTCCAGACCGCCACACCCAGCTGGCGCATGCACCCGGCGACCCGCGCGTTCACCGCCGAGAACGCGGCCGCCCAGCTGGGCGGTGGCGTTTGATCGTGTTACCTGCGTCCGCCCGGCCGGGGAACCGCCGGTCGTGATCGGGGACGCCGCGCTGGCCGCGAACTACGTGGCCAGCCTGGCCAGCCACTACCAGGACGAGGTCGCCCGTCCCTGGGCCGGGTGTCGTCGAGGACGTGCGCCAGGACGTGCAGGCCGTGATCGACCGTGACGGTGCCTTCATCACCTACGGTGCCTTCATCACCTACGGTGACCTGGCCGCCTTCGTGTGCCGTTAGCGCCGGACCGCCCGGGGCGGAGCTAGGAACTGGTAGGCCCGCCCGCGGTCGCCGCGCGGGGGAAGCAGCTGGCTGACCAGGGTGTCCTGCAGCCATTGCTCGTACCGGCCGGGGTGCCAGCCCCGGTCGCAGACGAGCAGCCGGTAGACCTCGGGGGACATGAGCGCGTGGATGATGTCCGCAGCGTCACGCTCTTTCAGCTCCGGCCGTAGCTCGCCCGCGCGGGCCAGGGACCGCGCGATCTGCCCCTGGCCCTCTTGCCGCTTGCGCGTGTACTGGGCGAGCAGCGCCGCCGCCTCGGGATCGGAGCCAGCGGCGCTCACCAGGATCCGGTAGACGGTGGCCGACCGCGAGTTGATCTCGCGGCAGATGCTGGCGAACCCCGACAGCTGCCTCCCGGGATCCGGGTCGGCGAAGAGGGCGCGGGCGTGGGCGCGGTCCTGCAGGGGCACCGCCTCGTCGTCACCGGCGATTGAGACGTCGAGCAGTGCCTTGAGGATGCCGAGTTTCGAGGAGAACAGCCGGTACACCGTCGCGGGCGGGACATCCGCCAGGTCGCTGAGGGCCTCGATGGTCGTGGCGGCGTAGCCGCGGTCGAGGAAGAGGGTCCGCGCGGCCTGGACGACCGCGGCGCGGGCCAGCCGGGTCCGGGCCTGGCCGCCGGCCGCCGGTGGACTCTTCGTCCCTGGAGCTCGGTAGCCATGCAGGGTGATAGTACCGCTCTCAAATTGAGAGTGCTACTCTCGATCTGAGAGCGCTCGCCAGGGAGGCATGCCGATGACGATCACCCAGAACCTGGCCGGTGCGAGCGCTGGCCCGGCTCCTCCCGTACGCAGCCGGACCGCGCCGCGGCCGCGGGGTGGTACCGGTGCGCAGTGATGCGCAGGTCAACAGCAGCGGCGGTCACCGTGGCGTGGGGCGTGGCGCTCGGGGTGACCTTCGGCGGCCTGCTTCCGTACCTCCTGAACGACTGGCACTTTCACCGGCCCCTGCCCTACTGGTCGCTCGCGCAGGCGGCCGGGGGGCTGCTCATCTGCGTGGGCCTCGTCCCGATCGTGGCCTCGTTTACCGACTTCGTCAGGGCTGACGGCACCCCCGTGCCGGTGGCGTCGCCGCCGCGCCTGGTGGTGAGCGGGTTCTACCGCTACGTGCGCAACCCCATATACGCCGGGTTTCTGGCCGTCCTGATCGGCGAGGTGCTGCTGTTCGCCTCGCCGGGCCTCGCTGGAGTACACGCTCGTGGCCTGGTGTGTCGGCGCAGCCGCCGTGCGCTTCTACGAAGAACCTGCCCTGGCCCGCAAGTTCGGCGCGGAGTACCAGGACTACCGGCGCGCCGTGCGGGCCTGGATTCCCCGGCTCCATCCCTGGACGCCCGGGGGTTGTCCTACCCGGCGGTAAACGCCACAGTTATGACACAGCTCATCTGAGGGGGCAGTGGGTGGCGAGCGACGAAGGCGGCCAGCCGGTAGACGAACAGCCAGGGACGCCCGCCGGGTCACCACCAGTGACCGGGAGCAGGGTCAGCCAGAGCCCGCCTCCGACGCGGGGACCGTGAGCGAATCAGCGGATCGGTCCTCCCTGTTCAATGTGCTCCTGCCGGGCAGCGAAGAAGCGAAGCGACTCGAAGACCGGCTCAACCGGAGAGATCAGCCCGGGCCAGCGCAGCCGCAGGAGCCGGGCGGCGATCTGGCCCGTGCCTCGTCAGCCGAGACTCCTGCGCCTGACCCGGCTCCGGCCTCGGGCGGCGATGGCCGTAACCAGTGGGACTTTCTCTCGGTTGCGGTAGTCATCGCCGGCCTGGTGGGCCTCACGATCTTCCTCGTGGAACGCAACAGCCTTAAGCCCAGTGACGTCGAAGCGATCCTGGGTATCGTCGTCCCGGTGTTTGCCGCCGTGTTTGGCGCGACATTGGGCTACGCGACGGGCCACGTAACGGGTAAGTCGTCAGGAAAGAAGGCGGCCAAAGAGTACGTGATGCCAAGGATCACCCGCATCCAGGCGGCTAGGTCGCAGCCAGGCAGCGGAATCCGGACCGCGCGTGCCGTAGGCCTTACCGCAGATGGGGCACAGATGTTCGCGTTTGCTCCCGGGCCCGCCCGCGCCACTTTGAATACCTCTGAGGACGCCAACATCGACGCCCAGCTCGGAGAGATCAAGGGTTACCTTGAGGGCCTCTAGGTCCTGACGCGGGTCAGATAGCGCTGCACCGACGGGGCGACGGCCGCCACTACGTCATCAGCCGGCAGCGAGGCCAGCGGCTCGAAGCGCAGGATGTACCGGCACAGGGCCAGGCCGAGCAGTTGCGCTGCGATGAGCGTGCCGCGCTCGGCCGCCCGCTCATCGCCCAAGGCGGCGATCGGCTCGGTGATCAGCTGGCCGAGTACGGCCTGAAGTCGTTCGGCGACGGTCTCGCTGGTGACTCCGGTCCGCAGCAGGGCGATCAGCTCGTCGTCGTGGAGGGGGTCCTCCCAGCGGCTGACGAAGTGGTGTACCAGCAGCTCGCCCCGGCGGCTGGGCGGCACCGAGCGCAGGTCGGGGACCTGCAGGTCCATGGTGACGGCCGCCGTGAACAACCCCGCCTTGGACCGGAAGTAGCGCATGACCATCGAGGCGTCGACACCGGCTCGCGCGGCGACAGCGCGGATGGTGGTCTGTTCGTATCCTCGTGCGGCGAACGTCGCCCGGGCAGCAGCGAGGATGGCCCGGCGGGTGCCCTCGGATCGCGGCCCGCCGGTCCCGAGCGCCGGGCCGGCCTCACCCGCGGCCGTTGTCGCCGCACGGCTACTGTCCGCCATGGTGTCGTAGCCTATTCTTCGCCAACGGATGTTGGCAAACGTTTGTTGACAGTGACTGGAACTGCGCTTAGTGTTGTGCCAACACCCGTTGGCATTTCCGAGGAGGACGCAGGTGGCGGCAAGGCGCCCAGATCACGCCCGCAGGCCTCCGGCCCGGTACCGGGCGCTCGCGGGCTTCATCCTGGCCAGCGCGGCCTTCGCCGCGATCTTCGTCGCGTTGACCCTCAGCGCCTTTCATGCGCCGAGACCGCATGACCTTCCGGTCGGCATCGTGGGCCCGGCCGCGGTAACCAGCCGGGTCGAGCACGCCCTGGACAGCGCCGTCCCGGGAGCTTTCGCCTGGCGCGGCTACCCCACCGGGACCGGCGCGCGGACCGGGATCGCGCAGCGTGAGGTCGACGGCGCGCTGGTCGCGTCTGGCCCTAGCCTGCGGCTGCTTGTCGCCCAGGGCGGGGGCACCGCTCCGGCCCAGGTCCTGACCCAGGCCTTCGGGGTCGTGGCGGCCCGGTCCGGACGTCACCTGGTCGTGGCCGACGTGGTGCCGCCGCTGCCCGGTGACACCGAGGCGCTGTCGTCGTTCTTCGTCGTCCTGGCCGTGCTGATCCCGAGCCTGGCCGCGGGCTCAGGATCGGCGCTGGCCTTCCGCCGGGCCCGGCCCGCGCTGGCCGTCGCCGTGCCGGTGGCCGTGGCCGTCGTCATCGGAGTGGTGTCGGCGGCGGTCGCGGACGGTATCGCCGGGCTGGGCAACTACGCCGCGATCGCCGGCGTTGTCGCGCTGTTCTCCCTGGCCGTGGCCGCCCCCACGGCGGTGCTGGCCCGGATCTGGCCACCGCTGGTCGCGGTGGCCGTGCTGGTGTTCATCGTGTTCGGGATCCCGGTCAGCGGCGGACCGGCCAACCTGGCCAGCTTCGGCCCGGGCTTCTTGCGTGTTCTCGACCCTGTCCTGCCGCTCGGGGTCGCGGCCAGCGTCGTCCGCAACGTGGTCTACTTCGGCGGCCACGCCACCGCCTTGCACCTGTGGGTCCTGACCGCCTGGGCGCTGGCGGGCGTCGCCGGCCTGATCGGGGTCACCGCACTGCGGCGCCCCGCCCCGGCACTGACGGGGCCCGTCGTCGCGTTGTCGCGGCTGGTCCGGGCCCACGCTGCCTGGCGGCGCGCTCGGGCCGGGCTTCCCGGATGCCGGGACCGCCCAGCCCGCCCTGCCCGTCATCCTGGTCGTCGGCTTCGACGACTCCGAGCCTGCACGGCGGGCGCTCATCTGGGGCGCGGACCTCCTCAGGGCCCGCCCCGGCACTCTGCACGTCGTCTACTCCGACCATGTGCTCATCGACAGCGACCTGTCCGGATTCGCCCACGGCGAGATGGAAGACACCCGTGACCAGAAGGCCGCCGGCGTGGCTGAGGCCGCCGCGGAGATCGCCGCCGCGGCAGGCGTGCCGTACACGTTCGAACGCCGCCCGGGATCACCAGCCGACGCGATCCTGTCCGCGGCCAGCATCCAGGACGCCGCAGAGCCCGGCAGCACGCCCGTCATCGTGACCGGCCGATCGCATCATGCCGCGCATCACATCATCGGCTCGGTCCCCGTCGAGTTGCTGCACCAATCGCCCTACCCGGTACTGACCATCTGATGATCGCCCGGATGTGTGGCCACTGCTGCTGGCCGCCGGTCCCTCAGAGCTCAAGTCAAGCCCGCGGGCGTCCCGTTCACCAGGCCGCAGGGAGCGACTCCAGCTGCCTGGCCGGACCAGGGCAGCGTGGTGAACCGGCCGTTGTCAAGCCTTCCGAACACCACATGGCTGCTCTCGACGGTCTGGACGTTCATCGAGCAGATGACGCCCTGACGGGTCGGCTGACAGCAGGTCGCCCTGGACCACGAAATTGCCGTGCCCAGGCCGCGCGGTAGAGCACCCGCTGCCGCTGACCAGGTCTGCGCGGAGTATGCCGCCAGGACCTCATCGGAGCTACCGGGCACCGGGTCGGTCCAGGCGATCACCGTGCTCCCGCCTGCGGTGAACAGCGCTGTATCAACCGGCGCGCTCCTGGTGTGCAGGGTCGACTTCCGTTCCCGAGGTGACCAATTCTGTGCCAGGGCGCGTGGTGTCCAGCAGGTTTACCCGGACCACGGTCGAGCGGGGAACCCCCGGAGATCATTGGACCGGTAGCCGAGGCGGCCTCCATCTGCCCAGGACAGATCGCTAATGTTCGTCTTGCTCGCAGCCACCCAGGTGCGCACCGCGCCGGTGCCGAGCGTGGCGATCTCAATCCGGGAACGGTGGGCAGCCGTGGGCCTGGTCCCCTCGAGCGACGCCGGTACCACCGTGACCGCGAGCCTGCGTGTATCGGGGGACAAGGCGATGCTGTTCACGTCGTAACCAGCCGATCCCGCGTGCACCGAGAGGGGCAGTGCCTCAAGCCGGCTGGGGCGCCCGGCCGCCGTCAGGTGAAAGGTGTAGAACCTCGTCACCTCGCCAGCGCCAGATCCGCTGAAGGCGGACAGCGCGAACGTGCGATCATCAGGCGCCCCGGTGATTCGCACGATGCGCGCGCCCGGAATCACGATCCTGCTGATCACCGCGCCCGTCGCCGAGTGGGCGACCACTGCGGTTCCCTGGGGGCGATCGGACACGTAGAACTGCGGCATCGTCCCGGTCACGGCTGGCCGGGGGCCGGACCGCGCCGCGCGGAAGATCACCTGCACACCCACGATCACCGCGATCACCGCGATCACCGCCGCGACTGGCGCCAGCCACCCGGGGGCGCCTGCGCCGCGGCGCCGTGACGGGAGCGTGAGTTCGGCGGAGCATGTATGGCTGCGCACTGGAGGCCGCCGCTTTCAGCTCTTCCCGCAGGCGCTGCTCGATGTCGGTCATGACTGCGTCCTTCCCAGGCTCGCGGCCAGCGCGGCCAGCCCGCGGGAGGTGGTGGAACGGACCGCGCCGGGGGATATCCGGAGCGTTGCGGCGATCTCGGCCACGTCGAGGTCGGCGTAGTAGCGGAGCACGAGTACCTCCCGCTGGCGGCGCGGCAGTCCGCGCAGCGCCGTCAGCATCTCACCCCGGTTGGCCAGCGCCGTCTCGGTGTCCGGGCCAGGAGCTGACGGTCCGGCGAGCCGTGGCATGTGCTTCCGGGCGACAGCCGACCGGCGGTGCACCGTACGGCAGCCATTCAGCACGGTGGACCTGGCGTAGGCGAGGCCGCTGCCTGGATCGCGCAGCCGGTGCCAGCGGCGGTGCATGTGCTCGAAAGCGTCCTGCACGACGTCCTCAGCCGTGGACAGGTCCCCTACCATCACCATGGCCAGCCGGACCAGTTCCAGCTGATGCGTGCGGAACAGGTCGGTGACGGCCCGGTCGGCATCACCGCTGCCGGTCCGCGTCGGCCTGCCCGGTCCGCTCTCACATCCGCTGTATCTGCGTCCACGCTAAAGAGACGCTCAGCCCACTCCCAGCCGCTGCAGTCGGCGCCCATACCAGCCACGTGATCAGATGCAGGGTGCACACAACGACTTAGCTCACCACGCGTGATGCCACGTCGTCTCTGGGATCTGCTTATAACCTGGCCGCGCCCGACTTGGAACGCGGGTGACCCCGGCCCAGGCGCCGTCACGACGATACGGTCGCGGTCGCCACGGAAAAGTCGTGGGAGAACTCGAGGCCTTGCGCTGGTCAACAGTGGTATGGAAGCGGGGCGCCGGGAGGCAACGTGGTGTTCAACGCCGCCACCATCTACTGGGCCGATGGGCTGTCTGAGCCACCTGGGTATCAACGACCGCACGACTATGTGCCACGGAACGGCCCGGACGCTCGGGTCCAGGCCATCACGAGGAATGTGCTGGCCGATTCGTGTCCTCTCCCCGGCTGGGCGACATGACCCGAACTAGCTGTTTTGTCCGGACGGCGGCGCCGGTGGTTGACGTCTGCTCTGGCTCGGTCAGCCCTTCGAGCAGTCCGAGGGGGCTGGGCGCGCCGTACTCGACGTGCAGTACCTGCCGGCCGTTGGCCAGCCGGACGGGGGTGAAGCTCGTGGGCTGGTACTCGGCCAGCTGGTTCCGCATGAAAAGGGCCAGCGAGGTCACCGTATCGGGCCGGTGGCGGATCTCCGGCCCGGCCGGGGCGATGTCCGCGGCCCGCAGCGGCATGCCCCAGCTCGCTCCGTTGGCGGCCTGGCGAAAATCGACCACATCCACCCTGTAGAGGCGGGCCAGCGCGGCGAACGCGGCGAGCAGGCGGGAATCGACCTGGCCGGCGGCCAGCGCGCGGCGGGCCGGGCCGGAAGCATGGAGCCGGGGGTTATGCAGCAACTGGCGGCCCGCGAAGATCCGCTCCGCCACGTCGGCCCGCAGGTTGCGCATGTAGGCGGCGGACCCGTCGGGTGCCACCACCCGGATTGCGGTCTGCGCGCTGCCCGTCCCGAAGCTGGCCAGCACCACCGGCGCGTACACGTTCCTCAGCCGGGCGCCGAACTCGCTGCGCACGGCCGCGGTAGACACGATCAGATCGGTGCCCAGCGGGGCAGTGTTGCTCCCGCCCAGCGTTTGCAGGCGGCCCGCCGGGATCCCGTGGGCCTGCAGCACCGCGCACATCTGCGGGTCGCAGGACACGATCGCGTCCGTGGATACCTGCGCGACGATCCAGCGGGCCGCGGCCGCGTGGGCCGCCGTGACTGCCCGGATGGCGGCCGGAGTGGGCGCCGGGTCGGGCGCGGGCGGGCCGGGGCTGCTCCCGCTCAGCGCGATGCTGATCGCGCCCGCGCCGAGCAGCACCGCGGCCACGACGGCCAGGGTGAGCACCCGCCACCGGGCCTGAGCGGGCCAGCGAAGGTGCAGGCGGCGTCCCGCCCATAGCTGCACGGTGGCAAGCAGCGCCTTGCCCCGGGACGGCGGGTGGAAGCTGTCCTGACGGGAGCTGACCATCCCGGCTATCGGCTCTGGCCAGTAACTCCCCTTCCAGCCCTCCTGATAAGGCGCCGATCCGTCCCTGACGGTCTCCATCAGCTGGGCCAGCTGCGGGCGGTCGGCAGGCTTCTTGGCCAGGCAGGCGGCGACCAGGCTCGTCAGCGGGGCCGGGACGCGGCTGAGGTCCGGCTCGGCGTTGACGACCCGGTAGGCCACGACGATCGGGCCGCTATGCCCACCCCCGAATGGCGCGGCCCCGGTCGCGGCGAACGCGATCAGGCTGCCGAGGGCGAACACGTCGCTGGCTGGCTGGACTGAGTGACCTTCGACCTGCTCAGGCGACATATACGCCGGTGTCCCCACGATCAGGCTGGTCGCGGCCGTGGCGCCGCCTTCTAGTGCCCGGGAGATCCCGAAATCGATCAGCCGCGGCCCATCGGCAGCCAGGAGCACGTTGGCTGGCTTCAGGTCCCGGTGCACCAGACCGCAGGCATGGACAGCCTGCAGCGCTTCGATCAGGCCTCCGGCCAGTCTCCACACCGCCGGCTCCGGCAGGGGTCCCGCCTTGACGATCACTTCGGCCAGCGACGGGCCGGGCACGAAGACGGTGGCCAGCCAGGGGGGATCATCCGCGGGACCTGCCGCCACGACGGGTGCGGTGTAGGCGCCGCTGACGGCACTGGCTGCCTCCACCTCGCGCCCGAACCGCCGGACGAACCCTGGGTCGCGGGCGAACTGCCGATGGATGACCTTCACCGCCACCGCCCGGCCGCCCGGGGAGAAACCCAGGAAGACCTGGCCCATCCCGCCGGCCCCGAGCCGGGCGGTCAGCCGGTACCCACCGACCTGCTGCGGGTCATCCGCTGCCAGAGGGTCCATTCGACCTCCCGCCCCTACCGCCGGCTCCGGGCATGACGCAGACCAGCGAGCACCGCGCTCGCTGTCTCCGCCGGGCCAGTTGCGTCCGAAGCGCTCTGAGTCATTCTGCCGTCACAATTTAGACCGTAGCGGGAAATCCTGATTGAACGGCTGGGTCCGGACATTTGGGGTGCGGGCCGCCAGGATGAGACATGTCCGGCAAAAAGGCCGGAAACGCCGGGTGTGCCCGCCCCTGGCCCGTTGTGGCCAGTTAAGGCAGGAAGCAGCTCCGGCCAGGTCGGTGTCTCGCTGAGCTTCACAGGCCCTCCACCTCCGCCAATCACTCCTCCGCGGCTAAGACTGCCCGTTTGAAACCGCGCGTGCCAGCCACAGTCTCCGACCCCCCCGCTGCCAGGACGAACACGTCCCCGAACCGGCAGTAGAAACCCTGGGGCCGGGTGAGCGCCCCTGTGCGTCTGCTTCCGGCCCTGGGCAGTGCCCTGGGTGACCGCATCCGCATCCCAGGGCACCGACCAGGGCACTGACGGGCGCGCCAGGGCCGGTCGGAGCGCGACGTTAAGTACCAGTGCCGCTGGCACCGATAGATACCGCTTAGATCCGAGCAAGGAGTCCCCGTGTCAACACCAGCACCCAGCAGGCAGGCCGGCAGGTCCGATACCGCAGTCCGTCCCTTCCGGGTCGACGTGCCCAACGAGGAAATCGCCGACCTTCAGCGGCGCATCGCCGCGATGCGCTGGCCCTCCGCAGAACTCGTCGCCGATCGGTCGCAGGGCGTCCAGCTGGCGACGATCCAGGAACTCGCCCGCTACTGGGCGACCGAGTACGACTGGCGCCAATTCGAAGCGAGACTGAACGCGCTGCCGCAGTTCACCACCGAGATCGACGGCGTCGATATCCACTTCGTCCACGTGAAGTCGCCGCACGAGAACGCGATGCCGCTGATCATCACGCACGGCTGGCCCGGCTCAGTCATCGAGCTGCTCGAGGTCGTGGGCCCGCTCACCAACCCGACCGCGCACGGCGGACGCGCCGAGGACGCGTTCGACCTCGTACTTCCCTCCCTGCCCGGCTACGGCTTCTCCAGCGAGCCGGCCGAGGTCGGCTGGGATCCCGGCCGCATCGCACAAGCGTGGGCCGAGCTGATGCACCGCCTCGGCTACACCCGCTACGTCGCCCAGGGCGGCGACGTGGGCTCGTCGGTCACCGACGCGATGGGCCGCCAGGCGCCGGCGGGGCTGGCCGGCATCCACCTCAACCTGCTCCTGGGGGTGCTGACCGGCAGCCCCACGCCGGCGGAATCCAAGCAGGAACGCGCGGCGCTCGACGCGCTCACCACGTTCAACGCCAGCGGCAGCGGCTACTTCATTGAGCAGGCCACCCGGCCGCAGACGATCGGCTACGCCCTGCTGGACTCGCCCGTCGCCCTGGCGGCCTGGATGATCGACCACGACACCGACAGCTACCAGAAGATCTCCCGCGCCTTCCTCGACAAGCAGCCCGCGGGCCAGCTCACCCGGGACCACATCCTCGACAACATCACCCTGTACTGGCTGACCGCCACCGGAGCCTCAGCAGCCCGGGAGTACTGGGAGACCGGACAAGCTCTCGCGGCCGGGCAGGTTCCCCCGGAAGTCTCGGTCCCGGTCGGCTTCACCACCTTCCCCGGCGAGATCTGGCCGGCCCCGCGCAGCTGGGTCGAGAAGGCCTACCCCACCCTGGCCTACTTCAACGAGGTTGACAGGGGCGGCCACTTCGCAGCCTGGGAAGAGCCCGGGCTGTTCGCCACCGAGATCCGGGCCGCGTTCAGGCGACTGCGCTAGGGCAGCTCGCACCGGGGATGTGCCGGGGGGCTCCGCGAACCGTCCCCCCGGCACACGCGGCAGATGCAGGTTCGAATTTAGGAACATCGAGGAGAACATCGACAACGTCCGCTCGGCGGTGCGGGACCTGCGGGTCGTACCGAGTCTCATCTTTTTCACATTTGTGGCCGTGCGTTACGGTCGCTAACCCCACGCGTTTCCTGTCCGCAAATGGCGCGCGTGGGATTTTTACTGCCGTCTACGTGGTGAGCTGCCCGCTCACTGGCCCGCCGGACACAGCGAGCGACCGCCGGTCAGCTTCCGGATGCTGCGAAGGCGCCGTTGTCAGGCGCAAAGCTGATCGCTAGTGTCGGTTGGGATGCCTACGTCCAGCGGTGATCCTGGGCCTGGCCTGCGTGGTCGGCAGCCGGGACTGCGTGGTCGGCGTCACGAGTGCGAGGTGCTGGATCGGCTGCTGGCCAGTGCGCGGGCCGGCGGCAGCGGGGCGCTGGTGCTGCGCGGCGAGCCGGGCATCGGCAAGACCGCGCTGCTGAGCTACGTGCTGGGACGCGCGTCCGGATGCCGTACCGCCCGGGCGGTCGGCGTCGAGGCCGAGATGGAACTCGCGTTCGCCGGGCTGCACCAGCTGTGTGCGCCGTTCCTCCATCGGCTCGATCGCCTTCCCGGACCACAGCGCGACGCGCTCGGCACGGTGTTCGGCCTGCTGGCCGGCGACGCCCCGGACCGCTTCCTCGTCGGGCTGGCTCTGCTGAGCCTGCTGGCCGACGTCGCCGAGGATCAGCCGCTGGTGTGCGTGGTGGATGACGCGCAGTGGCTCGACCACGCCTCGGCGCAAGCGCTCGCGTTCGTCGCGCGCCGCCTGGGGGCCGAGTCAGTCGCCCTGGTCTTCGCGGTACGCGAGCCCGCGGCCGAGCGTTACCTGACCGGGCTGACCGAGCTGGTGGTACCCGGGCTGGCCGATGGCGAGGCGCGCGCTCTGCTGCTGTCTGTGATCACCGGTCCTGTGGACGAACCAGTCCGCGACAGGATCGTGGCCGAGACCCGCGGAAACCCGCTCGCCCTGCTGGAACTACCGCGTGGCCTGACGCCCCAGGAACTGGCCGGCGGGTTCGGGCTGCCCGACGCCGCGGCACTGTCGGGCCGGATCGAGGACAGCTTCCGGCGGCGGCTGGAACCGCTCCCGCCGACGACCCGGCTGCTGCTCACGGTGGCGGCGGCCGAGCCGATCGGCGACCCGGTGCTGGTGTGGCGGGCAGCCGACCAGCTCGGCGTGGAGGCCGATGCGGCGTCACCGGCGGTCGCGGCCGGACTGGTCCACTTCGCCGGGCAGGTGCGGTTCCGCCATCCGCTCGTGCGATCCGCCGTCTACCGGGCGGCGCCGCCCGAGGAGCGCCGGAGCGTCCACGGGGCTCTGGCGGACGCCACCGATCCAGCCACCGATCCCGACCGCCGGGCCTGGCACCGCGCCCACGCGACATCTGGACCCGACGAGGAGGTGGCCGACGAGCTCGAGCGCTCAGCAGTTCGCGCACAGACGCGTGGCGGCCTGGCCGCGGCGGCTGCCTTCCTCCAGGAAGCCGCCCGGCTGACGCCTGACCGCGCGCGCCGGGCGCAGCGCGCGCTCGCCGCCGCGCAGGCCAGCCATCAGGCCAGGCGCACCCGACGCGGCGCTCGCCATGCTGGCCATGGCGCAGGCGATGCCGCTGGACGAGTTGCAGCGCGCCCGGGTGAACCTCCTGCGTGCGGAGATCGCGTTCGCCTCGCGGCGGGGTAGCGACGCTCCGCCGCTCTTGCTGAAGGCCGCGCGGCAGCTCGAGCCGCTGGACCTCGGGCTCGCCCGCGAGACCTACCTGGAGGCGTTCACGGCCGCCGTGCTCGCCGGCCGCCTGTCCCGTGGCGCGGACGTGGCGGAGGTTTCACGAGCGGCACGACTGGCGCCCGCGCCGTCGGCCTCCCCCCGCGCTCCCGATCTCCTCCTCGACGGCCTGGCGCTGCTGGTCACCGACGGCCGCGCCGCTGGCACACCGCTGCTAAGACGGTCGCTGAGCGCTTTCAGCGGCCAGGACATCTCCGCCGAGGAAGGGCTGCGCTGGCTGTGGCTCGCCGGACGGGTGGCCGATGACCTGTGGGATGACGAGAGCTGGGAGGTCCTGTGCGCTCGTCATGTCACGCTCGCCCGGCAGGCAGGTGCGCTCACCGAGCTCCCGATCGCCCTGAGGTCCCGCATCTTCGTGCACGTGTTCGCGGGCGAGCTGGACGAGGGCGCGGCGCTGATGCAGGAGGTGCGCGCGGTCACCGAGGTGACTGGGACCCAGCTCGCGGCCTACGGCGCCGTCGCGCTTGCTGCCTGGCGAGGTCGTGAGGCCGAAGCCGCTGAGCTCATCGAGGCCACTATCGACGACGTGACGAGCCGTGGCGAAGGCATGGGGCTGAGCATCAGCTATCACGCGCGGGCATTGCTCTGCAACGGCCTCGGCCGCTACGCCGAAGCCAGGGCCGCGGCCGAGCAGGCAGGCGAGCATGAGGATCTGGGTATCTTTGCGTGGGCGCAGACCGAGCTAGTCGAGGCGGCATCCCGGAGCGGCGAGCCCGAGGTCGCGGCCGCCGCCCTTGAGCGGCTCGCGGAGACGACGCGCACGGCGGGTACCGACTGGGCGCTCGGTATACAGGCCCGCTCGCGAGCATTGCTGAGCGAGGGCGACGACGCAGAGGACCTCTACCGCGAGGCGATCGAGCGGCTCGGCCGCACCCGCATTCGCGTCGAGCTCGCCCGTGCTCACCTCCTCTACGGCGAATGGCTACGCCGCCGCGGGCGGCGCGCCGACGCGCGCCAGCAGCTGCGTACGGCCCACGAGATGTGCACCGCAATGGGTGTCGAGGCGTTCGCGGAGCGCGCTCGCCGTGAGCTGCTGGCCACCGGGGAGACAGTCCGCGACCGCGGAGTCGAGACGCGCGAGGAGCTCACAGCCCAGGAGGCGCAGATCGCCGGGCTCGCCGGCGATGGGAAGACGAACCCGGAGATCGGCGCCGAGCTGTTCATCAGCCCACGCACGGTCGAGTGGCACCTGCGTAAGGTGTACCCCAAGCTCGGCATCAGCTCCCGCCGACAGCTACGCGAGGCGCTCACTGACGCCGCGCGCCTACCGACCTAGCCGCATCCCTGTCCCGGCACACACAGCTAGGTGAACCGATATCGACACGCAGTTCGAAGAGCTCACCATCGCCGCCTTCCACACCGCGCTGCGGAACGGTGAGCTGACCGCCGCCGAACTCGTCAACTGGTACCTCGCCAGGATTCAGGCGCACAACATGGCCGGTGCACAGCTCCAGGCGGTAGTGACAGTGAACCCCCGGGCGCACGACGAGGCCGCGGCTCACGATAAGTCCTTCGCGGCGACCGGGAGGCTCTCGGGACCACTCCACGGTGTGCCCGTGCTGGTCAAGGACCAAGCCGAGACGGCTGGCCTGCGCACGACGTTCGGCTCGATCCTGTTTGACGCTTACGTGCCGTCGGCCGACGCGACCCTGGTCACGAAGCTCAGGGACGCGGGCGCGGTCATCCTGGCCAAGACGGCCATGTGCGACTTCGCAGCGGGCTGGTTCTCCTCCTCGTCGCTGACCGGCCACACCAAGAACCCCTACGACCCGTCGCGTGAGTCCGGCGGCTCCAGCGCGGGTACTGCCGCGGGGGTAGCCGCGAATTTCGGGCTCGTCGGGATCGGGGAGGACACCGGCGGGTCCATCCGGATCCCTGCTTCGTTCAACAACCTCTTCGGTCTGCGCGTCACCACCGGGCTGATCAGCCGCGCCGGGTTCTCGCCCCTGGTCCACTTCCAGGACACCCCAGGCCCGATCGGGCGAACGGTCTCCGACATCGCAACGCTGCTCGACAGCATCGTTGGCTACGACCCGCAGGACCCCTTCACCGTGACGGCGTCGTCTGCCCCCGTCGTCGGCGGCTACGCACAGGCGCTTGACATCGATGTTCCGCTGGCCACCTGGCGGGTCGGGGTGCTGGAAACAGGCTTCGGCTCCGACGGGGATCCCGACGCCGCGCCAGTCAACCGCGCGGTTCGAGTGGCGCTCGCGCAGCTAGAGGACCTCGGCGTGGCCACGGTCCCGGATGTCCGGATCGACGACCTCGCCGACTGGATCGCCAACACCTCCGTCTACTTCCGGCAATCGAAGTCCGACATCAACGACTTCCTCGCGCGGCGACCTGACGCGCCCGCGTCGAGCTTCATGGAAATCTACGACAGCCAGCAGTTCCATCCGCTCAACGACTTGTTCCACGGGATCGCCGCGGGCCCGGGCACGACCGACGGCGATGCGGAGTACCTGCGACTGCGGCTTAACCAGGAACACTTCCGGCGGCTGGTCCTGAACATCTTCGCCGTGCACCGGCTCGACTTCCTGGTCTACCCCACCGTGCAGGTGCTTCCGCCAGCGCGTGACAAGCTCGCCGCCGACAAGTACCAGGCCCTCGCCTTTCCCACCAACACCGTCATTGCGTCCCAGGCCGGGCTGCCAGCACTCACTATTCCGGTCGGCTTTACTGACCACGGCCTGCCCGTGGGAATGGAACTGCTCGGCACTCCGCTGGCCGAGACGAAGATGCTCCAGTTCGCCCGCGCCTGGGAGAGTTTTAGGCGACCGCGGCAGCCGCCAGAGCTGAGGCCGTACAACGTGATCGAGCCGCGAATATGACCTGTCACGGACGGGAAGGCCGGCTTCCGGTGCCACCGTGTGGTGTGACAGGGACGAAGGGCTCGAGAGGTGGACGGTTAGGGGCGCGTACGCAAGGTAGCGGGTGGTGGTGAAGGTGAAAGTCGAAGGGCCGACGCCTTCGTCCAGGTGCAGGTCTATAGCGGTTAGCCTGAGACCATGCTGATCATCTCGGGCCTTGAGGTCGAACGAAAGGCGCAGTTCGCTGACGAACTGACCGAATTGTTCGGTCGTGAGGTTGACCTTGTGTCGCTGCGTTCCCTGCACCCACTGCTGCAGCCGTCGGTGAAGAAAAGACGCCTATCTGTCCTCGTCTTCTGGGACGTCCGCAGCGTCGGCATGTTCTTCGGGCACCTTATCCGTGATCCTCGCTCGTAGATTGTAAGCCTTGTCGAAGACCTCGGCCACTGTCTCCCGGATCGCTTTGCGGACGGTTTCCTCGTCCCCGCTGAGATTCTCAATGTTCCGCTGATAAAGGACGAATGTCGTACCGAACGGCAACTGCGAGGGTGTCCCTGCATTCCACTCTCCGCCCAACGGAAGCACACTGTTACCGGATCCGCTGCCTGTAACGGCGGGCAAGTACCACCGCGTGTCCGGGTCCAGGCCGTTCTCGACCCAGGCTTTTTCTGGAAGCCACTCCACGTCGGTGAAGACAGCGTCATCGGATGAACCGGCTACCTCCAAGTTGCGGATCCTGACTTCTTCCTCAACCTTCGCCTCGAAGTCATCGCGCTCCATCCGGTACGGCACCACCCAGGTGGCTGAATCAGAATTCAGCTTTGCCGCAGCGGCGAAGTCGGGCCGTCCTGCGTCACTGTTATCCGGATCGAGCCAGACCTTGACCTGGCCGCGTAGCGCCCACGCAGGGCTGAACCGATTGACCAATCTGAGCAGGTCGTCGAGGCACATGGCTGAGTCGCTGAATCGGCCCCGTCGGTAGAGCGCGACGGCAAGGCGCCACTGCGCCTGGGCCGACTTCGGATCGGCTTGGACTGCCGCCTGGGCGGCAATCCGGGCATCCTCAAAATATTCCAGCTGCCAGAGCGCCTCCGAGGCAAGCACGAGCGATGCGACCCGGATCGGGGTCGACGGGTCCTGCAGATGGCGATGGGCGGTCCACAGCGCCCGAAGGGGATGCTCGCTGCAGGTGCGCATGTGCTCCTGGAGCGTCTCCAGAGTATCCTCGTCCGATTTTGCGGACCGATGGCGATGTTCGGAGGGCACATAGTCGAGCCACCGTGCGATGGCAACTGTAACTTCATCGGTCTGCTCAAACTTGCGTGCTATAGGATGTTCTGCGTAACCTGGCCCAGAATGGTGGGATGGATGGGGCCCTTGAGTAACAGACGGGGTCGGATCATCACGGGTCATAGGCACATCATCTTTTCTTTGCCTCGGGGCGCTCGCCGGAGAACGGCGAGATTTGACACTCACTTTAGATCGCCGGCCCCGGCTATGAACACATGCGGCACCGCAGGCTCGACATCCAGCTTTGAGGGCACCGGACTGCTGCCCGTACAGAGCCGTCCTCAAGCCAGGCGACGACCGCCGCAAAGACTGCTGACTCCATGTTCCTGGCTCGATGAAGGCAGCTGAGAGCGCGCGCAGGTTCTGTCGGGCGATTGCGGATCGATCGGGGACTCGCCGATACTGCTTCGCATGACCAGTCGGCTGCGCGCCCGCACCGTGACGGCGAACGGGTTGCAGTTCGGTGTACTGGAGGCGGGCAGCGGGCCACTTGCTCTGTGCCTGCACGGCTTCCCCGACTCTGCTCACACGTGGCGGTATCTGCTGCCAGCGTTGGCGGATGCGGGTTTCCACGCGGTGGCGCCGTTCATGCGCGGGTATGCGCCGACCAGCATCCCCGCGGACGGCTGCTTCCGGCTGGGGGCGCTCGTCGCCGACGCAGTCGGACTGCACGACGCCCTGGGCGGCGACGACCGGGCTGTCCTGATCGGCAGCGACTGGGGCGCCGAGACGGCATACGGCGCGGCCGCGTTCGCTCCGGACCGCTGGCGGCGCGTGATCACGCTGGCCGTGCCCCCGCTAGAACTCGATACGAAGATCTTCGCCGACTACGATCAGCTGAAGCGGTTTTTCTACTTGTTCTTCCTGAAGACACCCTTTGCCGAGTCCGTGCTCGCCGCTGGGGACATGGCATTCCTGGACCGGCTGTGGCAGGACTGGTGTCCCGGCTATGACGCGGGTGAGGATCTCCGCCACGTCAAGCACTGCCTTCGCGGTGAGGGGAACCTCGCGGCGGCGATCGGCTATTACCAGGCCGAGGAACCGGGGCTCCGCCACTTCGGCGCGGATGGCGCCTACGCGGCTGAGGAGGCGGCGCTGGCCAGAGCTGGGCCGCAGCCGACCCTGTACCTGCACGGGAACCGCGATGGCTGCATCGATCTCGCCCTCGTCGAGGACGCCGAGCTTTATCTCGCGACCGGGTCGAGGATGCAGGTTGTCGAGGGCGCCGGCCACTTCCCGCAGGTCGAGAAGCCAGCAGCGGTGAACGAGCAGATTCTGGCCTGGGTTAGCGCGTGACCGCCGACCGTGCCGTCCCCTCTGCGTGCCGCAAGATGGCCAGCCGCCGGACGGCGTCCTCGCCTGGTTCTCTTTCGTTCACTTAGATCTCCTTAACGAGCGCACCGGCCTGCATCCCGCGCTGCGGGGTTGCGTTGTCCCTGCTAGCGTCCGACGGCGTAGAGGGTGGCGTTGTTGATGGCGTAGACAGTGCCGTCGGGGCCGATGATGGTGGGGGTGTAAGCCTCGGGTCGTGGGCGGTTGAGGCGGATCTTCTCGGCCAGGGTGTTGCGGGCTAGGTCCCAGCGGTAGAGGGTTCCGTCCTCGCTGTTCACGATCACTGAGTCGTCGGCGGGGTCAACCACGGCCGAATTGATGCACCACTCGTAGCGTGCTCCAGCGGGAGCGCCGGGGAAGTGGACGGGCGACAGTATGGTCTGGACGGCCTTCATGACTCGCGCGTTGGCGTAAGGGTCCTTCTGACTTGACCTGGGGTCGAGCACCGCCACCTCGTTGTGCCCGTTTCCGTGCGGCCCGACGCCGAGGTAGTTGTTATATTTGGACACCAGCAAGTAGGGCGAGGTTCCGTGGTAGCCGGGCACCGCGCGGGCGGGCAGCACGGAGGGGGTGTTGTCCCAGCCAAAGGAGCCCGGTGTCTTGGTCCGGGTCAAGGTAGCGTTGTAATGCAGCAGCCAGCCGCGGTCGTCGTGGCTCGGGAACGGATTCTCCAGGACGCCGTAGTACACGTCCCCGTCCGGGCCGACTGTCGGTGAAGCGGACGAGCTGGTCGAGATCAGGGCCGGCCGACCGCTGACCGGGTCCTTCAAGAGGACGTGGAACCGTGGCTTGAGGGTGGTGGCGTTCAGCCCGACCAGGAAGCCGCGGGTGGGGCTGGTGACGGTGATGTAGACGGTCGCGCCGGATGGCGACAGAGCCGGGGCGCAGCTGATGGCCACACCGGTAACGGCCCGGTTGCCGGCGGCCTTCGCGGCGGTGATCCAGGTCGCGTGACCATGGGCATCGATCCGGGCGATCCCGCTGGACAAGTGCGCTGGTGTTGCGCCGGTCACCGTGAACCCGAAGTACACCGACCCGTCGGGCCCCGCGGTCAGCGGTGTGGTGATCTGCACTGCCTTGTTGTACGCGGACCGGTGCGCCTTCCACTGAGCAGCGCCGTAGAATACCCGCCGCCGCACCGCGCCGACCGCCGCGTTGACGTGCCTGCGCATCAGGACCGTACCGCCCGCACCAGCGACTGCCAGGGTTTTGCTTGCCGTCAGGACCGCAGGCAGCGGAGGCGTGAAGCCGCCAAAACCATTGGCGGACGCAGGCGGCCGGTAATCGGTGTTAAGCGACCAGCGCCGGACGCCGCCAGTCCCGGAATACGCGACAACACGGAACCCGGCCTTGGCGCTGACCCGGGTTGGGACCAGCACTGTGTTCGCGGCGGTGATCATGGGTGAGCCGTAGTGGATGAGCAGTTCCCCACCGACCAGATGCGGGGCCAGGTCGACCTTCGCCCTCCAGCGGATCCGGCGGAACGGCTGAGGCCGCTTCAAGGCGACGGCCGTGTGCTGTGCGTTGCCGGCGAAACCGGCCCACTCGACTGCGGCACTTGGACCGCCCGCCCACGAGCTACCCGCCCTGGTGATCTGCGCGCTTGATGCCGGGGTGAAGGAGCCGAGCACCATCCCGGCCGCGGCAACCGCGCCAGCCCCCCCTCTGGCAATCCAGCCAAGGACCGGCCGAGCCGGACTCCTCGCCGGCTTGGCGCCCGGCTCTCCTGACCCTCGTAGCCAGCCAGTCATGACACTCCGGCCCTCGCGTCACCGGCACGACCGGCCGAGATGAGCCGTGCCCGGTTCTGCGGTCTAGTTGTCGGCGGGATTGGGTGGTGTCCTCAGCTTGAGGTAATGATAGTGCGGCAAGAGCCGACGTATCAGGTTACATATCAGCTATATCCCCAAATCTGGCTGCCACGCGTGAAGCGGCTCACCTCTCACATAACAGACAGTATGGGCACTCCCCAAGGTCCGCTAGAACCACGAACTGAAGGCAAATTATGGGCCATATGCGCGGCTGCTGGCCCATGGACGGAGCCATCGCGCTCACGATGGATAATGGCTGGACCCTCCGCAACTCACCGGATCCAGGTTCTCCCGAAGGCGGGAGCCTCCAGCCCCTCGTCCCTCCAGTCCGCCCGATCGTGCCCGGCCGGTGAGGCCCGATCGCGCGGACGGACCGCAGGCAAAAGATCAAAAGGGCCTGACCGCCTTCCGGCGGTCAGGCCCCTGACCTGCAACTACTTAGTGGCGGGGGCAGGACTTAAGCCACGCTCCGGCAGGAGTCTGGGTGAGCGTCTCACGGTTGCGGCTCACCCGACCAGGTCAGGCTCCGCGACCCGCTGTTCGGCCTCCTCGAGCGCCCCCTTGAGGACCGCCTCCGAAGACCGGCCGAGCGCAGCCGGGATCAGCATGGCGGCCACGGCGGCCACGGCGACCCCCGCCGCGCCGGCCCACAGCGCCGGCGTCAGCCCGGCGACGAACGACGCGGCGGACCCGTAACCGCCGCGGGCCGAGAACACCGCGCCGAGCACCGCGATGCCGAACACGCCGCCCAGTTCCCGTATCGCGTTGTTCGCGCCGGAGGCGATGCCCTCCTCGCTGCGCCGCACCGAGCTGAGCACCACGTTCGCCACCGGGGCGAAGAAGAGCGACATGCCCACCCCGGAGACCACGAACGCCGGGACCAGGTCCAGATACGGCACCGTCGGGGATGCGATAAGCGCCAGCCAGCCCAGCCCGATGGCCTGCAGGAGCAGCCCGGAGGCCAGCAGCGGCCTGCCGCCGATCCGGCCCGACAGCGCCCCGGCGATCGGCGCCACCAGCATTGGCATGCCGGTCCACGGGAGCGTCCGCAACCCCGCCTCCAGCGGGCTATAGTGCTGCACGACCTGGAGGAACTGCGCCAGCAGGAAGATCGACCCGAACATCCCGAAGTACATCAGCAGCGAAGCTGTATTGGTCATCGTGAAGCCGCGGGAGCGGAACAGCCGCATCGGCAGCATCGGATTGCGGGCGCCGCGCAGCTCCCAGGCCACGAAGGCGGCCACCAGCACCGCGCCGATCACCATCGGCGGCAGCACGGTCATGCTGGTCCAGCCGTGCGCGTTGCCCCGGACCACGCCGAGCACGATGCCGAACAAGCCCAGGCTCGCCAGTACCACTCCGGGCCAGTCCAGCCGCGTTGCGGTGCCCTTGCTCTCGGTGAGCTTGGTCCGGGCGAACGGCAGCATCGCGACGCCGATCGGCACGTTCACCCAGAAGATCCATTGCCAGGACGCGCCGTCCACGATCGCCCCGCCGACCAGCGGCCCGACCGCGACGGCCAGCCCGCCTACCGCGCCCCAGGCGCCGAGCACCAGGCCGCGCCGCTCCGGCGGCACGGCCGCCGACAGCAAAGTCAGGGTGAGCGGGATCAGCATCGCGGCGCCCACGCCCTGTACCGCCCGCGCGGCGACCAGCCAGCCGATGCCGGGCGCGAGCGCAGCGGCCGCCGACCCTGTGGTGAAGACCGCGAGCCCGGCGGTGAACACCCGCCGCCGCCCGAACCGCTCACCCAGCGTGGCGCCGGTGAGCAGTAGCACCGCGAACGTCAGCGTGTACGCGTTCACCGTCCACTGCAGGCCTTCCAGCCCGGCGTGCAAGTGCTCCCGGATCGACGGCAGCGCCGTGGTCACCACCAGGTTGTCCAGCGAGGCCATGAACAGCGCCGTAGACGTCACTGCGAACGCCCAGATCATCCTGCTCTTCGAGGTCATCTCCCCGCATCCTCCCTAAGTTGTGAGTACTCACTAACTTCTGCGGGCATGCCAAGCCCGCCTTTCTCCTGGTTAATGTGCTGCTAGTGCTTAGGCTTCGGGCACCACGAGGTCCATCGTCCGTCGACCTCGGGCAGGTTCATCGCCGCCGCGACGTTCATCAGCATGCCGACCGCGAAGAAGTCCACCACGGTCTGGTAGGGCAGCCCGGTAATCCGCTCGATCTGCTCCCACAGCTTCCGGAATCCGGTCCGGGTAGCGTCACGAATCTCCGGGTCCTCGCAGGCCGCGTATGCCTGCATCTGCATCAGCAGCAGGATCCGGTCGTCGAGCAGCGCCTCGTACGCGTCCGCCATCGCCCTCATCGCCTCTTCGCCGGTCAGCTCACCCGCGGCCGCGGTGAACTCGTCTCGCACCCGGCGGAAGCACCGCTCGACCAGCGCCAGGAACAGCGCCTTCTTCGTGGGGAACAGGCGGAACAGGTACGGCTGGCTGATGCTGGCCCGGCGCGCGACCTCCTCGGTCGAGGTTCCCGCGTACCCGTGCGCGGCGAACGCCGCCATCGCCTCACCGAGCACTAGCTCGCGCCGCTGCTCGGCCGGCATCCGCGGCCCGCGTCCCGTAGCCCGGTCCTGGTGCTCCGTACCCGGCTCCTGCACTGCCTGCTCCGTCATGGCCGCTAAGTTAGTAATCACTCACTAGTTTGTCAAGGCCTTAGACCGCGCTGGTACCGGCCATCTCCCGATCCTGGGCTGATGCCTGCGCCTCACCCTGGTTGCCGTCACGTTGCGGAGACCTGTGCTTCCGGTCCGCTTCTGATGCCGTCCCGGCCAGTCCCGCCGGCCTGGCATCTGCGATGTGGCGGCCAGTGCGCTCTCCAAGAGCAGAAGGTTTCGAACATTTGACCCGCGCACCTCGCGTTGGAGGGCCGCCCCCGCCGGGGCTCTGGGTGCGGTTCCTGAGGGCGAGCGCCACCAGGAACTCGCTCGGCGCGCTCGCGCAGATGGTGATGGAAGAATGAGGGGGTTATTCGCCTGCAGTGCGGCGGCAGGACGGGGGCTCGCATGACACCGTCGTATGTCAAGGTCACAGACCTTCGCGTCGGGCTTCCGGTCGAGTATCTAGGCAAGTCCGACCCGGTCCCTGTGCTGGACGAGAAACTGCTGGCGATCGGCATGGTCCTGTACTCGGGCCACCCGGGACGGATCTGGAGCACCCTCGTTCAGCATGTCCAGGTAACCTGGGCCGGCCTGGAAGACGAACCGGCCACCTACGCGGTCGGGTTCAGCGTTCCCGACGACGACGAGACCCGCTACCCAGCCCTCGGGCTCCTCGCCGAGGACGAGTTCAGCCGCAGGGAACGCGCCCTCCAGGACCGCCTCGTAAGCGGAGAAAGCCTGTCCGGCTGGGTTCCACCATGGTCCCGCGGCGACTCACCGCCATGATCAGCGCGGCCTGAGCGTGGGGGTAGGTCATAGGTATTCCCTTTTGCGCATCCGCAAGGGACCCTTCATGATCTTCGGCTCGGACGCGACCCGGGGGCAGGCCTACCGCCGTGATCTACCGGGCTTCGCCCGGCCCGGTTTCGCCGCGACCAATTGCATCCCCGGTGCCCTACCTGGACGCCGGATCATGCCGATGTGAGTGACTGCCGGCCGGTGAGTTTTGGAAGCGACGCCCGGTCCTCATTCAGCTGGCCAGCAGCACTTCCAGGCGCTCGGCTATCGGCCATGCGCCATCGGAGCTGTTGGAAATTACGGTGCGGGTGATAGTTGTGGCAGGGTCGTGCACACTGCGGAAGGAGACACCAGCGTCGTACCCTTCCAGGATGACGGTATCGTCGTGTCTTCCCAGCCAGAAACCGAGACCGTAGCGTTCCGGCTCCGTTGGGACGTCGCTGCGGGGACGCACCATTTCGGCCACCCAGCGGCCCGGCACGATCTTCCCGGTGAACAGCGATGGCCAGAATGCATTGATGTCAGCGACGGTGGAGTAGATGCCGCCGTCACCGCTGCCCCGTACCGGCAGGTGGAACACGTTCGTCCGCGACCTGCCTGCGAGAGGCAGGTAGCCCAGCGCGGTACCGGACGGGAGTTCGTCGGACCGCAGGAACCCGGTGTCTGTCATCCCGGCCGGCCTGCATACGCGTTCGGCCACGAGCTGTGGGAGAGCAACACCGCTCACCCGCTCGGCGATCAGCGCGAGCACGACGTAGCCGCTGTTGCAGTAACAGAACCGCTCGCCGGGGGGGAACTTGGCCGGGTGGCCGCCGAGCACCGCCAGGTACTGCTCGGTTGTCGCTAGCTCGTGCGGCGGCACAGTCAGTACATAGTCGGTGACCTCGTGGCCGGCCCCTTCGTCGAGGTAGTCACCAATGCCTGACCGGTGCGCCAGCAGATGCTCGATCGTGACGTCATCGCCGATCAGCGGCAGATCTGTGCCCAGCACCGAACGCGCAGTCGTGGACATGTCCAGCGCGTGGTCATCAATCAAGCTGACCACTGTGAGGGCAGTGAGCCCTTTCGTGCCGCTGGCGATCGCGAACCGGGTAGCGACCGTATTCGGCAGCTGATGAGCGCAGGTCCGCGAAACCAAAAGCCTGAGCGAATACCATCTCACCGCCGCGGTCCACCGAGACGACACCCGCGAAACCGTGCTGATCAGCAACCAGGCCGATCGCTTCTGACCAGGGCAGCATCCGGGGAGCCTACAGTCATGCCATTCTCCATAGCCAGGAAGTGCCCAGCCCCGCGGGTCCGCAACGCCCCGGGTCCAGGCCTTCAGCCGGCCGTCCTGCCCGATCAAGAAACACTGAGCGCGCGGCCCAACGTCCGGTTATGCCGCCGAGTGCGCAGGGTCAGCGGGGACGCGGCTGAGGGCTTGGGGTGAGGTGGCATGGCCACAGTCTGCCGGGCGGGCGCGAGTGAGCCGCCGGTGCGTCATTCGGCGATGGGCTCCCAGATCAGCTCGGCGACGTCGAGGACCAGATCCGGTCCGGCTTGACCAGGCTCGCTAGCGTCGCGAACCTCACCTGCACACACGCAGACCACGTCGTTGAGCCGGCGGTATGGCTCGCGGTCGGCCGTGTGAAACAACGCGCCTACGATCTGGCGGCGCCCCGGGGGGAGGCGCGCCCATACCCGTGCCACTCAACCATGATCGTGGCTCCGTCGTCGGCCTCAATGACGGCCCGGAAGTCGGGGCGGAAGGGCCCATCCGTGCCCTCCTTCCGGGGGAAGTTGGCTCCGCGGAAACGGCCGGTTACCGCGCCCTCACAGCGCCCCTCAGCGATAAAGAACATCTGCTGCCAGCCGCCGCGAGGCCGACCACCCAGCTCTCCGGATAGGTGAAGCGGATGCGATACAGCGGCTCAAGCCTCATCAGCAACTCCCGCGAAAGTGCTCAGCCCGGTCCTGATGGCTGACCGGCGATGCCCAGCTGAACGCGCCGCGCCATACCTGCACGACCCTGCTTCTCCGCGCCGACCGACCCGGAGGTAGGCGTCCACTCACGGTCACACGATCCGGAGTACGGCGACGACCTTGCCCATGATCTTTGCTCCGCCTCCGGGGATCGGTGCGTAGGCCGGGTTATGCGGCATCAGCCAGTACTGGCCGTCTGTGGACTGCTGGAATGTCTTGACCGTGGCCTCGGGCTCGATGCCCTCGATCAGCGCCGCGACGATATCGCCGCTGGCGACGTCTTCCTGCTGGCGGACGACCACGAGGTCACCGTCGGTGATGCCTGCGTTCGTCATGGAGTCGCCCGCCACCCTGAGCATGAACAGGGTTCCGTGGCCGACGATCTTCCGTGGCAGCAGGAATTCGTCTTCGACCTTCTCTTCGGCGATGACGGGTACGCCTGCGGCGATCCGCCCGACCAGTGGCACCTTGACCGGGTCATCGGGGTCAGTGGCAGCCAGGGTGGCCTCGGCCGTAATGGCAGCCGGTGCGGTACCCGGCTGGCTCACGCCATTACCTGGCATCTCGACGGCCGTACGCGACTGGCCGGCGTTACGGGTGAGATAGCCCATCTTCTCCAGGGCCGACAAGTGGTACGAGACGGACGACGCGCTGGCGAGGCCAACCGCCTGGGCGATCTCGCGCAGGGACGGTGGGAACCGCCGGTTCACCGCTGACTCGCGGATGACCTGCAGGATGCTCTCCTGCCGACGGGTAAGCGGCTGACGCTGAACTGGCGGCTCTGGCAGGTCCTCGCTAGTCACGATCAGGCCTCCGCCTCTGCCGGCTGCCGATTTCGGCACGGCCGCTTATCACGTCTCTAACAGAGGCTCTATCAGTCTTGGCAGGGGAGCAAGCCCGCGGGACTGTGCGGACGGTCTGGGCAGTTGCCGTGGCTTTGGCGGCGATCGCGGGCACCGTCCGGGACTGTGCTCCGTGCTGGAGCAGGTGACCATGTCGATCGAAGGCCCGGCGCCCCGCTCGCCCCTTATAGGACGGGCGTTGTCTGTGGGTCGCGTCCTGTGAAGGCAGCGAGGCGTTCCCAGTCGTCAGCACCGGGAGCTGGGCAGACCTCCGCCCCGAACGGGGTTCCAGGCCCGGCCATGTCGCGGTACTGAGGTTTGATCATGGCCCGTGCCCCCTCGAGCGCCGGCACGGCGAGGGAAGGGTCCAGCTTGCCGGTCTGCCCGGTGGCCCTGGCCAGGTCCCAGGCGTGTGCGGCCAGCTCTGCCAGGTACATGTCCACCAGGGTGGCCCCCGTGTACTCCTCGCCCCACGGCATTGTGTACCTCAGCGACAAGCTGGAATCCCCGCCCCATGCTTGTGCCGCCTGTTGCGCAGCGCTGCGTAGCTGACCGGGCGCGTCGGACAGCTCCACGTGAGGGGACTCGTCTCCGGGCGGGGGTGCCTGCCCGCGGCCCAGAGCGGCCGCCCGGTGGCCCGCCTCGACGAGATGGTCGATCAGCCCGGCCACGTCGTACCCGGGACACGGTGTCGGGTGGCCGAGCTCGCCAGCAACTATTCCTGACACGATCACCGCAGCGTTCTCGTAAGAATCCAGCAACGTGCCCCGGCGGTCAGACTCGGCCATGCGGTCCCCCTCGAGTGACAGGCTAGCCACGCCAGTCGGCGGTTCGCGAGCGCACCGAAGGACGACTATCTCACCACCCGCACGGACGCGAAAATCGGCGATATGCCTTGACCGGCGGATTTCTGATCTCCCTGACCCCTCGATCAGACAAGCCACGCCACGGCCGGACCCGCGTTGGAGAGGCGGGCTCGGTCTGCCTTGACCGCGGCCCCAAGCGGCGAGCCTTCAGCGGTGAAGAAAAATACCTGCGGGTTGCGCTCAGTCTCGGGTCGGACTGGCGGGTTTATACAGATGAGGGCGAGGCCGGGCTTTAGGAGGTGCGCATGGACTGGGCCAGCGATGCGGCATCGAAGCGCCAGTTCGAGGGCTTCGCCGCCGAGGCGTCAGACTCGCTGCTGCGTACCGGCTACCTGATGACCGGGGACGTCAGGGATGCCGAGGACCTGGTCCAGGAGACGTTCTTGCGGGTGGCACGGCGGTGGAACCGGGTGCGGTCGATGGATCGTCCGACCGCCTATGCCCGCCGTATCTTGATCAATCTCGTGCTTGATGATGCTGGTCGCCGGTCCCGGCAGCAGGCGGAACTGGGGTCGCAGGACGCCGGTATCGACGCCGCCGATGAGAGCGCGACGCAGGCGCTGCGGGAGGTTGATGACCTCGCGGAGTTCCGCTGGGCGCTGGCTCAGCTGCCTGCGCGGCAGCGTGCCGTGCTGGTCCTGCGCTACTGGGAGGACCTGCCCGTCGCCGAGGTCGCGAACGTCCTCGGCTGCTCCGCAGCGACGGTCACCAGCACCGCATCCCGCGCCGCAGCTCGGCTGGCTCAGGCGCTTAACCGCAGCGGGCTGCCTTCCACCGGACCCACCACCCGGCCATCATGAAAGGAACCATCTGATGCCTACCGACGAACTTGAGAGTCAGCTGCGCAGTGGTCTCGCCAGAGTTGCCGCCGATTTCGAGAATCTGGACCAGGCCCGCCAGCGGCTGCTTCAGCGCAATTACCATCCCCGCCGGGGGAACCGCCGGCTAGCTGCAGGCATCACGGCCAGCGCCGCCCTCGTCGTAGGGCTGGCCGCGGTAATCGCGGCGGTGGCCCATGGACCTGCCACCAAGGCCTCGCCCATCGCGGCGCCCGCGCTGCGCGCCCGCCTGCTCGCGGCGATCGACAACGCCAGCGGTGACATCCTGTACACGCCTGCCCCGGGCCAGCCGCTGGGCGACGGGCAGTATCCAGCATTTCCCCGGCCTGGCCAGGAGGTCCATGTCCGGATCGGTCCGGCCGCCGGGTCGGACGGGAAGGTGTACAAAGACGGAGAGTATTCCTTCACGATGCCCTCCGAGACCGCCCAGCGCAACTACATCAACCACTACACCGCCAACCTCGACCAGGGCGGGCTGCACCTTTCCGGGACGGTCATGGTGGTGAATCACTTCAGGCACATCTGGGGCGAGTGGCATTCGAAGTTCATCCTCGGGTTTACCCTCGACGCGGCCGCCATCCGCGCCGAGATCGCCAACGGCCAGTTCGTGGTGGTCGGGTCGACTGAGCTGCACGGACAGAGGGCTGTCGAGCTGAAGATCAACGTGCCGCCTGCCGACGAAGCCCCGCCCCATGTGACAGCGGAGCGGATGTGGGTGAACGCCACGACCTACCTGCCGATGCGGGAATCCACGCGCTGGTCCAACGGCCAGCAGAGCGTTGCCGATTACGTCTTCTTCCCGCCCACGCCCGAGAATCTGGCGAAGCTGCGCCCGGTCATCCCGGCGGGCTACACCCGGGCGGGCCGCACCCAGGTGACCGGCCCGAAACCGCACATCTGCAGATCAACGTGCCCCCCGAAATAGAAGACGAAGAACTAGCCGATTCCGCGGCAGTCAAACGCCCGGTGGCCGGACCGCTCAGGCGGCCCTGCCACCGGGCGCGAAACTATCGGCCCGCGCAGCCCCAGGGGCGCCAATCGTGCCACCATCAATCCGTCACGCTGATCTGGTGGCCTGGCCGCCAGGTAGCGAAGCGCTCGCGGATCGAATCTCGGTGGTTCGCTCGCCTCAGTCCCGATCAGGAGCCAGGAGACAGCCGTAGCGATTCCGGCTGACCAAGTTTCCGTCACAACGGACATGCAGAAGGCCTCTCCCATGATCGGAAGAGGCCTCTACCTGCTATTTGGTAGCGGGGGCAGGACTTGAACCTGCGACCTCTGGGTTATGAGGACAGACGTCAGTGTTCAACACGGCGCGGCATCGTCCGGGCAGTAAACAGCATCGATGACGGCTCTGTCTTCTGACGATCGGGTGAGCATGGCCGCGCATGCCCCCGCTTCTGAGCGGTGTGTCGCTGCCCGCGCAAGCATCGGTGGCCCCTTCGGGGTTAGCCTGAGCCCATGCTGATCATCCCGGGCGTCGAGGTCGATGAGGCGCGTCTGGCCGATATCTGTGCCCGGTACGGGATCGCCGAGCTCCAGATCTTCGGGTCGCAGGCCCGGGGAACGGCCAGCCCGGACAGCGACATCGACATCCTTTACACACTCCGCCCTGGACGGCGGCTGGGCTGGGAGATCGAGCAGCTCGCTGACGAGCTCGCCGATTTGTTTGGCCACAGGGTGGACCTGGTGTCGCTCCGATCCCTGCGCCCGCTACTGCAGCCATCCGTCCTGGCCGAAGCCCGACCTGTCTATGCAGCGTGACATCCTCCTGCTCACCGAGATGATCGACGCCGCGGAGCAAGCACAGTAGCTTGAGGTCGGCGTTGCTGTCGGTGAGTTTGACGCCGACCGCCAGCGCCGGGACGCCCTGCTGTGGAACTTCACCGTGCTTGGCGAAGCCGCAGCTCAACTTTCTCCCGACCTCAAAGAGCAGTTCCCGGAAATAGCCTGCCAGCAGCGGAGCAGGCTGAGAAACAGGATCGTCCACGGCTACTGGTCCATCGACCTCGAGGTCCTTCACACCACCGCCACCGACCAGTTGCCCGCATTGACGGGCGGCCTGCGCCGGGTCCTGGCCTGGCCCAGCAAAACCTGATTGGGGCTGGGCCAGGCGGACTGGCTGGGCTGCACCCGCCCTGGTGCAGCCGTCCTGCCGGTAGGGGTGGCACCAAGGCAACGGCTGCAGGTGGTGTGCGAGCTATGTGTCAGATGGAGGCTGCCCTAGCGCCGAACGCGATCGAGTAACTGAAGCTCAGCTCAGTCCCGGCCGCGGCATGGCACGCGCGGGATATTGATCACGGGTCAGCTGGGAGGCTTCGGCGGGACTCCGGCGACCGTTCCGGGCGACGTGCTGGTGTTCTCGTCGTTGACTCCGCACCTCACCGGACCCAACCTGACTGGAGAGGTGCGGAAGGCCTGCATCCTCCAGACTCCCCGGTCGGCACCATGGTGTTGGAAGGGGACCCGAGTCGGCGACCGCCCAGTAGCAAGAAGCCCTGCGCCTCACCCGAACTGCACCTGCCAGTTGCGCGGGATGGCCTCCGCTGTCGGGAGGTGCCTGAGCAAGATGAGTGCGATTGACTGATGCCGGCAAAGAAAAGGAAAGGAATGTCATCACTATGCCGAACACCGCTGCCCGCCTGAGCGACCAGCAGGTGGCTGCCTATGACCGGGACGGCTTTGTCACAGTGGACCGGCTGCTCTCTCCTTCGGAGATAGCCGATCTCCAACAAGTCACCGACGAGTTCGTGGAACAGTCCCGGGCTGTGACCGCTCATACCGAGGTCTTCGATCTGGAGCCCGGGCATACTCCTGAGTCGCCGCGGCTGCGGCGGCTGAAGGCACCCCACCGCCAGCATCTGGTGTACGACCGACTGCTGCGCGACACTCGCATCCTGGACCTAGTGGAGCAGCTCATCGGCGCCGGGATCAGGTTCCAGGGGACCAAGCTCAACCTGAAGTCGCCGGAGTTCGGCAGCCCGGTGGGCTGGCACCAGGACTGGGCCTTCTACCCGCACACCAACGACGATGTCCTGGCTGTCGGCATCGCCCTCGATGACATGCTGCTCGAGAACGGCTGCCTGATGGTCGTGCCCGGCTCGCACCGGGGCCCCACGCTCAGCCACCACCAGAATGGAGTCTTCGTCGGGTCGGTCGAGGACGGCAGCGCAGGCGCTGACGCCGTGCCCCTGGAACTGCATGCTGGCGGTATCTCCATTCACCATGCCCGGCTGGTGCACGGCTCGGCGCCGAATACCTCCTCCCGGCCCCGCCGTCTCCTGCTCTTTGAGTACTGCGCCGCCGACGCCTGGCCGCTGCTCGGCGTGAAGGACTGGGATGAGTACCGCTCCCGGCTGCTGCGGGGAGAAGAGGCTGCCCAGCCCCGCATTAAGGACGTGCCCGTGCGGATCCCTCTTCCCGAGCCAGCCCGGAGCGGATCCATCTACGAACTGCAAAGCCAGCGAGCCGACGCCCGCGCGACCTGACCGTCCAGACAGCAAGAAGCACCAGACTAGATGGCGCATAAGGCCAGCCCGGAGACGGCCTTGGTGCGCGCCGGACGTTGCGCCATGATCACAAATTGTGGGCAACGAAGGCTTCGGCGACGAGCCCGTACCCGCCGTTCTGGGTGGATCCGTGCTCACTGGTCTGGCTGTCTGTGCCGCAGCCGAATGGTGTTTATGGCGGTGGGTGCTCCTAGCGCTGGGCGGCGGGCGACGTCGTCTCACATGACGAGACACCGTTCTCATCTTCTGGATATCAGTGCGAAGTGCGGGCAGACTGCGTGACCGGAAGGAGCCCATGAACACCTACACCCACGGCCATCACGAATCGGTCCTGCGGTCGCACCGGATGCGCAGTGCAGCGAACTCCGCCGCATACCTCCTGCCGCACCTGCACGAGACCGACTCGCTGCTCGATATCGGCGCCGGCCCGGGCACCATCACCGCCGACCTGGCCAGCCTGGTCAGCCGGGTGACCGCCACCGAAATCGGGCCCCACGAGCTAGATCTGTCGCGCGCGACACTCGCGGCCCGCAGCATCACCAACGCCGGCTTCAGCGTGCAGGACGCGCATGCCCTCACATTCCCCGACGCCTCGTTCGACGTCGTCCACGCCCACCAGGTACTCCAGCACCTGGCCGACCCGGTGCAGGCACTGCGCGAGATGGCCCGGGTCGCGCGCCCGGGCGGCCTGGTCGCGGCACGCGACGGTGACTACGCGGCCTTCACCTGGTGGCCGCAGTTCCCCGGACTCGATGAGTGGCTGCGCCTGTATCGCGCCGCCGCGCGCGCCAACGGCGGCGAGCCCGACGCCGGCCGGAGGCTGCTGTCGTGGGCCAGGGCAGCTGGCCTTGCCGACATCACGGCCACGTCTAGCACCTGGTGCTTCGCCACGCCCTCCGACCGCGACCACTGGGGCCGCATGTGGGCCGACCGGATCACCGGATCCGCGCTGGCCCGCCAGCTAGTCGACGACGGGCACGCGACCACCGGTGACCTGCGCCGCATCAGCGCCGCCTGGCTCTCCTGGGCGGCCGCTGAGGACGGCTGGCTCTCAGTCCTGCACGGCGAGATCCTCTGCCGGACCGCGGCCGCCTGACTCCGGCCAGCGACCAGCGCAGGCAATCCCTGGGCCCGCAGCATGGTCACGGCAATTGCCAAGGAGATCGATTACCTGATCGGCTAAGGCCATCTACGACGCGTTCTACAGCTAAGCAGATCCGGCTGATCTGAACGGTACGGCTGACATAGACATATCGAAACCTAGCCGCGCATATCGCCGAGTCGGCGATATGCGCGGCTGCTGGCCCATGGACGGAGCCATCGCGCTCACGACAGGTAATGGCTGGGCACTCCGCAACTCACCGGATCCGGGTTCTCCCGAAGGCGGGAGCAGCCAACTCCTCGTCCCTCACCCCGGTTGCCGTCATGTTGCGGAGGCCTGTGCTTCCGGTCCGCTTCTGATGCCGTTCCCTGCCAGTCCCGCCCGATCGTGCCCGGCCGGTGAGGCCCGATCTCGCGGACGGACCGCGGACAAAAGATCAAAAAGGCCTGACCGCCTTCCGGCGATCAGGCCCCTGACCTGCAACTACTTGGTAGCGGGGGCAGGATTTGAACCTGCGACCTCTGGGTTATGAGCCCAGCGAGCTACCGAACTGCTCCACCCCGCGTCGGTGTGCCTTCACTTTATGGCCAACCGCGGAGCTGAGGCAAATCAGTGCGCGCGGCAGCGTGGGACCGCACGACGAGCGCCACGGCGACGACGATGAGGGCGCCGCCGACCAGCATCGATGCGGTCAGGGCCTCACCCAGCAAGGAAGTGCCGAGGAAGACCGCGATGACCGGGTTGACGTAGGCATAGGTGGCGACGGTCGCCGTCGGCAGGCGGCGTACGGCCACCACGTAGGCGCTGAACGCGATGATCGAGCCCGGCCCGATGAGGTACGCCAGGGCCAGCCACGAGGCGGCCGAGACGTGCGACACGGGTCGAACTGGCCGAATTCCCCGGTCACGGCGGCGGCCGCGAGCAGCACCGCCCCACCGGCGAGCATCTGCATCGAGGTGGCCAGCAGCGGCCGGGACGGAAGCGGCACCCGGCGGGAGACGATCGTTCCGGATGCCCAGCTGACACTGGCGGTGAGGATGATCACGATGCCGGTCCCGGGCGAGCCACTGGCGGCGCCGTGGCCAACGGCCGCATGTCCCGTACCGCCGCCGAATGGCCCGGCCAGGAATCCCACCCCGATCACGCCCGCGATCAGCCCAGCCATGGCCAGCCGGCCGATCCGGGCTCCGTTGAGGACCCGGTCGATGAGGATCAGCCACAGCGGGACCGTGGCCACGAGCAGGGCGGCCAGCCCGGAGGGGACGCTGCGTTCGCCGACCGAGACCCCGCCGTTCCCGCCTGCCAGCAGCAAGGTGCCGACCAGCAACGCCGACCACCATCCCGACGCCCGGGGCCGGTCGGCGGCGCGCACTCCGGCCCGCCCGAACGGAGCGCGAACGGGAACATGAGCAGCCCGGCGACGACATAACGGGTACCGGCCATCAGCAGTGGCGGCAGCGTCTCCACGCCCACCCGGATGGCGAAATAGGTACTGCCCCAGAGCACCCAGACCACCAGGAGCGCGAGCCACCCGACCCGCCGGACGTCGTCTGGCCGCTCCGGCCGCCCGCCCGAGCAGACGTCGTCCGCTGCAGGCTGCGCTGCCTCCGTTCTCCCGTCTCCTCTGCCGCGTTGACCACGGAGCCACGCTGCCTGCCGGAGAGCCTCGCCGCCAGTGGCAGGGACGCCATATGCCAGCAAATTCCTGCCACCGGGTCCGCGATCCACACCCGCGGCTGGCGGGTTCCTTCAGGCGGGGGGCGTTCAGAATTTCAGCGTGCCTGGCCGGTCGGAACCCTGGACCGGCCTGGCCTTGCAGGCGCTGGGCCCGCAGCCGCACGATCGCGCGCTGGACAGCCAGGCTCACCGCCAGGTAGAGCACGATGGTGGCGGCACCCACGTTGTCCCGGCCCTGCCCGGCGACCAGGGCGTCGTAGCCCAGGTGAACGGCCAGCGCCACGATCCACAACCCCGCGGTGATCCAGCTGCCCCCCGACCAAGGCTGGCCGTCCTGGAGCCAGATCCGGACCGTCACGGCGCGCAGGACGCCGAACCCGGCGGCGAGCGTCAGGCTGCCCAGCAGCGCGGCGTAGGTCACTGTCCCAGCGTGATGCTGCTGCAGGAACTGGTACGTCTCGATCAGGCCGATCGCGCCGATGATGGCGACGACGCGCAGCCCGGAGGCGTTGACCGGGCGGGTGCGGAGCTGGCGGTAGATCAGCAGGGCCAGGACGACCACGCCGATGACGATCCGGGTGACCACGGTTAATCTCCCCGGAGGCTTTTCACGGTGTCATGTCACGCTAAGACGAGCCGGGCCAGCCTCCCTAGGCGCGCTGTCCTGACCCGCGCATGACAAATGTCATGGCCGTGCCAGCCTGCGTTGCGAGCGCGCGCAGGCTCGCCGCTGCCCCAGGTCAGCTTCGGTGGATGAGCCAGACGTTGGGCTCCCAGTACTGGCCCGAGCCGCGGTCCCAGTCGATGTGCACCGGTGGACAGACCCTTCGGGAACACGTAGTCGCCGCTCTCCGGAAAACGCGTCCCGGTCCAGGACTCCCATTCCGCCACTCGGCCGGTGATGCGCATCGAGTGGGGCAGGGCCGGGCCCAGCCGCGCGCCGAGCCGTGTATGCACCCGGATCCACGGGTCGAACTTCGCAGTTTCCTGCACGTCTGGTGCGCCGTGCGTGCGTTCGTGCTGGCCGGGCCTGGGATGGCTGGGCCGGTTGCAGTGTCAGGTGTCGATGTCGGGGTGGATGAGCCAGACGTTGGGCTCCCAGTATGGCCGGTGTCCCGGTCGCGATCGATGTGGACGGTGGCCAGGCCTTGTGGGAAGACGTAGTCGCCTGTTTCTGGGAAGGCGAGACCTGTCCAGGATGCCCAGTCTGCGACGGTGCCGGTGATCCGCAGTGAGCGGGGCAGGGGTGTGGCGACCCGGGCGCCGAGCCGCTCGTGGGTCTGCATCCATGGGTCGAGTAGTTGCCCGTCGGGCCGCCGCCACCGGACGTAGTTCTGGATGGGAGTGAGGGGATAGCGGTCCTTCCACGAGGGCCGGACCGGCGCGATCAGATGGCGCAGCCCGTTGCGCTGGGCAACATTCCGCATGCCCGCCAGGACCTGGGCGGCCAGCCCGGGGCCGCGGGCGCCGGGGAGATCTCAGCGGCTAGCGCGCAGAGGGCGCTGGCGGGTGCGTGCGAGCGGTGCGTAGCTGGGGGAGCTGTTCTCTCAGGGGCGTGATCTTGAGTCCTGCCTTTTGGCTGGTCAGGTACCAGGATTAGTGGCCAGTCGCGTGCGTGGCAGGTGCTGGAGGGTGTGGCTGGTCATTCTTGCCATGCGGCTGTCACGGCGAGCCGGTGTGCCCATTGCGTCTCCCCGGGTCCTCCTGGCTGTCCCTGGTGGCTGAGGTCAAGCAGTGACCGGCACCGGCCGAGCATGGCCGCCTGGCGGGCCTGCCAGGGCGGGACCGCCCCGCCATAAGCGTCGAAGAACACGCCGAGCTGGCATATCTGGCGGGGATGGTGCATGCGGACGATCCACTCACACCACGCGATGTCCTCGACCGGGTGTCCCGCGTGGGCCCATTCCCAGTCCAGGACCGCAGTGATCTCCAGGGTCGCCGGGTCGAGAAGAACATTCTGAGGGCCGTAGTCACCATGCACGAGCACCTGGCCATCACCTGCGGCGGTAGCGAGCGCTGCCGATACCGCCAGTGCCGAGCTGGTGGATTCGCCAGAGCATGGTGCCGCACGCGCGCAGCACCCCGTCCGCCTGGCCGGCGTCAAGCAGCTCCTGTCCGTGGATGCCACTCATGAACGCCGTGGTCAGGCACCCGTCGCTGTAATCCAGGACATGCGGTACCGGCACCTGGCCTTCCAGGGCGTGCAGCATGGCCTGCTCAAGGCGGGACCGGGCTGGCGCGCCGGGCCCCTGGTAGCACTTCACGACGGTCGCGCCGTCTCCGAGCGTGCGGTTGGTGTAGCTGTGCCGCAAAGGCCGCATCCGCTCATCCTTGCTGACGCCGTACGAGAAGTATCGCGCTGGCGCGTGGCGATGGCCCGCCGGGCCGGTCCGGGGGAATCGGCCAGCTGATCTGCAGTTGCCCGCGTGTCGGTCAGCCGTGACGGATGAGGTCTCCGGTAGATGAGTCAACGACCAAGAAGACCATCTGCACGGAGACCTCGTGGCCACCTTAGCGGTGAGCAGGCGGGCGGACCTGACGGACGCGCAGTGGGCGGTGCTGGAGCCGCTGCTGCCGCGTGGCCGGAAGCCGGGGCGCCCGCCGAAGTGGACGAAACGGCAGCTCATTGACGGGATCCGGTGGCGGGCCCGGACCGGCTCGCCATGGCGGGACGTGCCGCCGCAGTACGGCCCGTGGCAGACGGTGTACGGGCTGTTCCGGCGCTGGCAGCGGGATGGCACCTGGCGGCAGGTCCTGACGGCCTTGCAGGCCCGGGCGGACGCGGCCGGGCTGATCACCTGGGATGTGTCCATAGATTCCACAGTCGCCCGGGCCCACCAGCACGCGGCCGGGGCGCGGAAAAGGGGGATCTTCAGGCCGAGCCGCCCGGCGGCATCGATACCGAACCCGATGATCACGGGCTGGGCCGGTCCCGCGGCGGATTCACCACCAAGGTCCACCTGGCCTGCGAGCAGGGCCAGAAACCCTTGTCCATTCTCATCACCGCCGGGCAGCGCGGTGACAGCCCGCAGTTCCAGCCTGTGCTGGAACGCATCCGTGTTCCCCGGCCTGGCCGGGGCCGGCCCGCACCCGCCCCCGGCGGGTCCTGGCCGACAAGGCCTACGGCTCCCGCGGCAACCGCTCCTACCTGCGCCGTCGCGGGATCCGGTGCACCATCCCGGACAAGGCCGACCAGATCCGCAACCGCAAGAACAAGGGCCGCACCGGCGGCCGCCCGCCCGCCTTCGACCCCGAACGCTACAAGGACCGGCACGCGGTCGAGTGCGGCATCGGCCGGCTCAAGCGCAACCGGGCCGTCGCCACCCGCTACGACAAGCTCGCCGTCCGCTACGAAGCCACCGTCCACATCGCTGCAATCAACGAGTGGCTCTGCCCCTACTTATGAAACACGCCCTAGGTGAAGATCTGCTCGATCACCTGGTCGATACCGTCGGGCAGCGTCTGGTCCTGGCCGTTCCACGCGAGCGGGCCGGTCAGGCCCCGCGCCGCCACCGTGCCGGTCTCATCGTCGTAAAGGATGAACTGGAATTGGGGGAGTTCCTTATCAAGCAGCCCCCACCACTGGTTGATGACATCGCCGTGCAGGTTGTACTCGGGCCAGACCGCCGGTGCATCGCTGCTGATGTCCCACAGGTCTGGCCGTCCCGCCGCCGTGCAAACCGTGATCATCGACCACCTTCCGCCCGATTGCCAGTACAGCAGCAAGTGCAGCAACCACTGCGTCCTGTGCCGACCACATCCGGCCCGCACTGCCTGCTGGTCTGCGTCAACGACCTTCAGCGACCTTCGTGCCTCTCGATGGTAATGAGAAGGTCCACGACCAAGCGCGTCCTGGCGCGAGCTGGTCAAGGATTCTGGGCGCTTGATGTTCTCTTGACGATTTCTTGACCTAGATGTAAACCGGGCACAGGCGCATGCGGTGTGGCTCCGACGTGGTGCTGCCGAGCTGGAGGCTGCGCACTGGACAGGGGGGTCCGAAATGCCGCTTCTAGGTAGTGTCACTTTGGGCACGGGCGGTGACGGCCTGCTGGAACTCGTGGCTACGACGGCGTGAACGGAGCTGGGGCGTCTGTGTGGCGTGCCAGGCAGAGCCCATCCGGCGATCAGTGGGCGGCGGGCTGGCAGCCGCTGGGCAAACCGGGCCGCGGTGATCCCAGTTCACTGTCTGTTATCCAGCTGCACCCCGGCGGGAGTCTTGAGGCGTTCGTGATCGACGGGAAGGATGAGGCCGTCTGGCACTCCTGGCAGACCGATCCTGATGAGGGCTGGTCGGACTGGGACTTGCTGGGCAACCCCGGCGGGGGTCGCGCGATAGGCCGGTGACGCTCACCCAGCTTCCCGATGACCGGGTTATGGCCGTGGTGGTCGCGGACGGAAGCGTGTGGCACGTCAGCTCACCCAGCCGGAGGGGAGCGCGTTCTGGCCCGCGTGGACTTCCCTCGGCCATCCGGCCGCGGCAGCGGTGGCTGCGTCGGCCGCCACCCTCGCCGACAACCGGGCAGAAGTGTTTGCCGTGGAAATCCCAAGTGGTACCCCGGCGGTCGGGTTCGGGGATTATGGCAAGTTGTGGCACCGCTGGCAGGAAACCGCAGGTGGCACGCAGTGGTCAGGCTGGGAATCGCTCGGCATGCCCAACGGCAAGCCCGTCAGCGCGCCAACGCTGGCGGAACACCAGGACGGCCGGCTGAATTGTTCGCCGTCACCGATGACGGCCATGTGTGGCACCGGATGCTGCGGACAGCCACCGATCCCAGCTCCTGGTCGCCCTGGGTGCCCCTGCCCGCAACGGGACCAGCGCCCGGGGCCACGAGGCTTCGGTGTGACGGGGGACGCTACCGGCCAGCTGGTCGTGATCGGCGCCGCCCGGCTACCAGGTATGGCACACGGCACAGACCGCTGCCGATGCGGACACCTGGACGCCCTGGACCAAACTGGCGACAGTGCCAGGTCCGACTGGCGCGGCTGACGGGGAAAAGCTGGGCGTCCCAGCGGTCGGCTTCAACCACGCCGGGCTCATAGAGATATTCGTGGTAGACCAGACCGGAGGCGAGCTGTACCAGCTGCAGGCAACGGCATCAGGCCAGCTCACCCTCGGTCCCCAAACCTTCCCACAGCCATAACAGCCATGACGGGAACCATGGCGGAGGGAGTGGCATCGCGATGGGACGACAACAGCAGGGGGGCGAACCTAACGGGTGTCGCGGGTAACGGTTCTCCTCGCTACGGCTGTGTTGCGCAGGATCGAGTAGCTCAGTCCCCGCGGTCCACGTTCGCCGCCAGCGCTAGACGAACAGGCTGGTCACTGACTTAACACATCTCACCCACTTTGCGTTTTCACGGAGGTGCCAATGCCGCCACGCAGCGTACGTCACTCCGTCGTTCACACCGAGAGGCCGCGGCTTCCCCGAGCTCGCCTCGTCGGGCCGGCGATCCCGGCGAGGCCGTCCAGGTGACCCTCAGCATCCGTCGCAATCCTGCCCGCCGCCACTGCCGGATCACGAGGACTGGGTTGACACCCCGCCCGGACGCCGGGAGTTCCTGACCCCGGAGCAATTCACCGCGCGCTACGGTGCAACGCAGCAGGACCTGGACGCGGTGACGACGTTCGCCAGCGAGCACGGGCTGCGGGTGGCCGAGGCGAACGCCGGTCGCCGCAGCGTCGTCCTATCGGGCACGGTCGCGCAGATGAACGACGCCTTCGACGTCACGCTGAATGACTACGAGGTCCCCGGGCAAGCGGAGCCTTCGGTGTTCACCGGCAGGCGGGGGCTCGTGCCAGCGCAGACCCACCGAGGGTATGAGGGCACGGTGCAGCTCCCCTCCGCCATTGCCGACATCGTCGAGGACGTGGTAGGCCTCGACAACCGGCGGACCGGCGGCAGGAACTGGGCGAACCAGGACCCCGCCGGCATCTCGCCGCTGACCGTCCCGCAGGTCGTCTCGAAGTACGACTTCCCAGCGAACAGCGCCGCAGGACAGACGATCGGCATCGTCTCGATGGGGGGCGGGTTCGACCCGGCCGACGTCGCCGCGTATTTCAATTCCTTCCACGGCGCCTTGGCCGCGCCGACGATCGTGCCCCGGTCGGTGAACGGCGGGACGAACGCCGGTCAGGGCGATCCCGAGACGTTGCAGGACATCCTGATCTCCTCCAGCGTTGCGCAGGGCGCCACCATCGTCGTCTACTTCGTCACCTCCTCTGGGCTCGGCGATGCGCAGGCCTGGCTCAACCTGCTCAACCGCCTCATCGTTCCCGACCCCGGGGAGACTGCGCCGCCGGTGATGTCGAGCAGTTTCTTCGTCGCGCAGAGCGACGACGGCACCACCGTGACGACTGCCGACCTGACGACCATCTCCTCGAAATTCCAGGAGCTGGCTTCTCGCGGCATCACCTTCTTCATCGCTGCGGGCGATTCGGGGTCGGACTCCGGAGTCGGCGACGGCAACGTGCACGTGCAGTATCCCGGGAGCGACCCGTTTGTGACCTCCTGCGGCGGGACGGCGCTCGGCGCCGACGGGAGCGGCAATCTCGACGAGACGGTTTGGAACGACTCGTTCACCGACCCTTTCGAGCCGGGGAGCACGTTCTTCGGCGCGACCGGAGGGGGCGTCAGCGACTTCTTCGCCCTGCCGGCCTGGCAGCTCGTCTGTCGGCGTTCCTCCGTCATTCAACGACAACGCCGTGCGCCGCGGGGTGCCCGACGTACGCGGCCAACGCCAGCCCGAACAGCGGGTACCCGATGAGCCTCACCGTCGGCACGGGCACCACCGACTTCAACGGGAGCGGGACGAGTGCGGTCGCCCCCCTCTACGCTGGCCTCACCGCCGTGATGATCGCCGCCCTCGGGCAACCGATCGGCTTTCTCAACCCGACGCTATACGCGCTCGGCGAGAGCGTGTTCCGCGACATCACCTTCGGGAACAACCTGTGGGGCGATCCCTTGAACGCGGCGACGCACTCCTACACCGCCGGACCCGGATGGGAGCATGCACCGGTTGGGGCGTCGTCGACGGCAACGATCTGCTCTCGGCGCTGCAGTCGCTCTTCCACGGCTCGATGGCTCCCATACTCGCGCTCCTCCTCACCCCAACTTAAAACCTGCCCCCGAGGCTCTGAGCCCTTCATCACGCTTAAGCAATACCAATAAGAAAGGGGACGAACATGGGAGAATGGCTAACGTGCACGGTGGGCTGGGTAGGAGTTGCTGCCGACAGCACAGACGGCCCTAACCCAGTTACTTATATGATACTGAATGATAACGCGCCGGGCAGCTTCGCGAACCAGTGGTTCTTCGCGCCCGACAACGCCAAGACGGAGATGCTCGCCGTAGCGCTCATGGCACGAAGCCTCAACCGTCCCGTTAACGTTGACGTGGACCCTCCGAATCCCGGAGGTACTCCTTACACGCAAATTAACCGCCTATATATGACATAAAGGTAATTATGTAACCATCCATACACAGGTCTTGTCCGACCAGGCCGAACGATGAGTCGTGATCGTCTGTCGCTGATCTGAGCGCCATGGTCCGCTGGTTCGGCTAAAAAAGGATCTCTAATGGTGGAGGTTACAGAAGGGTGTGAGGTCCAGGCCGGTACTGCATCCGTTTCAGCCGGGTCTTCACCAGGGCGGTCAGCTGGACGAGGTTGCGCTTGGCCAGATTGGCCAGGGATCTTTTCAGGTGCGACCACACTGGTTCGACCGGGTTGAGCTCATGCGCGTACGGCGGCAGCTGGCAGACGGTCAGCCAGTCCGGGGCGGCGACCAGCTCAGCCGTCGCGGCGCTGACGTGGGAATTGAGGTTGTCCCAGACGACCACGACCGGGCCGGCGAGCTGCTGGTGCGCGGCGTCCAGCAAAGCGGCGTAGTCCGCCTCCGTGAAGCCCTTGCGCTGGTCCTTGCCCGGGCGGCCGGCCGGGAGGCCGGCACCCGGCCTCGATGGCGATGAGCGCGGCCAGTGACACCCGCTTGTTGCTGCCGCCGGTCACGGTCACCACCGGGGTGATGAGTGCCGGCCCCAGGTGCGTCCTTTGGGCGGCCTTAAGCCCTAATGGCCAGACTCGTCTTCGAAACAGATCCAGGCGCCCAGGTCCGCCGCGGTCCTTTTACCACCGGCCAGGTCTCCTCCCGCCACGCAGCGATCGCCGCCTCGTCACGCTCGGCGGCCCGCCGTGCGGGACCTGGACGCTCCAGCCGATCCGGTGCAGCAGCAGGTCCGTCCCCGCCAGGGTGTAGTCCACGCCGAACCGGCGGCGCACGACTTCGGTGATCCGGGCCAGCGTCCAGCACTGATCCTCATCCCAGTCCTGCGCGGCCGGCCCGGCGTCCAGCAGCGTCGCCAGCTCCCGCAGCTGGGCCGCGCTCAGCCTGCACTTCGCGCCGCCCGCGCCCCGGTGATCGGCTGTTGTTACACAATGGGATGTGGGGACCGGCGACCAGCGTGCTGCACGCCTTCGGCCGGGCGTGCCAGGATGGCAGGATCCCCAGCAGTAAGTGGAACATAGCGGAGATCAACGAGGTCACGACCGGAGCCGTCGTGCGCCAGGCCGTGGACGACATCACGGATTGGGACTGGCAGCAGTCGCGGGACAGCACCGACCAGGAACGAGTCGCGGCCTTCCGAGATCGGCTGCTCGACGGCGCAGAGTACGGGATTCACGCCCTCGAGGTCTAGCATGCCCGGTCCGCCTGCACCGGCCAACGGAACTGGAGGTCATCACAAGCCACTGCAACTCTGCGCCGCACATAACGACCGCCGCCCCCCGGCGATCCAGCATTGAACCGGGAGAGTGGGCCTGCCTCGGCAGGCGCAGCAAATCGTGTGCGGCGCGCTTGCGTTTC
>CAWJPL010000022.1:0-141149 GCA_963844695.1 uncultured Actinomycetes bacterium
GTTCACTTCGGGTATACCGACGGAATCACTTATCCCACCATTCGCGGCGGCCCGGAACAGTACCGGCCGGATCACCAGCGGCCCTGCGAGCCATGGCTCTTCGTGTTGCGGGAAGACGCTGGAGAATTACGTGGTACCCGAGCCGCGGCAACTTGGCCTGAACGGCAGTTTCGCAGTCTTCAAGAAGGTTGAGACTGACGTCGTGGGCTTTGAAGACTTCTTGCAGTCGAACAAGGACAAGATCGATCCCGAACTGCTGGCCGCGAAGATGTGCGGGCGATGGCGCAACGGCGTTCCTCTCGCTTTGTCACCGGACACCGATAGCCCCGCGGGAGGAATATCACCCGAACAGCTGAACGATTTCGGGTATATAGATGCCGATGGTACGGGAGATCCGAAGGGGATCCACTGTCCCGTCGGCGCACACATACGCCGCGTCAATCCACGAGGTCAGCCAGTCCAGGGCCAGGGGCTGCCCGGCGGCAGCAACAACTCCCACCGGCTGATCCGTCGCGGGATGCCGTACGGGCCGACCTATGACCCAAGCGAACCCTACGATGGCATCGAGCGCGGGATGCTCTTTCATTTTATCAACTCGAATATCGAAAACCAATACGAGTTCGTGCTGCGACAGTGGGTCAATGACAGCGAATTCGCCGGGGCCGTCAGGCTTCACCCAAAGTCGAAAGACCCACTGATCGGCACGCAGAATCCAGCAGAGAGCATTTTCGTCATACCGCAGGCAGATGGGGCCCGCCGATCGAGGTTACGGGTCTCTCGAGCTTCGTTACGACCAAAGCTGCTGCGTACGTGTTTCTGCCGAGCGTAACGGCCATCAAATTCATCGCCAACATGGGAGAAGGCGTATAGCTGGCGGCTCGCTCGGGCGACCGCCGGATTATCGGGCTCGGTTCGATGTGAGGAGTAGGATAATGGCAGATAACTTCGACGTGATAATGGCAGCTTACCCGTCCGTTGGGCTGGCCCGGCAGGACTTTGATGCGCTTGTGCGGCTCGTCAAGGACAAGAGGGTCCGAACCGAAGGCGTGATCCTGGTCGAGCACGACGAAGACGGCGAGGTCCGGGTGACGGAGACTGGTGACCACCTGGGGCGCAGGGGCGCTGGCTGGGGCGGCGGGGTAGGTGTGGCGGTCGGCCTGTTCTCGCCGCCGTTGCTCGCCTCGGCCGTGGTCGGCACGGCGGCCGGCGGCGTGGCGGGCGCGTTCACCCGGCACCGTGTAGAGAGCGGCATCCAGACGGGGATCGGGGAGCAGCTCCCGCCGGGCTCGGCTGGCATCATCGCCGTGGTCAACCACGCCGACCGGCTGGCGGCCGAGCAGGCGCTGCCCGGCTCGCCGATGAAGTCTGTCGCCCAGATGGAACACCACAGCCTCGGCGCGCTCAAGCAGGCGCTGGCCACGGCCGCCGGCAAGTTCAGCCCTGACCGCGCGGTGCTGCCGATCCCGGACCCGTCCTTCGGGGGGACCATCGGTCGCACACTGGCGCAGTCGCAGGCTGACTGGTCCATCAACATGACGCCATCGCCGCCCGCTGACGCGCCGAACGTCCTGCTGGTGCTGATCGACGATGCTGGGTTCGGCAACCCGGGTACCTTCGGCGGCCCGGTCGATACGCCGGCCATGTCGCGGGTCGCCGAGGCTGGCCTGTCCTATGACCGTTTCCATGTGACCGCGCTGTGCTCGCCGACGCGGGCAGCGATGCTCACCGGCCGCAACCATCACAGCGTGGGGTTTGGGTCGATCGGCGAGCTGCCCGGTCCTTTCCCGGGCTACACCGCGGCCCGCCCTAAAGACTGCGCGCCGTTCGTCCGCATGCTGCAGGGCAACGGGTACAGCACGGGGGGCTTCGGCAAGTGGCACATGACACCTGATCATGTGCAGGGCGCGGCCGGCCCGTTCGACCGCTGGCCGAACTCCTGGGGTTTTGACCACTTCTGGGGCTTCCTGGCCGGCGAATCGGGCCAGTACGACCCGGTCATCACCCAGGACAACACGATCATCGGCGTGCCCGAGGGCCAGGACGCCCAGGAGTACTACCTGCCGGACGATCTGACCGACAAGGCCGCGGGCTGGCTCCATGCCGTGCGCGCCCAGGACCCGGTCAAGCCCTGGTTCCTTTACTACTCCACCGGCTGCAGCCACGCTCCGCACCAGGTGCCAACCGAGTGGAGCGACAAGTACCGGGGCCGGTTCGACGACGGCTGGGATGCCTACCGTGAGCAGACTTTCGCCCGCCAGAAGCAGCTCGGCGTGATCCCGGACAACGCCGAGCTCACCCCGCGGCCGGACGCGCTCCCGGCCTGGGACTCACTCTCGGCCGACGAGAAGGAGCTCTACGCCCGCCAGATGGAGGTCTACGCCGGTTATCAGGAGAATGCCGACTGGAACGTAGGCCGCCTGCTGGATGCGGTCGAGGAGATGGGCGAACTCGACGACACCCTCGTTATCTATATCTGGGGCGACAACGGCTCCAGCATGGAGGGCACTGTCACGGGCTCGTTCAACGAGCTCACCATGCAAAATGGCATCCCGCTCACCCCCGCCCAGCAGCTGGCGCTGATCGAGCAGTACGGCGGCCTGGGCGCCTGGGGCTCCGACAACACCGCGCCGCACTTCGCGTCGGCCTGGGCCTGGGCCGGCAACTGCCCCTTCCCGTGGGGCAAACAGGTCGCCAGCCACCTGGGCGGCACGCGTAACGGCATGGTCGTGGCCTGGCCGCGCCGCATCAAGGACGTCGGCGGCAAGCGCAGCCAGTTCACGCACTGCATCGACATCGGCCCGACGATCTTGGAAGCGGCCGGGATTCCCGAGGCCAGGGTCGTCAACGGCGTGGAGCAAAAGCCGATAGAGGGCACCAGCTTCATTTACACCTTCGAGGACGCGACCGCAGCCGAGCGCCATACGCAGCAGTACTTCGAGATCTACGGCAACCGGGCCATGTATAAGGACGGCTGGTGGGCCTGCTCCATGCTCGACCGCATCCCCTGGGACATCACGCCGGCGAGCATCGCCCGGTTCGCGCCCGGCGTCTACGACCCGGACAACGACGTCTGGGAGTTGTACTACCTGCCCGACGACTTCTCACAGGCTCGAAACATCGCCGCCGAACACCCGGACAAGCTCGCAGAACTCAAGGAACTGTTCTGGCAGGAGGCCGAGAAGTACCAGGTGCTGCCCCTGCTGGCTGGCTTCTCGGTGTTCTTCGGGATCCTGCCGCCGATGCCCACCATCACCAAGCGGACCTTCTACGGCGATGTGCAGAACGTCTTGTCGGGCATGATCCCCCGGGTGTACGGCCACTCTTACGCGATCACCGCCGAGCTTCAGATCCCGGCGGAGGGCGCGCAGGGCGTCATCGTCGCCGAAGCCGACGAGATGGGCGGCTTCTCCCTGTTTGCCCAGGACGGCAAGCTCAGGCACACCTACAGCATGATGGGCGTCGAGACCTTCCGCCAGGAGTCGACGGAGCCGCTGCCATCCGGCGACGTGACGGTCTGCATGCAGTTCGACGCCGACGCGCCCAAGCCGGGCACCGGCGGCACCGTAACCCTATGGGCCAACGACCGCAAGATCGGCGAGGGACGCATCGACAAGACGGTCCCCGTCCGCTTCTCGGGCTACAGCGGGATGGACATCGGCCGCGACAACGGCCTGCCGGTCGACCGCAAAGCGTACGGCGACAAATCACCGTTCCCCTTCACGGGAACCGTGAAGAAGGTCGTGTTCGACCTCGCGCCGACCGCCAGGGAGCAAGACCGCAAGGCGGTACACGAGGCTCACCACCACATGGCTGTCGCGCACGGGATCAGCGCATGAACAGGGGGTGGCCGGGGACTGGGACGTTGTAGTTCGTGGCCCTGACCGGCCACGCCGCCCACGTTCCGCGGATCATCAGGCGCACATCTCGTTGAGGAAGTCGTCCAGGACCCCCAGATAGACGTCGACGTCGCCGGGCTCGTGGGAGAAGCCGGGGTGTGGTCCCGCACTGGAGATGGCATCCCACACGCCGCGGTTGGCGAAGTACACCCGGCGGGTGTCGGCGAACAGCGGGTCCAGGCTGGCGTGGGCCTCACGCGCCGTCCGCGGGAGCTCCGGGCGAAGGCAGTAGCCGGTCCGGGCCCCGAACCGGTGCGCGCGCCAGTCGAGTCCGCGGGCCCACGCCGCGGCCTCGATGCCATCGGCCAGGCGCCCGCCGAGCCCGGCCATCCGGTCGTAGTCAGCGGGCGTCATCAGCTCGGTGAGCACGACCTCGGTGCACGCGAGCGACAGGGCGTTGGCGAACAGGGTGCCACCGAGGGCGATTCCCTCGACGGTCCCGGTTTCGTCCGCGCAGTTCGACTCGACCAGGGACGCCAGCTCGCTGGTCAGGCCGTAGGCACCGATGGGGATGCCGCCGCCGATGCCCTTGCCGCCGGTGACGATGTCGGGACTCATGCCGTAGTGGGAGACGGCTCCGCCGAAGAGGTCGAACTGGGTGTGGGTCTCATCCATCACCAGCAACGTGCCGTATCTCCGGCAGGCCTCGCGCAGCCCGGGCAGGAAGCCGTCCTGGGGCAGCACCGTGCCGCAGTTGGTCAGCACCCCCTCGATCAGGACGGCGGCCGTCCGTCCCTGCCGCAGCACCCGCTCGGCCGCATCGAGGTCGTTGAAATCGACCACCGCCAGGTCAGGGGGCGCGACCGTGCCCACGCCCAGTTCCTCAGGGACCAGCCCGGCACCGTCGTCGGACCACAGCGTCTCCTCGAGCATCCCGTGGTACTTGCCGCCGAACAGCAGCACGCCCTGGCGGCCGGTGGCCACCCGGGCAATCCGGAGCGCCTCCGCGTTGGCTGATGACGCCGACAGGGTGAACTGCCACATCGGAAGGCCGAATCGCAGCCTGAGCTGCTCGCACACCGCCAGCGCCGACTCGTCCGGCAAGAACATCTGCACGCCCCGGGCGGCTTGCTCCCCGATCACCTCAGTCACCCGGGGATGCGCGTAGCCGAGGATCGCCGACATGTCGCAGACGTTGAAGTCGAGGTAGCTGTGGCCATCGACGTCGGTGAACGTCGCGCCGCGGCCGCGGGCGACCCACAGCGTGGGGGTCCGGTAGTAACCGGCCATCCAGGGGGTGGGCACCCCGCTCGGCATGGCTTTGCGGGCCTTCGATCCCAGGGCCAGCGACCTGGGAACCCGGGCCCGGAAGGCCGCCTCCTCGCGGTCCCAGATCCGGGTGAGACGGCCGCGCTGCCGGCCGGTCAGCACCGTCGAAGTGTCCATGCCTGCCGCCTCCCCCGCCTCGGGACCGCGATCCCCGGCACTGGCGTGCCATATGGATCGTCCTACCCGATGTGGCCAGCCGGCCAGCAGCCAGAAGATCTCGTCGTGTCATGCGACGCTGCGTAGGCAGTCGATACTCGTACGTGATGTGACTTAGGGACGCGGCCCTTCTGGATGCGACGGCGGATGCGGTGGAGACGGCCCGGCGGGATGAGTTCGGCGAGTTCATGGCCGCTCGCTGGCCGTGCCAGCCGGGGTCGCGCTGACCCGGGTGAGCCTGGCGGACGGGTCCGGGCACGCGTTCGCGGCCGTGACCGCCATCCCGCCGGGCCGCTGAACCCAGCCGCCGGCGGGAGAATCCGCTGCCCACGGCTGGCCACAGCGGGGGCTTCGTGGCTTATCGTCTCCTGTATGACCGTGCAATCGCCTCTGCAGGGCGGCCCGGGCCTGGCCCAGGTGCGCCGCCTCGTCACCGAGATCCCTGGACCGTGCTCGCGGGAGCTGCTGGCCCGCCGCGAAGCCACCGTGGCCCGCGGGGTCAGCCATGTCCTCCCGGTGTTCATCAGCGCCGCCGGCGGCGGCGTGCTCATCGACGTGGACGGCAACTCGCTGATCGACTTCGGCTCGGGGATCGCCGTGACCTCGGTGGGCAACAGCGCGCCCCGCGTCGCGGCCGGGATCCGCGAGCAGGCCGACCGGTTCACCCACACCTGCTTCATGGTCACCCCGTACGAGGGGTACGTGGCGGTCTGCGAGGAGCTGGCCCGGCGGACCCCCGGCGACCACGACAAGCGCTCGGCGCTGCTCAACTCCGGCGCGGAAGCGGTGGAGAACGCGGTCAAGATCGCCAGGCACGCCACCGGCAGGCCCGCGATCGTCGCGTTCGACCACGCCTACCACGGCCGCACCAACCTGACCATGGCGCTGACGGCCAAGAACATGCCGTACAAGGACAAGTTCGGGCCGTTCGCCGGGGAGGTGTACCGGATGCCGATGGCCTACCCGCTGCGCTGGCCGGGCGGCCCCGAGGCGTGCGCCGCGAACGCGCTCGACGTGATCACCGGGCTGATTCACACCCAGGTGGGCGAGGACAACGTGGCCGCGGTCCTGATCGAGCCGATCCAGGGTGAGGGCGGCTTCATCGTCCCGCCGGACGGCTTCCTGCCCGGGCTGGCCGAGTTCTGCCGCGAGCACGGCATCCTGCTCGTCGCCGACGAGATCCAGACCGGGTTCTGCCGGACCGGCGACTGGTTCGCCTCCGACCACGAGGGCGTCGTGCCCGACCTGGTCACCACGGCCAAGGGGATCGCGGGCGGGCTGCCGCTGGCCGCGGTCACCGGGCGGGCCGAGATCATGGACTCGGTCCACGTGGGCGGCCTGGGCGGCACCTACGGCGGGAATCCGGTGGCCTGCGCCGCCGCGCTCGGGGCCATCGAGACCATGGACGCCGAGGACCTGCCGGGCCGGGCCCGCCGGATCGGCGAGATCATGCTGCCCAGGCTGCACAAACTGGCCGAGGCCTACCCGGTCATCGGCGACGTGCGCGGCCGCGGGGCGATGATCGCCGTCGAACTGGTCCGCCCGGGCACCCTCGAGCCCGCCGCGGACACCGCGGCTCAGCTGGCCAGGGCCTGCCACAGCGCGGGCCTGGTCGTGCTGACCTGCGGGACGTTCGGGAACGTGCTGCGTTTCCTGCCCCCGCTGGTGATCGGCGAGCAGTTGCTGGAAGAGGGCCTGTCCATCCTGGAGGACGCTTTCGCCGCGCTCTGACTAGACCCGGGATCGTTACATGACCATGCCTTGACGCGCCTGTTCCCCTCGGAGTTACTGGTGGGTAGATCACCACGGCGCTGTCAAGGAGGACCCGTGCGCCATCGAGCCCCCCGCTCCCGTTCCGCCGCTTCCGCTCTGGTCGCCGGCGCCGCCGCGCTCGCCGCGGCGGCGCTGTCCATACTGATCCCCGCCCCGGCCAGCGCCCAGGCCGCGGTGCACTACGTGGCGCTCGGCGACTCGTACTCCTCCGGCGTCGGGGCCGGCAGCTACATCAGCTCCAGCGGGTCGTGTGACCGGAGCACCAACGCCTACCCAGCTCTGTGGGACGCCGCGAACCAGCCCGCCTCGTACGTGTCCGAGGCCTGCTCGGGCGCGACCACCGCGACCGTGCTCAGCTCCCAGCTGTCCGCGCTCAGCGCGGCCACCACCCTGGTGTCCATCACGGTCGGCGGCAACGACGTCGGCTTCTCCTCGGTGATGGAGACCTGCGTGCTGCATTCCACGAGCAGCTGCGTCAGCGCCGTGAACAACGCGGAGTCCCTGATGACCTCGCAGCTGCCGGGCGAGCTGGACTCGGTGCTCAGCGCGATCAAGGCGGACGCCCCCAGCGCCCGGGTCGTAGTCCTCGGCTACCCGGACCTGTACGACCTGTCCCGGTCCTCCTGGTGCATCGGCCTGAGCACGACCGACCGCACCGACCTCAACAACGGGGCCGACGAGCTGGACAGCCAGATCCAGGCGGCCGCCGCGCGGCACGGTGACGTGTTCGCCGACGTGCGCGGCGCCTTCAGCGGCCACGCGATCTGCGATTCCAGCAGCTGGCTGCACTCGGTCAACATCCTGGACATCTCGGAGTCCTACCACCCCACGGCGTCCGGCCAGTCCGGCGGCTACGAGCCGGTCTTCAGCAACTACGCGGGCTGACCGCGCTGGCGCGGGCGGGCCTCCACCGCCCGCCCGTGCCCTCAGGATCACCAGGTCGGTATCGGCGGCGTTAAGGGAACGTCGCCGACCGGGGTGCGGGTCACGGTCAGGCCGGCCTGACCGGCCAGCAGCGCGAACTCGGCCGAGTTGACCACGGCCGCGCCGCCCGGGTCGTTGTTGAAGTAGACGTAGACGTCCGCGCGGCTGAGGTGTGCCTCGCGGATCCGCTCAACCCAGGTCTGCAGCGCCTGCTCCCCATACCGGGGCCAGGGGTCCGCGGTCCCCTCGTGAAACCGCAAGAACCCCCAGCTAGCCGTCCGCCACACGGGGGTGACGGGGCGGTCGAGCCGGTCCGCCCAGCACAGCGCGGCGTCGTGAGCGCCCAGGACCTCCCGCACCTCGTCCGTCCACCACGTCTCGTGCCGCGGCTCCACCGCGATCCGCAGCACCTCCGGCCCGTCCCCCCGGACCGCTGGCCAGGCACCCCGGAACTCTCTCAGGCACGCGTCCAGCAGTCCCGGGTCCGCCTGAAAGGTAGGTGGCAGCTGCACCAGGATCGGCCCCAACTTCGGCCCCAGCCCAGACGCCGCCCCCAGCAACCGCGCCACAGGCTCCGCCGGATCACGCAGCTTCCGCACATGCGTCAGATACCGGCTCGCCTTCACCGCCATCACGAAATCGTCCGGCGTCCTCTCCCGCCACCCCTCGAACGTCTCCCGGGTGGGCAGCCGATAGAACGACCCGTTGTTTTCCACCGTCCGGTACTGCGTGGCGTAATGCTCCAGCCACCGCCGCTGCGCCACCCCCGCCGGATACAACCCCCCGCGCCAGTCCTTGTACTGCCACCCCGAAGTCCCGATGAGCACAACCATGCTGTCCATGTACCCGGGCGCAGACATGCGCTGCCACGGCGGGCGCGAGACACGCACTGTGGGCGGCCAGCACAAGCGATGGCGCTGGGGAGCGATGGCGAAGCCGAGCGGCCCGGGCGATGGCGAAGCCGAGCGGGTGCGTAGGGGGCCTTTCTCCCGGCGCTTATCGCGCCGGGAAAGGCCGCTACGCCCCCGCGCCCCAGCGGATACCTACTTATTAACCGGAAACCCCAGCGACACGCCCCCGTGCGAAGGATCGAGCCACCGCGACGTCACGGCCTTCCCCCGCGTATAGAAGTGAACCCCCTCAGTCCCATGCACGTGAGTGTCGCCGAACAACGACGCCTTCCACCCCCCGAACGAGTAATAAGCCATCGGCACCGGGATCGGCACGTTGACCCCGACCATCCCAGCCTCCACGTCGAACACGAACCGCCGCGCCGCTCCCCCGTCGTTGGTGAAGATCGCGGTCCCGTTGCCGTAGGGGTTGTCGCTGACCAGCCGGACCGCGTCCGCGTAGGTAGCGGCGCGGACCACCGACAGCACCGGGCCGAAGATCTCGTCGGTGTAGGCGGCCATGGCCGGGGTGACGTGGTCCAGGACGCTGGGCCCGAGCCAGAAGCCGTTCTCACCGCCGCCGATGACCGGGTGCACCCGCCCGTCCACGGCCAGCGTGGCGCCCTCGCGGACCCCGGAGTCCAGGTAGGAGGCGACCTTGTCCCGGTGGGCCCCGGTGACCAGCGGCCCCATCTCCGAACGCTCGTCGGAGCCCGGCCCCACCCGCAGCCGGGCCACCCGCTCAGTGATCTTGGCGACCAGTTCGTCGCCGACCTGGCCGACCGCGACCAGCACGGACACGGCCATGCAGCGCTCGCCCGCGGAGCCGAACCCCGCGGACACCGCGGCGTCCGCGGCGAGGTCGAGGTCGGCGTCCGGCAGCACGACCATGTGGTTCTTGGCCCCGCCCAGCGCCTGGACGCGCTTGCCCGCCCCGGTGCCGGTCTCGTAGACGTAGCGCGCGATGGGGGTTGACCCGACGAAGCTCACCGCACGGACGTCGGGGTGCCCCAGCAGCGCGTCGACCGCGACCTTGTCGCCCTGCACCACGTTGAACACGCCGTCGGGCAGGCCTGCTTCGGCCCACAGCCGGGCCAGCAGCAGCGACGCCGAGGGGTCCTTCTCCGAGGGCTTGAGCACGAAGGTGTTCCCGCAGGCGATGGCGATGGGGAACATCCACATCGGGACCATGGCCGGGAAGTTGAACGGGGTGATCCCGGCCACCACCCCGAGCGGCTGCCGGATCGAGTAGGCGTCCACGCCGGTCGAGACGTTCTCGGAGAACCCGCCCTTGAGCAGATGCGGGATGCCGCAGGCGAACTCGACGACCTCCAGGCCCCGGGCCACTTCACCCGCCGCGTCGCCGGCCACCTTGCCGTGCTCGGCGCTGATCAGCGCCGCGAGCTCGCCGGTGCGCTTGGCCAGCAGCTCGCGGAAGGCGAACAGCACGCTGGCCCGCTTGGCCAGGGACGCGGCCCGCCAGCCGGGGAAGGCCTTGGCCGCCGAGGCGACCGCGTCGTCCACGACCGCGGCCGAGGCGAAGTCCACGGTCCCGGTCACCTCGCCGGTGGCCGGGTCGTAGATGTCGCCGTGCCGTTCGGCGGCGCCCGCCCAGGGCTGCCCGCCGATCCAGTGGCTGACGTGCTTGGCCGGCTCGGTCACTGTGCCTCCGCCTCCTCGTTCACCGCGCGCAGCGCGTCGGCCAGGATGCCCAGGCCCTCCTTGGCCTCGGCCTCGGACAGGTTCATCGGCGGGGCCATCCGGAGCGTGTGCCCGTACAGGCCGCCCTTCCCGATCAGCAGGCCGCGTTCGCGGGTCTCCTCCAGCATCCGGGTGGCCAGCGCCGGGCTGGGCGCCCCGGTCACGGGGTCGACCAGGTCGACGGCGAACATCAGGCCCTTGCCGCGGACCTCGCCGACCGCGCTGAGCGGCGCGGCCGCCTCACGCAGCCCGCCGATGAGCACGCTGCCCAGCTCGGCCGCGTTCCGCTGCAGGTCGTGGGAGAGCACGTAGTCGAGGGTGGCGTTGGCGGCGGCGGTGGACAGCGGGTTGCCGCCGAAGGTGGAGATGCCGTTGCCGGGCAGCCCGTCCATCAGGTCACCGCGGGCGATCACGCCGCCGATGGCCATCCCGTTGCCGAGGCCCTTGGCGAAGGTGATGATGTCGGGGGTCACGCCGTGCGCGCCGATGCCCCAGAAGTGCTCACCGGTCCGGCCCCACGCGGTCTGCACCTCGTCGGAGATGAGCAGCGCGCCGCGCTCCCGCAGGACCGTGGCGTACTCGCCGAGCAGCCCGTCCGGCGGCATGGTGAACCCGCCGACGCCCTGCACGGGCTCGGCGATCAGGCAGGCTACGTCCCCGGCGGTCGCGGTGGTCAGCACGTGCCGCAGGTCCTGGACACACGCGGCGGTGTACTGCGCGTCGTCCAGCCCGGCGAAGGCGGGCAGCTGGCGGTCGGTGCCGTGCAGGTAGTGCACGTTGAACGGGGCCAGCTGCGAGGGCTTCCACGCGCCGTTGCCGGTGATGGCCACGGCGCCGAAGGACCGGCCGTGATAGCTGTTGCGCAGCGCGAGGACCTGGTTGGACCGGCGGGCGGCGGTGGCCAGCATCAGCGCGGTCTCGTTGGCCTCGGTGCCGGAGTTGGTGAAGAACACCTTGGCGTTCTCGATCCCCGACAGCCGGGCCAGCTTCTCGGCCAGCTCCACCTGGTTGCGGATCAGGTACAGGGTGGAGGTGTGCACGACGCCGGTGTCCAGCTGGCGCTGGACCGCCTCCCGGACCTCGGGCACGTCGTAGCCCAGCATGTTGGTCAGGATCCCGCAGAAGAAGTCCAGGTAGGTGCGGCCGGAGGCGTCGGTGACGCGGCTGCCGCTGCCGCTGGTGAGTTCCAGCGGCTCGGAGTAGTAGAGCGCGACCCAGTTAGGGATGACGCGGCGGTGCCGCTCGTGAAGTTCCGACATCCCCCCAGTCTGGCCGACGGACTGCCGCCCCGCCCCCGACACACTGTCACGAATAACCCCCCGATCCTGACACTATGGCCAGCGCCGCTCCGTAAGCTGGTACTACGGCCTCGGAGGGGGTGGCGGATGCCGACGGTACGGGAGGTTCTCCAGCTGGCCGCGGTGCAGCGCGGGCAGCCGCAGGTGGTGGCGGCGGCCGGCGGGCTGGACCGGCCGGTGCGCTGGGTGCACGCGATCGAGTTCGCCGACGCGGCCCGGCTGCTGCGCGGCGGCGAGCTGGTCCTCACCACCGGGATCGCGCTGCCGGACGAGGAGGCGCTCATCGGCGCCTACGTGGCCGGGCTGGCCGGGGTGGGGGTGAGCGCCCTCGCGGTCGAACTCGGCCGCAAGTACACCGGCGGGCTGCCCGCCGCCTTCGTCACCGCCGCGCAGGACCGGGGGCTGCCGCTGGTCGTGTTCACCCGCGAGGTCCCGTTCGTCGAGATCACCGAGGCCGTGCACGCCCTGATCATCGACGATCAGCTGGAGCAACTGCGGGCCTCGGCCCGGCTGCACGAGGTGTTCACCGACCTGGCCGTGGCCAGCGCCGGCCCGGCCGGCATCCTCCGCGAGGCCGCGCTGCTGGCGGGCCGGCCGCTGATCCTGGAAGACCTGTCACACCATGTGCTCGCCTGCGAGCCCGCCGGGACCGATCCGGCCGCCCTGCTGGCGGACTTCGCGGCCCGCTCCGCCACGGTGCCGTCCTCGCCGCGCACCGCCTATCACCCCGGCCCGGGCTGGCTGGTCACCACCGTGGGGGCCCGCGGGCGAGGACTGGGGCCGGGTCATCCTGGTCTGCGCCGGGCCACCAGCCCCGGTGGACACCGTGCTGGTGGAGCGGGCGGCCACCACCCTCGCGCTGGGCCGCCTGCTGGCCCGCCAGCAGGAAAGCCTGGAACGGCAGGCGCACCGCACGCTGATCAGCATCCTGCTGGCCCAGCCCGACGCCGACCCGGACGAGATGGCCGCCCGGTGCCGGGCGCTGGGGGTGCCGGTCACCGGGCGGCAGCTGATCACCGCGGTGATCAGGTCGCCGGACGGCGGGGCCGGCCTGCTGGCCCAGGCCCGCGTCCTGGACCTGGCCGAGGCGCTCGCGGACGCGTGCCGCACCGAGCGGATCCCTGCGCTGGTCGGGTCGCTGGATGACGTGCGGGCGGGCGCGCTGCTGTCGGCCGGGGCCGGGGCCGACCCGGAGCAGGTGCTGGCCGGCGTGTGCGCGGCGGCCCGGCTGGCGCTGGCCCGCCTGGCCCGGCGGCCCTACGGGATGCCGAGCGGGGAACCGGTGATCGGGGTGGGCACGCCCGCGGGCAGCTTGCGGGAGGCCCGGCGCTCGCTGCTGGAAGCGCGGCAGGTCGCGGACGCGGCCGCGGACGCCCCCCGGGAACAGGACGGCCGGTTCTTCTACCGGCTGGCCGACCTGCGGCTGCGCGGCCTGCTCTCGCTACTCGGCGGGGACGCCCGGCTGGCCACGTTCGTGGACCGGGAACTGGGCCCGCTGCGCGACTACGACGCCGCGCACGGCACTGACCTGACCGGCGTGCTGGCCGCCTACCTGGCGGCGGGCGGCAACAAGGCGGAGGCCGCCGCCCGGGCGCACCTGGCCCGGCCCACCCTGTATGAGCGGCTGCGGCATATCGAGCGGATCCTCGGGGTCAGCCTCGACTCGGCCGAGTCGCGCACGTCGCTGCATGTCGCCCTGCTGGTCGCGGCTCGGGCGGCTCAGCCGCCGGAAGCATGAGCGGCTCTGGTTAGGTGACTCTTACCTTCGCGGCATTCGGGCCGAATCCTGACAACCGCTACGCCCGGTAGGCCGTCCACTGCAGTGGATCACGTGAGCACGCCACATGGCTGAGGCCGCCCCGCTCAGGCCATTCGGGAGAGGAGAGCCGCAGCGCCAATGGCTATCGCGACCGGACGCAGGCGGGCACATGCGGGAACAGGGTCGTGCACGAAGTGCGCGTGCACCCGGTTTGAGGGGCGGGGCAGCATCTGCGAGAACTGCAAGCACCATTACGACGAGCACAAGGTCGCCTGGCCGCGGGGCCGGGACCTGGTCTGGCCGCTACCCGCCCTTCAGGAAGTCAGTGATCGCGTCCTCGAACTGCGGCGCGGCGATGGCGGTGCCGTGGTTACCAGGCACCATGACGTACCGGCCGTCTCCCAGGGCGTTCGCCAGCGCCTCGGCGGTGTCGTTGTGGCCGTCGTCGGCCCCGGTCAGCACGAGCGTGGGCACCGTGATGCGGGCGAGCTCCGCCAGCGGGGTGTCGACGAACGTGTCGAGCACCTGGACCAGCGCGACCGGGTCGCCCCCGCGGGCGGTGATCCAGTCTTCCATCGCCCGTTCCGGGGAGCCGGGGCCGAACGTGCCGAAGTGGGTGAGGACATGACGGAACTGACCGCCGCGTCCGACCGTGTGGGTGACCGCGTCCAGCCCCTGTCCGCCCACGAACGCGCGGCCGGGGGCCGCCCCGCGGGCCAGCAGCCGGATCACGGTGCGTCCGCCCAGCGAGTAGCCACCGAGGTCGTAGCCGGTGAGCCCGAGGTGTTCGATCAGTGCGAGTCCGTCGTCGGCCAGCACGTCGGGCGGGTAGGCGGCGGGGTCGTGCGGCCTGGCACTGTCGCCGTGGCCGCGAAGGTCCGGCATGATCACGCGGTACCCCTGCGCGGCGAGCTTCCCGGCGAGCCCAGCCTCGACCAGGAGCATCGCGTCTCCCTGATATCCGTGGATCAATATCAAGGGCCGGCCCTCCCCGAGCTCACGGTAGGCGAGCTGCACGCCGTCGCGGCCGCGGAAGTGGCGTACGGGAATCTCAGTCATGGGCCGCCGCCGTCGCCTGGCATAGGTCGCGGATCGCCGCCAGGTCGCTGTGCGCCGCCAGGCCCGCGTGGTAGACGCGCAACTCGGTGGCGCCGGCGGCGCGGACCGCCTCGGCCTGCGCCGCCAGGGTCCCGGGCTGGCCGCCGAGCCCGGCCACGGCCTGCAGGACGGCCGCGACCGTAGAACCCGCCGGCGCGGCCGCCGCGGTGCGGGCGACGAGGTCCGGGGCGGTGACCGGGTCCCCGCAGCCCAGCAGCACGCCGTCGGCGCCGCCCGGGCCGCACAGCACGGCCGGGTCGTAGCCGGGGTTCGCGCCGACGGCGCGCGGATCAGGGTGGGAGTGCACCAGCACGGGCCGGCCGGGCGCGGCCGCGCGGACCGCGGCGAGGACCGCGGCGAGCAGCCGCGCGGAGGCGGCCGCCCGGGCCGCGTCCACCATCGCGCACACGTCGCCGGGCAGCGCCGGGCCGCCGTCGGCGGCGGCGCGGACCAGGGCGGCCAGCTCGGCCGGGTCGGCCCCCGCCTCCCGGTACGCCGGCCCGCACGCGCGGCAGAAGCACAGCGAGAACAGCCAGTCCCCGGTGTCCCCGGCCGGAGCCGGCCACGCCGCCGGTCTTGTCGTGCGCACTGCCGTGCTCGAAGCCGTACCAGCCGCACGCCTCCAGCTCGACCGCGTCCACGCCGGCCAGGGCGGCGGCCTCCGCGGCGAGCAGCGCCGCGTACTCGCGCACCGCGTCAGAGCCGGCGCACAGCGCCCAGGGATACACGTCCCCGAACGCGTTGCGCACCGAGCACTCCCCCGCACCAGCGAGCCGGGAGTTGTGCGTGACCACCACCCAGGCGGTGACGGGCAGGCCCGCCGCCCGCAGCGCGGCCGCGGCGCGCTCGAACGTGCCCGGGCCGTCGTCACCCGCAGCGGCGCCTACCGGCCGGAGCCGGGCGTCACGCCAGCGGGCCGGATCGGGCTGGAAGTAGATCCCGGCGTCCCGGGTGACGATCCGGTGCCCCGGGTGACGCGGGGTTACCGCGCGCACCGCGTGGTACGCGGCGGCCAGCGTGACCCCGGCCAGCCCGAGCCCGGCGAGGCGGTCCGCGGCGGCCGGGTCGCCGTCCACGTCCCACGGATACAGATACGCCCCGGTCCGCACTATCGCCGGAGCCTCAGCGCCCCGGGCAGCAGCTCAACCGGGAAGTCCTGGTAGGTGACCGGGACCAGCCAGCGGCGGATCGCGGTCGCGCCCACCGAGGTGTAGTGCGGGCTCGTGGTCGCGGGGAACGGGCCGCCATGGTGCTGGGCCCAGGTCACCGCGACGCCGGTGGGCCAGCCGTTCCAGATCACCCGGCCCACGGTGCGGGTGAACACGTCGGCCACCGGGGCCGCGGCGGCCAGGTCGGCTTCGGACGCCGGGTCGGCGTGGATGCTGCCGGCCAGGTTCCCGCCGAGGCGGCCGAGCACCGGCAGCAGGGCGTCCACCGACGGGTACGTGATCACCAGCCCGGCCGGCCCGAACCGCTCCCCGGCCAGGTCCGGCAGCCCGGCCGCGAAGTCGTCCAGGCTGGTCAGGAAGGCCTGCGGGGTGGCCGCCCACGGGCCCTCACCGGGCTGCCCGGTAGCCAGCGGGGTGACCGCGGGGTGCGCGGCCAGGGCGGCGGCGGCCGCGTCGTACGACTCGTGGATCCGCTCAGACAGCATCGGGGCACCCGCGGTGGCCTGGACCGCATCCGGCGATGGCGGTGCGCAGGCCCTCGTCGTCGGGGACGAACAGCAGGCCGGGGTTGGTGCAGAACTGCCCGGCCCCGAGGGTGAGTGAGGCGGCCCAGCCGGTGGCGGTCTCGGCGGTGCGGCCCGCGGCCGCGCCGGGCAGGACCACGGCCGGGTTCACCGAGCCCAGCTCGCCGTAGAACGGGATCGGCACGTCCCGCTCCGCGCAGATCAGCTGCAGCGCGAAGCCACCCCGGGCGGACCCGGTGAATCCGGCCGCGGTGATCGCAGGGTGGCGGAGCAGCCTGCACCCCGGCGGGGACGCCGTAGACCACCGCGAACGTCCCGTCCGGGGCTCCGGCCCCGGCCAGCGCGGCGGTCACGAGGCGGGCGGTCGCGACCGAGGTCTGCGGGTGGCCTTCGTGGGCTTTCACCACCACCGGGCAGCCAGCCGCCAGCGCCGACGCGGTGTCGCCCCCCGCCACGGAGAACGCGAAGGGGAAGTTCGACGCCGAGAAGACGGCCACCGGGCCGAGCGGCCGGACCATCCGGCGCAGTTCGGGCACGCCCTGCGCGGGCGGGCTGGTGATCAGGTCCAGGTAGCCGCCGTCCGCCAGCACGTCGGCGAACATCCGCAGCTGCCCGGTGGTCCGGGCCACCTCGCCGGTCAGCCGGGTGCTGCCCAGCGCGGTCTCGGTGTCGGCCACCGCGGCCAGTTCCCCGGCCTGGGCGTCCAGCGCGTCGGCTACCGCCCGCAGCGCCGCCGCCCGGCCGGCCGGTCCCATGGCCTCCCAGCCAGGCCGGGCCGCGGCCGCCGCCTCGGCGATCGCGTCCACGGCGCTGTCGGTGGTCTCGGCGACCGGCTCCCCGGCCGGCTTGCCGGTGCGCGGGTCATATCCCTGGATCATGAACTATCCGTCCTCTGCGGTTACTTCAGATGTTCCGCGTCGTAGCCGGGGAGCGTGAACTCCCCGCCCAGATAGGCGAACACCGGATCGTCCGGATCTGGTGCCCCGTGCGCGGCGATGACCTCGGCCGCGTAGTCCTCCGCGTCGTCCCGGGGCTCGTAGCCCAGGGCCCGCGCCTCGTCCAGGCTGACCCAGCCGCCCCGGGTGTTGGCCGACACGCCGAAGGCCACCCGGAACCCGGGCCGCTCCGCGGTCAGGCACGCCTCGAAGAGCCGCCCGGCGTCGTCGGGCGACAGCCAGGTGGACAGCATGCGCGTGGTCGACGGGCGCTCGAAGCAGGACAGGATGCGCAGGCAGATGGCGTCCAGGCCGTAGCGGTGGTGGTACAGGGAGGCCAGCGCCTCCCCCGTCACCTTGGACACCCCGTAGTACGTGTCCGGCGCGGGGAACCCGTAGTCCGGGGCGGGGAAGGCAGACCGCGGGGTGAAGCCGACCGCGTGATTGGACGAGGCGAAGATCACCCGGGGCACGCCCGCCCGGCGGGCGGCCTCGAACACGGCGTAGGTGCCCTGGATGTTGATCTCGATGATCCTGTCCCAGGGACCCTCGCCGGACACCCCGCCCAGGTGGATCACGGCGTCCGCACCGGCGCAGGCTTCGGTCATGGCGGCCATGTCGGTGACCGACGCCACGACTACCTGTTCGTCTGGTCCGGGCGAGACGGGCGGGGTGATGTCCAGCAGGCGGAGGGTCCGGCCGGGCCGGGCCAGCCGCGTCCGCAGCATGGACCCGATCCGGCCCGACCCGCCGGTGATAAGGATGATCGGCACGGCCTCGACCTTACGCGGCCGGTACCCGGCTGGCACGGCGAGCCTGGGTCAGCCGGCCTGCTTCGCCGGGCCCGCGCCGGGGTCGCTGCGTCATGACGTCACCGGGGTACCGCCGACGGTCACGTCCTTGACGACGAGGTTGGACACGAACTGCGCGGAGTTGGCGGCGGTCGACGTGGTGATGGTGAGGTCGTCCAGGGTGATGGTGCCGACCGGGTCAGTCGCGGACGCGCCGACCAGCGACCAGATCCCTTCGCAGCTGTCCACCGTCCAGTCGGCCAGCGTGATGCCGGTGATGTCCGGCGGGAAGTCCCCGGTCTGGGCGTCGTAGTTGCCCTGGATCAGCAGCAGCGGGCCGCCGACCGTGCCGGCCGTGATCCGGTACACGTTGCTGTTCAGGGCGTAGCCGCCGCGCAGCGTGTTGGTCTTGATCCGGTGCCCGGCCTGCAGGTTGGCGCTGTTCATGGTGAGATCCCGGGCGTAGACGTTCTTGACCCCGCCGGTCATCTCGCTGCCGAGGGTGATGCCGCCGTGCCCGTTGGCGAAGGTGCAGTTCTGGATGACGAGGTTCTGGCTGGGCACGTTGACGCGGCGGCCGTCGGCGTCCCGGCCGGACTTGATCGCGACGCAGTCGTCGCCGGTGTCGAACGTGACCCGGTCGATGACCACGCCGTCGCAGGACTCCGGGTCACACCCGTCGGTGTTCGGGCCGAGGAGCTGATCGAGACGCCCTCGATCGTGACGTTGCGGCACAGGTTCGGGTTCAGGTGCCAGAACGGCGAGTTGATGATGGTGACGCCCTGGATGAGCACGGTGTCGGTGAGGAACGGCTGGATCATCTGCGGCGGCAGGAAGTGCCCGGGGCCGAATACCCGCTGGGCGACCGGGACGTTGTCGTCGGCCATCGTCTCGAGCAGGTCGAAGTCGGGGGTCTCGAGGTTCTTCCAGTTCCACCAGTGGCTGGCGTCGGCCTGGCCGTTCAGCGTGCCCTGCCCGGTGATCGCGATGTTGCGCTGGCCGTAGGAGTAGATGGGCGGCGAGTAGTTCATCAGCTCGATGCCCTGCCACCGGGTGAACACCACCGGCAGGTAGGCGTTGGGGTCCTGGCTGAACAGGATCGTCGAGCCGGCCTCCAGGTGCAGGTCGACGTCGCTGAGCAGGTGGATCGCGCCGGTGAAGAACTGGCCGGGCGGCACGGTCACGTGCCCGCCGCCGGCCCGGTTGCAGGCGGCGATGGCGGCGGCGAACGCCTGGGTGCAGTCGGTGACGCCGTCCCCGGCGGCGCCGAACCGGGTGACCGGGAACACCCGGCCCGGGAAGCGGGGCCGCCGCACCGAGGCGACGATCCGGTCGGCTGCCCGGTCCACGGCGGAGCAGGGACCGGCTGGGTGGGCGGGCCGCGCGATGGCAGCGCTAACATTCGCCGCGCCGGCCCACAGCGGGCTGGTTAAGGCGCCCGCCCCGGCGAGGGCGGAGTAGCGGAGCATGTCGCGGCGGCTGATCGGTTTCGACATTTCGCGTACCTCCATCTCGGTGGCGAGGCGGGGCGCGCCGGAGGCGTGTTCCCGCCGAGCCGGCGATCGGCGCGGAGCGGCGGCCGGGGGTCCCGGGGGGTCGTCCCCCCGGGCTAACTCAGTGCGGGTCGGGCTCCGGGTTACGGCCCGGGCGGGCGAGGAACTCGAAGTCGCAGCCCTTGTCCGCCTGGGTGACCTGCTCGGAGTACAGCGCGCCGTAGCCGCGCTCGAACCGGCGGGGCGGCGGCTGCCAGGCGGCGCGGCGCCGGGCCAGCTCCGCGTCGTCCACCTCCAGCCGGAGCGACCGCTCCGCGACGTCCAGGGTGATCAGGTCGCCGGTCCGGACCAGCGCGAGCGGCCCGCCCACGTAGGACTCGGGGGCGATGTGCAGCACGCAGGCCCCGTAGCTGGTCCCGCTCATCCGGGCGTCGGAGATCCGGACCATGTCCCGCACGCCCTGGGCCAGCAGGTAGTCCGGGATGGGCAGCATCCCGTACTCCGGCATGCCCGGGCCGCCCAGCGGGCCGGCGTTGCGCAGCACGAGAACGGAGTCGGCGGTCACGCCCAGCGCCGGGTCGTTGATCTGCCGCTGCATCTCCCGGTAGCTGTCGAAGACGACCGCGGGGCCGGTGTGCTTGAGCAGCGCGGACTCGGCTGCGATGTGCTTGATCACCGCGCCGTCCGGGGCCAGGTTGCCGCGGAGCACGGCCAGGCCGGCCTCGGCGGCCAGCGCGGTCCCCGGTTCGCGGATGACGTCGGGGTTGTAGACCTGGGCCCCGGCCAGCTGCTCGGCCAGCGGCCGGCCGGTGACCGTGATCCGGTCGGTGTGCAGCGCCCCGGGCACCTCGGCCAGCCGGGCCAGCAGCGCGCGCAGCCCGCCCGCGTAGTAGAAGTCCTCCATCAGGTACTTCCCGCCGGGCCGGACGTTGGCCAGGACGGGGACCCGGCGGGAGATGTCGTCGAAGTCGTCGAGGCTGAGCGGGACCCCGCAGCGGCCGGCCATGGCGATGAGGTGGATCACCGCGTTGGTGGAGCCGCCGAGGGCCAGCACGGTGGCCACCGCGTCCTCGAACGCCTCGGCGGTGAGGATCTGGTCCGGGGTCAGGTGCTCCCAGGCCATGTCCACGATCCGGCGGCCGGTCGCGGTGGCCATCCGGTAGTGCGCGGAGTCGACCGCCGGGATGGACGCCGCCCCCGGCAGGGTCAGGCCCAGGGCCTCGGCCGCGGAGGTCATCGTGGAGGCGGTGCCCATCGTCATGCAGTGACCCGGCGAGCGGGCGATGCCGCAGGCCAGGTCGGCCATCTCGCAGTCGCCGATCAGCCCGGCCCGCTTGTCGTCCCAGTACTTCCACAGGTCGGTGCCGCTGCCCAGGGTGGTGCCACGGTAGTTGCCGCGCAGCATCGGCCCGGCGGGCAGGTAGATGGCCGGGATCCCGGCGCTGGCCGCGCCCATGATCAGCGCGGGCGTGGTCTTGTCGCAGCCGCCCATCAGCACCGCGCCGTCGGCCGGGTAGGACCGGAGCAGTTCCTCGGTGTCCATGGCCAGCAGGTTCCGGTAGAGCATCGGGGTCGGCTTCTGGAAGGTCTCCGACAGGCTGGCCACCCCGAACTCGGCCGGGAAGCCGCCCGCCTCCCAGATGCCGCGCTTGACGTGCTCGGCCCGTTCCCGCAGGTGCATGTGGCAGGGGTTCAGCTCGGACCAGGTGTTGACGATCGCGATGATCGGCTTGCCCTCGTAGTCAGCGGGATCGGCACCCATCTGGCGCATCCGGGTGCCGTGGCTGAACGCGCGCATCCCGTCGCCCCCGAACCACCCGAAGCTTCGTAGCTGCTCCGGCGATCGGTCCCCCGGGCTAGGGCTCACGGCTGGCCGTCCCTCGGCGTGCAGCCCCCAGCCGGCCAGGATCTTGCTGATCTCCTCCCGCACCGGTTCCGGCAGCAGGCGGCTGGGCGGACGGACGTCCCGCCGGGCCAGCTCCAGCTGGGCCAGGGCCTCCTTGACCACGCTGACGTTGTCCGCCGACGAGTCGGCCGCGCGCAGTTCCTCGAACCGCCGGCAGTCGTTCCAGACCCGCAGGGCGCCGGCGTGGTCGCCGCTTTGCAGCGAGGCCAGCATGCCGAGCGACAGCTGCGGGGCGACGTTGGCCAGCCCGGAGGTGAAGCCCTGGGCGCCGTACGCCCAGCAGCCGGGCGCGGTGAGCTCGGCCAGCCCGGCCAGCCAGGTGAACCGGGCCAGGCCGGCGTCGCGGGCCACCCCGGCGAACTGCACCAGGTCCTTGACCCCGTACTTGACGCCCACCACGTTCGGGGACCGCCGGCCGAGCTCGCGGATGTGCCGGCCCGCGATCCTCGGGTCCCGGATGTACAGCACGACGCCGAGGTCCGGCACGGTCTCAGCGATGGCGGCGTGGTAGTCCACCCAGCCCTCGGCGGACAGGTACGGGCTGACCGGCTGATGGATCATGATCATGCGGGCCCCCGCCGCGCGGGCGTGGCTCGCGGAGCTGATCGCGGTGGGCAGGTCATGGCCGACGCCGGCCAGCACCTCCGCGCGGCCCCGGGCGGCCCGGATCGCGGACTCGGTGGCGGCCCGGGTCTCCTCGGCCGACAGGGTGTAGAACTCGCCGGTGTTGCCGTTGGGGGTGACCAGCGTGATCCCGTTGTCGATGAGGCGGCGGATCAGCCGGCCGTGACAGTCCCAGTCGGGGGCGCCGTCGGGCCCGAACGGGGTCACCGGGACGGCGGCCACAGTCGCCAGGACGTCGCGGAGCTCGTCGGTGACGGCGGGGTCAATGCTCATCGGTACTCCATTTCGGTTGCGGCCGCCGCGGCGGCGCCGGCAGGCACAGGGAAATGCCGGTCCGCGAACCCGGCGATGTGCGCGCGGAGCAGGGCGGCCGCCTCGGTGGCCGCACCGCGCCGCGCCGCGGCCAGGATGGCCTGATGCTCGGCCGCCTCCTGCTGCCACGACGGGGCCTGCTCCCAGGACAGCGCGGACACCAGCGCGGTCTGATCGCGCAAGTCGTCCAGGGTCTTGACGAGCAGGCTGTTGCCGCAGGCCAGGTACAGGGCGCGGTGAAACTCGCGGTTGGCCAGGCTGCGCTGCGCCTGGTCGGTGGCGGCGTCTGAGGCCGTCAGGGCCGCGTGCGCGCTCGCCCAGCTGGCCTGGACCGGGCTGGCCTGGATGGGGCTGGCCTGGACTGAGCTGGCCTCCGCCGCGCCGCGGCCGACCGCGCGGCGGACCGCCTCCGGTTCCAGCAGCAGCCGCAGGTCGTAGATGGCCGCCGCGCTCGCCGGGTCGATGGCCCGCACCGTGGCTCCCCGGTACGCGCTCATCGTGACCAGCCCCGCGCCCGCCAGGGTCTTCAGCGCCTCGCGGACCGGAGTCTTGGACACGCCGAGCAGCTGGGCCAGTTCCGTCTCCACCAGGCTCTGCCCGGGACGCAGCTCCCCGGCCAGGATGGCCCGTTTGATGGCGTCCAGGACCGCCTCGGTGCGCGAGGGAGCCGCCCCGGTGGTCCCGTTGAGGAAACTGCGGGCCGGAGGGACCATGGCGGTGCTCACGGGTACCTCCCGTCAGCGCGCGTTCGCATACGGCATCTCATATATGACCTGACTCTACGAGCCAGGGCCCGCACCGTCAACGCCGGCCGGGCCCCGGGTCAGCCGTTCTTGCGGGCGACGCCGCCCCACATGGCCGCCCGCCGGGCGCCCTCGATCTCGGAGTCCTGCCGCCAGTGCTGCACCGGGGCGACGCCCGGCTCGAGCAACTCCAGACCGGTGAAGAACTCCGTTACCTCGGCCTGGCTGCGGTAATAGCCCTTCTGGGCGAGCAGCCGGTTGAGCCGCTTGCCCATCTCGGCCATCTTCTCCGGCTCGATGTCCGAGGCCACGTGCGAGAGCAGCAGGTAGCTGCCCGGCGGGCACGGCGTCCATGAACTGGCTCACGATGCTGTACGGGTGGTCCTCGGGCCCGATCAGGTGCAGGACCGCCACCAGCATGACCGCTACCGGCTGGGAGAAGTCGAGCAGCCCGCGGGCGTGGTCGAGGATCTTCTCGGTCTCCCGCAGGTCGGCGTCGAGGTAGTCGGTGCTGCCCTCCGGGCCGCCGACCAGCAGCGCACGGGCGTGGGCGAGCACGATGGGGTCGTTGTCCACGTAGACGACGCGGCTCTGCGGCGCGACCGACTGCGCGACCTCATGGGTGTTGTTGGCGCTGGGGATGCCGGTGCCGATGTCGAGGAACTGGCGGATACCGGCTTCCGCGGCCAGGAAGCGCACGCCGCGGGCCAGGAACGCCCGGTTGGCCCGCACCGAGGAGACCAGGTCGGGATAGGCCGCGAGGGCTTCCTCGCCGGCCCTGCGGTCGGCCTCGAAATTGTCCTTGCCGCCCAGCCAGTAGTCATACACCCGGGCGATGTGCGCCACGCTGGTGTCGAAGTCAACCTGCTCCTCCTGGTCAGGGGGAAGCGGCGCGCCGAGCCATTCGCTGGTCATCCCTAACCGCCTTTCACCCCGTATCCCCGGATCTATCCTGCAGCGCCAGAGCTTATCGTGTCCGCCTGAATCACGAATCAAAGCCCAGGCCCAGCCGGTCCAGGGTGCGCAGCCACAGGTCACGGCGTCCCTCGTGGCGGTCCGCGCGGGCCAGCGAGGCCCGGGTCAGCTGGATCACCGCGGAGCGCAGCGGCTCGGGCGGGAACGGCGCCGGCTTGCCCCGCACCATGCCCAGCGCGGTCCGCTCAGTCTGCTCCCCGCCGAGCAGGTCGAGCAGCACGTTGCCGCCGAAGCGCGAGGCGCCGACCCCGAGCCCGGTGTACCCGGCGGCGTAGGCCAGCCGCCCGCGGTGGGCGGTGCCGAAGAACACGCAGAACCGCGCGCAGGTGTCGATCACGCCGCCCCAGGTGTGGGTGAAACGGAGCCCTTCGAGCTGCGGGAAGGTCTCGAAGAACTGCCCGGCCAGCCGCGCGAAGGTCGCGGGCCGCTGGTCCTGGCCGGCCGTGATCAGGCCGCCGTTGTAGTAGACCGCGTCGTACCCGCCCCACAGGATCCGGCCGTCACCGGTGAGCCGGTAGTAGTGGAACTGGTTGCCCATGTCGCCCACGCCCTGCCGGTGCGCCCAGCCGATACTGGCCCGCTGGGCGGCCGACAGCGGCTCGGTCATCATCGCGTAGTCGTACACCGGGACCAGGTAGCGCCGCAGCCGGCGCAGCAGCGGCGGGTAGGCGCCGGTGCCCAGGGCCGCCCGGGGCGCGCGCACGCTGCCGTGCCGGGTGGTCAGCCGCAGGCCCGGGCCCTCCGGGTGGATCGCGCCGACCGGGGTCTGCTCGTAGATCCGGACACCCGCGGCCAGGCAGGCCCGGCGCAGCCCCCAGGCCAGCCGGGCCGGGTCCACCATGGCGCAGCCGTCCCGGTCCCACAGCCCGCCGTAGTAGGCCGGCGAGGCGACCTCGGCCCGCACCCCGGCCGCGTCCAGCAGCTCAGGCGCACCAGGCGCGCCGGAGGCGGCGGCCAGGCGGCGCGCCGCGGCGGCGTGGTCCCACAGGTCAGGCACGTGCCAGGGCTGGGTCGCGACGGCCATCTCCCCGGTCCGCTCGAAGTCGCAGTCGATCCCGTGCCGGGCCACGGTGGCCTCGATCTCGTCCAGGTTCTGCCGCCCGAGCCGGTCCAGCACCGGCATCTCCGGCCCGAACCGCTCCAGCCCGTTGGCCAGGCCGTGGGTGAGGCTGGCCGCGCAGAACCCGCCGTTGCGGCCGGACGCGGCCCAGCCGGCCGTGCGGCCTTCCAGCAGCACCACGTCCGCGGACGGATCGCGCTCCTTGGCCAGCAGCGCGGTCCACAGCCCGGTGAACCCCGCGCCCACCACGGCCAGGTCGGCGGTGGTGGCGTCACGCAGCGGCGAGGCGGACTCCGGGGCGTCCGGGCGGTCCAGCCAGAAGCAGGCCGGCCGGGCGTCCCGGAGAGCGGCCTCGCCGGGGAGGGTCGTCACCCGTGGATCACCGGGTTGAACGTGGCCTCGTACTCAGTCTGCAGCTTCCCGCTCACGTCGGCGTAGTTGAACAGCCGCTTGTAGTCGGCGGGGGTGGGCCAGACCAGCTCGCTGGTGGCCACCTCGTGCAGCAGCTGGCGGTTGCTGCCGCTGGCCCGGGCCGCGTCGTGCGCGATGATCGGCCTGGCCGCGGGGACGGCGCTGATGTAGTTGATCGACTCGGTGAGCTGGGCCGCGACCGGGGGCCGGTAGTACCAGTCCATCAGCATCATCGCGTCCACCGGGTTCTGCGCGTACTTGGGGATCATCATGTTGTCGGTCCACAGCGTGCCACCCTCGTCCGGGATGACGAACCTCAGGTCCGTGCCCGAGCTCAGGTTCTGCTGGAAGATGTCCCCGGACCAGGCCATCGAGATCCAGGTGTTCCCGCTGGTCAGCTCGTCGATGTAGGACTGCTGGTAGTAGCCGCGGACCAGCCCCGCGTCGCGCTGCTGGGTCAGCGTCTTCGCCGCGGCCCGCCACTGCGCCGGGGTGGAGGTCTCCGGGTTCACGCCCAGCTTGAGCAGGCCGAAGTTGCCCAGGTCCTGGATGTCGGCCATCATCCCGACCCGGCCCTTGTACGCCGGGTTCCACAGTTCGTTGATGCTCGTCACGGGGTTCTGGACGAACTTCGGGTTCCAGGCGATGCCGGTGGTGCCGGACGCCCACGGGACGCTGTAGGTGTTCCCGGGGTCGAACGAGCGGTGCTGGAACTTAGCCGCCGCGTACTTGTGGAAGTTCGGCAGCAGGCTCTGGTCCAGCGGGACGAGGTCACCCATGGTGAGCAGCTGGGAGAGCCAGAACCCGTTGGTGACCACCATGAGGTCGTAGCCGATCGACTCGCCCGCGCGGATGATCGGGGTGATCTTGTTGACCCAGTAGTCGTCTTCCTGGATGACCTCGGCGTAGCTGACCGTGATCCCGGTCGTCGCGGTGAACTCGTCCAGGGTCTTGTGACCGGTGTCGATGTACAGCGGCCAGTTGGCGAAGTTCACGTGCCCATGCTGCTTCTGCGCCGCCCAGAACCTGGCCACCGCGTTCTGCGCGTGCGCCACCGGTGGCGGCTTGGGGCTCCCGCCGCCGCTGCACGCGGCCAGCGCCAGCCCCGCCGCGGCCAGGCCGCCCAGGCCCAGCACGTCGCGCCGCCGGGGCAGGGTCAGCCCGCGCGCCAGCACGGGATCACCGTGCCGGTCGTTGTCAGCCATCGCTCATCGCCCACCGCCAGGTCAGGTTTGTTTCCTGGCTACCACGATGCTGGTCAGCGCGCACAGGATACCGACCGCGAAGATGGCGCTCCCGAACACGAAGACCTGGGGCGGGATGCCGATCCGGGTCGCCCCGTACACCCAGACCGGGAACGGGACCGCGGCGCCGCTGACGAAGTTCGAGGTCACGAAGTCGTCGATGGACAGCGCGAACGCCATCAGGGCGCCGGCCAGGATGCCCGGCATGATCAGCGGGAAGGTGATCTTCCGGAAGGTGACCCAGGCGTTCGCGCCCAGGTCGGCGGCGGCCTCCTCCAGCGTCCGGTCGAAGCCGGCCATCCGCGCCCGGACGGTCACCGTCACGTAGGCGATGCTGAACGCCACGTGGGCCAGCAGCAGCGTCAGGAAGCCGCGGGCCACGTTGACGGTGACGAACAGGCCCAGCAGCGAGGCGCCGAGCACGATCTCGGGCGCGGCGATGTTGAGGAACAAGACCTGCTCCACCAGGCTCCGGCCGCGGAAGCGGGGCGGCCGGTAGCGGACCAGGGCCAGCGCCAGCAGGGTGCCGATCACCGTGGCGAACAGGGTGGCGACGAGCGCCAGCCGGATGGACAGCCAGAACGCCGAGGTGAGCTGGGGGATGTCCTTCCACTGCTGGTACCACTGGGTGGTGAACCCGTTCCAGGCGAAGCTGACCTGCGGCAGGCCGGTGGTGACCTTGTTGAAGCTGTAGAGGACCATCACCGCGATGGGGAAGACCAGGTAGGCGATGACCAGCCAGGAGTAGGCGGGCAGCACGAACCGGGTCCACCGGCCGCGCCGCCGGGCCGGCCGGGCCTGGCCCGTCTCGGTGCCCGCGGGCGCCGTCACCACCGCGCTCATATGTAGTCCTCGATGGTCCGTGAGCCCAGCAGCCGGGCGTAGGCGAAGATGCCGACCAGCGCGATGGCCATCAGCACCGCGGACAGCGCCGAGCCGCCCGCGTAGTCCAGGTTGACCAGGAACGCGTTCTGGATCACGGTGCCGATCATCGTGTTGCTGGTGCCGCCGAGGATCTGCTGGTTCACGTAGTCGCCGAGGGCCGGGACGAACGTGAGCAGGAACGCGGCGAACAGCCCGGGCACGGTGAGCGGCAGGATCACCCGCAGGAAGGCCTGCCGCCGGGTCGCGTACAGGTCGTAGGCGGCGTCCAGCACCCGCTTGTCGATCCGCTCGATCGCCACGTACAGCGGCAGCGCGGTGAACGGCAGGTAGTTGTAGGCCAGCCCGGCCACCACCGCGTACCCGGTGGCGAGCACGTGGAAGTTCTGCGGCAGCAGGTGCGCGTTCTTCAGGCTGCCCAGGACGATGCCCTGGTCGGAGAGGATGAACTCCCAGACCACGGTGCGGATCACGAACGAGACGAAGAACGGCACCAGCAGCATGAGCAGGAAGAAGTTCTTCTTGTTGCCGCCGTGGAACGCGATCCAGTAGGCGATCGGGAACGACACGATCAGGTCGATGACGGTGGCCGCGCCCGCGAAGTAGAAGCTGGTGATGAACTGGGTGTGGTACAGGCTGAGCTGCTGGCCGAACTCGCCCCAGTGCCAGGTCATCACGCAGGCGCCGGTGGCCTCGTTGCACGACTGCAGCGACAGCGACAGCATCACGACCAGCGGGACCAGGAACAGCGCCAGCAGCCACAGCCCGGCGGGCAGGCTCAGCAGGTACGGCGCGAGCGCCTTGCCGAGCCTGGGCCGCGGGCGGCGGGTTACGAGCCCTGGGTGATCGGCAAGAACAGGTTGTTCCACGCGGTCAGCTCTTCCTGGTTCTGGTACTGGTAATAGTTCCGCGAGTTCTTGATGTAGGCCGCGGTGGGGAACACGGTCGGGGCGTTCGCGGTGGTCGAGGTGGGCAGGCCGATCTCGGGCTTCATCTGGGCCAGCGCCGTCTTGGCCCAGCCGGTGGGGCTGAGCAGCACCTGCTTGGCCGCCGGGACCGGGCAGACGTAGTCGTCGTAGTACTCCACCAGGGCCTGGACCTGCGGGTCGTAGAAGAAGTCCATGAGCGTCATGGCGTCCTTCGGGTTCTGGGCGTACATGGGGATGCACATGTTGTCGGTCCAGAACATGCCGCCCTCGGTGGGGATGAGCAGCTTCAGGTCGCGGTACTTGCTGTTCAGGTCGGCCTGGAAGATGTCACCCGACCAGGCCTGGGAGACGACGATGTCGCCGTTCTTCAGGTGGTCGATGTAGCTCTGGTCGTAGTAGGAGCGGACCAGCCCGTCGCTCTTCTGCTGCTGCAGCTTCTTGGCCGCCTTGGCCCAGTCGGACTCCTTCGACGAGGCCGGGTCGACCCCGATGGCCAGCAGCCCGATGCTGCCGAGTTCCTGAGGGTCAGACATCATGCCGATCTTGCCCGAGTACTTCTTGTCGAACAGGATGTCCACGCTGGTGCCGGGGTCCTTGACGATCGAGGAGTTGTACCCGATCGCGGTCCAGCCGGACTGCCAGGCCATCGTGTACTTGTTGCCCGGGTCCCAGGACGGGTTCTTGATCAGCGGGCCCGCGTACTTGTCGAAGTTGGTCATCATGCTGCGGTCGAGCGGGGTCAGCCAGCCAAAGTCGATCAGGTAGCCGAGCGGCGGGCTGCTGTTCGTCATCACGATGATGTCGTAGCCGGTGCTCTGCTTGGCCTGCAGCGACGGCCGGATCTTCGCGTAGAAGGGCAGGTTGTCGTTGATCGGCTCGGTGTAGGTGACCTGGATGCCGGTGGTCTGGGTGAAGTGCTCCAGGGACAGGTGCTTGCCCTTGAGCACGTCGATGTAGTACGGCCAGTTGGCGAAGTTCACCGTGTGGTGCAGCTTCTGCTTGGCCCACCAGGCGGCGGTGCCGGCTCCGCCGGCCGGGGTGGAACCGCTGCTGGTGGTCGTCGCGCCCTTGACCCCGCAGGCGGCCAGGAACGCGCCGACGCCGAGCGCGCCCGCGCCGGCGCCCGCCGACCGCAGCAGCTGGCGCCGGGACATTGGCTGCTGGGCGAGGCGGGGCTGGGTCAGGCCGCGCCAGAGGGACGGGTCGGGGCCAGTCTGTCTGCCGGGGTCACTGCCGTGCTGCTGATCCATCGGGACCTCCAGTCCAACGCCTCACGCGGTCCGGGCGGGCGGGGTGCACCACCGGGCGCGGGCGGGGTTAGCCAATCGGGTAAGAGTGCTGCGGATCCCAGGTCAGCCAGACCTCGTCGCCCCGGCTGACCGGGGCCGCGGCCGAGGCTGAGTTCTGCTGGAAGACGACGACGTCCGCCCCGGTCGTGGTGCGGACCGAGAAGCTGGTGGAGGTGCCCAGGTAGACCACCTCGGTGACGGTGCCGCGCAGCGCGCAGCCGCCCGCCGGTCCCGGGCCCGCGGCGAGCTCGATCTTCTCCGGCCGCACGGTGAGCTCGACCTCCTGGCCCGCGGCCAGCCCGGACCGCGCGGCCGGGACGATGATCCGCTCGTCCGGGCTCACCTCGATGACGCCCTGGCCGTCGGCGACCCGGGCCAGGGATCCGGTCAGCAGGTTGGACGTGCCGATAAATCCCGCCACGAAACGTGTCGCGGGGTGCTCATAGATCTCCCGCGGCGGCCCGAGATGCTCGATGACGCCGTCGTTCATCACCGCGATCCGGTCCGACATGGTCAGCGCCTCGTTCTGGTCGTGCGTCACGTAGACGAACGTGATGCCGACCTCCCGCTGAATGCGCTTGAGCTCGACCTGCATGGCCTGGCGGAGCTTGAGGTCCAGGGCACCGAGCGGCTCGTCAAGCAGCAGGGCCTTGGGGTGGTTGACCAGGGCCCGGGCCAGCGCCACGCGCTGCTGCTGGCCGCCGGACAGCTCCCGGGGCCGGCGCTGCTCGCGGCCGGTGAGGTCGACGATCTCCAGCATCTCGCCGACCTGGCGGGTGACCTGGTCCTTCGGCACGCTCTTGCGGCGCAGCCCGAACGCCACGTTCTCGAACACGCTCATGTGCGGGAACAGCGCGTAGGACTGGAACACCATGTTCACGTCGCGCTTGTTCGGCGGGGCCGCGGTGACGTCACGGCCGTCCAGCCGGACGGTGCCGCGGGTGGGCTCCTCGAAGCCCGCGATCATCCGCATCGTGGTCGTCTTGCCGCACCCCGACGGGCCGAGCATGGAGAAGAACTCACCCTTGCGGATGGTCAGGTCGATGCCGCGGACGGCGGCGACCACCTCACCCCGGGAGTGAAATTCCTTGGCCACCCCGTCGAGCCCGATGGCGGGCACGCCGGGCGGGCCGGCCGGCTCCGCCGGGACGGCCGCCGGCCGGTGCTGCGCGGACGCGTCAGTGTCGGTCATACGTGGCGCCGGTCATACGCGGTGTCGGTCATGTCAGGAGCAATCCCTCGTCTCGGGTCCCTGGGTGACGCGCTCCCAGCGCTTCGGCACTGGCAGTGCGCGGCGCCGCGCTCCAGCCGGTCAGCGAGCCACATATCAGGTCAAAAGGCACCTATGCGGCGAGTGGACCGATCCTGACAGAGAGATTGTCCAAAATCAACCGAATCGGTCGCCGCGAATCTCAATCGCAACCGATTCGGTTTAGAGCCCCCGGAGCAGGGTCATTCGCCCAGGTAGCTCATCACGTGCTTGATCCGGGTGTAGTCCTCGAATCCGTACATGGACAGGTCCTTGCCGTACCCGGAGTGCTTGAATCCGCCGTGCGGCATCTCGGACGCGAACGGGATGTGCGTGTTGATCCAGACCGCGCCGAAGTCCAGCAGCCGGGCCAGCCGCATCGCCCGCCCGTGGTCCCGCGTCCATACGCTGGCGGCCAGCCCGTACTGGACCCCGTTGGCCCAGCGGACCGCCTGGTCCTCGTCGCCGAACTGCTGCACGGTGATCACCGGGCCGAAGATCTCTTCCTGGATCATCTCGTCGTCCTGGCGCAGCCCGCTGACCACGGTGGGCTCGAAGCAGTAGCCCCGCTCCCCCACCCGGTGGCCGCCGGTGACCAGCCGCGCGTGCGCGGGGCCGCGGCTCAGGAAACCCTCCACCCGGGCCAGCTGGGCCGGGTTGTTCAGCGGGCCGTAGTCGGCGTCGGGCACGTCGAGCCCGCCGACCTTGGTCCCGCGGGCCTGCTCGGCGAGGGCGTCAGTCAGGTCGGCGGCGATCCGCGGGCCGGCCAGCACCCTGGTGGCCGCGGTGCAGTCCTGGCCCGCGTTGAAGTAGCCAGCCCCGGCGATGCCTTCCGCGGCCTGGGCCACGTCCGCGTCGTCGAACACCACGACCGGCGCCTTCCCGCCCAGCTCGAGGTGGACCCGCTTGAGCCCGGCCGCCGCGGCCTGGGCCACCTGGATGCCGGCCCGGACCGACCCGGTGATCGACACCATCTGGGGGATGTCGTGGCTGACCAGCTCCTGGCCGGTGCCGGCGTCGCCGCAGACCACGTTGAGCACGCCGGGCGGCAGATACGCGGACGCGATCTCGGCCAGCATCAGCGTGGACACCGGGGTGGTGTCCGAGGGCTTGAGCACCACGGTGTTACCCGCGGCCAGCGCCGGCGCGATCTTCCAGATCGCCATCATCAGCGGGTAGTTCCACGGCGTCACCTGGGCGCAGACGCCGATCGGCTCACGCCGGATCATCGAGGTGTGGCCGGCCATGTACTCGCCCGCCGCGCTGCCCTGCAGGATCCGCGCGGCGCCGGCAAAGAACCGGAGCTGGTCCACGCACGGGGGAAGCTCCTCGGCCATGGTCAGCGCGACCGGCTTCCCGGTGTTCCGGCACTCGGCCTCCACCAGGTCAGCGGCCCGCTCCTCGACCGCGTCGGCGATCTTCAGCAGGGCCAGGCTGCGCTGCGCCGGGGTGGCGTCACGCCAGGCCTCGCGGGCGGCCTCGGCACTGCGCAGGGCGGCGTCCACGTCCGGGGGCCCGGACACCGGCGCGAGGGCATAAGCTTCCCCGGTGCTGGGGTCCACGACCTCGCTGGTGCGGCCCGCCGCGGCCGTCACGTACTCGCCGTCCACGAAGTTCTTCAGGTCCGCCACGCTGGCGCCGGGCTGCACGGTCGCTGTCAAGGTCCGCCTCCTCAGGCGAGGTTCCTGGCCACGGCGCGGGCGCCCTTAACGTCCCCGGCAGCCGCCACTGGATCCGACACTCGCAGAAAAATGTTTCGTGAACAAGTGAATCAGTTGCATATACCATGCATAGCAACGAAATCAGTTGACATGCGGCATCGGCATGACACGATGGCTTTGCGAAGGAGGACCGCATGGCGCACACCCCGGCGACGCCCGCGATCCCGGGCGCGCTGAGCGGGGAGCCAATACCGGCCAGCCGGAACGGGCGCGCCCCCGGGCGCGGCTCCTCGGGCACCGTCCTGGACCACCTCTCGAAGCAGATCATCGAGCAGCTCCAGGAGGACGGCCGCCGCTCCTACGCCTCTATCGGCAAAGCGGTCGGGCTCTCCGAGGCCGCGGTCCGGCAGCGGGTCCAGCGGCTGGTCGAGGCCGGGGTCATGCAGATTGTCGCGGTGACCGACCCGCTGATGCTCGGCTTCAGCCGGCAGACCATGATCGGCATCAAGTGCGGCGGGGACCTGGAGCAGGTCGCCGACCACCTGGCGGCCATGGAAGAGATCGACTACGTGGTGATCACCTCCGGATCGTTCGACCTGCTGGCCGAGGCGGTCTGCGAGGACGACAGCCACCTGCTGGAGATCCTGAGCCGAGTGCGGGCCGTGCCCAGCGTGACCAGTACCGAGACGTTCGTGTACCTGAAGCTCCGCAAGCAGACCTACGGCTGGGGGACCAGATGACCACGCCACATGACCCGGGCAATACTCCTTCCGACCCGATCGGCCCGGTCGCAGCGTCGGAAGGCGCCCCCGGCTCGGGGGACCCGGCCGTCCTGGCCATGCAGGCGGCCGCGCGGCGTCACCTGTGGCTGCACTTCACCCGGATGTCCTCCTACGCCGACGGTGAGGTCCCGGTCATCGTGCGCGGCTCCGGGCAGTACGTGTACGACCAGAAAGGCAAGCGGTACCTGGATGGGCTGGCGGGCCTGTTCGTGAGCCAGATCGGGCACGGCCGCAAGGAGGTCGCCGAGGCGGGCGCGCAGCAGGGCAGCGAGCTGGCCTACTTCCCGCTCTGGTCCTACGCCCATCCGCGGGCTATCGAGCTGGCCGAGCGGCTGGCCCACCTGGCCCCGGGCGACCTGAACCGGGTGTTCTTCACCACCAGCGGCTCGGAGGCGGTCGAGTCGGCCTGGAAGCTGGCCAAGCAGTACTTCAAGACCATCGGCGAGCCGGGCCGGTACAAGGTGCTCAGCCGCGACATCGCCTACCACGGCACGTCGATGGGCGCGCTGGCCATCACCGGGCTGCCGGGCATCAAGGAGCCGTTCGAGCCGCTCCCGCCGGGCGGGGTCCGGGTGCCGAACACCAACTTCTACCGCGCGCCCGGCTTCGTGGCCGATGACCTCGAGGGGTTCGGCCGCTGGGCGGCCGACGAGATCGAGCGGGCCATCCTGCGCGAGGGCCCGGAGTCGGTGGCCGCGGTGTTCCTGGAGCCGGTGCAGAACTCGGGCGGATGCTTCCCGCCGCCGCCCGGCTACTTCACCCGGGTCCGCGAGATCTGCGACCGCTACGGCGTCCTCCTCGTCTCCGACGAGGTCATCTGCGCGTTCGGGCGGCTCGGTTACTACTTCGGCTCGGAGCGCTACCACTACCAGCCGGACATCATCACCTTCGCCAAGGGCGTCACCTCCGGCTACGCGCCGCTCGGCGGCATGATGGTCAGCGACCGGCTGATGGAGCCGTTCACCAGCGGAAGCGGCCACCTTCCTGCACGGGGTGACGTTCGCCGGGCACCCGGTCTCCTCGGCCGTGGCGCTGGCCAACCTGGACGTGTTCGAGCAGGAGGACCTGCTCGGCAACGTGCGGGCCAACGAGGCCGCGTTCCGCGCCACCCTGGAGCAGTTGCTGGACCTGCCCATCGTCGGCGACGTGCGCGGGGACGGCTACTTCTACGGCATCGAGCTGGTCAAGGACAAGTCCACCCGGGAGACGTTCAGCGACGACGAGTCCGAGCGGCTGCTGCGCGGCTTCCTGTCCCAGGCGCTGTTCGACGCCGGCCTGGTCTGCCGCGCCGACGACCGCGGCGACCCGGTGATCCAGCTCGCCCCGCCGCTGACTTGCGGCCCCGAGCACTTCACCGAGATGGAGCAGATCCTGCGCAGCGTGCTGACCGAGGCCTGGTCCCGGATCTGAGCCCGGCTGTCCAGCCGGCGGGCCGGCTGGACAGCGGACCTAGAGCTGTGGCCAAATCGTGCCCGTATCCTCGGATGAACTCAAGCTGACGGGGGTAGTCCGCGGCCCGTGTGGTACTTCATCGGCCTACTTGCAGCCGTGCTGCTGGGCGCCGGTTTCGTCCTCCAGCAGGACGCCGCCCAGCGGGTGCCGCAGTCTGACTTCCTGCGGCTGCGGCTGGTAGCCGACCTGCTGCGGCAGCCACGCTGGCTGGCCGGCCTGGGCATCATGATCGCAGGCCAGCTGCTGGGCGCCTGGGTCATCGGGCACCTGGTGCTCGCGCTCTCTGAGCCGCTGCTGGCCACCAACCTGCTCTTCGCCCTGATCATCGCCGGGCGGGTGTCCGGCCAGCGGGCCCGGCCGCGCGAGCTGCTCGGAGCGGTCATCCTGCTGGCCGGGGTGAGCGCCCTGTCGGTAGCCCGGGCGGTGACGTCGGTGCAGGATTCGGTCGGCTCCCCCGCGTACTGGCCGTACGTGGGGGCGGCGATCGGCGGCGCCGCGGCGTGCCTCGCCATCGCCGGGCGCCGCAGCCAGGGCGAGCTGCGGGCCCTGCTGACCGGGATCTCCGCCGGGCTGGTGCTGGGCATCCAGGACGCGCTGACCCGGATCAGCGTGCGGGAGCTCGGCAGCGTGCACCAGGTGGTGCTCCTGCTGACCAGCTGGCCGGCCTACAGCCTGGTCGCGGTGGGCGTCGTCGCGCTGTGGCTGATGCAGAGCGCGTTCAGCTCGGCCCCCCTGCACGCGTCGCTGCCCGGGATCACCGCGGCGGAGCCGGTGTCCGGGATCGTGCTCGGCATCGTGGCCTTCCGCGAGAAGGTCCCCGCCTCGCCCGCACTGATCGCGCTCCAGATCGCGGGACTGATCGCGCTGGTCGCGGGGGTGATCCTGGTCGCCCGGTCACCGGTGCTGGCCAGCCTGCGCCAGTACCACGGGCCGGGCGAGCATCTGCTGCACCCGGAGACTCTGCTGCACCGCGAGAGTCCGATCCTCGGCGAGCATGCGCGGCGCCACGAGCACCGCCGGCACCGTGACGGGCGCCGCCGCCAGCGGCCCTCCGCGGACCCCGACGACCCTTCCGGGGCGGCGGCCCAGAGCGGCCTGGCGGCCCAGGGTCCGGCGGGCAGCGGCCTGGTGGACGGCGAACCGGGCCTGCCCGGCCGCGCCGGCCGACACCGGCCATGCCGGCCACGTCGGGCCAGGCCGGCGGCGAACTGGGAGATGCGCCGCCGTCCTTACCGCCGTGACGGGCACCAGCTGCGGACCAGACCCGCGACCGGCGCCCTGGACGGCCAGGCATAACCTGTCCGGAGCCCTGCGGCCCGTTCCGGGCCGTGCCGCCGCGACCGAGGAGCAGCCATGGCCGCCATGACGGCTACCGAGACCTGGGACTTCCTGATGGAAGGGACCCGGACCGCGCACGTGGCGACGGTGCGGGCTGACGGGCGCCCGCACGTCAAGCCGGTGTGGTTCGAACTGGCCGGCGAGCCCGGCGACTTCCAGGTCGTCTTCACCACGGCCGCGGGCACGGTGGCGGGGCGCAATCTGCGCCGGGACGGGCGGGTGACGATCTCCGTGGACGACCCGGTGCCGCCGTTCGCGTTCGTGCTCGTCGAGGGCAGCGCCGGGCTGAGCGACGATCCGGCCGAACTGCTGGCGGTGGCCACCCGGCTGGGCGGCCGGTACATGGGCGCTGACCGCGCCGCCGAATACGGGGCCCGCAACGGCGTCCCCCCTGAACTCATCGTCCGGGTAACCCCGGCCCGCGTCCTGGCCCTGAGCGGCATCGCACTCTGACCAGCGGAGCGTGATCGCCAGCGGAGCGTGATCGCCAGCGGAGCGTGATCACCAGCGCGCGGCCTGCGGCCCGGAAGCGCAGCAGCCCGGCAATAGCGGGCGCATGCGGCCTATTTCAGGCCATCCAGGTCTTTGCACGGCTAAATGCAGGCGATAGGCGCTGAACAGCGTAACGGTTTTGTGCCACACTGAAGCGGGAAAGTACCATGTATGCCAACGGACAGGTCAGCAGGCAGGATCCGGGCATTTGCCTTTGGCGCCGCTACTCTTTTTGATATCACCGGCGCTGTCCTCTACCGGACGCTCCGGGCCGAGATGCCGGAGCCGGGGGAAGTTCCCGCGGAAGACGCATTCCAGCTCGCCACGAAAACCATCGAGGACGCGTATTCAGAAGCGGTGATGCGCACGACCCGGCCGAATGGCGTGGATGTTTCCGCGTGACTGACGATGACAGCACCCTCGAGCCCGGCCAGCGGCCCGATCCGGGCCCGCTGCCCAGCTTCGGGGTGGCCCACCGGGCCGCGGCGGGCCCGGCCAGCACCCCGGCCCACCGCCTCGCGGCCCCGCCGGCCCCCGGCCCGGCCACGCCAGCGCGCAGCCCGGCGGCCCCGCCGGCGCCCAGCCCGGCCACCCAGCCGGTGCACAGCCCCGCGCCCTCGCCCGCCCGCAGTCCGGCCACCCCGCCCGCCCATGATCCCCAGTCAGCCTCGCTGACCGGCGCCGCCAGCGCCGGCCCAGCGGCACCCGCTCCGGCATCGTCCGCAGGCCCCGCCGCCCACCCGGCGGGCACCGCTCCACCCGACGGCACCACTCCCCCGCTGGACATCGACCAGATCGCCAGCCAGGTGTACGAACGGATCGGTGACAAGATGGACCACCGCCCGGATACCGCCCAGGACACGCCGCCAGCGGAGCAGGCGATCATGCTTCGTGACAAGGCGCCCGAACTGTACGACTTGTGGCTCAAGATCGCCCAGGAGAAGGCGGCGACCAGCAACTTTGTCCAGCGTGCGCCGTACGAGGTCCCCGAGCGCCTAGCCCAGAGCGGCCGGCCCCGGGCGCTGAGCGCCATGATCGTGGTGCTCGCGTTCTGCGGGTACCTGGCCTCGCTGGGCGGCCCCGGGCCCTACATCGGGGGCCTGATCGCGATCCTCGACCTGCTGGTCATGCTGGCCCTGTTCTTCGGGCTGCGTCCCGACCACCTGACCGACTCCGGCCGCCCGCGCAAACGCCGGTTAATGGTCGCGCCGTGCCTGGCTGCGCCGGGGGCCGTATTGCGCACTGGCCTTCTCGCCGGGCCAGTCGTGACGCACGAACTCGCATCCGAAATAGAGATTGTCCTTCTGGAAGAAAACTATCCTGGCCGCCCGGTATGGGCCGGACAGGCTCCGCCGCATTCCGCGGTCGCGTTGCGGCCGCGCCTGTCGTGCCGTCGCCCGGGCCCGCACCGGCCTTCGGGCCTTCGAATCCGCCGGCGTACGCCTGCGCGGTGTCCAGGCGCCGAACGTCTGGCCGTATGGGCGTGAACGTGCTCACGTCAGCCCACTGCGGGCCGGCGGCCTCGTCGGCGCGCCGTTGCGCCGGGGGGACGCGGAGCCCGGGTGACAGGCACTGCGCAAACCGCCCGGAGCCCATCTCACGGGCTCCGCAGACGTCCTGGTTCGCCGCCCAGTCTTCGTGTCACCCTTTATCGACTCTGCACCTAGTTTGGCCGGAGATTTTCTCCCTTTCCGGCCACCCCTTTGCGAGTCAGGGTCATCGGCACCTGCCGTTAGAGTAAAGAAAAACAAAAGTGCGCGGGCAGCCCCTTTCGGGACTGCCCGCGCACCTGCAGTTTGCCGGCCGCGGGCGGTCTAGCCGCCTGAGCAACCGGGTCCGGTCAGACCGGGCGGACCTGCTCAGCCTGCGGACCCTTCGGGCCCTGGCCTGCGGTGAACTCGACTCGCTGGTTCTCCTGCAGGCTGCGGAAACCGTCAGTCTGGATAGCGGTGTGGTGTACGAAGACGTCGGCGGTGCCGTCATCAGGGGCGATGAAACCATAGCCCTTGTCAGCGTTGAACCACTTCACGGTGCCCTGAGCCACGTGCTCTTCTCCTACGGGAACGATTATCGGGATCCACGGACGTGTCTCCCGGGTTGCTGCGACAGTCTGCCCTTAGACGGGGCACTCTGTGATCCACGGCCCCGGCGAACGAATTCACCGGTGCCGACACGCTCACGAACTTCGGCTACAACCACCGACCATTGAACACCATCACGCCGCGTGGCGCTGACGGCTCGCCCAGTTGTCAGCATCTGACCTGGTCAGGATCGTCGGTGCGGCGGTGCGAAACTCCTCGGCCCAGGCACTTTTACCGGGGAAAACCGCCGCGCAGGCCGCGGTTCACGCGAAAATAGTCGATTACCTGCTCATCAGCCACGGAACGAGTGGTGATGACCCGCCACCGTTCCGGGCCGGGCCCCGGCTGGCTCCCGGCCCGGCCGCCTGTCACCCCTCACCCAGGAGGCCGGCGTCAGCCGTCCTGCCGCCGCCTTCCGCCGGGCCCTCGCCAGCCTGCTGGCTGGCCCCGGTCCCCTGCAGCGCCTTCAGGACCTCCGGACGCAGCCCCTGCTCGGCCGCATCGACCACGCCGAGATCGGCGCGGGCGTGCAGTTCGGCCGCGGTGAGCAGGAGATCCACCACCGGGGACGAGCCAGCGGGCGGGAGGCCGGGGGCCAGGTCGCCCCGGGCGTCGGCCAGGCTGCGCAGCTCCCGGAGCAGGTGCGCACGCTGCCCGGACAGCACCTGGCGGAGCGCTGCCGCGTCGCCCATCTGCGCCGCCGCCATGACCTTGAGGAAGAAGTCGTCCCGGTAGCCGCGGGTCCGCGGGCTGGGCTCGGCCAGCCAGCGCCGGAGCTCGTCCCGGCAGGCCGGGGTGAGCCGGTGCACCAGCCGGTCCGGCTTGACCGTCTGGGCCTGGCGCTCCGACTCGATCAGGCCATCCCGGCTCAGCCGTTCCAGCAGCTGATACAGGTGCCCGATGTTCAGTCCGCCCCACTGGTCGCCTACCGCCTCGTCGAAGCTGCCCTTGAGCTCGTAGCCATGAGCCGGCTTCACGGCCAGCAACGCCAGCACGGCGTGATGAAGAGCCATGTCATCAGTCTCCCGCCCGCCAGGCCTGGAACCAGACCGAATACCTAGCTACTAGGTAACAGTCCGATTGCACTCTTGCATAGCCACTAGGTAGGAGGAGTGCTGCCGCACATACTCGGGACACGTCAGGACGTCGCACCGCGCTCGGGGAGGGCGATCACCAGTGAGCAGGCTGGCCTGGTCACAGCTGCGCTTCCGGGCTACCCGGTCACTGGCCCTGCTGCTGGGGATGCTCGTCGCGGTCACCGCGTTCTGCGTGCTGACCGCGACCGCCCGCACGTCCCAGCTGCGCACGGTCGGCACGGTCAGCGCGCACTTCCGCGCGGCCTATGACATCCTGGTCCGCCCGAAAGGGGCCAGAACCCAGCTGGAGAGCAGGTCCGGGACCGTCCAGCCGAACTTCCTCTCGGGCATCTACGGCGGCATCAGCCTGCGCCAGTACCACGACATCCAGCAGCTCCCCGGGGTCGCGGTCGCCGCGCCGATCGCCATGGTGGGCTACAGCCTGCCGATCGTGCCGGTCACCAGCCCGGCTGCCGGCCTCGGCCATGGCGGGTCCGGGACGGCGGCTGTACCGGCTCCGCACGACCTGGGTCAGCGCCGCGGGCCACATCCGGATCCAGCAGCCGCCTTCCTACGTCTACCTGACCAGCAATCCGATCCGGCAGCCGCCGGACGGGTCAGCCGCCTTCGAGCAGCTGCCGTCCGGGACCCGGGCCAGCATGTGCACTGGCTACCCGCTGGGTACCGGCGAGCCGCCGTTCGGCCCGGCCAAGCAGGCCAATCTCTGGTGCTGGTCACGGGCCACCGGCATGTACGGCGAGGGTTCCTGGGAGGGCCTCACGGCGCAGCGTCCGGGGTTCGCGGTGTACTGGAGCTTCCCCATGCTGATCGCGGCGGTTGACCCGGCCGCGGAGGCGAAGCTGGACGGCCTGAACCGGGCGGTCACCTCCGGCCGCTACCTCGGGGAGAGCGCCGGGCCGGCGCTGCGGCGCGGACCGGGCGGCGTGTCGTCCACCACGTTCCCGGTGCTGGCCGCCGCGCGCAGCGGGATCGGCGAGTACGCGGTGACCCAGGTGCAGCAGCTCGCCCGGCCGGGCCGCCCGCCGCGGCTGAGCCCGGCCGCCATGCGCCGGGACGCCACCGCCGCGGGACAGCCGGTGAGCACGGTCCGGGTCACCGCGGCCCAGGCCTACCAGCAGCTCCTGGCCGAGATAGCCGGCACCGGGCACCGGGACTTCAGCCAGGGCCTGGACGGCTACTGGAGCGTGGGGCCGACCCGGTACCAGCGAGACGGCGCGGGCAGCCTGGTGGCCTCGACCGTGCGGAACCCCGCGTCGGTCTGGTCATTCGCGCTGCCCGGCGCGCACGGGCCGCCCATGGACAACGCCGCGACGTCCTACCGCACCGTGCGTGAGCACAAGATGTTCAATCTCAGACGCGGCCGGCAACGTGGACCCGGCCCCGGTGCCGCGGGCCGTCGGGGTCTTCGACCCGGCCAAGATCACCGACTTCGACCGGCTGTCGGAGGTGCCGCTGGGCCCGTACCAGCCGACGGCGGCCGTCCCGGCCGGCCCGGCCCGCAGCGTGCTGCGCGGCTCGGATCTCCAGCCCAGCCTCAACCTGGGCGGCTACGTAAGCCAGCCGGTCCAGCTCATCACCACCCTCGCCGCGCTTCCCGCGCTGGAGAACAGCACCGTGTTCAGCGGCGACCTGCACGCCGGCGACCCGATCAGCGTGATCCGGGTCCGGGTGAGCCGGCGTTACCGGGCCGAACCCGGTCTCCCTCGAACGGATCAAGGAGGTGGCCCAGCAGATCGCGGTGCGCACCGGTCTCGACGTCAACATCGTCACCGGGTCCTCGCCCGCTCCCACCGCCATCACCTCGCAGCAGGCCGGTACGGACAGCCCGCCCTGACCCTGCGCGAGGGCTGGGTGAAGAAAGGCGTCGCGGTGGCCATCCTCACTGCGATCGACAAGAAGAGTGTGCTGCTGTTCGTCCTCATCCTCGTGGTGTGCGCCCTGTTCGTGGCGAACTCGGCTACCGCCGCGGTCCGGGGCAGGCGTCAGGAACTCGGGGTCCTCGCCTGCCTGGGCTGGACCCGGCCCCGCCTGTTCACGGTGGTGCTCGGCGAACTGGCGGTGATCGGGCTGACCGCGGGCGTCCTGGGCGCTGCTGGCGTCCCTGCCCGTCGCCGCCCTGCTCCACCTGCACGCCTCACCGGGCCGCGCCGCACTGGCCGTACCCGCGGCCGTGATCCTGGCCGTCGCGGCCGGCACGGGCCGGCCTGGCTGGCCGCGCGCGCCGACCCGGTCGCCTCCGTCCGCCCCCCGGTCCTGGCTGTCCGGCGCGGGCACCACCCCGCGGGCCTGATCGGGCTGGCCGCGGTGAACGTGCTGCGCACCCCGGGCCGCTCGCTGGTGGGCGCGCTTAGCCTGGCTGTCGGGGTGGCCGCGCTCACCCTCGTCACCGGGGTCACGCTGGCTTTCCGGGGGGTCGTGGTCGGGTCGCTGCTCGGCGACGCGGTGGCGGTCCAGGTCCGCGGCGTCGACTTCGTGGCCATCGCCGCGACGGTCGCGCTGGGCGTGCTCGCCGTCACCGACGTGGTCGTCCTGAACATCCGCGAGCGATCCGCCGAGTTCGCCACGCTCCGGGCCCTCGGCTGGCCCGAGTCCGCCCTGGGCCGCCTGGTCGTCGGGGAAGCGCTGCTGATCGGCGTGACCGGTTCGGCCGCCGGCGCCGCCCTGGGCCTGGCCGCGGCCGCGGAGTTCACCGGCCAGGTCCCGGTGCGGCTCTGGCTGGCCGCCCTGGCCGGGATCCTGGCCGCAACGGCCGTGACCAGCGGCGCCGCCATCCTGCCGGCGCGGATGCTCCGCTACCTGCCGACCGCACAACTGCTGGCCGAGGAGTGAGCCATGCCTGACCACCCCGCCGAGGGCGGCTCGATCGAGCTGCACGGGATCGGCAAGCGCTACGGGATCAGCAAGACCCAGCTGGTCTCCGCGGCTGCTGACGTGACGCTCAGCGTCGGCCCGGGTGAGTTCATCGCCCTGACCGGGGCGTCGGGATCGGGAAAGTCCACGCTGCTGCACATCATCGGCGCGATCGAGCGGCCCGACAGCGGCACGGTGCTGGTGGACGGCGTCACGGTAACCGGGCTGCGCGGAGGCGCGCTGGCCGCCTACCGGCGCAGCGTGGGCTTCGTCTTCCAGCGCTACAACCTGCTGCCCGCCCTCACCGCGCTGGACAACGTGATCGCGCCGGTGCTTCCCTACCGGACCGGCTGGGACAAGCGGGACCGGGGCCGGGAGCTGCTGGCCGCGGTGGGGCTGGCCGGGCGGGAGGCGTCTTTGCCGGCCCGGATGTCCGGCGGCGAGCAGCAGCGGGTGGCCATCGCCCGGGCGCTGGTCAACACCCCGAGAGTGCTGCTCGCCGACGAGCCGACCGGCAACCTCGACTCGCAGAACCGGCCGGGAGATCCTGGGGCTGCTCGGCCGGCTCCGGGAGAGCCGGGGGATGACGGTCCTCATCGCCACGCACGACCCGCAGATCGCCGCCCGCTGTGACCGCCTGATCCGGCTGCAGGACGGGGCCATCACCGACGACCTGGACCTGACCGGCGGGGAATCCCCCGGCGAGACGATCCGCCGGGCGGGCCGGCTCGGCTGTCCGGCGGCGAGCAGCAGCAGGTGGCCATCGCCCGGGCGCTGGTCAACACCCCGGGAGTGCTGCTCGCCGACGAGCCGACCGGCAACCTCGACTCACGCAGCGGCCGGGAGGTCCTGGGGCTGCTGAGCCGGCTCCGGAGAGCCGTGGGATGACGGTCCTCATCGCCACGCACGACCCGCAGATCGCCGCCCGGTGTGACCGCCTGATCCGGCTGCAGGACGGCGCCATCACCGACGACCTGGATCTGACCGGCGGGGAATCCCCCGGCGAGACGATCCGCCGGGCGGGCCAGCTGGGCTGAGCCGGCGGTCAGCGCGCATCGAACCGGATGTCCCGCAGCGAGGACTCGTGGCCGTCCGGGAGGTGCGGGGCGCCTTACCAGGTCACCTTGGTGGTGACCGGAATCCGCCAGGCGCCCTCGGCGACGATCACGGCCTCGCCGCCCAGCAGCACCTCGTCGCCGTCCTGGGCCACCCGGATCAGCCCGCCGCGCGCGGACACCTGCCGGCCGGTCAGCGGCTGGCGGCCCAGCCGCCCGATCCAGTACGGTCCCAGCGCGCAGTGCGCGGATCCCGTCACGGCGTCTTCCGCCCCGGTCGCGACCTGGAAGAAACGGGAGACGAAGTCGGCCGTGTCGTCCGCGGCGATATCGGTCTCCCCGGCGGGGTCCTCGCGCACCGCGGTGACGATCAGGCCGCGGACCGGAAGTTCGCGCAGCGCCCCCAGGTCCAGCTCGAGGTCGCGGACCGTGGCCGGGGAATCGAGCACCACCATCACGTCCAGGTCGTTGCGGAGCAACTCGCTCACCGGGACCGGCAGCAGCGTCCGCACCACCTCGGCGAGCCCGTCATCCGCCAGCGGCTCGGGGGCCAGGCTGGGCAGGCGCAGTTGCACGAGCTCCCCCGCGTCCACGGCCTCGAGCGGCCCGTACCGGGTGTCGAACCGGATCCGGTCCCCCACGGCGTGCCCGTCGTCGAGCAGCACCCGGGCCGCGGCCAGCGTGCCGTGCCCGCACAGGTCCAGCTCGCCGTGGGCGGTGAACCAGCGCAGCCCGAACCGGCCCGGCTCGCCGGCCGGCCAGACCACCGCGGTCGCGGGCTGGTTCAGCTCGGACCCGATCGCCGCGCCGAACTCGTCGTCCGGCTCGCCCTCCAGCACCAGGACCGCTGCGGAGTTCCCCGCGAACGGAACCGACGTGAACGCATCCACCTGGAACAGCCGCGCAGTCGTCATCCCCTCATCATCCCCGCCACCGCCGCGGCGCGCGCGGCAGGCCGGCGTCGGCGCCGATGCGGCCGCACGGTTTGTCCGCAACGAACACCGCGGACCCGCCGGACCCGCACCCAGGTGCCAGACTTACGGGGTGGGTGTCTACGGGGATCAGGTGCTGCCCCGCGTCCTCGACCTCTGGATGCGCGGCGCCGACGTCCGCCAGGTCCGGGCCCGGGTCACCGCCGGGCTGGCGGGCGAGGTGATCGAGATCGGCTTCGGCTCCGGGCTGAACGTCCCGCACTACCCGGCCACGATCACCCGGGTCCGGGCGGTCGACCCGGCCACTGTGGGCCGCGACCTCGCCGCCACCCGGATCGCCGCCCGCACGGTGCCGGTCGAGTTCGCCGGCACCGACGCCCAGGCGCTGGCCGCCGACGACGAGAGCGCCGACTTCGTGCTCAGCACCTGGACGCTGTGCAGCGTCCCGGACCCGGGCCGGGCCCTGGCCGAGGCCTACCGGGTGCTGCGGCCCGGTGGCGCGCTGCGTTTCGTGGAGCACGGGCGCTCGCCCGACCCGCGGGTCGCCCGGGTCCAGCGCCGGCTCACCCCGCTGCACCGGCGGGTGGTCGGCGGCTGCCATCTCGACCGGCCCATCGCCGACCTGGTGGCCGGCGCGGGGTTCCGGCTGGACCGGCTCGAGAACTATTACTTCCACCGGCCACGCGCCATGGGTTACACCTACGAGGGCGTCGCGGGCAAGCCGTCGGCGGCGGCGTAGCCGGCGGGGCCGCGGCGCCGCGGCGCCTCTTGCTGTTATCGGAGCGGACGCCATCCGATGAACAGGTGCGCGGGCATCCCTGCCCCGGTGCCGCTCCCGGCCTGGCTCTCGCCGGCGAACCGCGCCTCCGGCTCGAATCCGGCGCCGGCCAGCAGGCGCAGCCACGTCTCCCGGCGGAACGCGCCCAGCCGGTGGGCCTCGCGGACGACCTGGACGGCGCCGTCCGCCGCGCGCAGGGTGAACTCGTACTCCACCTGGATCCACTCGTCGGCGGGGTCCGGGTCCCAGGTCCACTCCCGGAAGCTGCCCTGGCGCCCGTCCGCGCTCGGTGCTGCCACCGCCGCCCGTGCCGCCCTCGAACGTCTCGGCGGTGTAGTCCGGCACGAATACGGCCATCCCGCCCGGCCGGCAGTGCGCGAACGCCGTGGCGATGAGCTGCCGCAGGTCACCGGCGTCAGTCACGTAGTCGACGGCGTCGTGGACCAGGACGGCGTCGAACATCCGGCCCAGCCGGATCGTGCGCATGTCTCCCTGCTGATGCGCACACTCGGGGTTGAGCCGCCGCGAGACGGCCAGCATCCCGGCCGACAGGTCGACCAGGGTCAGGTCCAGCCGGTCCTTCAGGTGGACCGCCACGTGGCCGCCGCCGCTGCCGAGATCCAGCACCTCGTGGACCTCGATGGGCGCGGCGCCGAACAGCCCGGCCAGGTAGGCGGCCTCCGCCGCGTACTCCCCCGGCGGTGAGATGAGCGGCCACCAGTCGGCCAGTTCCTGGTAGAGGCGGTACTCCCCCGGCATGCCAGCCATCATGCCGCACCGGTCGCGGGGTTCTCGTTCCGCAGATACCCACTAGGGTATTGTTGAGTGACGCAGGGAGGCAACTATGAAGATCGACGACGACGCCGAAGGTCAGGTGCTCAACCGCCTCCGCCGGGCCCAGGGCCAGCTGGCCGGGGTCATTTCCATGGTCGAGTCCGGGCGGGACTGCACCGAGGTGGTCACCCAGCTGGCCGCGGTCTCCCGGGCCCTGGACCGGGCCGGGTTCAAGATCGTGGCGAGCGGGATGCGCCAGTGCCTGTCCGCCGAGGACGGCGAAGCGCCGCTGACCGAGGAACAGATGGAGAAGATGTTCCTCACCCTGGCCTGACGCACCGGTGCACATGGCGGGCGGTGGCCTGCGGAAGGAGCTGGACGACGATGCTGGCACCCCGGGATAGCCGCAGCCGCGACTGCCGCCGCCTCGACGGGCTCTGGCGTTTCCGGTTCGACGCCGGCCGTGAAGGCACGCAGGGACGCTGGTGGCGCGGGCCGCTCCCCGGCGCCCGGGAGATGGCCGTCCCGGCCAGCTACAACGACCTGGTCACCGAGGCCGCGGAACGTGAGCACGTCGGGGACGTGTGGTACCAGCGCGACGTCCGGGTGCCCGCGACGTGGGCGGGCCGGCGCATCGTGCTGCGCTGCGACGCGGCCACCCACCACGGCACGGTCTGGGCTGGTGAGACGCAGGTCGCGGAGCATGCCGGCGGCTACACGCCGTTCGAGGCCGACGTGACCGGCCTGGTCGAGTGCGGTGAGCTGCTCCGGGTGACGGTACGGGTCGGCAGCGAGCTGAGCATGGCCACGATCCCGCCTGGCGTGACGTCCGAGAGTACGTCGGGCCGCAAGAAGCTGCGGTATTTCCACGACTTCTTCAACTATGCGGGCCTGCACCGCTCCGTGTGGCTCTACTGCACCCCGCGAAGCTATATCGCCGACCTGACGGTCGGCACCACGTTCGACCCCGGGACTTCGGCCGGCCAGGTGACCTACCACCTCGACGTCACGGGCGCGGGACCGGCGTCAGTACTGCTGCGGGACGCGGCCGGGGCCGTGGTGGCCGAAGGCGCCGGCCCGGACGGTGTCCTGGCCGTGCCCGCCGCCCGGCCGTGGAGCCCCGCCGACCCGTACCTGTACCGGCTGGACGCGCGGCACGGGGACGACGAGTACTCCCTGCCGGTGGGCATCAGGTCCGTCCAGGTAGACGGGGCGCGGTTGCTGCTCAACGGGCAGCCGGTCCGGCTCCGCGGCTTCGGCATGCACGAGGACGGCGTGCTGCACGGCAAGGGCCACGACGACGCGCGGCTGGTCCGCGACTTCGCGCTGCTGCGCTGGGTCGGCGCCAACTCGTTCCGGACCTCGCACTACCCGTACGCAGAGGAGGTGCTGGACTACGCCGACCGGCAGGGCCTGCTCGTGATCGACGAGACCCCGGCCGTCGGCCTGCATATGAGCCTGGGGAACATGGGCGACCCCGGGGCGCGTACCTTCGCCCCCGGCCCGATCGGCGAGCAGGCGGCCGCGGCGCACCTGGCCGCCGTCCGGGAGCTCATCGCCCGGGACCGTAACCACCCCAGCGTGGTCGCCTGGTCCATCGCGAACGAGCCGGACACCGCCGAGCCGGCCGCCCGCGAGTACTTCGCGCCGCTGGCCGCGGCCGCGCGGGAGCTCGACGCGAGCCGCCCGGTCTGCTTCGCCAACGTGGCGACCGCGCCGCCCGAGGCCGACGTGGTGACCGACCTGTTCGACCTGGTCTGCGTGAACCGCTACTACGGCTGGTACGCCGACAGCGGCGACCTGGAGTCAGCCGAGGAGCACCTGGAGGCCGAGCTGCGGGCCTGGGCCCGGCACGGGAAGCCCATCGTGGTGACCGAATTCGGGGCTGACGCCCTGGCGGGCCTGCACGCGCTGCCGCCGGTCATGTGGTCTGAGGACTACCAGACGGCGCTCATCGCCATGTCCGCGCGGGTGTTCCGGCGGGTCCCCGAGGTGATCGGCGAGCACGTATGGAACTTCGCTGACTTCGCCACCGCCCAGGCGGTGCACCGGCCGGGCGGCAACCACAAGGGCGTCTTCACCCGCGACCGGCAGCCGAAAGCGGCCGCCTGGCTGCTGCGCGATCTCTGGCGTCAGCCGCCGCCTGAGTAACCGACCGTACCGGACGTCGCTGCTACGCTACTTTCCGTGACTACCCACTTTCAGTCGAACGGCGGCATCGCCAGCGCGCACCTCGTGAACCAGCTGGCCGGCAACGGACAGTCGATCGACAACCTGGCCTTCATCACGTCCCTGGCCAGGGGGAATCTCGAACTGCTGGCCCGCGGTGGCGCGGGCACGTTCGTCAAGCTGAACTACCTGGACGCCCACGGGACCGAGCGGACCGGGCTCGCGGTCACCACCGGGACAAGCAGCCCGATCATCTCCGTCGCTCCCGAGGCGAACGGCGCCGCCAGCCTGGATCTGGAGAACAACGATCTGACCGGCGTGGAGAACGTGGTGCCGTCGCCGGACAACCGGGGCCAGCTGAACCTGGACGGGCTGCTGGCCCTCACACCCCAGTCCGAGCCGGCCACGCCCGCCTTCGGCGGCGTCCTGTACGTGGACACGGCCGACGGCGCGCTGAAGTTCAAGGGCAGCACGGGCCGGGTGACCGTCCTGGCCGCCGCCTGAGGCGGGCCCGGCGTGCCTGGCGCTGGGCGCTCGCTCAGGTGCCGACGTAGGCCGCGAGGTGCTGGCCGGTGAGGGTGCTGCGGGCGGCGGCGAGGTCGGCCGGCGTGCCCTCGAAGACGATCTGGCCGCCGTCGTGGCCGGCCCCGGGTCCGAGGTCGATGATCCAGTCGGCGTGCGCCATGACCGCCTGGTGGTGCTCGACGACGATGACCGACTTGCCGGAGTCGACGAGCCGGTCGAGCAGGGCGAGCAACTGCTCGACGTCGGCCAGGTGCAGGCCGGCGGTCGGCTCGTCGAGGACGTAGACACCGCCCTTCTCGCCCATCCGGGTGGCCAGCTTGAGCCGCTGCCGCTCACCGCCAGACAGCGTCGTCAGCGGCTGGCCCAGGCTGAGGTAGCCGAGCCCGACGTCGTCGAGCCGCTCCAGGATGGCGAGCGCGGCCGGGGTGTGCGCCGCACCCTGGCCGAAGAACTCCAGGGCCTCCCTGACCGGCATCGCGAGCACCTCGCTGATGTCACGGCCGCCGAGGTGATATTCCAGCACCGAGGCGTCGAAGCGCTTGCCACCGCACACCTCGCAGGTGGTCGCGACGCCAGCCATCATCGCCAGGTCGGTGTAGATGACCCCGGCGCCGTTGCAGTTGGGGCACGCCCCCTCGGAGTTCGAGCTGAACAGGGCCGGCTTTACCGAGTTGGCCTTGGCGAACGCCTTGCGGATGGAGTCGAGCAGCCCGGTGTAGGTCGCTGGGTTGCTGCGCCGCGAGCCGCGGATGGGGGCCTGGTCGACCGTCACCACCCCGTCGCGCCCGGACACCGAGCCGCGGATCAGCGAGCTCTTACCCGAGCCCGCGACCCCGGTGATCACGATCAGCGCCCCGAGGGGGATGTCGACGTCCACGTCCTGCAGGTTGTGCAGGCTGGCCCCGCGCACCTCCAGCTGGCCGGACGGCTTCCGCACCGAGGGCTTCAGGGCGGCGCGGTCGTCCAGGTGCCGCCCGGTGGTGGTGTCACTCTTCCGCAGGCCCTCCACGGTGCCTTCGAAGCAGACGGTGCCGCCCGCCGGGCCGGCCCCGGGGCCGAGGTCCACCGCGTGGTCGGCGACCCCGATCATCTCCGGCTTGTGCTCCACCACGAGCACCGTGTTGCCCTTGTCCCGGAGCTGCAGCAGCAGGTCGTTCATCCGCTGGATGTCGTGCGGGTGCAGCCCGACCGTCGGCTCGTCGAAGACGTAGGTCACGTCGGTGAGCGACGAGCCGAGCTGGCGGATCATCTTGGTGCGCTGGGCCTCCCCGCCCGACAGGGTGACCGTCGGCCGGCTCAGCGAGAGGTAGCCCAGGCCGATCTCGGTGAACGAGTCCAGGTTGCGCTTGAGCGCGGCCAGCAGCGGCGCCGCCGACGGTTCGTCGAGACCGTCGACCCACCCGGCCAGGTCGCTGATCTGCATCGCGCAGGCGTCGGCGATGCTGACGCCCTTGATCTTCGAGGACCGCGCCTCCTTGCTGAGCCGGGTACCGTCGCATTCCGGGCAGGAGGTGAACGTGACCGCGCGGTCCACGAACGCCCGGACGTGCGGCTGCATCGCCTCAGGATCCTTGGACAGCATCGACCTCTGGATCCGCGGGATCAGCCCCTCGTAGGTCATGTTGATGCCGGCGATCTTCATCCTGACCGGCTCGTGGCGGAGGAAGTCGTCCAGTTCCTTCTTGGTGAACTTGCGGATCGGCTTGTCCGGGTCGTAGAAGCCGGACTCGCTGTAGAGCCGGGAGTTCCAGCCGCCGCCGGTGTAGCCGGGCACGGTGATCGCGCCCTCGCTGAGCGACTTGCTGTCGTCGTACAGCTGGGACAGGTCGATGTCGGTGACCGTGCCCCGGCCTTCGCAGCGCGGGCACATGCCGCCGAGGACGCTGAAGCTGCGCCGCTCCTTCACGGTCTTCCCGCTGCGCTCGAACTTGACCGCGCCCGCCCCGCTGATCGAGGCGACGTTGAAGGAGAACGCCTGGGGCGAGCCGACGTACGGCTTGCCGAGCCGGCTGAACAGGATGCGCAGCATCGCGTTGGCGTCGGTGGCGGTGCCGACCGTGGAGCGGGGGTCGGCGCCCATCCGCTCCTGGTTGACGAGGATCGCCGTGGTCAGCCCCTCGAGCACGTCGACCTCGGGCCGCGCCAGCGTGGGCATGAAGCCCTGCACGAAGGCGCTGTAGGTCTCGTTGATCAGCCGCTGCGACTCCGCCGCGATCGTGCCGAACACCAGCGAGCTCTTGCCCGAGCCGGAGACGCCGGTGAACACGGTGAGCCGGCGCTTCGGGATCTCGACGCTGACGTCCTTGAGGTTGTTCACGCGCGCGCCGTGCACGCGGATCACGTCGTGGCTGTCACCAGCGTGCGGCGCAGGCGACGGCGTGTCCGTCCTCGTGGCCGTGCTCATCGTGTCTCCATCCGTTAGGCGGGGCCGCCTCACCGGTCCTGAAGCAGCCCCAGGACATTGCCGTCGGGGTCGGTGACGGTGGCCACCAGGCGGCCGCCGCCGACGTCGTGCGCGGCTTCTTTCACGGTGGCACCCGCGGCGGTCACCTCGGCCAGCTTCGCCTCGATGTCCGGCACATGCCAGTAGGCCACCGGCGAGGTCATGCCCTGCGCCGCACCGCCCGGCACCAGCCCGATGTGCTGGCCCGCGGCCTCATAGCCCACGTAGTAGGGCGCGTCGTGCTGCGGCGGCATGCCGAGCAGGGCGGTGTACACCGCCTTGGCCGCCGTCAGGTCGGACACGGGATGCAGCACGGTCTTGATTCCCTGGGTGGAAGAGTCAGTCATGGTCACTCCTGGAGTCGTGGGTCACGTCGACCCGGTGGGACTGCCGGACTCAACGGTGAACGGGAAGCCCGCAAACCGGCGCGCCGGGGCGGCCAGCTGACCGGCCGTGGTCCCGCGCATGCCGCCCGGTCCCGGCATCGGGTCGTCGTGAGGAGAGTCGCCGGAACGCCGATGTCCATGACGGTCAGGCTAGTTGCGGCTCCGTGACCGGCGCTTCTTGATTCCTGATCGGTCTGGTCACCTGCTTCGCGACACACGACGGCATCCCCGCCGTCGCGCCCGCCGCGTCGCGCCGGTAGGTACTGGGCGGAACGCCGACCAGCTCGGTGAAGCGGGTGCTGAAGGTGCCCAGCGACGAGCAGCCGACCGCGAAACAGACCTCGGTGACACTGAGGTCGCCCCGGCGCAGCAGCGCCATCGCCCGCTCGATACGCCGCGTCATCAGGTAGCTGTACGGGGACTCACCGTAGGCGAGCCGGAACTCGCGGCTGAGGTGCCCGGCCGACATGTGCACGCCGCGGGCGAGCGCCTCGACGTCCAGCGGCTGCGCGTACTCCCGGTCCATCCGGTCGCGGACACGGCGCAGCCGCGCGAGGTCGCGCAGGTGCTGCGCTGCGGCGGGTCTGCTGGTCACCTGGGTATCTTACCCATTCGGCCATCGGCGCAGCGTGACGGCGGGTGCCGCTGGCCCGCGGCCCCGGGCGCCCCGCGCCGGGGCTCGGCACGCGGCGAGTCTGGCGCCTTCCGCTGGCAGCTGTCCCCGCGGGCCCCCGTCTGGACGGCCGGCCAGGCATGATGGCCGGCCGGACTCGGGCCGGTACTGCTGATGCTGTAGAAAGGCCTGCGGCGCCTATGTGGTGTTCGGCAATGGACTCGGCGGAGGTCAGCGATGACAGCGTGGAACTCGTTCAGCACCGACTCACCGCTGGGCATCACCAGCGAAGTGATCACCTACCCAGCGGGCGGTGGCCACCAGGTTCACGCCTACGTGTCCCGCCCCACCAGTGGGGCCAGCGCGGGCGGCATCGTCGCCGTGCATCACATGCCCGGCTGGGACGAGTTCTACCGCGAGTTCACCGACCGGCTGGCCCGGCACGGCTACACCGTCATCTGCCCGGACCTGTACTGCCGGTTCGGGCATGGCAGCCCCGATGACGTCGCGGCGACGGCCCGCGCCGCCGGCGGCGCGGACGACGACCTGGTTGTCGCCGACCTCGCCGCCGCGCGGGAGTGGCTGCTGGCCCAGCCGGCGAGCAACGGCAAGACCGGGATCCTCGGCACCTGCTCCGGCGGCCGGCACGCCCTGCTCACGGCGTCCCGGACGAGCGGCTGGGACGCCGTGATCGACCTGTGGGGCGGCGGCGTCATCGCCTCCGAGAAGGAACTGACCCCGCAGCGGCCGGTCGCGGTCATCGACTACACCGGGGGCCTGTCCGCCCCGCTGCTCGGCCTGTTCGGCAACGACGACCGGTACCCGACGCCGGAACTGGTCGACCAGCACGAGGCCGAGCTCAGGCGGCTGGGCAAGGACTACGAGTTCCACCGCTACGACGGCGCCTCGCACGGCTTCTTCTACTACTTCGCCCCGGCCTACCGGCCGGAAGCGGCCATGGACGGCTGGGAGAGGATCTTCGCCTTCTTCGGCACGCACCTGTCCTAGCGCGGTACCGCGGGGTTCGGGGCCGACCTCAGGGCCGGATGTCTCAGTGGGCCGAACGTACCGGCACGCGAACCGCGACGTGCTGGCCGAAGGTACTCCGCTGCTGGGGCGAAGGCGGAAATGGCTCCTTTGCCCGGTAGGAGTCCTCAGGCCAGGGCTCGGCCGACGAGGTGGCGATTCTTCTCCAGCGTCCCAGGGAGCACGGTGAAGTGCACCTGGCCGTCCTCGTCTACGGCCATAACCCGGAAGCTCAGAAGGCAGCGAACCGGCCGATCGGTTCCCGGAATTGCGGTAACGCGGCAGGTGAAGAGCACCGCAAGGGTACCGATGCCTCGGTGAGGCTTGGTGGGGCGGGTGGGGCTTGGTGGGGCGGGTGGGGCTCGAACCCACGACCGACGGATTATGAGTCCGCTGCTCTGACCGGCTGAGCTACCGCCCCGGCACCGCCAGAAACCTTATCGCAGCCGCAGGCAGGCGGGACGCCAGCGACCGGACGGTCCGGGCCGCAACGCCCGGCCCAGGAAGGCCGCCCCGGGAGGCCCGCCTGCCCAGGGAGGCCTCCCTGCGGAGGACGCCCTGGGCCGGGAGGCCGTCCCGGAACGGGCCGCACCCTGGGTCTGACTGAGGCTGGACAGCTACCTCGGGCTGAGCTGCATGGCCATGGCGTGCTCCACCAGCGCGATGAGCGCCGCCTTGGTGGATTTCCGGCCCCGGGCGTCACACTGCACCACCGGGACGTTCGGACTGACCGACAGGGCCTCGGCGACGTCCTGCACGCCGTGCGGGAATTCGCCGTGGAACCCGTTGATCGCCACGATGAACGGCAGGCCAGCAGTCTCGAAGTAGTCGACCGCGGGAAACGAGTCGGCCAGCCGGCGGGTGTCCACCAGGACTACCGCACCGATCGCGCCCTGGATCAGGTCGTCCCACATGAACCAGAACCGATGCTGGCCGGGCGTCCCGAACAGGTACAGGATCAGCCCGGCGTCCAGGGTCACCCGGCCGAAGTCCATGGCCACGGTGGTGGTCGTCTTGTCGGGCGTCGCCGACAGATCGTCAACTCCGGCACTGGCCGACGTCATGACCGCTTCGGTGGTCAGCGGGGTGATCTCTGATACCGATCCGACGAAGGTGGTCTTGCCGACGCCGAAGCCACCCGCCACGACAATCTTGACCGATGTCATGGCGGCGGTATCCCCAGCCGTGCCTCGCACGGGACTAGAGCTTGCGAAGTCCACTGAGCACCCTTTCGAGCAGGTTGAGATCTGGGCGGCCATGTGCATGGTCCAGCTGGTGCACTCTGACCAGCCCTTCCACCGCCATATCAGCGACCAGGACCCGGGCCACGCCCAGGGGCATCCTGAGCACGGCGGATATCTCCGCCACTGAGCGCCAATCACGGCAGAACCCGAGAATAGCCTGGCATTCCGGGCTGAGGCTCGAAAGATCGCGCGCCTCATAGTGAGACGCAGCCACCATCGCCTCGATCTGGAGCTGGTACCGGGGCTTAGTCCTGCCCCCAGTCACCGCATATGGCCGGACTAGCCCGCTCCCAGCGGGTTCGGCCCCACGCGAACGTATTCCTCCGCCAGACCCGGTGCCGCGTTGGCCACCTGTCGGCGGCCAGTCATCCAGGCCGGGGCCGGACAAGGGTCTCTCCGTTCACTATCTGCCATCCTCCGACCGCAGAGCCCCGCGCATATCCGGCGTGAGGGCCCGTCCCACCCGCTCGACGAGGAGCGCCATCTCGTAGGCCACCAGGCCCATGTCACAATCAGCGGACGCGAGCACGGCCAGGCTCGATCCATCACTGATCGCCATCACCAGCAACAGGCCCCGGGCCATTTCCACGACCGTCTGAGTAACCGGGCCACCTTCGAAGACCCGGGAAGCGCCCTGCGTCAGGCTGGTCAGGCCAGAAGTCACGGCCGCCAGCTGGTCGACCCGGTCGGCTGGGAAGCCGTTCGAGTAGGCCAGCGGAAGCCCGTCAGACGACACCACGATGGCGTGCGCGACGGACGGGACTCTCTCCACGAAGTTCGTGATCAGCCAGTTCAGGTCCTGGACCGGACGGGTTAGCGGACTCACGAACCCTCCTCTCTCGGCGACCCCACCATAAGCAACAGCACGTCGCAATCCCGCTCGACCAGTCATGTCACATCGTCTCCCTCACCGCCAGCATCGTCCTCGCTGTTCGCGGCGGCACGCGCCTCGCGAACGCCTCGCTGGAAACTCGCGAAGCGCTGCCTGGTAACAGCAGCCGAGCGGACCGGAGGGGGCGCCGCCGGTTCGGCGTTCGCACCCACGGTCCCGGGTACCAGGTTGGCCTTGGGGACACGCTTCGGGAGGCCGGACAGCGTCACCCCGCCCGACGCCGGCTTGCTGACCGCCTCGGCGGCCCGCCAGCCCTCGTCGGCAGCAGAGGCGGACCAGCCGCCCGCGTTGCTGCTCTCCGGCGCGGCAGCGGCAGCACCGGCGGCAGCACCAGAGTTCGGCCGGTCGGCGCTGTGCCGGCCACGGCGGAACCAGTCCGACTCTACCGACTCAAAGATCGGCAGCCGGTTACCCTGGCCGTCCGGGCCGGCTGGCGGCACCACGACCTCCCGGCGGGCCGGGCCGGGGTCGCTGCCCAGGTTCCGGACCGGCCGGGTCGGCAGCCGGGGCGGCTGGCTCGCGCCGTCACCGCTGAGGGACGTGCCGAACGTCGGCGACGTGCCGTTGCTGGGCACTGACGGCATCGGCCCGGTGCTCGCCGCCGGTGGTGGCGCGGACGTACCTGGCGTGCTCAGCGGCGGGTCGTCCCAGGACGGCTTGGCCGGCGGGTTCTCCCAGGACGGGACGTCAGGCGCGGGCGGGCCGTCGTCCCAGGCCGGCCCGGACGGAGACGGCGGTGGCGGGGTCGTCCCAGGCCGGGGTGAGCGCCGGGAAGCCCGCTGTGGCCGCCGAATCACCGTTCTCGGCGTGCAGCGGGGTGAAGCGCGGCGCGCGGGCCGCGTTCACCGCCTCCTCAGCGGCGCTGCGGCCGCCGAGCGGGCCCCACTCCCCGCCGTTGCTCCCGTTGCCGGAGAGCGCGTCGAGGGGGGCGGGGCCGCCCGACCCGTTCCGCTCGAAGCGGCGGAGCCCGGCCGGGGAGCCGTTGCCCTCGTGGGTCACGGTCTCGTCGGGCAGCCAGACCAGGGCGGTCAGCCCGCCGGTCGTGGCGGGGCGCAGCCGGACCCGGATGCCGTGCCGCGCCGCCAGCCGGGCGACCACGAACAGGCCCATGCGCCGGGACACCGCCACGTCCACCACCGGCGGGTTGTCCAGCCGCCAGTTGGCGTGGGCCATCTCCTCGGCGCCCATGCCGACGCCCTGGTCACTGATGTCGAGCAGGACCCCGCCGCTGTTCAGCAGGTGACCGGACACCGTGACCGGGGTCTCCGCCGACGAGAACGAGGTGGCGTTCTCCACCAGCTCCGCGACCAGGTGGACCACGTCGTTGACGGCCTGGCCGCGGGCGGAGATACCGGGCTGGACGTTCATCGAGACCCGCTCGTACTGCTCGATCTCGGAGACCGCCGCACGGAGCACGTCCACCAGGGCCACCGGCTGGTTCCACCGCCGGGACGCCTCATGGCCGGCGAGGACCAGCAGGTTCTCAGAGTTGCGGCGCATGCGGGTGGCCAGGTGGTCCATCTGGAACAGGTTGGACAGCCGCTCCGGGTCCTGCTCGCCCTGCTCCAGGTCGTCGATCAGCCGGATCTGGCGTTCGACCAGGGATTGGCTGCGCCGGGACAGGTTCACGAACATCGCGTTGACGTTCCCGCGCAGCGCGGCCTCGTTCGCGGCCAGCCGGAGCGCTTCCCGGTGGACCTGGTCGAACGCCCGCGCGACTTCACCGATCTCGTCGGAGGAGTCCACGTCGATGGGGGCGACCTCGAAGGAGCCGCCACCGTCGGCCTCGCTCATCCGCCGGACCATCTCCGGCAGCCGGACCCCGGCCACTTCCAGGGCGCCCGCGCGCAGCCGGCGCAGCGGGCGGACCATCGACCGCCCGATGATCACGGTCAGGAACAGGGAGAGCGCCAGCACGAGCAGGACCGCCGCGCCGACCACGATCGCCGTGGTCAGGGCCGACTTGTGCAGCGCCGCCGCGCGGGAGCTGATCTGGTTGCTCAGCGCCTGCTCGACGGAGGTCATCTGCGAGTCGATCTGGTTCGACATGGCGCCGTACCAGTCGTCCACGTCGAAGTTGACGCTCTTCAGCGCCCCACCGGGAGTCCCCTGGGCGGTGGCGATCGCCTGGGTCTCCTCGGCGTTGGCCTCGAAGACGAAGGACGACGACACGCTGTTGTTCCACAGCTGGCGCTGGGCGGCGCTGGCCGTCGTGTTGAACGAGGCCAGGTTGCTCGCCTGCTCGGCGATCGACGAGTTGAGCGCGGTCAGCTGGTTCGGGCTGAGCGAGCCCTGCAGCAGGCCCAGGGAGAGGTAGGCCCGCTGCTCGGACGCCTCTTCCTTCATCCGGGACACGAGGCCGAGCACCCGGACGTCCTGGGCGAGCGTCGGGTCACTGGTCCCCTGGCCGGTCACGTCGATCAGCCCGATCAGGGCGTCGATGATCGTGGCGTACCTCGTCACCACGACCTCCCCCGGAAGCTTGGTCGTGGTCGCCGCCGAACGGAGCAGCTTCACGTTCGCCAGCGCGTTGAGGGCGGTCGCCGCCTCCTGCTGGGTCTGCGCCGAGAAAGACTCGTCGATCTCGTTCAGCTCGCTCTTCACCACGGCCGCGGACTGGTCGGTCAGGGCGTAGGTCTGGTTGACCACGTTCAGCTCGGGGGCCTTGGCGCCAGCGGGGGACCCCCGCCCGGCGCCCTGGTACGTGAGCCCGATGTAACGGACGGTCGTGTCGCGTTCGTCCTCGAGACGCTGGGCCAGGACGGTGACGTTGGCGCTGAGCGTCGCGAGCTGCTGAACCCGCCCGTCAGCGGTGGCGCTGCGTGCGTAGGAGAGGATCCCCGCGCCGCCCAGCACCACGGCGGTCAGCGTGGGGATGGCGATCAGCAGGACCAGCCGGGAACGCACCCGCCAGTTCTTCAGGGCCCGGCGCGAGCCTGAGCCCGGCTGCCTGGCCGGGCCCGGTCCGCCGGGCTCGGCCGTGTCTTCCCGGGCCTCGAGGTCTGCGGGGGCGCGGGACGCCGGGCCGGTCTCGGTAGACGGTTCTGCTGACCCTGATTCGCCAGCCAGCCCGTTACCGGTCATCTTGCTGCGGGACCGCACAGCCTCTGCACCTCTCACCTGGCTTGTGTGGCGAGCCAGCAGGCCCGCGGTACTTGCGGCGGAACTGACATGACGCACCCCTTCCCGGGTGACGATTCTGCAAGCCCCGCGCGCGGGCGCGGCCAAGGGCCAACCCTAACGTCTCACCATCGGCAGTGATCAATACCTTATGCCAGGAAAGAGCTGCTCTAGCGTGATGTTTGCCGGATGGCTCGACGTCAGTAGGGTACTCTCCGGCGCTTCGGTCGTGGCTCGTTCTGTACTAACTAAGCCTGGTATGCACGAAGAAGGCTAAGAGTACCCAGGTACAGACGGTAGGGACTGATCCCCCCGGGGCCGTCAAAGTGCCGCCGAATCGCCACCGGCCGCCCCGCCGGCACTCCCGGCGGCCCAGGCCCACGCTCCGGGCGGCCCTGGCCGGCCCCCCGGGCGCCCCCGGGCCGGGGTCTCCGGCGGGCCCTGGCCGGCGCCCTCCGCCGCCTGGTCCGGGCCCGCGGCCGCCCTGGTCGGCCCGCCTCGCGGCCCTGGTCGGCGCCCCAGGCCGCCCCGGCCCGCGTCCCCGCAGGCCCTCCGCAGGCCACCCGTCACGGCACCGCCCCCGCGCCGCGCACCGGTGTCCGGCGCCCGCGTGACCAGCGCCGGGCTCCGGCCGGACGCAGCGGGCAGCCGCGGCCGGGCGGAACCCCCCGCCGCCGCCGGGCCGGCCATTTCCGGCGAAACAGGGATCGGCGCCGCCGGGGTGACCGATTCTTGCGCTGCTACCCGGCCCGGCCGCCGCGGGACGGTTATTAGGCCCGCGCTTTCAGCCATAAGCCCCGGCGGCTGGCCTCTAGTCCGGGACCCCGAGTTCCCGCGCGATGATCATCCGCTGGACCTCGGAGGTGCCCTCGCCGATCTCGAGCACCTTGGCGTCGCGGTAGAACCGGGCCACCGGGAACTCGTTCATGAACCCGTAGCCGCCGAAGATCTGGGTGGCCTCCCGGGCGTTGTCCATCGCCGCGTTGGACGCCAGGAGCTTCGCCATCGCCGCCTGCCTCTTGACCGGCTGCCCCGCGACCAGCCGGGCCGCCGCGTCGTACCAGGCCAGCCGCGCACTGTGGGTACGTGCCTCCATGTCGGCCAGCTTGAACCGGATGGCCTGGTAATGCCCGAGCCGGTGACCGAACGCCGCCCGCTCGCCGGTGTAGCGCAGGCATTCGTCAACGCAGCCCTGGGCGAGGCCGACGGCGAGAGCGGCGATCGCGATCCGGCCCTCGTCCAGGATCTCGAGGAACTGGGCGTAACCGCGGCCGCGCGCGCCGAGCAGGTGGTCCGCGGGAACCCGGCACGAGGCGAAGGACAGTTCCCTGGTGTCCGAGGCGCACCAGCCGACCTTGGAGTACTCCGGCCCCACGGTCAGCCCGGGGGTGCCGGCCGGCACCATGATGGCTGAGATCTCCCGGGGCCCGCCAGGATCACCCCCGGTGATGGCCAGCACCGTGACCAGGGAGGTGATGGAGGTTCCGGAGTTGGTGATGAACGACTTGGTCCCGTCGACGACCCACTGCCCGTCCCCGGCGTCCCCGCCGCCCGGTTCCAGCCGCGCCGTGGTCCGCATCCCGCCCGGGATGTCGGAGCCGCCGCCCGCCTCGGTCAGGCCGAACGCGGCCAGCTGCTCCCCGGAGCACAGGCTGGGCAGCCAGCGGCGGCGCTGGTCGTCGGTGCCGAACCTATAGATAGGCATAGCCCCGAGGGCCACTGCGGCCTCGAGCGTGATGGCCACCGAGGAGTCCACCCGGGCCAGTTCCTCCAGGACCAGGCCGAGCGCGAACAAGTCGCCGTCCATGCCGCCGAACTCCGCCGGGAACGGCAGCCCGAACAGGCCGAGCTTGGCCATCCGGGCCACGAGGTCATAGGGGAACTCGGCGCGCTCGTAGAAGCCGCCGATCACCGGCCGCACTACCTCGCGGGCGAAGTCGGCCACCGTCTGGCGCAGGTCCTGGTGCTCATCGCTGAGTGTGTAACTGATCATCACTGTTCCTCATCGGCCGGTGACGCCGCATGACCGTGATGTTACTGGGCGCTGGTCCGGCGGCCGGGCACCCGTGCCGTCCCGCGAACGTTAGGCTCACGTGAACACGTCCCTGCCGCCGTCCCGGAGGACGACATGGCGACCCTGACCTGTCCTGCCTGTGCCGCTGAGGTCCAGCCGGACGATCTCATCTGCTTCACCTGCGGTGCCAACCTGCCCAGGCGCAGGTCGGCTGACGAGCCTGCGTCCCCGACGGTGATGCAGGAGTACCCGAAACGCGAGGGTGCCGCGGCCCCGCCGGCCGGGTCGTCCTGCCCGCACTGCGGGGCGGCCGTCCGGGAGCCGGCGGCCGTGTTCTGCGCGGTGTGCCGGGAGCCGCTGCCGCCGCGGGCAGGCGTGATCTCGCCCGTGGTGCTGCGCCTGGTCTTCCCCACCGGAAACGTGGAGGTTCCCGCGGGCACCTCGCTGATACTCGGCCGTGACCCGGAGGAGTCGCTGGTCGCGGCGGCCTTCGCCAGCTACGACAACGTCTCGAGGCGGCACGCCACGGTGACCGTCAGCGACACCGGCCAGGCCACGATCCGGGACGAGCACTCCACCAACGGGACCTTCGTCAACGGTGACCGGGTCCTGCCCGGTATCGAGGTCCGCCTGGTGGACGGGGACAGCGTCCGCCTGGCCGCGGACGTGACCGGCGAGGTCTCGCTGCCCCGGCAGGGCATCCCCGGGGCCTACAGCCGCAACGGCCACCGCGACCCGGCCAACCCGGCTAACTAGCCGTACCGCGAGCCCGCCGGGGCCGCCCTGCTCCTGCCCCCGGCCGGCCGGTCCGGCGGCCTGGCCGGGGCTTCGTTAGGGCGCGGGTTTGGGCCTATCTGGCGGCGGCGCCTCATGAGATCATCGCGGAGTCGAGATCATGATCCGCGGAGGTGGCTGATGGCCGTCGGGGAGTCCACCACAACGGCGCCGGGCCTCCGGCGGAACGCCATCGGGCTGCGCGAGGTCCTGTTCCAGAGCATCACCGACATGGCGCCGGGGGCGGCGATCGCGGCCTCGATCCCGGCCGGGGTCGCGTTCGCGGGCGGGTCGCTGCCGCTCGCCGTGATCTTCGCCCTGGTCGCGTGCTTGTTCTGCGCCTGCAGCATCGGCCTGCTGGCCCGCGAGATGCCCTCGGCCGGCTCCCTGGCCACCTACGCCGCGCGGGGCCTGCACCCGGCCGTGGGCTTCCTGGTCGCCTGGGGCTACGTCCTGGTCGGGTTCCTGATCCCGCCGCTGGTCCTGCTCCAGCTCGGATTCACCACCGCCGCCACCATCAACGCCGAGTGGTCGGGCTACCCGGCCAGCCTGTGGTGGCCGTGGGCGCTGGCCGGGGCGGTGATCGTGCTCGCGGCCGGCTTCTACGGCATCCGCACCTCGGCCCGGCTCGGGACCGTCCTCGGCCTGTTCGAGATCGCCGTCTTCCTGGTCCTCGCGGTCTTCTTCGTGGTCCACGCGGGCAGCAACAACACCCTGAGCGTGTTCACCACCAAGTACACCCCGCCCGGCTTCCGCGGCCTCGCCGGGGTGATCGGCGGCTCGGTGTACACCATCCTGGCCTTCGGCGGGTTCGAGGGGGCCGCCCCGCTGGCCGAGGAGGCCAGGAACCCGCGGCGGACCATCCCGCGGGCGATCCTCCTGGCCACCCTGCTGATCGGGGCGCTGTACGTCTTCACCACCTACGCGGTGGACGTGGCCTTCGGCCCGGCGAAGTTCGTGAACTTCACCACCGGCACCGGGGCCGCGTCCTGGGAGGGCCTGGCCCGGTCGCTGTACGGGGTGTTCTGGTTCTTCGTCTTCCTCGCCATCGTGAACTCCACCATCGCCAACGCCAACGCCGGGGTGAACGTGTCCAGCCGGACGGCCTACGCCATGGGCCGGATCGGCGCGTTCCCCCGCTTCCTGGCCTGGGTGCACCCGAAGCACCACTCCCCCGCCGTGGCCATCGTCACCGGTTTCGTCATCACCGTCGCGGTGACCCTCGGCCTCGGACTGGGCTACGACCCGGTCACCGCCTTCGTGATGGTGGCGACCGCCCTGGTCATCGTGCTGGCCGCGATCTACATCCTGATGAACGCGGCCTGCATCGGCTACTTCGGCCGGTCCTCCACCCGCGGTACCCGCCGGTTCAACCCGCTGCTGCACGTGGTGATCCCGGTGCTGGGCATCATCACGTTCGTCCCGGCCTGGCTGACGTCCGCGGGCATCAAGGCGTTCTCGTTCGTGGCCCCGCTGTCCCCGCCGTACTCCTACATGGGCCCCGGGGTGGCCGGCTTTATGGTGATCGGGGTGATCTACCTGGTCTACCTGTACCGGCATGACCCGCGCCGGGTCCTCGAGGTCGGGCTGGTCCATCTGGACCCGCTGGAGGAGTACGACGCAGGAGACAGCTCATGAGCGACCCGCAGGTGATCAGCTTCCGGCCGCCCCCGGATCAGTACGCGTGGACGTTCGGCGGCGCCGCGCCGGTGGCCCGGGTCCGCCCGCCCGCGGTGCTCGAGGTGTTCACCGAGGACTGCTTCGCCGGCCGGGTGCGCAGCGAGACCGACCTGGTCTCGGAGGTCTGCGAGTTCCCGTACCTGAACCCGCAGACGGGCCCGTTCTACATCGAGGGCGCCGAGCCCGGCGACACCCTGGCCGTGCACTTCATCTCGATCGAGCCGGCCCGGGACTGGGGCGCGTCCACGACCGTGCCGCTGTTCGGCGCGCTGAGCGCCACGCACCTCACCGCGCTGCTGCACGACCCGCTCCCCGAACTGGTCTGGCTGTGGCAGTTCGACACCGAGAAGGGCCTGTGCCGGTTCACCGCCCGCCGCGGCGACTTCACGACCGACCTGCCGCTCGAGCCCATGCACGGCACGGTGGGGGTGGCCCCCGCCAACCTGGAGGTGCGCAGCGCCCTGGTCCCGGACGCGTTCGGCGGCAACATGGACACCCCGGAGATGCGCGCCGGGGTCACCTGCTACCTGGGGGTGAACGTCGAAGGGGCGCTCTTCTCGCTCGGCGACGGGCACGGCCGCCAGGGCGAGGGCGAGACCTGTGGCGTCGCGGTGGAGTGCGCGATGAACACGGTGCTGGCCGTCAACCTGATCAAGGGCCGGCCCTGCCCCTGGCCGCGGCTGGAGTCCGACACCCACCTGATGTCCGCGGGCTCGGCGCGGCCGCTGGAGGACGCGTTCCGGATCGCCGCCCTGGACCTGGTGCAGTGGCTGGCGGCCGACTGCGGACTGGATCAGCTGGACGCCTACCAGCTGGTCACGCAGGCGATCGAGGCGCCGCTGGCCAACGTCTGCGACCCCAACTACACCAGCGTGGTCAAGATGCCCAAGCAGTACCTGCCCCCGGCCGACCCGATGAGGGGCGCGCACGCCCGGCTCCGCGACCTGGCCCGGGCCTACCGGGGCGGGTAGCGGGCGCCCGGGCCCGTGTTGACACCTAGTAGCTCTAGGCATAGCGTTCCGAGGTATGAATCGGGAACGTCTCAAGGGACACCTGGACCTGCTCCTGCTGTCCGTGCTCACCGCCGGGCCCGCGCACGGGTACGCGGTCATCTCCGAGCTGCGCCGGCGCAGTGAGGGCACCTTCGACCTGCCGGAAGGCACCGTCTACCCGGCGCTGCACCGGCTCGAGGACGCCGGCCTGCTCAGCAGCTCGTGGGCCAGGGCCGACGGCCGGCGGCGCCGGGTGTACGCGCTGACCGGGGACGGCGCGGCCGCACTGGCCGCGGAACAGACCGAGTACCGGTCCTTCACCCGCGGGATCCAGTCAGTACTGGGGTGGTCGGCATGAGCGCCCCCGGCGGCGACCTGGTCGAGGACTACCTGGACCAGCTGCACGCGCGGCTCCGCTGCGCCCCGCGAGACGCCCGCCGGATCCTGGCCGAGGCCGAGGACCACCTGCGCGAGGCGGTCACAGACGGGCTGGCCGCCGGGCTGACCGAGGCCGAAGCGCAGCAGCAGGCCGTGTCCGGCTTCGGCTCGGTGCGGGCCGTGGTGCGCGCCCACGACGCGCGGCTGCGGCGGCTGCCCACCGTCGCGGTGCTCCGTGACGTCATCCTGGCCGCCTGGCGGCTGGGGGCGATCGCCCTGGTCGCGGTGGGTGCCAGCGGGCTGGTCGCGGGGCTGATGAACGCCGTCTTCGGCCGCTCGTTCGTGGGCGGCGCCCCAGGCGCGGTCCGCTACCCCGCCGCCGCCTGCCAGCGCTGGCTGTCCCTCTGGCCGCACGCGCACAGCTGCGCGCAGGCCGTGATGCTGGAGAACAGCAGCGACGCGGTGACCCTGCGGCTGGCCGCCGGGGTCCTCGGGGTAGCCGCGCTGGCCGCCTATCACCTGGCCGGGCGCCGGCCGCGTGACCTGCTGCCGGACAGCTTCACGCCCACCGTGGCCATGACCCTGTTCGGTGCGGCGGGCCTGGGGCTGGCCGCCCTCTCGGTGGACGACACCGCGTGCTGGGCCTGCGGTCTGGCCCGGGTACCCCCGCGGGTGCGGGCTTCTACGCCAGCGGCGCGATCGTGGCGCTGGTCATGGCCCTGCGCTATGCGCGCCAACTGCACCGCAGCATCCTGCGCCAGGCCCGTGGCTGAGCCTTAAGGCACGCAACGAACCCCGCCCGCGGCTGGCCACCGCGCACGGGCTTAGCGCTCGCTGTCCAGCGCCCCCATCTGCGCGGCGTCGTACCGGGTCCCGGCCACCTGCCCGTCGGGCACGGCCGCGCCGATGGCGTCCAGCTCGTCCGGGGTCAGCCTCAGGTCCAGGGCGGCGAGGGCCTCCGCGAGACGGGTCCGCCGCTTGGTGCCGATCAGCGGGATGACGTCCTCGCCCTGGGCGGCCACCCAGGCGATCGCGAGCTGGGCGGTGCTCACCCCGCGCTGGTCCGCGATCTTCTCCAGGGCGTCCAGCAGCTCGAGGTTGCGCTCCAGGTTGCCACTCTGGAACCGGGGGAACCGGGCCCGCGGGTCGCCGTCCGCGAGCCGGGCCGTCTCCCGGTTCAGCAAACCCCGGGACATGATGCCGTAGGCCGTCACGCTGATTCCCAGCTCGCGCAGCACGGGCAGGATCTCCGCCTCGACGCCCCGGCTCATCAGCGAGTACTCGATCTGCAGCTCGCTGACGGGGTAGACGGCGTGCGCCCGCCGGATGGTGTCTGCGCCCATCTCGGACAGGCCGAGGTGCCGCACGTACCCGGCCTCGATCATCTCCGAGATCGCGCCCACCGTGTCCTCGATTGGCACGTGCGGATCGAGGCGGGCGGGCTGGTAGAGGTCGATGTAGTCGGTGCCGAGCCTGGTCAGTGAGTAGGAGAGGTAGTTCTTCACCGCCGCCGGGCTGGCGTCGTGCCCGACGAACCGGCCGGACGGGTCCCGCTGCCCGCCGAACTTCACCTGCACGAACACGCTGTCCCGGGGCACCTCGCGCAGGACCCGGGACAGCAGCAGCTCGTTGTGCCCCATCCCGTAGAAGTCGCCGGTGTCCAGCAGGGTGATCCCCGCGTCCAGCGCGGCCCGGATCGTGGCCACGCTCTCCGCGTCGTCGGCCGCCCCGTAGATGCCGGACATGCCCATCAGCCCCAGCCCGGCCCGGGACACCCGGGGCCCGCCCCGGCCCAGCGTGGTCATCTGCACAGCAGGCCCTCCTCCGCCTCTCGACAGCAGCGACTACAGACTAGGCAGTCGGGGCGGCGAACACCTGCTGCCCCTCGACGTAGGTGAGCGCGACCGCGGCCGACGCGATCTCCCCGGGCGGGCCAGCGAACGGATCGCGGTCCAGGACCACCAGGTCAGCCAGGTACCCGGGGGCGACGGCGCCGGTCTCGTCGAGGTGGTTCACGTAGGCCGAGCCCGCGGTGTAGGCGGCCAGCGCCTCGGCCAGGCTCAGTGCCTGCCCGGGCAGCAGCGGCTCCGCACCCGGCTCGGCGTCCGGCAGCGTCCGGTTCACCGCGACATGGATCCCCTCCAGGGGGTTGGCGCTGCTCACCGCCCAGTCGCTGCCCGCCGCCAGCCGGGCCCCGGCCCGGAGCAGGCTGGCGAACGGGTACTGCCGGGCGGCCCGCTCGGGGCCGAGGAAGGGGATGGTCAGCTCGTCCATCTGCGGCTCATGGGCGGCCCACAAGGCCTGCATGTTGGCCGTCACGCTGAGCTCCGCGAAGCGCGGGATGTCGTCGTGGTGCAGCACCTGGAGGTGCGCGATGTGGTGCCGGCCCCGGCTGACCGGGTTATTGGCCCGGGCGGCGTCGAAAGCGTCCAGCGCCTCACGGACCGCCCGGTCCCCGATGGCGTGCACATGGACCCCGAAGCCCGCGATGTCGAGCCGGCTCACCTGCTCGGCCAGGTCCGCGGGATCCACATAGGACAGCCCGCTGTTCCCGCTCTGGCAGCCGCAGCCGTCCAGGTAGGGGTCGATCATCCCGGCGGTGAAGTTCTCCGCGACACCATCCTGCATGATCTTCACGGTGCCGGCCCGGAACCGGCCCGCCTGGCCTTGCTGCCGCCGGTCGAGCAGGTCGTCCAGCTGGTCTCCGCCGCGGCTGCGATCCCACCACAGGGCGCCCTCGACCCGGGCGGTGAGCGTGCCGTCCCGCGCGGCGGCCAGGTAGGCCGGCAGCGGGTCGGGGTACCCCAGGTACTCCCCCACGATCGCGTCCTGCCAGGCGGTGATGCCCAGCGAGTGCAGGTGCTGCTGGGCCAGCAGCAGCCCGCGGAGCTGCTCGGCGAAGGTCGGGCCGGGCACGAGCCGCCCCACCAGCAGCGCCGCGCCCTCGTGCAGGGTGCCCTGCGGGTCACCGTCCGCCCCGCGCTCGATCCGGCCATCCGGGGGGTCATGGCTGAGGACGGTCAGGCCCGCCAGGTCCAGGGCCCGGGAGTTGACCCAGGCGCCGTGGCCGTCCCGGTTGGTCAGGTAGGCCGGCCGGTCCGGGACCACGCTGTCCAGCAGCTCGCGTGAGGGGGTGCCGCCGGGGAACCACTCCATCCGCCAGCCGCTGCCGTCGATCCACTCCCGGTCCGGATGGGCCTGCGCGTAGGCCCGGATCCGGGCCAGCGCGCCGTCGAGGTCCTCGGCACCGTCCAGGTCGCAGCGCAGCATGGTGATCCCGGCGAAGGCCGGGTGCACGTGAGCGTCCTGGAACCCGGGCAGCAGCGGCCGGCCGCCCAGGGGCACCGTCTCGGCCTGGCTGCCCGCCAGGTCGCGGATCTCGTCGTCGCTGCCGACCGCGACGATCCGGCCGTCCTGCACCGCGACCGCGGTCGCGGGCGGCCCGTCCTCGGTCCCGACGCCCGCCCCGTCACTGGTGTCCTCGCTGCTGGCCGCCTCGCCATGGGCGGTGGCCGGGACCATCCGGCGCCCATCGGGAAGTACCGTGTAGATTCGCCCGCCGGTGAAGATCAAGTCTGCTGCCATGCGCGGCATCCTATTTCCAGCGGCACCACGGAGGCCGGCCCGGGCGGGCTCGCGTCCCCCAGGCCCGCCGCCACCAGCACCGGCACACCCCAGCCCGGCCGTGACCAGCCACACCAGCGGCGCGTCACGGCGGCTGCCAATCCCCCTGCTCAGGGCCCGCCTACTTATCCCTGGCCCGGTCCTGCACCTTCATTGACCCGCCCGAGTGGGCGGCCTGAGATCCTCAGGCCGCGCACTCACGGCAGACTGGCTGGCCGTTACGGTCCTCGGCCAGCTGACTCCGGTGATGCACCAGGAAGCACCGCGAGCAGGTGAACTCGTCCGCCTGCCGCGGAATGACTCGGAACGACAGTTCCTCGTTGGACAGATCCGCTCCGGGCAGCTCCAGCGACTCCGCGACATCATCTGGGTCGATGTCGATCGTGCTGGAAGACTTGTCCATCCGGCGAGCCTGCAGTTCCTGCAGGCTGTCTTCAGTGAGCTCGTCGTCTGTCTTACGCGGGCTGTCATAGTCAGTTGCCATCTGGGTACTCCACCCCCTCCTTCGTTATGCGCCTCGTCGCGCGGATGTAACGCTCGGCAGGCCGTAGTTTGTGCCCGATTCCGGCGGGGAATTCTGTCACGTCCGGCTGCCGCGCACACGGAGGGTACGGGCTACAGCGCGTCGTGTCCGTGTCTTCACCGACCTAGGCCCCCGATCGGCGGCGATCGGGTGCGATCCCAAAGCTCCCAACACGTGCTTGCGTCGGTAACTTCCCCCGATCTGTGCACGCCAAGCACGGAAGAGTGCGTATCGTACGAAACTGACCTCCCACCCCGCAGGATTAGCGGAGCTGCCGCATGCCCCTCGTCACGCCACTGCGGCCCGATGATCTCCGGAGAGTCGGCCGCTACCGGCTGTCCAGCCGGATCGCGGACGGCCTGGGCAGCCCGGACTCGGCCGGGACGTTCCTGTCCCGCCTCCCAGACGGGACCCCGGTCGCGGTCACCCTACTCGGCCGGACCGCGGCTCCCGACTCGGCCTCCCGGGACCGCTTCAGCGCCGAGGCCACGGTGGCCCGCCGGGTCGCCCCGTTCTGCGCCGCGCGCATCCTGGACGCCGGGTTCGACAGCGACCAGCCCTTCCTGGTCAGTGAATTCATCGAAGGGCCGTCCCTGGCCGAGACCGTCACCGCGGAGGGACCGCTGGAGGGACCGGTGCTGGCCGCGCTGGCTATCGGCGCGGCCACCGGACTGACCTCGATCCACCAGGCGGGGCTGGTGCACGGGGACTTCGGGCCGGACCATGTCGTGCTCGGCACGGAAGGGCCCCGGGTCGTCCACTTCAGCACCACGCCGCCGTACGGCCCGGCGACCCCGTCAGCGGACCTGCTCGCCTGGGCCCAGACCATCCTGTTCGCCGCGGGGCGCCCGGACGTGGCCAGCCTGCCCGAGCCGCTGCGGAACACGGTGTCCGCCTGCATGTCACCCGACCCAGCCAGCAGGCCACCGGCCCGGACCCTGGTGACGGCGCTTCTTGGCCATAACGACCCGGCAGCCGGACTGCTCGCCGAGGGCACCCGGCGGGCCCGCGCGGCCGGCCGGGGCCCGGTCAGCCCGGACCCCGGCGGGCCGGCCGAGACCTCCACCGCGTCCCGGTCACGCCGGATCGCCTGGGCCGCGGCCAGCCTGGCCTGCGTCGCGGTCATCGCGGTGGCGGCCACCCTCATCGCCACGCACCGCAACAGCCCCGGGACCACGGCCACCCCGGTCGCAGCGGACCACACCACCGCCTCGGCGCACACGTCGTCCGCGTCCGCCTCGCCCGTGGCGGCGCCGAAGATCCCGGCGGACCTGGCGGGCACCTGGAGCGGCACGGTCCGGCAGACGGACCCGTCGCTCGCGGTGACCGTCCGGATCAGCCTGGCCGCGGGTAGCTCGGCGGGGACCATCTCCTACCCGCAGCTCGGCTGCTCGGGCCGCCTGCTGCTGGTCTCGGTGCTGGCCGGTACCTTCACCCTGGACCAGGGCATCACGAAGGGGCAGCAGAGCTGCGACAACGGCACGGTGCTGCTCAGCCCTCAGGGCAACTCGGCCCTGGCGTTCAAGTTCCGCCGGAGCGACGCGCCGAGCCCGGCCGGCGTGCTGGCCAGGACCGGGACCTGAGCCACCGGCGGCGTCCGCCAGCCGGTGTGACCCAGCCAGCCTTACCACCAGCCTGGTCAGCCAGCCTGGTCAGCCAGCCCTGGTCAGTCAGCGGTGCCGGCTTCCTCGGCGTCCCGTTCCGGGTCGAGGCTGCGCAGCAGGTCGTGCAGGTCCTGGAACAGCCCGGGGCCGGCCGCGATGGCCAGTTCACGGCTCGGCGGCTGTCCGGCCAGCCCGGCCACCTCGGCTCCCGCCTCGGTCGCGACGAGGCCACCCGCGGCCCAGTCCCAGTAGTTGACGCCCCGCTCGTAGTAGGCATCGACCCGGCCGGCCGCGACCGAGCACAGGTCTACCGCGCAGGAGCCGCCCCGGCGGATGTCACGGACCTGGGGCAGTACGGCGGCCACGATCTCGCCCTGCACCACCCGCCGGGCCCGCTCGTACCCGAAACCGGTGGAGACCAGGGCCTTGCCCAGCGGCACCCCGGCGTTGGCCCGCAGCCGGACCGCTGGCGCCCCCTCCGGGTGCAGCCAGCTGCCCTGGCCGGCGACGGCCGTGAACACCTCGCGATGCCGCGGGACCGCCACCACGCCGGCCACGACCACGCCGTCCACCTCGGCCGCGATGCTCACCGCCCAGTCCGCCAGGCCGTAGAGGTAGTTCACGGTGCCGTCCAGCGGGTCGACGATCCAGCGGACCCGGCCGTGCCCGGACTCGCCGCCTTCCTCGCCGAGAATGGCGTCGCCGGGACGTTCGGCCAGGATCCGGTCCGCGATCATCGCCTCGGCCGCACGGTCCATCTCGGTGACCACGTCGGTCGGGCTGGACTTGGTGTCCGCGACGTCCGGGCGGCCCAGGGGGCCGGCCGGGCGCCGGGCGGCCAGCATCGCCGCCGCCGCGCCGGCCGCCGACTGGGCCAGGGTGAGCAGGGCTTCGGGGTCCGGCGGGGCGCCGCTCATGACGCGGCCGGCCGGCGGGCGGGGCGGCCTGCCGCGGCGGCCAGGCGGCAGCAGTCGCCGCGTGCCACAGCCCGGGGAGCCCAGCGCCTCGGGGCTGACCTGGCCCTCCAGCCGTTCGGTGACCAGCGCGGTGATCATCGAGATGAAGCGCGGGTCCGTACTCGGGGTCGCGGCGCGGGCCAGCGGCAGCCCGAGGCGCCGGGCGGTCTGCGCCGCCTCGACGTCGAGGTCGTGGGCGACCTCCATGTGGTCGCTGACGAAGCCGACCGGGATCAGGACCGCGCCAGGAGCTCCGTCCCGGGCCAGGTCCTCCAGGTAGTCGCATACGTCGGGGCCGAGCCAGGGCTGCGCTGGGGGCCCGCTGCGGCTCTGGTAGACCAGCCGCCAGGGGTGCCCGCCGCCGGTGGCGGCGGCGACCCGTTCGGCGATGAGCCCCGACGCCTCGGCCAGCTGGGACGGGTAGCGGCCACCCGGCGGCGGCCCGCTGGCCGCGGCCATGGCGTCCGGCACGCTGTGCGCGGTGAACACGAGCGGGACGTCCGCCCGGGCGCCGGGTGGCAGCGACCCGATGGCCGCCACGGTGGCGTCAGCGAACGGCTCGACGAACCCCGGGTGGCGGTAGAAGTGCCGGATCTTGTCGATCTCTGGTGCTCCGGGCCCGGTCTCGGCCCGCGCCCGCTCGATGTCGTCGAGGTACTGCCGGCAGCTCGAGTAAGACCCGTAGGCCGAGGTGACGAAGGCCAGCGCCCGCCGCACCCCGGCGGCGGTCATCTCGGCCACGGTCGCGGTCAGGTAAGGATCCCAGTTCCGGTTGCCCCAGTAGATCGGCAGGTCCACCCCGGCCGCGGCGAAGTCCTTGCCGATCGCGGCGATCAGGTCCCGGCACTGCTGGTTGATCGGGCTGACCCCGCCCACTGCGTAGTAGTGCTCGGCCACCGCCTCCAGCCGTTCCGGGGGGATGCCCCGGCCGCGGGTCACGTTCTGCAGGAACGGCATCACATCATCCGGGCCCTCCGGGCCGCCGAAAGACACCAGGAGGAACGCGTCGTAATCCGCCATGCCTCCATCCAACCAGGCGCATGGCCGGTGACCAGCCGGCCAGACAGCCTGCCAGGCGTGTGCCGCGCGACCAGCCAGACAGCGGCGTGCCGGGCGGCCAGCCGGCGCCAGCGGGCCGGGACAGCCCCGGCGCCCGCGGCCCTTCCCCCGGCACCGGGTCTGCGGGGCGGATGGATCAGCCGTAGTCGCGGGCGTATTCCTGGGCCAGCCCGAGCACCTCGTTGACGTACCAGGTGGCGTGGTTGTACGCGAAGATCGCCCCGCGCAGCCCGCTGGCTGACCCCGCCCCGGCCGCGCACAGCAGCCGGGCGGCCGCCGGGACCGCGTCGAACGGATCCATGATGTCCGGCGACCCGGTCTGGCCGAACGCCGAGATCCCCCACTCCTGCCAGGTCGAGGGCAGGAACTGCATGGGGCCGAGTGCTCCGGCGCTGGACGGGCCCATGTTGCTCCCGTCCCCGCTCTCGATCTGCCCGATGGCGGCCAGCACCGTCCAGGACAGGCCGGGGCAGTAACGGGCCGCCGACGCCTGGAACAGCTGCAGGTAGGTCGAGGGACGGCCGCTGCCCGGCGTGTGGTCCACCGGGAGCCGCTGCTGTCCGGGCCGCAGGCTGATCAGGGAGGCGGACCGGCCCGTGATCCGGCGCACCGCCTTGGTCAGCCTGGCCATGCCGGCCCCGGGCGCGCTGACCAGGGCCAGTACCCCCGGCACCAGGCCGAGCTGGGCTGAGGCCTTGCTGCTGACCAGCGCGTCGATCCCCGTGATGCCCAGCGTGGCCGATCCGCCGAAGGTCAGCTGCTCCTGGCCGGGCCCCGGTGATCTGGTAGGCCGTGCCCCGGTGCAGCTTCCGCTGCCTGGCCACCGTGGGCGAGGTCACGAAGCGGCCCTGCCCGAGCGCCGTCCACAGCCGCTGATCCGTGGCGGTCGACAGCGGGGTCCAGGACCGGAACTGCCCCGGGTTCACGCCCAGGACGTTCACCTGGTGGCCGTCGAGCTTGATCGCGGCACCGTCGGCGGACACCACCTGGCGCACCCCGGCCGCGGCGGCCAGCTTGGCCAGCTGCCGCGCGGACAGGCCGGACGGCTCGATGACGAGCAGGTCCGGTGAGATGATCTTGCGGAAGCTGCCGCTGGTGGTGGCGCCGTCCCGGATGCTGGCTGACTGGCGGGCGGACGCGGTGGTGACCCCGGTGGGCGCGGGACGCATGGCCACGGTGCCGGCCAGCAGCAGGACAACTGCCGCACTGGCCCCCAGGGCCCGTATGGCAGGCCTCCGGACGGCATCGAGCGGCGCTGTGCGCCGTAGCAGGCGTCTCATCGCGTTCATAACCCTATAAGCCCCGCGGGGCGGGACTGAAGACCGGCTGCTCCCGGCGCCGGAAAAAGATACACGACTAGGGCTTTGCGGTAAGAGGTGACTTATGGGGCTTCTGATCCGGCCGCCCCGGCCCGCTCGGATAAGGTCCGGGCATGGTCCCCGCCGTACCCCGCTGGCAGAACTGGGCGGGCAACCAGGCCGCCGCGCCGCACCGGGTGATCACGCCGCGCTCCGCGGCGGAGGTCGCCGAGGCGGTCGCGCTGGCCACGCGGGACGGCCTCCCCGTGCGGATGACCGGATCCGGCCACTCGTTCACCGCCGTCGCCGCGACCAGCGGGGTGATGCTGCGACCCGGCGGGCTGCGGGCCATCCGCTCGGTCGACGAGGAGGCCGGGCAGGTCACGGTCGAGGCTGGCTGCCGGCTCCGGGACCTGAACGAGGCGCTGTACGCCCGCGGGCTGGCCCTGGCGAACATGGGTGACATCCAGGAGCAGACGGTCGCCGGCGCGATCCAGACCGGCACCCACGGCACCGGCCGGGACCTGGGCGGTATCGCCGCCCAGGTGACGGCGCTGGAGATGGTCCTGGCCGACGGCAGCATCGCCTGCTGCTCCGCGGACCAGTCCGCCGACCTGTTCCAGGCGGCCCGGATCGGGCTCGGAGCGCTCGGCGTGCTGACCGCGGTCACCTTGCGGGTGGTCCCGGCCTTCCTGCTGACCGCGCGCGAGGAGCCGATGAACTGGGCCGAGGTCATCGCCCGGCTGGACGAACTGGCCAGCGCCAACGAGCACTTCGAGTTCTACTGGTTCCCGCACACGGACGGCTGCCTGACCAAACGCAACAACCGCAGCGACGGCCCGCCGCGCCCGCTGCCCCGGTGGCGCCATCAACTCGACGACGAGTTCCTCTCCAACACCTTGTTCGGGGCCACCTGCCGCCTCGGCCAGCGTTTTCCCGGGGTCATCCCGGCCATCAACGGCATCGCCGCCAGGGCGCTCGGCGCCCGGACGTACACGGACGCCGCCTACCGGGTGTTCACCAGCCCCCGCCGGGTGCGCTTCAAGGAGCAGGAATACGCGATCCCGCGCGAGCACCTGGCCGAGGCGCTCACCGCGATCCGCGACCTGTTCTCCCGGCACACCTGGCGGATCAGCTTCCCGATCGAGGTACGGATCGCCCCCGGCGACGACGTCTGGCTGTCCACGGCGTACGGCCGGAGCACCGCCTACATCGCCATCCACGTCTTCCACACCGCTCCGCACGAGGAGTACTTCCGGGAGGTGGAGGCGGTGATGACGGCCCTCGGCGGGCGCCCGCACTGGGGCAAGCTGCATACCCGTGACGCGGCCTACCTGCGCGGCGCCTACCCCCGGTTCGCGGACTTCGTCACGCTGCGGGACCAACTCGACCCCGGCCGCCGGTTCGCCAATCCGTACCTGCAACAGGTCCTAGGTTCCTAGCGCCCCCTGATCTGGGGATACGGCCGGAAACGGGGCCGGGGACACTTCTTGCGGTGGGGGAATGCAGCGAATTGATGCTGGGCAGGCTACCCTCCGAACATGAGTCGGGAAGTCGGCCCCGGCACTGCGCCAAGGGGATCCGTGCCAGAAGGCAACGCGGGAAAGCCACCAAACGGCCATAGCGGCTCTCAGTTCGGCCTGCGGGCCGGCGGGGGGCGACCCCGGCGACCCTCGCTGGGCGGCGGCGCACCTGCCCAGGACCGCGAGCTGCGCGCCCAGGGCCGCCAGACGGTACAGAAGCTGCTCGACGCGGGCCTCGCCGAGTTCGACGAGCGGGGCTTCCAGGCCGTCCGGGTCGATGACGTGGTACGCCGGGCCAAGATCTCGCACGGCACCTTCTACTTGTACTTCTCCAACAAAGAGGACCTGTTCAAGGCCCTCCTCTCGGACGCACTCGTGGACATGGCCGCGCTGACCGACGACTTCCCCGTGGTCACCCGGAACGACGCGGGGCACGCCGCGCTGCGCCACTGGGTCAGCGCCTTCTGCGACACCTACGCCGCCCACGCGTCCGTGATCCGGATCCTCAGCCAGGCGGAGGTCGTCGGCGAGGAAGTCTTCGGTGACGGCCTGCAGGTGATGTTCAAGCTCTCTGAGGCCATCACACAGGGCATGACGGCCGGTGCGGGCACGGCCGGCCGCGACACACCGGCCGGGCACGCCGAGCTGACCGCCCTGGCCCTGCTGATGATGCTGGAGCGGATCAACTACCTGCTGACCGTGGAGGTCCGGCTGCCCAGGGATGAGATGGTGGACCGGCTGACCGCTATCATCTTCGCGGCCTTCCACTACTCCTGATCCTGTCGCGATGACAGCGACGCAGGCCCTGGCGCTGCTGCTGCTCATCGTCGGCTCCTGCGCGATCGCGGGGCTGGCCCGCAGGCACGGCGTCGCCGCACCCATCTTGCTGGTCCTCACCGGACTCGCCGCGTCCTACATCCCCGGGGTACCGGAGTTCCGGCTCAACCCGGACCTGGTCCTGTTCGCGGTGCTGCCCCCGCTGGTCTACACCACCGCGCTGGAGAGCTCGTACCTCAACCTGCGCGACAACGTGCGGACCCTCGCCCTGCTGTCGGTCGGCCTGGTGCTGTTCACGGCCGTGGTGGTGGGGGGCGCGGCCCGGCTGGACGTGCCCGGGCTGCCCGTGGCCGCCGCGATCACCCTGGGCGCGATTCTCGCGCCCACCGACGCGGTCACCACGGCCAGCATCGGCCGGCAGCTTCACCTGCCACGAAGGCTGCTGACCGTCATCACCGGCGAGAGCATGCTCAACGACGGCACCGCGCTGACCGTGTACGCCGTCGCGGTCAGCGCGGCCTCGGCGACGGTGGCCACCCCGTCTCCGCTGAGCGCGGTGGGCAGCCTGGTCACGATCAGCATCGGCGGGATAGTCGTGGGCCTGGTGCTCGGGGTCCTCATCCACCGGCTCCGGATGCGGCTGCGTGACCCGCTGGTGGAGAGCGCCCTGTCGCTCCTCACCCCCTTCGCGGCCTACCTGGCCGCCGACTCGCTGCATGTGTCGGGGGTGCTGGCCGTGGTGGTGACCGGCCTGTACCTGGGTCATCATGGCGGCCAGGCGCACTTTGCCACCCGGCTGCAGGACATGGCCGTGTGGCGGGTCACCACCTTCGTGCTCGAGTCGGTGGCGTTCGCGCTGATCGGCCTGCAGCTGCGGCCCGTGCTGCAGGACGTGGGCACCCAGAACCCGGCCCGGCTGGCCGCGGAGGCCGCCGTCGTGCTCGGCGCGGTCATCGTGGCCCGGATCGTCTGGGTGTTCCCGTCCATCTACCTGCCCCGGTGGCTGGTGCCCCGGATCCGGGTCCAGGACCCCGCGCCCGGATGGCAGGCGACGTTCGTGCTGTCCTGGGCTGGCCTGCGCGGGGTCATCTCCCTGGCCGCGGCGGCGGCGCTGTCCACTGGCGTGCCCCAGCGCAACCTGCTGGTCTTCCTGACGTTCACCACGGTGCTCGGCACCCTGCTGGTGCAGGGCCTCACGCTGCCGGTGCTGATTCGCAGGCTCGGGGTGCAGGCCGGGCCGGAAGAGCACCGGGCCGACGTGGTGGCCCAGGCCACCGCGCAAGAGGCTGCCTCTGCGGCCGGGCTCCGGCGGCTGGAGGAACTGGCCGCCGAGGACCCCGCCGGAGCGCCCCCCGAGGTGGTGGAGCGACTGCGGCGGCTGGCCCAGTACCGGCAGGCGGGGGCGTGGGAGCGGCTGCCGGACACCGGGCCCGATGCGGACAGCGGGCCAGCACCGTCGGCCGCCTTCCGGCGGCTGCGCCGGGAGATGACCACGGCCGAGCGGGCCGAGTTCATCCGGCTGCGGGACGAGCGCCAGATCGACGACGAGGTGCTCGACGAGGTCCTGCACCACCTGGACCTGGAAGAAGCCATACTGTCCCGGGACGAATGGGACCGGGCGGGCGGCGACCCGGGGGCGGGCACGCCGGTCAGCGGCTGACGATCGGGAACGTGCATAGACGCTTACCAGGCAGAATCGAAGGGTGCGATTCCTCACCGAGAACGTCCAGGGCCATGACCTGACCTACAGCGACGTGTTCCTCGTCCCCGGCCGGTCGGCGGTGACGTCCCGGCTCGACGTCAACCTCGCCACCCGCGACGGCAGCGGCACCACCATCCCGATCGTGGTGGCCAACATGACCGCGGTGTCCGGGCGCCGGATGGCCGAGACGGCGGCCCGGCGCGGCAGCCTGGCCATCCTGCCCCAGGACATCCCGGCCGACGTGGTCGCCGACGTGGTGGCCTGGGTGAAGAGCCGTGACCTGGTGCACGACACGCCGATCACGCTGGCCCCCGGCGACACCACCGGCGAGGCGCTGGGCCTGCTGCCCAAGCGGGCGCACGGCGGCGTGATCGTGGTCCAGGACGGGCGCCCGGTCGGCGTGGTGACCGAGTCCGACTGCACCGGCGTGGACCGGTTCACTCAGCTGCGCCACGTGATGTCCACCGAACTGCTCACGCTCCCGGCCGGCACCGACCCGCAGCGTGCGTTCACCCTGCTGCACGACGGGCGGCACCGGCTGGCGCCGGTGGTGGACACCGACGGCCGCTGCGTGGGCATCCTGACCCGCACCGGCGCGCTCCGCGCGACCCTGTACGACCCGGCCACCGACGCCAGCGGACGGCTGCGGGTCGGGGCGGCCCTGGGCATCAACGGCGACGTGGCGGCCAAGGCCAAGCTGCTGCTCGACGCGGGGGTGGACATGCTGGTGGTGGACACCGCGCACGGCCACCAGGACAAGATGATGAGCGCGCTGCGCGCGGTCCGCGGGCTCAGCCCGGACGTGCCGATCGCGGCCGGGAACGTGGTCACCGCGGCGGGCGTCGCCGACCTGGTCGAGGCGGGTGCGGACATCGTGAAGGTCGGGGTCGGGCCGGGCGCGATGTGCACCACGCGGATGATGACCGGGGTCGGCCGCCCCCAGTTCAGCGCGGTCCTGGAGTGCGCGGCCCAGGCCCGGGCGCTGGGCGCCCACGTGTGGGCGGACGGCGGCATCCGCCATCCCCGGGACGTGGCGCTCGCGCTGGCCGCGGGAGCCTCCAACGTCATGATCGGGTCCTGGTTCGCGGGTACCTACGAGTCCCCCGGCGACGTGTTCCGCGATCCGGACGGCCGGCTGTACAAGGAGAGCTTCGGCATGGCCTCGGCCCGGGCTGTGCGGCTGCGCAGCGCGGGTGACTCCTCCTTCGACCGGGCCCGCAAGGAACTGTTCGAGGAAGGCATCTCCACCGCGCGGATGTACCTGGACCCGGAGCGTCCCGGCGTGGAAGACCTGATCGACGCGATCACGGCCGGGCTGCGCAGCGCCTGCACCTACGCTGGCGCCGCCGACCTGGAGGAACTGCACGAGCGGGCGATGGTCGGGGTGCAGAGCGCGGCCGGATACAGCGAGGGAATGCCGCTGCCCACGAGCTGGTAAAGCCCCGGAGAAGCCGCCGGCCGCAGGCGGCGCGGGGCCGGTGCACGCGGGTACTCTCGGCCCGTCCCCCAAGTAGAGGGCGCAGCAGGGGGCGCAGCGCAGAGCGCAGCACGGGGCGCAGTGACGGCCCAGTGGAGGGAATTTGCGGGGCAGGCTGGCGATAGCGGGCATCATCGCGTTCGCGGTGATCCTCGGCAGCTACCTGACCTACATGGCCGTCCATCCCTACGACTGGACGCTGGACCCGGTCAACCTCGGGGTCTACCGATCGGGCGGGCTCATCGTCCGGCACGTCCGGCCCTGGTACAACCCGCACCTGGCCACGCCGCTGTACAGCTGGCCCGGCTACGAGAACCTGCACCTGAAGTTCACCTATCCCCCGTTCGCGGCGCTCGTCTTCGCGGTCGTCTCCCTCGTCCCGTGGCGGGCGCTGCCCCCGCTTAGCGTGGTGGTCAACATCGCGGCGCTGCTCGCCGCGCTGTGGTTCACCTTCGGCGGGCTCGGGTACCGCCGTGGCCTGACCCGTCTGGGCGCCACCCTGCTGGCCGCGGCTGCGGTGTTCTGGACCGAGCCGGTCATCCGCACCCTGTACCTGGGCCAGGTCAACCTGGTCCTGATGGCGCTGATCATCTGGGATCTGTGCCAGCCGGACACCCGCCGGTCCGGGGCTAGCCGGTGGTGGAAAGGGGCGGGGGTCGGCGTGGCCGCCGGGATCAAGCTGGTGCCCCTCGTCTTCATCCCGTACCTGCTGCTGACCAGGAGGTTCCGGGCGGCCGCCGTGGCCTGCGCGGCGTTCGCCGCCACCGTGGCCGCGGGCTTCGTGGCCACGCCCGCCGACTCGGCCCGGTGGTGGCTGGGCGGCCTGTTTTTCAACGGGGGCCGCACCGGCTTCGTCGGCTGGGGGGGCAACCAGTCGCTGCGGGCCCTGCTCACCAGGCTGGCCGGCAGCGTCGCCAGCGCGGAGCCCGGCCTGGCTGGCGGTGGCGCTGGTCACCGCGGTGGCCGGGCTGGCCTGCGCGGCCGTGCTGGACCGGGCCGGGCATCCGCTGCCCGGACTGCTCACCTGCGCGCTGACCGGCCTGCTGATCTCCCCGATCAGCTGGGACCACCACTGGGTGTGGATAGTTCCGGGGGTGGCGGTCGCGGCCGCCTACGCGGTCCGGGCCATGCGCGCCCCGGCAGTCTTCCGGCCAGCCCGCAGCCCCACCCGCCCCGACTGCGCTGGCGCCGGGCCCTGAGGTGGCCTGCCGCGGGCTACTGGGCCCTGGCCGGGGCCATGCTGCTCGTGTACGGCGCTTGGCCAGGCCGCCTCTGGGGTGAGCCGAACGACCTGGGCCAGTTCTCGCTGGGGGTGATCTGGCAGCCGCCGAACACCGACCCGGAGGTCTACTACCGCTACGGCGACCGGCCCTGGTTCGCCGAGTACCACTGGCACGGCATCGAACTGCTGACCGGGAACGCCTTCCTGCTCGGCGGCCTCGCCCTGCTCGCCGTCCTGATCGCCGCCGCCCTCCGGACCCGCCTCCCGAGCCGGCTTCTCCCACACCCACCAGCCCCAGTACCCCCGGCCCCCCCTCAGACCCCACCCGTCCCGCCCCGTCAGCCCGCACCAGTTCGTGATCAACGTGATTGGTGTTGCCTGGGCGACACCAATCGTTTGATCACGAAGGGGGCCTGGGGCCTGAGGGGCTGCGAGGCTGCGGGGCTGGTGGGGTGTGCTTGGCGGCGGCACCAGGCCGGGCTGGGCGGCAGGCCGCGGGACGAGCCCGGGGCAGGCGCGGGGACGAGCCCGGGGCAGGGCACAGGACAAGCCCGGGGCAGGCGCGGGAGGCCGGGCCGCGGTTTAGTCCTCGAGGGTGAGGAGGACTTTGCCGCGGGGGGATTCCGGGTCGGGATCACGCAGGGTGTCCAGGGCCGCGGCCCACTCCCCCAGCGGGAAGCGGTGGGTGACCAGGAAGCCCAGCTCGAGACGGCCCGCGTTCAGCAGCGTGACCACGTCCCGCCACGCGGCTGAGGTGTAGCCGAAACTCGCCCGGATGGTGAGGTCGTTGTTGACCAGGTCATCGACGGGGACGGCCGCGGTGGCGCCGTGCGGGGGCAGGCCGAGCAGCAGCACGGTGCCGCCCCGCCGGGCCGCGGCCAGCGCGGTGAGCACTGCGCCGGTGGTCCCGGCCGCCTCGACCACCAGGTCGAAGCCGCCGCCGGCCGCATCCGGCTCGGTCTCGAACCGGGCCGCGCCCGCGGTCGCGGCCAGGGCCGCCTGCGCTGGGCGGCGGCCCAGCATCACGATCTCGGCCGGGGACCACAGGCCGAGCAGTGCGGCCGCGAGCAGGGCCACGGTCCCGTCCCCGACCACCAGGGCCCGGCAGCCCGGCTTGACCGTGATACTGGCCAGCCCCCGGTAGACCACCGAAGCGGGCTCGACCAGCGCTCCGTCGGCCATGCTCACCGAGGGCGCCAGGGGATGCACCAGGGTGCTATCGACGACCGCGTAGCCGGCCGCGGCCCCGTCCCGGGTGAACCCCATCTCGTCGTAGGTCGCGCAGAGGTTGGTCTGGCCGGCCCGGCAGTGGGCACAGTGACCGCACGGCACGATCCCCTCGGCCACCACCCGGGTGCCCGCAGGCAGCGAACCGCTCCCGCTGGCCAGCACGGTACCGCTCCATTCGTGCCCCAGGACCAGCGGATAACGAACGTACGCGGGGTCGATCCGGCCAGCCAGGATGTCCAGGTCGGTGCCGCACAGCCCGACGGCGGCGGGCCGGATGAGCACTTCACCCGGCCCGGGGACCGGGCGGGCCTGCTGCTGCAGCCCCGTCTCCCCGGGCGAGGACACGACCAGCGCCTGGGCGGCGGGCGGTGTGGCGGGCATCAGGCTCCTGTCCCGGGCATGGCGTAGGGCGCCCCGCCCAGCAGGGCCGAGACCTTGTCTGCGTAGCTGCGCACCGACCGGCCCAGCTCGTCTACCCGCCACGCGGGCAGGTCCCCCTTGATGCCGGTCACGCTGACCGCGCCAGCGCAGCTGCCGTCGTGACCGAAGAACGCCGCACCGGTGCAGAAGACGCCCTCGGCGTCCTCCTCGTCGTCGACGGCGAAGCCGAGCCGCCGGGCTGCGGCCAGGTTGTCCAGCAGGGTGTCGATGTCGGTGATGGTGTGCGCGGTGCGCGGGGCCAGCCCGGTTTCCGCGCAGACCCGCCGGACCTCCGGTTCGGTCATGGTGGACAGGATGGCCTTGCCCGCGGCCGAGGCGTACGGCACCTCGCGCTGGCCCAGCGGCGTGTAGAAGCGGACGCTGCCCGGGCCGTCCACGCGGGCGATGAACACCGGGTAGCCGGCCTCGGCCACCGCGATCCGCGCGGTCATCTTGGTCGTCTCGGACAACTCGTCGAGCAGCGGACGGCAGAGGTCACCGAGCGGAAGCTGGCGGCCGACGATGTCGCCGAGCCGGATCAGCGCGGTGCCCAGCGTGTACCGCGGCCCGGGCCGGGTCTCGCGCAGGAAACCGGCCGCCTCCAGGGTCCGGGCCAGGGCCAGGGTGCTGCTCTTGGAGATGCCCAGCGGCGCGGCCAGCTCGCTGAGCGTCTGGCCCTCGGCCGGGCCGTCCGCCACGATGCCGACCAGCCGCAGCGCGCGGGCCACGCTCTTGACCGTGTAGCGGCCGGCTTCCGCGCCGTCCTGCTCCGTTGCCACCTGCTCACTTCCCCACACCATTGTTCGGTAGCGCCAAGCCGTTCGGTACTGCTGCTCGTAGAGCCAGGCGGTTCGGTATTGCTGTTCGGTAGGGCCAGGCCGTTCGGTACTGCGGAGTCGTTACGGTGAGGCCAAGCCGTCCGATACCGCCAAGCGTTCGGTATCACAGAACATCATCTGTTATCTTAGCGAGTCCCAAAACGCCTTGACATGCACATATGCGAATGATTCCATGACCAGGTGATTCTACATCACAAAACTTTGTTCGGTATAGCCGAACATTCGGCCCGGAGCGTGGCCCGCGCGGAGGCCGCCCGGGACCGGCTGGAGCGCTGGCTGGCCAGCCGTGAGGACGTGGCCGGAGTGGTGCTCACCGGCCCGCCGGCCGTGGCCTGGGCGACGGGGGCGGTGGCCCCGCCGGTGGACCGGACCGCGCAGTCCGACCTGGTCTGGGTGGTGGCGACGCCTACGGGGGCGGCGCTGGTAACCACGGAGGTCGAAGCCGACCGGGTGCGCGAGGAGTACCAGCCGGGCCGGCACGGCTTCACCGACCTGGTCGCCGTGCCCTGGTACGACCCGGAGGCGTTCGTCCGCGCCGCGCAGGACATCGCCGGCGCCGGCGCGGGCCGGCTGGCCGCCGACGGGCACCCGGGGTTCGGCGTGGACGCCACCGGGGAGCTGATCGAGCTGCGCCTCGCCCTGTCCCCCGCCGAGCAGGAAGACCTGCGGGAGCTGGGCGCTGACGCCGCGGCCGCGCTGCAGGAGTCGCTGGCGGCCTGGCGGCCAGGTGAGCGGGACCTCGACGTCCAGGGCCGGGTGGCCGAGTTGCTGGAATCGCGCGGGGCCGACGCGCCGGTGCTGATCGTCGGGGGCGACGAGCGGGTCCGCCGGTTCCGGCATCCGATGGCGGTGGGCGCCCCGGTCCGGCAGCTCGCGATGGCGGTCGTGGTCGCGCGGCGCGGCGGGCTGCACGCCGCCGCCACCCGGTTCGCCTCGGCGGGGCCGCCTCCGGCCGAGTTCAGCACGCTGCGGGACCGGGTGCTGCGGATCGAGCGCGACACGCTGGCCGCCTGCGTGCCGGCGAACCGCTACGGCGACGTGCTGACCGTCCTGGACCAGGCCTACGAGCGGGAAGGCGCACCGGGGGGCTGGGCCAGTCACTACCAGGGCGGGCCGATCGGGTACGCGCAGCGCGAGTTCGAGATCGCGCCGGGCCAGCGGGACTCGCGCTGGTACAGCACGCCGGTGGCGGACGGCCAGGCGGTGGCCTGGAACCCGAGCCTGGCCGGCGGGGCGAAGGCCGAGGACACGTACCTGGTGTCGCCGGACGGCCTGGAGCGGGTCACTGAATCCATGAGTACGGGGCCGGCCTGGCCGGCCGAGGACGACGAGCTGGTACCGCCGCGTCCGGCGGTCCTGGAGGTGGCGTGATGACCCTGGGCAGCCAGGAAACCCTCGGCCAGGAAACCCTCGGGCAGGCCACCCTTGGTCAGGCAGCCCTCGGTCCGGAGACCGCGACCCGGATGACCGGGGCCGAGGCACTGGCCCGGCGCGGGATCGTGATGGAGACCGCGCCGCAGCGCAGCACCGCCCGGTTCCCCGACGGCGCGGACTTCCGGATCGAGATCCCCAGCGTGGAAGGGCCGGCCGTGCTGCGGGCCGTGCTGGAGCAGGCCGCGGCCGAGGGCGTCACCGTCAACCGGGTGTCCCAGGGCAGCGGCGCCATGCTGCTGTCCGAGCACGAGCTGGCCGAGATGGCCGCGCTGGGCGCCGACCACGGCCTGGAGATCTCGCTGTTCGTGGGACCACGCGAGGAATGGGACATCGGCAGCCTGGCCCAGTCCGACGAGGGACCGTCCCGGGGCGGGCTGATCCGCGGGTCACGGCAGCTGCGGTACGCGGTCGAGGACGTGCTGCGCGGCGTGGACTGCGGCATCCGCGGCTTCCTGGTCGCCGACACCGGGCTGCTGGAGCTGCTGTCCGGGATGCAGAAGGACGGCGAGATCCCGGATTCGGTGGTGTGGAAGGTCTCGGCCATGCTCGCCCCCGGCAACCCGCTCAGCGTGGCCCAGCTGGAACGGCTCGGCGCGGACACCGTCAACGTGCCCTCGGACATGACCCTGGGGCTGCTCGCCGAGCTGCGCGCGGCCACCACGCTGCCGATCGACCTGTACGTGGAGGCGCCCAGCTCGATGGGCGGCGTGGTCCGCGGGCACGAGGCCAGCGAACTGGTCGCGGTGGCCTCGCCCATGTACGTGAAGTTCGGCCTGCGCAACTCCCGGCCGCTGTATCCCAGCGGGCTGCACCTGGCGGCCGAGGCGGCCGCCATCGGGAGGGAGAAGGTGCACCGGGCCCGGGTGGCGCTGGAATGGATGGACCGGGCCGGCCTGGAGCTGGTCCAGTCCAGGCCCGGGGCCCCGGGCCTGGGCGTCCCGGAGCCGGCGCCATGACCGCCCGCCCTCGGCGCAGTGCTGGCCAGCGCACCCCTGCGGGGCTGCGCAGTGCCAGTGAGCGCACCCCTACGGGGCTGCGCAGTGACGCCTGGCTGCGCGGGAACGACGAGGTCGCGCTGGCCAACCGGGTGGCGCTCGCCTCGGCCGGTCTCGACGTCAGCGCCGACGGCGGCCGCCCGGTCATCGGCATCGCCAACTCGGCCAGCGACCTCAACCCGTGCAACCTCCCGCTGCGGGATCTGGCCGTCGCGGTCCGGACCGGCGTCCGCGAGGCCGGCGGGGTGCCGGTCGAGTTCGGCTCGATCCCGCTCGGCGAGGACCTGATGAAGCCGAGCGCGATGCTCTACCGGAACCTGCTCTCCATCGAGATCGAGGAGATCATCCGCAGCTACCCGCTGGACGGGATCGTGCTGCTGGCCGGCTGCGACAAGACCGTGCCCGGCTCGATCATGGGCGCGGTCAGCGCGGACCTGCCGATGGTGCTGGTCACCAGCGGCTCCCGGAAGCCGGCCACGTTCCGGGGCCGGCGCATCGGCACCGGCAGCGACCTGTGGCGGCTCTGGGACGAGCGGCGGGCCGGCCGCCTCGACGACGCGGGCTGGCGGGAGCTGGAACGCTGCCTGGCCTGCGGCACCGGGACCTGCAACACGATGGGCACCGCCTCCACCATGGCCATCCTGGCCGAGACGCTCGGGCTGATGATCCCGGGCTCGGCCACCATCCCGGCCGGGTACCCGCGGGGCCGGGCCGCCGCCACGGCGGCCGGCCGCTGCGCGGTCGGGGCCGTGACGGCCGGCCGGCGCCCGTCCGCCATCCTGACCCCCGCCGCCTTCGCCAACGCCATCCGGATGCTGCACGCCATCGGCGGCTCGACCAACGCGATCATTCACCTGGCCGCGATCGCCGGGCGGGCCGGGATCCCGCTGCCGCTCGACGACCTGGGACGCCTCGGCGAGGGCATCCCGGTCCTGGCCGACGTGGAACCGTCCGGCGCGGGGCTGCTGCCCGATCTCGACCGGGCCGGCGGGGTCCCGGCGCTGTTGCGGGAACTGGGCCACCGGATGGACACCAGCGCGGTCACGGTCACCGGCGCCACGGTCGGCGAGGTCGCCGGCGCCGCTCCCCCGGTCTCGGGGGCGATCCGGGCGGCGGGGGCTTCGTTGGGGAAAAATGGGGCCTTTGCCGTGGTCCGCGGGTCCCTGGCCCCGGACGGTGCGGTGATCAAGACCTCGGCGGCCACCCCGGCGCTGCTCCGCCACCGCGGCCCGGCCCTGGTCTTCCACGGCTACGAGGAGATGCGCCGCCGGGTCGAGGATCCGGCGCTCGACGTCACCGGCGACAGCGTGCTGGTGCTGGCCGGCTGCGGCCCGGTCGGTGTGCCCGGGATGCCGGAGTGGGGCATGATCCCGATCCCGGCCAAGCTGGCCGCCGACGGGGTCACCGACATGGTCCGGGTCACCGACGCCCGGATGAGCGGGACCAGCTTCGGCACGGTGGTCCTGCACGCCGCCCCGGAGGCCGCCGCGGGCGGGCCGCTGGCGCTGGTCGCCGACGGCGATCCGGTCGCGGTGGACGTCGCGGCCGGGTCGCTCACGCTGGACGTGCCCGAGGCGGAACTGGCCCGGCGCCGGGCGCGCTGGACCCCGCCGCCCTCCCCCCACCTGCGCGGCTGGCCCGCGCTCTACCGCGACCACGTGCTGCAGGCACCCGACGGTTGCGACCTGGACTTCCTGCGGGCCCCGACGAAGGAGCACCGCCGGTTCGTGGAGCCCGTCGTCGGGCGGTCCTGAACGGGCCGGCCAGCTGGCGGCGGGCCATGCGGTGACACCAAGAGATATCGAGGCAGACGATTTTCACACACCGAAAGGAGACAGCCGTGAGGCACTGGAAAGTGTTGGCCGCCACGGCGGCGGCGGCCCTGCTGGCCACCGCGTGCAGCAGCGGTGGAGGGAGCAGCGGCTCGACGTCGGGCCCGGTCACCCTCACCATCTGGGAGAACTACGGCACCGAGCAGAACGCGACCGCGCTGAAGAACCTGGCTAAGGCGTTCGAGGCCCAGCACAAGAACGTGACCGTCAACGTCGTGAGCCAGCCCGCGGACAACTACTTCGCGCTGCTCCAGGCGGCCGCGGTGTCCAAGACCGGCCCCGACCTGGCGGTCATGTGGACCGGCCTGTTCACCCTGCAGTACAAGGAGTTCCTGACCAACCTCAAGGGCAAGATCCCGGCCGCTGACCTGGCCCGGATCGACCCGGACGCGCTCAAATGGACGTCGGACGAGTTCAACGCGAGCAACGGCCCGTATGTGATCCCGCTGGAGAACCAGTTCTACATCGGCTTCTACAACAAGGCCGCGTTCGCCAAGGCCGGGGTGAGCGCGGTGCCGACCGACTGGACCCAGCTGTTCGCGGCGTGCAAGAAGCTCAAGGCGGCCGGGTACATGCCGCTGACCTACGGCAACGGCGGCCAGCCGCTGGGCGCGGAGTTCTACCCGTGGTACGACATGAGCTACATGATGATCGGCGCGCACCCGGTCACGAACTGGGAGCAGCTCTACAGCGGCCAGATCCCGTGGACCTCGGCGGCTAACGAGGCCCAGCTGGCGCAGTGGGCCAAGCTGAAGAGCAACGGCTGCACCAACAGCGACGTGCTGACCAAGACGAACAACCTGGGGGACTTCGAGTCCGGGAAGGCCGCCATGATGGTGGACGGCACCTGGGACACCCAGAAGTTCACCAGCGCGCTGGGCTCGAAGGTGGCCGCGTTCGTGCCGCCGTTCTCCGACAGCCCGATCAAGGGCGTGGTGGACTTCGCCGGTGATGGCCTGTCCATGACGAACTACAGCCAGCACCAGCCGCAGGCGCTGCAGTTCCTGGAGTTCATGACGACCAGCCAGGCCGCGAAGATCATCAACGCCGCCGGGCTGATCCCCGCCATCAACGGCACGTCCACGTCCAACCCGGTGAACCAGCAGATGCTGAACTTCGTCAGCCAGGACCACATGACCGCCTACCCGATGCTGGACAACGTGGTGCAGGGCAACGTGGTGAACACCGGCAGCAAGGAGCTCCCGTCGGTGCTGAACGGCAGCATCTCGCCGAAGTCGGCGCTGTCCAGCATGCAGACGACGCTGGGCCAGCTGCCCAGCGACCAGAGGGGGACCAGCTACCCGTGATGCGCTGGTGAGCGTCTCGGAAGCGACGCCAGGGCTGGCCCGGGGCAGCGCCCCGGGCCAGCCCGCCCGGCCGCGCCGGAGCCGGCTGGCCCGGCGCCGGCGGCGGGCGGGCATCGTGCTGTCGCTGCCCGCGGTGATCGTGGTCGTGGCCCTCCTCGGCATCCCGATCGGGCAGGCCGTCTACTACTCGATGACGAACTGGAACGGCCTGACCGCCCAGTGGATCGGGCCGAGCACCTACACGACCGCACTCAGCGACCCGATCTTCTGGCGGGTGATCGAGAACAACGCGCTGCTGCTGCTGTCCATCCCGTTCGCGATCGGCATCCCGCTCGCCATCGCCGCCCTGCTGAACGAGCACGTCCACGGCTGGCGGTTCTTCCGGTCGGTGTACTTCCTGCCCACCGCCGTGTCCTGGGTGGTCATCGGCATGGTCGCGGTGCAGTTCTTCGCGCTGAACGGGCTGCTGAACAAGCTGCTCGCCGCGGTCGGCCTCGGCTCGGTGCAGACCAACCTGCTGGCCGGCCAGCGCACCGCGCTGCTCGCGCTGGCCATCACGTTCATCTGGTCCATGCTCGGCACCAACACGATCATCTTCCTGACCGGGATGGCCACCCTGGACCCGACGCTGCTGGAGGCGGCCCGGGTGGACGGGCTGAAACGCCGCCAGATCTTCTTCCGGGTCACGTTGCCGCTGCTCAAGCGGTTCGTCCAGTTCTCGTTCGTGATCACGGTGATCAGCGCGTTCTCCGCACTGTTCAGCCTGATCTTCGTGATGACCAACGGCGGGCCCGGGTTCGGCACCACCACGCTGGAGTTCTTCGTCTACCAGTCGGCGTTCTCGCTGGGCCAGTTCGGCACCGGCGCGCTGTACGGGATCATCCTGTTCGTGATCATGATCGTGGTCGGGCTGGTGCAGCTCCGGCTGATCCGCTCCGAGGACGGGGAGGGCTGGTAGATGGCGGCGGATTCGCTGACCACGGCCGGCCCGGCGCCAGGCTCCGGCGCCGCGGGCTCCGGCGGCGCGCCAGCCAAGCGGGCGCTGCGGGCCCGGCGGCGCGGCCGGATCGGCCTGATCTTCGCGATCATGTCGGTCGTCGCGGTCGTCATGCTCTACCCGTTCTGGTACATCCTCAACAACGCGTTCCGGAACCAGTCGCAGTTCGCGCAGCAGAGTGGCCATTCGGGAGTGAGCTGGGGCCAGCTGTTCAGCGAACTGCCGGTCGGCCGGGAACTGGTCAACTCCACCGTGATCTGCCTGCTGTCGATCCTGCTCATCCTGGCCGTCTCGACCACGGCCGGGTTCGCGTTCGCCAAGCTGCGCTACCGGGGCAGCGGCCTGCTGTTCCTGGGCGTGGTGGCCGCGCTGATGGTGCCGCTGCAGTCGATCATCATCCCGGAGTACGTGAACCTCGGGAAGCTCGGGCTGATCAACACCTACCTCGGCGCGATCCTGGTCTACGTGGCGCTGGGCACGCCGTTCGCCACGTTCCTGATGGCCACCTACTACCGGGGCATCTCCGACGACCTGATCGAGGCCGCGGTGATGGACGGGCTGGGCTACGAGCGGACGTTCCTGCGCATCGCGCTGCCGCTGTCCTGGCCGGCCATCGCCACCGTGACCGTGCTGCAGTTCATCCAGATCTGGGACGACCTGCTGGTCGGGCTGCTGTTCCTGCAGAATCCGGAGCAGCGGACGATCACCGTGGGACTGGCCGCGCTGTCGGCCGGGCGGACGACCAGCATCCCGGTGCTGATGGCGGGCTCGTTCATCAGCGCGGTACCTGCCATCGTGGTGTACCTGATCTTCCAGCGCTACCTGGTGCGGGGGCTGACCCTGGGGATGGGCAAATGAACGTGTCATGGGACGTGGCCATATCGGCGCAGGCGGAGCTGGGTGAACGGCCGTTCTGGGACGCCGCCACCGGCAGCCTGATGTGGGTGGACATCCTGGCCGGGCACCTGCACCGGTACCGGCCGGGGGCAGGTGACTCGGTGTTCCACACCGCCGGGGTGGCGGTCGGCGCGGCCGCACCGCGGGCCGGCGGGGGGTACGTGCTGGCCGCGGCGGACGGGTTCCGGCTGGTCGGCGCGGACGGGCAGCCGGACGGCGGGCCGTGGCGGCCGCCCGGCATGCTGGCCGACATCCGGTTCAACGACGGGGCGTGCGACCCGGTGGGCCGGTTCTGGGCGGGCACGGTGGCCGGGGACCGGCGGGCCGGGGCGGGCACGCTGTACCGGCTCGAACCGTCCGGTGAGATCGCCGTGGTGCTGGACGGGGTGACCGAGTCCAACGGGCTGGGCTGGAGCCCGGACGGCGGCACGTTCTACTACATCGACTCCGGCGAGCCGCGGCCGCGGATCCGGTCCTTCCCGTGCGATCTGGCGGCCGGCACGCTGGGCGCGCCGCGGGATCTGGTCCAGCCGCCGCCCTCGCAGGGCATCCCGGACGGCCTGGTGGTGGACGCGGACGGGTGCCTGTGGGTGGCGTTCTGGGGTGGCGCCGCGGTGCGCCGGTACGCGCCGGACGGTTCGCTGCTGGCCGAGCTGGAGGTGCCGGTGTCCCAGCCGTCCTGCCCGGCGTTCGGCGGCCCGGATCTTGGCGAGCTGTTCGTCACCACGGCCTGGGAGAACATGACGCAGGCGCAGCGGGCCGCGGAACCGCTGGCCGGGCACGTGCTGCACACCCGGGTCGAGGGCGTCCGGGGCCAGCCCGCGGGCCAGTTCGGCGGATAGGGCCCGGCGGAGAGGCCCGGCGGAGAGGGAGACATCAGTGTCGAGGATCGTGCTCGAGGGCATCACCAAGCGCTACCAGGACGGGACCACCGCGGTCCGGTCGCTGGACCTGTCCATCGCGGACGGCGAGCTCATGGTGCTGGTCGGCCCGTCCGGCTGCGGCAAGACCACGGCCCTGCGCATGGTGGCCGGCCTGGAGGAGATCACCGAGGGCACCATCCTCGTCGACGGGCAGCCGGTCAACGACATGGAGCCGCGGGACCGGGACATCGCCATGGTGTTCCAGAGCTACGCGCTGTACCCGCACCTGACCGTGCGGGACAACATGGCCTTCAGCCTGAAGTACCGGAAGACCCCGAAGCAGGAGATCCGGCGCCGGGTCGAGGAGGCCGCCCGCATCCTGGAACTGGACGAGCTGCTGAGCCGCAAGCCGCGGCAGCTGTCCGGCGGGCAGCGGCAGCGGGTCGCCATGGGCCGGGCCATCGTCCGCCAGCCTCGCGCGTTCCTGATGGACGAGCCGCTGTCCAACCTGGACGCCAAGCTCCGGGTGCAGATGCGCGCCGAGATCGCCAAGCTGCAGCGCTCGCTGGGGGTGACCACCATCTACGTGACCCACGACCAGACCGAGGCCATGACGCTGGGCAGCCGGGTGGCGGTGCTGCGGCACGGCGTGCTGCAGCAGGTCGCCTCGCCGCAGGAGCTCTACCGGCGGCCCGCCAACCTGTTCGTGGCCGGGTTTATCGGCTCGCCCGCGATGAACCTGGTCGAGGCGACGCTCGAACGCGGCGCGGCCGGCGAGGCGCAGCGGCAGACTCGGCCGGCTCAGGCACCGGTAGCTCAGGGACGGGCGGCTCAGGCTCGGGCGGCTCGGGCTCGGGCCCGGGCGACCCCGAGGTGATCTTCGGCCCGCACCGGCTGCGGGTCCCGGCGGGCGTGCTCCGCGAGCACCCGGCGCTGGAGAAGTACCTGGGCCGCACCGTGGTGGTGGGGATCCGCCCGGAGAACCTGGAGGACGCGGCGCTGGTCCCGGACGCGGCCCCCGAGTCGGTGCTCGACGTGTCGGTCGAACTGCGCGAGGAACTGGGCGCGGAGGTGAACGCGCACTGCACGGTGGGCGTGCCGCCGCTCCAGGTGGCGGCGGTGGCCATCGGGGACAGCGAGCCGGACCCGGCCGAGATCGAGGAGGTCCCGCAGATCCCGGCGATCATCGCCCGGCTGGACCCGCGGACTGGCGTCCGCGAGGGCGAGCGGGCCCGGCTGCACGTGGACCTGGACTCACTGCACTTCTTCGACCCCGACACGGGAGACAGCATCCGGGGGGACTAGCGCGTGCTCCCGCACCCACCCGGCGATCCGGTCCAGCAGCGGCCCGTCGATGCCGGACTCCGCGTGCCCGAACCCCGGTTCCACCCAGAACTCCTTGGGCTCGCGCGCCGCGTCGAACAGCCGCTGGCCGTGAAAGACGGGGAAGTAGGGGTCCTGGTCGCCGTGCACGACGAGCAGCGGGGTCGGTGAGATCATCGCGGCGGCCTCGTCCGGCGGGACCGGCACCGGGTTCCATCCGCCCGGGCTGACCCGGGTCTTCAGCCAGGTCCGGGTGATGGCCCGGCCCACCCGGCGCTCCACCGCGAAGTGCACCCGGCGCATCGGCTTGGTGCCGCGGTAGTACCAGTGCCCCGGCCCGCTGACCGACACGGCCGCGTCCAGCCCGCCGACCAGCCCCGCGTAGCGCACCACGGCCGAGGCGCCCATGGAGAACCCGACCGCCGCGACCCGCCGGTAGCCCAGTTCCCGCGCGTAGCGCACCGCGACGTCGAGGTCCTTGATCTCCAGGTCCCCCATGGTGGACAGCCCGCCGGACCGGCCGTGGCCGCGGAAGTCGAACGACACGACGCCGCCCGCCTCCTGCAGCCTGCTCGCCACCTTCCAGACCGCGCCGTGTTGCCAGGACAAGGTAAAACCATGAGCGATAACGAACCCCACGTCGCCCTCGCCGGGCAAGTGGACTGTGTCGATGGCCACCCCGTCGTCGGTCACCAGGGTCAGCGCCTTTACCACGGGTCTGGTCATCCCTCCATTCTGCGGGACGCCCGGCGGGTGGCCAGCCCGGTCCGTGTGAGAGCCTCATCACTGGAGGTGCCTACGTGAAGCTCGGTGTGCAGATCCCTGATTTCACTACCCAGGACGGCCCGTCCCGCCTCGGCGCGGACCTGGCCACGGTGGCCCGCACCGCGGACGACGCCGGCTTTGAGTTCCTGGCCGTGATGGACCACTTCTTCCAGATCGGGCCGATCGGGCCGCCCGAGCGGGAGATGCTGGAGGCGTACACCACGCTCGGCTACCTGGCCGCGGCCACGTCGCGGGCCAAGCTGCTGACGCTGGTCACCGGGGTGACCTACCGGAACCCCGGGATCCTCGCGAAGATCATCACCACCCTGGACGTGCTGTCCGGCGGCCGGGCCTGGCTCGGGGTCGGCGCGGCCTGGAACGAGGAAGAGTCGCGCGGGCTCGGCATCGCGTTCCCGCCGGTCGCCGAGCGGTTCGAGCGGCTGGAGGAGACGCTGCAGATCTGCCTGCAGATGTTCCGCGGTGACGACTCCCCCTACCACGGCCGGCACTACCAGCTGGAGCGGCCGCTCAACTCGCCGCTGCCGCTGTCCCAGCCGCACCCGCCGATCCTGATCGGCGGCTCGGGCGAGAAGAAGACGCTGCGCCTGGTGGCCCGCTACGCCCAGGCCTGCAACCTGTTCCCCGGCCCCGACCTGGCCCGCAAGCTGGACGTGCTGCGCGGGCACTGCGAGGCCGAGGGCCGTGACTACGACGAGATCGAGAAGACCGTCTACTTCATCTTCGACGTCGGCCCGAAGGGCGAGAAGGCGAACGAGGTGATAGACCAGCTCGGCGGGCTGGCCGAGATGGGCTTCAGCGCGGCGATCGGGGCGGTGGCCAACGTCTGGGACGTCACCCCGCTCGAGGTCATCGGCAGCAAGGTAATCCCCGCCGTCGCCAACCTCTGACCGTCACGGCTTCAGCACCGGCAAGCGCACCCCTAGCGCGTCCAGCAGGCGGGTGATGTCGCCCGGGTCAGAAGTGACGACCGTCGCGCCGGTTTCCGCTGCCTTAACGGCTACGAAGCCGTCCACGACATCGGACGGTGCCGGAGCGGGCCAGCAACTCGCCCACTGGCCCAGATGTCTCCGCTCGAAGGGGACGATGTCGCAGCTCCGGAGGGTGAGCATTAACCGTGCTTGCCGCCGCGGATCGCGGACCACCTGCGCCGCCACTGGTGCCGGCACCATGATGTGGTCCCCGCTCGGCCAGCCGCCTCTGGTGACGCCGGAGCGACGATCGTCGCGGCTGCGGTCGATGGCGATGAGTGCCCCGCTGTCGTAGACTACCTGCTCCATCAGACGTCCCAGTCCTTCAGCCGGAAGGACCGATCCATGGGCCGCGTTGCAGGCGCGGGCTTCCTCCGCGAGCCGGTGCTCCTCGGCGACCCGAGCCTCGGCCTCCGCATCCTCCTCTGGCAGTCGGGTAGCCGTGCTCCTCGAAGTACTCCTCGATGGCCCGGATGCCCTCAAGGCGCTTGAGTTCCCAGGACAGCTGCTCCGCAGGGCCCGCTCGACCACGCTAGAGATCGTGGTGTGTTCGAGCTTGGCCGCCCGCCGCACCTGCTCGGCCAGCGACTCGTCCACAGTCACGTTCAGCACTGCCTTCTTCTCCGCCATGTTATGACTATAACATGGCTCCCGGACGGTTCGGCCCGCCTGCAACTGGTGTAGAACGACAACGCAGTCCGGACGCGATCCGTGAGGCGGTGGCGGCGGGCATGACGGCCGCGGCGTTATCTTGCCGCGGCGGCATGCCCGCCGCCCCCGCCGACCAGCCTCACGACAGGAGCCCCGCATGTCCCTGCTCACTGACCTGACCACCGCGATCAGGGACGGCGGCATCCAGGTCATCGACCTGACCGCACCGCTCAACGACACCACGCCCGTCATCCGGCTGCCCGGAGCCGTTCGGCAACACGGCCACGTTCTCGCTGCAGGAGATCAGCCGCTACGACGACCGCGGCCCCGCGTGGTACTGGAACGACATCAGCACCGGCGAGCACACCGGCACGCACTTCGACGCGCCGGTGCACTGGGTCACCGGCAAGGACGGCGCGGACGTCGCCCAGGTCCCGGTGGACCGGCTGATCGCCCCGGCGGCGGTGCTCGACTTCACCGCCCAGGCCGCGGCCGACCCCGACTTCCTGCTCCAGATCGAGCACGTCCAGCAGTGGGAGGCCGAGCACGGCCCGCTGCCCGAGGGCGGCTGGCTGCTCTACCGGACCGGCTGGGACGCGAGGTCGGCCAGCCAGGAGGAGTTCCTCAACGCCAACGAGACCGGGCCGCACACCCCCGGCATCTCGGTGGCCTGCGCGCAGTGGCTGGCGGCCCACGAGTCCATCATCGGGCTGGGGGTGGAGACGGTCGGCACCGACGCGGGCACGGCGCACTCCTTCGACCCGCCGTTCCCGTGCCACGCGTCGCTGCTGGGCGCGGGTAAGTACGGGCTGACGCAGCTGCAGAACCTGGCCCTGCTGCCGCCCCAGGGCGCGGTGGTGATCGCCGGCCCGCTGCCGATCACCGGCGGCTCGGGCAGCCCGTGCCGGGCCATCGGCCTCGTCGAGCGGCCCGCCGGGCGCTCGAACGGGCAGTCGTCCGAGCGCGCCTGACGCTGATGCGGGTCACCGACGCTGTCGCCGCGACGCTGGCCGGGCTGGGCGCGGACACCGTGTTCGGCGTGGTCGGCAGCGGCAACTTCCACCTCACCAACGCCCTGATCAGCCAGGGAGCCCGGTACTTCGCCGCCCGGCACGAGGGTGGCGCGGCCTGCATGGCCGACGGGTGGGCCCGGACCGCGGGACGGACCGGCCTGCTCAGCGTGCACCAGGGCCCCGGGCTGACCAACGCGGTCACCGGCATCACCGAGGCAGCCAAGAGCCGCACACCGCTCGTGGTGCTCGCCGCGGACGTGGCCGCCGCGGCGGTCCGGTCCAACTTCCGCATCGACGTGGCCGCCCTGGCCTCGGCGGTGGGCGCGGTGCCGGAACGGCTCTACTCCCCCGCCTCGGCCGCCGCGGACACCGCGCGGGCCTATCACACGGCCAGCGCGCAGCGGCGCACGGTGATCCTGGCCATGCCCCTCGACGTGCAGGCCGGCGACTGCGACCGGCAGCCGCCAGCGGCCGGCCCGGTGCTCGGGCCGCTCGCACCCGCCGCGGACGCGGCGGACGCCCTGGCCGGCCAGCTCGCCCTGGCCAAGCGGCCGGTGTTCGTGGCCGGGCGGGGGGCCCGGGTCGCGCAGGGCGGGCCGGACCTGGAACGGCTCGCCGACGCCTGCGGCGCGCTGCTGGCCACGTCGGCCGCGGCCCGGGGCCTGTTCCGCGGCAGCCCGTGGGACCTGGACGTGAGCGGCGGCTTCGCCTCCCCGCTCACCGCCGAGCTGATCGGTGCGGCCGACCTGATCGTGGGCTGGGGCTGCTCGCTGAACATGTGGACGATGCGGCACGGCACCCTGATCGGCCCGGAGGCCACGGTGGTCCAGGTGGACGACGACCCGGCGGCGATCGGCGCGCACCGGCCGGTCCAGCTGGGCGTGCTCGGCGACGTGGCGGAGACGGCCCGCGCCGCGCTGGCCGCGCTGGGCGACCGGTTCGGCAGCGGTCTGGGCTACCGCACCGACCAGGTCCGCGGGCGCATCGCGCGCGAGGTCCGGTGGCGCGACGTGCCGTACTCCGACGAGGGCGGGGACGGCCTGATCGACCCGCGCACGCTGAGCATCGCCCTGGACGACATGCTCCCGGTACAGCGCACGGTCAGCGTGGACTCGGGGAACTTCATGGGTTACCCGAGCATGTATCTCGCGGTGCCCGACGCGGACGCGTTCTGCTTCACCCAGGCCTACCAGTCCATCGGGCTCGGGCTGCCGTCGGCGATCGGGGCCGCCGTCGCCCGCCCGGACCGGCTCACCGTGGCCGCGCTGGGCGACGGCGGGGCGCTGATGGCCGTGAGCGAGCTGGAGACCGTGGTCCGGCTCGGGCTGCCGATGCTCATCGTGGTCTACGACGACGAGGCCTACGGGGCCGAGGTGCACCACTTCGGGCCGGACGGGTACCCGCTGGACACCGTCCGGTTCCCCCCGGCTGATCTCGCCGAGATCGGCCGCGGGTTCGGCTGCGACGGGGTGACCGTGCGCAGCCCCGCCGACCTGGGCCCGGTGCAGGACTGGCTGGACGGGCCCCGTGAGCGCCCCATGCTGGTCGACGCCAAGGTCACCTCGGCCCACGGTTCCTGGTGGCTGGAAGAAGCCTTCCGCGGCCACTGAGCCCGGGGGTTCCACTCCGCCCCCGCCCGGCACCGCCGCATGCCCGTCGCACGGCAAAGGGATTTGCGGACGGTAGAGGAACAGGATGAAGGCGAGCTGCTGGCCTGAGACGGCCGATGAGACTCGCGGCCAGGTCCAGGCGGCGGCGCATGCCCCCCGAGTAGGTCTTGACCGCGCGGCCCGCCGCGCCGGTGAGATCGAATCGCTCCAGCAGCTCATCAGCCCGCTGGCGGGCCTCGCTCCGGGTGAGCCGGCCCAGCCGGCCCATCATGATGAGGTTCGCCCGCCCGGTCAGGTAGTCGTCTAGGGCGGCGTACTGCCCGGTCAGCCCGATGTACCCGCGTACCTCGTCGGACTGGGTCACCACGTCCGCCCCGAGGATCCGGGCACGTCCCGCGTCCGGGCGGACCAGGGTGGTAAGCACCCGGACCGCGGTGGTCTTGCCGGCCCCGTTCGGGCCGAGCAGCCCGAGTATGCCGCCGGCGGGCACGAACAGGTCGACGCCGGCCAGCGCCTGCGTCGCGCCGAACCTCTTGGTCAGTCCTTCCGCCTCGATGGCGGGTATGTCGGCCATCTCACTCCTCCTCGCAGGTGCACGTCCGCGCAGCCAGCCGCGCCCCGGTGAGCAGGCCGGCGGCCGGCCCGGGATCGGTCTGCGCCCCCGTCGCGCCGGCCGCGCCGGCCGCGCTCCGGTGCGACATCTCTCGTACGCTGTACTAGCCCGTACGCCGTACGATAGCAGTACAGTGTACGAGCGGGCAACATGGCGCCCGGGCCGGTAAGTTCGGCAGCAGCCAGGCCAGGGAGGAGCCGCGGTGGACACGGACGACGAGGACCTGCTGGCCCCCTTCCTGGCCGCCCGCCCTCAGGACCCGAAGGCCGAACGGCTCCGCGCGCACCTGCGCGAGGACAAGCGGCGTGGCCAGCGGCACCTGCCCCGGAAGGCCGCGGCGCTGTCCCGGGACGAGATCGTGCGCGTGGCGATCAGGGTGGCGGACGCCGAGGGCCCTGACGCGGTCAGCATGCGCCGGATCGCCCGCGAGCTGAACGCCGGGACGATGTCCCTCTACTGGCACATCGTGTCCAAGGAAGAGCTGCTGGACCTGATGCTGGACACCGTCCAGGGTGACCGGGAGAACCCCGAGCCGTCCGGGGACTGGCGCCGGGACATGCGGGAGGTGGCCTGCGCGACCAGGCAGACCCTGCACGAGCACCCATGGATGATGGACTTCATCGGCGGACGGCCGCCGGTGGGTCCCAAGTCGCTGCGGAACCTGGAGCGCACGCTCGCCTACTTCGACGGGCTGAGCCTGGACCTCCCCCTGGCCATCGACATCGCCACGACGGTCGGGACCTACGTCATGGGAGCCGTGCTGCGCGAGGTGCAGGAGGGCCGCAGCGAGATCTTCACCCAGCAGGCCTTCAGCGAGCTGACCGAGGAGGAGAGGCAGAAGGTGATCGGCGAGTTCACCGAGCGGGTGCGCGCCAGTGGGCGATACCCGCACCTCACCGGGCTGCTGAGCGCCAGGTATGACCCGGACGCGGCCGAGACCCGGGACGCGCGGTTCGAGTTCGGGCTGGACTGCCTGCTCGACGGGATCGCCGCGCGGATCGCCCGCGGGAAGGCCGGCGGCCCTCCCGCGGGCGCTGAGCTCGCGGGAGGGCCGCCGGGTTGAACGTGCGCTGACGCGCGCCGCCGGTCAGGTTCCGGACGGCGGTGACGCCTCCTCCTTCATGGACACCTGGCTCTGCGCGGACAGTTCGGCGGCCCGGGCGGCGCCCACCCCGGAGAGGGCAAGTCCCTCTGACGGGTAGGCCTCCTCGCCGTGGATCGCGACGTCGCCGATCTCCAGTTCCTCGTCGTTCATCCGCAGCTTCATGAACAGGCCGATGCCCTTGAGCAGGAGGAACGTGACCAGGCCGTCCCAGATGATGATCGTGACCGCGGCGCCCAGCTGGACCAGCAACTGGTGCGCGTGCCCGTAGAACAGGCCGCTGCCCGAGATGCTGACCGGGTTCTTGCCGATGCCCAGGTACACGATCATCTTCGGGTCGGCTAGCAACCCGACCAGCAGGCCTCCGAAGAGTCCGGCGATGCCGTGGGTGTACACGACTCCCAGAGCGTCGTCCACCTTGTTGAACGGCGGGACCTTGCTCAGGTAGTTCCAGGCGAACCAGACGACGATCGAGCAGACCAGGCCGATGATGATCGCACCGAAGCCGTTCACGTAACCGGCGGCGGGCGTGATGCCCACCAGGCCGCAGATCATGCCGTTGAGGCCGCCGAGGAAGGTCGGCTTCTTCTCCGGGCCGCCGATCATGTCCATGACGATCCAGGTCATCATGGCGATCGCCGTGCACAGGTTGGTGTTGACGATGGCCGCTGCGGCGTCCGAGCCCGCGAAGTACGGGTCACCACCGTTGAAGCCGTTCCAGCCGAGCCACAGGATGCCCGCCCCGACCGCGACGAACATCAGGTTGTTCGGGACCGCGTGCTCGCGGTCACGCCGCAGCCTCGGCCCGATGACCCACGCGGCCACGAAACCCGAGACGCCGGCGGCCAGGTGGATGACGTAGCCACCACTGAAGTCCAGCGCGCCCTTGCCGGCCCAGAAGCCGCCGCCCCAGAGGAGGAACGCGTTGACGGCGTAGGCGAAGGTGATCCACAGCGGCACGAAGACCAGCCAGACCCTGAAGTTGATCCGGCCGAGCACGCTGCCGATGAACAGGATGGGGGTGATCGCCGCAAACACGAACTGGAAGTAGAACACCGACGACTGCGGGATCCTGAAGTGAGGCATGCCCGCGCTAAGCAGGGGGATGCTGCCCTGCCCTTCCAGCGCGCCAGTACCCAGTGACGCCCCCGGCTTACCCAGCAAGTGGAGGCTGCCGCCAATCCAGGGCGCGCCGAAGCCCATCTTGTACGCCCACAGGGCCCAGGTAATCAGCACCAGGCAGAACGTGCAGAACACCATCATCATGGTGTTCACGGCCCATTTCTTCTGCACCAGGCCGCCGTACAAGACGGCTAGGCCAGGGATGCTCATGAGGCCGACCAGTGTTGCGGCTGTCATCTGCCAAGCGTTATCTCCAGATGACAGCCAATTCGCGTAGGGAACCACTACTCTCCGCCTCCATGGGGCTACCCTGGAAGTGCTTGCCGGGGGTTTCCGGTCGCGGTCCCAGTCAGGCCATGACGGACTGCTGAAACCCCTCCCGCGCTATCACCGCAGCGTGATCCGGGGGGTATTCCCCCCGGGCTAGCTAAATCCGGCCGACCACTTCGGTGTCCATCTCGAACGCTTCATGTTTCCCATGAGCGGGTTTCGTTCACGTTTCCCAACTGTTACGCGGTGGACAACGGACCAGGATCTGCCGGACATCGTGTTTCGTCCCTGTTTCACGCCGGTCGCTGGCGAGTTTGCGCCGGCCTGTCCCGTTCCCGCCGCCGGGCGTCTCGCAGCGCCGGCCAGACGGGGCGCCGCGAACCCGTCCGGACCAGGGCAGGCCGGGCGCAGACCCGGTGCCGTAGCAGCCCGGCTCGCGTTGTCGCAGGTCACCGGGTTAGCGGCGGGCTGACTCGGCCTGGATCCGGCGCCTGTCGCAGGCCCGCGCCGGCGGCGGCGATCCGCTGGGCCGGCCCGCCGGGACGTAACCGGGGCCAGGGAGAGGGAGACGCCGGGGACAGTTGGCCATCCCGGCCGGTGGCGCCGCCCGGCATGTGCGCCCATCGGTCGCATCCGCCTCACCCGCACCGGGAACCGGGTCCGGGCCGGGTCCCGGCGGCTCGGTCCTCAGCCTGTACTCGGCGGATTTACAGCTAGATCAGCATCGATCAGTGCAGAGTGACGCGGTGAGATGGCGGCTGACTGACCGGCGCCGGGGCCCAGTCCGGGCGTACCTGGCAGTTGCCGCGCGGGCGATCGTGTGTGCTCCCGGGCTGCTGGCGCTGGGCCAGGCTCCTGACGGCCGCCTGTGACCTGCGGCGACGCCGCCGCCGGGACACGGTGGCCGGGGCAAGCAGGCGGGCGGCAGGGGTTCGGGTGCTGAATCCGCTGTGCCGCCAGCGGTCTCCGCACCCGGCCTGGCCCGACGACTCCGGGGCCGAGGTGCTGGCAGGCGTGCGGGGCGCGGGTGGCGGAGGCACCGGGCTGTACCCCTTCCGTCACGTTCCCGTAACAGTAGGGCAGAGGGGTTGAGTCGGCCGCGGAGGCGAAATACTCTCTGGGTGTCTCGGTTGGTAAGCGCTTACCGTGCCAGGCCAAGTTAGCGGCTCTTGACTAGCCGCTTTCTTAAGAGGCTGTGGGTAAGCGCTTACCCAGACGTGAGTTGTCGCTGTCCTGGGGCCGGTCAGCGGCGCAGGACAGGGGCCCAAGGGCTGCGAGGGAGCGTTCCGGTGGACAGTCGCGATACGGCCAGCGCCGCGTTTGACGTGGCACGCCTGGCCGGCGGTTCCGCGGCCAACGGTTCAGAGCATGCTGGCGACCTCGCGGCCAGCGGCCTGACCGCCGGCGCTGGCCTGGCCAGCCGCCGTAACGGCCCGCTCTCCCCCGCCACCATCTACGACGTGGCCAGCGCCGCCGGGGTGTCGATCGCCTCGGTCTCCCGGGTCCTCAACGGCCGCGGCAACCCGATGCCCGAGACCCGGGAGCGCGTCCTGGCCGCCGTCGCCGAGCTGGGCTTCATCCCGGACGGGGCGGCCCGCGCGCTCAGCGTCCGGCTCAAGGAGATCATCGGCGTGGTCATCCGGCGCCCGCCGCCCACCGAGCCGGTCGGTGACGAGATCTTCCAGGACGAGGAAGAGAGCCTCCAGTTCCCGGACCTGATCAACCGGGGTATCGAGCTGGCCGCCCAGAACCGCGACTTCAACCTGCTGGTCAGCTCGGTGGACGTGGACGACCACGACCACACCCGGCGGGTCTTCGCGCTGGCCCGCAAGAGTGACGGCCTGATCCTGCACGATCAGGTGCTCGACCCTGATCAGCTGGAGCGGCTGTCCCGGCAGGTCCCGGTGGTGACCCTGGCCGGTGTGGCCACGCCCACCACCTCGAACGTGGGCGGCGACAACCAGGGCAGCATGCGCGAACTGGCCCGGCACCTGGTCCGGGAGCACGGCTACCGCACCCTGGCCTATCTCGGTGGCCACCCCGACAGCCCCGACAACCTGGCCCGGCTGGCCGCGTTCAGCGACGAGGTCGCGGCGGCCGGCGGCACGTTCACCGGCGGGCCCCAGTGGGAGGGCAACTACTGCGCGGCCGGCGGCGCCCGGGTCATCGACCGCCTGCTGGCCAGCGGTGGGGCGGACAAGCTCCCGCGGGCCATCGCCTGCGCCAACGACCAGACCGCGCTGGGTGTCGTCTACGCGCTCATGCAGCACGGGCTGGACGTCCCCCGGGATGTCGCGGTGACCGGATTCGACGACATCCCGGTCGCCCGCCACCTCCGGCCCCAGCTGACCACCGTTCGCCAGCCCATCCAGGAACTCGGCGCGACTGCCTTCGAGGTGCTCTATTCCATGATCAACGACGCTGGGCACGCCCCGCGCGACGTCGTCCTGCCCACCCGGCTGGTGCCCCGCGAGAGCTGCGGATGCCACCCCGACCCGGCCGCGCCCCGCTGGCTCGTGGGCTGAGAGGAGGGGGTATGCGCGTCATCGTCCGCAGGCTGCTGTTCTACATCGTCACCGCGATCCTGGCGGTCACCGTGACGTTCTTCATCCCCCGGCTGATGCCGGGGAACCCGGTGGAGGCCGTGCTGGCCCACCTTCAGGGCAACGTCACCCCGCAGACCATCCGCTCCCTTGAGCTGCAGTACGGCCTGAACAGCCCGCAGGGCCTGTGGGGCCAGTACACGACGTTCTGGGTGCACCTGGTGCACGGCAACCTGGGCGTGTCCACCAGCTACTACCCGTCCAGCGTGACCAGCGTGATCCGCAGCGCGATCCCGTGGACGATCGGCCTGGTCGGCCTGGCCACGGTGATCAGCTTCGTGCTGGGCACGGTGCTCGGCGTCCTGGTCGCCTGGCGGCGCGGCACCTGGCTGGACAGCCTGCTCCCGGTCACGACGTTCTTCCAGGCCGCACCGTACTTCTTCGTGGCCTTCATCGCCCTGGACGTGTTCGCGACCCGGCTGGGCTGGTTCCCCACCGGCCGGGCCTACGGCCAGCTGGACTTCCCCGGCTGGAACGCGGCGTACGTCGGTGACGTGCTCGAGCACGCGATCCTGCCGGCGGCCACGATCGTGCTCTGCTCGGCGGCCGGGTGGATCGTCGGCATGCGGAACGTGATGGTGACCACCATGGACGAGGACTACGTTCTCGTGGCGCAGGCCAAGGGACTGCCGAAACGCCGGGTGATCTGGTACGCGGCCCGCAACGCGATCCTGCCCAGCGTGTCCGGGTTCTCGCTCGCGATCGGGTTCGTGGTCTCCGGGGCGCTGCTCACCGAGATCGTGTTCAGCTATCCCGGCCTGGGCTGGATCATGCTCCAGGCGGTGGCCGGCCGGGACTACCCGTTGCTCCAGGGCATCTTCCTGATCATCACGTTCGCCGTGCTGCTCGCCAACCTGGCCGCGGACTCCGTGTACGTGTTCCTCGACCCGCGCACCCGCCAGGAGGCCTGAGCGATGTCTATCGGTACTGGCACGGACCTGGGCGGTACCGGCCTCGGCGGCCTGGGCGTCGGCGGATCCGGACCCGGCGACGAGCCCGGCACCGCGCCCCTGCCGCCCCCGATCGACGCCCCCATCCGGGGCCGCCGGATCCGGCTGCCCCGCTCCCCCAAGATCATCGCCGGGCTGGTCATGCTGGCCGTGTTCCTGATCGTGGCCGATCATCGGCCCCATCGTGGCCCCGTACAACCCGTCGGCCAGCTCGTCCACCACCAACGGCGTGCCGCAACCACCGTCCGCGGCGCACTGGCTCGGCACCACCCAGACCCAGCAGGACGTGTTCTCCCAGCTGCTGGCGGGCGGCCGGAGCACGATCCTGGTCGCGCTCCTGGCCGGGATAGCGGCCACCGTGCTGTCGGTGGTAGTCGGAGTCTGCGCCGGCTACCTGCACGGCCGCTGGGCGGACGAGCTCCTGTCCATGCTGGCCAACTTCTTCCTGGTCCTGCCGGCCCTGCCGCTGCTCATCGTGATCTTCGGCTTCCTGTCTCCCTCCGGCGCCACCAACGACGTGCTGATCGGCCTGATCATCGCGGTCACCGGCTGGGCCTGGGGAGCCCGGGTGCTGCGCGCCCAGACCCTGTCGCTGCGATCCCGCGACTACGTGGACTCGGCCCGCATCATCGGCGAGCGCGGCTGGCGGGTGATCTCGCACGAGATCCTGCCCAACCTGCTGCCCATCGTGGCGTCCTCGTTCCTGTTCACCGTGCTCTACGGGGTGGGCACCTACACCGCGCTGGCCTTCCTGGGACTGATCAACCCCGAGCACTGGAGCTGGGGCTCGATGCTGTTCGAGGCGCAGAACTCCGACGCCGAGATCAGCGGCTACTGGTGGTGGTACATCCCGCCCGGGCTGGCGGTGGCCTTCCTCGGCACCTCGCTGGCGCTGCTCAACTTCGGCATCGACGAGTTCATCAACCCGCGGCTGCGGGCGGCCGGCCTGACCCGGCGCCAGTCCAGGAAGTCCGGCGGGCAGGGGCTTCCCCGGCGCTTCGAGCTGGGCCTCACCCCCGTAGTCCGCTCCCGGCCCGCACCCGCCGCCACGCCACGGTCAGCCGCCAGCACGGCGGCGGCGAGCACGGGCGCCGCCCACCGGACCCAGGAGCAGACGTCATGACCGCGGAACCACTGCTGGAGATCCGCGGCCTGCGGGTGGACTACGGGGCCGGCCCCGGCGCCGTGCACGCGGTCGTGGACGCCGACCTGACGCTGCGCCGCGGCGAGGTGCTCGGGCTGGCCGGCGAGAGCGGCAGCGGCAAGTCCACGCTGGCCTACGCGGCGATCCGGCTGCTCCGGGCCCCCGGGATGATCACCGGCGGTGAGGTGCTGTACCACCCCGAGCCGGGCCGGGCCGTGGACCTGCTCGACCTGGACGAGCCGGAACTGCGCCGGCTGCGCTGGTCCCAGATCGCCGTGGTGATGCAGTCCGCGATGAACGCGCTGAACCCGGTGCTGTCCATCGGCGCCCAGCTCACCGACGTGCTAAAGGCCCACGTGGCGGGCATGGACGGGGCGGCCCGCCGCGCCCGCGCCGCCGAGCTGCTCGACATGGTCGGGATCACCTCAGACCGGCTCGGCAGCTACCCGCACGAGCTGTCCGGCGGGATGCGGCAGCGCGTCATGATCGCGATGGCCCTCGCGCTGGAGCCCCAGGTGGTGATCCTGGACGAGCCGACCACCGCACTGGACGTGGTGACCCAGCGGGAGATCCTCGAGGAGCTCACCGCGCTGCGCGAGCGGCTGGGGTTCGCGGTCCTGTTCATCACGCACGACCTGTCGCTGCTGGCTGAGATCGCGGACTCGATCGCGGTGATGTACGCGGGCCGCCTGGTCGAGCGGGCTGCCGCAGACGAGCTGTTCCGCGCCCCCCGGCACCCGTACACGCTGGGGCTGCTGAACTCGTTCCCGGCGCTGCACGGCCCGCGCCGGTACATGACCGGCATCCCCGGCTCTCCCCCGGACCTGCGCATGCTGCCGGTGGGCTGCGTGTTCCACCCGCGCTGCGCGTACGCGATGGACATCTGCCGCGAGCAGTCCCCGCCGCTGGAGACGCCCGCGGGCTCGGCCGGCCGGATATCCGGCCGCCTGGCTTCCTGCTGGCTGCAGGACGGCAGCCGGCCGGTGCCCGCGGAACTGGCCCAGCCGGAGCCAGGGACCGCGCCGCGGCTGGCCAGCACGCCCGCCCAGGCCCCGGCCGCCCCCGGCGCACCCGTCTCCGAAACCTCCGGCACCTCCGCCTCCGGCCCGCCCGCGCCTGACACCTCCGCTGGGCGGCTCGCGCCCAGCATCGCCGCTCCGGACCCGGGGAGCCAGTCATGACCGAGACCGCTACCGCTCCCGCCGCCCCGGGCACCGGCGCCCCGCTGCTCGAAGCGCGCGGGCTGACCAAGCACTTCGCCGTGCATCACGCCCGGCGCCGGGGGCGGGCGTCGCTGGCCCGGGCCCGCTCGGCTGGCCCGCCCCGGGAGGCCCCGGTGGTGCACGCTGTCGAGGACGTCTCGCTGTCCCTGCCGGAGTCCGGGATCACCGCGGTGGTGGGCGAGAGCGGTTCCGGCAAGTCCACCCTGGCCCGGCTGCTGGCCCGGCTGATCACCCCGACGGCCGGGGAACTGCTGCTCGACGGGACTCCGGTGCCCGCGTCAACCCGGGGTCGCCGGGAGTACGCGCGGGACGTCCAGCTCGTCCTGCAGGACCCGTTCTCGTCCCTCAACCCCGTGCACGACGTGCGCTACCACCTGACCCGGCCGTTGCGGATCCACGGGCTCGGGGGCCAGGGGGCGGACCTGGACGCGGCGATGACCGGCCTGCTGGAGCGGGTCTCGCTCACCCCGGCCGAGCAGTTCCTGAGCAAGTACCCGCACGAGCTGTCCGGCGGGCAGCGGCAGCGGGTCGCGATCGCCCGCGCCCTGGCCGTCCGGCCCCGGGTGCTGCTGGCCGACGAGCCGGTGTCCATGCTCGACGTCTCGATCCGGCTCGGCGTCCTCAACCTGCTCGGCGACCTGCGCGAACGCGACAAGCTCGGGATCTTGTACATCACCCACGACATCGCCTCGGCCCGCTACCTGGCCGACGTGATCATGGTGATGTACGCGGGCGAGGTCGTCGAGTCCGGCCCGGCGGCCACGCTGACCGACGAGCCGGCTCATCCGTACACCCAGCTGCTGCTCAGCGCGGCACCGGACCCGGACCGGCCGCAGCCGCTGTCGCTCCAGGGCCGGGGGTCCCCGCCCAGCCTGGTGGACCCGCCGAGCGGCTGCCGCTTCCACCCCCGCTGCCCGCACGCGATGGCAGTGTGCGCGGAGGTCACCCCGCCCAGCACCCCGGTCGCCGACCGGCACGTCAGCGCGTGCTGGCTGCACGTCTCCGGTCTGACCGCCGCGCAGCGGCGCTCTCTAGCCTCCGCAACGACAACCGCTGGTGGGACTGGCACGCCCGGCAGTCCGGCCTCACCAGGCCACGATCCGGACCCATCACCTAGTCCCGCGACCGGAGGGGAGGAGACGTGATGAACCGGGATACCGCCTAACGGCTGCAATCAGCACACGCGCGCGCGTTGTCCTAACGCGCATCCAGACCGTGCACGGCCACCCCGTGCACACACCGGAGAACCAGGCGGAACGGGCAGCCGGACATCAAGACCCGGCCGACTCCCCCGCCCCACCGATAACAGACCCCGACACGGTCGCTCACAACAGGCCGGCGACGAGCCGGCCGGGCACAACGGAGTTTAAGCAATGAGGCACAAGGTCCTAGCAACCCTGGCCGTAGCCGGCGCGCTGAGCATGGGCGTCGCCGCCTGCGGCAGCAGTTCGTCCGGTAGCGGCAGCAAGACCACGGCGACCGGGAAGACCCTGGTCGTCGAGAGCACGCCGCTCTCTCCCATGACCGACACGTTCAACCCGTTCTCGCTTACCGCGACGGGCTACCTGACGAACTCGACCGCCCTGTCAACGAGCCGCTGTTCATCTTCAACACGCTCAACTCGGCCCAGGCGCCGATCCCCATGCTGGCTACCGGGGACAGCTTCTCGAACGGCGGCAAGACGCTGACCCTGACCATCCGCAAGGGTGTGAAGTGGAACGACGGCAAGCCGTTCAGCGCCGCGGACGTGGCCTTCACGTTCAACATGCTCAAGGGCAACCCGAAGCTGAACACCAACGGCGCTCCCATCGTGACCAGCGCCACCGCGCCCAGCGCGACCACGGCCGTGCTCAACTTCAAGAACTCGCAGTACGCGAACCTGTTCCTGATCGGGCAGGTCTACATGGTGCCGCAGCACGTCTGGTCGTCGGTCGGCGACCCGGCGACGTACGCCGACGCCAAGCCGGTCGGCACCGGCCCGTTCATGCTGGACCGGTTCTCGCCGCAGGGCTACACGCTGAAGCAGAACCCGTTCTACTGGAACAAGTCCAAGGTGCACGTGCCGGAGATCGACTTCCCGGCCTACAACACCAACGCCAACCTGGTCCCGCCGATCTCCCAGGGCCAGATCGACTTCGCGGGTAACTACGTCGCCAACATCAAGTCGAATTTCCTGGCCAAGAGCCCGGAGAACCACACCTGGCTGAACAGCGAGCCCTACTTCAGCGCCAACAACGTGGTGAGCATGTACCTCAACACCACGAAGGCCCCGCTGAGCGACCCCGCGGTACGCCAGGCGATCAGCTACGGCATCGACCGCAACCAGCTCAACGTCCAGGGCGAGACGGGCTACGAGCCGCCGGTCAACTCGACCAGCGGGCTGCTGCTGCCCAACCACCAGTCCTACCTGGACCCCGCACTGGCCAACAACCTCCCGGGCGCCGGTGACCCGGCCAAGGTCGCCTCGATCCTCAAGGCGGACGGCTACACCAAGTCGGGCGGCAAGTGGGCCAAGAACGGGAAGACGATCAAGTTCGCCATCCAGGACCCGGTCCCGTACAGCGACTACTACACCGACGACCAGATCATCTCTCACCAGCTGAACGCGCTCGGCTTCGACACCTCCGTGGACGGCATCGGCAACCCGACCGTGTGGGCGGGCAACGTCGCGAACGGCACCTTCGACGCCACCCTGCACTGGAGCAACCAGGGCCCGAACCCGTACTTCATCTACGACAGCTGGCTGGACAGCTCGCTGACCGCGCCGATCGGCAAGCCAGCCGCGGGCGACTTCGGCCGGTACTCCAACCCGCAGGCTCAGGCCGCGCTGGCGCAGTTCGCCGGCTCCGGCGACCCGGCCACCCAGAAGGCCGCGATCACCAAGCTGGAGAACATCATGACCACCCAGGTGCCCGTGGTGCCGCTGCTCAACGGCGGGGCCTGGGCCGAGGTCTCGAGCCGGAACTACACCGGCTGGCCGACGTCCAGCAACCCGTACATGAACCCCGTTCCCAACACGCCGTACATCGAAGACACCATCCTGCACCTCACGCCGAAGTCCTGATCGCACGGGACGAGACGCAAGGAACTTGATGACAACTTCCACAGAGGCGACGGAGGAGCGCAGCCGCGTGGCTGCGCTCCCCGTCGAGGCGAAGGTGCGCCTGCTGACCGGAGCGGACAGCTGGCGCACCTACGGCGACGACACCCTCGGGCTCCGGCCGATCATCATGTCGGATGGGCCGGCCGGGGTCCGGGGCGTCACCAAGGACGACCGGAACCCCTCGGCCAGCCTGCCCTGCCCCTCCGCCCTCGGCGCCACCTGGGACAGCGAGCTCGTCCATGAGCTCGCTGCCGCCCTGGGCGCCGAGGCGCGGGGCAAGGGCGTCGACGTGCTGCTGGCCCCGACCATCAACCTGATGCGGACCCCGCTCGGCGGCCGCGGGTTCGAGTGCTTCTCGGAGGACCCGGTGCTGTCCGCCCGGATCGCGGCCGGCTACGTGGCCGGGCTGCAGTCGGCCGGGGTGGCCGCCGCGGTCAAGCACTACGTGGGCAACGACTCCGAAACCGAGCGGTGGACCTATGACGCTCGGATCGCCGAGGCGGTGCTCCGTGAGCTGTACCTGGTGCCGTTCGAGGCGTGCGTCCGGGAGGCGGGCGCGCTGCTGGTGATGGCCGCCTACAACTCGGTCAACGGCGCCCTGATGACCGAGCACCAGAGCCTGCTGGGCGAGGTGCTGAAAGGCGAGTGGGGCTTCCCCGGCGTGGTGGTCTCGGACTGGAGCGCCACGCGCAGCACGGTGCCCACCGCCCAGGCCGGCCTCGACCTGGCCATGCCCGGCCCGAAGGGGCCGTGGGGAGCCGCCCTGGTCGAGGCGGTCCGCAGCGGCGCCGTAGCCGAGGAGGTGATCGACGACAAGGTGCTCCGGCTGCTCCGGCTGGCCCGCCGGATCGGGGCGCTGGACGCGGCGGGCGTGAACGGGTCCGCGCCCGGCGGCGCCGGACGGGCCGGGCCGGTGGCGCCGGCGCTGCTGCGCCGGGCCGCCGCCGCGTCCTTCGTGCTGCTGCGCAACGAGGACCGGGCGCTTCCCCTCGATCCGGCCGCGATCAGGACCGTGGCCGTGCTCGGGCCCAACGCGGTGCACCCGGTCATCCAGGGCGGCGGCAGCGCGGCCGTGATCCCGGGCGGCCTGTCCACCCCCGCGGACGCGCTCGGCGAGGCCCTGGCCGGTCAGGCTGAGGTCACCGTGGTGGCCGGCTGCCAGACCTGGGAGATGGTCCCGGAACCGCCGGCCCGGACGCTCTGGGACCCGGTCTCGGGCGAGCCCGGGGTCCGGGTCGAGTACCGGGACGGGGACGGCGCGCCGCTCGGTTCCGAGCGGCGCCTGTCCACCGTGTTCGCCTGGTGGGGCGAGGACGGCCTGCCACCCGGCATCGGCTGGGGCGAAAGCGGCACCGTGACGGTGGCCACCACGTTCCGGGCCGAGAGCACCGGGCCGCACACGGTCGGTGCCGCGGGAGTGGGACGGCTGGCGCTGGCCGTGGACGGCGAGATGATCGCGGACGTGGAGACCCCGGTCCCCGCGGACCCGGTCGAGACCATGACCCGGCCCGGCCAGGTCCTGGGCACGGTCTGGCTGACCGCCGGCCAGGAGGCGGCGGTGCGGCTGGACTTCCGGCCGGCGGCGGACGCGGAAGGTCCGCTGGCTGTGCGGCTCGGCATCGTGGCGTCCCCCGACGAGGATGCGGCGCTGGACGAGGCGGTCCGGGCGGCGGGCGCCGCGGACGTGGCCGTGCTCGTCGTCGGCTCGGCGGAGACGACCGAGAGCGAGGGATTCGACCGGGAGACCCTGCGGCTGCCCGGCCGCCAGGACGAGCTCATCGAGCGGGTGAGTGCGGCCAACCCGCGCACGGTGGTGGTGGTGAACGCCGGCATGCCGGTGCTCATGCCCTGGGCCGGCCAGGTCGCCGCGGTGCTCTACGCCTGGCTGCCCGGCCAGGCCATCGGTGAGGCCCTGGCCGACGTCCTGCTCGGCCGGGCCGAGCCGGGCGGACGGCTCCCGGTGACCATGCCGGTCCGCGAGGCCGACTGCCCGGTGCTGCGGGCCGTGCCCGTCGAGGGGCGGCTCGACTATGACGAGGGCCTGCTCATCGGGTACCGGGGCTACGACGCAGCCGGAACCGTGCCGCTGTTCCCGTTCGGTCACGGGCTGGGGTACACCACCTGGTCCTATGAGTTGCTGGAGGCCGGGGCGCTGGTCCTGGCCGCCGGGGCCGACCTGACGATCAGCGTGACGGTCCGCAACACCGGTGATCGCCCCGGCCGCGAGGTGGTCGAGGCCTACGTCGCCGGTCCCGCGGCCGATGGGCGCCCGGTCCGGGTGCTCGGCGCGTTCGGCGGGGTAACCGCCGGTCCGGGCGAGCTCGCGCGGGTCACGCTCACCCTCCCGGCCCGGGTCTTCGGCCGCTACGACGAGCAGACGGCCCGGTGGACCTGGCCGCCGGGCAAGTTCAGCGTCGCCGTCGGCCGGTCTTCACGCGACCTCCGGCTGCACACCGAGGTCGCGCTGCCCTGACCCGGGGCCCTGGACGGGGCTGAAGACTGCGGCTAGCCCGGGAGGGCCGGACTGGCCGCGCGACCTGGGCGGGGCGCGATCCGTCCCGCCCAGGTCTTCCAGGTCGGGTCAGCAAGATCGGTCAGGTGATCCAGGCCGCGGACGGATCCTCCGGGCCGAACGTGGGCCCGCCGTCCGCCGGGTCCACGCGATGCCCGCCATCGGCTGGGTCGGCGCTATGCGCGCCCTCGGCGGCGGCCGTCCCGTGCCGCGGCGGCGGGGCCACCAGCTCGACCTCGTAGCCGTCACGGTCTTCCAGGTAGGCGGCGTAGTGCTGTTCGCCGCCGGCGTAGGGGTGCCGGTCGGCGAACAGCAGCCGCCAGCCGTGCAGCAGCGCCTCCCCCACCATCCGGTCCACCGCGGCCCGGTCGGATACGTGGAACGCGAGGTGGTTCAGGCCAGGCCGGTACCGGTCGTGCCGGAACGCGCTGCGTGCGGGGGACTGCTCGAGCACGATGTAGAGATCACCGCACCGCCAGCTCGCTCCTTCTGGCCACTGCTGGTACAGCTCGTAGCCAAGCGCGTCCAGCAGCCACCCCCAGGTGTGCTCGGCCCGGCTCAGGTCCGGTACCCAGAGCTCGAGATGGTGCAGCATCCCCGTGGCAGCCGACTTCATGCGGACAGCATGCCGCAAACAGGAAATCCGGGGGGGTTACTGATCAGGAAGCTTCTCAACCTGCTGCTGCAGCCGGTTCATTCCGTTCAGCCAGCGGTCAGGATCGGTGGCCCGGCGCGAGTACATGATCGAGACCTCGGGGTGCGGCAGGATCAGGAACCGGCCGTCTGCGATGCCCTCGACGACGGCGCCCGCCACCTCGTCGGGGGTGATCGCGGACGCGTCCATCAGCGCGTGGCCGATCGGGCCAGACGACTCGTACAGCGGGGTCCGCACCCCCTGCGGGCACAGGGCCTGCACCGTGATGCCGCGATGGGCGTACGTGACCGACATCCATTCCGCGAAGGCCAGCGCGGCGTGCTTGGTCACCGAGTACGGCGCCGAGCCCAGCATGGTCAGCAGCCCGGCCGCGGACACCGTGCAGATCAGGTGCCCGCTGCCCCGTTCCAGCCAGGGGCCGGTCAGCAGCCGGGCGGCCCGGACGTGGGCCATGACGTTGACCTGCCAGGAGGCGTCCCAGTCCGGCTCGGCGGCCTCCGCCCCGCCCGGCCGGGCGATCCCGGCGTTGGCGCAGAACAGGTCGATGCCGTCCAGCATGTCCGCCGCGGCATCGATCAGGCTGGAAACGCCTTCCTCGCTGGCCGCGTCCCCGGGCAACGCCTCCCCGCCGCAGGAGTCGGCCACCATCCGCGCGGCCGCCGCGTCAATGTCGTTCACCACCACGCGGGCGCCTTCGGCGGCGAACCGCCGGGCCAGCGCGGCGCCGATGCCGCTGCCCGCGCCGGTGATCACCACGCCGGCGCCGGCGACGGACTTCACCCTGCCTCCTTAGAGGTTCGCGCCGTCCGGCCAGAGAAATCCCGCCGGCCACTCGCCCGGGCCTGACGGCCCAGGCTCGCTAGCCGGTACCGGACGGCGTTCACCGGGCTGGCCCGCCCGCAGCCGGGGCCGGGGGCAGGCTGGCCAGGCTGGCCAGCCGGGCCCGGTGCCAGTCCGGGGTGCCGAACGCGATCGACGAGCTGGTGGCCCGCTTCAGGTACAGGTGCGCGGGGTGCTCCCAGGTGAAGCCGATGCCCCCGTGCAGCTGCACGCACTCCTGCGCGGCCAGGGTGGCGGCGTCCCCGCAGGCCGCCTTGGCCAGGGCTACCGCGACCGGCGCGTCCGCGTCACCGTCGGCCAGGCAGGCGGCGGCGTACCGGGACGCGGCCCGGGCCTGGCTGATGGCCACCCACAAGTCCGCGGCGCGGTGCTTCAGCGCCTGGAACGACCCGATCGGCCGGGCGAACTGGTACCGCTCCTTGAGGTAGGCGACGGTCATCTCCAGGCAGCGCCCGGCCACCCCGAGCTGCTCGGCGGCCAGCATCGCGGCCCCGGCGGCCAGCGCGCTGGCGACGGCGCGATCCGCGTCCGGACCCGAGGCCAGCGGCCGGGCCGGCACGCCGTCCAGGGTCACGTCGGCCAGGGCGCGGGTCTGGTCCAGCGAGACCACGGGTGTGATGGCCAGCCCCGGTGCGCCGGCGTCCACCGCGTACAGCCCGGCCGGCACGCCGTCGGCCGGGACGAGGAGCACGGACGCGGGCAGCGCGTCGGCCACCCCGCTGATCACCCCGGTCAGCCGGGCCTGCCCCGCGGGGTCGCCCGGCTGTGGCGGCGCGATACGCACGGTCAGCGCCGGGCCCGCGCCCGGCTGCCCGGCGCCGGACGGGCTGACGCCGGGCTTACTGGCGAAGGGGACGGCCAGGGCCGCGGTCACGGTCGCCCCGGCCAGCCCGGCCAGCAGTTCCGCGTCGCCGACCGCCAGCGCCGCGGTCGTGGCGACCACCGCGCTGCCCAGGTACGGGACGGGCGCCACGGCCCGGCCCGCCTCTTCGGCGACGACCGCGGCCTCGCGGTAGCTGGCCCCGGCGCCGCCGTGGCTCTCGGGGATGAGCAGGCCAGCGCAGCCGACTTCGGCGGCCAGCGTCCGCCACAGCGCGCTGTCGTACGGCTCGCTGGTCTCGGTCCGGGCCAGCACGTCGGGCCAGCCGGCCCGCTCCTCGAACAGGCCGCGGACGGCGGCGCGGAGCTCTTCTTCCGTCTCGCCGTAGAGCAGGCCAGGCAGGCCCCGGTCGGATTGGCCGGAGTCGTCGCGGGCGACCCCGGGCTCGGTCGAGGTACTCACGGTGTCTCCTTAGGCGTTCGCGCCGTCCGGCCAGAAAAGTCCCACCAGCCACTCGCCCGGGCCTGACGGCCCGGGCTCGCTAGCCGGTACCGGACGGCGCTCACCTGGGTAGGTCCTTCCAGGGCACACGGGTGTCGGTACGTGGCTCGGCTGGCAGGCCGAGGACCCGCTCGGCGATGATGTTGCGGAGGATCTCCGAGGTGCCGCCCTCGATTGAGTTGCCACGGGACCGCAGATAGCGGTACCCGGAGTCACGGCCGTAGAAGCTGACGCTCTCCGGCCTGCGCATGGACCAGTCCTCGTAGCGGAGCCCGTCGGCGCCGGCCATCTCCACCTCGAGCGCGCTGATCTCCTGGTTGAGCCGGGCGAACACGAGCTTGGCCGCCGACCCTTCCGGGCCGGGATGGCCCACCGCCAGCTGCTGCCGGAGCCGTTCGGAGGCCAGCCTGGCCACCTCGGCGTCGGCCCACAGCCGGAGCATCCGGTCGTGCAGGCCGGGAGTGCGCCACTCGGGACGCTCGCGCCAGGCCCGGGCGGCCGAACCGATCATGCCGCCTTCCCGCGGCTGCGCGGTACCGCCGATGGAGACCCGTTCGTTCATCAGGGTGCCCTGGGCCACCCGCCAGCCCTCGCCGACCGCGCCGATCCGGTCGCCGTCCGGGATCACCGCGCCGGTCAGGAAGACCTCGTTGAACTCGGCCTCGCCGGTGAGCTGGCGCAGCGGCCGGACCTCCACTCCGTCGACGGTCATGTCGCAGGCGAAGTAGGTCAGCCCGGCGTGCTTGGGCACGTCCGGGTCGGTCCGGGCGAGCAGCAGGCCCCAGCGGGCCTGATGCGCCATGGACGTCCACACCTTCTGGCCGTTCACCGCCCACGCCTCGCCCGGTCCCTCGGCACGGACCGCCCGGGTGGCCAGGCCGGCCAGGTCGGAGCCGGCGCCAGGCTCGCTGAACAGCTGGCACCAGACCTCCTCCCCGGTCCACAGTGGCCGGATCCAGCGGGCCTTCTGCTCGTCGGTGCCGAAGGTGAGGATGGTCGGCGCGGCCATGCCCAGCCCGATGCCGATCCGCTCCGGCTGGTTGCCTGGCGCCCCGGCGGCGCCGAACTCGGCTTCGACCACGCCCTGCAGCGCCCGGGGCAGGCCGAGCCCGCCGAGCCCGGCCGGGTAGTGCACCGCGGCCAGCCCGGCGTCGAACCGGGCGCCCAGGAACTCGATCCGGGGCAGGCGCGCTGGGTCGTGGCCGGCCAGAAAGTCGCGGACCCGCTCGCGCAGCTCGTCCGGGCTGACGGGGCCGGCGGTGTCGTTCAGCACAGCGGCCCGCCCGCCACGTAGATCACCTGGCCGGACACGAACCCGGCGCCCTCACTGACCAGGAACGAGATGGTGTGCGCCACGTCGCCGGGCTGGCCGACCCGGCGCACCGGGATCTGGCCCGCCGCGGCGGCCTGGAAGTCCTCGAAGCCCATGCCCACCCGGGCCGCGGTCGCGGCGGTCATCTCGGTGACGATGAACCCGGGGGCGACCGCGTTCGTGGTGATGCCGAACGGGCCGAGCTCAATGGCCAGCGTCTTGGTGAAGCCTTGCATCCCGGCCTTGGCCGCGGAGTAGTTGGCCTGCCCCCGGTTGCCCAGGGCTGAGCTGGAGGACAGGTTGACGATCCGGCCGAAGCGGGCCTCCACCATGTGCTTCTGCGCCGCCTTGCTCATCAGGAAGGCGCCGCGCAGGTGCACGCCCAGGACCGTGTCCCAGTCGTCCTCGCTCATCTTGAACAGCAGGTTGTCCCGGAGCACGCCGGCGTTGTTGACCAGCACCGTGGGCGGCCCGAGGTCGGCCGCCACGCCGTCCACGGCCTCCTGCACCTGGTCGGACTGGCTCACGTCGGCGCCGACCGCGATCGCCCGGCCGCCGGCCGAGGCGATGGCCTCCACCGTCTCCTTGCAGGCGTCCGCGTCGAGGTCGAGCACGGCCACGGCCAGCCCGTCCGAGGCCAGCCGCCGGGCCGTGGCGGCGCCGATCCCCCGGGCCGCGCCCGTGACGATGGCCACGCGCTGGTCATCCTGAGGCATGTTCACTTCTCCTTGCTGGTGTCGTCTGTGACGCTGGCAGGCATTGTCCCCGGGTCACCCAGCGGACTCGCGGGCGACCCGGTAGGGGCGCAGTTCCCGGCGGGCTAGCGAGCGCTTGTGCACCTCGTCGGGACCGTCCGCGAAGCGGAGGGTCCGGGCGTTGGCCCACAGGTACGCGAGCGGGAAGTCCTGGCTGACCCCGGCGGCGCCGTGCGCCGTGATCGCCTTGTCGATCACCCACTCGGCCATGGCCGGCGTGATGATCTTGATGGCCTGGATCTCGGAGTGCGCGCCCTTGTTGCCCACCGTGTCCATCAGCCAGGCGGTCTTCAGTACCAGCAACCGGGCCTGCTCGATCCGCACCCGCGCCTCGGCGATCCACTCCTGGATCACTCCCTGGTCGGCCAGGGGCTGCCCGAACGCCACCCGGCTGGTGACCCGGCGGCAGAGCAGTTCCAGGGCCCGCTCGGCCGAGCCGATGAGCCGCATGCAGTGATGGATCCGGCCTGGCCCCAGCCGGGCCTGGGCGATGGCGAAGCCCTCTCCCTCACCGGCGATCAGGTTGCCCGCGGGCACCCGGGCATCAGCGAACTCCACCTCGGCGTGGCCGCCGTGCGGGCCGTCCTGGTAGCCGAACAGGCTCATCCCGCGCTCGATCGTCACCCCGGCCGTGTCCCGGGGCACCAGGATCATCGACTGCTGCCGGTGCCGGTCCCCGTCCCAGGCGGTCCGGCCCATCACGATGAAGATCTCGCAACCCGGGTTCATCGCGCCGGACGACCACCACTTCCGGCCGTTGATGACGTACTCGTCGCCGTCACGCTCGATCCGGGTGGCGATGTTCGTCGCATCCGAGGACGCGACGCCCGGCTCGGTCATGCAGAACGCCGACCTGATCGCCCCGTCCAGCAGCGGCCGGAGCCAGCGCTCCTGCTGCTCGGGCGAGCCGAATTCGACCAGGACCTCCATGTTGCCGGTGTCCGGGGCGGCGCAGTTGAGCGCCTCAGGGGCGAGGGCCGGGCTGCGCCCGGTGATCTCCGCCAGCGGGGCGTACTGCAGGTTGGTGAGCCCGGCGCCTTCTGCGTGATGGGCCAGGAAGAGGTTCCACAGGCCGCGCCCGCGGGCCTCTTCCTTCAGGTCCCCGATCACCGCGGGCCGCTCCCAGGAGCGTCCTGCCTGCTCGTTGTCCCGTACCTGCGCCGCGAATACCGGCTCGGCCGGATAGACGCATTCGTCCATGAACGCGAGGAGGCGTTTGCGGAACTCCTCCGTGCGGTCGTCGTAGCCGAAGTCCATAGAGCCCTCCAGACGGATCCGCTGATGACTCTACCTACTGGCGGGTACGCCGCCTATCCTCCGACCCGGCGGAACACGTATACGTAGTTGCTCACATAGATCTGCCGGTAGGTGGCGCCCGGGTGGCGCTGCTCCACGAACGTGAGCGGGTTGCTGGGCGCCGGGTTCCAGCCGCTGTCCAGTTCGTCGAACACGACGTAGCGGGGCGCCGGGTTGCCGGCGTTGCCGATCCAGTAGGTGTCATCCCGGGCGGCCAGCGGGGCCAGCATGGTGAGGGTGGCCTCGACCGTGGTACCCGCGGGCACCCGGGCCATGGCGGCGTCCTCCCCGTGGACCTGCGGGCTGATCTGGTAGGTCTGCGGGTCCCACAGGTTGCGGAGCGGAAACTGCCCGGCGAGCGTCACGGCGATCACCAGCATGACCGCGGGGACGATGCGGGTGGCCGCGAGGTCTGGCCAGGACGCGCGCCGGGGCTGAGGCCCGGCCGCGGCGGGAATCGCCCGGCGCGCCCGGATCCGGGCCAGCGTATCGATAGCGGCGATGAAGACGATCGTCATCACCGTGGCGTTGTAGTGGTACCCCGACCCCCAGTAGGTGGTGTTCGTGGACACGAACCGCAGCGCCAGGCTGGGCAGGGCGACCAAGGCGAGCGGGGAGCCCAGCGCGAGGAATGCCACCGGCAGCAGGATGAGCAGGGTGGTCCGCAGCTTCGGCAGGTAGGAGTGGCCCAGCTGGGCGAGCACGGAGGAAGGCGAGAGAGGAGCCCCGCCGGGACTAAGCACGCCGCCGTCGGTCCAGTAGGGGTACTGATGCAGTGGGTTGAAGTGCGGGATGATCACCGCGATAGCCAGCAGGGACCAGGCGAGTCCCCAGACGATCAGCAGTGCACCCCAACCGAGCGCGCCACGCTCCTGCCCACCACGGGCCTGCCCGCCACGGGCCCGGCCGCCACGGGCCCGGCCGCCACGGGCCCGGCCGGCTTGTCCCGCCCGGGTCAGGCTCATGACGACGATCACGACGCCGAGGGCTGCGACCGTGAAGCCCTGGTCTTCCTTGACGAACACCAGCGGCAGCGCCCACAGCGCGGCGGCCCGGACCTTGCCCCGGAGCAGCGCGGACAGCGAGCAGGCCAGCAGCGGGACCGCGAACGCGATCTCGTGGAAGTCGAAGTAGATCATCTGCTGCAGGCCCCAGGAGAGCCCGTACGCGGCCCCGATCATCCGCCCGGCCCCGGTACCGAGCAGGACCGCGGCCGCACGGCTGACCGGGATGACCGAGACCGCGGTGAGCAGGGCCTGGACCATGAGCAGGGTGACCGCGCTGGGGAAGACCAGGAAGACCGGGGCGATCAGGCCGACGATCGGCTGGAAGTGGTCGCCGAGCAGGTTGAAGCCGGTCCCCCGGATGTTCACCACCGGGGCTCGCAGGTGAGCCAGCTGCCGGACGTACTCAGTGAAGATGCCCAGGTCCCACGAGCCCGGGGCGAGCTGGAGGTAACGGGACAGCGAGATCGCCGCGTAGGCCACGAACACGCCCAGGGCGATCAGCCACGGCACCCAGTCGGCCCGGCCGGCGGGCTGAACCGTCCCAGCGCGCTGAGCCGTTCCGGCACGCTGAGCCGCCGCTACAGGATGAGCCGTCCCAGTACCGCCACGGTGCGCAGGGTCGCCAGGGCTGCCGCCGGTCGTGATCATGCTGTCCTAGGTCGAGAGTGCGAACGCCTGGGCCTTCCCGCGGCCTCCGTCCAGCCTAACGTGCCCGGTCCAGGTGGGCTGAAAGCCTCGTCCCTCGCCCCCGGCCTAGCCGCATCAGCGGCACCGCGCTCTTAGCGGAGCAGCAGGCTGCCGATCCGGCGGCCCGCCACGAGCAGGCCGATCACGCCCAGGACGGCCAGGTAGGCGGCGTGCCAGAGCAGGGCCGGGCTGACCGTGCCCAGCGTGAGATCCCGCAGCATCACCACGCTCTGGTACAGCGGGGTGCATTCCACGACGAACTGCAGCGGCCGGGGGTAGACGCTGAGCGGGTAGAACGTGGTCGAGAACAAGAACATCGGCAGGGTCGCCAGCGTGACGAACTCGAAGTCCTGCCAGGTCCGCATGTACGTGGTGCAGGCCATTCCGGCCGCCGCGAAGGCGAAGCTGGTGAGCACGGCGGCGGGCAGCGCGGCCAGCGCCCACCACGAGTAGACCAGGCCCATCGCCGCCATCACGGCCATGAAGGCCACCGCGTACAGCGCCCCGCGCAGCAGCGCCCAGCTGATCTCGCCCAGGGCCACGTCACCGGCCCGCATCGGGGTGGCCAGCGCGGCGTCGTAGAGCTTCTCGTACTTGAGCCGGAAGAACACGTTGAAGGTCGAGTCGAACAGGGCGCCGTTCATGGAGGCGCTGGCCAGCAGGGCGGGGGCGACGAAAGCCGCGTAGTTGACCGTTGTCCCGCCTGGGCCCTGCACCGAGCCGACCAGCTTGCCCAGGCCCACCCCGATGGCCAGCAGGTAGAACAGCGGCTCGACCACCCCGGACACGAACACCAGCCACATGTGCCGGTAGACCAGCGCGTGCCGCTCGACCAGGAACAGGCTGCCCCGGCCGCCCACCGACCGCACGGCCCGGCGCAGCGGGCCCGGGCCGGGCAGCACCCGCAGCGGCAGGCTGGGCACGCTAGACATAGAGCCGCCGCCCGGTAGCAGGCCGGCTAGACATAGAGCCGCCTGGTGTAAGTCCGGTCCCCGGCGATGATCCCCGCCGCCAGCACGACCAGCAGGTAACCGACGTGCAGGAGCGCCGAGGGCACAGTCGCGACGCCCAGCCACAGCTCCCGGCACAGCGCCACGCCGTGCCACAGCGGGGTGAGGTAGGCGATCGGCCTGATCCACGCGGGCAGCTGGGTGACCGGGAAGAACGTCCCGGAGAACAGGAACAGCGGGATCAGCCCGAAGCGGTACACCACGGCCAGCGAGGTGTCCTTGGTCCGGGTCACCGTCCAGGCCTCGATCACCGCCGTGAAGGCCAGGCCGGTGAGCACCGCGACCGGCAGGGCCAGGATGGCCCACGGCGAGACGATGGCCCCGAACACCGCGGCGACGGCCAGGAACACCGACGAGGTCATGGTGAGTTTCAGCCCGACGAACAGCAGGTGCCCGTGGAAGAGGTCGGCCGGGCGCAGCGGTGAGGACACCGCGGCCTGGTAGGTGTGGTTCCACTTGACCGAGCCGAAGACCGGGTAGGTGGCCTCCCCCACGCCGGTGCCCATCGCGCTCGCGGCGAGCAGGCCGGGGGCGAGGAAGATCAGGTAGCTGACCTGGCCCAGCGAGGCCGTGCCGTGCTGGTCCACCAGCTTGCCGAGGCCCAGGCCCATGGCGCCCAGGTACAGCAGCGGGTTCAGCACGGTGGAGACGATCGAGCCGCGCCAGGTCCGCCGGTAGTCGGTCAGCCAGAACTGGAGCTGCCGGACCGCGTAGGACCAGGCGGGCACAGAGCCGGGCCGGGCCCGCCCGGGCAGTCCAGGCCCGGGGCCGCGGGGCTGGGCCGAGACCGGGGCAGAGGCGGTCATCAGTCCTCCAGCCGGCGTCCGGTGAGCCGGAGGAACACGTCCTCCAGCGTGCTGCGCCGGACCAGCGAGGTGAGCGGGTCCAGGCCGAGCACGCGGACCGCGGCCAGCGCGGCGTCCCCGTCCTCGACGTAGAGCAGCACCCGGTCGGCCAGCACCTCCCGGCGCTGGGCGGGCACCGCGGCGAGTTTCTCCGCCGCGTTCTCGTGTACCGCGGGGTCGAACCGGAGCTCGAGGACCTCCGGGGTCGAGTACCGCTCGATCAGGTCCCGGGGCGAGCCCTCGGCGGCGATCCGGCCGCCGTCCATGACCACGAGGCGGTCACACAGCTGCTCAGCCTCGTCCATGTAGTGCGTGGTCAGCACCAGCGTCACACCCTGCTGCTTGAGCCGGAACAGCCGGTCCCAGACCACGTGCCGGGCCTGCGGGTCGAGGCCGGTCGTCGGCTCGTCCAGGAGCAGGATCTCCGGCTCGTTGATCAGCGAGCGGGCGATGGTCAGCCGGCGCTTCAGGCCGCCGGACAGGGGCTCCACCCGGTCGTCCTGGCGGTCGGCGAGCTGGACGAAGTCCAGCAGCCGGTCACTGCGCTCGCGGATGACCGGCCGGGGCAGCCCGAAGTAGCGGCCGTAGACCAGGAGGTTCTCCCGGACCGTGAGCTCCACGTCCAGGGAGTCTTCCTGCGGTACCACGCCCAGCCGGGCCCGGATCGCCGGGCCGTCGGCCACCGGATCAAGGCCGAAGATCGTCAGTTCACCCGCGGTGGGCGGGGAGACACAGCCGATCATGCGCATCGTGGAGGACTTGCCCGCGCCGTTCGGGCCGAGGAAGCCGAAGGCCTCGCCGCGGCGCAGCTCGAAGTCAACCCCATCCACCGCCGTGAAACTTCCGAATCGCTTGGTGAGGCCGCGAGCACGGATGAGAGCGGTGGTCACAGGCACTCATGCGAGACTACCGGGAGGGTGTGACAATTCCGAGCGAGTTAATTTCCCACTTCGTAATGGGCAAATCCCGGCTCAGCGGGTACGGTAGCTGGCCCGTGCCGGTACTGTCACAAGCAGCGATGCGCCCCCCGCCGCAAGCGATGCGCCCCCGCAGCACCCGCCCCCGCCGGACTGAGAGGAAGACGGCCAGGTGAGATTGACTCGCAGGCTGTATCAGCGGTTCCGCGTGCTGATTCACGAGGCGGCCAAGTTCGGCGTGGTGGGGCTGGTGGGGTTCATCGTCAGCCTCGGTGGCGCCGACGTCTTGTACTTCGACCTGGGTGTGGGCAAGTACAAGGCCGTGGTGGCCGCCACGATCGCGGCCACCGTGGTGACCTTTCTCGGCAACCGCTACTGGGCGTTCCGGCACCGCGAGCGGGTCGGTATGGGCCGGGAAACCGTGCTGTTCTTCGTATTCAACGCGATCGGCCTGGGGATCCAGCTGGCCAGCGTGGCGATCGTGGTGGACGGTGCCGGCCTGCAGGGCAAGATCTGGTACAACCTGGCCAACCTGTGCGGCATCGGGCTGGGCACGCTGTTCCGCTTCTGGTCTTACCGCAAGTGGGTGTGGCGGACGCAGGAGCCCACGAGCGGGGCGCCGGCCGCTGGCCATCACCCTGTCTCGCCCGCCCCCGGGTTCCCGGAGGCCGAGGTGGCGGAGGCGGTCGCGGTCGGCCTGGACGAAGAGGCCACGCTGTTCGGCCGCGGGGCCGAGAACTACGGCCGGCCTGAGGGCTACGCCCCCGGGACCGGGGATCATCGCCGCGGACGCGGGGGCAACGGTGACGGCACTCGCCCCGCTGGCCCCCGGCACGCCGCTAAGCAGCGCTGACGAGGTCTTCAACGCCCCCGGGCTGAGGCACGAGGCGCCGGGCTGGCGAGCGGGCACGGTTCCCCGGATACCCGGGCGAGGTGGCCGGGGCGGGGGCTGCGGACGCTGGGGTTTTCGTTGCGGCGAATTTGGGGTTAGCGCCCGCTGCAGCTGGTGCCGCTGCCGCCTACCAGCGGAAGCTGCTCGGCGTAGGCGGCCGTGGACTGGGCCTGAGTGATCTTTCCGGTGTTGACCAGCCGGCTCAGCACGTGCGCCTCCCGGGCCCGGCCGCGGGCGTAGTGCGCGATCGGGTCGTCCACGGAGGGTCCCTGGACCAGCCCGGCCAGGGTGGCCGCCTCGGGCAGGGTCAGGTGCGCCGGGACGACGCCGAAGTACCCGCAGCTGGCCTGGGCCAGGCCGTAGTAGCCGTGGCCGAAGTAGGCGACGTCGGCGTACATCCGCAGGACCTTGGCCTTGCTGTAGGACAGGTCGAGCTTGACGCCCAGCATGACCTGCTTGATCTCGACGCTGAACCCGCCCTGGCCGGAGGTGTAGAGCATCTTGGCCAGCTGCTGGTACAAGGTCGCGCCACCCTGGTCGCCGTGGCCGGTGACCTGGGCGGCAGCGACCCGGGCGATCGCGTAGACGTCCACCCCGGGCTCGGAGTAGAAGCGGTGATCCTCGGTCGCCACCAGGGACTCGGCGAACAGCGGCGGCACCGCCGGTCCCGGGTAGGCCACGTGATGCGCCGTGTCGATGGCCCGGGCCAGCGCGGGGGCGTTGCCGACCGACGGGGTCAGCGCGAACAGCACGCCGAACGCGATCACGCTGAGCATGAGCAGCGCCAGCACGAGGCCCAGGAGCCAGCGCAGCACCCGCCAGCGACGGCGGCGGCGGTAGGCGGGCCGGCCGGGGCGGTAGTAGTCCTCGTCCGGGTCCTCCCGGTAGTGCCCGGCGTCTCCGTAACCCGGGTAGGGGCCGTCGTCGGCGTAGTTGCGGTACGGGTCCCCGGACGTGGTCCCGTAGGGCAGCGGCACGGTCTGCGGGTCGTAGTCGATCCGCGCTACCCGAGGATCACCCGGCCTGCCGTCCCAGGCCGGTCCCCCTGCCGTCATCCGATGCTCCGTCTGGTCGAGGGCTGCCGCGGGGTCACGCGGGGCCTACCCCAGTAAGGCAACGAAGAATCATGGCGCGCAGTGCCCCGTTCGGCGCGCGTTCCCGGTAATGGCCCTCGTAAGGGTTACGCTACTCTGCGTAAATGACTATCTACGGTAGGTAGTCATCAGGGGGGATCAGAGGATGAGACAAGTCTCAAGACTGCTCGCCGGCCTCACGGCCGTCGGGGCGGCCGCATTCACGCTCGTGGGGGCCACCGCGGCGAGCGCCGCGTCGTCCACGGTCTACGTGTCCAAGCACGGCCGGGCGGGGAACTCCGACCGGTCGTGCGCCACGGCCCGGTACCGCCACATCAACCAGGCCATCCACGCCGCGCCGAGGGGCGGAACGGGTGGTCGTCTGCGGTGGCACCTACAAGGTGCAGGCCGTGGTGACCAAGTCGCTGGCCCTGATCGGCCGGCACGGCGCCACCATCGACGCCCGGGGCCAGAAGCCGATCAGCAAGAAGCTGCCGGGGGGCAGCGGCGTGGTCGTCTTCGGCGCCAGGCACGTCGAGGTCTCCGGGTTCACCGTGGAGCACGCCGGTTTCGACGCCATTCTCGTAGCGCGCAGCCGGCGGGTCCTGGTCTCGCACAACCTGCTGAAGAACAACGGCGACGTGGGCGTGGACTTCAACGGCACGTCAGACTCGCTGGCGACCCACAACCTCTCCGAGCACAACAAGGGCGGCGGCTTCCTGATCGCCGACGACCTGGGACCGACGCACTTCGACGCGGTCACCTGGAACGAGGCCACCCGCAACCCGGGCGGTTGCGGGGTCATCATCGCCGGGCACTCCACAGCCGGGGTGTGGGGCAACTACGTCGCGCACAACCTGCTCACCTTCAACGGGCTCAACAAGAAGGTGCCGGGAGCCGGTGTGGTCATCGCCACCGAGGTCAAGGGCGAGCGGGTGTCTAACAACGACGTCGCCCACAACGAGATCTACGGCAACGGCCTGGCCGGGGTGACGATCCACTCCCACGTCCGGGGACAGCGGATGAGCGGCAACCAGATCGTGGACAACGACATCGGCAAGAACAACATCGTCGGCGACACGATCGGGCTGGGCCCGCCGGTCACCAACCACCCGGACATGCGGACGACCGGGATCCTGGTCGGTGCCTCGTCAGCGATCAAGGTGTGGATTCACGGCAACTTCATCCACGACAACTGGTTCGGGATCTACCTGAACGGCCGGATCCGCGCGCACATCCATCACAACCGCTTCCACCGGGTGCATAAGCCCATCAAGGTGGCGTAGCCGCGGGACTGATCCGGGCTGGCTGTCCTCTCAGGCTTTGGCCGGGAGGGCAGCCAGCTCTTTTTGCTGGCCGGTCTTTGCTGGCCGGTCTTTTGCTGGCCGGTCGTCTCGGTGGGCCGGGATCATCGGGTCAGTCGGGACCAAAGGCGGCACGCTTCGCGCGGAACACGCGGCTGCCGCGCTGATCGCGGGTTAGCGGGAGAAGGCGATGGGCATACAGCGGGGTGGCTGCCGGTTGAGGTCCATGTGCTGGACGCAGGGTCGTAAACCCCTGCAAGCTGGCACTAATGTGCCCCGGGATTCAGCCCCCTTCCGCCACGTGGAGCGCCAGCTATGGAAGTCAAGGAACTCGGACATCTAGTCCTCTACGTTCGCAACCTCGATCGCTCCGCGTCGTTCTACCGGGACGTGCTCGGCTGGCGCCAGATCCTGGGCGGTCCCGGCGACGGGCCCACCCCCTTCCGGGCCGCGGCCTTCTCCTCCCCGTCCGGGCGTACCCACCACGAACTGCTGCTCATCGAGGTCGGCGAGGACGCGGCCAACCTCCCGCCGGGCCGGCGGGTCGGGCTGTACCACTTCGGCCTGAAGATCGGCGACAGCGACGACGAACTCCGCGAGGCCCTGCGCGCCCTGGAGGCCAACGCGGTCAACGTGGTCGGGGCCAGCGACCACACGGTCACGCACAGCCTGTACATCACCGACCCGGACGGGAACGAGATCGAGCTGTACGTGGACATGCCCGGGGTGGACTGGAAGAGCGACCCGTCGCTGGTTGCGGCGCCGATCAAGCCACTGAAGCTCTAAGAATCTCTGCTTCAGAGATTGGTCCGGCCCGCAGGATCTCAGCCTCATCCCCTGAAACTCTGACCAGAGTCGAGGGGCGGTCGTACGCAATTGAACGGTCATCCCGCAAGACGTATATCAGTTCATTCTCGGGCCAGTTAAGGGACTCAAGAGAGTCCCGGTCGACAGGTATTGGCTTAGAACCGCTAGGATTAAGACTGGTAGCCGTCACCGGACTGCCCACTGCGTTAATTACTTGCAGCGTCGCCGCGTGGTCCGGGACGCGGATCCCAACCGTCCCTTTCAGGGTAACCAGACGATCTGGCAAGAGGTCGGTCTTGTTGACAATCACACTGAGCGGCCCGGGCGTGAACTCGCCGAGAAGACGGATTGCCGCTGCGCTGAGAATTCCGGCAGTCTCGGCCATCGCCAGCGACGCGCAGCCAACATGCATGACGTCGGCTGGGTTCCGCCCTTTCACGGTAAAAGCACGCTCAAGGGCGGCCGTGGACGTGGCCAGCGCGGCAAGCATGTAGCCAGTTTCGGTCGGCAAGACGGCCAGCGAGCCCCCCTTCAGGTTGTCAGCTATTTTCTCAACATCTGACAACCGCGCTGTACCCCTGGGAGACCTCGGCTCCACATACGCGAATTCAGTCACTGTGACCTTCCTTATTTTATTTTCTTACAGACTCTTAATGGCGCACGCTCTCGCAGTACAGACCGCACACGGCTGTGTAGTCTAGCGTGAGACACGAGTGCGTAGCAGTTCGATGTCGCATTGCCATTTGGTCCAGGTCCGGGAAAACCAGGTCTCTGCGAGCGGCGGACGGCCCGGCTGCCTTCCAGGAGGCTCACCTCGGATTCGCTGCTAGTTTCGAGCTACAAAGGAGCCATCTCGGGAGGCCTCCGAAGAAGAAGTGCCTCACGCGGGTATCGCCCTTACCGGAACGAAGACCGCGCCGCAGGGTGGCCCGGCCGCGCTCTGATGTCGTTCGCGGTCCCGTTGGGAGCAGAGCTCCTCAAGTCGGCCGGTCGGTCCGGAACGCCGGCCAGGACCGGGTGAGATGACGGTACGTGCGCCGGGAAGATCAGCTACCCGGTGGGCACAACGGGACAGCGGTCACCGAGGGCGTCTGCCGGCCCGATGTTGCGGTATTGTCTGACCACGTGGAGCCGGTCAACGACTCCTCGGCGAGGCATCCTGAGGGCTGCTGACTCCCCCGGTTGGCAGCAGTTGGCTAGCGGGAGCCCCGTCAGAGCACGAAACGCAGTACGGGACGTGGCGCAGTTTGGCAGCGCACTTGACTGGGGGTCAAGGGGTCGCCGGTTCAAATCCGGCCGTCCCGACCAGCTGGCAAGGTCCGTTGATCAGGGCACTCCGCCCAGGTCAGCGGGCCTTTTGTCATTGAGGCATAAGAGCGCATGACAGCCTAGACGACCCGCAGCTGGGGACCATTTGGGGACCGTCGGACGCTGAGATGCGCCGTCAGGGCATCGCCCGCCTCGGTGATCGACCGCTCATCCGGGTGCAGATACCGCTGCGTGCTGGTCAGCGAGCCGTGCCCCGCGATCTTCCGCAGGACGTGCACCGGGACACCCGCGTCAGCCATCCAGGTCAGCCCGGTATGCCGCAGATCGTGCCGACGCAGGTGCTCATAGCCGAGCCCGGTCACCACGTCATCCCAATGCGTGGCGTCACGAAGGACCGCGGTGCTGATCCGGCCGCCGCGGGGGCCGGTGAACAGCCGGGCATCCGGGTCCGCGTTGATGACGTCCAGGCGGCGGGCGACCAGCTCGCGCCCTTCCTCGATGATCGGCACTTTCCGGGCCCGCTTGCCTTTGGTGGCTTTGTCGATCAGGCCGCCCGGGCCGGGGGTGGTCTGGCGGCGGACGGTCCAGATCCAGGTGCGCGTGTCGATATCTGCGCGGCGGACGCCGGATACCTCGCCAATGCGGGCGGCGGTGCAGGCTGCAAAGGTGACGACGTCACCCCAGCCCGCGAAGTGGTCCGCCGAGCGGGCGACTAGCGCGGCGGCGAGCCGAATCAATGCGTCCCAGTCGGCCAGGGCCAGGGAACGCGGGTCATCGAGTTCATCTTCGGCGCGCTGGTATTCGCGCTGCCAGCCGGTCACCCGGGCCGGGTTGCGATCGATGATCCCGTCACGCAGGGCCTGTTCCATGATCCGGGTCAGGACAGCGATGCTGTTCTTGACCGTGGAGCGCGAGCATTCGTCAGCGATCCAGGCGTGCACGCTCCGGTCAACCGCACCGTTTGTGATCATCCGCACTGGGAGATGCCCGAGCGCAGGAATCACCCGTTTCCGCCATCCGGCCAGATACGGATCGAGTGTCTTGAGCTCCAGGCCGCGCAGCGCCAAGGGCATCACGGCGTTGCCGTAGTCGGCCAGCTTCATGGTGGCCGCGACGGGATCCACTCCCCCGCGAGCTGCCTGGGTCATGGCGTCGATCCACGCTTGTGCGAGCGTCGGAAGTGTCTGCCGCTTCGGAGCGCGACTTGCGCTGCTTGGTGACGGGATCAATCCACCGAACTCGAGCCCGGTAGGGGTGGGGGCGATCCGGCCGGTACTCGATATCCGAGGACAGCGACACGCCCAGCGGTGGCATCTGCTGAGTCATCACGCGGCCCGTTCCGGGTCAATGCGGCGGCTGAGCAGCCAGCGCCGGACGTCGTCACCGCTGTACATCGTGACCCGGGACGACATTTTGACGAAGGCCGGACCCTGCGGGATATGGCCGGTCCGCCAGCGGCGCAGAGTGGATGGGTCAACGCCAATGAGCTTGGCGACCTCCTCGGTGCTGTACCAGTCACCATGCAGCAGATCGCCATCGGACAGATGGTCCATGGTTTCTCCTTCATGAACAGTCAGGCGGCTTGGGTGTGGTCGCGGGCGGCCTGGTCGTGGTCGCGGGCCCGGGCGGCGGCGGACAGGGCGAGGAGGGCATCGCCGGTGGTGCGCCAGCCCATCCCGGCCCATTCCAGGCTGGTGACGGTGATGACGGCGGCCTGGCCGTCGTGGCCGTGCTCTGGGAGTGGCCTTTGGCGGCGGCGGTAGTCGGCGCGGGCCTGCCGCAGCGCCCGCAGGGTGGTGGAGTAGCGGCGGGATTTGGTGGCGAAGTGGCCGCGGTAGCCGAGCATGTGAGCCCAGCGGCGCAGGGCCCGGAAGTCGGGGGCGGTGTGGCTGCCGAGGTGCCAGGCGGCGCGGATCAGCCTGCCCTGATGACTGCGCGTGTTGCCGTAGTAGGAAACGTTATCAGCGGTGATCCGGGCGTTGATGGTGCCGACTGCCTCGGTCGACTTCGTGGCGTACTTCGCCAGATAGGACGCCACCGCGATGTTGGGACCTGGCCGTCGGCCGTAGCCGGGAGGGCGATGGTGCGGGTGTCGAGCTGCGCGCCCCAGCGGATGTCCCAGCCCCGGGCGGGTCGGGTGGGCGACGGTGGCGAACCACGTCGAGGCCGCGCGGCCGGCGTGATGGCGTCGGTCAGCTGCGCGGCGTCCAGGGCGGGCGGGATCAGGTCGCCGTCGTCGGTGGTGGCGTCGAGGCGGAAGATGGCGTGGAAGTGGACCAGGCCGCGGGCCTGGAACTCGGCCACCTTGGCGTACGACAGCTGCACCTTCCCGGCCCCGGCAGCCTTCGCGGCGCGGGCCAGCTGGCGGCGGATCGCGATGGTGGTCCGCCGCCACAGTTCGGGGGCGTGGGCGTTCCAGACGACGGCGGCGGAGTAGTCGTAGCAGTCCGGGCACAGCGGCCGTCCGAGGGCGGGGGTCGGTGTCTTTGTGCCGCTGGCCGCAGGACAGGCGCCGCCCGTGCTGGCAGAGGCTGGTTTTGCGGCGGGGGCGGCACCGGGCGGCGCGGCCGCCGGGTAGCTGGCGGCGGGTGTGCACGGGGCCGAAGCCGGGGGCGGTGAAGGTGGCGAACACGCACGGATGCGCCCGGACCGTTTCGGGGATGCCTTTGCCGCCGGTGAGCCCGGCGCGGATCAGCTGGTAGGTGTCCGCCGGTAGGTCTCCGCGCAGGCGGGGCAGACTGAGGCGCGGCGGTCGCCGCACGGGGTGTAGATCACCTTGTCGGGCAGGGTGTCGGTGTCGAGGGTGCGGAGGATCTCGCCGGTGGCGGGGTCCAGGTCGCGGATCGTGCCGTGCAGGCGGACGGGGCGGACGCAGCCGCCGGTGGCGGTGGTCCCGGCGAGCCAGGGGTGGTAGTCGTCGCGGCTGGTGCGGTCGAGCAGTTGGCGTTGAGGGTCCGGTGTTCGCTCCGGTCCCCGTGCGCGGGTCGATGAGCACGGGGGCCAGGGCCAGCGCCGGGACACTCATCCCGTCGTGGCTTTCACGCCGCGCAGGACGCGGGCATCCGGCGGGGTCGGGGTCTGCATCACCGTCCAGGTGACCGTGCAGGCCAGGCACTGATAGCCGTAGGTCTCGGCCGCGCCGACGATGAGGGCGAACGGCTGGACGTCCTCACTGCCGCAGGCCGGGCAGCTGTCCTCACGCCGCAGGGCGGTCATGGCATGCCGCCGGTGATCGTGATGTGCTCGTTGGCGGTGATGTGCAGGCAGGCCCGGCAGCTGACGTGCGGCGCGAACAGCCCATCGGGGATGTCAGCCCACGGGCCGGGTGCGCCGCAGAGGGCGTCGCCTGGCCAGCGGGTCAGGATGCCGACCCTGACCGCCTGGTCGGTGATGGCGTGGTAGGCCTCCTTGACCCGGCGGCCGGACAGGTCCAGCCCGGCGGGCTGGTAATCGATATGTGCGGTCAGCCGGGGCGTTGTTCGTTTCTTTTCACGAACACCCCGCCTGGCAGCGGTCGCGGCGGGACGGGTCATGCGGCGTCACCCTCACGGAACCGGATGACCTTGCTGCCTTCACCAGTGCGGGCCCGGCCGTGGTGTGCAGCGCGGCGGCTTGCTCGGCCAGGGCGATGATGTGGTCATCGGACAGGTAGGCGGCCTTGACGCGGCGGGGGATGCCGTCTTCAGCGCGCAGCCAGGACACCCCGCGGGCCTGGGGGTCGATGTCCTCGGCGGTGTAGCCCTTGGATGCCCAGCCGTGGCCCAGGATGGTGTCGGAGCTGGCTTCGGTGGAGCAGCGGAAGGCCCACCGGTAGCCGAACAGGTCCCGCAGCGAGGTCGGGATGATGTCCGCGCTGGGGCGTTGGGTGGCCTCGATGCCGATGATGCCGGGGGCCCGGCCGCGGGCGACGACATCGCGGTTGAGGGCGTTGAACACCTTCTGCTCTGTCGGGGTTCCGGCGGTGGCGGAGAAGTAGGCGATCTCATCGACGGCCATCAGGTAGACCGGCAGCCCCATGTCCGGGGTGATCTTCCGCTTCTTGTGATCGAGCAGCCATTCGGTCCGCTCATCGATCTTGTCCTGCAGCCAGCGCAGGGTGTCGATCGCGTCGTCGATCGACGGGCCGATGAACTGTTCGCGCGCAGTCGCGCCACAGGCCGAGCTCGACGCGCTTGCCGTCGACCAGGATCAGCCGGCAATCAGCGGAGAGGGCGCCGTGGGCGACGATCAGCTGCAGGGCGACGGACTTGCCGCCGCCGGGTTCCCCGCCGATGAGCATGTTCCGCTCAGCGAGGGTGACATGGACTCGTGCCCATTTCGTCGGTGCCCAGGTGCACCGGCTGCCAGATCGACAACGGCCGGGCGGGCACGCGTCTGCGAGGTCATGGCGTTCACTTCCTTCCTTTCGCGGGTGCCATGGACAGGGGCGGGGAGCCCCCGGGCTCGTCTCGGTGACCCGGGGACATCCCGTCATGGCCGTCTCAGGCGGCCGGTCAGGCTGGATCGTCAGGCCCGCAGAGCGCGGCTGATCCAGGTGATGATGTCTCCGCTGTCGTCGTCCATGCGGACGGCTCGGATGGCGGAGATGGGGAGGCCAGCAGCGGCGGCCAGGTCGGCCAGCTGCAGCGGCGGGTGGAGACGGACACGAATCCGGCCGTGAATGACCAGGGCGTGCAGCCCGTAGATTTCGCTGTCGATGCGTTGCCGGGAGGCGCGGATCGCGTCAGCAGGATCTCGTCCTGGTCATCAGGTGCGTCCCTTAGCGGTGGCCTGCGGCACGGTGGGTGCCAGGCCGGATGGGACGACGGTGTCCGGGGCGAGGGTGTCGCGGCGCACGATATCGACGGTGACGAGCTGCGCCCAGCGTGCCGATTTGGCGACGCGGGTTTCGCGGGCGTAGCAGGCGGCGGCGATTTCGCCGGTGTGGGCTTCGAGGTCCTCGGCGCAGATGCCAGCGCGGCACCAGACCAGGCCCGTTCACCCACCTGAGTAGGCCGGATCCACAAGATCAGGGACAGCCGCCCCGACCGGGTGTGCATGCGGGTTTCGTAGAACACCCGCTGCAGCCGGTGCCGGGAGATCACGCACCAGGCCCGGCGGATGACAAACCGCCGGGTCCAGGGCAGCGCGAACAGCGCGAGGACCAGACCGGCGAGGATGACCAGCGCCCACAACGGGCACGCGATGCGGGCCAGCGCCAGGAAGGCGCCCAGGCCCATCAGCAGGACGAACAGTTCGGTGCGGAACCGGAACAGGGCCCCGGCCGCGGAGTGATGCACCTGGGCGGCGAACATGTCCAGGGCATACGGGTTGTTGCGGTGATTGCGCGGGTTCGCCTTCGACGCCATCTAGGCACCCCTCCCGAATCACGGGCTCGGTGACCGGGGTCCAGGGCGCGGATCCGGGCCGCGGTCGCGGCGTGCGCCCAGCTGCGTGTCACCGGTGTCGGCCGGTGCGGTGCGCGCGGCGGCCAGCTGGCCGAACCGCGGGTCACGGAACGCGTAGTCCCGCGCTCGACGTGGCGGACTTCCCAGCCGTGCCAGGCCGCGTACTCGAACGGGAGCGCCTGCCGGTCGGCGATCCGCCGTGCTAGGCGGGCCCGGCTGCGCTGATAACGTGGAACATGCCACGAACTCCTAACTTTGCTTGTGAGAGGGCGGGGGGGACGGTGGCGGCCGGGCCGGAGGATGGGAGTCCTCCAGGCCCGGCACTCATGTCACCGCGCAGGGACTCGGAGCCTCCGAGAGCGGGCTCTTCCTGGTGTCGATCACGCCGTCGAGCATCCGCAGGTAGTGATCTGCGGTCTCCAGGCAGGCCAGCGCCTCCAGCAGTACGCTCCCGAGTGGGCGTCCGGGATCACCGCCGGTTGCAGGTCTAGTGAGGCCGTTCCTGTGAGCGGGCGTCGCTGGGCCTCGTACAGGGCGTCGATCAGGCCGGTAGTGACCAGGCCCTCGGGCTTCCTGCGCCGCATGACGGCGAGCCGCGATGCCAGGCTTCGGGTCTCTCGGCGGTGCCGCCGTCAGCTGGCGGCCTTGATCTTGCGGTGCTGCTGGTCATGGCAGCGGGTGTCCTTCCTCGTTGGTCATGCACACGACAGTCTGCGGAGGCAGCGGTCCCTGCTCACGCGGGATCGCCGGCAGGCAGCGCCTGGACTAGGCGGCGCGGGCGGGCTGAGCGGGTGGATCGCGGCGGCACGGTAGGCCACGCCTGCCTTGCCGTTGTTGTTCCAGGCGATCGCCTCCAGGGCGTCGAAGCGGACTGGCTGACCCGGGGTCACCTTGGGCTGGTCACCAGTCACCGTGACCCGGATCACCTCGCCACGCTCGTTGTCCTGCGCGAGCACCTCCACCACCCACTGCGGGCGGCCAGTGTCGCGGTCCACCTTCTGCACGTCCTTGCCGAAGTCCTTGCGCGCCTCCGCGGCCCTGGTGACCTGGAAGCCACCGCCGAGGTGTCGAGCATCAGACGCATGACAACCACTCCTTCCGCAGCCCCTTCTGGGGCTGCATTTGCGAATGGCCGGGATTGGCCATGGCCCGAAAGTGGCGTAATGGCACGTGCACGGCTAGTGACAGGCCGGGTGTCAGGATCAGACAGCGGGGTGACACCCGGGTGTCACCATGCGTGTCACCCGGCCTGATCTGCGACACTCGAAAGAGGCCCGACTCCCGAGGGAGTGAACGCGATGATCGAGGACCGGCCCGCGTGGGCGCGCCGGATGACCAACGAGCGCGAGGCACGCAGCTGGAGCCAGGCCGACGCGGTCCGGGCGATGCGAGCCCACGCCGGACCGACGAGAAAATGCCCGACGATGCGAGCCTGGTGCGCCAGTGGAAGCGCTGGGAGTCCGGCGAGGTCATGCCCGGTGACTTCTACAAGCCGATCATCGCCAGAACTTCGGGACGGTCACGCACGCGATGTTCCCGGTGCCACCGCGGCACGACGCCGACGGCGAGGTGCTGGCCGTCACCGGGATGGACACGCTGGAGCTGGTCAGCCGGTTGCAGCGTTCAGACCTGGACGACGCGACACTGAACGGGCTGCGGGTCATGGCCGACAGGCTGTGCTCGGAGTACCCGTTCATGCCCGCCGACCAGCTGCTGACCGAGGGCCGGGCATGGCTGCGCCGGATCACCCAGTTCCAGGGGCAGCGGCTCACCCTCGAAACAGCACCGCGAGATCTGGTCCAGGCCGGATGGGTCACGCTGCTGCTCGGCGTGCGTCGAGTACGACACCGGCAACCGGCAGGCAGCGGAGACCACCCGCCAGGCCGCGCTGTCGCTCGGCACCGAAGCCGACCACGCCGAGATTCAGGCTGGGCGCAGGAGATCCGGGCCTGGATGAACCTCACCAGCCGGGGACTACCACGGCGTCATCGCGGCGGCCCGGGCCGGAACCGACGTGGCTCCGCACCACAGCGTCGCCGTGCAGCTGGCCGCCCAGGAAGCCAAGGCCTGGGCGCGGATCGGTGACCGGCGGCAGACCGAGGTCGCGCTCGACCACGGACGGCGGCTGCTGGACTCCATGCCGTACCCGGAGAACCTGGATCACCACTTCGTGGTCGACCCGACCAAGTTCGACTTCTACGCCATGGACTGCTACCGGCATGCTGGCCGAAGACAAGATGGCCGAGACCCTCGCCGACGAGGTGATCCAGGCCAGCACCGACTTCGACGGCACCGAACGCGCACCCATGCGCCTCGCCGAAGCCGGATCACCCTCGGAGTCGTCGCTGCCCGCCAAGGCGACATCGAACAAGCGATTCACGATGGCGAACGGCCCTTAACTGGACCGCGCAAGTCGCTGCCCTCGCTTGCGATGGTCAGCCGTGACCTGAGCAGAGCTCTCAGGCAGCGGTACCCAGCTGAGCAAGCCACCGAGAACTATCTTGACCAACTGCAGGCAATGGTAGGACGGCAGCGGCTTAGCTCACATACGCTGAGCCATGTTCAAGATACCAACCAAGAATGCCGATTCGGGCAATCGAATCATCTACACCAGGCCGAAGTCGGTACATAGTTGCCTGGCATACGTACTGTCGCAGCACATACATAGACGGTGAGCTGAGTTAGCTTCTCCCATGGTCACCGCGACCAAAAATCCCTTATCTGGGTAAGCTCGGCTAGTGTGAGCTCAAGATCGCCTGAGATATGAACCATCGTGGTATCCCATGGCCGGATGCTATGAGAACGCGGTGTCAGCAGAATGCCTACCGAATGAAGATCATTCACGCCCCCCTTGCGATCTTCGCCATACTCCTGATGCCGCAGCATAACGTACTGTATAAATGCCTCATTAATACGATCGTCGTGTTGTCTATTGCAGACACCGAACACTAGATGAGGCTTGTTATCTTCGTCGTCGCCGATGCGCCTAAAGCGCCATGCGATCTCACTCTTAGGTGCCTGTGTAACCATACGCATCATCTCAAAGATAGCGCGACCAAGCCCCGTCCTATACCCAACAGGCAGTTCATCGAGTTCGGATAGTACCGATCAGCAGGCGATCCTCTGTAACTTCATCAGGAATAGGAATGAGGGCGATATCCTCCATTATGACCCGAAGGAGCATGTGAGCGCGGGTATCATCGCGCGCGGCTGGAGCAAGAGGGAGTCGTGGTGTAGAGATACGACGCATACCAGGAACGAATGGTATTTCGGTAACGCTTGGCGATTTTTCCGCATCATCTTGCGCCAACGAATAATAGCGAACCGGCTCTTCCCCTAGATCCAGGGTGGAACCGTCAGCGGATGCTCTATGCAGGTACTCGATAACTGCGTATGTCGATCGAAGCTGGTCAAACAGAAACTCCCAGTCGCGTCTCAGGAGAACAATCGCTGGCAAATCGATCTGAGAGTCAACAATAGTTATTCCCTCGGGAATATTTGGATGATCAACAACGACGACAGCAAACCAGTCAAGCAGATTCCCATCGATGCGTATTCCCCGACCACGCAGATTGACCATTTCGTGCGGCGCTGCTCGCAAGGAACGAACTGTGCCCCGTGCTTGTCGAAGCGCCTGGAGTGCATTCTTCCTTACCCAGCTGTCCTCCCGGGTCTCATCGTTTCCAGCCGCATGGCGGCTTTTTACTTGGACAACAACGGCCCGATGCCCTACAAGCAAAATCGCGTCGCCCAATTCACGTGTGCCAGAACCCAGCTGACGTATGACCGGCCGATAAACGAAATCAGGCATTCCCCAGCGTGCTACAGCAGATCGCGTAGCATCTTCCGCTGCCACACCTTGTTCAACCCCGGATACAAGCGGAGACGCGTCGGGAACTTGCCTGTGATACACACCCCATTGGGAGTCTCTACAGCCAATGTCAATCCAGGTAGAGATGCGACCTCCTCGTCATACTAACACACCAACTCCTTTGGGTGATTCTTCCGCTCGCAGCGGGGGGACCTCGTACATGGTTACACGATCCCGTGAGGAATTTCTCTACGGTTTCAAGGGCGCGCGGAGCGCGCCGGAACCGGGCCGCCAGCTGGCGTTAGAGCAGCGGCACGCGAAGTCGCGCCGACCGACGCGGCGCACTCCCGCCTGAAGCGGGCCGCGGTTAACCCGGGGACGTCGTACGCCGGGCGCCGCCACCGCTCTTAGGCCCTTCGGGCCACGGCGGCGTCGGCGCGCTCAGGCCCCCGGAAACGGGCGCGCCAAATGGGGCGCCGCAACGAACCAGCGCCACCGCGCGCTGTGCAAAGCTGCCATCCTCCCGGCGATCCATCGTTGAACCGCGCAAGATCACCGTCAAGGGCGCGCCTACGGGCGTCACACGTGATGCCCTACGGGCACCCTTGACAGTGATCTTCCAGCGGCTCGTTCAGCGCCTATCGGGAGGATGCCTAGGAGCGAACAATCCCGCGCGGGAGCGGGTGTGCAATGAAGATGGCGCGCCACGGAGCTTCTGCAAACCACGAACATCAGCCAGCGGAGCAGCATATCCTGAGTCCTTCCAACGTATGTCAGCGAAGCGAACGATGGTGCACGACAAGAAGTTAGTTAAAGGTGGAAGCACAGATCGAGATTGAAAAAGGCTCTCTAGATGACCTGCATACGCTAGCTGAATGGCTAAACGACGAGCATAGCCTGCGCGGCCGAAGCCATATTGTTCATGGGCCGGTGCAACAGACGGAACTCGGATCGGTCCCAGATTTGCTGACGGTTGCACTCAGCTCAGGAGGTGCTGGCACCGTTCTTGCCTCATCTCTAATCACGTGGCTGCAAACACGGAGGACGACCGTTAAAGTCAGAGTCGAAGCCGCCGGTCGCTCAATCATCCTCGATCTCGAGACCATACGCGACGTAACACCACTACTGCGCCAGATCCTAGAAACTAACGATGACAACTAATTACAGGTTCGGGAATGGCTCTTACGCGTTGCTAATCGGTGTCTCTGCTTATGAAGACCCAGAATTCCCGTCCATACAAGCGGCTCGCAATAGCCTAACGGCTATGCAACAAGTGTTGTCTGACCCTAAGATTTGTGCCTGGCAGCCAGACTCAATCACGGTCGTCAACAACCCGTCATCAGTTAGAGACCTGACCGTACAGATCACGAAACTAGCCATGGCGACCTACGAAGTGTTCCTCATATATTATGTAGGGCACGGCACACTGTCTAATCAGAGCTGCTTTGACAGACAACATTGTGGGACCTGCAAAAATTACAGGGCTGCCCTGGTCGGTCGTGGCTGATGCTCTGCGCGAGAGTCCTGCCCGTATGCGGTGCGTAATCCTTGATTGCTGCTTTGCAGGACAAGCGATTGAAGCCATGGGTGAAGCCTCTGAAAGGGCAGTAGCCGATATCAGCCTCATTGAGGGCGTATACACTCTGACAGCCACTACACGCAACCGGGCTGCACATGTGCCTCCACCCGATCAGCAGGATGGTAAGGGCATTTCCTTCACGGCCCACCTTGTTGATCTGCTTAGATCAGGTATTCCAGATGCACCCGCGGATCTTACTTTTGGTACAATCTATCCGCATCTTCGGACGCGTCTCACATCATTCGGCTTGCCTCTACCGAACCAGCGAAATACGATCTAGCCGATAAGTTTATCTTTGCCAAGAATGTTGCCGTGCACTTGGGAACTGGCAAAAAAGCCGAGCAGGAGCCAGAGCATGAAGCATCTTCGATGCCTGTCTCGGAAGAAGAAGCAATTAGTTTGGATAGCTTTGCCGCACAGATGTTTGCCAACATTGCAAATGATGATTCAGAGTATACAGAAGATCGGTTTGAGGCCGCCCAGCGGTTGGCTGGGCTGGATAAGGAGTCCGCTGCAGAAGCTTATGCTGACATGGCGAACGATGATGCTATTGATCTGGACGACCGCCTTGAGGCCGCCCAGCGGTTGGCTGGGTTGGATAAGGAGTCCGCTGCAGAAGCTTATGCTGACATGGCGAACGATGATGCTATTGATCTGGACGACCGCCTTGAGGCCGCCGATCGGTTGGTTGGGCTAAACAGTGAACTGGCTGAGAATGCTTTTTGGGATATGGCCAACGATGACTTTCTAGACTTTACCGATCGGCGCAAAGCGGCTTGAGGTTAAAATCTTCACTTAATGCAGCAGCAGGCGCCGCAGCTCTAAGTGCAATAGCCGACAGCGAACAAGATACCTCAACCATCCAACTAGGTTTCCCGGGCTCTAAACAGGCGGTTGTCGCTGTTAGCATCGGAATACTGATTGCCGTTGCTCTGCTTATAACACTTGTCACCCATATGTAAACAGTCCAGTTGGTCGGCTGACACCCGTGACCGACACCAACAAGCCTGGCTTACAGTGGCTCGGTATAGACAGGGGCGGGACGACTAGCGAAGTCAGCCCACCCTTAGACGAGCAGGCTGGATATGGCATACAAGCGATCAGCCGCCCGCCGCCGCGCAGGCCAACCTGACCACTCATCTCTGACCGCAGCGACACCCGACAAGACCGGCTCGGCACAGATGGAGCCGACAGGAGTCACCCAACTCACGGACGGTTTCCGACAGCATGGCGTGCCTTACAAACGAGGGATCTTTTCGCGATGGTGTCTGTACCGGGTGGCCGTACGCTCGAAGGTGCCGGGCCGTCCTCCTCGCGCCGGGCATCCTGTCGCCGCGCAAGATCACCATCAAGGGCGCTCGCTCCGCTCGCGTCGCTAACGCGATGGCGCAAGCGCCACCCTTGACGCTGATCTTCCACGGCAAGAGATCGGCACCTATCAGGAGGACGGACCCTCAACGAGGCCTCGTGGCCCGGCGCCATAAGGTCCCGACTGCCAGGATCCGGCACCGGCCTGACACCCGCGACCGACACCAACGCGTTCGGTCCGCGACCGCCCACCGCGGACTCTCCAGAGACACCTCCGAGGCCAGCATCAGTCCCGGACAACCTGGCTGGATATGGCATACAAGCGGTCGCGGGCACTGGCTCCATGTACGCTCCGTGTCAGTATCTGGCGATGATTGGGCATCAGCGCTGACAATCCGCTGTCTCATCTGTGCCCAACCCGCTATCGAAGCCTTCAGGTGTGCTAGACATGTCTCAATCAGCGTTTGAGCAATCATCGCAGCACGCTGGGCGTTTGGGGCTGAAAGCCGATAAGCCTCCGGGCTAGAGACCAATAGTCGCTTCGTTATCCGAGCCACTACAAGTGGTCGCTGGTCTTCAGCATGATGGACAATGCCGTCACGCGTTGTAAAAAGCCAATCAAGGTCCCCCAGCCAAGAGTTCTGATATGGCCCG